>JAXMDA010000001.1:0-828748 GCA_046349085.1 Rhodoblastus sp.
GCGGCGGAGCCGCGCGTCGTCATCATGGACGAGCCTTTCGGCGCGCTCGATCCGGTGACGCGCGACGCGCTCGGACAGGCTTATCGTGCGCTGCACGAGCGGATGAAGCTGACGACCGTCATGGTGACGCACGATGTGCAGGAGGCCGCACTGCTCGCCGACCGCATCGTCGTATTGCAGGACGGCGCGATCATCGCCGACGATACGCCGCGCGCCATGCTGGCGGGCGCGCACCCGCAGGCGGCGGCCATGTTCGAGACGCCGCGCCGGCAGGCCGCGCAGATCGCTGCGCTCGCGCGCGACGCGAGACAAGAGTCGTGAACGCGCAACTCGCCGCGGCTCTTGCGGTCTTGCCGAACTATCTGTCGCAACACGTCCTGCTCAGCCTCAGCGCCATGGCGCTCGGCGCAGGCGTCAGCCTGCCGCTGGCTCTCTGGGCGGCGCGGCGGCCGGGCCTGCGCTGGCCGCTGCTCGCGGCGACAAGCCTCGTGCAGACGATCCCGGCGCTCGCCCTGCTCGCTCTGTTCTATCCGCTGTTGCTGGCGCTCTCAGGAGCGACGCAGAAATTGTTCGGCGCCAGCACGCCAGCGCTCGGCTTCCTGCCGGCGCTGCTGGCGCTCGCGCTCTACGCCATGCTGCCGATCGTGCGCGCGACCATCTCGGCGATCGCGGGCATCGATCCGGCGATCATCGAGGCGGCGGACGCCGTCGGCATGACGCCGGCGCAGCGTCTATGGCGCGTCGAACTGCCGCTGGCCGCGCCCTTCATCGTCGGCGGCTTGCGCACGGCCATGGTCTGGACGATCGGCGCGGCGACGCTGGCGACGCCGGTCGGCCAGGTTTCGCTCGGCAATTACATCTTCTCCGGCCTGCAGACGGAGAATTGGGTTTTCGTGCTGTTTGGCTGCGCGGCCTCGGTCGTCGTCGCGCTCGCCGCCGATCAATTGCTCGCGCTGGTCGAAAGAGGCGCCGAGCGGCGCGACTGGAAGCGCGCGCTCATGGGCGCCGGCGGTTTCGCGCTGGCGGCGCTCGCGACGCTGGCGCCGGCCGCATCATTCACGCGCGCATCCTACGTCATCGGCGCGAAGAATTTCTCCGAGCAATTCATTCTTGCCGACCTCATGGCGCTGCGGCTGCAGGCGGCCGGCCTCCAGGCCGAAAAGCGCGAGGGTCTCGGCTCGGCTGTCGTCTTCCGCGCGCTCGCAGCGGGCGACATCGACGTCTATGTCGATTATTCCGGCACGCTGTGGACGGGCCTGATGCATCGCGCGGACAATCCCCCGCGCGCGCAGATGCTCGCCGAACTCGGCGACTGGCTGAAGAACAATAGCGGCGCGGCAATGCTCGGCGCGCTCGGCTTCGAGAACAATTACGCCTTTGCGATGAAGCGCGCGCGGGCGCAGGAGCTGGGCGTCGTCACCATCGCCGATCTCGCGCCGGCGGCGCCGCAACTGACGCTCGGCGCCGATCTCGAATTTCAGTCGCGGCCGGAATGGGCGAGCGTGCGCGACGCCTATGGACTGCGTTTCGCCGCCGTAAAATCGTACAATCCGACATTCATGTATCGCGCGCTCGACGACGCGCAGGCCGACGTCATCACCGCTTTTTCCAGCGACGGGCGAATCCTGTCGCAGAATCTCGTGACGCTCGACGATCCGAAGAACGCGTTCCCGCATTACGACGCGATGATCCTGATCGCGCCGAAGCGCGCGGGCGATGAAAGATTGCGCGCGGCGCTGCAGCCGCTCGTCGGCGCGATCGATCTCGCGCGGATGCGGCGGGCCAATCTCGACGTCGACCGCGACGCGAACAAGCTGACGCCCCTGCAGGCGGCGGAAAGGCTGGGAAAAGAGGCAGGCGTGCTGAAATAAGATGGACCGCGCGCCTTCAGGCTTGCATCGAGCGGACCTTCATTGCGAGCGAAGCGAAGCAATCCACCCGCCGGACGCCGCTCCAGCATCGCGCGCCTTGCCGATCCAGCATCTCCCGGTGGATGGACTGCTTCGTCGCTTCGGCAGAAATCGTCTTCGGCGATGTCGCCTCAGCTCCTCGCAATGACGGCGCAGGAGGGACGGCCCTGGTCCGTCTACTTCTTCCGCTTCGCGGCGAGATACGGCTTCATGCCGGTGCGCGCGAGAAGGTCGGCGCGCTCGTTCATCTCGTCGCCGGCGTGGCCCTTCACCCATTTCCAGTTGATGTCGTGACGCTCGGCGGCGGCGTCGAGCCGCTGCCAGAGTTCGACATTCTTCACCGGCTTCTTGTCGGCGGTCTTCCAGCCACGCTTCTTCCAATTGTGAATCCACCCTGTGACGCCATCGCGCACATAGATCGAATCCGTGTGGAGATTGACCGCGCAAGGCCGCGTCAACGCCTCCAGCGCCATGATCGCCGCCGTCAGCTCCATGCGATTGTTGGTGGTCAGCGCCTCGCCGCCGGAGAGTTCCTTCTCGACGCCGTTGAAGCAGAGGATCGCGCCCCAGCCGCCGGGGCCGGGATTGCCGGAACAGGCGCCGTCGGTCCAGATTTCGACGCGCCGCGGCTGCTTCTCCCCACTCACGCGTCGGCGCCGTAGTCGCGGATGGACTTGGCCTGCGCGTGAAAACGCAGCTTGCGGAAATATTCGAGCGGGTCCTTCGGCCGCACCAGCGCGCCCGGCGGCACGTTCAGCCAGTCGACCAGCCGCGTCAGCAGGAAACGCATGCTCGCGCCGCGCGCGAGCGCCGGGAAGGCCTCGATCTCCTCGATATTCAACGGGCGGCGACGGCGATAGTTCTCGATCATCGCCCTGCCCTTGGTGATGTTGAACGAGGCGTCGGGCTCGAAGCACCAGGCGTTGACGCAGATCGCCAGGTCGTAGGCGAAGGCGTCGTTGCAGGCGAAATAGAAGTCGATGAGCCCCGACAGTTTTTCGCCGAGAAAGAACACGTTGTCGGGAAAGAGGTCGGCGTGGATCACGCCCTCGGGCAGGCCGCGCGGCCAGTTCGCCTCCAGCCAGGAGAGTTCGCCCTCGATGAAGCGCGACAGGCCCGGGTGAACGCCGTCGGCGCGCGACGCCGCGCTTTCGTAAAGCGGGCGCCATGCCTCGATCGACAGCGCGTTGGGGCGCCTCAGCGCAAAGCCCTCGCCGTCGAGGTGCAGCAGCGCGTCGGCGTCGCCTACCGCCGCACATTGCTTCGCATTTTGCCGGCGCGGCCACATGCCGTCGAGATAGGTGACGATGGCGGCGGGCCGTCCGGCGAGCCGGCCGAGCGCCTCGCCGCGCCTGTTCTTGACCGGCTGCGGGCAGTTGAGCCCGCGCCCGGCCAGATGCTGCATCAGCCCGATGAAGAACGGGAGATCGGTTTCCGCGACGCGCCTCTCGTAGAGCGTCAGGATGAAATAGCCCGTCTCCGTGTGCAGCAGGTAGTTGGAATTCTCCACGCCTTCGGCGATGCCCTTCAGCGAGAGCATGGCGCCGAGTTCGTAGTCCGCGAGGAAGGCGGCGAGTTGCTCGCCGGAGACATCGGTATAGACGGCCATGGGGCGAGTTCTTATGGAGACTTCTTGGCGCAAGTCCTTGCGCCTAGCAGGCGCCTCCGGCCCGTGTTAGCGAGGCGCGTCCGCCCCGTCAAACGCCCGCGCCGGTCCCGATGAGCGCCATTCCCTCCTGGTTGTGGATCGTCTTCACAATCGCCGCCTCCGGCGCGCAAACAGCGCGCAACGCCATGCAGCGCGACCTCATCGCGACGCTGGGGACGGCGGGCGCGACCTTCGTGCGCTTCCTGTTCGGCCTGCCCTTCGCGCTGCTGTTTCTGGCGCTGGTTTCGGCCGCAAGCGGCGCGGCGGCGCCGGCCCCGGGCCTGGCGTCGCTGCTCTGGACCGGCTTCGGCGGGGTGAGCCAGATTCTCGCCACCGGCCTGATGCTGGCGGCCATGAAGGAGAAATCCTTCGTCGTCGCCATCGCCTACACCAAGACCGAGCCGGTGCAGGTCGCCCTGTTCGGGCTGGCGTTTCTCGGCGACCGCGTGACGCCCGGCATGGCCGCGGCGATCGCGGTCGCCACATCGGGCGTCATGCTGATGTCCTGGCCGAAGAGCTCCGGCGAGGCGCCTGCGGACGGCTGGCGGCCGGCGATCTACGGGCTCGTCTCGGCCGGCATGTTCGCCTTTTCCGCCATCGGCTATCGCGCCGGCATCCTGGCGCTCGGCGCGCCCAACTTCGCGCTCGGCGCCTCGACCATTCTGGCGCTGGCGCTGGCGATCCAGAGCGCGCTGATCGTCGCCGGCCTCGCGCTGTTCGACCGCGCGCTGCTCGCCGGCATTTTCCGCGCCTGGCGTCCTTCCCTGCTCGCCGGGTTCATGGGCGCGCTCGCCTCGCAATTCTGGTTCCTGGCCTTCGCCATCGACACGGCCGCCCGCGTGCGCACGCTGGCGCTGATCGAGATGATTTTCGCGCAAGTCGTCACGAGGCGGATCTTTCAGCAACGCACGAGCGCGCGCGAAATCGCCGGCATGGCGATCATGATCGCGGGCGTCGTGCTGTTGCTGTGGACGTGATCAGACGTTGTCGCGCAACTGGCGCGGCAGCGGGAAGAAGGTGTTCTCGCTGCTGACCGTCACGGTTTCTATGGTCACGTCGAACCGCGCGCCGAAAGCCTCGATCACCTCGTTGACCAGCACTTCCGGGGCGGAGGCGCCGGCGGTGATCGCGATCGAGCGCACGTCGCCGTAGAGCGACCAGTCGAGATCGCGCGCGCCGTCGACCAGCCGGGCGTTCGGGCAGCCCGAGCGCTCGGCCACCTCGCGCAGCCGCTGCGAATTGGAGGAATTGGGCGAGCCGACGACGATGACCGCGTCCACCGCCGGACTGATTTCCTTGATCGCTTCCTGCCGGTTGGTGGTCGCATAGCAGATATCCTGCTTGTGCGGGCAGATGATGTTCGGGAAGCGCTGCTTCAGCGCCTCGACGATTTCCGCAGTATCGTCAAGCGAGAGCGTGGTCTGCGTGACATAGGCGAGGTTCTCGGGATCGGCGACATTCAGCGCCCGCACTTCCGCCACCGACTGGACGAGCTGCACCGCGCCTTCCGGCAACTGGCCCATGGTTCCGACGACCTCGGGGTGGCCGGCATGGCCGATCAGCAGAACCTTGCGGCCACGCTTGTGGTGAATTTCCGCTTCGCGGTGAACCTTGGTGACCAGCGGGCAGGTGGCGTCGATGGCGAAGAAATTGCGGGAGGCGGCTTCGGCCGGCACCGACTTCGGCACGCCATGCGCCGAGAAAATGACAGGCGCGGCCGTATCGGGAATTTCCGACAGGTCCTCGACGAAGATCGCGCCTTTGGCCTTCAGGCTTTCGACCACGTAGCGGTTGTGGACGATCTCGTGCCGGACATAGACCGGCGGGCCGTAACGTTCGATGGCGCGTTCCACCGCCTCGATCGCGCGCACCACCCCGGCGCAGAAACCGCGCGGCGCGCAGAGCACGATCCTGAGCGCGGTCTTGGGCGCAATCTTGGCCTGAACCTCGGGTGCAAGTGTCATGGCGCAGCAGCGTCTCCTGCGGCCGATGCGGCCGCCCCAGACCTAAATGGCCGGCTTCGGCGGCAGGATCAAGGCCGAAGGCCCTTCGAAGAGGCTTGCGGGCGGCGGGCCAACGCCCCTGTCCGCCGATTGCGCAGCCGCGCCGCTCCCATTATCAAAGCGGCGGACGCCGCCCGCCGATGCGGATAGTTCCGGCGACAAGCCGACACGAGTGGCGCAAAGGACCCGCATGGCGCGCGATGTAACCGACACGACCCATATTTCGTCGCGCGACGAGCTGGTCGCGTGGATGGAGGCGGGCTGCAAGTCGCCTGCCGAGTTCCGTATCGGGGCCGAGCACGAAAAGATTCCCTTCTACACGGCCGACCATGCGCCCGTGCCCTACGAGGGCCGCAATGGCGCCAACGACGGCATCCGCGCCCTGCTCGAAGGCTTGCAGGCGCGTACGGGCTGGGCGCCGATCATGGACGGCCCGGCGCTGATCGGCCTCTACGACGAGGTCGGCGGCGGGGCGATTTCGCTCGAACCCGGCGGGCAATTCGAACTCTCCGGCGCGCCGCTGGAGGACGTGCATGCGGTCGAAGCCGAATTCGACCGGCACATGGCCGACGTGAAGGCGATCGCCGAACCGCTCGGCGTCGGCTTCCTCGACATCGGCATGAGCCCGCTGTGGACGCGCGCCGAGACGCCCGTCATGCCGAAACAGCGCTACGACATCATGATGCGCTACATGCCGAAGGTCGGTTCGCGCGGCCTCGACATGATGTTTCGCACCTCGACCGTGCAGGTCAATCTCGACTTCCAGAGCGAGGCCGACATGGTGCGCAAGCTGCGCGTGTCGCTCGCCCTGCAGCCGCTCGCCACCGCGCTCTTCGCCAATTCGCCGTTCACCGAGGGCAAGCCGAACGGCATGTTGTCCATGCGCTCGGAAATCTGGCGCGACACGGACGCCGCGCGCACCGGCATGATGCCCTTCGCCTTCGAGTCCGGCATGGGCTTCGAGCGCTATGTCGACTACGCGCTCGACGTTCCCCTCTATTTCGTCAAGCGCGGCGACCATTATCACGACGTCGCGGGCGGCAGTTTCCGCGACCTGCTCGCCGGCAGGCTGGCGCAACTGCCGGGCGAACGCGCCACGATGGCGGACTGGGCGAACCATCTGTCGACGCTGTTCCCGGAAGTGCGCGTCAAGCGCTACATCGAGATGCGGGGCTGCGACGTCGGCCCGCGTACGCATATTTCGGCGCTGCCGGCGCTGTTCGTCGGCCTGCTCTACGACCCGGCCGCGCTGGACGAAGCGGAATCCCTCATTGCGGACTGGACCGCGGAGGATCGGCAGGCGCTGCGCGACGCCGCGCCGCGCGTCGGGCTTGCGGCGAAGGCGCGGGGGCGCAGCCTGCAGGACGTGGCGAAGGACGCGCTCGGCGTCGCCCGCCGTGGACTGGCGCGCCGCGCCCGCAAGGACGCTCGCGGGCAGGACGAGGCGCGGCATCTCGACGTTCTCGAGGCGATCGCCGCCAGCGGCCGTCCGCTCGCCGCCGACCTGCTGGAACGCTACGAGACGCGATGGGGCCGGAGCGTCGTGCCGGCCTTCAAGGAATGCGTCTTTTAGAGCGGGATGGTTTTGACGGAACCAACGCCGTCATCGCGAGGAGCTCAGGCGAAATCGCCGAAGCTCCGCGCCGTCCTCAGCGCGGGAACGGGCCGCCCGTCGGACCCATGCGCAGGCGCGTGGTGCTGTCGGGCCGCATGGCCGCGGGCCGCGGGCCATCGCCCGACCTGGTGAAGCCCGAACCGAGGCTCGCCGCACCCTGCATCACCTGCGCTTCGACGCGCACATGACGGCCGACATTCAGGCAGCCGTCAGCGCCGTTGATGGTCGCGCTCTCGGGGCTGTAGGACATGCATCCGCCGGCAATGGCAGGGGCTGCGAACACCGCGAGGCAGAGGGCGGAGACTCCAGAGGCCGAATATTTGAGGATCGGTCGGACCATGTCCCTGCCGTCTGGATATCGCATCGTCGCCTCAGTGCTTTCTCGGAACCGGAATTCCGGCTGATGTCTAGCGATGGGTCGTCGGTTTGGGCGAACATCGTGGCAAGATCGTGTCCTAGCGTATTGATCCAGCCCAATCTCCAAAAACGCTCTGCACGAGCGCCATTCCTGCAACAGCGGCCGTGTCGGCTCTCAGAATGCGCGGACCCAGCGAAATCCGCAGGACATGGGGCGCGGAAAGCGCCAGCGCGCGCTCCTTTTCGTCGAAGCCGCCTTCCGGGCCGATAAGCAGACCGACCGCCTGCGGCCCTTTATCGCGGGCCACGCGCAGCGCCTCGATCGGGTCCGCGCTTTCGGCGTCTTCGTCGCAGAAGATCAGCAGCCGATCGTCGGGCCATTGTACGACCATGCGCTCGAACGTCGTTTCGGCCTCGACCTGCGGCACACGCAGCACGCCGCATTGTTCGGCGGCCTCGATCACATTGGCGCGCATGCGTTCGAGATTGAGGCGCGCGACCTGCGTGCGACGCGTAAGAACGGGGCGCAGGCGCGCGGCGCCCATCTCCACGGCTTTCTGCACGACATAGTCGAGACGCGCATGCTTCAGCGGCGCGAAACACAGATCAATGTCAGGCCCGCCTTCCTGCGGCCGCGTGCGCTCCTCGACCGCGAGGATCGCGTCGCGCTTCTTTGCTTCAGCGATCGAAGCCAGCCATTCGCCGTCGCGGCCGTTGAAGACCAGCAGCCTGTCGCCTTCCTTCAGGCGCAGGACGTTGAGCAGGAAATTGGCGCGATCCGAACCGGCGGCGATGCGCGCCGAGGGCCCGAGCGCGTCTTCGACGAACAGGCGGGTCGCGGCGAAATCGTAGCGCGCCATGTCGCGTCAGCACGAAATGCGTTCGCAGGCGCGCACGTTCTTCACCATGCGCGCGACCGCCTTCGGCCCCGGCCAACCGCCGACGCCAGCGCCGTTCATGGCGAAGGACGGCGTGGCGTCCATCGCCAGCGCGCGGCCAGTCTGCGTGTGCAAGGTGAGCTGCTTGCGGATTTCGTCGGAGTCGGCCTTTTCCTCCAGCGCCTTCGCGTCGAAGCCGAGCTTTTTCGCATGGCCGAGCGCGCCCATGCCGTCGATCTGGCCACGATGGGCGAGCATGGCGCGATGGAGCGCATAAGCCCTCCTGTCATCGGCGAGCGCGCGCGCGGCCATCGCCACTTTCGCGGCCTGCACGCTGCCGAGCGACAGCATGGCGTTCTGCACGAGGCGCAGGCTGAATTCCTTGTCGCCCTTCGCGAGCCGGTCGAGATCGTCGGCCGATTTCTTGCACCACGGGCAATTGTAGTCGAAGAATTCGTAGAGGATGGCGTCGGGGCTTCTGCCGCCGACGACAATCAGGCCGGGCAGATCGAGCGAAATTTCCGACGGCAGCCGCCAGGTCGGAACAGGCTTGCCGTCGTCGCCGCGAAACTCGCCATCCTGCGCGCGCGCAACGCCGCAAACGAGCGTGGCCGCGCCGCCGAGAAAAAACCTGCGATCCATCATGCGGCTTCCGTCGCTGCGCCGACGAGCTTGCGCGCGTCGAGCGCGCTGATCGGATGGCCGAAGGCGTAGCCCTGCGCGAATTCGCAGCCGAGCTGGTAGAGCTCGATGGCGTCGGATTCCGTCTCCGCGCCCTCGGCCACGACCTCCATGCCGAGATCGTGCGCCAGCGCGACGATGGAGCGCAAAATGACCGGACGCGCGCCGCTCGCGTTCTGCTGCACGAAGGAACGGTCGATCTTGATCGTGTCGAAGGGGAAGCGCTGGAGATAGGCGAGCGAGGAATAACCGGTGCCGAAATCGTCGAGCGAAAGACCGGCGCCGAGGTTCTTGATGCGCGTCAGCATCTGCGCCGCATATTCCGGGTTCTCCATCACCAGGCTCTCGGTGAGTTCGAGCTTGAGCGTGCCGCGGATGACGTCGGAGCGGGTGAGCGCATTCTTCACGTCCTGCAGCAGGTCGTGGCGCAGAAGCTGGCGCGAGGAGACGTTGACGGAGGCGAAGATCGGCGGATCGACGTCGAGCGCCTTCTGCCAGGCGGCGAGTTCGCGCGCGGTGCGCTCGAGAACGAAAACGCCGAGCTCGACGATGACGCCGGTTTCTTCCGCGATCGGGATGAACACGTCGGGGCCGAGGCGCCCGAGGCTCGGGTGATCCCAGCGCAGCAGCGCCTCGAAGCCGGCGACGGTGCGATCCTCCAGCCGCACGATCGGCTGGAAAAAGACCTTGATCTCGCCGCGCGACAGCGCGCGCCGGAGATCGGCCTCGAGCGCCAGACGATCCGAGCGCTGGCCGCGCATTCCCGGCCGGAAGACCTCGATGCGGTTGCCGCCGACGCGCTTGGCGTGGCGCATGGCGATCTCCGCGTCCTTCAGCATGTCGTCGCGCTTGGCGTGCGTCTGCGGATCGAACAGCGCGATGCCGACGGAAGCCGAAAGGCCGATCTCGCGCTCGGCGAAGGAGACAGGCGTCGCCAGCGCGCGGCGCATGGTCTCGGCGAGCTGCACGACGTGCTCGGGGTTGTTTTCCGACAGAACGATGACGGCGAACGTGTCGCCGGAGACGCGCGCCAGCGTGTCCTGCGGCTGCAGCAGCCGCGACAGTCTTCGCGCAGCGGTGAGGAGAATGGAATCGCCGGCCGAAATGCCGATGGATTCGTTGATCTGCTTGAAGCGGTCGATGTCGACGCACAGCACGGTCGGCCGCGCGGCGTCGGCGCGGGCGAAGGAGAGCGCGGCCTCCAGCCGGTCGAAGAACAATTCGCGGTTGGGCAGGCCGGTCAGATTGTCGTGCACGGCGTCGTGCAGCAGGCGTTCCTGCGCCGTGCGCTCGTCGGTGACGTCGACCAGCGTGCCGACGACACGGATGACCTCGCCATCGGCGCCGACGACCGGGCGGCAGCGCAGGCGATACCAGAGATAGTGTCCGTCGGCCGCACGAAGACGGAACTCCTCGTTGATGCGGCCGCGACGCTGTTCGAGCAGCGTGTCGAGGCAGGCGCGATAGCGGTCGCGCTCGAAGGGATGCAGGATATCGAGCCAGTTGGACGCCGGGCCTTCGAGATCGCCGCGCTCGAGGCCGAGATGCGCCTCCACCTCGGGGCTGACGTAGATGTGGTCGGCCGGCACGTCCCAGTCGAAGATGACGTCGGCGGCGCCGGTCACGGCCAGCGCCTTGCGCTCGACGTCGGAGATCGCGCCTTGCGCGAGGCCGCCGGAGGCGAAGGCGTTCTGCATGACGGTGAAGCCGATCAGCATGACGATCAGCACGAGGCCGCCGATCAGCGTCGGGCCGACGATGTCGTTGGCGAGCGCGCCGGTGACCGCGAACCCCGCCGCGCAGACCCAGGCGAGCAGCAGGAACCATGTCGGGATGAGCATGATCGCGCGCTCGTAGCCGTGCGTCGAGAGATAGACGACGAGCAGCAGGCCGGCGCCGGCCACGGTCGCGAGCGAAATATGCGCCACGCCGGCCGCGACCGAGGGGTCGTACCAGGCCAGCCCCAGCAGCGCGAGCAGGAACACGACCCACAACGCCACGACATGCGAGGCGCGCACATGCCAGCGATTGAGATTGAGATAGGCGAACAGGAAGACGACGAGCGTCGCCGACAGGATGGTTTCGGCAGAGGCGCGCCAGAAGCGATCGGCCTCCACGCCGACGCCGAACGCGCGGGCGAAGAAGCCGAAGTCGATGCAGACATAGGCGAACACCGCCCAGGCGAGCGCGGCGGCGGCCGGGAAGATCACCGCGCTCTTCACCACCACGACGATGGTGAGGAACAGCGCGAGCAGGCCTGAAATGCCGATGACGATGCCTTTGTAGAGGGTGAGGCTCGTCGCGCGATCCTTGTAGGCGTCGGGATCCCAGAGATAGAGCTGCGGCAGGTTGGGCGTGCGCAACTCCGCGACATAGGTGACGGTCGTGCCGGGATCGAGCGTCAGGCGAAAGACGTCCGCGTCCGGGTTCTCCTCGGCCTCCGGCGGAAAGCCCTGGCTCGCCGTGATGGCGTTGATGCGGATGGCGCCGAGATCGGGCCAGATGACGCCGGAGCCGACGAGACGGAAATGCGGCGCCACCAGCAGGCGCTCGATCTGCTCGTCCGTGTCGTTGGTGAGCGCGAACACGATCCATGACGGCCGCGCGCCTTCCTGCTTGGCGCGCACCTCGATGCGGCGGACGATGCCGTCGGAGCCCGGCGCAGTCGACACCTGCAGGCGGTCGCCCTGCGAAGAATAGGCCTCGACGGCGCGCGTGAGATCGATGGCCTGGGAATCCAGCGGCACGCGCACGGATTCGATTGCGCCGGCCGGCAGCGAGGCGGCGATCAAAATCAGGACGGCCAAAATCAATTGGGCAAAACGCACGAATTCTCTCTCTCGGGTCGGCCGCCCTGATCCAACAATTGGGGTCGGGGGGTGCGCCCTGTTCGTGTCGGAAGTTTGACTGGTAAAGCCTCTGGCGTCGGCGGGCAAGGCGGGCTTGGCCTCAGCCTTGAAATATGGGCGGTTTTACGCCGTGTCGCCGACGCCGTCGCGGGCGCGAAGGCGCGGCGGCAGGGGCGGATCGTTCTCCAGCACGGCAAACAGCAGATGATCCTGCCAGCGGCCGTTGATGCGCAGATAGGAACGCGCCAAACCTTCGCGCTTGAAACCGGCGCTCTCGAGAACGCGGATCGAGGCGATGTTGGAGGGCAGGCAGGCGGCCTCGACGCGATGCAGCCGCAGGTTGGAGAAGCAGTAAGCAAGCGCCGCGCGCAAGGCGCGCGACATGTAGCCCTGCCCCGCATGATTGACGCCGACCCAATAGCCGATCGTCGCGGACTGGGCGACGCCGCGGCGAATCTGCCCAATGGTCAGGCCGCCGACCAGCGCCTTGTCCCGCGCGCGAAAAATCAGGAAGGGAAAGGCCTCGTCGCGCGCCATCTCCTCGGCGTGGCGCTTGATGCGGCGGCGAAAGGCGGCGCGCGTCAGATCGTCGGAAGGCCAGACGGGCTCCCAGGGCGCAAGGAAGCTGCGGCTGTGCTCGCGCAGGCGCGACCAGTCCTGGAAATCGGCCATTTCGGCGGGGCGGAGAAACACGCCGTCGCCGCGCACGAAGGCGCTGTGATCGTAGCTCGGCCCCAGTCGAAACAAGGCCATGGAATCAGCCCGTCCTTAGCCGCTCGGCGACGCGATCGGCCGTCAGGCCACGACCGGTCGGCCCGACGGTTGCAAGCGTCGGCGCGCTGGAGAGCAACCTGCGGCCGACGGCGCGCACGTCGGCCAAACTCAGCGCATCTATTTCGCCGATGATTTCGGATCGCGCAAGCACGCGGCCGAAGATGGCCGTTTGCCGCGCGATCTGGTTGACGCGCGACGGCGAGGATTCGAGCGCCGTCAGCAGCGAGACTTTCGCCTGCGCCTTGGCGCGGCGCAGTTCCGCCTCGCCCAGGTCCTCCACCGCCGAGGCCATGCAATCCATGGCGACGCGCGCCAGTTCGACCGCGTCGCGCGGGTCGGTCGCGGCCTGCAGGCCGAACAGGCCGGTGTCGTCGTAGGACCAGTTGAACGTGTCGATCGAATAGGCGAGGCCGCGCTTCTCGCGCACTTCCTGAAACAGGCGCGACGACATGCCGCCGCCGACCGCGCCGGAAAACACATGCGCGGCGCAAGCGTCCTTGTCGCGATGACCGACGCCCTCGAAAGCGATGACGACATTGGCCTGCTCGGCGCCGTGGCGCGACCTGGCCTCGCCGCCGCGATAGCGCGCCGGTTCGTAGGCCGGCGGCGACACCTGCGGCATGGCGCCGAACAGGCGCTCGGCGGCGCGGACGATCTCGTCGTGGCGCACGGCGCCCGCCGCCGCGACGATGAGCGAATTGGCGCCGTAGAAGCGGTCGAGATAGGCGCGGATCATGCCGGCGTCGAACGATTTCACCGTCTTCTTCACGCCGAGAATCGGGCGCCCCAGCGGCTGGTCGGGGAAGGCCGCCTTGTCCATCAGCTCCATGACGAGATCGTCGGGATCGTCCTCGACGGCGGCGATCTCCTGCAGGATGACGTTCTTCTCGCGCTCGAGCTCCTGCGCGTCGAAGACGGAATCGGTGAGAATGTCGGCGAAGATTTCGAGCGCGCGGTTCACTTCGCCCGGCAGCAGGCGCGCGAGATAGGCGGTGTGCTCGCTCGCCGTCTCGGCGTTGAGGTCGCCGCCGGCTTCCTCGATCTCCGCTGCGATGGCGCGCGCGTCGCGCGTCTTCGTGCCCTTGAAGGCCATATGCTCGATGAGATGCGAGAGGCCGTGCTCGGCCGCCGTCTCGTTGCGCGAGCCGACCGCGACATAGACGGCGACCGCCGCCGTCTCCGCGCCCTCCATGCAGTCGCTGACGATGCGCAGACCGGAGGAAAGCGAAGTCGTCTCGACGCTCATGCCGCCGTCAGCGCGCGCGCGCGGGCGCGGATGAATTTTTCGACCGCGCCGATGTCGTTCGTCACCACATCGAAACGCTCCTTGCGCTCCATGATGTCGGCGAGATGCGGCGGCAGCGCCGGATGCACGCCGGTCGCCGCCCTGATCGCATCGGGGAACTTGGCGGGATGCGCCGTGCCGGCGACGATCATCGGCGTGTGCCTGTGCCTGTCGAGCGCGCGAAAACCGGCGGCGACGCCAACGGCGCTGTGCGGATCGAGAATATAGCCGCTCGCTCTATAGACACGCGCGATCTCCGCGGCCGTCTCCTGCTCGTTGACGCTCGCCGCGTCGAAGTCGGCGCGGATGGCGGCGAGCGGCTGCGCCGCGATATCGAAGGCCTTCGACTGGTCGAGCCGCGCCATCAGATTGCGGATGGCGCCGGCGTCGCGCAGATAGGCGTCGAACAGCAGGCGCTCGAAATTGGAGGACACCTGAATGTCCATCGACGGCGATTGCGTCGCCTTGACGCCGCGCAGCTCGTAGCGGCCGGTCGACAGCGTGCGCGCGAGAATGTCGTTCTCGTTGGTGGCGATGACCAGTCGCTCGATCGGCAGGCCCATTTCCTTGGCGACATAGCCGGCGAGAATGTCGCCGAAATTGCCGGTCGGCACGGTGAACGACACCGGCCGGTGCGGCGCGCCGAGCGCGACCGCGCTCGTGAAATAATAGACGATCTGCGCGACGACGCGCGCCCAGTTGATCGAGTTGACGCCAGTCAGCCCGACGTCGTCGCGAAAGCGCGCGTCGCGGAACAGGCCCTTGAGGATGGCCTGCGCGTCGTCGAACGTACCTTCGAGGGCGATGGCGTGGATGTTGGAATCGCCGACCGTGGTCATCTGCCGGCGCTGCACGTCCGACACGCGTCCGTGCGGATAGAGGATGAAGACGTCGACCTGGTCGAGGCCGCGAAACGCCTCTATTGCCGCCGCGCCCGTATCCCCCGACGTCGCGCCGACGACGGTTGCGCGCCTGCCGCGGATCTTGAGCGCGTAATTCATCAGACGCCCGAGCAATTGCATCGCCACGTCCTTGAAGGCGAGCGTCGGGCCGTGGAAAAGTTCGAGCAGGAAGAGATTGTCGGCGAGCTGAGCCAGCGGCGTCACCGCCGGATGGCGGAACGTCTTGTAGGCCTCGGCGATCATCGCCTGCAGATCGGCGCGCGGAATGGCGTCGCCGACGAAGGGCGCAATCACCGTCTCGGCGGCTTCCGCATAGCTGCGGCCGGCAAGGCCGGCGATGGTCGAGGCGTGAAGCTGCGGATAGGTCTCGGGCAGATAAAGCCCGCCGTCGGCGGCAAGCCCTGCCAGCGCCGTCTCGGTGAAATTCAGCGCGGGCGCTTCGCCGCGAGTGGAAATGTAGCGCACGTGTCCTGTCCCGGTTTGGTCGGGCGGGGGTTTAGCATGGAAATGACGCCGCGACACCGGTTCGGGCCTCCGCCTGTCATTCCCGCGAAAGCGGGAATCCAGAGCCGGAACCCGAATCCTTCGTCGCCTGCTCTGGATTCCCGATCGCGCTTCGCGCGTCGGGAATGACATTCACGGAGAGCGCCTGCCCCAGGCCCAGACCCCGAACACGCCCGCCAGCGTCGCCGCCAGCCCGAACCAGGTCCAGGCGTAGGACAGGTGGTTGTTGGGGATGTTGAGTTCGGTCGCGCCGCCGTGCGGCCAGCCCCTGGCCGAAGGATCGGCGTCGAGATCGAGCGCGAAGGGCGCGGGATTTTCCAGCTTGAGCGCCGCCGCCATGGCGGCAGGATCGCGCGTGTACCACAGGCCCTTGGCCGGTTCGTCCGCCGGCGTGAAGGGATTGCGCTCCTCGGGCGGGCGCATCAGGCCCGAAATCTCCACGACGCCCGCCGGCGGGGGCGTGCGGATTTCCGGCCTGTCCTTCCAGGCGAGCGGCGCGAAACCGCGATTGACGAGGACCGCGCCGCCGCCTTCGAGGGCAAACGGCGTCATCACCTGATAGCCAGGCCCGACCGCGCGGTCGGCGGCGGCAGGCGCGGAGCTGCGGAAGATCAGGATTTCGCCCGGCTGATAGCGGCCCCGGACGCGCACATGGCGGTAATCGTAATCGTCGGGCTGGAGCGCCGCCCATTGCGCGGCCGGCGGCAGCGGCTGGGCCGGCTGGTGGATGCGCGCCCCGATATTGGCGATCACCTCCTCCTTCCAGGCAAGGCGCTGCAACTGCCAGACGCCAAGCGCGACGAGGACCGCGAAGACGACGCCGGCCGCGACCGTCGCGCCGATCAGGCCCCTGCGCCGTGCCGTAGCGGGCGCGGGCATCAATTCTCCAGCCGGCCTTGCTCGGCCTTGTTGGCGTATTGCAAGGCGACAAGAACGCCTTTCAGCGGCCGCAGCATGCCGAGGCAGACGACGAGGGTCAGCGGCAGGAAGACGACAAGGAAGACCCACATCGGCGGTTCGTAGCTGACTTCCAGCCACAGCGCCGCGCCGACGATGATGAAACCGGCGATCAGCATGACGAAGATCGCGGGGCCATCCCCGGCGTCCGCGAACTTGAGGTCGAGCCCGCAATGCTCGCACCTGTCCGCGACGGTGATGAAGCCCTTGAACATCCTGCCCTCGCCGCAGCGCGGACAGCGGCCGGCTAGGCCCGTCGAAGTGGGCGAAAGCGGCGGATATTGGTCATAGGCCATTGCAGCGACCCCAAAAAGCAAAGGGGCGGCCGAAGCCGCCCCCGGCATGCGCGCAAGGCGACCTAGTGCCCGTGCGCGATCTGCGCGCCCCACGAACCCCAGACGTAGATGCAGGCGAACAGGAACAGCCAGACCACGTCCACGAAGTGCCAGTACCAGGCCGCGAATTCGAAGCCGAGATGCTGCTTGGGCGAGAACTGACCCTTCATCGCGCGGAACAGGCAGACGATCAGGAAGATCGTGCCGACGATGACGTGGAAGCCGTGGAACCCGGTCGCCATGAAGAAGGTCGAGCCGTAGATCGAGTTCTTGAAGGCGAATGGCGCGTGCGCGTATTCGTAGGCCTGCACGCTGGTGAAGATCATGCCGAGCACGATTGTTGCGAGCAGGCCCTTCTTGAGGCCCTCGCGGTCGTTGTTCAGCAGTGCGTGATGCGCCCAGGTGACCGTCGTGCCGGACGTCAGCAGCAGCAGCGTGTTGAGCAGCGGCAGGTGCCAGGGATCGAGAACCTCGATGCCCTTCGGCGGCCAGTGCCCGCCGGTGAACTCCACGCGCGAATACTGGATCGCCTCGTTGGAGAACAGGCTCGCATCGAAGAAGGCCCAGAACCAGGCGACGAAGAACATGACCTCCGAGGAGATGAAGAGGATCATGCCGTAGCGATGCGAGAGCTGAACGACGCGGGTATGGTCGCCGTGCTCGGCCTCGTTGATGACGTCCGCCCACCACGCGATCATGACGTAGAGCACGCCGATGAGGCCGGCGCCAAAGATGTAGGGGCCCGCATGCAGGCCGAACATCTTGAGGTTCTTCATCCAGAAGATCGCGCCGACGGCCAGCACGAAGGCCGAGATCGAGCCGACGAGCGGCCAGGGGCTCGGGTTGACGAGATGATAATCGTGATTGGGCTTCGCGTGACCGTCAGCCATCTTCCTTCCCCTTCCGGCCTGCCGGCCGCATGCGACTCTTCTTTAAGTCAGATCCTGGACTTCGGCGCCGTCTGCTCGGCCGAGCGGGCGGGCTTCTTCGATTCGAAAAACGTGTAGGACAGAGTGAGCTGGTCGACGCGCTTCATCGCCTCGTCCTTTTCGAGCGCAGGATCGAGGAAGAAGACCACCGGCCATTCCGCCGTCTCTTTCGGACCGAGCGTCTGTTCGGCAAAGCAGAAGCAGCTCAGCTTGTCGAAATATCCGCCGGCCTGATCGGGCGTGACGTTGTAGGCCGCCGTCGCGCTGATCGCGCGATCGGTGAGGTTGGTCACGCGGTAGAAGACGGTCTTCGTCTCGCCGGTGCGCAGCGTGACCTGCCTCGTCTCGGGCTCGAACGCCCACGGCAACCCGCCTGCGACGTTGGAGTCGAAGCGCACGGTCAAGGTGCGCTCGCCGGGCGCCGCAGGCGCCGCAACGACGCGCTGCGTCGTGCCGCCGTAGCCCGTCATCGCGCAGAACATGCGGTAGAGCGGCACGGCCGCAAACGACAGGCCGAGCATCAGGCCAGCGACGCCGATCGTGATGAAGGCCGGCAGCCGATTTTTGCGCGGATTGGTCGCGGGGGGCGTCTGGTCGCTCATCCGCCAACTCCCTTAAGGACGGCGGAGCCGAGCTTGGCGATGGTGACGGCGTAGAACAGCGCGCAAAGCAGCGCCACGACGAGCCCGATGGCGATATTGCGCTGGCGGCGCGCCTTCAATTGCGCGGGCGTCAAAACGACGCCGTTCTCATGCGAGGGACGCTGGTCGACGGCGTTCATGGCGCAATGCCCAGCGGCTGGAGGATCGTGTGCTCGATCACGATGAAACCGAACAGCAGGAACAGGTGCAGGATGGAATAGGCGAAGAGCTTCTTGGCCGCCTTGTCGTTGTCGCGGCCGTCCGTGTCGCGCCAGACCGCAAAGGCGAACCAGAGCATGATGAGGCTCGAGACGAGGGCGAGCGCGCCGTAGACACGCCCCTCGAAGCCGAGCAGGACAGGCGAGACGCAGACGGGAACGAGCAGCAGCGCATAGAGGAAGATTTCGAGCCGCGTGCGGCGCGCGCCCTTGACGTTGGGCATCATCGGCACGCCGGCGCGGCCGTAGTCGCCGCTCTTGAACAGCGCGAGCGCCCAGAAATGCGGCGGCGTCCAGAAGAAAATGATGGAGAAGAGCGCAAGGCTCTCGAGCCCGATCGCGCCCGTGGCGGCGGCCCAGCCGATCATGGGCGGGAAGGCGCCGGCGGCGCCGCCGATCACGATGTTCTGCGGCGTCCAGCGCTTCAGCCACATCGTGTAGACGACGGCATAGAAGAAGATGGTGAAGGCGAGCAGCCCCGCCGCCAGCCAGTTGGTGACGACGCCGAGCGTGAAGACGGCGAAGGTCGCAAGCGTCAGGCCGAAGGCGAGCGCTTCGCGCGGCGCGATGCGGCCCGATGGAATGGCGCGGGTGCGCGTGCGCGACATGATGGCGTCGATGTCGCGGTCGTACCACATGTTGAGGGCGCCCGACGCGCCGGCGCCGACGGAAATGGCGAGCAGCGCGGCAAAGCCGATCACGGGGTGCACATGCGTCGGCGCGGCGACCAGACCCGCAAGCGCGGTGAGGATCACCAGCGACATGACGCGCGGCTTCAGCAGCGACACGTAATCGGCCGGCGCTCCGCCGGCCAGGTCGGCCGCGCCGAGTCCGGCATTCTGCCGCTGTCCTATCGCCGTCACGTCGCTCATGTCGCGTACTTCATCAACGCTGGCAAAGGGCGGCCGGTCGCCCGGCCGCGCCCTGCCTCAGTGGTCGTTGCCGGTGATGCGCGGCAGCGTCTCGTACTGGTGGAACGGCGGCGGCGAAGGCAGCGTCCATTCCAGCGTCGTCGCGCCCACGCCCCACGGATTGTCGCCGGCAGCCCGCTTCTTCGCGAAGGCGTCGAACACCACGTAGAAGAAGGCGAGAATGCTCACGCCGGCGATATAGGTGCCGTAGGACGAGACGTGGTTCCATTGCGCATAGGCGTCCGGATAGTCGATGTAGCGACGCGGCATGCCCGACAGGCCGAGGAAGTGCTGCGGGAAGAAGGTCAGGTTGACGCCGATGAACAGCAGCCAGAAGTGAACCTTCGCCAGCGTCTCGTTGTACATGTAGCCGGAAATCTTCGGGAACCAGTAGTAGAAGCCCGCAAAGACCCCGAACACGGCGCCGAGCGACATCGTGTAATGGAAATGCGCCACGACGTAGTAGGTCTCGTGCAGCGCGCGGTCGATGCCGGCGTTGGCGAGAACGACGCCGGTCACGCCGCCGACGGTGAACACGAAGATGAAGCCGATCGCCCAGACCATCGGCGCGCGCAGCGAGATCGACCCGCCCCACATCGTCGCGATCCAGGAGAAGATCTTCACGCCCGTCGGCACCGCGATCACCATGGTCGCGAACACGAAGTAGCGCTGCGTGTTGAGAGACAGGCCGACCGTGTACATGTGGTGCGCCCACACGATGAAGCCGACGAAGCCGATCGCGACCATGGCGTAGGCCATGCCGAGATAGCCGAACACGGGCTTCTTCGAGAAGGTCGACACGATGTGGCTGATCAGGCCGAAGGCCGGCAGGATCAGGATGTACACTTCGGGGTGGCCGAAGAACCAGAACAGATGCTGGAACAGGATCGGGTCGCCGCCGTTGGCCGGATCGAAGAAGGCCGTGCCGAAGTTGCGGTCCGTCAGCAGCATGGTGATCGCGCCGGCAAGCACGGGCAGCGAGAGCACCAGCAGGAAGGCGGTCACGAGCACCGACCAGGCGAAGAGCGGCATCTTGTGCAGCGTCATGCCCGGCGCGCGCATGTTGAAGATGGTGGTGATGAAGTTGATCGCGCCGAGCAGCGACGAGACGCCGGCCAGATGCAGCGCCAGGATGACGAAATCCATCGCAGGACCGGGATGGCCCGTGTTCGACGAAAGCGGCGGATAGAGCACCCAGCCGCCGCCAAAGCCCATCATGCCCGGCGCGCCCTCGAAGAACATCGACAGCAAGAGCAGCGAGAACGAGGCCGGCAGCAGCCAGAACGAAATGTTGTTCATGCGCGGGAAGGCCATGTCCGGCGCGCCGATCATCAGCGGCACGAACCAGTTGCCGAAGCCGCCGATCAGCGCGGGCATGACCATGAAGAAGATCATGATGACGCCGTGCGCGGTGATGAACACGTTGTAGAGGTTCTTGGCCGCGTCGACCGAATTGTCGCCGTTCAGCAGCTTCGCCAGTCCAGGGAATATCTGGATGCCGGGGTTGGCGAGCTCCAGACGCATGCCCAGCGAGAGCAGGAAGCCGATGCAGCCCGCCGCGACGGCGAAGTAGAGATAGAGCGTGCCGATGTCCTTGTGGTTCGTCGAGAACAGGAAGCGGCGCAGCCCCGTCGGGTGGTCGTGCGCGTGGTCGGCGGCATGAGCGGTGTTGGTGGCCATGATGCGGTCTTTCCTCGAAATTCGTCAGGCCAATGTCAGCGGCTTGCGTCGGCGAGCGCGACGGCGCGGTCCGCGGCCGAGGCGTACTTCTTCTTCGCGGCGGCCAGCCATTCGGCGTATTTCTGTTCGCTCACGACACGGAACACGATCGGCATGAAGGCATGGTCCTTGCCGCAGATCTTCGAGCACTGGCCGTAGTAGACGCCTTCCTTCTCGGCCTTGAACCAGGTTTCGTTGAGACGGCCGGGCACCGCGTCGATGCGGATGCCGAAGGACTGGATGACGAAGGAGTGGATGACGTCGGCGGCCGTCACCTGCACGCGCACCACCTTGTTAACGGGCACGACCGCCTCGTTGTCGACCGCCAGAAGCCGCAGATCGCCGGGCTTGAGATCCTTCTCGTCCTTCATCAGCGAGTCGAAGCCGAAGCCGCCGCCCTCGTCCTTCGGATAATCGTAGGACCAGTACCATTGCTTGCCGGTGACCTTCACCGTCAGGTCGCCCTTCGGCAGCACGAGCTGGTGCGTCAGCAGGCGGAACGAGGGAACCGCGATCACGACGAGGATGAGGACCGGAACGATCGTCCACGCCACTTCGAGCAGCGCGTGATGGGTCGTGCGCGAGGGAACCGGGTTCGCTTTCTCGTTGAAGCGGACCATCACGTAGATCAGCAGCCCCAGAACGAAGAGGCTGATGACGACGATGATCGGCAGCAGGACGCCGTTGTGGAAGAAGTCGATCTCACGGGCGATCGGCGTCTCGCCCTCGATCAGCTTCATCTGCCCGGGAAGGGCATGACCGAACACGCCGCCGTCGGCCGCCATGGCCGCGGTCGCGCTGGTCATGGCCGCGAAGGCGGCCAATCCGGTTCGGGCAGATTTCGCGGCCCTCGCAACGCCTGAG
Organism: Rhodoblastus sp.; assembly: GCA_046349085.1. Classification (GTDB taxonomy): domain Bacteria; phylum Pseudomonadota; class Alphaproteobacteria; order Rhizobiales; family Beijerinckiaceae; genus JAJXWB01. Next base: position 21,981 of record JAXMDA010000001.1, read on the forward strand.
AAATCGATCATCGCCCTGGTCGCTCCCCTTGAACACTTTGCTGCGTCTTCGCCCGGCGACATTCGCCGCCTCGGCGTTCCGTTTCGATTGTGGCCAGAAATCCGCGGAATTCTTCGGAGAATCCGGGCGCGGCTTTAGGCCATTGAACCAGTTAAAATCACAATCGTCCTTGAAGCGCAACACGTACATCGGACGCCGTCCTTCTCCTTTCCGCCCCCCTGCCGCTCGCTTGACAGCGACGTCCCGTTTGTTACCAGCCGTGTGCGGTCGCAGCGTCGCGAACGCGGTTTCCGCGTTGCGTTTGTGTCCAGCGATTCCCCTCGAAGCGAACCGATAGGACGAGCGAAGCGCACATGATGCCGACCAACATCCTCAAGCCATTCGTCCGCGCGGCCGCGACCGGCCTTGCGCTTCTGGCCGGCGCCGCCGCGCTTCCGCCGGCGGCCATCGCCCAAACGCCCAGGCCGGACGTCGGCGCGGTCCCCGGCGAGAACCAGCGCCGCGCCAAATTCAATGATTGGGAACTGCGCTGCGAGACGCCGCCCGGCGCCGCCAAGGAGCAGTGCGCCCTGCTTCAATCTGTCGCAGCCGACGACCGGCCGAACATCAACCTGGTCGTCATCATGCTCAAGACGGCCGACGGCAAGAGCCGCCTTCTGCGGGTGATCGCGCCGCTCGGCGTCCTGCTGCCGAACGGCCTGGGGCTGAAGATCGACCAGACCGACATCGGGCGGGCGGGATTCGTGCGGTGCCTGCCGACGGGCTGCGTCGCCGAAGTCATTATGGACGACAAGCTCCTCGACCAGCTCAAGACGGGCAAGACGGCGACCTTCATCATCTACCAGACCCCCGAGGAGGGGGTCGGCATCCCTCTGAATCTTGCGGGTTTCGGCCAGGGCTTCGACGCCCTGCCCTGAGGAGCGCGCCGGCGCTGGCCTGAAGCGGCGCCAGCGGCTATAGAGCGGAGATAGTTGGGAGTTTGATCATGGGCGTTGAATTCTGCGCGCGTCCGGTCCGCGGACTTTCTGCGGCGGCCGCGGCGATGGCGGCGGGTCTGGTTCTGGCCGGCTGCGGCGGCCCCGCGGGATCGGTCGCCGGAGGGGACCCGGATCCGGTCTCGACCAAGCTCGGCAACCTGCTGGCCTTCAACTCGACCACGGCTCCGGCGTTGCCAAACAAGGCGGCCAGCGCCCGCATCGACTGTCCGGTGGTCCAGATCGAGCCGGGCATGTCCGCGGTTCGCGTCGGCGGCGCGGAATCGTCGAGCGTGCGCTACCAGATCGCCATTGGCGATGTGGCGCGCGACTGTTCGGAATCCAACGGCCAGCTTTTCGTGCGGGTCGGCGTCGAAACGCGCACCGTCGTCGGGCCGGCGGGCGGTCCCGGCACCTACACCGCGCCGCTGACGGTCGCGCTTCGGCGCACGGGCGACGAGAAGATCCTGGCGTCGAAGACCTATCAGGTCGGCGGCGCGGTCGGATCCAGCGGCAACGCCATCAATTCGCTTATCGCAGAGCCGCTTTCGGTCCCCTACATCAACGAGCGCGCGGCGGACGATTACGAGATCGTGCTGTCCATGGGCAAAGGCGGCGGGGAGAAAGTCGACCGGCGCCGCAACCGCCATCGCCGGTAAGTCAGCTCGACATTCCCTCCCCCCGGGGGCGCCTGCGCGCGCAGGCGCTTGTGGCGGGCGAATGCAGGAATGCTGACCGACTTCAGCGCGTAAGGCGCGCGTTTCGCCCCACGGGGGATCAGCGCCGGACGGCGATTCTTTCGCTCTGCTCGAGACGCGGCGGCTCCGGCTTCCAGAAGTCGGCTCGACGGATGGCGTCACGCCCCGCATCGAAGAGAACCCGCATTTCGGCAGGATCGAATTCCAGCGGATTCCTTGTCTCCGGCACGTCGTCGGGGACATAGCCGATGTTGAAGGCCGCGCGCGACTGCCGCGTGACGACATAGGCCTGGTAGACGGACTTGTAGAGCAGGCCGCGCAGCATTTCGGCGATCGACTTCTTGGCGATGCTCATGACGCTCGACGAGACGGCGGCGTGTTCGGTGGTCAGGCGCATCCCGCCATTCACGAGCATGTAGACGTTCCTGGCGCGAGCCGGACGCTGGAGCATGAAGCTGCGCAGCAGGATCGGCGCCTTCACGCCGCCGTCGACATGCATCTGGCCCTTCTCGTCCTGCCCATCCTCGTGCGGATGGATCAGCACCGGCTGGAAGAAACCCGGCACGGCGGCCGAGGCGCGCAGGATCTCGCGGTAGAGATGACCGCGCCAGGCGTGCTCGCTCGACGCGATCTTGCCCATGTCCCACACCGTCACGACGCCGGCGTCGAGATTGGTGGTGCCGACGTAGAGGCGGCGGCCCGCCCGGTGCTGCGCGGCCACCTTGTCCAGCACGTCGTCGGTCAATACCTGCTCGAGCTTCGCGCCCAGCGCCTCGGTGTCCATGAGGCTCTCGCTCAGCAGACCGGAGACGACGCCCTTGTGTGCGAAGATGTCGCTCGAGCAGGTGCAGGTGTAGAGCGTCTTCAGTTGGTCGTCGTATTCTGAGCCCAGGAAGGCGAAGGTCGATTGCAGGGCGCCGGTGGAGACGCCGGTCACCACGTCGAATTTCGGACGCCGGCCGGTCTCGGTCCAACCCACCAGCACGCCGGCGCCGAACGCGCCGTCCGCGCCGCCGCCCGACAAGGCCAGCACCTCGAGCGTATCGACCCTCTGCGCGCGGTCGCGCGCCGGGTCAGGCTTGTCGAACAGGGCGACGGCCGCCCAGGAATTGGCCGTGCTCACCTTGCGGTCGACATCGCGCTCGCTCGCCATGCAACCGGCCAGGGCGAGCGCAATCGCCGCCGCGGTCACAAACCGAAAACACCGTCCAACCTCGAACATGCCGCCCCCGAGACGCAGGCCCAACTCAGCGGAACCGTGGCCGCATCTGTACACAATATCGTTTGAACGCTAATAGCCAATTTGTCGATCATTCCACCATAACGAACGCCGGCCTATTCGACGATGGAAGACACCCGCTACGCCGAATATTTCGAGAGCGCCCTCAAGACGGACTCGCCCGCAAGCCCCACGGAGCGAATCGAGGCGATCCGCTCCCTGACCGCACATATCGAAGCCAATCTCGCCGATCAGGACTTGCCGCACGAGGTCCGCCAGTCGGAACTCGAGCTTGCGCGCGCCGCGGCCGAGAAATTGATTTCCGAATTCGAGGGCGACTTCAGCGCCGCTGCGGCGATGGTCGCGGCGGCGGCGGCGACGACGCCGCAGCACAAGACCTGGCGTTCCCGTCTCACGCCCAGGGCGATCGCCATCGCCCTCGCCTGCCTTGTCCTCTACGCGGTGCCGCTCTTCTTTTTCGTGCGCGAATCCCGCGATGTGAAGACGATCGACGCGCGGGGAGCGGAGGTCGCGCTGCGCGTTTCGATCGGCGTGACGCATTTGCAGGACGAGAAGCTTTCCGTCCACCTCAAGCCGGTTGCAGGCTCGCTGATCAACAAGGATGGCATGCTGTCGGAAGACGTCACCATCCGTCTCGACCCTGGCACTGGTCCCATCACGCACACGTTCCGCGCGAACTCGCACCTGACGGCCTGGGACGTGACCGTCATTTCCGATTCCGGCGACATTCTCGATTACCCCTTCGACCGCTATCGCTTCGATTTCGACTGCGAGGCCTTCGTCAAAGACAAGCCGGTGGCCATTGTCGCGGGGATGGGCACGGTTCCCCATGGCATTCGCGCAAAGCTGACCGACATCAAAGGCCAGGGGAGCGACGACGACATTTCCATCGAAATTCGCCGCAGCGGTTCGGTCATCTTCCTGGCGGCGCTCTCGACGATCTCGCTGCTGGTGGTCGCCATCGCCGCGCTGTCGGTGGCGTGGCAGGTCTCCGAACAGGGACGCAGGATCGATTTCTCGATGATGACCTGGGTCGCCGCCTTCATGTTCGTTATTCCGGCGGTGCGCTCCTCGCTGCCGGGGGCGCCGCCGGTGGGCGCCCTCATCGATTTCGTGCTGTTCTTCTGGCTGCAGGTCCTGGCGGCGGTCGCGACGACGACGCTGGTCGTGATCTGGATGAAGCAGAAGCCGAACGCCTGAGGCCGCTGTTTCCACAGGCGCGGCGCGCCGGCGATTGACTTGCCCGCCGGGCCGGTTACATCTGGCCGGGTCAGTCGAAGATCTTTCGCGGAAGAGACCGGCGCGGCCGTCAGGCCGGCTCCGGCGCCGAAGGCGCAACCGCCCCGGAAACGCTCAGGCAAACGGACCGCGAAAGGATGACGCTCTGGAAAGCGGCGCTGCGCTGAGCGTAAGCGCCCACCGACGGGGGTAACCGGCTTCCCTGGAGCCGGGAAATCTCTCAGGTCACGGGACAGAGGGGGCGCCGCCGGTTTCACGCCTGCGGACGCGCGTCTCGATTCCGGAGGTCCCTTGGCCGATTCATCCTCGACCGAAGCGCTCGCGCTCACGCCGCTGCACGCGCTGCATCTGCGACTCGGCGCGCGCATGGCGCCGTTTGCCGGCTACGACATGCCGATCCAGTACCCGACCGGCGTGATGGCGGAGCACCTGCACACCCGCGAAAAATGCGGGCTGTTCGACGTGTCGCACATGGGCCAGGCGATTCTCGAAGGGCCAAATGCGGCGGCGCGCCTCGAGACGCTCGTGCCGGGCGACATACTTTCGCTCGGCGTCGGCCGAACGCGCTATACGCAATTCCTCAACGCCGAGGGCGGCATCGTCGACGACCTGATGGTCACGCGCCTGCCCGGCGATCCCGAACGCTTCTTCATCGTCTGCAACGCCGCCCGCAAGGACGTGGACTTCGCGCTGTTGCGCGAAAAGCTGCCGGAACTTGCGCTCGACGTGTTCGAGGACCGCGCGCTGATCGCCGTGCAGGGACCGAAAGCGGTCGAGGTCGTCGAGGGACTGATCCCCGGCGCGCAATCGCTCGTCTTCATGCAGGGCGGGGATTTCGAGTGGCGGGATTCGCCGGTCTTCGTCACACGCTCCGGCTATACGGGCGAAGACGGCTACGAGATATCGCTGCCGGCCTCGCAGGCGGAAGTCTTCGCGGAGCGCCTGCTGTCGCATCCCGACTGCCTGCCGATCGGTCTCGGCGCCCGCGACTCGCTCAGGCTCGAAGCGGGCCTGTGCCTCTACGGCCACGACATCGACGAGACGACCGACCCGATCGAGGCCAACCTCAACTGGTCGATCTCCAAGCGCCGCCGGGCCGAAGGCGGTTTTCCCGGCGCCGCGCGCATTCAGAAGGCGCTCGGCGAGGGCCCTGCCCGGCTGCGCGTGGGCCTGTCGTTCGAGGGACGCCAGCCGGCGCGCGAGGGCGCGGAAATTGCAACGCCCGACGGCCGCGTGATCGGCAAGATCACGTCCGGCGGATTCGGACCGAGCCTCGGCGCGCCCTGCGCCATGGGCTACATTTCGCGCGAATTTTCGGGCGTCGGGACGGAAGTCGCCGCGCTGGTGCGCGGCAAGGCGCTGCCGGCGCGCGTGGCGAAGACGCCATTCGTGCCGAACCGATATTTCAAGGGCTGACGAGAGAGCTTGCAGGGAGAACGTCATGGCGACGATCCGCTACACCAAGGACCATGAATATATCCGCATCGACGGCGACATCGGCACGGTCGGCATTTCCGATCACGCGCAGCACGCGCTGGGCGACGTGGTGTTCGTCGAACTGCCCGACGTCGGCAAGACCTTCAAGCAGGGCGGCGAGGCCGCCGTCGTCGAGAGCGTGAAGGCGGCGAGCGAGGTCTACGCGCCGGTCGGCGGCGAAGTGATCGAGGTGAACGGCGATCTCGAGGGAACGCCGGCCAAGGTCAACGAAGACCCGCTCGGCGACGGCTGGTTCATGAAGATCAGGATCGCCGACGCGAGCCAGCTCGACGGGCTGATGGACGAAGCGGCCTACGCGGAATTCCTGAAGACGCTGGAGTAGCGGCGCTTCCCTTCTCCCGCCTGCGGGAGAAGGTGGCGCGCGAAGGCGACGGATGAGGGACGCGCCGGTCCCCAAGCGCTCGTCGCAGTCGCAGCGTCCTCACCCGACCCCTGCTGCGCAGGGGCCACCCTCTCCCGCTTCGCGGGAGAGGGAAGCAACGATCCATACAGGCTGAACCCATGCGCTACCTGCCCCATTCCAGCCAAGACCGCGCCGACATGCTGACCAAGATCGGCGTCGCCTCGATCGACGATCTGTTCGCGGACATTCCGAAGGACAAGCTGATCGACGGCCTGCCCGACCTGCCGCGCCACAAGGGCGAGATCGAGGTGGAGCGCATCCTGTCCGGCATGGCCGGCCGCAATGTCGCGGCGGGCGCCGTTCCCTTCTTCGTCGGCGCCGGCGCCTACAGGCATCACGTGCCGGCCTCCGTCGATCACCTCATCCAGCGCTCCGAATTTCTGACGAGCTACACGCCCTATCAGCCCGAGATCGCGCAGGGCACGCTGCAATACATGTTCGAGTTCCAGACGCAGGTCGCGCGCCTGACCGCGATGGATGTGGCGAACGCGTCGATGTACGACGGCTCGACCGGCTGCGCGGAAGCCGTGCTGATGGCGCATCGCGCGACGCGGCGGCGCAAGGCCGTGCTGTCGGGCGGACTGCATCCGCACTATGCCGAGGTCGTGCGCACCGTCTCCCGCATGGCCGACGACGCCGTCGTGACGATGGCGCCCGACCCTCTGGCGACGGAAGACATTATCGCGGCGATCGACAAGGAGACGTCCTGCGTCGTCGTGCAATCGCCGGATGTTTTCGGCAACCTGCGCGACCTGCAGCCCATCGCCGACGCCTGCCGCGCCCACGGCGCGCTGCTCGTCGCCGTGTTCACGGAAGTCGTGTCGCTCGGCCTCGTGAAGCCGCCGGGCGAGATGGGCGCCGATATCGTCGTCGGCGAGGGGCAGTCGATCGGCAATGCGCTGAATTTCGGCGGCCCCTATGTCGGCCTGTTCGCCACGCGCGAAAAATTCGTGCGCCAGATGCCGGGGCGCCTGTGCGGCGAGACGGTGGACGCCAACGGCAAGCGCGGCTTCGTGCTGACGCTGTCGACGCGCGAGCAGCACATCCGCCGCGAGAAGGCGACGTCGAATATCTGCACGAACTCGGGTCTCTGCGCGCTCGCCTTCACCATCCACATGACGCTGCTCGGCGGCACAGGCCTCGAGCGGCTCGCGCGCGCCAATCACGCCAACGCCGTGAAGCTCGCCGACATGCTGAAGGACGTTGCCGGCGCGGAAGTGCTGAACAGAACGTTCTTCAACGAATTCACGCTGCGCGTGAAAGGCAATGCGGCCGCTGTCATCGAGAAGATGGCCGGCGCCGGCGTGCTCGGCGGCGTGCCGGTCTCGCGCCTGCTGCCGAATGCCGGGCTCGACGATCTCGTCATCGTCGCCAACACCGAAGTGAACACGGACGAGGATCGCGCCGCCTTCGTCGCCGCGTTGAAGGGAGCAATCTGATGCTCAACAATCAGGGACGTCCCACGCAGGCCGGCGAGGCGCACGGCGTCGCGCGCGAGACCTTCACCGGAAACCGCGCGCTGGAAATCGACGAGCCGCTGATCTTCGACCAGGGCGGCCTCGACCGCACCGGCGTCGACATCGACGAGCCGGAGGCGTTTTCGGATCGCCTCGGCGGCCTCGCGCGCAAGGCGAAGCCCGAACTGCCCGGCCTCGCCGAACCGCAGGCGGTGCGCCATTACGTGCGGCTGTCGCGCAAGAACTATTCGATCGACGCCGGCCTGTTTCCGCTCGGCTCCTGCACGATGAAGCACAATCCGCGCCTCAACGAGAAAATGGCGCGGCTGCCGGGCTTCGCGGACGTGCATCCGTTGCAGCCGCAATCGACCGTGCCGGGCGCGCTGGCGCTGATGCAGGAATTGTCGCGCTGGCTGCTGTCGACCACGGGCATGAAGGCCGTGGCGCTGTCGCCGAAGGCCGGCGCGCATGGCGAGCTCTGCGGCATGATGGCGATCAAGGCCGCCATCATTTCACGCGGCGAACAGGAAACCCGCAAGACCGTGCTGGTGCCCGATTCCGCGCATGGCACGAATCCGGCGACCGCCGCGCTGATCGGCTTCGAGGTGCAATCCGTGCCGGCGGGCGAGGACGGCCTCGTCCACCCCGCAGCCGTGCGTGAAAAACTCGGGCCGCATGTGGCGGCGATCATGCTCACCAATCCCAACACCTGCGGCCTGTTCGAGCGCGAGATTTCGGAGATCGCGGAAGCCGTGCATCAGGCCGGCGCCTATTTCTATTGCGACGGCGCGAATTTCAACGCGATCGTCGGCGTCGCGCGTCCCGGCGATCTCGGCGTCGACGCCATGCACATCAACCTGCACAAGACATTCTCGACGCCGCACGGCGGCGGCGGGCCGGGTTCGGGACCGGTCGTGCTGTCCGAGCGGCTTGCGGCTTTCGCGCCTGTTCCGTTCCTGCGTGAAAAGAACGGCGCGCTTGAGCTGGTCGAGGATACGGAAGGCTCGCAGGCCTTCGGCCGCATGACGGCGTTCCACGGGCAGATGGGCATGTACGTGCGCGCGCTTTCCTACATGCTGTCGCATGGCGGCGACGGCTTGCGGCAGGCCTCGCAGGATGCGGTGCTCAACGCGAATTACGTTCGCGCCGGCCTGTCCGACCTGTTCTCGCAACCCTTCGGCGATCGTCCGTGCATGCACGAAGTGCTGTTCGACGAAAGCTGGCTCAAGGGCGTGAACGTCACGACGCTCGATTTCGCCAAGGCGCTGATCGACGAGGGCTACCACCCGATGACCGTTTATTTCCCGCTGGTGGTGAAGGGCGCGATGCTGATCGAGCCGACGGAATCGGAATCGCGCCCCTCGCTCGACCTGTTCATCATGGCCATGCGCGACCTGGCGATGCGGGCGCTGCGCGGCGAGACCGAGCGCTTCCAGACGGCGCCGCGCTTCGCGCCGCGGGCGCGGCTCGACGAAACGCGCGCCGCGCGCAGCCCCGTGCTCAAGTGGACGCCGCGCCAGCCGATCGCCGAGGCGGCGGAGTAACGCAAGGAGCGCGACACCGGGTCACGGCGACAGCGCCGCAAACTTGACTTACGTTGCGACGAATCGGGGAAGTGGACCGCGAGAGCGACGCTGCGTTGAAGAAACAGCGCGCCTGCGGATCGTCCAGGGAGGAATGGCCATGGCGCTATTCCGTATGCAAATCGTTGCGCGCGACGGGCGCGGCGCGATCGAATGCGAGGCGGATCTCGCCTCGTCGTACGACATCTGGAACTGGATCGAAAGCGTGGTGCTGCGCGACGCCCATCGCGACGGAACCATCCGGGTCCGCGACGCGCGCGGCGATGTCGTGGTGCTGACCGGCGCCCGGGCGGCGCGCGCCTGCGCGCTCGCGCGGCGGGCCGGCGAACAGCTGGAGAAGCTGCCGGTCGCGGTGTAATTGTCCGCTTCCGCCTCCCGCCAGGGCAATTCATGACGCGATAGAATCGCGCCGCCGTCATCGCGAGGAGCTCCGGTGAAACCGCAACGCGATTTCTGCCGAAGCGACACGGCGATCCATCCATGCGGATAGGCCCGATGGATGCATTGCTTCGCGGAGCCTGTCATCGGGCGCGCTGCGCGCGACCCGTTGGATCGCAATGACGGCCGCCGAAACAAAAACGCCGGCCAAACGGCCGGCGCTCTCATTTCCAGATTCCTCGGTCCCGCTCAGTGCAGCAGGCGGCCGAGGTCCTTGATGCCCTGGTCGACCAGCGCGGCGCCGCCGGCGCCGGCCGCATCGGTCTTCAGCACGGCTTCGGCGGCGCGGGTCGCGACGTCGGCGGCGACCGAGCGCACGTCGTTGGCGGCCTGGGCTTCCGCCTGCGCGATCTTCTCCTCGGCCTGCTTCGTGCGGCGCGCGATATAGTCGGTCATGCGCTCGTGCGCTTCCTTGGCGAGCAGTTCGGCTTCCTGCCGGGCCTGCGCGACGATCGCGGCGGCGTCGGCCTCGGCGGCCTTGCGCTTGGTCTCGAAGGAGGCGAGCAGGGTCTGCGCTTCCTCGCGCAGCTTCTGCGCCTCGGCCAGCTCCTTCTTTACGCCGTCGATGCGGCCGTCGAGCGCGGACACGATCTTGGAATGCACGCCGTAATAGGCGAGCACGGCCAGGAAGAGGAAAAATCCGAGCGCGACGAAATGTTCGGCTTCAAGCTGCATCGGATCAGGCCTTTGCGTTTGCAAGAGCAGCGGCGATCTTCTGCGGATCGGCCGGCTTGCCGGTGATGTGTTCGACGATGGCCGCCGCCGTGTCCCTGGCGACGGCGTCGACATTGGCCATGGCCTTCGCCTTGGTGTCGGCGATCTGCGCTTCCGCGGCGGCGAGCTTGACGTTCAGTTCGCCCTCGAGCGTCTTGCGCTTGGCCTCGGTCTCGCCGGCGAGCTTCTGGTGAGCTTCCTGGCCCATCGCCTGCGCCTTCGCCTTGGCGTCGGCGAGGGTCTTCTCGAGGTCGGCGCCAGCGGCCTCGGCCTTGGCCTGTGCAGCCCTGGCGGCGTTCAGGTCGCCCGAAATCTTGTCGCCGCGGTCTTTGAGAATTCCGGCGACGCGCGGCAGGGCCACGCGGCTCATCAGCAGATAGAGCGCGCCGAAAATCAGCGCCAGCCAGATCAACTGCGAGGAGAAATGTTCGGAATCGAAGGGCGGGAAGGACGAGCCGTGTTCGGCGGCGCCGCCGTGTACCTCGGTGCCCGTCTTGTGAGCGTCGCTGGCCATCGTCTGTCCGTTTGCAAGCAAAAACGAGAAGCGCGCCCCGCGATGCGGGGCGCGCGAAGAATCACTTCATCACGAAGAGGAGCAGGATCGCGACGAGGAACGCGAAGATGCCGAGACCTTCGGCGAGCGCCGCGCCGATGAACGCGCGGCCGAACTGGCCGTCGGCGGCCGACGGGTTGCGCAGCGCGCCCGACAGGAAGTTGCCGAAAATCAGGCCCACGCCGACGGCGGCGGCGCCCATGCCGATGGCGGCGAGACCGGCGCCGATGTACTTGGCTGCAACTGGATCCATTAGAATGCTCCTTCAGGAGTTTTGTGGGCGACTATCTGTTGTTGTGCGCCAAGCGCCTTTTATCAGTGGCCCGGGTGAATCGCGTCGTTGAGATAGACGCAAGTGAGAATGGCGAAGACGTAAGCCTGCAGGAACGCGACCAGCAGTTCGAACGCGGTGAGAACGGTGATGGCCAGCAGCGGCAGCGGCGAAATGATCGCATAGGCGCCGGCGCCGAGCAGCATGGCGACGAAGCCGCCGAACACCTTCAGCGTGATATGGCCCGCCAGCATGTTGGCGAAGAGACGAACCGACAGCGAGATCGGACGCGACACGAAGGAGATGATCTCGATCAGCACGATGAAGGGCAGCAGCGCCGGCGAGACGCCCGACGGCACGAACAGGTGCAGGAAGTGCGCGCCGTGCTTGTAGAAGCCGTAGACGAGCACGACGCCGATCACCAGCGCCGCAAATGCGAAGGTGACGATGATCTGGCTGGTGACGGTGTAAGCGCCGGGAATGAGGCCGATCAGGTTCGAGAACAGCACGAACATGAACAACGAGAAGACGAAGGGGAAGAAGCGCATTCCCGCGTCGCCCGTCGTGTCGCGCACGGTCGAAGCGACGAATTCGTAGGCCATTTCGGCCGCCGCCTGCAGGCGGGTCGGCACGACGTGGCGGCCGCTGGTCGAGAGCACCATCAGCGCGGTGATCGCGAGAAACACGACCAGCATGAACAGCGAGGCGTTGGTGAAGGAGGCGTCGACCCCGCCAAGGCGCAGATCGAGCAGGCGGTTGATGTTGAACTGGTGGATCGGATCGATCCCTTGCGATTCAGCCGCCACGGTCTCACCCTTCTCGGTCGTCGCCGGCTTGCAGCCGGCCCGCTTCACTTCTTGCCGTTTCCGCCGCTTCTGCCGCCTGCCGTAGGCCCGGCGGACATGCGGTAGATGTTCCAAAAACCCGCGACCGTTCCCAGCGCGAGAAAAACCAACAACAACGCCGGCGCCGTGTTCAACCACGAGTCCAGTTGCCAGCCGATCGCCGCGCTCACGCCGACCGCGCCGACGAATTCGCCCAGCGCCCGCATGCCCTGGCTCATCGCCCGGCTTGTCGAGCCATCGACCGGCGTCTCGGTCGCCGCCTTCTCGGGAGCCCGACCGGTCTCGGCGAGCTTCTGCGACAAGGTCGCAAGCCGCGCCCTCAGCTCCGCATCGTCCCCTTCGCCCGCCATCGGCGCCTCCACCGGACATAAGGCTCGGCGCGACCCGAGAGCCCGCCGCCGCGAGCAGCAGTCCGATCCGGCCGAATTGCCGAGTTTCCGGGGAATCGACGCGGATCGAGACGATCACGCCCCTTTGAAAACGCGCGCACCATATTGTCGGGCCCATATCCTGTCAAGAATGGCCGGCAACGGAATAGTTTATTGATTCTCTTGATTTTTCTGGCTTTGAGCCGCTCATTGAACCATCGTATCAGACGCGCGCGCCGCGCCTGCGCCGCAATGCCGCCCATTTGCTGTGGTTCCGCAAGGATGCTTGCCGGGCGCGGCGTCTTGCCGACCGCGGGCGGCCTTTGCTAAATAACCGCCTCTCGAAAAGGTTGGATCATGTTCGCTGTACCGCCTTCCCCGCGCGTCCTCGCGCTCGCCGCCGGCGCCTTTCTCGCGCTGTCGTCGGCGCCGGCGCTGGCCGACTGCCAGACCGACATCCAGGGCTACATGAAGCGCCGCGACGCGGTCATCGCGCAGCTCAAGGGTTTGCAGTCCGGCCCGAAGAAGCAGCTCGATCCGGCGGCCGCATGCCCGAAATTCCGCTCGCTCTCCAGCATCATGAGCGAGACGGTCGCCTATTTCGAGAAGAACAAGGAATGGTGCCAGATTCCCGACAATTTCGTTGATGGCGCCAAGCAGCAGCGCGCGCAGTTCGCCAAGACGGCGGGTCAGGCCTGCGGCGTCGCCGCCAAGATCGAACAGATGAAGAAGCAGGCGGCGCAGCAGGCGGCCCAGGGCGGCATGGGCGGCCCGCAGGTTCAGCAATTGCCGCGCGGACCGCTGTGAGTTCGGCCGGGTCCGGACCGCATCTCCTTCCTGATTCCGTCGCCCGCCATCCGGCGCTCCGTTTTGCGCCGACGTGGGCGGTTCCCTATGTCCAGCTCGCGCGAATCGACCGGCCTATCGGCTGGTGGCTGCTGCTGCTGCCCTGCTGGGAATCGAGCGCCCTTGCCGCGGCCGTCGAGAGGCGCGGTCCCTACCTTGTCCACCTCGCGCTGTTCCTGATCGGCGCGATCGCCATGCGCGGCGCAGGCTCGACCTACAACGATCTCGTCGACCGCGAGATCGACGCGCGGGTGGAGCGCACGCGCGGCCGTCCCCTGCCCTCGGGACGCGTGACGCCGGCGCAGGCGAAGACCTTTCTCGTCCTGCAGTGCCTCGTCGGGCTCGCAGTCCTGTCGTGCTTCAACCCGTTCGCGATCGCGCTCGGCTTTGCCTCGCTGCTGATCGTGGCCGCCTATCCCTTCATGAAGCGGATCACCTCCTGGCCGCAGGCGGTGCTCGGCCTGGCTTTCGCGTGGGGCGGCCTCATGGGCTGGGCGGCAGTGTTCGGATCGCTCGCTGCGCCCGCCGTTCTCGTCTATGTGGCGGCGATCTTCTGGACCATCGGCTACGACACGATCTACGCGCTGCAGGACATTCGCGACGACGCAATAGCCGGCGTGCGTTCGACCGCGCGCCTTTTCGGCGAACACGTGCGCGCCGCCGTCGGGCTCATGTATGCGCTGTCGGTCGCGCTTTCGGCGCTCGCGGTCCATCTCTCGGGCGTGTCGCCGCTGGCCTATGCCGGCGTCGCGGCCTTTGCGATCCATTGCGCCTGGCAGGTCGCGACCATCGATCCCGCGGACAAGGATCGCGCGCTTGCGCTGTTCCGCTCGAACCGCAACGCGGGACTGCTGCTGTTTGCCGGCTATCTGGCGGCGGCCCTGGCCGCCTGAGGCCTCAGTTGCGCGCGATGATCTCGCGCTCGCCGGCATGGACCGGCATTTCGCCCCTGGCGCCGGGCTCGCGGATCGCGCAGCGGCGAGGCCGGCGCGCAAAGAGCGGCGAACCGCGACGACGCGCGGCGCGGGCGCGTACGACCAAAGCGCCGCAGAGCCATTCCAGCGCGTGAAACTCCTCCGGCGCGCGCTCGACGAGGCGCGGCAGACGCAGGCTGGCGCTCCAGTAGCGCCAGACCGCCACAGCCTCGCGCTCGTCCTCGGTCTGCACCAGCGTCGCGACCTGAACCGGATCGTCATGCACCATGCGCACGCGATAGAGGAAACGCCCGTCGCGCTCGTCGACGCCAATGGCGAGACCACGCCACTGAACGCTCGCTGCGGGCGACTGAATGGAAGAAGGACGAGCGGACATCGGAACCTCGGGACAAGAACCTGTCTTGCCCCGATCCTGACGCCGCGCGGGCGCGAAACCCCTAACCGGAAGGGTGAAATCCCCGTAAACGCAATGGCTTGGTCGATGCGTTATGAAGCCGATCGATCAAATTCGAGGAAAAGCCGGAAGGTTCGGCCAGCCGCCGCTGAGCTCGATCGCCGAAAATTCGGGCCCTGCGGCGCTTGCGTCGCCGGCGCCGTCGCCCTACGACGCCCGCATGTCTCTTACGTCAGCCGAATTGTCGTTCGCGGAGATCGCCCGGACGCTCGACGCGGTCGCGGCGGAAGCCGGCGCTATCGCCATGCGCTGGTTCCGGCCGGGCGAGAAGACGAGCGCGCGCACCGACTACAAGCATGGCGGCTCGCCGGTGACGGAGGCCGATCTCGCCGTCGACGCCTTCCTCGCGGAGCGCCTGCAGCCGCTGTTTCCCGACGCGGCCTGGCTCTCCGAGGAAACCGCCGATTCGGACGTCCGCCTTTCGCGCGAGACGGTCATCGTCGTCGATCCGATCGACGGCACGCGCGGTTTCGCCGATGGCGACACGCGCTGGAGCGTTTCGATCGCGCTGGTGCGGGACGGCCGGCCGGTCGCAGGCGCCATCGCCGCGCCTGCAACCGGCGATCGCTTCATGGCGTCGGCTGGCGGCGGCGCCTGGCGCAATGGCGCGCGCCTCGCCGTATCGTCGTCCACGCTTGCGGGCGGGCGGCTCGCCGGACCGCAGCCTTCGACGGGCAAGGTCGCGCGCGCGCTCGAAATGAACGTCGTGCCGCGCATTCCCTCCCTCGCCGTGCGTTTCGCGCAGGTCGCCGAAGGGACGCTGGAGGGCGCGCTCTCATCGGCCAATTCGCACGATTGGGATATTGCGGCCGCCGACCTGATCCTGCATGAAGCCGGCGGCCTGCTCGCAGGCCTCGACGGCGCAAGGCCGCGCTACAACAGGGCCGATCTCAAGCACGGCCCGCTGGCGGCGGCGTCGCGCGCCACGCATCCCGAGCTTCTCGCCGCCTTCGCGCGCGCGCAATAACGGAAACGCCCGCCCACTCCTGCAAGGCGAATACATGACCGACCAGCCCGCAAAACAATTGCCGCATCTCGTTCTCGGCGGCGAACTGACCAGCCTCGACGGCACGGAATTCAAGGACCTGAGCAAGGTCGACCTCGTCGGCATTTTCCCGAACTACGCCTCGGCCCATGCGGCGTGGAAGGCGAAGGCGCAGGCGACCGTGGACAATGCGCACATGCGCTATTTCATCGTACATTTGCATCGCCTGCTCGATCCGGCGCACGGCTGACGCAACACGAAAGGGGTCCGGCCTCATGATTCAGCGGTCGCAACCGCAGGGTTCATGACGGCGCCGGCGCTCCTTCTCTATCGCGCGGCGAGCGGGCTGTTTGCGCCCGTCGCCCCGCATTTTCTCACGCTGCGCGCAAGGCGCGGTAAGGAAGACTTTTCGCGCCTCCCGGAGCGGCTCGGCCGTGCGCGGGCCCGGCGTCCCGACGGCCCGCTGGCGTGGCTGCACGGCGCCAGCATCGGCGAAGGCCTGGCGCTTCTGCCGCTGGTGGCGGCGCTGACCAGGAGCGGCGCGCATGCGCTCGTCACCACGGGCACGCTGAGTTCGGCGCGCGTCGTCGGCGACCGCCTGCCGCCGGGCGCGATCCATCAATTCCTGCCGCTGGACTGCCCGTCCTTCGCCCGCCGCTTTCTCGATCACTGGCGACCGGACGTCGCGATCTTCGCGGAAAGCGAGCTCTGGCCCAATCTCATCCTCGAGACGCGCCGGGGCGGCGCGCCGCTGTTTCTCGTCAATGCGCGCCTGTCGGAACGCTCGGCCGCGCGCTGGCGCAGCGCGCCGGGCATGGCCGCCGCCCTGCTCGGCGCATTCGAAAACATATTCGCGCAAGGCGCCGAGGAGGCCGCGCGCTTTTCCAGCCTCGGCGCGCCGCGCGTCACGATCGCCGGCAATCTGAAATACGATGTGGCGCCGCCGCCGGCCGAGCCGCAGGCGCTGGCGCAGCTTGCCGCCGCCATCGGCGCGCGCCCCGTCTGGGTCGCCGCTTCGACACACGAGGGCGAGGAGGAAATCTGCCTCGCCGCCCATTCCATCCTGCGCCTGCGCTTTCCCGACGTGCTGACGATCATCGCGCCGCGCAACGCCCGGCGCGGGCGCGATATCGCCGCGCTGGCGACGCAGACCGGCGCGCAGGCCGCGCTACGCAGCGCCGACGAAAAAATCGCGCCGGACACGCAGGTGTTCGTCGCCGACACGTTCGGCGAGATGGGCCTGTGGTATCGGCTGGCCAGCATCGTTTTCGTGGGCAAGTCGCTCGCGCGCGGCGGCGGGCAGAATCCGATCGAGCCGGCCAAGCTCGGCGCGGCCATCCTGCACGGCGCGTCGGTCGAGAATTTCATCGACGCCTATGCGGCGCTCGATGCGGCTGGCGGCGGGGCGCGCGTGCACGACGCCGCCGAACTGGCCAGCCGCCTCGCGGCGCTGTTCGCCGATCCCGCGCGCGCGCGCGCCATGGCGCGGGCGGCCGGCGGCGCAGTCGAAAAGCTCAGCGGCGCAACGCGAATCGTCATGCAGGCGATCGGCCCGATTCTCGCCGCGCGCGGAGCTGCCTCATGAGAGCCCCCGCCTTCTGGCTCGCGCCGCGCCCAACTGCGCTGGCGCGGCTTCTCCGGCCCGTCGGCGCGCTTGTCGGCGCGATCGTCGCGCGCGGGATGCGACGGCCCGGCGCGCGGCCCGGCGCGCCTGTCATCGTCATCGGCAATTTCGTCGCCGGCGGCGCAGGCAAGACGCCCGTCGCGCTGGCGGTCGCGCGCCTGCTGGTCGCGCAAGGCGAGAGGCCGGCCTTCGTCTCGCGCGGCTATGGCGGCAGGGCCGCGCGCGGCGGGCCGCTGCGTGTCGCGGGACAGGACGCCGATACGGTCGGCGACGAGCCGCTGCTGCTCGCGCGGGCCGCGCCGACCTTCGTCGGCCTCGACCGCGCGGCGGCGGCGGCGCTCGCGGTCGACGAAGTCGGCCCGACGGTCCTTGTCCTCGACGACGGATTGCAGAGCCGGCAGGTCGAGCCCGATCTCGCCATCGCCGTCGTGGACGGCGCGACGGGCCTTGGCAATGGCCTGTGCCTGCCGGCCGGGCCGCTGCGCGCGCCGCTGGACGCGCAACTGCCGCATATCCAGGCCGCGGTCGTCGTCGGCGCGGGCGAGGCGGGAGAAGCGGTCGCCGCGGAAGCCGCCAGGGCGGGCGTCAAGATATTGCGCGCGAAGATCGAGCCGGACGAGAGCGCCCGCGCGCTTGCAGGTCAGAACGTCGTCGCATTCGCCGGCATCGGCCTGCCCGACAAGTTCTTTCGCACGCTCGAGGCGATCGGCGCGCGCATCGTCGAGCGGCGCGCCTTCCCGGACCATTATTTCTATCGGACGGCGGACATCGAGGAATTGGCCGGACTTGCGCGCGAAAACAACGCGCGCCTCGTCACGACGCAGAAGGACGCCGTGCGGTTGCCGCCGCTTCCCGAAGGCGCGCAAGCTCCGCTGGCGATCCCCGTGCGGCTGGCGTTCGAGGACGAGGGAGCCGCCGTTGCGCTCGTCACGGCCGCGCTGGCGCGCGCGCGGCCGTGGAAGAGCCGATGAGCCACGGTTGCGTCGACGCTGATTGCCCCACCCGGGTCGCGCTTGCGCGCCCCGGCAGCAGTTTGGGGCGGGGAGTCGATTCCAGTCTGAGCCGCGCGCTAGCGCGGCTGGCGGCCGAGCCGCTTGAGCTTGGCCTCGGGGCTCGCGTAGGCCTCCTGCAGGTCGACGTTCCAGTAGCGCAGGTCCTCCAGCAGGATCGCCTCGCCGGTCGCCGCGCAGCGCACGAAAGCGCCCGGGCGGCGCACGCGAATGTCGCCGTCGAGATATTCGACCTCGGCTTCCACCGCCGACGGCGAGGGACGTTCGAAACGGTTCATGTCGGGCCAAACTCCAGAAGCCGCGGAATATAGCCACGTCAGGGCGACAATTCTACGCCTGATCGACGTTGGCGAGTTCCTCGAGGCTGTCGGCCTGCGCGGGGGCGCGCACCACGGTCACGGTGCACGTCGCCTCGGCCACGACGCGCGAGGAGACCGAGCCCAGGAACCGGCGCACCGACGAGGAGCCGCGCGCGCCGATGACGATCTGGTCGACGCGATTGGCGCGCGCGTAATCGGCGAGCGCGCCGGCGACGTCGGCCGCCTCCAGCACGTGGAAGGTCGTATGCGCGTCGTGCCGCTCGAGCGGGCGCGCCCATTCCTTGAGCTCGACGAGACGATTGACGTGAATGTTGTGGCCGTCCGAGTCCAGCGCGTAATTGATGCCGATGCGGTTGAGGCGAAGGATGTTGAGGCAGGCGAGGCGCGCGCCCGGCATGGCCTGCAGGATGCGCCCGACCGTATCGCGCAGCGCCGTCGTCAGCGCGACATTGGCGTCGAGATCGACGCAGACGGCGACGATGGGCGCCGCCGAAATATGTTCGGCGATCTGCGTCGCCGGCGCCGTGCGGCCGAACGGCGTCTTCCACCAGCGCCGCAGCGCAGTCAGCAGGGGATCGCGTTGCGTTCGGCGGCCGCGCTCGGTGATGCGCACGTCGGCCGTATGCGTGAGATCGAAGGCGAGCTGGGCGGCCGTCGGATGACGCTTGGCCGGATCGACCTCGAGGCAGCGCAGGATGATCTCCTGCAGCCATTCGGGGATTTCCGGCCGGATGGCGCGCGGCGGAACCGGATCGCGCCACAGGCGCTTGCGCAGACCGCGGCGCGAATGGGGGAAACCGAAGGGCCGCTCGCCCGTCGCCAGGTGATACATCAGCACGCCGAGCGAAAAGAGATCGGAGCGCGGATCGGAACGGTCGCCGCGCACCTGCTCGGGCGAAATGTAGGGGCCCGTGCCCATGGGCAGGCGGAATTCTTCCGCCAGAAGATCGGGCAGTTCCTCGTGGCGTGACAGGCCGAAGTCGATCAGCGCGGCTTCGCCCGACGTGCGCAGGATGATGTTCGACGGCTTGATGTCGAGATGAATGACATGCTGGCGATGCAGCGCGTCGAGCGCGGTCGCCACTTTCGCGCCGATCTCGCGCACGCGCTCCACGGTCAGCGGCGCGCCCTCGAATTCCGGCAGGAGCGAGGTTCCCTCGACATATTCCATGACGAGGAAGGGCTGACGCGAGAAATCGCCAACCGCCACGCAGCGCGGCGCATGCGGGCCGGAGAGCTGCGGCAGGATCATCTGCTCCATCTCGAAGCCGACGATGGCGGTGGCGTCGTCGCCGTCGAGAATGAGCGGCGTCTTCAGCACGATGGGAAAATCTATGTCGTCGCGCGTCACGCGCCAGAGCGAGGCCATGCCGCCGACATGCAGCTTCTCGCCGACGAGAAAGCCGTCGACATAGGCGCCGGTCTTCAGAACGTCGCGTCCCATCTCAGCGCCCTATGAACAGGCGCGCGGAGAGAATGGCGGGAAGCCCGGCGTTCTTGATCTTCTGGGCGGCGCGCTCGATGTCGTAGGGCGCGCGGCAGAAGCTCACCGAACGACGCTCGTCGTCATAGATCGCATAGGCTGCGGTCGGTACGTGGTCGCGCGGCTGGCCGACGGCGCCGAGCACGGCAAGCCAACGGCGCGAGGGCGACAGCGGCACAGGAATGGCCGATTGCGGCTTGAAGGGAACGGCGGGTTTCATCGGCGCCATATTATAGAGTTGCGGCACGTGCACATGCCCGCAAAAGGTCACATGAGCGTCGCAGGACCGCATGGAGCGCTCGGCCACCGCGGGATTGTTGACGTAGATCCAGGCCGCCGGATTGGAGGCGTCCGAATGGACATAGAGCACGTCGCCCTCGCGATGCGTGCGCGGCAATTCGGCAAGATAGCGCTTCTGCGACACGTCGAGCTTGCCGCGCGTCCATTCGATGGCGGCGCGGGCGTATTCGTTCATGCCGCCGAGCGAGCCCGAAACGGATTCATCGTGATTGCCAAGAAGGACGATCGCGCCTTTCTCCTGCATCCCGCGCACGACATCGACGATATAGGCCGGATCGGCGCCATAGCCCACGAGATCGCCGAGAATGATGTAGCGGTGCACGCCCTGGCGGCGCGCATGGTTGAGGCAGGCGTCGAAAGCCTCGCGATTGCCGTGAATGTCAGACAACAGGGCAATCAGCATGTCGGGCGGCTTCCTCGGGCGATGCAATGCGCTTCTTGCGGCGCAATCCAAGCATAGCGCATGGATCGCGGGCGCGCGCAACAGATCAGAAGAGCGATCCCTGCCCGCTCGGCGGCTTGGCCGGCCTGGCGGGCTTCTTCGGCGCCGCCTCGCCGTCGGCCGTCGCGTGAGCCCGGCCGTCGGCGAACTGGATCGCCAGCTTCTGGCCGGGAGCCACGGAAGCCGCGTTGCGCAAGGGCGCGTCACGTTCGTCGCGCACGATCGCAAAGCCGCGCGCGAGCACGTTCTCGTAGCCGAGAGAGGCGCGCAATTTTTCCAGCGACGCAAGTCTTTCGCGGCGCGCGGCGACGAGGCGCGCGAAAGCCGGCGCGAGGCGGCCATGCCATGTTGCCAATGTTTCTCGACGCCTTGATATCTGGTCGCGGCCGCGCGCCATGCGGTTTTCCATAGCGCGCTCGAGGCGGCGACGGATCTGGGCGAGCGCATCGGCGCGCGCCGGCGCGATGATCGCGCCGAGCCGCGCGAGAGAATCTGCCGAGCGGTCGAGCCGTCGGCGCGTGCGCTCGAGTTCGGCGTGCGGCGCGTGTCGCGCGAGCACGGCCGACAGATCGGCAAGGCGCCGCTGCCGCCGCGCCAGCAGATCTCGCATGTCCTTGCGCAGATTGGACGCGCAGGCGTCGAGCGACTGACGCCGCGCGCCCAGAATGTCGTCGGGCGTCGGCAGCACGCGTGCGAGCGCGCGCAGTTCAGAGCGTCGCCCATCGAGCAGCCGCGTCTGCGCATGAGCGAGGCGGCGCGCAAGTTCGGTCTGCTGCGCCAGGAGATCGACGCGCACCGGCGTGACTTTTTCGGCGGCGCCGGTCGGCGTCGGCGCGCGCAGGTCGGCGGCGAAATCGATCAGCGTCGTATCGGTCTCGTGGCCGATGGCCGACACCAGCGGGATCAGGCTTTCGGCGGCCGCGCGAACGACGATCTCCTCGTTGAAGGCCCAGAGGTCTTCGAGCGAGCCGCCGCCGCGCGCAACGATCAGCACGTCGGGGCGCGCGATCGCGCCGCCCTCGACAAGCGCGTTGAAGCCGCGGATGGCGGCCGCGACTTCGCCCGCGGCCGTCTCGCCCTGCACGCGCACAGGCCAGACGATGACGTCGCGCGGAAAACGGTCGCGGATGCGATGCAGGATGTCGCGGATGACGGCGCCGGTCGGCGAGGTGACGACGCCGATGGCGCGCGGCAGGTAGGGCAGAAGCTGCTTGCGGGCAGCGTCGAACAGCCCCTCGGCCGCCAACCGCTTGCGGCGCTCCTCCAGTTGCGCGAGCAGCGCGCCGACGCCTGCGGGCTCAATGGCCTCGATGACGATCTGATACGAGGACTTGCCCGGAAAGGTCGTGAGCTTGCCGGTGGCGATGATCTCCAGCCCCTCCTCGGGCTTGGTCTTCAGCCGCGCGAAATTGCCTTTCCAGACGACGGCGTCGAGCCGCGCATTCTGGTCCTTCAGGCAGAAATAGGCATGGCCCGAGGAATGCGGCCCGCGATAGTTCGAAATCTCGCCGCGCACGCGCACGAAGCCGAACCGGTCCTCCACCGTGCGCTTCAGCGCCGCGGCGAGTTCGGAAACGGTGAGTTCGGGGGCGTTGCCGGCAGGCGATTCAGCCATGCGCCATTATGGCCGATCGGCCGCGCGACGGCCAAACTTATTTTACCCGGGCAATATTGACGAGGTGATTTTTATCCGGATAAAGATAATCCCATGAGCAAGCTGGCGCCCACCTTCGTCGCCTTCGCCGGGCCTCAGCGCATCGCGCAGGGTTCGATCGACGTCGTCGCACGCGCCGTTCACGCGCATCAGGCCGACCGGCGTCCGGAACCGGTCCTGATTTTCGACGCCGCCACAAGCGCGCCGATCGATCTCGACCTGCGCGGCGACGCCGACGCGGCGGCTGCTCGCGCTCTGACGCAGTTCGCTCCGCCCCCCGCAGAGGCGCGCGGGCGTGGACGGCCAAAACTCGGCGTGGAGGCGCATGAGGTGACGCTGCTGCCGCGCCACTGGGACTGGCTGCGCGCACAACCCGGAGGCGCCTCTGTCGCGCTCCGCAAGCTGGTGGAAGCGGCAAGCCGCGATCCGCGCCAGGAAACCCGCCGCGCGCAGGACGCCGCCTACAAGTTCATGCATGCTCTTGCCGGCGACCTCGCCCATTTCGAGGAAGCCGCGCGTGCGCTTTTTGCGCGCGACGGCGAGGGGTTTGCCGCGCGCATCGCCGACTGGCCGCAGGACGTTCGCGATCACGCGCAGGCGCTGGCGCAATCCGCCTTCGCGGGGCGCGAAGCGCAGTCGGCGTAGCGCCGGCTCATTCCGGCAGCGGGAAATCCTTTTTCGCCAGTTCCTTCAGGCGCGCGAGCGGCGCCTCGCATTCATACGCGCCCTCGGCGTAGGAGCCGAGGGTGTAGTGGCCGAAGACGATCGTCGCGCCCTTTGCGGTGAAGTTCCACGTATCGAGACTGGACAGGCCTTCCTCGACGCCCTGGCGTAGCGTCTTCAACTCCTCGCCCTTCGGTTCGTCCATGCCGCGCCGGACCTTTTCGGGCACGATCTGCGCGAGACAGGCGGCGGTCAGCTTGTCCTGCGCCGCCTTGTCGAAAGCGTCGGCGAAGACGAGCTTGCGGCCGCTCCTCGTGTCGATATTGAGTCCCGCCGTCGACGGATTGCCATGCGCCCCGCCCTCGAACGCATAGCCTTCGATGCGCGCCGAGATAAGACGCGGCGACAGCCATGTGAGACGCATCCAGACGTCGTGCGAAAAGGTCTGGTCGCGCCCGATCTCCTTGCGATCCGTCGGAATGTCCCTGAGCATCTTCGCGACCTCGGCGTTGAAGGTCCTTTCGCCGGGCGTCTTCGGCTCGACGAATCTGAGCAGTTCGACGTCGATCTCCCAGTCGCGCAGCCTGCCGGGCCTGGCGACGATTTCCGGGCGCAGCGCCGAATCGACGCCCGGGCCGCCCTCCGGGCGCGCCTCGAAGAAAGCGCGGCGCTGGTCGGCCTGCGTCGTCAGGCACTGCGCATAGGCGGGCTTGTCGGAGTCGCAGCCATAGCCGCGCCGCTTGATCCAGGCGCGCTGCGAGACGAGCAGCGACTCGCGCTCCGCAGGCGAAAAGCGCTCGCGCAGCGCGGTGTAGGCGGCCGCCATGGCCGAGTCGGCGGCGAGCGCCGCGGGCGACGCGCAGATGGCCCTGTCGACCTCGCTTTTCGCGGCCTTGCAATCCATGGCGTGGGCTGGCGCCGCGCAGGCCAGAATTCCAAAGGCGAAAGAAGCCGTCCGTCGCATCGCAATCCCCCGTTCGGCCCAGCGAAACGCATGGGCGCGCCACAATCAAGCGCATCGTCCTGACTTTTCCCGCCGCGCCTGATATGAGGCGGCGGATTTCCGGGAAGGGCGCCATGAACGTTTTGCTGATCGGCTCCGGCGGGCGCGAACATGCACTCGCCAATGCGCTGGCGACGAGCCCGCGCCTGACCAAACTCTTCTGCGCGCCCGGCAATCCCGGCATAGCGGCGATCGCGGAATGCGTGAGCGTCGACACGGCCGATCATGCGGCGGTCGTGAACTTCTGCAGGTTGATGCGGATCGGCCTCGTCGTGGTCGGGCCGGAGCAGCCGCTGGTCGAAGGCCTCGTGGATTCCCTGGAGGCCGCAGGCGTCGCCGCATTCGGACCGTCGAAAGCGGCAGCCCGGCTCGAAGGCTCCAAGGGCTTCACCAAGGATCTCTGCGCGCGCGCGAAAATTCCGACGGGCGCATATGGACGGTTTACCGATCGCGACAGCGCGCTCGCCTATATCAGCGAAAAGGGCGCGCCGATCGTTGTGAAGGCGGACGGGCTCGCCGCCGGCAAGGGCGTTGTCGTCGCCATGACGCGCGAAGAGGCGGAAGCCGCCGTGGTCGCCTGTTTCGACGGCGCGTTCGGCGCAGCCGGCGCGGAAGTGGTGGTGGAGGAATTTCTCGAAGGCGAGGAGGCCTCTTTCTTTGCGCTGTGCGACGGCTCTCGCGCTGTTGCGCTCGCGTCGGCGCAGGATCACAAGCGCGTGGGCGACGGCGATACCGGCCCGAACACCGGCGGCATGGGCGCCTATTCGCCGGCGCCGGTCGTGACCGACGCCATCGCCGCGCGCGTGATGACGGAAATCGTCGAGCCGACCGTGCGCGCCATGGCGGAGGCCGGTTCGCCGTTCAGGGGCGTGCTGTTCGCCGGCCTGATGATCGGCAGGGACGGGCCGAAGCTGATCGAGTTCAACACGCGCTTCGGCGATCCGGAGACGCAGGTCATCCTGCCGCGCATCGCCGACGATCTGCTGGCGCTGCTCGAGTCCTGCGCGCACGGAAAACTCGAGGCGGCGCGCGTCAACCTGAAGCCTGTCTCCGCCTTGACGGTCGTGCTCGCGGCGAAAGGTTATCCGGCCGCGCCACGGAAGGGCGGCGCGATCGAGGGCATCGATCGCGCAAATGCGCTCGAGGGCGTCGTCGTCACCCACGCCGGCACGAAGCGCGTCGGCGAAGCGATCGTCGCCAACGGCGGACGCGTGCTCAACGTGACGGGCTTCGGCGCCGACGTGCGCGAAGCGCGCGACCGCGCCTATGCGGGCGTGGACGCCATAGACTTCCCCGACGGATTTTGCCGGCGCGACATCGGCTGGCGGGCGCTGTAACCGTGCCCGTCATTGCGAGGAACGCCGCGACGAAGCAATCCATCCCCGCATTTTGGTCGAGACGCGGGAATGGATTGCCACGTCGCTTTCAGTTCCTCGCAATGACGGCCCTCGTTGTGGGAGCGCCCGTTACACAAACCTCCGCCCAAACCTTCACGCCGCCCGACGTCGCGCGTCTCATCCTGAACGAGCGCGGCGGCGTGCGCGACGCGACCGGCTGGGGCGAGGACATTCTGGCCGCGCTTGCCGACAACAAATTTCCCGTGACGCGCGAGAACATCTGCTCCGTCATCGCGGTGGCCTCCCAGGAATCGAGCTTCAACGCCAATCCCGCCGTGCCGAACCTCGGCAAGATCGCCGATCGCGCGGTGCGCGAAAAACTGGGAAAGATCCCGATCCTTGGCGCGAAGGCCTACGCCATGCTCGACAGCATGCCGGACGCGCGCCATTCCTTCATCAAGCGCGTGCGCGCGGCGCGCACCGAACGCGACCTCGATCTCGCCTATCGCGCGCTGGTGGAATACGGCGCGGGCAAGTCCGCGCTCGACGGCCTGCTGCACTGGGGCCTGCTCGATAATTGGGTCGAGGAATACAATCAGATCTCGACCGTCGGCTCGATGCAGGTGTCCGTCGCCTTCGCGCTCAATGCGGAGCGCGGCGAGCATTGGCGCCCGATCACCCACGCCGAGAGCAATGCGGTGCGCGACAGGCTCTACACGCGCGCCGGCGGGCTCTATTTCGGCGCCAGGCAATTGCTGGGATACGACACCGGCTACGACCAGAAGATGTTCCGCTTCGCCGACTACAACGCCGGCCGCTATTCCGCGCGCAACGCGGCGTTCCAGGCGATCGTCGGCAAGCTGTCGGGACACGGCGTCGCGCTCGACGGCGATCTTCTCTCCTACGACAAGGTCGGCCGCGCGAAGGCCGACGTGACGAACAGCGAGACGGCGCTGCGCGCGCTGATCGAGCATTACCGTCTCGGCATTGACGACGCGGCGCTAAGGCGCGACCTGCTTCTGGAAAAGAGCAAGGACTTCACCACGACGCAGACGTGGCGATCCGTGCGCGGCGTCTACACCCGCGTGACCGGCAAGGAGCCGGTGTTCGCGCAGGTCCCGGGCATCCAGTTGAAGAGCGCGAAGATCAGGTCGAAGATGACGACGGCGAACTTCGCCGACAGCGTCAACCGGCGCTACGGCAAGTGCATGGCGCTGGCGCTGCAGATGCAGAACCGTCCCGTGCTGATGGCGCCGCGCTGGTTCTGGCCGGATTGATCTTTCCCTCCCCGGCCCTCCCCCTCTTTGCGGGAGAGGGAAAGGAAGGGGTCGGCGGCGCCCCTACTTCTTCACCAAGGGGCACTTCGATTCCGCCAGAGGCAGGAAGGCGTCCTTGCCGGGGATGGTGGCGACCAGCTTGTAATCGTCCCACTTGCCCTTCGATTCCTCAGGCGCCTTCACCTGGAAGAGATACATGTCGTGCACCATGCGGCCGTCCTCGCGGATCACGCCGTTGTCGGCGAAGAAATCCTTCACGGGCGTTTCCTTCATGATCTTCATCACGGCCGCGGAATCCGTGGAGCCCGCCTGCTTCACCGCCTTCAGGTAGTGCGTCATCGACGAATAGACGCTGGCCTGCGCCGCCGTCGGCATGCGCTTGAACTTCTCGAAGAAGCGCTGCGACCAGGCGCGCGTTTCGGGCGTGCGGTCCCAGTAGAAGGGCTCCGTCAGCAGCAGGCCCTTGGCGACCGGCAGTCCCAGGCTTTCGACGTCGGAGATGTAGCCGAGCAGCACGGCGAGTTTCTGGCCCGATTTGGTGAGACCGAATTCCGACGACTGCTTCACCGCGGTAATCATGTCGGCGCCGGCGTTGGCGAGACCGACCACTTTCGCGCCGGAGGTCTGGGCCTGCAGCAGGAAGGAGGAGAAGTCCGGCGTGTTCAGCGGATGGCGCGCGCGCCCCAGCACCTTGCCGCCGTTCGCCTCGACGAAATGCGATGCGTCCTTTTCGAGATCGTGGCCGAAGGCGTAGTCGGCGGTAATGAAGAACCAGGTGTCGCCGCCCGCCTTCACCGCCGCCGTCGCCGTGCCCTTCGACAGCGAATAGGTGTCGTAGGCCCAGTGCACCGTGTAGGGCCCGCAAGCCTCGTTGGTGATGCGCACGGCGCCGGGGCCAGAGAGCAGCAGGATTTTGTTGCGCGCCTTGGCGATCTCGTTGGCGGCAAGCGCGGTGGCCGACGCCGCCACGTCCATGATCGCCTCGACGCCCTGATTGTCGAACCATTCGCGCGCCGTCGTGCCGGCGACGTCGGCCTTGTTGAAATGGTCGGCCGAAAGCACTTCAATCTTGCGACCGAGCACTTCGCCGCCGATATCTTCCGCCGCCATCTTGCCGGCCGTCACCGAGCCGGGGCCGGTGATGTCGGCATAGGGGCCGGACATGTCGAGGATGAGCCCGAGCTTCAGCGGCGGCTTGCCCTGCGCGAGCGCGGAGGCGGCAAGCGAGAGAGCGAAGACGGACGCCAGCGCGCCGCGGGTGAAGCGTCTCATTGTTTCCTCCGATTGTTCTACAATCTTATCTGCGCCATGATGCGGAGGCTCGGACGACGAAGTCAATGCGCCGATGACAGGCGCGGCGCGGGCGAGGGAGAAAAAGATGAGCGCAACCGCTCCGGCGCCTTACGAGGTGAGCGCCTTCAACACGGCCGCAACCTCCGAGAACAAGATTCATGACGACGACGTCGCGCGCCGCTTCGGCTTCACCGGCGCGCTAGTGCCGGGCGTCGAGGTCTATGCCTATATGGCGCACATGCCGGTGGCGCGCTGGGGCCGCGCGTGGCTCGAACGCGGCGGCGCCGAATGCCGCTTCCTCAAGCCGGTCTACGACGGCAACATCGCGCGTGTGACGGCGCGCGAGGAGAAGGGCGTGCTCGACCTGACTGTGGAAAGCGGCGGCGCGCTCTGCGCGACAGGCCACGCGGTTCTGGCCGACGCCGCGGCGCCGGCCGCCGTCGACAGCCTGCCGCTTGGCGTCCTGCCGCGGGAGCGGCCGAAGGCGAGCGAGAGCAATCTCGCCCCCGGCGTGTCGCTCGGCCTCGCGCCGGTGACGATCGATCGCGCCGCCTTGCAGCAATATCTCGCCGACATCCGCGAGACGGACGGACTTTATCTGCGCGAGAATCTCGTGCATCCCGGCCAAATTCTGCGGCTGTGCAATGCCGCGCTGGTGCAGAGCGTCGTGCTCGGGCCGTGGATTCACGTCGGCAGCCGCCTGCGCAATTTCGCGACGGCGCGCGTCGGGCAGGAACTGAGCTTGCGCAATCGCATCACGTCGAACGGCGTGACGAAGGGCCACGCCATCGTCGAATTCGACGCGCTCGCCGTCGCCGACGGCGCGCATGTGATCGCGCAGATCACGCATACCGCGATCTGGCGGCCGCGCCATGTCGCGGAGGCGAGTTGATGGTCTGCCCTTCATCCTGACGGGGCCTGCAAAGCAGGCGTCAGGGCGAGGATTTGATCTTATCAGCTTCGTAGGAGAACTTCATGAGCAAGGAGCGCATCGGCTTCGTCGGCGTCGGCCTGATGGGCCACGGCATGGCCAAGAACATCGTCGAGAAGGGCTATGCGCTGACGGTTCTCGGCCATCGCAATCGCGCGCCGGTCGAGGACCTCGCGAAGCGCGGCGCGCGAGAAGCCAAGAGCGCGCGCGAACTGGCCGAGGCCTCCGACATCGTGTTCATCTGCGTCACCGGCTCGCCGGAAGTGGAAGCGATCGTGCGCGGCGGGCTGAAGGAAGGGCTGAAGGCAGGCTCGATCGTCGTCGATTGCTCGACCGCCGATCCCGTCTCCACCGTGGCGCTCGCCGCCGAGCTCGCCGAGGCGGGCGTCACGCTGGTCGATGCGCCGCTGTCGCGCACGCCCAAGGAAGCGTGGGAGGGAACGCTCGACACGATGGTGGGCGCGAGCGACGAAATTTTTGCGCGCCTCAAGCCGGTGCTCGACACGTGGGCGGGACGCGTCGTGCATATCGGCGGAACCGGCGACGGCCACCGCATGAAGCTGCTCAACAATTTTCTCGCCATGGGCTACGCCGCGCTCTACGCCGAGGCGATCACGCTCGCACAGAAGGTGGGCGTCACGCCGCAGCGTTTCGACAGCGTGATCCGCGGCGGTCGCATGGATTGCGGCTTCTACCAGACCTTCATGCGCTGGACGCTGGAAGGCGACCGCGACGCGCACAAGTTCACGCTCGCCAACGCCTTCAAGGACATGCGCTATCTGGAATCCATGGCGGACGCGGCCGGCATGTCCAACCCGCTCGGCAACGCCGTGAAGAATTCCTACGCGCTTGCCGTAGCGCGCGGCGGGGCCGGCGATTACGTGCCGATGCTGGCGACCGCGGTCGGCGCGATCAACGGCGTGGATATCGCGCCGAAGACATAGGCGGCCGGTCCTGTCATCCCCGCGAAAGCGGGGATCCGGCCGACGAGGCGCAATGTCTGGACGCCCGTTTTCGCGGACATGACCGAGGCAGCAGCGCGCGGCAATTCTAACCCAGAAAAGCCTCGGCCTCTGCGCGCACTTCCTCGGGCTGGTCGTGCTGCACCCAATGGCCGGAATCCGCGATCGTCCTGGCGCGGGCGTTCGGGAAATGCCGCACGAGGCCATGCCGCTTCTCGTTGTCGAGAAAGCTGCGGTCGGCGAACAGCAGCAGCGTCGGACAGGAAATGCGCGACCACAGCGCGACATGGTCCTCCGGCCACAGGCGATGCGGGGCGGCGACGCGCTGGTACTTGTCGAATTTCCAGACATAGCCGCCGGACTCGTCGCGCCGCAGGGCGTGTCTGGCGAGATGCAGCGCCAGTTCGTCCGTCAGGCGCGTGTTGCGCTTCTTCATGCGTTCGGCCGCTTCCTCGATCGTCGCATAGGCGCGCTGCGTCTTGCCTTCGCGTTCGCCGAGTTGCGCGATCGACTTCAATATCCTTTCGTGCGTCGGCGCGCGCGGGGCGTCCGGCAGCACCGTGACGCCGTCGAGCACGACGAGCTTTTCGACCTTCTCCGGATAAGTCCCGGAAAATATCAGCGAGACCATGCCTCCCATGGAATGGCCGACGATGCTGGCGCGTTCGATTCCGAGCGTCTCGTAGAGGCGCAGGATATCGTAGACATATTCCGTCAATGCGTAGGAGCCGCCCTTGGTCCAGTCGGAATCGCCATGGCCGCGGAGGTCGGGCGCCACGACATGAAAACGCGGCCGCAGTTCGCGCGCGAGCCGGTCCCAACTGCGGCAATGGTCGCCGCCGCCGTGGATCAGCAGCAGCGGCGGCGCATCCTGGTTGCCCCAGTCGGCATAGTGCAGGCGCAGGCCGTGCGACGTGTAGAAGCAGTCTTTCGGTTCGGTCATGTCGTCCGTCTTGTCGTATGGCTCATACGGCGGCGATGCGCTCCATCGCCATGGCGCGCAGTTTCGCGCGCTGGATCTTCACGCCGTTGGCGCTGTCGGTCACCGGAAAGGCGTCGATCAGGAAAATGCGCGCGGGGACCTTGTAGCCCGCAAGGCGGGCGCGCACATGCGCGATCAGGCCGCCCTCCTCGGGCCGAGCGCCCGGCGCGGCGATGACGAACGCCGCGCAGCGCGCCTGACCTGCGATCTCCACCGCCACGACCTGCGCGTCGGCGACGCCCTCGCAAGCCTTCAATTCGTCCTCGATCTCGCCCGGTCCGACCAGAAATCCGCCGAGGCGCATGGCGTCGCCCGCGCGCGTCTCATAGATGAACGAGCCATCCGCCCGCGTGCGGCCGATGTCGCCGGTGCGGAAGAAGCCGTCCGGCGTCGTCGCTTCGGCCGTCGCCTCCGGATTTCTGAAATAGCCGAGAAAGCGCGAGGGCGCGTCGATCTCGATCTCGCCGCTGACGTCCGGGCCGGCGATCTCGCCCGTCTCGGAGTCGCGCACGCGCACGCGCGCTTGCGGCGACATCGGCCATCCCCCGCATTCGATGCGGTCGGCGAAGGGCGCATCGGCCCGACCGATGGAGAAAAGCGCCTGCACTTCGCTCGAGCCATAAAGTCCGCGCATCGGCAGGCCGCGCTTGTCGGCCGTCGCCGCGAATTCGCGCCAGCCCGGCTGAAAGGCGGCGAAGCCGAAGAGTTGCGCGCGCGGAAACGGCGTGGGGTCGTCGGTGAGAGCGAGGATGCGCCGGAACATTTCATCCGAACCAAAACTGTGCGTGATCTGTTCGTCCTGAAGAATGCGCAGCGCGGGCGCGGCGTCGAACGCGTCTATGACGTGAATGCGTACGCCAGCGGCGAGAAAACCGAGCACGCTCGCCATGCCGAACGTGCCGCAGAAGGGCAGCATGGCGAGCAGCGCGTGTTCGCGTTTCGACAGTTCGAGGGCGCGCGCGATGGAGCGGGCATGGCCCGCCAGCGTCGCTTGCGAATGCGCGACGAGCTTCGGGCCCTTGGTTGTTCCCGACGTCGTGAACAGCAGCAACGGCGCGTTGCTCTCGCCTTGCGGCGCGGGCGCAGGGGCGTTCGTTTCGAAGGCGTCGAAGCGCAAGCCCGGCCAGGGCGCCGCCACATCGCCGGCGCCGACGATGGCGATCTTCTCGAGCGCGGGAACGGCGGCGCGATCGACGCCGGCGAGGATGGCGGGAAAGTCGATGGAGCGGAAGCCCGGCTCCAGCGCCAGCATTTTCGCGCCCGACAGGCCGACGACATGGGCGACGTCGGCGGCGCGATAGCGCGTGTTGACGGCCGCGACGATCGCCCCGATGCGCGCGCAGGCAAAGAGCAGCGCGAGCCATTCGACGCGATTGACCAGCCAGACGGCGACGACATCGCCCTTGCCGATCCCGTGCGCGGCGAGCCAGCCGCACGTCTGGTCGATTCTCTGTGCGAACTCCCGGAGCGTTACGGGCGCGCCGTCGAAGACGAAGAGAACATCGTCCTCCGCGCCCTGCTGGATCAAGGCGAGAAGCGGCATATCGAATTGCGTGCTCATCCGGGCTCGTATGTTATCCGCGCCATTGGTTTCGGTCCGAGGATAATGTCTAATCCGGCGGCTTGCGAGGGAGGCATGTTGTTGACGATGAAGCGCCAGACCGCGCGCGCATGGCGATGATCGAGCCTGCGCCTTCCCCCGCGCGCCTCGCGGTCGGCGGCATGCTGTCCATGGCCGCGGCTTTTGGCGTCGGGCGTTTCGTCTACACGCCGATCCTGCCCGTGATGATCGCCGACGCGGCGCTGACGCCGGCGAGCGCAGGCATCGTCGCGGCGGCGAACTTTCTCGGCTACCTTCTTGGCGCGCTGGCGGGCGCAAGCGCCGCGACGCAACGCCGTCCGCGCCTGTTCTTTCTCGCCGGCCTGCTGTCCGGCGCGCTCTCGCTGGCGGGCATGGCCGTTCCGCCGTCCGTGCCGGTCTTCGCCATCATGCGCTTCATCGGCGGCTTCGGCAGCGCCTTCGTCATCGTCTGCCTGTCCTCGATGGCGCTGGAGCCGCTGGTGCGCGCCGGCCGGGTCGGCCTGTCGGCCGCGCCCTTTGCGGGGGTCGGGCTCGGCATCGCCTTTTCCTCGGCGCTCGTCTCGGCGCTTGCGGCCTTTGGGCTCGGCTGGAAGACGATGTGGATCGCCAATGCGCTGATCGCAACCGCCGTCTCGCTCCTGGCGCTGGCGCTGCTGCCGGCCCCCGCCGCGCCCGCCGCCGCGCCGCAGGCGGCGAAGGCAGATCGCGGCGGCGTCTCCATCGCGCTCGCGGCGCTCGTTCTCTCCTACGGCCTTTTCGGCTTCGGCTACGTCATCACGGCCACCTTCCTCGTCGCCATCGTGCGCGAGACGGCCTCGCTGGCGCCGGTCGAGCCTTACGTCTGGGGGATCGTCGGACTGGCCGGCGCGCTGTCGATTCCCTTTTGGGCATGGGTCGCGCGACGCACGACCGACGTTTTCGCCTATTCCGTCGCCTGCCTGGTGGAGGCTGCGGGCGTCGCGCTCAGCGTGGTCTCGCCCAGCCAGGCCGCCATCGTGCTCGCAGGAATCTTTCTCGGCGGCACGTTCATGGCGATCACGGCGATCGGGCTCGGCATTGCGCGGCGGTTGACGCAAATGGCGCCGCAGCGCGCGCAGGCGATCATGACCTCGGCCTTCGGTCTCGGGCAGATCGTGGGGCCCGCGCTTGCCGGACAGTTGCGCGAATCATCGGGAAGTTTTCTCGCCCCGTCGCTGATTGCCGCGGCCGCTCTCCTGATCTCCGCCGCGCTCGGCGCCTTCGTGGCGCGCTCGCGCGGCTAGCCGTCCTTCTTGCGGCCGTAGATGCGCGCGGTCAGCGCCGTCTCCTGCCATTCCGGCGCGACGAAGACGTCTTCCAGCCCATGCTGCGCGTAGAGCCGCAGGATGCGCGCCAGCGGATAGTTGTTCATCTGCATGGCCGGCGCGTCCCAGGCGCGGCGCTGCAGCAGGTTCATGACAAGGCGGCCGAACGGCGCGCGATGCTTGAGCATGTAGACGAATTCGCGCGCGGGCGGCAACGTGCGCTGAAGCGAGTAGTGCAGGCAGGCGACGCCGCCCGGCGCCAGCCGCGACAGCATCTGCGACGTCAGCGCAAGGCCGCGTTCGACCGGAATGTGCTGGAGTACGATATAGCTGTGCACGAGATCGAACGAGCCGCTCACGCGCGTCAGTTCGTCGTCCGACAGGACGAAATGCGCATTGCGCACGCCGGCGTCGCAGCAATTATCGCGCGCTTCCGCGATCATCGCGTCGGAAATATCGACGCCGACGACTTCGTCATAGCGTTCGGCGAGCGGCAGCGCGAGACGACCGACGCCGCTGCCGAAATCGAGCGCGCGGAGGCGCGCAACATCGCCGTAGCGCGCGGCAATGTCGTTCAACGCGATTTCGATCTCGCGGCGGCCCGTGTCGAAAAAGCGCGCGCGATTATCGGCGATACGATCGGCCTTGAATTCGTCGAAACTCACCACGCCGAAATAGGGATCGATCCGGCCCCATTTGCGCCAGTCGCTGTCAGACACGAAAGACATGCAGGCCTCCATCCGCCGTTCAGCGAGGACCCTGCGGACGCGCGGGGCGACGGTCAACGAAACCTCAACGCGATGGATAAAGTTAACCGTTAACCGGGGCGGCCAGGCGCGCAATCACGATCTGCGTCTCGCCATAGGCGCGGCGGTCGACCCGCTCCATGCGCGGCGGCAACGCCAGCTCTTCCTCCGCCGCCTCCTCGATCACGCAAAGCGCGCCATCGCGCAGCCAGCCGCCTTCGGAGAGCGCGCGAAGCGCGCGCGGGGCGAGACCCTTGCCGTAGGGCGGATCGAGAAAGGCGAGATCGAATTTTTCGCCTGCGGGCGCATCGCCGAGTTTCGTCGCGTCGCGCCGGAAGATGCGGGTCAGGCCGCCGAGACCGAGCGCCTCGACATTTTCGCGCAACAGCGCGCGCGCCTCGGCGCCGTCGTCGACGAACAGCGCAAAACGCGCCCCGCGCGAAATCGCTTCGAGTCCGAGCGCGCCCGTGCCGGCGAAGAGATCGATCACGCGCGCATTCTCGACTGCATCGTCATGGCCGTGCGCGAGAATGTTGAATATCGTTTCGCGCAGGCGATCGGAGGTCGGCCGGATCGACTGCGACGATGGACCTTTCAGCGTGCGTCCGCGAAAGCGCCCGCCGACGATGCGCATCAGCCTTTTCCGCGCGGCGGTTTGCGCGGGCCGGCGCCGCGCGGCCCGGCGCCGCCGGGGCGCGGGCCCTTGCGATCGCCGCCGCTACGCGGCCTGTCGCCGCCCGGCCGCTCCGTACGCTTGAAGGGCCGCTCGCCGCCACGCTCGTCGCGCGAAAAGCGCTTCTCGCCGTCGCGACGACCATCGCGCTGCGGACGCGCGCCATCGTCACGCGATTTCGCAAAGCGCGACGGACGCTCGCCGCCTTCGCGCGACGGCCTGCCGGCGCCGAAGGAACGTTCGCCGCGTCCTTCGCTGCGCGGCCCGCGCCGTTCTTCACGCTGCGGCGCTCTCTCCGATCCGCGCTCGTCGCGGCCTCTGCGCATCGGCCGGTCGCCGCCGCGTTCGGCCTTGAAGCGCCGGGCGTTGCGGCTGTCCTCGCCGGCCTTGGGCGCGGCGGAGACGACGCGCTCCACCTTCACCGCCCTGCCCTTGCGGTCGGCGGTCTCGCCGCGCTCGATCTTCACCCGGTCGTCCTGCTGCATCCGCTTGTCGCGTTCGAGGCGCAGCGTCGACACGTGCTTGCGCGGCCCGCCCTTCGGCCGCTCGCGCTTGGCGTCGGGCTCGGGCTCGCGCCGCCTGTCGAACGTGTCTCGCGAGGCGCGGTCGCGATCGGCGCGATCGAAATGCGGGCGCTCCGCGCGCTCGCGCGGCGCGCGATCCCGGGCCGGACGATTTTCGCGCGACAAACTACGCTCCTCGCGCGCCGGCGCGTCGAAATCCGCCTGCGATTGCGCGATCAGGCTCGGGCCCAATTGGTCGCGCAGCACGCGCGTGCGCACTTCCTCGACCGCCCCTTCGGCGAGCTCGCCGAGCTGGAACGGACCGTAAGACACGCGAATGAGCCTGTTGACGTCGAGGCCGAGCGAGCCGAGCACGCGGCGCACCTCGCGGTTCTTGCCTTCGCGCAGGCCGAGCGTGATCCATGTGTTGGCGCCCTGCGCGCGGTCGAGCTTCGCCTCGATCGGCGCGTAATGCACGTCGTCGACCGTCACGCCCCGGGCAAGCGTGTCGAGCGCGGCCTGGTCGGTCTCGCCGTGCGCGCGCACGCGGTAGCGGCGCAGCCAGCCGGTCTGCGGCAGCTCCAGCGTGCGCGCCAGCCCGCCGTCGTTGGTCAGCAGCAGCAGGCCCTCGGTATTGATGTCGAGCCGGCCGACGGTCATCAGGCGCGGCAGTTCCGGATGGCGCTGCCCGAGATAATCGAAGATCGTCGAGCGTCCCTCCGGATCGCGATCGGTCGTCACCAGCCCGCGCGGCTTGTGGAACAGGAAGAGCCGCGTGCGCTCGCGCGCCGCCATCGGGCGGCCGTCGATGGTGATCTTGTCGGAAGACGTGACATTGAAGGCCGGGCTGTCCAGCGTGCGGCCGTTGACCGCCACGCGGCCGGCGGCGATCCACTCCTCGGCGTCGCGGCGGGAGCAGGCGCCGGCGCGCGCCATGGCCTTGGCGATGCGCTCGCCCTGAAAGGCCTTGGGCGCAGCAGCGCGCTCGGGCTTGCCCTTGCCGGGGCCGCGCGGCTTGCCGAACGGCTTCCTGCCGACATCTTTCTTCGCGCCGGACTTGAAAGGCCGGCCGCCCTGTCGTTTGTCTTTCTCGGTCATGGCGCCTGATAGCAGTTGGACCCGCGATGGTACAGGAAAAGGACGATCCCAAGGACGACCCGATGGCCGCGGCCTTCGCGGCGGCGCGGGCGGCGGCGGCGGCCGGCGAGACGCCGGTCGGCGCGGCGCTGGCGCGGGAGGGCAAGGTGATCGCCGCGGCCGGCAACCGCGTGATCCTGGACCGCGACCCCACGGCCCATGCCGAAATCCTCGCCATTCGCCGCGCAGCGGCGGAAATCGGCTCGGAACGGCTTGTTGGCTGCGACCTCTATGTGACGCTCGAGCCCTGCGCGATGTGCGCGGGCGCGATCTCCTTCGCCCGCATTCGACGCCTCTACTGGGCGGCCAACGACCCCAAGGGGGGCGCGGTGGAGCACGGGCCGCGTTTCTTCTCGCAGCCCACCTGTCACCATGCGCCGGAGCTTTACGGCGGCATTCGCGAGAGCGAGGCGGCGGAGATGTTGCGGGAGTTTTTTAAGGCGCGGCGGTAGGGCGCTTGCGTCCCGTCATTGAGGATTCCTGCGGATCAGCCAGTCCGACAGAAACAGATGCGCGATGGCGACCGCCGCGATGACGCCGCCGACGACGCCCGTCGCCTCGATGCCCCACTCCTGATAGACCGCGCCGGCGAGCGCCGAGCCGACGCCGCTGCCGAGATAGATGCCGGCGGCGTTGAGCGCGAGCATCACCCCTTGCGTCTGCGGATCGATGGCCATGAGGCGCGCCTGCTGCGGCACGGTGAAGCCCCAGCCGACCAGGCTCCACAGGAAGCTCAGGAACATGCCGAGCGCGAGGTTGAAGGGGATGAGCGTGAGCGCCGGCAATACGATCGCCTGCCCCGTCATGAACAGCAGCAGCGCGCCGCTCGGCCCGAGCCGGTCGACGAGACGGCCCGAGAGCAGATTGCCGATGACGGCGCCGAGGCCGCCCGCCCCGAGAATGAGCGCGACGCCGTCGCGGCCCATGCCGAGGCGATATTCGGCGAGCGGCCCCATGAAGGTCATGCCGAGATAGCCCGATGTCGCGATCGTTACCGTCAGCAGCACGGCGACGAGATGGCGGGGCGACAGCAACGTGCGCCCGAGCGTGCCGAGCGATTGCGGCTGGAACTGCACGTCGGCCGGCACGGCGAGCGCGATCCAGACGAACATCAGCGCGCCGAGCGTAGCCGCGACGATGAAGGCGACGGGAACGCCGAATGTGTAACCGATAAAGGCCGCGCCCGGCACGCCCAGCACTTGCGCCATCGTCATGCCGACGAAAACGAAGGACAGTGCCGCGCCGCGCGTTTCGGGCCGGGAAATCGCCACCGCGATCGCCGCCGCGACCGGCGTCACCATGCCCGCGCCCGCTGCGGCGACGATGCGCGCGGCGTAGAGCGTCGCCGGACTCGTCGCAAAAGCCGATGCAGCGCTCGCGGCGACGAACAGGCCGAGGCCCACGAGGATGACCGCGCGACGGCGCCACGCGCCGGTCAGCGCGATGAATACCGGCGACGAGACGGCGTAGGCCAGCGCATAGGCGCCCATCACCCAGCCCGCCTGCGCCTTGCTCATCGACAGCGACTGCGAAATCGGCGCGAGCAGCGCGATGACGAGGAAGGCGCCAGCGCCGATCGTGAAATTCACGAAGGCGAGCGGCAGCAGAATACCTTTGGGCAGCGCAGGCTCGCGCGGAGAACTCGCGCCGGTCATGCGCGCTCGCGCTTCAAGCCGGCGTGGCGTTGACAAAGGACGGGGTGGCTCAACAGGCGTTTCCGAAATGGGATTTTCCGAAAGGTTAGACCGCCGCCCGCGCGCGGGCCAGCGCGGCGCTCGCGATGCTGCTATCGTCTTCCGGCATTTCTCACACCCGGACCGCCTCGATGAAGACGCTTCAAACCGACGCCCTGCTCGCCGCCGTCAACGCATGGGTGGAGATCGAAAGCCCGACCTATGACATTGCGGGCGTCAATCGTGTCGGGGCGCTGGCCGAGCGTCTGCTGCGCGATCTCGGCGGGACGATCGAACGGATTTCGGGCGCGCCCGATTTCGGCGACATCGTCATCGGCCGCATCCCCGGCGAAACGGCGGAGCCGGGCATTCTGCTGCTCGGCCATATCGACACGGTCCATCCGGTCGGCACGCTGGCCGGTCCGTTGCCGATGCGCGTGGAAGGCGACCGCGCCTATGGGCCGGGCATCTACGACATGAAGGGCGGCAACGCCATCGCCTTCGCCGCGCTCGCGCATCTCAACGCCAATGGCCGGCGCCCGCGATTGCCGGTCACCGTCATGATGATCCCCGATGAGGAAGTGGGCAGCCCTTTTTCGCGCGCGCATATCGAACGCGAGGCGCGCCGGCACGCCATCGCTCTCGTCGTCGAACCCTCCGGCGAAGGCGGCAAGCTGACCGTCGCGCGCCACGGCATCGCGCGATACTATCTCAAGACGACCGGCGTGCCCGCCCATGCCGGCGCCTATCATTCCAAGGGCCGCAGCGCGATCCGCGAAATGGCGCGGCAGGTGCTGGCGATCGAGGCCATGACCGACTACGCGCGCAATGTGACGCTGAATGTCGGCACGATCAGCGGCGGCACGCACGAGAACATGGTGCCGCTTCATGCCGAGGCCTGCGTCTATTGCCTCGTGCCATTGCCTGAACACGAAAGGGAAGTGCGCGAACGCCTGATGGCCCTCGTCGCAGTCGACCCGGATGTGAAACTGGAAGTCAGGCAGGGACTCTATCGGCCGTCCTTCGTGAAATCGCCGGCCATCCAG
This sequence comes from Rhodoblastus sp., assembly GCA_046349085.1. Lineage (GTDB taxonomy): Bacteria > Pseudomonadota > Alphaproteobacteria > Rhizobiales > Beijerinckiaceae > JAJXWB01. Next base: position 61,405 of record JAXMDA010000001.1, read on the forward strand.
CGTCTCTACGACCATGCCGCCGCGCTCGCACAGGAGATCGGCTATCCCGTCGCCGGCGAGCGGATCGCAGGCGGCGGCAGCGACGGCAATTTCACCGGCGCGCTCGGCGTGCCGACCCTCGACGGCCTCGGCGTCCTGGGCGATGGACCCCATACGCACCAGGAGCATCTCCTCATCTCCTGCCTCGTCCCGCGCACGCAATTGCTCGCGCGCCTGTTCGAAACCCTGCCGGCGTGATTTGGCGGCTCGCGCGGCCCCAGGTTTCGTGCAAGACTTTTCCGGGTGGCGGGATGGGCGATGGTCGGCGCTTTCGGTTTCGAACCTCATGAATTGCGGGCGGCGGCGCTCGGCGAAATCCATGCGCGTCCGTTCCTGCCGGTCGAGACGCCGAGCCGCATCCTGCATTTCGCCTTCACGTCCGACGCTGTCGGCGGCGCGAAGGCGATAGACGCTCTGGTCGAACTTGCGCGCTCGCGCGGATTGCCGCCGCCCGACCCCGGCGCGAAGCAGATCCGGCTGGATTTCACGCCCGCGCGCCTCCTGTTCGAGCGACACGGCGAATTCCTGACTTACAGTTGGAGCTTCCCCGGCGGCGAGGCGCCCTTTCGCCCGGCGGCGGACGAATTGCAGGGCGTGATGCGCCTGCTGCCGCAGCCCGGGCCGTTGCTTGTCGCCGCCGACCTGCACCTGATCTCCGCCGCAACGGCGCCCGAAAATTTCGCCGGCCTGTTCGTGGGACCCGCCCTCGCCGCCGCTTCCATCGACGAGGGCCGGGCGACGATCGCGAGCGACTTTACCGCCGACGCCTTCGGCTTCGTGCGCATTCTCGTCGTCGACCGCACGCTGTCGCCGGAAAGCGCCGGCGCGCTGACGCAGCGACTGCTCGAGATCGAGACTTATCGCATGCTGGCGCTGCTCGGCCTGCCGGCCGCACAGCGGCTGTCGCCGTCGATTCGCCGCATCGAGGACGAATTGCCCTCGCTGCTGCTGTCGATGGAGCGCGAACGCGGCATAGCGGCGGATCGCGCCCTGCTCGACCGCCTCACCGCCATCGCCACCGAACTGGAGACCGGCTCCTCGGAAAGCCTGTTCCGGCTCGGCGCGACGCGCGCCTATCACGAACTGGTGCGCGCGCGCCTCGACTCGATCCGCGAGAGCCGCATTCCGCACCATTCGACTTTCACGTCGTTCCTGTCGCGCCGCCTGACGCCGGCGATGCGCACCTGCGCGACGGTCGAGCAGCGGCAGGCGAGCCTTTCCGACAAGATCGCCCGCGTCGCGGAACTCCTGCGCACGCGCGTCGACATCGAGCTCGAAAGCCAGAACGCCGACCAGATCCGCCAGATGGCCGAGCGCGTGCGCCTGCAATTGCGCCTGCAGCAGACCGTCGAAGGCCTGTCGATCGCCGCCATCACCTACTACGTGTCGAGCGTGCTGCATCTTCTGTTTGAAGGCGCGCATGGCGCAGGCGCTCACATCAACCCGGCGTTCGCGACGGGCGTTGCGGTTCCGTTCGTCTTTGCCGCGGTCGCCTTCGTCGTCTGGCGCATCCGCCACGCGCACAAGGAATGACGCGCGGCGGTTGACCTGCCTGCCATGGCCTTTACATTTCCGGGCCACCGGAGCGCGCGAGACGCGCCGCGCGCAGAATTGCAGGGGACAGCGGCTTATGGCGATTCATGACGGTAGACTGGCGCGTCGGGCGCTGCGGGCGATACTGATGGCGACGGCCGCCGCCTGCAGCGCGGCCGCCACTGAGGCCGCCGATCTCTCGAAGATCAAGAATATCGTGGTGATCTACGCCGAGAATCGCAGCTTCGATCATCTCTACGGCCTGTTTCCCGGCGCGGACGGCATCGCCAACGCCAAACCCGAGGACTACCAGCAGCGCGATCACGACGGATCGATCCTGCCCTATCTGCGCGTGTGGAATTCCAAGGGCGAGCCGGACCCCAACTATCCGCAGATGCCCAACCAGCCCTTCCGCGTCGACGCGCCGCCGGTCAACAAGACGGCGTCGGAAGTGCTGCTCAGCCCGATCCACGCCTATTACCACAACATCGAGCAGATCAACGGCGGCAAGAACGACATGTTCGCCGCCATGTCGACCGTCGGCGGCTACACGATGGGTTATTTCGACGGCGCGCAGATGAAGATGTGGAAATGGGCGAAGGACTACACGCTCGCCGACAATTTCTTCATGGGCGCGTATGGCGGCTCCTATCTCAACCACCAGTATCTCGTCTGCCTCTGCGCGCCCGAGCACAAGGACGCGCCGGAATTCATGCGCGCCGTGCTCGACGACAACGGCAAGCTGAAGAAGAAGCCGGACTCGCCCTCCGCCAGGGACGGCGCGGTGAAGACCTATACGGTCGGCCTCGGCGGTCAGGTGACGCCGGACGGCTATTCCGTCAATACGACGCAGCCGCCCTACCAGCCGAGCGGCCTGCCGCCGGCCGAGAACGGCGCGCTCGACATGGCCGACCCCAAGGGCAGCGAACGCATCGGCCTGCCGCTGCCGCCCTCGAAAATGAAGACGATCGGCGATACGCTTTCGGACAAGGGCGTGAGCTGGGTCTGGTATTCGGGAGGCTGGAACGAGGCGCTGAAGGACGGCATGCGCCCGCATTCCGAGAAGCGCGCCGTCATCTATACGCGCGCCGAAGGCTCGCTGAACTTCCAGCCGCACCACCAGCCGTTCAACTATTACGCGCGCTTCGCGCCGGGAACGAAAGATCGCGCGGACCATCTGAAGGACGGCTCGGATTTCGTGCGGGCGATCGAAAGCGGGACGCTGCCGCAGGTGAGCTTCTACAAGCCGGCCGGCGTGTTCACCGAACATCCCGCCTATACCGACATCATGAGCGGCGACGCGCATATTGCCGATCTCGTGGAAAAACTCTCGAAGTCGCCGCAGTGGAACGACATGGTGGTGATCGTCACCTATGACGAGAACGGCGGCTTCTGGGACCATGCGAAACGCCAGCGCGGTCCCGGCTGGAGCGACCGCTGGGGTCCGGGCTCGCGCATTCCCGCGCTCGTCATCTCGCCCTTCGCCAAGCGCGGCTATGTCGATCACACGCCCTACGACACGGGCTCCATCGTCAAGCTCATCACCGCGCGCTTCGGTCTCGAACCGCTGGCGGGCGTGCGCCAGAACATCGGCGATCTCACCGGCGCGCTCGATCTGCAGTAGGAAGCGGATACGTCAGAAGGCGAGCACGAGCAGGATGCACACGGCGACGATCGCCGCGACGACCGCGGCCTCGTCGACGACGCGCCCGCTGGGATGAGCGACGCTGTCGGGAAGGCGCAGGCCGTCGCGGCCCAGCGCCGGCCAATGCGGCCGCCACCCGTGCGGCCAATGAGGCAGGTGAAGAGGGCGCATCCTATCCTCCAGCACGCCTGGCGATGAGAACGCGGATTGCGTCTCGCGCTCGAATCGCTGTCGACGCGCTCCTCGCTCCGGATTGCGCGATGTTGTCGCCTGGCGCCTCGAGGTCAATTCAACATTGCGCGATCCAGCCGGGCCGAGCCGCCGCAGCATAGGGCTGCGGCGGATGATGTCCGCCGTCGCAGTCGCCGAGACCGTTTGACGATCATGGCCTTGCCGCCGTCGCGCCTCGCCGGCCACGCGAAAACGCGGCGCGCCGGACTTGCGCCGACGCAAGAGGCGCATTGCGCGCGCTATCGGCGCCCGAACAATTTCTCGATGTCTGAAAGCTTCAGTTCGACATAGGTCGGGCGGCCGTGATTGCACTGGCCGGACCCGGGCGTCGCTTCCATCTCGCGCAGCAGCGCGTTCATTTCTTCCGGCGTGAGCCTGCGGCCGGCGCGCACGGAATTGTGACAGGCGATGGTCGCCAGCACGTGATCGAGCCGGCGCTCCGCGCCTTGCAGGCCAGCGTCTTCCGCAAGCGTGTCGGCGATGTCGGCGATGAGTTGTCGCGCATCGATCTTGCCGAGCTGGGCCGGCGTTTCGCGCACCAGCACGGCGCCGGGGCCGAAGGGCTCGACCGCAAGGCCGAGCTTCTCGAGGTCGGGCGCGGCGTCGGCGACGCGCGCGGCGCTTGCTTCGTCGAGTTCGACGACCTGCGGCACGAGCAATCCCTGCCGCGCGATTCCATGCTCTGCGCGCTGACGCTTCAACCGCTCGTAGACCAGCCGCTCATGCGCGGCGTGCTGATCGACGATCACCATGCCGTCGCGGGTCTGCGCGACAATATAGGTCTCGTGCACCTGGGCGCGCGCGGCGCCGAGAGGCGCGCCGATCTGCTCCTCGGCGGGCGTCTCGACATGCGCGCGCGCGTCCGCCGACGGCGCGGCGCCGCCGATGCCGAACGAGGCTTGCTGCGCCTCTCCGAAGCCTGTCGGCGCCGCGGGCGAGCCGCGCCAGTCCCAATTCGCGCGCGGCTCCGGCGCCCATTGCCCTGCCCGGCCCTGCATGGCCGAGAGCGCCGCGCGCGTCGCGTCGGCGGCGCGATGGCCGGCGTTCGTGATCGCGTTCTTCAGCGCGCCGACGACGAGGCCGCGCACGAGGCCGGGATCGCGGAAGCGCACTTCGGCCTTGGCGGGATGGACGTTGACGTCGACCTCGCGCGGGTCGCATTCGACATAGAGCGCGAGCGCCGCATGGCGGCCTGCCGGCAGGAAATCGACATAGGCGCCGCGCACGGCGCCGGCGAGCAGCTTGTCGCGCACCGGCCTTCCGTTGACGAAGACATATTGCAGCGCCGCCGTCGCGCGATGCCAGGTTGGCAGGCCGGCGAAGCCCGTCAGGCGAAAACCTTCGCGCTCCGCCTCGACGGCGATCGCATTGTCGATGAAGTCGCGGCCCAGAACCTGCGCGACGCGCTCCGCAAAGCCCCTGGCGTCGTCGTTGGTCGCGCGAAAATCGAGCGTCGTCAGGTGATCGCCCGAGAGCGTGAAGGATACGTCGTGATGGGCGAGCGCGATGCGCCGCACGATGTCGGCGACGGCCTGCGCCTCGGCGCGCGGCGATTTCAGGAACTTGAGACGCGCAGGCGTCGCGGCGAAGAGATCGCGCACTTCGATACGCGCGCCGCGCGGCCAGGACGAGGGCTGCACGGCCTGCTTGGCGCCGGCCTCGACGCGAATGCCATGGCCAAGCGCCGCCCCCTGCTCGCGCGCGTCGATGGACAATTGCGCCACCGAGCCGATCGAGGGCAGCGCCTCGCCGCGAAACCCGAGCGTGGCAATGTTGGAGAGATCGCCGTCCGGCAGTTTGGAGGTCGCATGGCGCTCGACGGCGAGCGCGAGATCCTCCGCGCTCATGCCGGCGCCATTGTCGATGACGCGGATGAGGCGCCGGCCGCCGTCCTCGATGACGATCTCGATCCGCGTCGCGTCGGCGTCGAGCGCATTCTCGACGAGTTCCTTGACGACCGAAGCCGGACGCTCGACCACCTCGCCCGCGGCGATGCGGTCGACCGTGACAGGATCGAGCAGGCGCACCTTCATGGAGCGTTACGCTGCTGGCTTGCCGTCATTGCGAGGAGCATTTCCTCGAAGTCGGATATATCCGACTCCGCAATTTGCGACGAAGCAATCCATCCCCGAAACTGGACCAGCGTCGGTGGATGGATTGCTTCGCTTCGCTCGCAATGACGATCCCGCAATTTTCGGCCCAAGACCCGCGTCAGTCCTCACATCCCCGTCGGCCGGCCCGCCAGCGCCACCAGCAGCTTGCCGTCGCCCAGCATCTTGCGCGCGGCGCGTTTGGCGTCGTCCAGCCCGACCGCCGCCACCAGGCGATTGCGCTGGTCGAGATAGGCGGTGGGGCGCCCCTCGAGCTGCAATTGCATGAGATTGCCGGCGATCTTGGTCGAAGTGTCGAAGCGCAGCGCATAGGAGCCGATGAGGAACTTGCGCGCCTTGCCGAGTTCTTCCTCGGTCGGGCCGTTCGCGACGAGATCGGCGATCTGCTCCTGGATGACCTCGAGCGATTCGGCCGCGCGCTCGTTCTTGGTCGAGGTCGCGCCGACGAGCAGCGCGGCGTGATCGTAGTTCTGCAGATGCGAATAGACGGAATAGGCGAGCCCGCGCTTCTCGCGCACCTCGCGGAACAGGCGCGCGGTGAAGGCGCCGCCGCCGAGGATGTGATTGACGACGACGGCGGCCATGAAATCGGGATCGTCGCGCTCGACGCCCGGCCGGCCGAAACGGATGGTCGCCTGCGGCACGTCGATGTCCGTGACGATGCGCCGGCCGACGCCGGCCATGACGGCCGGCGCGACGGGCGCCAGGCTCGCGCGTTCCGGCAGCGCGCCGAAAGTGGCGTCGAGCTTTGCGGCGAGCGTTGCCGCATCGATCGCGCCGACGACGGCGATGGCGAGCGTGTCGCGCGCCAGCATGTTCGCGCGCATCGCGACGAGGTCGTCGCGGCCGATCTTCGGCAGGCTGTCGATCTCGCCGCGCGCGGCGCGTCCGTAAGGATGATCGGGGAAAGCGGCGGCGCGGAACGAGCGCGAGGCGACCGCGTCCGGGTCCTTCAATTCGCGCTTGAGGCTCGCGACAAGCTGCGACACGACGCGGTCGACCGGCGCCTGTTCGAGCCGCGCCTCGCAGACGGCCAGACGCATCAGCTCGAAGGCGGGATCGAGATTGCGCGTCAACGTCTGGAAATGGCCGGCGAGGTGATCGCGGTCGACCGAGAAATGCAGATGGACGGCGAGATCGTCCATCGCCTCGTGGAAGCCGGCGGAATCGTACGGGCCGGCGCCCTCGTCGAGCAGGCCGCCGAGCAGCGTGGCGAGGCCCGGCCTTTCGGCCGGGTCCTGCGAGGCGCCGCCGCGAAAGGCGAATTGCACCGCCACCAGCGGCACGGCGTAATCCTCGACGAGCCAGGCGGACAGGCCGCCGGGCGTGCGGATTTCCTGAACGGCGGCGGCGCGCGAGGTCTCGGGAAGGGGCGACAGGTCGGTCAAGCGGCGGCCTCGGGCAGGAGATAACCGGTCACGGCGCGACGCTTGTCGAGCCACTTGCGGGCGACGGCGACGACCGCTTCGGGCGTGACCGTCTCGATGCGCGCCGACCAGCCCGACACGTCCTCGATCGTCTCGCCGATGGCCAGCGCCGCGCCGTACCAGCGCGCGAGCGCCACCTGGCTGTCCTGCGCATAGACGGCGTCGGCGACGAGACGCGTCTTGGCGCGCTCGAACTCCTTGTCCGTCGGCGGATTGGCGATGAAATCGGCGATTACGCCGTCAATGGCGAGATCGAACTCGTCGAGCGAGACGTCCGGCGCCGGCACGCCATAGACCCAGAGCCGCGTGGCGTCGAGCGACGAGCTCATGTAGTAGGCGCCGGCCGCGACCGCGACCGGCTTGTCGATCACCAGCGCCTTGTAGAGCCGGCTCGACTGGCCGACGCCCAGCAGGTGCGTCATGACCTCGAGCGCTTCCGCCTCCCCCGGCTCCGCGGTGCGGGCGGAGGGGACGACGTAGACCCGCTCGTAGGTCGGCTGCTCGACCTTCTCGTCGGACAGCGACACATGCCGGCGGGCGCGCGCAGGCGGCTCCTGCGGGCGCTGGCGCACCGGCGGCGCGCCGCGCGCGGGGATTCGCCCGTAGGTGTCGCGGGCGAGCTTTTCGACATCGGCCGGCTGAACGTCGCCGGCGACGACGAGAATGGCGTTCTCCGGCGTGTAGAAGCGCTGGTAATAGGCGAGCGCGTCCTCGCGGCCGAGCGTCTCGATCTCGTGGCCCCAGCCGATGATCGGCGTGCCGTAGGGATGGTGGGCGAAGAGCGCGGCCTGCACGGCCTCGCTCAGTTCGGCGGCCGGATCGCTGTCGGTGCGCATGCGGCGCTCTTCCATCACGACGTCGCGCTCGGGCGCGACCACCTCGTCGCTGAGGACGAGATTGGTCATGCGGTCGGCTTCGTATTCCATCATGGTCGCGAGATGCTCGCGCGGCACGCGCTGGAAATACGATGTGTAGTCGTGGCCGGTGAAGGCGTTCTCCTGGCCGCCGAGATCGGCGACGAGTTGCGAGAACTCGCCCTGCGGATGGTTCTTCGTGCCCTTGAACATCAGGTGTTCGAGGAAGTGGGCGATGCCCGACTTCAGCGGCGGGTCGTCGGCCGAACCGTTGCGGTACCAGACCATGTGGGTCACGACCGGCGCGCGATGGTCGGGAATGACCACCACCTCCATGCCGTTGTCGAGCCGCGAATGCGCGATGTGCGGGCCGCTGTGCGCCGCGGCCGGCGCGCTGGCGGCGGCTTGCGACGATACGGCTTGGTGCTCGGTCATGAAAGTCCCTGCGGCTGTTCCGGCGGGCTTGCGGCGGCCGCAAGCACGAAACGAAGGAGCCGCCCGAATCCTCGGGCGGCCAAAACTTGTCCGATCAATATAGGGAAACGACGCGCGCCCTCAACCGGGCGCGCCGGAACATGCGCCGAAGGCTCAGTCGTCCTTGGTGCGGTTCGGATCGACGCCGCGCGCATAATCGCCGGCCGTCGGCGCTTCATACTTGCGGATCGGGCCGGTCTGGGTCGCTTTCACAACCTGCTTGGGCGCACGATAGCCCACCGGCGGCTCGGTCAGATAGTCGCGCGAGGGCTCGACGCCGGGCTTCATGTCCTCGTCCTTGGAGCCCAGCGAGAATATCTGCTTCATCTTGGACGCCGGCTCCTCGACGCCGCAATCCGGCAGACCGTTGCGGCGCGTCGGGCAGACTTCCGGGTTGTTGCTGGGGCCGGCGGAGCGGCCTTCCCTGAGCTGCTCGGGCGTCAAGTTCGGGTTGGCGCGAAATTGCGCATTGATGTCGCGCGGCGCGCGGGCGGCGACCTCGGCCTCGCGGCGACGGCGGACGTCCGGATCGACCGGCCAGTTGGCGGCGCGATTGCGGCCGGCGGCGGGCGGCGGCAGGTCCACGCCCTTCGGCACGACCAGCGCCGGGCGCTCGCGGAAATCGATGTCCGGCTTGTCCTCGTTGTCCTTGCCGAGGCCGACCACGTTCAGAAGAGGATCGAAGCTCGAAGGCCGGTCGTCGAAGGCGCTGGCCGCGGTCGAGGCCGCAAGGGCGCCCATCCAGGCCATGGCCGCTACGGCCGCGGCGCTCGCGAGCTTCCCGACGATTGCGCGTTTCACTTGTGTGCCTGTCACCTGCGAAACCCTCATGAATACGCCCCCTTACGCCGCCCGACATATTCCGGCTCGTCCGAAAGGCGAGCGGCGGCCAGCGAGCTTATCCTCTGCATTCGCGGCAAATTCTTGACGGAGCATCCCGTCGAAGACGTTCTGGCGCGCCGCGTCAGGCAGCCGGGCTCGCGGGCCTCGGGCGCAGGGACTCATACAGGAGGACGGCCACCCCGGCAACGATGGCCGCGTCGGCGACGTTGAAGACGTAATTGGCCAGCGGCCCGACCGGCAGGGTCGTGTGCAGGTGCAGGAAATCCGCGACCGCGCCGTAGCGGGCGCGGTCCAGCGCATTGCCGAGCGCCCCGCCCAGCACCAGCCCCAGCGCCAGCGCCGTCGGCCGGTCGCTCGTCATCCACAGCCAGGCCCCGAGCACGCCCACCGCCAGCGCGGCCAGCGCCAGCAGGCCGAGAAGCCCCAGAAGGCTGTCGGCGCGCAGCAGCGAGTAGGAAATGCCGGGATTCCAGGCGAGCACGATGTCGAGGAAGGGGGTCAGGCGGATCGGCCCCCTGTCCTCGATGCCGAGGATGTCGATCATCCAGAACTTGGAAATCTGGTCGGCCGCGAAGGCGACGCCTGCGGCGGCCGCCGCGACCAGCCGGACGTGGGTCTTCATCCCCACTTGCTGACATCCAGTTTGCCGCTCGCCTTCAGTTCGCGCAGCGCGGCAGCGTCGCGGGGCGTGACGTCGGGGAATTCCGGGTCGGACCCGACGAGCGGCGAAATCTTCCACGAGCGCGCGCATTTGCGCCCTTGGGCCTTCTCCGGCGTGACCGCCACGCCGGGAACCTCGGGCAAGCGGAAGGCGCCGGCCGGCCCCTCGTCATCGCGGATTTCGATGGCCGAGGTGATGCAGACCTCGGCAAAATCGATCCCCTCGAGCGCGGCGCGCAACTCGGCGTCCGATACATGGACGATCGGGGCGGCCTCCAGCGAGGCGCCGATCGTCTTGTTGGCGCGCTCGATCTCCAGCGCGCCCGTCACGACGGAGCGGACGCGGCGGATCTTCTTCCAGCGCTCGGCCAGCGCCTCGTCGCGATACCGGGCCAGATCCTGCGGGAAAAGCTCGACATGGACCGTCGGCGCGCCGTTCGGCCGGAACATCGCCCAGGCCTCGTCCGTCGTGAAGACGAGAATCGGCGCGAGCCACTTGAGAACCGCGTCGCAGATCGCGTCCACCACGCTCAGCGCGGACTTGCGCAGATGGCTCGAGGGCGCCTCGCAATAGAGCGCGTCCTTGCGGATGTCGAAATAGAAGGCCGAGCAATCGCCGGTCATGAAGGGCGTGACGGTGGCGACGACCTTCTTGTAGTCGAAATCCGCATAGGCCTGCCGCACGGTCGCATCGACCTCGGCGAGGCGATGCAGCATGAGGCGTTCGAGCTCCGGCGCGCTCTTCCAGTCGACGCGGTCGGCGTCCGAGAAATGCGCGAGAGAGCCGAGCATCCAGCGGATGGTGTTGCGCAGCTTGCGATAATTGTCCGTGGTGAATTTGAGGATTTCGGGGCCGAGCCGCTGGTCGTCCGAGTAATCGACGCTCGCCGCCCAGAGCCGCAGCACGTCCGCGCCGATCTCGTTGATGAGCTTGTCGGGCGCGAGCGCATTGAACTGCGACTTCGACATCTTGCGGCCGTGCTCGTCCAGCGTGAAGCCGTGCGTCAGCACGACGTCGTAGGGCGCGCGGCCGCGCGTGCCGCAAGATTCGAGCAACGAGGAATGGAACCAGCCGCGATGCTGGTCCGAGCCTTCGAGATACATGACCTCGTCCTGCCCGCCGTCGCGGATGCGATGGACGCCCTGCAGGCCGGGGAAATGTTTCGCGTCTTCCAGCACGAAGGCGTGGGTCGACCCCGAATCGAACCAGACGTCGAGCACGTCGTCGACCTTGTCGTAATCGTCCGGGTTGTAGCCCGGCCCGAGGAAGCGCGCCTTCGCGCCCTCGGCGAACCAGGCGTCGGCGCCCTCCGCCTCGAAGGCGTCGGCGATGCGCTTGTTGATCCCGGGATCGACGAGCGGCGCGTGCTCGCCCTTTCGGACGAAGACGGCGATCGGCACGCCCCAGGCGCGCTGGCGCGACATCACCCAGTCGGGTTTGGCCGCGATCATGCCGGTGATGCGATTCTGGCCGGACGCCGGCTCCCAGCGGACTTCCTGGATTTCTCGAAGGGCCAGCTCGCGCAGGGTAAAGCCGTTGCCGGGGTACGGCTGCGCGATAGCCTTGTCCATCGCCACGAACCATTGCGGCGTGTTGCGGAAGATGACCGGCTTCTTGGACCGCCAGCTATGCGGATACTGGTGCTTCAGCCGGCCGCGCGCGATCAGCGCGCCACGCTCGACCAGCGCCTTCATCACGGCTTCGTTGGCGTCGCCCTTATCGCCTTTTTCCGTGATGACCCGCTTGCCGTCGAAGCCCGGCGCTTCCTTTGTGTAGAAGCTGCTCTCGTCGACCGTGTAGGGGATGCGCGTCTCGATCTTGCGCTCGGCCAGCATACGGCCGGACGCCATCCAGATTTCGAAGTCCTCGCGGCCGTGGCCGGGCGCGGTATGGACGAAGCCCGTGCCCGTATCGTCGGTGACATGGTCGCCCGACAGCAGCGGCACCCGGAAAGCATAATCGCCCGCAAGCCCGTTCAGAGGGTGCGCGCACTCGACCCTGGCGAGCGTATCCGGAGAAATGTTGGACAGCCGTTCCCAGCCCTCGACCTTGGCGGCCTTGAAGACCTCTTCCGCGAGCTTGTCGGCCAGCACGTATTTCGCGCCGACCTTCGCCCAATTGTCCGCAGGCGCCGCCGTCACGCGGTAGAGCCCGTAAGCAATCTTCGGACTGAAGCAGATCGCGCGGTTGCCGGGCAGCGTCCAGGGCGTCGTCGTCCAGATGACGACCGAGGCGTCCGCGGCCTCCTCTTCCGTCGAGGCCTCGCCGGGATAGCCGCCGAGCGTCGTGATCGGAAAGGCGACCCAGACCGTGTCTGACGTGTGGTCCTCGTACTCGACCTCGGCTTCGGCGAGCGCCGTCTTCTCGACGACCGACCACATGACCGGCTTCGAGCCGCGATACAGAAGCCCGTTCTCGGCGAACTTGAACAATTCGCGCGCGATCTGCGCCTCCGCCGGATAGGTCATGGTGAGGTAAGGATTGGCCCAGTCGCCGACGACGCCGAGCCGCTTGAACTCCTCGCGCTGCACGTTGACCCAATGGTCGGCATAGGCGCGGCATTCGCGGCGGAAGGCGATCATCGCCGTGGAGTCGCGCAGGTCCGGCTTGGGCTTGCCCTTGGAGCGGTAGTTTTCTTCCTCGATCTTCCATTCGATCGGCAGGCCGTGGCAGTCCCAGCCCGGCACGTAGTTGGAATCCTTGCCCAGCATCTGCTGCGAGCGCGTCACCAGATCCTTCAGCGTCTTGTTGAGCGCATGGCCGATGTGGATCGCGCCGTTGGCGTAGGGCGGGCCGTCGTGCAGCACGAATTTCTTGCGGCCCTTGCCCGCCTCGCGCAGCAGTCCGTAAAGGTCGATCTCGTTCCACCTGCTGAGGATTTCCGGCTCCTTCTTGGGGAGGCCGGCGCGCATCGGAAAGTCCGTCTGCGGCAGGAAGAGGCTTGCGGAATAGTCCGGGCCGGTTTTCTCGGCCTGCTTGGCCTTGGGCTTATCGTTCATGTCGAACCGAAATGTGGGGCGCGCCGGAGCCGGCGGCCGAAGGGGATGACGAAGCGGCAGCGAACCCGGCGCCGCGCGAGCTCAGGCTCGAGCGCGGTCCGGGCGCATAATTCGCGGTGTTCTAAGGGCTTCGACCATGGCGCTGCTATAGCACGTTTGGCCGATGCGGGAAGGGGCGGCCCTTCCCTGCCGGCCGGGGCGCGCTATTCTGGCCGGCGTCGCCGGAGGCCGCCATGCGCGCAGGATTGTCCGCCCTCGCCTTGCTGATGAGCGCCCTGTTCGCCCCGCCCGCGCCGCTGCGCGCGGCGGAGGTCGAAAAATGCCCCGATATGGTCGCGGGAGGCCCAACGGTCATCAAGGCGGCGCTGGCCGGCGACCGCGTACGGCTCACCTTCATCGGCCATGCGAGCTTCCTGATCGAGACGCCGGGCGGCGTGACCGCCGTCACCGACTACAACGACTACGTCCGCTCCTCCGTCGTTCCCGACGTCGCGACGATGAACAAGGCGCATTCGACGCACAACAGCGTCCACCCCGACCCCAAGATCAAACATGTGCTCAAGGGATGGGGCGACGACGGCAAGGCCGCCAACTGGGACGTGACCGAGGGCGACCTGCACGTGCGCAACGTGCCGACCAACATCCGCGACTGGGCGGGCGGCACGGAATACGACGGCAATTCCATCTTCGTCTTCGAGGCGGCGGGCCTGTGCATCGCCCATCTCGGGCACCTGCACCACCGGCTGACGCCCGAGCACCTCCAGCAACTCCGCCATGTCGACGTGCTGCTCGCGCCGGTCGACGGCTCCTATACGCTGGGCGCGGCCGGGATGATGGAGACAATCGCCACGATCCGGGCGCCGCTGACCATACCCATGCACATCTTCGGCCCCTCGACGCTCGAGCGCTTCCTCGCGCTGGCGCGGGAAAAATTCGAGGTGAAGTTCGAGGGCGCGCGCTACGTCGAGGTCTCGCGCGCCAGCCTGCCGCAGAAGCAGACCGTGCTGGTGCTCGAGGGCCGCTGAGAAATCAGAGATCCCGCTGTCCCGGCGCCGGACGCTGCGTGCGCTCCATGTCGCGCTGCCTGGCCTTTTCCTTGGCGTTGTGGCGGCCCACGACGCAACCGGCCGCCGCGCCGGCGACGCCGTGGCCGACCATATGGCCGGCGATGCCGCCGACGATGGCGCCCTTGATACAGCCCTTCGCGCTGGCCTCGGTGGCGCCGGCGAGCGGCAGGGCAAGGGCCGGGAGGATCGACAAAGCAAGTATGCGCGTACGGGTCATGCGACTCTCCCGATGATTTCAGCCTTGTCGCAAGAACGCGGCAACGCGCCGCCGGTTCATTCGGCTCACCGCCCCAGCCATTGCCTGAGCTTGTTGCGCAGGACGAAACCGGCGACGACCGCAACCGCGATCGTGACGACCACGGCCAGAAAGCCGGCGACGAAGACGAACAGGGCGCTGGCGACCACGGCGGCGAAGACGAAGCCGAGAAAGCCGCTGAGGCGCGTCTGGAACGTGTAGGTGCGCTGCGCCGAGGCGCCCTCGAAATCAAAGGGGCCGCGGCGTCGAACGTCCTCGCCCGGCGCGAGAATCTCGATCTCGCCGCGCGGATATTCGACCTTGTCAGAGCGGTCCTTGTCTGTGGCGGCCATGGCCGTCTCCCCGTCGCGGCAGGAGATATGGAGCAGGCGGGCTGAACGCAATATGAAGCGCTACAATATCGGCGCCAGCATCCGCCGCGCCTCGGCGACGTCCTCGTTCATGCGGGCGACCAGGGCCTCGACCGAATCGAACTTGGCTTCGGCCCGGATGAAGTCGATGAAGGCGACCTCGACCATCTTGCCATAGAGGTCGCCGCTGAAATCGAGGACGAACACCTCGAGCAGCGGCGGGCCGTCGTCGAAGGTCGGGCGGCGGCCGAAATTGGCGGCGCCGCCATGCGTCCTGCCGTCGGCCGTCAGGGTCACCGCATAGATGCCGTGGCGCAGGCGACAGGAAGGATCGAGCGCAATATTGGCCGTGGGAAAGCCGATCGTCCGGCCGCGCTTTGCGCCGTGAATGACCACCCCCTCCACGAACCAGGGATGGCCGAGCAGGCGCGCGGCGAGCGCGACGTCGCCGGCCTCCAGCGCCGCGCGTGTGGCGGTCGAGGAGACCGCGTCGAGGGAGCCTTCCTCGTCCTGCGAAATGCGCTCGACAATATCGACCGCAAAGCCCTGCCGCGCTCCCTCGGCTTTCAGAAACTCCGGCGTTCCCTGTCGTTTCGCGCCGAAATGGAAGTCATAGCCGGCGACGACGCCGGAGACGCCGAGGCGGCGGACGAGCACGTCGTCCACGAACTGCTGGGCCGTCAGTCCCGAGAGCGCGGCGTCGAAGGTCAGCACGATCATGCCGTCGAGGCCGAGGCGGGCGAGGAAGGCGGCCTTGGCCTCATGCGAGGTCAGGCGGAAGATGACGCTCTTCCTGGCGAAAAAGTCGGCGGGGTGCGGCTCGAAGGTCAGGACGGCGCAGGGCTTGCCGAGCCTTGCGGCCAGCGCCCTGGCGCGCGCGATCACCCCGCGATGGCCACGATGCAGGCCGTCGAAATTGCCGATCGCCACGACCGCGCCCTCCAGCCCGGCAGGCGGCGAAAGCGGGTCGGTGGCGTCGATGAAGCGGCTGGCGTCGGTCACTTCTGGCGCTGTCCGGCTGTCACGCCTCGGCCCTGGCGGCGGGGCGCGGCGTCGGGTTGCGGGAGGGCGCCATGACCAGCGCCTCGCCGTCCAGCACCACCTTGCCGTCCACCAGGCATTCGCAATGCAGGCGCACCCGGCGGCCCTTCTCGGTCAGCTCCGCCACCTCGACCACGACGTTGATGACGTCGCCGATCTTCACCGGGCCTTTGAAATTAAGGGTTTGCGACAGATAGACGGCGCCGGGACCCGGCAAATACATGCCGATGACCGTCGAGATCAGGCTGGCCGTATAAAGGCCGTGGACGATGCGCTCGCCGAAACGGGTCTTGCGGGCGAAATGGTCGGACAGGTGCACGGGATTGCGGTCGCCCGACAGGTCGGCGAAGGCGATGACGTCGTCGTCCATGACCGTCTTCATCAGCGTTTCGCGCTGGCCGACCGTCAGGTCCTCGAAATAATGGGTCTTGTAGGGCGCCGACATGCTGATCCCCTCCGGAAACGCGCGCCCCGAGTAACCTTTCGGCAACCCTGCCGCAAGCCGCCGCAGCGTCAATCGCTCAACTTTGTCGGGTTATGGCGCTTAACGGGGAGGCGCGTTTACACAACCGAAAGTCCCTCCCTGCTATTCGTGGCATGCAGCCTCCATCGGCTTTGGCCGGGTGGACGCGCTTGGAGACCGCAATGACCGCCGATTCCACGATGCCGATCCTGGTCGTCGACGACTATCAGACGATGGTGCGCATCATCTGCAACCTCCTGAAGCAGATCGGCTACGAGAACGTCGACACGGCCAGCAACGGCGCCCAGGCGCTGGAGCGCATCGGCGAGAAGCAGTACGGCCTCATCATCTCCGACTGGAACATGCAGCCGATGACCGGCTTCGAACTGCTCGTGAAGCTGAAGGGCGACGCCGCGACGGCGGACATTCCCTTCATCATGGTGACGGCCGAATCCAAGACCGACAATGTGATCGCCGCCCGCAAGGCGGGCGTGTCGAGCTATATCGTCAAGCCCTTCAACGCCGCGACGCTGAAGGCCAAGATCGACGCCGTGTTCACGGCGCGCGCCGCCTGAGGGCGAAACCGGCCCGGTTCTGACAGCGAAGGCAAGCCGCAAAGGCCACGGAACGCGCACGTTCCGCCGCGGTGACACGCCCCGATCCTCAAAATAGGATCGGCGCACGGCAGGCGCGGCCTGTCGTGGGGGCAGTTTGTGTCGCAGATCTTCATTTCCCACGCTTCGTCCGACAATGCCGCGACCGTCGCGCTGCGCGACTGGCTGGTCAGCGAAGGCTGGTCCAATCTCTTTCTCGACCTCGACCCGGTGCGCGGCATAGCGCCCGGGGAACGCTGGGAACGCGCGCTGAACGAGGCCGCGCGACGCTGCGAAGCGGTCGTGTTCGTCATATCCAGGTCGTGGCTCGCGTCGCGCTGGTGCGTCAACGAACTCACGCTCGCGCGCCGGCTGAACAAGCGCCTGTTCGGCGTGCTCATCGAGGAAGGCCTGTCGATCGCAGACCTGCCGGCCGATGTGACCGCACACTGGCAGGCGGTCAATCTGGCGACGGGACGCGACCACCAGCAGTTTCGCGTGACCCTTCCGGTCACGGGCGAGGAGGCGCATGTCACCTATTCCCGCGAGGGGCTGGCGCGCCTGAAGGCCGGGCTCCTGCGCGCCGGACTGCATGCGAGCTATTTCGCCTGGCCGCCCGAGACGGACCCGAAGCGCGCGCCCTATCGCGGCCTGCGGCCGCTGGAAGCCGACGACGCCGGAATTTTCTTCGGCCGGGAAGCGCCGGTCATCGAAGCCATCGACCGTCTGCGCGGGCTCACCGAGGCGGCGGCGCCGCGGCTGATGGTCATTCTGGGGGCGTCCGGCGCCGGCAAGTCCAGTTTCCTGCGGGCCGGCCTTCTGCCGCGGCTCGGCCGCGATCCGCAGACCTTTCTTCCCCTGCCTGCGATCCGCCCGGAACGGGCGGCGATCAGCGGCGAGACGGGCCTCGTCAACGCCCTCGCCGGCGCCTTCGAGGCGGCGGGCGTCGCGATCGCGCGCGGCGATTTGCGCGAGAGCGTCGCCAGCGGCGCGGCGGCGGTCAAAGCGTTGCTGGCGCGCCTGCAGGCGGCGGTTTCATCGCCGGAGGACGGCGCTTCGCCCGGAAGACCGCCAACGCTGGTGATCCCGGTAGACCAGAGCGAAGAATTGTTTCTCGGCGAGGCGCAGGACGAAGCAAAGGGCTTCCTGCGCTTGCTCGCCAAGCTGTCCGCCAGCGACGATCCCGCCGTCATCTGCGTCTTCACCATCCGCTCCGACAATTACGAGCGCCTGCAATCCGCGCCGGAGCTCGACGGCCTGCATCAGGAGACGCTCAGCCTGCCTCCGATGCCGAAGGGGTCGTACGCGGAGATCGTCAGGGGTCCGCTGCGGCGGCTCGACGGCACGCCGCGCGCGATCCACGCGGACGAGGCGCTGATCGAAGCGGTCCTGGCCGACGTCGAGACGGGCGTTTCAAAGGACGCGCTGCCGCTGCTGGCGTTCACGCTCGAGCGGCTCTACCAGGAATACGGAACGACGGGGCGGCTGACCCTCGATCATTACGTGAAGCTCGGCAGGGTCGCCGGCTCCATCGAGGCCGGCGTCGAGCGCGCGTTCAGGGCGGCGGACAAGGATGCGCGCATTCCGGGCGACCGGCAGGCGCGGCTTGCCCTGCTGCGCCGGGGCCTGATCCCGTGGCTTGCGGGCATCGATCCCGACACCAAGGCGCCGCGCCGGCGCGTCGCCCGCGTCTCCGAAATTCCCGCAGAAGCGCGACCGCTGATCGGCCTCCTGGTGGAGCAACGGCTCCTGTCGACGGACGTGGCGAAGGACACCGGCGAAACGACCATAGAGCCGACGCACGAAGCGCTGCTGCGCCAATGGCCGCTGCTGCAGAACTGGCTGGGGGACGACGCCATCCAGCTCGCCTTGCTGGACGGGTTGAAGCGCGCGGCGCGGGAATGGCAAGCCAATGCGCAGGCGCCGACATGGCTGACGCATGGCGCCGAACGCTTGCGCGCGGTGGAAAGCATCCTCGAACGCCCCGACCTCGCCGCAAGTCTCGACGCGCTCGACCGCCGCTACCTTGGCGCCTGCCGGGCGAAGGAGGAAGGCGAGCGCTGGAAAGCGCGGCGCGCCGCCGTGCTGGCGGCGGCCCTCGTCATCGGCAGCGCCGCCGTCGTCATCTACAAGGATGCGCTCCTGGGCGCATGGCGCTGGTACAGCCACGTCGTCCCCTACAGAAGCGCGAATTTCGATCCGCATGTGCTCTCGGCCGATCGGGAACGCCAGCTTGCTTCAGGCCAAGCGCTGCGCGAGTGCAAGACCGCCTGCCCGGAAATGATCGTCGTTCCCGCGGGCGGCTTTTCGATGGGATCGCCCGCCGGCGAACCCGAGCGGTACGAGAACGAGGGACCGCAGCGCGCCGTGACGATTGCGCGACGATTGGCGGTATCGAGGACTGCGGTCACCTTCGACGAGTGGAACGCCTGCGCCGCCATGAACGCGTGCCGCCCAGCCGACAGCGCCGGGTTCGGCGAGGGAACAAGGCCCGTCGTCAATATCGGCTGGAACGACGCCAAATCCTATGTCGCGTGGCTTTCGCAAATGACCGGCCGCACCTACCGGCTGCTCAGCGAGGCCGAGTGGGAATATGCGGCGCGCGCCGGCGCGACGACCGCCTATTACTGGGGCGAGGATGTCGGCGACGGCAACGCGGTTTGCGACGGCTGCGGCAGCGAATGGGACAGTCTCAGCACGGCGCCGGTCGCGCAACTCAAACCCAATGCGTTCGGCCTGTTCGACATGGCCGGCAACGTCTACCAATGGGTCGAGGACTGTGCGCACGACACTTACGAAGGCGCGCCGCGCGACGGCGCGGCGTGGGTCGAAAAAGGCGATTGCGGAAAGAGGATGGCGCGCGGCGGCTCCTGGGCCGACGTCGCGCGCTTCGCCCGCTCCGCCGCGCGCATGACGCTCGAGGCGGACGTGCAGTCGAAAGTGTTGGGGTTTCGCGTGGCGCGTGAGCTAAACTAGCGCATCGCGCGCGAAATGCATTTTGCTGGAGAGAGATTTCATGAAATTTGCAGTTTCGATTCTGGCGACCGCCGCCATCGCCATTTGCGTGACGCTTCCCGCAGCGGCGAAGGAATCCTGCGCCTCGTCCTACGCGCGATGCGCCCAGAGGTGCACAACCAATCTCGCCGGCGATACGGTCGAGGTCTGCCGTCGCAAGCATTGCGACAGCAAGATGTCGATCTGCCGTCAGTCCGGCTGCTGGCAGCAGGACGCGCGCTTCGGCGGCGAGGTGACCTGCGGCCTCTCGAAATAGCGGGAAGCGACGGTCAGCCCGCCTTGCGCACGGCCGCTTCGATCGTCGCCACGTCGATCTTCTTCATGGGCATCATCGCCTCGAAGGCGTTCTTCGCCGCCGCGCCGCCGGCGGCGAGCGCATCCGTCAGGACTTTCGGCGTGATCTGCCAGTTGACGCCCCACTTGTCCTTGCACCAGCCGCAGGCGCTTTCCGTCCCGCCGTTGCCGACGATGGCGTTCCAATAGCGGTCGGTCTCTTCCTGGTCCTGCGTCGAGATCTGGAAGGAGAAGGCCTCCGTGTGTTTGAACATCGGCCCGCCGTTGAGGCCGACGCAAGGCACGCCGACGACGGTGAACTCGACGGTGATGACCTGACCTTTCTTGCCGCTGGGATAATCGGACGGCGCAAGATGAACGCCGGCGACGCGGCTGTCGGGAAAGGTCGCGGCGTAAAAATTGGCGGCTTCTTCGGCGTCCTTGTCGTACCAGACGCAGATCGTGTTCTTGGTCATCGGGGCCTCGTTCGATTGGTCGTCGCCGGTAACTAGGGCCATCGGCGCGCCTTTCGACCGTCGCCGCTACCGCCTGATGCGGGCGAGCGGCGCACAAAGCGCGGCGGCGAGCGCCGACAGCGCGCACATGATGGCGAAAGCGTTTCCATATCCGCCGGTCGCGTCGAAGATCGCCGCGCCGAGCCAGGCCCCGAGGCCGCCGAAAATCTGGTGGACCATGGTGATGAGGCCGGTGAGAGCGCCCAGATGCCGCGCGCCGAAGAAATTCGCGGCCAGCACCACCGTGAGCGGCGCGGTCACAAGAAAGGTCGCGCCGAAGACCAGCGCGAAGATCGCGACCGACAGCGGCGACTGGTCGGCCCAGATCAGCCCAAACACGGCGACGCGCGCGAGAAAGGAAAGCGCGGTCGGCCAGACCGGCCCCGCGCGGTCGCTCATGATTCCGCCCGCGACCACGCCGATCAGGCCGGTGAGGCCCATCAGGGCCAGCAGATTGCCGGCGACCAGCGCGTCCACGCCGCGGTCCTGCGCGAAGGCGACGACATGGGTGGCGACGAAGAAATCGTCGAAGCCGCAGATCGCGTAGATGGCGAGCAGCAGCCACATGCGCCCGGTACGCATGGCCTCCGCGACGCCGATCCCGTCGGCCGGCTGCGCGGCGCGCGCCGCGTTTGCGTCGGTCTTCGGCAGCACGGCGAGCAGCAGCAGCGCCAGCGCGAGATGCGCGACGCCGAGGCCGAAGAACAGCGTCCGCCAGTTGAGCGCGGCGAGCAGCGCGGCCAGCCCCGCGATCATCACGAGCTGGCCGACGCTCATGCCCGAGGTGACGGCGGCGTTGACCATGCCGGTGCGCACGGGAAAGGCGCGCGTGACCATGACGCCGACCGGGATGAGCGAGGCCGCGCCATTGCCGAGCCCGTAGATCAGCCCGTAAAGCAGCACCGCGTGCCACGGCTGCGTGATCAGCCCCATGAGGCCGATGCCGACGCCGCCGAGCGCCAGCCCGAGACCGAGCACGAGGCGCGGGCTGCGCCGGTCGGCAAGCCGCCCCGCCCAGAACATGGCGAGCGCCGAGACGACCTGAAAAACCGCGACCGCGACGCCCAGCGCGCCGCGCGGCCAGCCGAACTCGTCGACGATGGGCTTGAGCGTCAGGCCGATGGCGAAGCGCGTGCCGCCGCCGATGAACAGCACGACAAAGCCGCAGATGAGGACGAGGGCGGCGGGCGCAAGGAGACGGCGGGGCATGGGGCGCGATCGGTCCGTTAAGCGACGCGGATCGTGCGCCGGCGCCTCACCATACCAGTTCCCGCAGGTGCGCGGCCGGCGCGGCGCCGGCTTCGGCGAGCAGATTGCGATAGGCGGCTTCGTCCACGCTCCAGTCGTCCGCCGCGCCCGCTGGATGCAGCGCGTCGCGGTGGATGCCAGACGTCACGAACAGGGCGTCGAAACCCTGCGCGGCGGCGCCCCTGATATCGGTGAACAGGCCGTCGCCGACCGCCAGGATCTTCGCGCGATCGACCGCCGCGCCGCGAATGCGCTCGGCCTCCTTCAGCGCGGCCTCGTAGATGATGGCGTGCGGCTTGCCGGCCATGACGACGCGGCCGCCGAGCCCCTCGTAGCGCTCGGCGAGCGCGCCCGCGCACCACAGGAGATCGTCGCCGACATGCACGACGATGTCGGGATTGGCGCAGATCATCGGCAGATCGCGCTCCTTCATGGCGGCGAGCGTCGGCAGATAGGGCTCGGGATCGCCGTAGTCGTCGAACAGCCCGGTGCAGACGACATAATCGGCCTGCGCCAGCGGCAGCAGCGGCGGCTTCTCGCCGATGCGCGCGGCGACCGTGTCGAACAGCGACAAGTCCTTGGGCGGGCCGATGTGATGCAGGGGCGCCGCGCCGCGCGCGCAGACGAGATCGACCGTGACGTCGCCCGACGACACGATGGAATCATAGGCCGAGCGCGGCAGGCCGAAGGCGTCGAGCATCTTGACGATCGGCGCGCGCGGACGCGGCGCGTTGGTGATGAGCACGACCGTGCCGCCCTTCTGGCGAAAGCGGGTGAGCGCATCGGCGGCGGATGGCGTGTGCGTGCGGCCGTCGTGCACCACCCCCCAGACGTCGGAAAGGATCACGTCGTAATCGGCGGCGAGGGCGGAGAGGCCGGCGACAGGCCTGGAGGCGGGTTTGAAACTCATGCGGGCGCGCTACGGGGCGCGCGGCTTCAAGTCAAGCGGGCCGGTTTGGCCCGAGCATTTTGGCGGGGTCCACGAGCCGGTCGAAATCGACCTCGGAGACGTAGCCAAGCGCGAGCGCCGCCTGCTTCAGCGTCATGTTCTCGTGCAGGGCGTAGTGGGCGATCTTCGAGGCCCTGTCGTAGCCGATGGCGGGCGCGAGCGCGGTCACCAGCATCAGGGAATCCGCGACATACTTCTCGATCCGCGTCCTGTTCGGCTCCGCGCCCTCGATCATGAACCTGCGGAAATTGGCGCAACCGTCCGAGAGAACGGCTATCGACTGCATGACGTTGTGGATGATCAGCGGCTTGTAGACATTCATCTCCAGATGCCCGCCGGCGCCGCCGAACCCGACGGCGACGTCATTGGCCATGACCTGCACGGCGACCATGGTCAGCGCCTCGGCCTGCGTTGGATTGACCTTGCCGGGCATGATGGACGAGCCGGGCTCGTTGGCGGGCAGGATCAGCTCCGCAAGGCCGGCGCGCGGACCGCAGGCGAGAAGCCGGATGTCGTTGGCGATCTTGAACAGCGACCCGGCCAGCGTGCGCAGCGCGCCGGAGAAATGCACGAGCGCGTCATGCGCGCCCTGCGCCGCGAACTTGTTCGGCGCGGTGACGAAAGGCAGGCCGGTCAACCGGGCGATCTCCGCAGCGGCCGCTTCCGCAAACCCCAAAGGCGCATTCAGGCCGGTGCCGACCGCCGTGCCGCCGAGGGCGAGGGAATAGACGCCGCCGAGCGCGGCTTCGAGCCGCTCGATCCCGTCCGACAGCATCGCCGCATAGCCCGACCATTCCTGTCCGAGCGTCAGCGGCGTGGCGTCCTGAAGATGCGTGCGGCCGATCTTGACGATGTCCGCCCATTCGCGCGCCTTCGCGTCGATGGCGTCGCGAAGCTGCTGGACGGAAGGGATCAGCCGCCGGCGCGCGCCGAGCGCGGTCGCGATGTACATGGCGGAGGGGAAATTGTCGTTCGAGGATTGCGCCATGTTGACGTGGTCGTTGGGATGCGCCGGCCGCTTGCTGCCCAGAGGCTCGCCGGCGATCTGCGAGCAGCGGTTGGCGATCACCTCGTTGACGTTCATGTTGAATTGCGTGCCGGAGCCGGTCATCCAGACGTGCAGCGGAAACATGTCGTCGTAGCGGCCCTCGAGAATCTCGTCGCAGGCCTGCACGATCAGGCGATGCTCTGCCGCGCCGAGCCGGCCGCCAGCGCGATTCACGTTGGCGACCGCCTTCTTCAGGATGGCGTAGGCGCCGATCATTTCGCGCGGCATCAATTCCCGGCCGATCGAAAAATATTCCAGCGAACGCTGCGTCTGCGCGCCCCACAGCCTGTCGGCGGGAACGTCGATCTCGCCCAGGCTGTCGGTTTCCCTGCGCATCTTGGCCATCCGGCGCTCCTTCGCGGAACTGGGGTCGCCCCCGTTATATGGGGCGGATCGCCGGGCGCGACCGCTGCGACGCCGCGCCGCCATTCCCAGCGGACACGCCAACATATATAGAAGGACGAATGTATCCTGCGCCATCAAGGGAGCGCCCGATGTCCAAACTCCAGCTCGACGTATCCGGCATGACCTGCGGCGGCTGCGCCCGTTCGGTCGAGAAGATCATCCAGAAGCAGGACGCCGCGTCGAAGGTCTCGGTCGATCTCGCGACCGGCCGCGTCGAGGCGGAAACCTCCGCCGATCCGGCGGCGATCGCCGCGGCGCTGACGGCCGCTGGCTTCCCCGCAAAACAGGCGGCGGCCTAGCTTAACCCGGCAAACGCTCTATCTCTCCCGGCCCATCCATCCGGGAGAGAACAATGGTCGATAAAATCAAGCCGCTTCTGACCGTCGCCGCCACCGCCACCGGCGGGCGCAACGGACATACGGCCGCCGCCGACGGATCGGTGAAGGCGGACCTGTCCGTCGCCAAGGAAATGGGCGGCCCCGGCAAGCCCGGCACGACCACGCCCGAGCACCTGTTTGCGGCGGGCTACGCCGCCTGTTTCGGCGGCGCGCTCGACTTCATCGCCAAGTCGCACAAGAAGGACGCCAGCAAGGCCGCGGTCACCTGCAACGTGTCGATCGGCCCGCGCGAGGGCGGCGGCTTCGGGCTGGCGGTGAAGATGCATGTCGAGGACAAGAGCCTGCCGCAGGCCGAACTCGCCGCGCTGGTGAAGGAAGCGCACGAGAAGATCTGCCCCTATTCCCACGCCACGCGCGGCAATGTGGACGTGCAGCTGGAGGTGGTTGGGGGTTGAAACCACGGCTGTCACCCCCGCGAAAGCGGGGGTCCAGCCGCCGCTCGGAATGATTTCCGGATTCCCGCGTTGGCGGGAATGACATTGCGCCCTCGTCCGGTTCCATTCACCCTGCCCCGCTTTTGAAGGTGCGCCGCCCGGCCGCGCTTGATAAAGAAAGCGCGAAATCGCGAGGGGCGGCTCTCCGTCGCTCGCTCGTGCTGGACGATCAAATCGCCCGCGTTCCGCGGAGGATTTGATCGGGGGAATTGCGCCGTGGCGACGAAGAATGGACGGAAGGACGCGAAATCGGGCGGGCAGACGCTGCTCGCCCATCTCGTCGCGTCCGGCTACAGGCGCGCCGAGCCGCCGATCCTGCAGCCCGCGGCGGTCTTCCTCGACCAGCTCGGCGAGGACATGCGCGGCAGGCTCTACCTGACGACCGACGCCGCCGGCGCCGAACTCTGCCTGCGGCCCGAATTCACCCTGCCCGTTTCCGTCGCCTATCTCGCGTCCGCCGCGGCCGGCAAGGCCGCCGCCTTCTCCTATCTCGGGCCCGTGTTCCGGTTCCGCCCGGAGGCCAGCGGCGAGTTCCTGCAGGCGGGCCTCGAAAGCTTCGGCCGCAAGGACAAGGAGGCCGCCGACGCCGAAATTCTGGCGCTGTCGCTGGAGGCCGCCGCCAAGGCCGGCCGCGGCGATCTCGCCGTCACCATCGGCGACGCCGGACTGTTCGCGAAATTCCTGGAATCGCTCGCGCTGCCCGCGAGCTGGCTGCGCCTCGTCCGGCGCGGGCTCGCGCACGGCCTTTCGCTCGAGCAGATATTCGCCGCCCCGCCCGCCAACGGCTCGGACGACCATTCCGGCGTGCTCGCGGCGCTCGAAGGCGCCGACAAGCAGGGGGCGCGCGCGCTGGTGGAGGACCTCCTGTCCATCGCCGGCATTTCGTCGGTCGGCGGGCGCAGCGTCAGCGAGATCACGGAGCGCTTTCTCGAACAGGCGAGCCTGCGCTCGGGCCCCGGCGTGCCGCAGGACAAGCGCGACCTGATCGCGAAATTCCTGGCCGTATCGGGCGACCCGGACGCGGCGTCGGCCGCGCTGCGCAAGCTCGCCGGCGACGCCAAGCTCGATCTGACCGCCGCGCTCGACTCGTTCGATCAGCGGCTCAACTTCATCGTCGCGCGCGGCCTCGATCCCGCGACAATGAGTTTCTCGGCGCGCTTCGTGCGCAGGCTCGACTATTATACGGGCTTTATTTTCGAGGCGCACGGGCCGGGCCTGCCGCCGGACAAGCCGGTGATCGGCGGCGGACGTTACGACCGCCTGCTCGGCACGCTCGGCGCGAAGAAGGATATTCCCGCCGTCGGCGCCGCCGTCTGGGTCGAGCGGCTGTTCCCGGAGGCGCAGCCGTGAGCGCGAGCAAACTCATCGTCGCCGTGCCGTCGAAGGGCCGGCTGCAGGAAAACGCCAACGCCTTTTTCGCCCGCGCCGGGCTGGAAGTCGTGCAGGGGCGCGGCGCGCGCGACTATCGCGGCGTGCTGAAGGGCGTCGACAATGTCGAGATTGCCTTCCTTTCGGCCTCCGACATCACCGCGCATCTGGCGCAGGGCTCGGTGCACATGGGCGTGACCGGCGAGGATCTCGTGCGCGAGACGATCGCCGACGCCTCGGCAAAAGTGGAACTGCTGACGCCGCTCGGCTTCGGCCACGCCAATGTCGTCGTCGCCGTGCCGCAAGCCTGGATCGACGTGCGCGGCATGGCCGATCTCGCCGACGTCGCTGCCGCCTTCCGCGCAAAGCGCGGCCAGCGGATGCGGGTGGCGACCAAATACGTCAATCTCACGCGCCGCTATTTCTCGCAGAACGGCGTCGCGGACTACCGCATCGTCGAAAGCCTCGGCGCAACCGAAGGCGCTCCTGCCGCCGGACAGGCGGAACTGATCGTCGACATCACCACGACCGGCGCGACCCTGAAGGCCAATGCGCTGAAAGTGCTGGACGACGGCGTGATGCTGCGCTCGGAAGCCAATCTCGTCGCTTCGATGAGCGCGCCATGGAACGACGCGGCGCGCGAGGCGGCGCGGCTCATTCTCGCGCGCATCGCGGCGGAAGAAGAAGCGCGCACGACGCGCGAGGTGCGCGCCTTCGTGCCCGATCTTGGCGACGGCAAGGTGAAGAAGGCCGCCGCGAAATACGGCGCGCGGCTGCGCGGGCGCGGACAGGAAGGCCTGGTCATGATGGCCTGCCCCAAGGCCGACGCCGCCGATCTTGCCGAGTGGCTCATCAAGCACGGCGCCGAAACGGTGACGGTCGGCCAGGTCGACTATGTCTTCACCGCGAAGAACGCGCTGTGGGAGAAGCTGGCGAAACGGCTGGGGTAACGCCGCCGCGCTGGAAGGCGTCCACAATCGCTGCGCGTGGATGGCCGGGGGACAAGCCCAGCCATGACGGCTTCGAAGAGGTAGAACGGTCCGGCAATCCGTTCTAGGCTCCGCGCAAATTTCATCGCGAGCCCTCCATGATCGTTCTCATCCTCGGCCTCCTCATCTTCATCGGCGTGCATCTCGTGCCGACCTCGGCGCCGGCGCGCGAGGGCCTCGTCGGCAAGCTCGGCGAGGCGCAGTACAAGATCGCGTTTTCCGTCGCCTCCTTCGTCGGCTTCGCGCTGATCGTCTGGGGCTTCGGACTGGCGCGGCACTCGGGCGCGAACGTGCAGCTCTGGACGCCGCCGACCTGGACGAAGCATCTGGCGTTCGCGCTGATGTGGCCCGCCTTCGTGCTGCTGGTCGCGGCCTATGTGCCCTCGCATATCCGCGACAGGGCCAAACATCCGATGCTGGCGGCGATCAAGGTCTGGGCGCTCGCCCATTTGCTCGCCAATGGCGATCTGGCGGGCGTCCTGCTGTTTGCGGGCTTTCTCGCCTGGGCGGTCTACGACCGCATTTCGGTGAAGAAGCGCGCGGCGCTCGGGCCGCTGGGGACGCGCCATGGCGGCGTCGCGCAGGATATCGTCGTCGTCGTCGTCGGCACGCTCGCCTATCTCGCCATGCTGTTCTGGGGCCACCCGCTGCTGATCGGCGTTCGGCTGATCGGCTGACCCTCTCGTTTTCCCGCCGCATTTTGATGTAAGAGGGGCCGGACGCATGTTCGTTCGAGGGGATGCAATGAAGAAACTCGCAATTCTGGCCGTGGCCGCCGTGGCGGCGGCTTCGTTCGCGGCGCAGCCGGCGCTGGCGCAGAAGAAGAAGAAGGGCCAGAGCCAGGAGCAGGGCGAGGGCGGCGAGAAGAAGGACGACAAGTTCGCCTACGAATCCCCCTTCCCGACCAAGGCCAACTGGCAGCTCACCAGCATCAACGGCAAGAACCCGCCGGCCGACGCTTCGCTTCTCATCGACGAGAACTTGCGCGGCAGCGGATCGTCCGGCTGCAACACCTGGTCGGCGACGCTTTACCCGGTGAAGGGCCATCGTCTGGCGATGGGACCGATCGCGCTGACCAAGAAAACCTGTTCGCCGGAAATCACCGGGTTCGAGCGCGCCTATCTCAGCATCCTGGCGACAGGCCCGGTCTGGGACCTCAAGGGATCGACGCTCACGGTCAAGAGCAAGAACGGCGAGCTGGTCTACAACCGCGGGCTCTGATTTTCCGGGGACGCCCGCCGCGTCACGGCAGGCCCGCGCCGCCGGACGCGCCGTAGATCTGGCCGGTCGCGTAGCTCGCGGCCGGGTCGGCGAGCAGCACGTAGATCGCCGCGAGTTCGGCGGGCTGGCCGGGCCGCCCGGCCGGCGCCTTCGAGCCGAACTGCTCCAGCTTGCCCATGGACGCGCCGCCGGAAACCTGCAGCGGCGTCCAGATCGGCCCGGGCGCCACGCCGTTGACGCGAATGCCGCGTTCGGCGAGCTGCTTGGCGAGCGAGCGCACGAAATTGGTCGTCGCCGCCTTGGTCTGCGCGTAGTCGTAGAGGTCGGGCGAGGGATCCGTCGCCTGTTCGGACGAGGTGGCGATGATCGTCGCGCCCGCCGGCATCAGCGGCACCGCTTCCTGCAACAGCCAGAACGGCGCGTAGATGTTCGTCTTCATCGTCGCGTCGAAATCCTCGCTGCTGATCTCCAGAAATGAATCATGCGCCTGCTGGCGCGCGGCGTTGGTGACGAGCAGGTCGAGCCCGCCGAGCGCGGCGTGCGCGTCGCGGACCAGCTTTCGGCAGAATGCTTCGTCCCGCAGATCGCCAGGCAGACGCCTTGCGCCCTGCCTGCTCGATCACCGCGATCACGTCGCGGGCGTCCTCTTCCTCGTTCGGAAAATAATTGATCGCGACATCGGCGCCCTCGCGCGCAAAGGCGATGGCGGCGGCGCGCCCCATGCCGGAATCGCCGCCTGTCACGAGCGCCTTGCGGCCGGTCAGGCGGCCGGCGCCCTTGTAGCTCGTCTCGCCATGGTCCGGCGGCGGATTCATCTTCTTTGCAAGGCCCGGCCATGGCTGCTTCTGCTTTTCAAACGGCGGGGCGGGAAACTTGGGCGTGGGATGCTCGAGCGGCGCGGCGGCGCCGCCTTGAACGCGGTCGTCCATGGGTTGTCTCCATAAAGGAGGCTGAACGCCGCGTTGCAGCCTTCGTTCCGATCCCCGGGGGAACGCGCGCGGCGCGGCGGCGTTAGCGCCCGTAAATCGGCGCCTTGCAAAGCGCGCGGGAGCTTCTTCGAACATGGACGCATTCGCTTCGTCCGACATCGCCCAGGCCGCCGGGCTGGCGCGGGCCGCGGGCCTGTCGTTTTCCGACGACGCACGGCCTGGCATTTCGCGCCGCCGCGTCGGCAAGGGCTTCGCCTACTACGACGCGAAGGGCGCGCTGATCCGCGACAAGAGTTCGATCGCGCGCATCCGCGCCATCGTCATTCCGCCTGCATGGGAGAAAGTGTGGATTTCGCCCGACAGGCGCGGGCACATCCAGGCGACGGGGCGCGATGCGCGGGGACGCAAGCAATATCGCTATCATGCGGACTGGAGCGCGCATCGCGAGGCGACGAAATATTCGCTGCTGCCGGAATTCGCCGCCGCGCTGCCCGGGTTGCGCGAGGAGATCGAAACGCATCTTCGTATGCGCAGCGTTTCGCGCGAGCGCGTGCTGGCCGTCGTCGTCACGCTGCTGCAGCAGACGCTGATCCGCATCGGCAATGCGTCTTACGCGCGCGAGAACGAGTCCTACGGCCTGACGACGCTGACGGAAGATCATGTCGAGATCGCCGGCGCGAAGCTGCGCTTCGCCTTTCGCGGCAAGAGCGGCAAGGAATGGAATCTGACGGTCGCCGACCGACGCATTGCTCATGTCGTGCGGCAGTGTCAGGAGCTGCCGGGGCAGACGCTGTTTCGCTACATGTCGGAAGGCGGCGTGGCGCGCGACGTCGCCTCGAGCGACGTCAACGATTATTTGCGCGAACTGACGGGCTTCGACTTCACCGCCAAGACCTTTCGCACATGGGCGGGCACGGTGCTGGCCGCGCGCGCCCTCGCCGTGCAGCCCCCCGGCGAGAGCAAGACCGCGCGAAGACGGGCTGTTGTCGCGGCCATTCGCGAGGTCGCCGCGCGTCTCGGCAACACGGTCGCGGTGTGCCGCGCAAGCTACATTCACCCTGCGATCTTCGACGCTTACGAAACGGGCGCTCTGCACCGCGCCTTCAGGCGGGCGCCGGATGCGGTCGACGAATGGACCGAGGATGAGAAGATCGTGCTGAAATTGCTCAAGACGAAGGTAGCCTGTCATTCCCGACGCGCGGAGCGCGATGGGGAATGACCGGTCGTCAATCCCGATGCCGCGCGAGCACGTCCCTCACGGCGCCGACCATCTCGTGCTCGGGCACGGAGAATTGCGCCGGGCGCGCGGCCTTCCATTCCTCGTTCGAGCCGATCGCAGATGCCGCGCGAGAACCTTCGATCAGGTCCTTGATCTGCACTTCGCCCTTCGCATGTTCATCCGAGCCCTGGATGATGACGCAGGGGCTGTTGCGGCGGTCGGCGTATTTCATCTGCGCCTTCATGCCGGCCGAGCCCAGATAGAGTTCGGCGCGGATGTCGTCCGCGCGCAATTTCGCGACCATCGCCTGGTAATGCGCGACACGGTCGCGATCCATCACAAGCACGACGACCGGCCCCATCTGCGCGCCCGCCGAGACGATGGGACTGTCGATCAGTTTCAGCGCCGCGAACAGGCGCGAGACGCCGATGGAGAATCCGGTCGCGGGCACGGGCTCGCTGCGGAAGCGGCCGACGAGGCCGTCGTAGCGCCCGCCGCCGCCGACCGAACCGAAGCGCACGGGATTGCCCTTCTCGTCCGTGACGCCGAACGTCAGTTCGGCTTCGAACACGGGGCCGGTGTAATATTCAAGGCCGCGCACGACGGAGGGGTCGACGAGGATGCGATCCTCGCCATAGCCGGCAGCGAGCGCGAAGGCCGCGATGTCGCGCAATTCCGACACGCCTTCGAGCCCGCGCTGCGATCCTTGCGCGGTTTGTTCCAGCGCTTCGATCGTTTCCGCATTCGTCGCCTTGCGCGCCGCCGTGAACGCCAGCACACGCGCGATCGCGGCGGCGTCGAGGTCGGCGCCTGCGGTGAAATCACCGCTTTCGTCCTTGCGACCGGGACCAAGCAGCATCTCCACGCCATGGGCGCCGAGCCGATCGAGCTTGTCGATGGCGCGCAAGACTTTCAGGCGGCGCTGATGGTGTTCGGGCGCATCGGGAAGACCGATCGCCTCCATCACGCCGTCGAGCACCTTGCGGTTGTTGACCTTCACCACATAGTCGCCGCGCCGGATGCCGAGCTTTTCCAGCGTGTCGGCCGCCATCATGCAGATTTCCGCATCGGCGGCGACCGAAGCTGCGCCGACCGTATCGGCGTCGAACTGCATGAATTGACGGAAGCGGCCGGGGCCGGGCTTTTCATTCCGGAACACGTAGCCCGCGCGATAAGAGCGATAGGGTTTCGCCAGCTTGTCGTAGTTCTCCGCGACGTAGCGGGCGAGCGGCGCGGTCAGATCGTAGCGCAGCGACAGCCATTGCTCGTCGTCGTCCTGAAAGGAGAAGACGCCTTCGTTCGGGCGGTCCTGATCGGGCAGGAACTTGCCGAGCGCGTCCGTATACTCGATGAACGGCGTCTCCACCGCCTCGAAGCCGTAGAGTTCGTAGGACTCGCGGATTTTCGCCAGCATCCGCTCGGAGGCGGCAAGCTCCGCCGGTCCGCGGTCGGCGAGACCGCGCGGCTGGCGGGCTTTCACAGTGTTCTTGACGTCGCTCATGCGCCGGGGTTTAGGCGCGCGGGGCGCTCAGGGCAAGGGTCTGCTACCCGAGCGCGCGGATGAAA
Organism: Rhodoblastus sp.; assembly: GCA_046349085.1. GTDB lineage: Bacteria > Pseudomonadota > Alphaproteobacteria > Rhizobiales > Beijerinckiaceae > JAJXWB01. The sequence goes on from JAXMDA010000001.1 coordinate 93,569, forward strand.
ATCCCGCTGGCGACCAGTCCAAGACCGACCTGTCCCCATTCCAGCAGGCCCCAGGTGGCGATCAGGCCACGCGCGCCGGCGCCATCGGCCGAGGGATCGAGCAGGCGATTGTTGATCGGCACGAGCACGAAGGCCATGTAGGGCCAGCTCGCCATGGCGAAAGCCGCGCCGATGAGCCAAAGCGCATTGGCGCCCGCGCGGTATTCGACCAGCGCGGCGACGGCGGCGGCGAGCGCGAACAGCGCCAGCAGCAACAGCGCGCGCCGGTCGCTCGGCGCCCATTCCTTCACCAGCGCCCGGTCGTCCAGCGTCAGCCGCGCGGGCTGCTCGACCAGCACCGAATAGAGAGCCGCGCCGAGATAGGCGGCGGCGAAGGCGAGCGCGAAGGGGCCAGCGTGCATCAGATACTCCCGGGCGGTATGCCCACGGCGATTCAACTTCGGGGCGAGCCTACAACCTCGAAACCGTCATTGCGAGGAGCGCTGGCGACGAGGCAACGACGGCCTCCCCTCACCCTCGCGGCGCGTAGACGCCGTCCGGCTGCTTCTCCAGGCTGAGATGGCGCTTGTGCATGGCGAGCAGGGTCGAGCGATGGCCGATGGAGATCACCGTCGTCTGCGGCAGATGATCGAAGATGGCGTGATAAACCTCCGCCTCCAGCTTTTCGTCGAGCGCGGCGGTCGCCTCGTCGAGCATCAGCCATCTCGGCTTCGCCAGAAGCGCGCGGGCGATCGCCAGGCGCTGCTGCTCGCCGCCCGACATGCGCTGCGACCACGTGTCGTCGTCATCGAGACGCTCGATGAACGGTTCGAGCCTTGCGGCCTGCAACGCCGCGCGAATGTCGGCGTCTGAATAGGCGCCGGGTTCGGCCGGGTAGGAGACGGCGGCGCGCAGCGTGCCGTTCGGCAGATAGGGGCGCTGCGGCAGCACGAGCGCGCTCTCGCCCTCGGGGATGTGGATACGGCCTGAACCATAGGGCCAGATACCCGAGGTCGCGCGCAGCAGCGTCGACTTGCCGGAGCCCGAGGGGCCGGTGATGAGCGCGCTCTCGCCCGGTTTGAACACCAGCGCGTCGGCCCGCACGATTTCCTTGCCGTTCGGCAGGGCGACCGAAACCTTGTCGAGCGTGACCGGGCCGCCCAGGGGCGCGGGCGTGCGGTTGGGGCCGGCGTCGCGGGCGTTCTCGGCGGCGTTGATCGCCGCATCGAACGAGGCGAGGCGCTGCACGACCGAGGTGAAGCCGGCGAGCGAGGTATAGTTGTTGACGAAGAAGGTGAGCGCGCCTTCCACGCGGCCGAAGGCGCCGGCCGTCTGCGTCATGACGCCGAGCTGGATCTTGCCGGCGAAATAGAAAGGCGCGGTGAAGATGTAGGGAATGATCGGCGAGATCTGACCGTAGGTGGCGGTAAACGCCATCAGCTTCTTGCGCTGCGCGACGATGCGCAGGTAGTTGGCGATGACCGCGCCGAACTTGCCGCCGAGCGCGCTCTGCTCGGCGCGCTCGCCCGAGAGCAGCGCGACCTGCTCGGCGTATTCGCGCAGACGCGCGAGCGAGAAGCGAAAATCGGCCTCCACGCGCTGGCGCTCGAAATACATGCCGACGAGCGAGCGGCCGATGAAATGCGTCACCAGCGTGCCGAAGACCGCGTAGACGAGCGCGACCCAGAACAGCAGGCCGGGAATGACGATCTCGGTGCCGGGGATGGCGTAATTGCCCGACAGCTCCCACAGCACGATCGAGAAGGAGACGAGGGACGAGAGGGTCGAGATCAGCAGGATCGAATACGAGTATATGCCCTCGCCGTCGCCGCCGCCGATGATGAAGCGGTTGACGTCTTCCGCGATGCGCTGGTCGGGGTTGTCCGCGGCGCCGCCCGCAAGGCTCATGCGGTAGTGCGCGTGGTGGCCCAGCCAGTGCGAGACATAGAAATCCGTCAGCCAGCGACGCCAGCGGATGACGAGCATCGACTGAAGCACGAATTCGATGATGGCGCTGGCGATGTAGACGAAGGCCCAGGGAACGAAGACCCAGAGGAGGAGCTTCCAGAAAGTCGGGGCGTCCTTGTTCTGGATGGCGTTGAACCAGTCGCGGTTGAAGAACGAAAGCCGCACGGTGATCGCCACCTGCGCCTGGTTGATGATCACAAGGGTGGAGATCATCGCGATGGCGATGCGCCGCTCGAGCGCGGTATAGAAGCCGAAGGGCCAGACGCGCGCCGAGCCCATGTCGGACTGCGTGTAGTAAAGATCGGCGATGCGCAGCGGCTCGCGCATCACGCGCAGACGCGAGACGACGTAGACGAGGATCGAGAACATCGAGACCGTCAGCGGCAGGGAATCCGGGGGCGTGAATTCCTTCAGGCGGTCGGGCCATTTTTCCGCATGGAGCAGGACAACCGCGAGGCCGAACAGGATCGTCTCGGTCGAGAAGATCGCGACGAAGATCTTCATGAAGGCCGAGATGTGCGCGGAGGCCGCGGTCGTCAGCGCGCACAAAAGCGCGGCGCCGGCCACGAGATAAAGGAAACTGTCGTCCAGCTTGAACGCCGCGAAGGCCGCAAGAAGCCCGAAGACGCCGACCGCGCCGCTGAGAAGCCTCATGTGAACTGCCTTTCGCAAATCGCCATTCGATGCGCTCCCTCAGGTGTATCGACCGGCCGCGCCCGAAGCGCAAGCCGAACCGTGGCGGTCGCCCCATTTGCCGCCGCCGCGCCGCATTTACGGCCGCGAAACGCTTGGCGGGCATGGTTTGACATTGGCGGCGTCCGCCGTCATGAAAACCGGCCGGCCTCCCCCAATCCGGGCCGGGCGCGCTTCCTCGCGCGCAAAGCGCCGCTTTCGGAGAGAGCCGCATGAACGAAGCGTCGCTGACGCTCAAGGACCCGCGCCCCCTGGGCGCCGATCCCTTCGATTTCGCCGCGCTGGCCATCGGCCGCGAGCCGGAACGCTACGGCCTGCACAGCCGCCACCTCAACGAGCAGATGGTTCGGGTGCTGCAGACCATCGGCTACGACGTCGGATTTACCCGCGGATCCGGGCAATATCTGTGGGACCGCAACGGCGCGCGCTACCTCGACCTCCTGTCGGGCTGGGGCGTGTTCGCGCTCGGCCGCAATCATCCCGACGTCTCCCGCGCGCTGATCAGCGTGATCGAGGCGGACCTGCCCAATCTCGTGCAGATGGACGTTTCCGTCCTTTCCGGCCTTCTGGCCGAACGCCTCCTGAAGTACACGCCCTGGCTCGACAAGGCCTTCTTCTGCAACTCCGGCGCCGAGGCCGTGGAAGCGGCGATGAAGTTCGCGCGCTCGGCCACCGGGCGCTCGCGCATCCTGTTCTGCGACCACGCCTTTCACGGCCTGACCTACGGCGCCCTGTCGATGAACGGCGACGCCATTTTCCGCGACGGCTTCGGCCCCCTGGTCCCGGACGTGGCGGAGATCGCGTTCAACGATCTCGACGCGCTCGACCGGGCGCTGGCGCGCAAGGACGTCGCGGCCTTCTTCATCGAACCGATCCAGGGCAAGGGCGCGATCATGCCCGACCCGGACTATCTGGCGCGCGCCGCGGCGCTCTGCCGGAAGTACGGGACCCTGTTCGTCGCCGACGAAATCCAGACGGGGCTCGGGCGCACCGGCAAGTTCCTCGCGGTGGAGCACTGGGGCGCCGAGCCTGACATGGTGCTGCTCGCCAAGGCGTTGTCGGGCGGCCACGTTCCGGTCGGCGCGGTGCTGGCGCGCCGCCAGATCTTCGAAAAGGTCTTCAACCGCATGGACCGCGCGGTCGTGCATGGCTCCACCTTCTCCAAGAACGATCTCGCCATGGCGGCGGGCCTGGCGACGCTCGAGGCGATCGAAAACGAGCGGCTCATCGAGAACGCCGCGCGGCGCGGCGAGCAGATCCTCGAGGGCTTCCGCTCGATGCTGCAGCGCCACGAACTGGTAAAGGACGTGCGCGGCAAGGGCCTGATGATCGGCATCGAATTCGGCGCGCCGAAGTCGTTGAAGCTCAAGACCGCCTGGACGGTGCTGGAGAAGGTCAATTCGGGCCTGTTCTGCCAGATGATCACCATCCCGCTGTTCAAGGAGCACAAGGTCCTGAGCCAGGTCGCCGGCCACGGCAACCACACGATCAAGCTGCTGCCGCCACTGACCATCGGCGACGAGGACGTCGCCTGGATCGAACGATCCTTCGACGCCGTCATTGCGGACGCGCACAAGGTCCCCGGGGCGGTCTGGTCGCTCGGCAAGACGCTCGCCGATCACGCAATCAAGGCGAAACTCGGCGGCTGACGCCGCCGCCGCAAAGGCGAAACTCGGCGGCTGACGCCGCCGCAAAGCGAGACAAGCGGCTGACGCCGCCCCTGCAAGGCGAAACGCGCGGCTGGGCAGCCGGGACCGCCGGCCTCCGGCCGGCCTCGTCTCACGCATCTTGCCGGCCGGCGATCCCGACTGATCAGTCGGCCGCCTCGAGCCCTTCGATCGACTGGCCGTTCACGCGCGCCACCAGCACCGGCGAGGGCTTGAAGGTCACGACGCGGCGCGGCTTGATCGCCGCCTCGACGCCGGTCTTGGGATTGCGCCCGATGCGCTCGCGTTTGGAGCGCACATTGAAAGCGCCGAAGCCGCGGAGCTTGACCGACTCGTTGCGGTCGAGGCTGTCGGCGATTTCCTCGAGCGTCATCTCGAAGATCGTGCGGGCCTGCGCCCGCGACAGCGTGGGACAGGCCACGAAAACCGCATCCAGAAGATCGGCGCGCGTGGTGGTGCGCCCTGTGTTCAGAACCTTACTCATTCGCCGTACGCGCGAAAGCGCGTCCCCCGTCACTCAGTTCGAACTTTCAGCGCGCCCATCGGCCGGACGCGATGCGCCGAACGCCCTGCGCCCGATCGCCTCATCGGATCTCGTCGATCCAGTGTGGCCGTGTTGGCGATCCGGCGGCGGGAGCTGGCGCAAGCACCCTAACGCGCGAAACCATAAGCTGAATTGCAGCGCGCGCAAGCGGGTGGCCACAATTTTTGCATCCGCGCCAGCAAGCCCGTCCCGGCCGCGCAATCGTCGACAAGAAAAAGGCCCGGCGCGAGCCGGGCCTTCCAGTCCTGTATTGAGCGGCGCGGACTTCCTGGAAGTCCATCCCTCAGCGATGCGCGGCCTGCCGCGCATCGCATCCGACAGTTTTGGGCGAATGGACTTCTTAGAAGTCCATTCCGCCCATGCCGCCGCCCGGCATGGCCGGGGCCGCTTCCTTCTTCGGAAGCTCGGCGATCATCGCCTCGGTGGTGATGAGCAGGCCGGCGACCGAGGCCGCGTCCTGCAGGGCCGTACGCACGACCTTGGTCGGGTCGATGATGCCGGCCTTCACCATGTCGGCGTAGTCGCCGTTCTGGGCGTCGAAGCCGTAGGCGTAGTCCTTGGCCTCGACCAGCTTGCCGACCACCACGGCGCCGTCGCCGCCGGCGTTGTCGACGATCTGGCGCGCCGGCGAGGTCAGAGCGCGGCGCACGATGTCGACGCCCGTCTTCTGGTCGGGGTTGGCGCCGCCGACGCCTTCCAGCGCCTTGACGGCGCGCAGCAGCGCGACGCCGCCGCCCGGCAGGATGCCCTCTTCCACCGCAGCGCGGGTGGCGTTGAGCGAGTCGTCCACGCGGTCCTTCTTTTCCTTGACCTCGATCTCGCTCGCGCCGCCGACGCGGATCACCGCGACGCCGCCGGCGAGCTTGGCCAGACGCTCCTGCAGCTTCTCGCGGTCGTAGTCCGAGGTGGTCTCCTCGATCTGCGCCTTGATCTGCTGCACGCGGCCCTCGATGTCCTTCTTGGCGCCGGAGCCGTCGATGATCGTGGTGTTCTCCTTCTCGATGCGGACGCGCTTGGCGCGGCCGAGCATCGGGAGCGTCACGTTCTCGAGCTTGATGCCGAGGTCCTCGGCGATCATCTCGCCGCCGGTCAGGATGGCGATGTCCTCGAGCATGGCCTTGCGGCGGTCGCCGAAGCCCGGCGCCTTGACGGCGGCGATCTTCAGGCCGCCACGCAGCTTGTTGACGACGAGCGTGGCGAGCGCCTCGCCCTCGACGTCTTCAGCGACGATCAGCAGCGGCTTGCCGGTCTGCACGACCGCCTCGAGGATCGGCAGCATCGGCTGGAGCGACGACAGCTTCTTCTCGTGGATGAGGATGTAGGGGTCCTCGAGCTCCGCCACCATCTTCTCGGCGTTGGTGATGAAGTAGGGCGAGAGATAGCCACGGTCGAACTGCATGCCCTCGACGACGTCGAGCTCGGTGTCGAGGCTCTTGGCCTCCTCGACCGTGATGACGCCCTCGTTGCCGACCTTCTGCATCGCTTCCGCGATCATCTTGCCGATCGAGACGTCGCCGTTGGCGGAAATCGTGCCGACCTGGGCGATCTCTTCGTTGGTGGTGACCTTCTTGGAGTGCTTCTTGAGATCGGCGACGACCGACTCGACGGCGGTGTCGATGCCGCGCTTCAGATCCATCGGGTTCATGCCGGCGGCCACGGCCTTGGCGCCTTCGCGCACGATGGCGGCGGCGAGAACGGTCGCGGTGGTGGTGCCGTCGCCCGCAGCGTCGTTCTGCTTGGAAGCGACTTCGCGCACCATCTGGGCGCCCATGTTCTCGAACTTGTCGGCGAGTTCGATCTCCTTGGCGACGGTGACGCCGTCCTTGGTGATGCGCGGGGCGCCGAACGACTTCTCGATCACCACGTTGCGGCCCTTCGGACCGAGGGTGACCTTCACGGCGTTGGCGAGGACCTCAACGCCGCGCAGCATCTTGTCGCGGGCGTCGGTAGAGAAACGTACTTCTTTGGCTGCCATGTGCTGAAACTCCGAATGACGTGGACGAACTGGAAAAAGCGGCTATCAGGCGATCACGCCCATGATGTCGCTTTCCTTCATGATCAGGAGGTCCTGACCGTCGATCTTCACTTCCGTGCCCGACCACTTGCCGAACAGGACGCGGTCGCCGGCCTTGACGTCGAGGGGAACGAGCTTGCCGGCCTCGTCGCGGGCGCCCGGACCGGCGGCGACGATCTCGCCTTCCTGCGGCTTCTCCTTGGCGGTGTCCGGAATGATGATGCCGCCCTTGGTCTTCTCTTCGCTGTCGATACGCTTCACGACGACGCGATCGTGCAGAGGACGAAACTTCATGGTCTCTCTTTTCCTAAAATCGCGGCCGCCACCCTGGCGGCCGGTATGGTTGGAGGCGCGTTAGCACTCGTTAACGCGGAGTGCTAACAAGCACGCGGGAGATAAGGCCGGGCGCCCCGATCTGTCAAGAAGGGCTGCGACTTTTGGCTAAAGCCCTGCCCGCCGGCGCCCAGGGCGCTTATCTTTTGCGCCAGGGCCGCCGTTGGATTAGCGTGGCCGTGCGTCACGGGATCGTCATGCGCCGCCGGATCGTCCTCCAGTCCCTTGTTTCCGCGCTGGGTTTCGGCGCGCTGTTCGCCGCGCTGGCGCTGACTGGCGACAATGACTTCCTCACGCAGGCCCGCTGGTTCTTCGCCGCCGCCGCGCTGCTGCCGGCGCTGGCGATGACGTGGCGGGCGGCTGCGGCCTATCTCGTGATCGCCGCCGCACTCGCCTGGATCGTTTCGTTCCTGAACGACGGCAAGATCGCGCTGGTCGAAATGCCGCTGACCTGGCTCGACCTGCAGATCGCCGCCTTCAATCCGGCGGGCTTCCTCAATGCGGTGAAGGTTTCTCCGGCGCTCGCCTATTCGACCCTCGGAGGGCTGATCGCCGCGGGCCTGGCCGCCCTGGCCTGGCGCCTGTCGCGCCTCGACCGCGCGCAAGCCCGCGCCAATCTGCCGGCGCGGGCTCTGGCCGTGCTGCTCGTCGGCGCGCTCGCCTGGACCTCGGTCGCGCAATTCGCCCGGCGTCTCGAAACGGCGGTACAGGGCCACGACTATGCCGAGATCGCCAACATGCCCGAGGGGCTCGTGCTGATCTCGAAGCTCGTCGGCCCGGTCCCCTTTCTCGCGCTGACGGCGCGCTACGAATCCCATGCCGGCGCGCCCTTCCGCCAGTTCGCCGGGAGCGGCGCGCTGGCCGCGCCCGCCGCGGGCGACGCCACGTCCTATCTCAAGCCGGCGGCCACACCCGACAAGCAGCCGAACATCGTCGTCGTGCTGATGGAATCGACCTTCGACGTCTCGAAGGTCTTCCAGACGACGCCGGCCGTGACCTCCCCGCTCTATCCCGCCGCGAAAGCGGGCCAGTTGCAGGGCGAACTCGGCGTGCACGCCATCGGCGGCGGCACGTGGATCAGCGAGTTCGAGGCGATCACCGGCATTCCTTCGCGGCTGTTCGGCTATGCCGGCTATTACACGCATGTCGAGCTCGGCCCCTATGTGAAGGGCTCGCTCGCCAGCTATCTCGGCAAGCGCGGCTACCGGACGTTGGCGCTCTATCCGGTGGAAGGCAAATTCTACAATTCGCGCGCGGCCTACGGCCATTATGGCTTCGACGCCTTCGTCGACGGCGACGACATGCAGATCAAGGAGCCGTGGTTCGTGCAGGACACGGACCTGATGGAAAAATACCTCAGGCAGATCGCGGCGGCGGACAAGTCGAAGCCGCTCTTCTCCTTCATGCTGACGATGGAGAACCATTCGCCGCATCCCTGCCCGCGCTACGCCAGCGAACAGGAAATGCCCTATCGCTTCGTCGGCGAGACCAACGCGCGCGGCACGTGCGAGCTGAACGAATATATCGCGCGCTATCGCTCGACCGAGGCCGCCGTCGCCATGCTCGAACAGGCGCTGCAGGCGCGCGAGAAGGAAACGGGCCGTCCCTACGTGCTGGTCGTGTTCGGCGATCACCAGCCGAATTCCTTCACCGGCACGGGCCGGATGCCGATGTGGGCGCCCAACGATTATTCCGCGCTGCGCCGCGCGCCCAACGACGTGACCTTCTACCAGATCCGCTCGTCCGCTCCCTCGCCGTTCGCGACCAAGACGCTCGACGCCTCGATCGTCATGCTGCCGACGCTGATCAGCGCCTATGTCGCGAAGGACAAGCGCGACATGTACCTGCCCGGCAATTTCGCGATCCAGGCCCGCTGCGGCGAGCGGATTTCCCTGCCGCGCCTCAACAAGGCCTACGGGCGCGACGCGGCGATCCCCGAAGGACAGGCGAACGCCGATCCCAAGGCGGTCGCGCTCAGCCAGAACTGCCGCAGCGCGCTGATCGCGGCGCGCTCCGACTATCTTTCGCTGATCGACATTCCCTGATGGACCTGCCCTGATGGACCTGCCGTGACGCGAGAGGCGATCGCAACGCGACGCGTGCTGATTGTCGCCAATCCGAAGGCCCGAGGCTATGCGCCCCGCAAGATCGAGGCGGTGCGCGAGGCCCTGCGACGGCAGCAGATCGCGGCCGAGGCGATGCGATCCGAAGCGCGCGGCGACATCGAGCGCATCGTCGCCGAACGCGGCGCCGATTTCGACGTGGTCGCGGTTCACGGCGGCGACGGCACGATCAACGAGGCGGTCGCCGGGCTTCGCAGGATCGCCGGCGAGCAGCCGGCGCTCGCGATCATTGCGGGCGGCACCGCCAATGTGCTGGCGATCGAGACGCGCGCCGGCCACGACGCCGCGACGATTGCGGCGGCGATCCGCGCGGGTCGCACCGCGCCGCTTCACTACGGCCTCGCCAACGGCCGGCCCTTCGTGCTGATGGCCTCGGTCGGGCTCGACGCCGCCGTTGTCGAGCGAACATCGCCGCGCCTGAAAAGCGCGCTCGGCAAATGGGCCTATGTGGCGTCGGCTTTCGCGCTGAAGCGCCGCGGCGCTAAGACGCCGGACGTGATCGTGGAGACCGGCGGCCAGACGCTGCGCTGCCGCATGGCGATCTGCGCCAATACCGCGCGCTACGGCGGCAATTACGTCATCGCGCCGCAGACGTCGGCGACCACGCCCGGGCTCGCGCTGGTCGCGATCGAGGACGATAGCCTCGTCGCGCTGCTGCGCATCGGCTGGCGCATGGTCTCGGGACGCGGGCTGGCGGGCGCCGGCGTCCGTATTCTCGACGTGAGGGAAGCGACGCTCGCCTCGGCCGCGACGACGGCGGCGCAGGTCGACGGCGACCCCTTCGGCGTGACGCCGGTGCGCGCGGTCGCCGCCGAGGCGCCGGTCAGGTTGATCGTTTGCAGTTAGATTTAGCCGATTTGCGGTCGACGCTATTCCCTCCCCTTGTGGGGGAGTCGATGCAGCGCGCTAGCCTGGCCTGCCGAACAGCCTGCGCAATTCGTCCTTTGCCTTTTCCAGCGTGGCGCGCCGGCTCTTCGACAGGCTGCGGCCGGCACGATTGACGTAGAAGGTCAGCATCGACATGGCCGAGCGGTACGGCTCGGCCTTGCGGCGCCTGCTCGCCTCCGCCGACCGCTTGAGCGACGCAGCGATCTTGCGGGGGTCGTCCAGGCTGAAGACGTGATCCTGCAGATCGAGAGCGTCGCTGTGTTCGGTGACGTCCTGCGACCATCGGCTGGTCTTCCTCGTGGATTTCGCATGGGGCATGTGTGCGGCTCCCTCTCGCTCTGAAACGGCCGGGCGCGCCGGCCGTTCCCGCGAGGGGCCGGGACTGGCTGGCGGATGGATTGGCGCGTCATAGCGTGCGCGGGACGCCGGCATGAGGACGACCCGCGGCCTGCAAGACTTTCTTATTCGCCCTGCGCTATGTAGCGGGCATGAACCGCCGCGCCGCGCCTTTCCGCCTGTGGCGCGCCTGCTCACGCGAGCGGCGCGCATGAAGGTGCTGCTCGCCTTCGTGGTTAACGCCCTGTTCAATTTCGTGATCGGCCTGATCGTCGCGAAATTCCTGGGGCCTGAAGAATATGGCCGCTTCGCGCTGGCGCTGGCGCTCGGCCTCGTCATCCAGACCGCCGTCTTCGACTGGATCAGGCTGTCGGCCATCCGCTTCTATTCGCAACGCACGCGGCAGGACGAGCCGCAGGTGCGCGCCACGCTCGACACGGCTTTCGCCATTCTGGCCGTCGGGCTCACGGTCGTCGTGGGCGCCGTTCTGATGTCGGGCGTCGAGTTCGGCCTGTCTCATGCGCTGATCGGGCTTTCGATGGCCACCGCGGTCATCAACGGCCTGTTCGATTATTCCACCGGCCTCGCGCGCGCGCGTTTCGACGACAGACAGTATGGCCGGCTCGTCCTTGTGAAGAATGCGCTGTCGCTGGCGCTCACGACCGGCGCCGCCTTCATCTTCCAGTCGGCGAAGATGGCGCTGCTCGGCGCCATCGTTTCGATCGCAGGCTCGATCGTCGCCACCCGACGCGCGCTGACGGACGCCAACAGCGAACCGAAGCGCGCCAGCTTCGATCTTGGACGCTCATATCTCGGCTACGCCCTGCCGATCATCGCCGCCAACCTGCTCTATCTGCTCATTCCCTTCGTCAACCGCTCGCTCGTCGCCAAATATTACGGCTTTGCGGAAACCGGGCAGTTCTCGCTCGCCTTCGATCTCGGCCTGCGCGCGGTGCAGGCGATCGGTTCCGCGCTCGACGTGCTGCTGTTCCAGATCGCCGTCGCCGCGCATGAAAAACACGGTCTCGAGCGCGCCAAGGAGCAGATCGCGCGCAACATCGCGATCGTGCTCGCCATCATCGTTCCGGCTTGCGTCGGCGTCGTGCTGACGCTGCCTTCGGTCGAGGCGCTGGTCGTGCCGATGCAATATCGCGGCCCCTTCGGCCAGTATCTCGTTCTGATGCTGCCGGGCCTGTTCGCGCTGACCATGATCAATTTCGCGATCAACCCGATCTTCCAGATCCAGAAGAAGACCCTGCCGCTGATCGCGGCGGCGCTCATCGGCTGCGCCGGCACGCCGCTGCTGATTGCGTTCCTGCCGCGCGGCGCGGACGCCTCCAGCCTCGCCATCGCGCAGAGCGGCGCCTATTGCGCCGCGATGATCGCGCTCATCGGCTTCGCCTTCGCCTCGCGGCCGCGCTGGCCCTCATTCCGCGAAATGGGCGCGATCGCGCTGGCGACGGCGGCCATGGTCGCCGCCCTCTGGCCGATGCGCGCCTGGGCGCCGGGCGCGCTGACGCTCGCGGCGCAGATCGTGACGGGCGCCGGCGTCTTCAGCGCGTTCGCGCTCGCCTTCGATATTGCCGGGCTGCGCGCGCCGGTTCTGGCCAAGATGCGCGCGCTCGCCCGCAACGGCGGGGAGGCCGAGGCGACCGGCAAAAGCTGACGGCTCGACATTTTACGCCGCGGCAACCATTCTTCTTCGCCAAATATTCACTTCAATTGTGGCGCGTTATCCTTCGTATAACCACACAAATACGTAAATCGTATCGCTCGAATTCTACATGTTACGATCCATCATCGTCTCTGCGCGCGCACGCGCGCCATTCGGGATCGGATCATGTCTCCTTTCTGTCGAATCCTGCTGCTTGCCGGCGTGGCCGCAGCCGCAACCCAACCGGCGATGGCGGCCGGGGGCTATGGCGGCGGCTTCATCGAATTCGTGATGACCGGAGGGCAGCAGGCGCAGCCGCGCGATCCATTCGCGCCGCGGGCCCGCGCCGTCGCGCCCGCGCTCCAGGCTCAACCCGTATTGCAGCCTTCGACGCCGCCGACGGTCTATCCGCCGGTGCAGGTGGCAAGCTACGGATCTGCGCCGACCGACGCCCGGCGCGTCGTGCCGGCGGAATATCTGCGCACGGAAATCGAGTACCGGACGAGCGAGCGGCCCGGCACGGTCGTCGTCGATACGCGCGACAAGCACCTCTACCTCGTGCAGGACGGCGGCCGCGCCATCCGCTACGGCATCGGCGTCGGGCGGCCGGGCTTCACCTGGTCGGGCGTCAAGTCGATCACGCGCAAGGCGGAATGGCCGGACTGGACGCCGCCGCCGGAAATGCTGAAGCGCCGTCCGGACCTGCCGACGCATATGGCGGGCGGGCCGGAAAACCCGCTCGGCGCGCGCGCGCTCTATCTCGGCTCGTCGCTCTACCGCATCCACGGCACGAACGAGCCCTACACGATCGGGCAGAACGTGTCTTCGGGCTGCATCCGCATGATGAACCACGACGTCGAAGACCTCTACGGCCGCGTGAAGGTCGGCACGAAGGTCGTCGTGCTCTAGAGAGCTGCGCGAAAAGCGCGGGAGGCGGGAGAGGAAGGCCGTCGCGGCGACGCGGCGGCCTTCCGGTTTTCTGCGTCAGGCGTCGTATGTGTCGTCGTCGTACGAGCCGTCGTCATCGTCGGAATCGTCCGAGGCGTTCTGATAGTCGCCCTCGTCGTCCCGGCCGCCGCCTTCGTCGCCATAGTAATTGTTGATGACGGTGCCGCCGCCGCCAGCCTGCTGGCCGAGGCCGCCGCCCAGTCCGCCGCCCAAGCCGCCGAGGCCCGCGCTCTGGCCGTGGCCGCCGAACATGCCGCTCAGCGAATTGACGAGCAGCGCGCCGCCGGCGACGCCGGCCGCGGCGCCGAGCGCGCCTTTCAGAAAGCTGGAGCCGCCGCCGCCCGCCTGCTGCTGCGGGCCGCCGCCCCAGGGACCGCCTTGCTGCGGCGGCGGAGGCGCGCCCCAGCCGGGCTGCTGCGGCGGCGCCGCCTGTGGGGCCTGGCTCCAGGGGCCGCCGGGGCGCGGCGGCGGCTCAGGCGCGCGCTGCGGCGCCTGCTGCGAGCCTGCGCCGAACAGCGAGCCGAGCCCGCCGAGAAAACCGCCCTGCTGGGCCTGCTGACCGCCCTGCGCGGCGCGTTCCTGCAATTCGCGGTTCTCGGCTTCGAGCTGCTGCAGGCGTTCGGCGGCCTGCTTCATCGCCTGCTCCTGCAGCAGAACGGCCTGCGCCAGAAGGTAAGGCGCATAGGGCTGCAAGCGGACGGCCTCCGCGATGAAGGCCTCGGCATCCTTGTCGCGCGGCTGCGACGCCGCGGCATTGGTGCGTTGAAAAAGTTCGACGAGCACCTGGCGCTCTTCGGGCGACATATCCCTCTCCCCATTGGACGCGCTGTCGGCGCGCTGCGGGAATATGGGGGGCAATGGCGCGAACGCCAAGGCCCGCGCGCGCAGCGGCGCCGAGCCGCGCAAAAGAAAAGAGCGCGGCCGAGGCCGCGCTCTCAACAGGCCGAAGAGAAAGCTTACTTGAAGGTCGCCGACGAGAAGTCGATCGACAGCGCCGCGACAAAGCGATTGCCGCACCAGCTCGACTTGCCGACGCCGATGAGCGCCGTCGACAGGTTGGCGGCGGGATCCGAGGTGTTGATCGCGCAGCCTTCCTTGCCGAGGCTCGAGCCGTAGTAGCGCAGGTCGAGAGTGGCGACCTTGTAGGTGTACGAGGCGCCGAGGTTCCAGCTGTTGTAGCTGGCGAACTTGAAGCCGCGCGGTATGCCGTCGAAGAACTGGCGCGGGTCGACGTAGCTGAAGCCGTACTCCCAGGAGGAGCGGCCGAGATACGAGTGACCGAAGGCGCCTGAAACCGCAAAGCCGGTTTCGCCGAAAGTGACCTTGGCGTTGATCTCGTTGTACAGGCCCTTGGCGGCGTAATTGTTCCAGTTCGGCGCGTAATAGGTCGCCGTGCCGACGCTCAGGTAATCGTTAATCGCCCAGGTCGACTTGGCGTACCACTCCATGTAGCTCGGATTGGCCGCCGTGGTCGGCGTGCCGCCCGGGGTCCAGAAGGGCAGCACGGGGCCGCCGGCGCCGGCGAGGAAGTAGCGAACCTTGTTGCCGGGATAGGCGTAGTAGATCGCGCCGAAGTCGAGGGTCAGCGAACCCCAGACAGGACGAATGCCGGCGTAGAGGTCGACTTCGGCCGTGGGTTCGGTGGGGAGGCGGACGCTCCAGGGCTGCACGCCGGCGTAGAGCCAGCCGTAGCGCAATTCGCCGTAGGCGGTCGCGCCCGGGCGGCCCGCGGTCTGCGAGATGCCGCGCGAGACGTAATCGCTCTGGAGCTTGACGCCATAGGCGTAATCGAAACCGGAGCCGAACACGTCGAAGTTCGGCTCGGGCCATGCGATCAGCGGCTTGGCTGCCGGCGCGGCCGCAGCCTTGGGGTCGGCGGCGTCAGCGGCGAAAGCGCCCGTGCTGAGGACGAGAGCCGCAGCGGCTGCGATGAATCTCATTTCGGTTTCTCCAGCGACTTGGAATTCGATGTGGCCAAAATGCGTCGGCTGTGTGCGGCGCGGCAACGTCGTTTGATGGGCGTTCGCCCAAGTTTTGAGCAAAATCCGGCGCTTGCCGGATATCAAGCGAAGGCCGTTGCAAAAGCGCCACAGAATTTGACGGGTTTTGCGCAGCCTGGCGCGCGCCAGCTCAGACGCGGCGGATCCGTTGGCCAAGCCTCTGACAAATCGCAGCAATTACGCAGGGCGCGCGTTTTGCTTGGGACGGATTAAGAATTATTGCCCGGAATACTGGGCGAAAGCGCGATCGACTTAATCAAATTTGAAGGGCTGCTTGGCATGATCCGGCCATCACGCATGGCAGGACGCATGACCAGTTTCGACCGAATCGCATCCGCTTTTCGCCGGTTCCGGCAGGATCGACAGGGCGCCGCGGCGGTCATCTTCGCCATAGCTCTGCTGCCGATCGGCCTCGCGGTCGGCGCGGCGGTCGACTACGCCTCGGCGATGCGCATGCGCACGACCCTGACAAGCAGCCTGGATTCCGCAGCGCTCTCGGTCGCCGTCGCGCAGGCGGGCGGGCAGAACGTCAACCTCGCCAACGCCGCGCTGACCCAGGCCGTCCAGAAGGCGCTGGTCGCCGCGCTCGGTCCCTTCGCGGCGAACGCCCACGTCGTGACATCGGCCTCGATCGACGGTTCGGGCGCGCTCGCGGCCAATGCGCAGATCAGCGTGCCGACGCGGCTGATGGGCCTCATCGGCATCAACAGCATGAGCGTGAACGCGACCACGCGCGTCTCCATGCCGGCGGGCCCGGTGGAGCTGGCCATGGTGCTGGATACGACCGGCTCGATGGCGGGCGCCAAGATCGCCGCGCTGCAGACGGCGGCGACCAACCTGACCAATACGCTTTTCTCGATTCCGAACGCAGCCTCCAACGTGAAGGTCGCAGTCGTGCCCTTCACCGACTACGTCAACATCGGACTCGCCGACCGCAACGCCACGTGGCTGACAGGCGCGCAGGATTACACCACGCCCGCGAGCGGCTCCTGCACAACCGAGCCGAACTACGTCTGCACCGGCGGCTACACGACGGTGAACACGACCTGCACCAACGACGGAATAACCTCGCCCTGCTCGTACCAGAACTGCAACGGCTATACGCAGCAGGGCACCTATCAGTCGTGTCCCTCGCCGGTGACGCACACCTGGTACGGCTGCGTGGGCTCGCGCACCTATCCGACCGACATCGGCGCGAACGCCGACAAGGCGGACGCCACCAACCCCATTCCCGCGCTTCTGGACTACGGCTGCACGACGCAATTGCAGCGCCTGACCAACAACCAGACGACGGTGCAGACCGCCATCAACAATCTGAGCGCCTACGGCGAAACCTATATCGCGCCGGCGCTGCTGTGGGGCTGGCGCACGCTCTCGCCCTACACGCCTTATGCGGACGGCGCGGCTTACGGCGGCCGTACGCGAAAATACATCGTGCTGATGACGGACGGGTTCAACACGCATTCGCCGAACTATCCCGATCACGAAGGCTCGGACACGACGACGGCGAACACGCTGACCTCGCAGACCTGCACGGCGGTCAAGGCCAAGGGCATCACCATCTTCAGCGTCGCCTTCCAGGTCACCGACCTGACCATCAAGTCGATCCTGCAGAACTGCGCGACATCGTCGGCCGGCTACTTCGATTCGACGTCGGCCGCGGATCTGCAGGCCGCCTTCCAGGCGATCGGCGCCGCGATCACGCAGGTGCGCATCCTCAACTGAAACAGGGAGAGTGGTCATGATGAAACGCGCAGCTCTCGCGCTCGTTCTCGCGCTGGCGCCGGCCGCCGCTTCCGCCGAGACGTGGATGGTCGTCGAAGGCGCCGACGGAAAGATGAAAGGCTCGTGGACCGTGACGGTCGCAGGCGTGAGCGTGAACGGGGCGGCCGCGATGAAGGACGGCCGCGGCGTGGCGATCAGCTACAAGGTCGCCGGCAATGCGCAGGGCGGCAATTACGTGCTGCAGCGCATCGCTCCCAGCGACGGCGTCGCCTGCGACTATGTCGGCAAGGCCGCCGGCCCCAAGGCGATCAACGGCGTCGCGAAATGCGGCCGCGCCAGCGCGCCGTGGAAGGCCGTGAAGACGAATTGAGCGAAGGGCCGCCCGCGACAGCCGCCCCCAAGCTGGACGCGCCGCCCGCGCGCCCCATTTGGCTCCCTTCGCTTGCGACGCGACGCAGGCAAATCGAGGGAGCCGGCTCATGTATGTCGATGGAGTTGTGTTCGCGGTTCCGACCGCGAAGAAGTCCGAGTTCCGCAAGCACGCCGAAGCAATGGACGCCGTGTTCAAGAAGAACGGCGCGCTGAAGGTCGTCGAATGCTGGGGAGACGACGTGCCGGACGGCAAGGTCACGTCCTTTCCCATGGCGGTCAAACGCAAGGACGACGAGACCGTCGTTTTCTCCTGGATCGAATGGCCGTCCAGAGAGGTTCGCGACCGCGGCATGAAGGCGTCGATGGAAGACCCGAGCTTCTCGGACGGCGCCAAGAAGATGCCGTTCGACGGCCAGCGCATGATCTTCGGCGGGTTTCAGTCGATCATCGAGATGTAAAAACGGCGCCCGTTTCCGGGCGCCGTGCGGGACCATGTCGAGGTCCAAGTCGGCGCTCCCGGCTTTCGCCGGAAGCGCTCTCGGGAGGAACTCAGTAGTTGTAGGCGCGCTCGCCGTGGTCGGTGACGTCGAGGCCTTCGCGCTCGGCGTCGGTGGGGACGCGCAGGCCGACGACGAGATCGACGACCTTGTAGAGGATCGCCGAGCCGACGCCCGACCAGATCAGCGTGGCGAGCACGGCGACGATCTGCGACGTCACCTGCTGACCGAAGGCGTACGTGCCCGCGTTATTGCCGGTGATGTTCAGGTAGTCGGTGATGCCGACGCCGCCGAGGGCCGGGTTGACCAGGATGCCCGTGGCGATGGCGCCCATGACGCCGCCGACGCAGTGCACGCCGAACACGTCGAGCGCATCGTCGTAGCCGAGCGCCTGCTTCACCTTCGAGACGAAGATCAGGCAGACCGGCGAGACGATCAGGCCGAGCACGATCGAGCCCATCGGGCCGGCGTAGCCCGACGCCGGGGTGACGGCGACGAGGCCGGCGACCGCGCCCGAGGCCATGCCGAGCAGCGAGGGCTTGCCCTTGGCCATCCACTCCACCATCAGCCAGGAGAAGGCCGCCGCGCAGGTCGCCACCATCGTGTTGACGAAGGCGAGAGCGGTCGTGCCGTTGGCCTCCAGGTTGGAGCCGGCGTTGAAGCCGAACCAGCCGACCCACAGCAGCGAGGCGCCGATCATGGTCATGGTCAGCGAGTGCGGCATCATCGCTTCACGCGGATAGCCGACGCGCTTGCCGACCATGATGGCGCCGACGAGGCCGGCGATGCCCGCGTTGATGTGCACGACCGTGCCGCCCGCGAAGTCGAGCGCGCCCGAGCCGTTCATCAGGAATTCGCCGATGCCCTTGCCCTGGTTGATCCAGCCGGCGGCCGCGATCAGCTCGTCGATCTTGCCCTGCGCCGCAGCCTTCTTGGCGGCGTCCTCGCCCGCGGCGGCCAGCGCCTTCGCAGCGGCGGCCAAATCGTCCGGCGCCGGCGTCGCCCACACCCAGTGCGCGATCGGGAAGTAGATGAACGTCACCCACAGGAAGACGAACAGCATGACCGCCGAGAACTTCATGCGCTCGGCGAAGGCGCCGACGATCAGCGCGGGCGTGATCATCGCGAAGGTCATCTGGAAGACCATGTAGGCGAATTCCGGGATGACCACGCCGTTCGAGAAGGTCGCCGACACGGAATTCGGGTCGATGCCCTTCAGGAAGGCCTTGCCGAAGCCGCCGAGGTAATAGCCGCCGCCGTCGCCCAGCGAGATGGAATAGCCGTAGAAGCACCAGATGAGGCCGACCATGGAAACGATCGCCATGACCTGCGTGAGAACCGAAAGCATGTTCTTCGAGCGCACGAGGCCGCCGTAGAACAATGCGAGGCCCGGCACCGACATCATCAGCACGAGCGCCGAGGAGATCAGCATCCAGGCGGTGTCGCCCTTGTTGGGCGTGGGGGCGGGCGGCGCGGCAGGCGCGGCGTCCTTGGCGGCCTGGGCCGCCGCCTGCGCGAGCGCGGTGTCGAAAGTCAGCAGGGCGCCCAGCGCGCCGACGCCGACCGCCGTCAATGCCGCCTTCTGAAGGGGACTGAATTTCATTTTTCTGGCTCCTGATTTACGGAATTTCTCGAGGCGAGGCTCAAAGCGCCTCTTCGCCGGACTCGCCGGTGCGGATGCGGATCGCCTGGTCGAGCGGCGAGACGAAGATCTTGCCGTCGCCGATCTGGCCGGTGCGCGCGACCGAGGAGATGGCGTCGATGACGGCCTGCACCTGCTCGGTCGAGACGGCGAGTTCGATCTTCAGCTTCGGGAGAAAGCTGACTGCGTATTCCGCGCCGCGATAGATTTCCGTGTGACCCTTCTGGCGGCCGTAGCCTTTCACCTCGGTCACCGTCAGCCCGTGCACGCCGATCGAGGTCAGGGCGTCCCGAACCTCGTCGAGTTTGAACGGCTTTATGATCGCCATTACGATTTTCATGTCGTTGCCTCTGCTTGCGCCCTGTTTCACGCGACGGGCTTGCCCCGCCGCGTGGGTTCCGGTCGGCCCGGCGCCGCCAGAACGGGCTGAACCTGTGAGGCTGTTAACAAGATGCGTGCCAGAGCCGCGCGACGCCCGAGCGCCGCGCAGTTTCAAGGCGTTAGCCGACGGCTGGCCGGATCTGACGCCATTTGGGATGCAGTTTGCCTAGAAAGTGGGCGCCCGAAAGGGCGCCGATCAAGCCAGGTCCTGAGGGCGCGGCCCGCCGCAGGCCCAGTCGAGCAATTCGACGGTATGGACCACGGGCGCCGGCCCGTTCTGCGCGAGTTGCGCGATGCAGCCGATATTGCCCGCCGCCACGGCCTGCGCCTTGAGGCGCGCGATATTGGCCTGTTTGCGCTGGCGCAGGCGTGTGGCGAGTTCGGGCTGCATGATGTTGTAGACGCCGGCAGAACCGCAGCAGATGTGGCTCTCGGGAATGTCCTTCACCACAAAGCCGGCCCTGCGCAGCAGGTTCTTCGGCAGATCCGTGATTTTCTGGCCGTGCTGCATCGAGCAGGCGGAGTGATAGGCGACGGTCAACTTCGGCGCGGCGACCGGCGTCCAGTCGAGCGTCGACAGATATTCCGTGACGTCTTTCGCCAGCGCGGAGACGCGCGCGGCTTTTTCCGCATAGGCCGCGTCGCCGCGCAGCATGTAGCCGTAGTCCTTCACTGTCGTGCCGCAGCCCGACGCGGTGATGAGAATGGCGTCGAGACCGCCGTCCTCGATGAGCCGCGTCCAGGCGTCGACGTTGGCGCGCGCAAAATCGAGCGCCTGATGTTCGCGGCCCATGTGATGCACCAGCGCGCCGCAGCAGCCCTCGCCCGGCGCCGCGACGACCTCGACGCCGCAGCGCGCGAGCAGTCTTCGCGCGGCGGCGTTGATCGAGGGTTTCAGCGCCGGCTGCGCGCAGCCTTCTAGAATGGCGACGCGGCCGCGCCGCTCCTCCGGCAGGAGGACGGTCGCCGATGGCGCCGCGGGCGCGGACGACGGCGCAAGTTGCAGCATGGCGGCGATGCGCGATCCGACGCCCGGCAGCAGCCGCACGAGCGGCGCGAAAGGCCGCGCCAGACGGCCGGCCGCCAGCGCCAGCTTGAACCGCTGCGGATAGGGCAGCACGAAGGCAAGAATTTCGCGCACGAGACGATCTGAAAACGACCGCGTGTAGGTGTGTTCGATATGCGCGCGCGCATGATCGACGAGGTGCATGTAATGCACGCCGGACGGGCAGGTGGTCATGCACGAGAGGCACGAGAGACAGCGGTCGACATGCTTGACCACTTCGTCCGACGCTTTCTTGCCGCCCTCCAGCATGTCCTTGATGAGGTAGATGCGGCCGCGCGGCGAATCGAGCTCGTCGCCAAGCAGAAGATAGGTCGGGCAGGTCGCCGTGCAGAAGCCGCAATGCACGCAGGTGCGCAGGATCTTTTCCGATTCCCGCATCTGCGGATCGGCGAGCGCGGCGAGGGTGAAATTGGTCTGCATGTCTAGAGCGCGCCCTGCCACGCCTTGATGGCGTCGATCGGATGGATGAGCATGATGATGTTGAGCGTGAGATTGTCGCGGATCACGTAGCCGACGCCAATTTCCATTGCGATCGCCGCTGCGACCGTCAGCCAGACCGGCATGAGCCGCGCGAGCGAGAAACCCGCGGCCATCGCGAGAATGTCGCTCGTCGAGTTGAGGACGCTATCGCCGTAATAGTCCAGCGAGATCGTCGCTGCGCGATAGCGCTCGATGATGACGGGCGAGTTCTCCAGCACCTCCCACGCGCCTTCGATGACGACGGCTGCGAGCAGCGCGGCGGCAAAAGGAAGGCGGCGACCTGTCAGCTGGCCGATCAGATGCGCGGCGGCATAGAACAGAAAGCCATGGATGATGTGCGAGAACGTGTACCAGTCGGTTATGTGCTGCGAATTTTCCGACGAGTTCACGACGCCGTGCCAGAGCTTCACATAGCCGCACTTGCAGATCAGCGGATGACCCATGGCATAGACGAGGGCTTCGCTGACGATGATGGCGAGCAAGGCGAGGGCGAGATAGAGGGGAGTTTTCCCATCATTGCGAGGAGCGCAGCGACGAAGCAATCCATCCCCGCGCCTGTCCGCAGGGATGGATTGCTTCGTCGCGTCTCGAGAAATGCTCCTCGCAATGACGGCTTGAGGGCGGGCGTCAGACTCCGGCATACATCCGGCCCGGGTTGAGTACGCCGTCGGGATCGAAACTCGCCTTCACGCCGCGCGTGAGTTTCATCAGGGACTCGTCGAGCGGCTGGAACACGCCGACGTGGGCGCGCACTTCGTCAGGCGCGCGCACGAGCGTCGCATGGCCGCCGCAGGACGCTACCGCCGCGCGCACGTCTTTTTCACGCGCGTCGCCGCCGGCCTCCACGGCAAGCCACACCAGCCCGCCGCCCCAATCGTAGAAATGCGCGACGGCGCCGTTGCGCTGCACGAGGCGCACGAAGTCGGGCGCGCGCGAGGGCGCCGTCGATACGCGCCAGATGGCGCGATTGTCGGGCGCAGAAAAGAAGGCGCATTCGCCGATGTCGCGCCAGAGCGCGCGCGAAGCGTCGTCATCCAGCGTCGCGTCGCCGCCGACGAGCTTGCGCAATTCGGCAATGCGATAGGCGACGGAATTTTCGAAGTTCTCGACCCGCAGCAGCGTGCGCGCCCGCTCGCCGCCAATGCCGGCCGGCACGTGCGCGGCGCCGCTGACCTCGAACGGCGAGCCCAGCGCCCGCGCCAGCGCCTCGATGGCGCGGGCATCGTCGAGGCCGTCAATGACCAGCGTGGCGCTCGTCTCGGGCGACGGCAGCAGCTTGAAGGTCACTTCGGTCAGCGCGCCGAGCGTGCCGTGCGCGCCCGCCGACAGCTTCACGAGATCGAGGCCGGTGACGTTCTTCATCACGCGGCCGCCGCTCTTGATGGCCTCGCCCGCGCCGTTGACAAAGCGCACGCCGATCAGGCTGTCGCGCGCGGCGCCGGCGGAGATGCGACGCGAGCCGGAGAGATTGCACGCGGCGACCGCGCCGATGGTCGGCGCGCCGCTCGAGCCGTAGAGGCGGCGGTGGTCCGGCGGCTCGAACGGCAGGATCTGGTTGCGCTCGGCGAGCATGGCCTCGATCGCGGCAAGCGGCGCGCCGGCGCGCGCGCAGATCACCATTTCGGCGGGCTCGTAAAAGACGATGCCGTTGAGCGCGCGCATGGAGAGCGTGTCGGCTGTCTGCGACGGGCGGCCAAGGCCTGCGCGGGTGCCGCCGCCTTCGATCGCCAGCGGCGTTTTCTTCGCGCGCGCTTCCGCGACGATGGCGCAAAGATCGGATTCAGTGGCGGGCGTGTAGGTCATCGAGTGAGGCACGTCATTGCGAGCGAAGCGAAGCAATCCATCCATGTGCTTGCGAGAACCGGAGATGGATTGCTTCGTCGCTCCGCTCCTCGCAATGGCGGCTAGACCGCCCTGCCCTCCAGCGGAAAGACCTTCGCGGGATTGAGCAGCCACTCCTTGTCGAAGGCGGCGCGCACGCGCATCTGCTGCGCGAGATCGGCGGCATTGAACTGGCGCGGCATCAGATCGCGCTTCTCGATGCCGACGCCATGCTCGCCGGTCAGGCAGCCGCCGACGTCGACGCAGAGTTTCAGCACGTCTTCGCCCGCCTTTTCCGCCTTCTCCTGCTCGGCCGGATCGTTGACGTTGTACATGATGAGCGGGTGCATATTGCCGTCGCCGGCATGAAACACGTTGGCGACGCGCAGGCCGTAGCGGTCGACGATCTTGTAGGTCTCGTCCAGCACGTGGCAGAGCTGGCTCGTCGGCACGGTGCCGTCCATGCAGATGTAGTCGGCGACGCGGCCCGTCGCGCCGAAAGCGGACTTGCGGCCCTTCCAGATGCGCGCGGCCTCCATCGCGCTTTGGGATTCGCGCACCGTCTTCACGCCGTTCTTCTGCGCAATGGCGACGATCTTCTTGAGCTGCGCCTCCATCTCGTCGTCGGAGCCTTCGACCTCGACGATGAGCAGCGCGCCCGCGTCGAGCGGATAGCCGGCATGCGCGAAGGCCTCGCAGATTTCGATGGCGAGCTTGTCCATGAATTCGATGGCGACGGGAATGATGCCGTGGCCGATGATGTCGGACACGCAGGCGGCCGCCGCTTCCGGCGTCTCGAACCCGAAGAGCACGGGCCGCGCGCCTTCCGCGGCGCGCAGGAGCCGCACTGTCGCCTCGGTGACGATGCCGAGCTGGCCTTCAGAGCCGGTCATCAGGCCCAGGAAGTCGTAGCCTGCGGCGTCCAGCCAGTCGCCGCCGATCTCGACGATCGTTCCATCGACCAGCACCATCTTCACGCCGAGCACGTTATTGGTGGTCACGCCGTATTTCAGGCAATGCGCGCCGCCGGAATTCATGCCGATATTGCCGGCGATGGTGCAGGCAAGCTGCGAGGACGGGTCGGGCGCATAGAAGAAGCCGTCGGCCGCCACGGCGTCCGAAATGCCGAGATTGGTGACGCCGGCCTGCACGCGCGCAATGCGGTCGGCATAGTCGACGTCGAGAATCCGCGACATCTTGGAGACGCCGATGACCACCGCATCCTCCTGCGGGATGGCGCCGCCGGACAGCGACGTGCCCGCGCCGCGCGGCACCACCTTCACGCCCTCGGCGTGCAGGTAAGCCATCACCTTGCTCGTCTCTTCGGTCGTGCGCGGCAGCACGACGGCCAACGGCAGGCGACGATACGCGGTCAGCGCGTCCGTCTCGAAGGCGCGGCGCTCGTCTTCGCTGACGACGAGGCATTCCGGCGGCACGAGCGCGGCGAGGCCTGCGACGATCTGGTCGCGCTTCCCGAGAATCTCCGGGTCCGGCGCGGGAAAGGCGATTGCCGACATCGATGCGTTCCTTGCAGCTCGCCGGACAAGTTGACGACGTGTCCTCGAGGCCCCTAGATGTGATGTCAGACTAGCATGCAAGCTGTCGCTTGGGGAGACGTTCATGAGTGCGGGGGCGCCGAAAGGCAGACGGATCGGGCTGATGGCGACCTGCCTGGTCGACCTGTTCCGGCCGAGCGTCGGATTCGCCGCCGCCAAGCTGCTGGAGGACGCGGGCTGCACGGTGGACGCGCCAAGCCAGACCTGCTGCGGCCAGCCCGCCTATAATTCCGGCGACAAGGCCGACGCCCGCGCGCTGGCGCTGCAGGCGATCGACGCTTTCGAGAGCTACGACTACGTCGTCGCCCCGTCCGGCTCCTGCGCCGGCATGATGGCGAAACATTATCCCGAATTGTTCGAGGGCGACCCCGAACTGCAGCGGCGCGCGCGAAACTTCGCGGCGAAATGTTTCGAACTGGTCTCCTTCCTGACCGACGTTCTCGGCGTCGAAAGCGTGCAGGCGGAATTTTCGCGCAAGGTCACCTATCACGATAGCTGCTCGGGCCTGCGCGAAATGGGCGTGCAGGCGCAGCCGCGCAAGCTGCTCGCGACGGTCGACGGGCTCGAACTCGTGGAGATGAAGGATTCGGACGTGTGCTGCGGCTTCGGCGGCACGTTCGCGGTGAAGTTCGGCGAAATCTCCGGCCAGATCGTCGAGCGCAAGACGCAGGACATTCTGGCGACCGAGGCGCCGGTGCTGCTCGCCGGCGATCTCGGCTGTCTCATGAACATGGCCGGCCGCCTGTCGCGCAAGGGGCGCAACATGGAGGTGCGGCACGTGGCGGAAGTGCTCGCCAACATGACGCACGAGGCGCCGCCGATCGGCGAACCTGCCGGCGCGGCGGCGGAGACGCGGCGATGAGCGTCCACGCCAATCCCACCACGCCGCAATTCAAGGACAACGCCCACAAGGCGCTGGGCGATCCGCAATTGCAGCAGGCGATGGGCAAGCTGCGCGTCGGCTTCACGGCCGCGCGGCAAATCGCCGTCTCCAAGCTGCCGGAATTCGAGGCGCTGCGCGACAGCGCGCGCGACATCAAGAACCACACGCTCGCCCATCTCGACCTTTATCTCGAAGCCTACGAGAAGAAGGTGACGGAATCGGGCGGCCAGGTGCATTTCGCCCGCACGGCCGAGGAAGCGCGCAAGGTCATTCTGGACATCTGCGCGGCGCGCGGCGCGAAGACGGTCACCAAGGGCAAGAGCATGATCTCCGAGGAGATCGCGCTCAACGACGCCATGGAGAAGGCCGGGATCACGCCGGTCGAGACCGATCTCGGCGAATACATCATCCAGTTGCGCGGCGAGATTCCCTCGCACATCATCGGCCCTGCCGTGCACCTGACCAAGGATCAGGTGGAAGGCGATTTCCGCCGCGTACATACGCATCTGCCCGCCGACCGCGACCTCACCGAGCCGACGCAGCTTCTGACGGAAGCGCGCGGCATATTGCGCGAAAAGTTCCTCGCCGCCGACATCGGCATCACCGGCGCGAACTTCCTGGTGGCGGAAACCGGCACGTCGATCATCGTCACCAACGAGGGCAACGGCGACCTGACGCAGATCCTGCCGAAGTGCCACATCGTGATCGCGTCTCTGGAAAAGATCACGCCGACGCTGGAGGACGTGTCGCAATTGCTGCGCGTGCTGGCGCGCTCCGCGACGGGCCAGGAGATGAGCGTCTACACGACGCTGTCGACCGGGCCGCGCCGCGCGGGCGACGTCGACGGTCCCGAGGAATATCACGTCGTCCTTCTCGACAACGGCCGCTCCTCGATGATCGGCACGGATTTCCAGCACATGCTGCGCTGCATCCGCTGCGGCGCCTGCATGAACCATTGCCCGGTCTATCACGCGGTCGGAGGGCACGCTTACGGCTGGGTCTATCCGGGACCGATGGGCGCCGTTCTGACGCCGTCGCTGATCGGCGTGGAAAAGGGCGGCCAATTGCCCAACGCCTCGACATTCTGCGGCCGCTGCGAAAGCGTCTGCCCGATGCGCATTCCGCTGCCGGGCATGATGCGGCACTGGCGCGAGCGCGAGTTCGAGCGGCATCTGACGCCATCCGTC
This sequence comes from Rhodoblastus sp., assembly GCA_046349085.1. Taxonomy (GTDB): domain Bacteria; phylum Pseudomonadota; class Alphaproteobacteria; order Rhizobiales; family Beijerinckiaceae; genus JAJXWB01. The sequence goes on from JAXMDA010000001.1 coordinate 120,326, forward strand.
GCGCGCTACGGGCTCGGCCTCTGGGCGTTCGTGGCGAAACGGCCGGCGCTCTACCGCCTTGCGACGCGCGTCGCCATGCATGTCATGGGATTCTACGCGCGCAAGACGGGAAAATTCCACGCCATGCCCCTTGCGTCGGGCTGGACCGACTGGCGCGACCTGCCGGCGCCGCAGGGCAAGACGTTCCAGAGCGAATGGAAGAAGCGGAGGGCGGGCAAGTGAGCGCGCGCGACGAAATTCTGTCTAGCCTTCGACGCTCGCTACGCGTCAGCGGCAATGAGGCCCCGCGTCGCGCCGCCGTCGAGGCGCGCCTCGCGGGCGCGCCGCGCGGCGTGGTTCCGGCGCGCGGTCAGCTCGACGCCAAGGAGCGCATCGGCCTGTTCAAGACGATGGCGGAAGGCGCCTTCGCCAGCGTCGCCATCGTGGAGAGCGCGAGCGAGGTTCCGGCGGAGGCGGCGCGCTGGCTGCGCGACAACAACCTGCCGGCGACGTTGCGCATGGGCGAAGACGCGCGCCTCGCCGACATGCCCTGGGGCGCCACCGCCCTCGACATGGCGAAAGGCCCGTCCGACGGGCGCGATCTCAACGCCGTGTCGCACGCCTTCGCGGGCGTGGCGGAATCCGGCACGCTCATCATGGCGTCGGGACCCGAGAACCCCTCGACGCTCAACTTTCTGCCGGACAACCACATTGTCGTGCTGTCGGGCGCCGATCTGCAGGGCGACTACGAGAGCGTGTTCGACAGGCTGCGCGAAAAATACGGCAAGGGCGTCATGCCGCGTACGGTCAACATGATTACCGGCCCCTCGCGCTCCGCCGATATCGCCCAGACCATGCTGCTCGGCGCGCACGGGCCGCGCAAGCTGCACATCGTGGTGGTCGACGCCTGATTGAACAAATCGGCCCCGGCCACGTTTCGACCTCAATGAACGGTCAGTTGGAGGGTCGGATGGGCGAAGCAAAGCGCAGGCGGCAGCGCCAGAAATCGGACCAGAAGCGTCGGTTGGACGAGGGCCTGAAGGAAACCTTCCCGGCGAGCGATCCGCCCGCCGAGACGCAACCGGGCTCCGGGATCACGGGCGACGAGCCGCCGGTACCGGGCCAGAAAACAGGCCGCTAGCGTCAATTGCCGTCGCGTTTACTCTGGAAACCGAGGCTTGGCCGGCTTATGGAGAAGTTCCGGCGACCCTCCAGCCGGATTGGGCGAGTTGGCGGTATGAACTTTTCGGCCCGTACGAGGTCTTTCGGATTGATGGGCGCCGCGGCCGTGACGTTGGCCTGCTGCGGCCTTGCCGCTGCGCAACCTGCGCCCGGCCAGATGGCTCCGCGGACGCCCGCGAGTCCGCCGGCCAACGTCTTTACCCCCCTGCCTGCGCCGCCGCCGGCCCCTGCCGCGCCGGTCGCTCCCGCGCCGGCGCCGCCCGCCCAGCCAGGCGACGTGGCGGGATTTCCCCCCGCCCAGCTCGCGCCGCAGCCCAAGGCCGCCGCCAAGCCGAAGCCCAAGCCGCCGATCCGCGAGTGGGCTCTGTCGGACGATCCGACGCCCTCATTCCAGCCCGAGACTTTCTTCGCCACCGCCGCCGCCTCGGAGCGCTACGCCAAGATCGTCGACGCCGGCGGCTGGCCGAAAGTGCCCGGCAATGTCGGGCCGGGCGCCAAGGGCGCGGCCGTCGCGGCGCTGCGCCGACGCCTGCAGATCGAGGGCGACCCTCACGAAGCCGTCGGACCCGGCGACGCCTGGGACGCGACGCTCGCCGCCGCCGTCAAGCATTTCCAGGCGCGCAACGGCCTTCGGCAGACCGGAGTGGTTTCGGGCGCGACGCTGCGCGCGATCAACACGACCGCCAATGTCCGCTTCAAGCAGCTCGCCTCGAGCTCGCAACGACTGGCTGGCGTGCAGTTCGCATTTGGCGAGCGTTATGTGGTGGTGAACATCCCCTCGGCCGCGGTCGAGGCGATCGAAAACGGGCAGGTCGTCAAGCGCTACACGGCTGTCGTAGGCGATGTCGATCATCGCTCGCCGGAGGTTTCGACGCGCATCAGCGCGATCAACCTCAACCCGACGTGGACATTGCCGACCTCGATCATCAAGAACGAAATTATTCCGAAGATGCGCAAGGACCCGGGCTATCTCGCCCGCTCGAAGATCAAGATCCTCGACGGACGCGGCACGGTCATCGATCCGCGCTCGATCAACTGGGGCAGCGAAAAGGCGGTCAATTACACGCTGCGACAGGATTCCGGCACGCATAACGCGCTGGGGTCGATCCGCATCCAGATGAACAACAAATATGCCGTCTACATGCACGACACGCCGTCGAAGGGCTTCTTCAACCGCGATTACCGGTTCCTCTCGCATGGCTGCGTGCGCGTGCAGGGCGTCTGGGATCTCGCCGCGTGGCTCTTGCAGGGGTCGGGCAATTGGGATCGCGCCGGACTGATGGCGCAGATCGGCAAGGAGCGGCAGGACCTCAAGCTCGCGCGTCCCGTGCCGGTGATCTGGGTGTACATGACCGGCTGGGCCTCCGCCGACGGCACGGTGCATTTCGCCGACGACGTCTATCAGGTCGATTCGATCGGCCTCCAGGCGGACGCGCGCTAAACGGCGCGTCAGCTTGCGCACTTGCCGACCGGACGCCGCCGCGTCATTTATGGCCAAGTTGTCCAAGGAGGCCAAAATGCGTCTCGCTATTGTCGTTCTGGCCGCAGCCGCGCTGGCGGCGGGACCCGCGGCCGCCAAGCCGAGGAAGAAGAATGTGCGCGTTTACGAAACGCCTCGCGCAAGCGCCAACGTTTGCCGACCGATGTGCACGTTCGACATGACGCCGTGCGATCCGCCGGAGTACAAGCGCGCCGACGGCCGCTGCTCGAGCCCCATCGTCGGCGGGACGCAGATGCCATAGTCGCGGCAAGACGGAGAGCGACCATGTCCGCCCATTCCCGGCGCTCCTTTCTGATTTTCGGCGCGTGTGCGCTCGGCGCGGCCAGTTTCGCGGGAGAAGCCCTGGCGCAGGTCTATTACGAGCAACGTGCGGGCCGCCGACGTCGCGGGCCGTACAATGAATCCATCGACAGCCCGTACGCCAAGGCCTGCCGGCCGATGTGCGCCATGGATTCTTCCCCCTGCGACACGCCCGCCCAGAAGGCGGCGGATGGCCGGTGCTCCAGCCCGACGGCGGGTCCGGCGCGATGACGACGCCAGCTCCAACCCGCCGCGCATTGCTGGCGCTATCGGCGGCCGGGGCCGGCCTTCTGTTCATTCGGACGGCGAACGGGCAGGAGACGGATGATCGAGGGAACGTCCCGCCCGCCGACGGCGGGCAGATCGATCCCGTCACCGGCAAGGTCTGCCGGCCCATGTGCGCAGAGGACATGTCGCCCTGCGATCCGCCCGTCATGAAGGCGCGCGAGGGCCGCTGCTCCAGCCCTTCGGCCGGCTTCGTGGGCTGAGTGCGCCCCTCGCCGCTCCAGAACCGCGTCGACCCCTACGGCGAAATTCACGCGACGGCCGAGCGCGGCCTGTTCTATGGCAACCGCGGCGGTCGCTTTCATCGCGACGACCAGACGCTCGGGACATCCCGCTGGAAATCGAAACAGTGGATTACGTGCCTGTGCGCCTTCAAGAACCGCCGCAACGTGGTGTTCGGCAAGCGCTACACCGATCTTTTCTTTCTCGACGAACCGACCGCGCTCGCCGCCGGCCACCGTCCATGCTTCGAATGCCGCCGTGACCGCGCGCTCGCCTATCGCCGCGCCGTCGACCCCACCGGCGCGTTGCGCGCGGGCGACCTCGACCGGCGGCTGGACGCGGAGCGACGCGACGGCCGCGCGAAGCGAATTCACACGCTGCAGATAGACGACCTGCCCGACGGCGCGATCTACGCGGAGGGCGCGCAGGCCTTCGCGATCAGAGGCGCCCAGGTTCTGCCCTGGTCGTTCGCGGGCTATCGCGCGCCTGCGCCGCGAGCGCGCGACCGCAGGGTCGCATGTCTCACGCCGCCGACCAGCCTCGCCGCGCTATCGGCCGGCTACGCGCCCGAATGGCATCCGAGCGCGCCGTTCCCGTAATTCAATTGACGCGCGTCCAGCTCACGGATTTGCAGATCATGCCGCCGAGCACGCAGCCCTTGGTGGTCATGCTGGAGCCGGAGACCGACGCCTTGCCGGCATAGGTCTTGCCGTCTTCCGGATTGAAGGCGGAGCCTTCCCAGCCGCCCGAGCCGTCCGGCTTCATGTTGTAGAAGACCTGCTGCCCGACCTTGGCGTCGCTTTTGCCGGGCGACTTGAGCCAGGTGATGACGCCGCAGACGCCGCCGCCGCAAGGCGCCATGCGCACGCGCGATTCGCCGTTGCTGCGCAGCCAGGTGCCGACGATGTCGGCCGCCGCCGCAGGGCCCATCAGCGCCAGCACGCCCACGCCCGCCAGGATCATTCGCTTCATGGTCAGCTCCCTCTTTCCCTTCTCCGGGGTTGTAGCGAGTGAACCGAGACGGCGATTGACTGTCAATTGCCTTTGCTCCTTCGATACGCACGCGCTTTGAGCGACCTCAATGAATTCGCGCCTTACTCATGCTGCATTGCAGCATTATGCTTTCGAAGCGCGAATCGGCTTGCTCGATCGCGCCAGTTTGAGGATTGCAATATGGGCACGCGGGCGCTCGACCGCATTTTCTCGCCGAAATCGCTGGCGTTGGTTGGCGCAAGCCCGAGGCCCGGGTCATCGGGCCGCGCGCTGTTCGACAATATCGTCGGCGCGGGATTCAAGGGCGAGATTTCGCTGATCAACCCACGCTACGACGAAATCGACGGCCGCCCTTGCGTGCGCGCGCTCGCTGACGTCGCGAACCCGCCCGACTTGCTGGTCGTCGCCGCGCCGGCCGAACATGTCGTGGCGCAACTTGAAGAAGCCGAACGCCTCGGCGTGCCCGGCGCGCTGGTGATGACGCGCGATCCGGAGGGTTGGCGCGGCGGCGAGATGACGGAGCGGCTGAAGAAGATCGCGCAGCGCGGCCGCATGCGCATCGTCGGCCCGAACTGTCTGGGCATGCTTGTGCCCAAGGCCGGCCTCAACGCCTCGCTCTCCGGCCAGCAGGCGCCCGCCGGCGATCTGGCGCTCGTCTCGCAATCCGGCGCGATCGGCGCGGCGCTGCTCGCCTGGGCGCACAAGCGGCATGTCGGCTTCTCGGGCATGGTGTCGGCGGGCGAGATGGTCGACGTCGATTTCGGCGACCTGCTCGACTATTTCGCGCTCGACGTCGCGACCCGCGCCATCCTGCTCTACATCGATCGCCTCGAAGACGCGCAGAAATTCATGTCGGCCGCACGCGCCGCCGCGCGCGTGAAACCGGTCATCGTCGTCAAGTCCGGCCGCCACAAGCGCGGGCCGCGCGGCGGCTCGTCCGTCGCCAACATGGCGGGTCCCGACACGGTCTACGACGCCGCCTTCCGCCGCGCCGGCCTGCTGCGCGTCGGCGACGTCGACGAGTTGTTCGACGCCGCCGAGGCGCTCGGGCGCATCAAGCCCTTCCCGGGCGGACGCCTTGCGATCGTTTCGAACGGCGGCGGCCTTGGCCGATTGGCGGCTGACCGTCTCGCCGACCAGCGCGGCAAGCTCGCGCCCATCGAGCCTGCGACCTGGACGAAACTCGAAGGCGTGCTGCCGTCGGACCTATCGAAGGAAAACCCGCTCGATATCGACGGCGACGCCGATCCCGCCCGGTTCAGGACCGCCGTCGGCGCGCTGCTCGAAGACAAGACGACCGACGCCGTCATGGTGATGCACGCGCCCAGCGCGCTGTCGCGCTCGGCGGAAGCCGCCGAAGCGGTGGTCGCCGCCGTGAAGGATGCGCGCAAGCGCACGCTCTCTCCCAAGCCCGTGTTTACAGTATGGTTCGGCGCGACGGAGGAGACCGACAAGATATTCGAGGATGCGCGCATCCCGCATTACGCCTACGGCGCCGTGCGCGGCTTCATGCACATGGTGCGCTGGAACGAGGCGCGCGAGTTCATGATGAGCGCGCCGCCGAACCTGCCGGAAGACTTCGAGCCCGACGTGGCGCGCGCGCGCAGCGTCGTCGCGCAGGCGATCCATCGCGGCCATCGCTGGCTCGCGCCGGTCGAAATGACCATGCTGCTCGACTCCTACGACATTCCCGTCGCGCCGGCGCGCTTCGCCCGCACGCCGGAAGAAGCCGGCGAACTCGCACGATTGTTCATCGCGCGCTCGCGCGCCTGCGTCATCAAGATCGTATCGCGCGACATTGCGCACAAGTCCGACATCGGCGGCGTCGTGCTCGACATCCGCACGCCCGACGCGGCCGTGGAAGCCGCGCGCGAAATGATGGCGCGCATTGCGCGCGAAATCCCGCAGGCGCGCATCGAGGGCGTGACGGTGCATCCGATGATCAAGCGTCCGCACGGACGCGAACTGATCGCGGGCATCGCCGACGATCCGACCTTCGGTCCGGTGATCGTGTTCGGGCGCGGCGGCAAGGCTGTCGAGATCATCGAGGACCGGTCGCTCGCGCTGCCGCCGCTCGATCTCGCGCTCGCGCACGACATGATCAAGCGCACGCGCGTCGCCAACATTCTCGAATATTATCGCGACGTGCCGCGCGCCAATATCGACGCCGTCGCGCTCACCCTGGTCAAGCTCGCCCAGCTCGCCGCCGACGTGCCGGAGGTGCGCGAACTCGATCTCAATCCGCTGCTTGCCGACGAAGACGGCGTGATGGTGGTTGACGCGCGCATTCGCGTCGAACCGGATTCGAGGCAGCGCGTCGGCCAGTCGAACCGGCGCTTTGCGGTTGCGCCCTATCCGAAGGATCTCGAACAGACGATCCGCATCAAGGATGGATCGGAAGTCCTGGTTCGTCCGGTGCGGCCGGAAGACGAAGAAATGTACCACGCCTTCTTCGAGACCGTGCCCCAGAACGACCTGCGCCTGCGCTTCTTCGCCCCGGTGAAGGCGTTCAGCCACGCCTTCCTCGCGCGCCTCACGCAGATCGACTACGCGCGCGCCTATGCGGTGGCCGCCATCAAGGTCGATACCGGCGAAATGCTCGGCGGCGTGCGATTGATGATGGACGCCGATCTGACCGAAGGCGAATACGCCATCCTGCTCGGGCCGAAGGCCAAGGGACAGGGCCTTGGCTGGACGCTGATGAAGATGATGATCGAACACGGCCGCCGCCTCGGCCTGCACAGGATCGACGGGCAGGTTCTCACCGAAAACCAGCCGATGCTGCAGATGTGCAAGGCGCTCGGCTTCAAGCAGCGCGAGTCGCGCGAGGAGCCGGGCGTGAGCATCGTGACGCTGGACCTGACGGCGGAAAATGCCGAGCCCGCGAAAGCCTAGGGCAAGAAGTCTTTGCCGGAACCTGCGCCGTCGTCGCGAGGAGCGCAGCGACGTGGCGATCCATCCATGCGGATAGGCCCGGTGGATGGATTGCTTCGCTGCGCTCGCAATGACGGGCGCTTGATTCCAGCAAATGCCATCCGCTTACCGATTCGAGCAGCGTTGCGCGAGCAGCCTCAGCAATCTATTCCGCCAGAACGCGCGTCGGCGGGAAGGTCACTTCGACCATGGTGCCCTCGCCCTTGCGGCTGCGAATTGTGAACGACGCGCGATTGGCTTCCACGAGCGCCTTGGTCAACGGCAGGCCAAGGCCCGTGCCGCCGCTCTTGCGGGCGGTCGACACCTGACGAAACGGCTCCAGCGCCGTCTGCAGTTCGTCGTCGCTCATGCCGACGCCCGTGTCCTTGATCCGCACGACGGCATGGCCGGCGTCGGTCAGCGCCGTGGAAACGATCGCCTGGCCGCCGGGCTCGTTGAACTTGACCGCGTTCGACAGGAGGTTCAGCACGATCTGACGCATCGAGCGCTCGTCGGCGACGATGTTCGGAAGATTTGGCGCAAGCGACAGGCGCATGACCACGCGATCGCGATTGGCCTGCGGCTGCATGAGCGACACGCATTCGGCGACGACCGCATTGATGTCGACGCTGGTGAAGGTGAGATCGACCTTGCCGGCCTCGATCTTCGAGAGATCCAGGAGATCGTTGACGAGGCTCAGCACATGCTCGCCGGACTTGTGGATGTCGCGCATGTAGTCGCGATAGCGCGCATTCCCGACCGGGCCGAAGCGCTCGTCCATGATGACTTCGGCGAAGCCGAGAATGGCGTTGAGCGGCGTGCGGATTTCGTGGCTCACCTTGGCGAGGAAATCGGATTTCAGCGCGCTGGCGCGTTCGGCCTCGCGGCGGGCGTCGCCCAATTCCCGCTCGGCCTTCTTCCACGCGGTGAGATCGCGCAATACGGCGCAGAATTTCGGCGTCGCGCCGCTGCCGAGCCGGCCGAGCGTGACGAAGACGGGAATGCTGCCGCCCTGACGCGCGCGCGCGAAAATCTCGCGACCGTCGTTGAGCACGCTCTGTACGCCGCCGGACTTCACGCCGTCGAAATAGGCGGCGACGGCGTCCTGGCTTTCCCTGGCGACGAGGATAGAAAGAGGCTCGCCCGCCACCTCGTTCTGATCGAAACCGAACAGCGCCTCGCCGGAGCGATTGAGCGAAAGAATGCGGCCATCGGCGTCGAGCACGGCGACGCCGTCCGTCGCCGTATCGAGGATGGCGTGCAATTCGCGCGCTTCGGCGTCGCGCTGGCGCAGATCGAGCTCCAGCGCTTTCGCCCTGGCCGCGTCGCCGGCGTCTTGCGGACGGTTCTCTTGCGGGCGGTTCTCTTGCGGGCGGTTCTCCTGAGAGCGGTTCTCCTGCGCGCGCCGCAGGGTGACGAGCGTCGCGGGCTGGCCGTCCCAATCGACCGCCTGCACGCGCGCATCGACGGGCAGAACCTCGCCGTCGCGCGTTTCGATCTGCGCGGCGCCGCTGTCGGGCGCGCGGCCGCGGAACAGGCGGTCGAGGCCTCCCGCCGCATGAAACGCGTCGATGTCGCTGTAATCGAGCAGTTCGAGCAGCGTGCGATTGGCGTAAATCGGCACGTTGAAACGGCTGACGACGATGCCGACGGGCAGACGTTCCAGCACGGCCGCCGCGTTGCGCTCCGGCAATTGCGCGGCGATCTGCGCCGACGTGTCCTCGGAGACGGCCGCGAGCGGCGGCGGCGGGGGAGCCGGTTGTTCCGCAGGTTCATCGGAACGTCCGAAGCGCGCGACGAGGTCTATGAGATCGCGCGCGCGCTTCGTAGCCGCGGGGCTGAGCTTCGGCTCGTCATCCGCGCTTTCGGCCGCGCGCTCGACGCCGAGCGTCCGGCCGATTTCCTCAAACGCCGATTTCTCGCCGGGCGACAGTTCGGCTGCAGGGGAACGCAACGCCGTATCCGCACGGCGCGCCGGCTGTTGCGGGCGCAGCGGCACGATATTGCCGGCGGAAGGCGCAGGTTCTTCTGCTTCGTCGTCCGCGGGCAATTCGTCTTCGAAGAGCGGCTCGGCCTCGTCGACCGGCTGGCCGGCGGGCTCCGCGCCGACATCGCCGCGATGCATGGGTTCGCCGGCGTCGGAGACCGCTACGATCTCGCCGGCCTCATCCCGCAAGCCCGTTTCGTTGTCGTTGGCTTCGTCCGCGTCCTCGTCCGCAGCGGCGGTCGGCTGGATATCGGGCTGCGGCGCGGCGGCGCCGGCGGCCTCCGCCGCGTAGGGCGCAAAGAATGCAGCCTCGGCGTTGGCTTCATCCGTCGCGGCAGTTGCGACATCGCGTTCGGCAGCTGGAGCCGTTGCCGGCGCGGCAAGGCGCTCGGGATGCACGACGCCGTAGCCGCGGAAGCCGTCGAAGCGATCTTCTTCATCGAATGCGGGCGCGGCGCCGAGCGCGATCCTGGCGACGAGCCCCTCGCCTGCCGGCCACGAGGTTTCGACGCCCGCGAACGTTTGGCGGGCCGCAAGCGCGGCGGCGAGGCGGCCGTCGGCGTCAAGACGCATGTCGCGCGCGACATCGACAAACGAACGCCCGACGATGTCGGCATTGGCGGCGCCAATCTCTGCGGCGAGCGCGGGCGCGACGAAGGCGACGACATGATCGCCATCCGTGCGCCACGCAAAGCGCGCGCCGCGCGCCGGCGCCGCGTCCTGGCGCAACGCGTCTTCTGCTTCGGCCGGCGCTCGAGCCGCCAGGTCGGCGGCGGAAGAGTCGGCCGCCGGCGCCGGCGCCTCCGCTGCATCGCTTGCGGAGGCGCTGACGGCAGGCTTCGTTTCGATCGCATCGCCTGGCGCCTTCAACGGCGGCGGTTCGACATCGCCTGAACGCCGCGCAGTCGTCTGCGAGGCGCGCAGACCCAGAACAGCGAGAGCAAAGAGCGTTTCGCCCGGCGCAACCGTGACGCGGCGGCACAAAACCGTGACCGTCTCCGCGACCGGCCCAAAGAAGAAGCGCAGCCGCTCGAGACGCGGCGCCGCGCCCGGCAACAAGGAGCGCGACAGAGCGACAACACGGCGCGCGCCGGGCTCGGCGCCAAGCAGAAGACGGCGTCCGAGCGCCGGCAGGTCGCCAACGAAAAGCGATTGCGCGCCGTGGTTTGCATAGACGACGCGCCCGGGCGAGCCGGCGATGACGACGACAGGCGCGTCGGCCAGACGCAGCGACGCCAGAGCCGGGTCGGCCAGAGCCGCCTCGACGTGTTCCCTCGCCACTTCGGGGCCGAATTCAGCCTCGCTCATCGCAACGCCCTGTATACGCAACGCGCGCCGGCTCCCGCCGGCCCGCAGACTTAATGGAGTCTTAACGTCGCGGCGCCCGGGGGTCTACGCGCGGGGTCGGTCCGGCGGGCTTTTGATGCGTTAATGATGAATGGCCACATTGCACTGCACAATGAATTCGCAGGCGATGTTGCATTGCAGCAAAAATGTGGTAGTTTGCTTGCGCTACGGGCGGAGATGCAGAGAATCGTCCCGTCGGGAAACGCAGTCACAGGAGATTGCAATGGCTCAGATTCCTTATGAGATTCCGGCCGAAATGCGTGATTTTGCGGAAAAGAGCGTTGAGCAGGCGCGCAAGGCGTTTGAGGGATTTATCGGCGCAGCCCAGAAGGCGGTCACCGCCGCTGAAGCCGGCCCGTTCGCGATGCCGCTCGGCGTCAAGGAGGTTGGCGCGAAGGCCGTCGCCTATGCCGAAGCGAATGTGAAGGCCGCTTTCGACCATGCGCAGAACCTCGTCCATGCGAAGGATCTGCAGGAAGTTCTGCAACTGCAGAACGAGTACCTGAAGTCGCAGCTTTCCACTCTTCAGGACCAGGCGAAGGAATTCGGCGCCGCGGTTCAGAAGGCCGTTACGCCCAAGTCTTCCTGAGTTTCCTGACCGCGCGTCCTGCGGTCGCAACCCGTTCTGATCCGGAGATCGAAACATGGCAGTCCGTAGACCCGCCAAGGCGCCCGCCGCCCCCGTGAAGGCCGCCGCGCCGGCAAAGGCGCCCGAGGCCCCCGCAAAGGCGGCTGCGCCTGCAAAGCCGGCCGCTCCCGCCAAGCCCGCGGAAGCCAAGCCCGCTCCGGCGCCCGTGAAGCCCGTCGAGGCCAAGCCCGCCCCTGTGGCCGCCAAGCCCGTCGAAGCCAAGCCGGTCGAGACGAAGGCCGCCGCCAAGCCGGTGGCCGCCAAGCCGGTCGCCGCAAAGACGGCGGAAGCCCCGGCGAAAGCGGTCGCCGCGGTCGACCTGTCCGGCGTGCAGGACAATCTGCGCAAGGCCGCCTCCAAGACGATCGAGCAGGGTCGCGCCGCCTTCGAGCGCATGAAGGAAGCCAGCGACGAAGCGACCCACACGATCGAGGCGAGCATCGCCGCCTCGTCCAAGGGCGCCGCAGAACTCGCCGCCAAGGCCCTCGAAGTCGCCAAGGCCAATGCGAATGCGACCTTCGATCATCTGAAGGCGCTGGCCGGCGCCAAGACGCTCGCGGACGCCGTGTCGATGCACGGCCAGTTCATCCGGACGCAGTCCGAGACCGCGATCGCGCAGGCCAAGGAATTCGCGGAAATCGCCAAGAAGACGGCGACCGAGGCGAGCGCCCCGATCCAGGCGCAGATCAAGAAGGTTCAGGCGAAGTAAGACTTCGCGCGTCCGTTGCGCAGCGCCGCCCGAATGGGCGGCGTTTGCTTTTGAAGAAGCGCCTGCGCGCCTTGCAATCCCCGCGCGGCTCTTTTATTGAAGCGCGGCGCATGACGCGCGCCGTTCGCCGGCGAAATCTGCGCCCCGCGTGCCGCCATAGCTCAGTTGGTTAGAGCGCTAGATTGTGGATCTAGAGGTCCCCCGTTCGAGCCGGGGTGGCGGTACCATCAAATCCGAAAACCCGCCCCGCCCTCGCACGCGATTTTTGCGCCAGATCAAACGCGCTCGCGCCGGACTGCCGCAATGTGTCCGGGGTTTCGGGGCGACAGCGTGCATTCGGGCGATCGAGAAACACTGGCCCTCAAACTGAGGGGAGCGGGGCTGAAGCCGACGCGGCAGCGGCTGCAGATTGCGCGTCTTTTGTTCGCCGGAAAGGCCCGTCACGTGACGGCGGAGCGTTTGTTCGAGGAGGCGCGGACCGAGCGCCATCCGCCATCGCTCTCGACTGTCTACAACGCCCTGCGCGATTTCGCGCGGTGCGGCCTGTTGCGCGAGGTTGCGCTGTATGGGCCCAAGCTTTGGTACGACACGACCACGGGCTCGCATTACCACTACTACGTCGAGCAGAACGAAGAGCTGTTCGACATGCCGGCGAACGCGGAGCCGTCGCTTGCGATCACGCCGCCGCCCGGCATGCGCATCGTCGGCGTCGACGTCGTCGTCCGGCTGAAGAAGGCGGCGCCGGCGAGCGCGACGCTGCGCGCCTGCCGAAGAGAGCCGTGACGCGCTGAGGCCCTTGTTTGGCGCCGCCGTTAGCGCGCGCCGTTCGCGCGGAAGGCCACCGGAATCTCGAACGTCAGCCCCTCGTCGGCGACCAGCGGCGGCGGCGGCGGCACGGGGTCCGACCGCTTCATCATGTCGAGCGCGGCGCCGTCGAACGCCGCATCGCCCGCCGTCTTCGACACCTGCGCCATCACGACGTGGCCTGCGCGATCGAGCGTGAAAAGGACGCGGGCTTCGGCCTGCCGCTGGCGGACGCCCTGCGGATAGCGCTTGTGGCGGCTCAGATGCGCGAACAGGCGCTTCGTCCAGTCGGCCTTCATCTTCAGCGCATTCTGTCCGGCGCCGACGACCGGCGCGCGCGCCGCCGGGGCCGGCGGCGCCTCCTGGCGCGGCGCGGCCGTCGCTTCGGACGCAATCGACGCGGTGGACGCGTCGGAACGGCGCTGCTGCTGCTCCGCCTTCTCTTCCGGCTTCTTCGGCTCCTCGACCGCGACGATGCGATCGGGATTTTCGGCTTCGACGACCTCTTCCTTCGGGCGGTCGGTCGCTTCCGGCTTGGCGGCGGATTGCGCGCTTTCCGGCGCAGCGGCGGAGGCGTCGGCTTCAGGACCGGGCGGCAGGTCGGTCTGCTCGGTCTTCGGCGCCGCCATGTCCATGGCGAGTTCGATCGCCGGCGCGCCCTCGTCGTCGAAGGTTTCGTCGGCGCTCAGCGTCCAGGCCGCAACGCCCGCCGCGCCGAGATGCAGCGACCCCGCGACGAGCGCGGCGGCAAGCCAGACGCTCGTGACGGCGCGACCGGCGCCGAGCCCGCGAATGGCGTCCGGCGCGATCATGGCTTCGCCTTGCCGTCGGCGGGCCTGTCACCGACCGCTTCCAGCGCGACGAGCGCGACCTTGAGATAGCCGCCTTTGCGCAGACGCTCGAGCACGTCCATCATCTCGCCATAAGGCACGCCGCGATCGGCGCGCAGGAAGATGCGGCGGTCCTTGCCCTGCTCGGACGGCTGCGCATCGAGCGCGGCGACGAGGTCGACCCGCTTCACCGGCGCCTCGCCGAGCGACACCGCAAGATCGCCCGATATCGTGACATAGGTCGGCTTATCCGGCCGCTTCTGCGGCGTTGCGCTCGATGTCGGCAGATCGACGGGCAGATCGACGGTCGACAACGGCGCCGCCACCATGAAGATGATGAGCAGCACGAGGATCACGTCGATGAACGGCGTGACGTTGATCTCGTGGGATTCAGCGAGGTCGTCGCTGTCGGCGTCGCCGAGCGAGAAGCCCATGGCTCACTCCGCTGCGCGGGGATAGGCCGCGCGTCCGCCGCTGTCGAGATCGCGGGACAGCAGACGCGTCGCCGCGCCCGACGCCTGCCCGACGATATCGAGATAGCCCGCCGTCTTGCGCGTGAAATGGTTGTAGATGATCACCGCCGGAATGGCGGCGACGAGGCCGATGGCGGTGGCCAGAAGCGCCTCGGCGATGCCGGGCGCGACGACGGCGAGATTGGTCGTCTGCGACTTCGAAATGCCGATGAACGAATTCATTATGCCCCAGACCGTACCGAACAGGCCGACGAAGGGCGCCGTCGAACCGATGGTGGCGAGCGCGCCCATGCCCGTGCGTACGCCGCGCTGCTCGGCCCGCACGATTTCGGCAAAGCGCGACGCGGCGCGCTCCAGCGTGCGCCCGTGCGCGCCGACCGATGCCGAAAGCCGCTCTTCTTCCTCGGCCGCTTCGAGCAGCGCCGCCATGACGGGCGCTCTGTCGCCGGCGATTCCGCGCGCGTGCGCGACGCTGGGCGCATGGGAGACGCGCGCGAGATCTTGCGTCAGCCGCTTGCGCGCGCGCGAAATCTCCCAGGTCTTGGCGAAGAAGATCGTCCAGGTGACGAGCGATGCGACGGCAAGCCCGATCATGACCGCCTTCACAACGATGTCCGCCGACATGAACATCGACCACGGCGAGAGCTCGTGCGGCATGATCGCCGCGGGCTTCATCGCCACGGGAACCGCGTCCTGCGCCGCCGCCAGCGTCGCCGTCGCAGGCAAGATCAGTCCGGAAAGCCCGGACGCCAGCTTAGGTCTCATGTCTCGGCCCAATATCTGATGAGGTTGTGATAAACGCCGGTGAGCCGCACGGCTTCCGGATCGTCGCGGCCGAGGCGTTCGCACAGGGCCTGTATGGAATTGTCGAGATCGAAGATCATGCTGCGCGCGTGATCGTCGCGGATCATGCTCTGCATCCACATGAAGGAGGCGACGCGCGCGCCGCGCGTGACTTCGGTGACCATGTGCAGGCTCTTGGAGGGATAGAGCACGAGATCGCCGGCCGGCAGCTTCACCTCGTGCGAGCCGTAGTAATCCTCGACAACGAGCTCGCCGCCGTCGTAATCCTCAGGCTCCGCAAGAAACAGGGTCGCCGAGAGATCGGTGCGGATGCGCAGGCCCGTCAGCGCATCGCCACGCACGGCGTTGTCGACGTGAATGCCGAATTTTTGACCGACCCCGTAACGATTGAACAGCGGCGGAAATATCTGCAGGGGAATGGCCGCCGACACGAAGGTCGGATTGCGCGCGAGCGCGGAGACGATGCGCTCGCCCAGCCTGCGCGCCAGTTCGCCGTCGGGCGGCAATTGCTCGTTTTTCTTCACCATCGCCGATTGCGCGCCGGCGGTGGAGCGCCCGTCTTCCCAGTCGACCGCGTCCATCAGCCTGCGAAAGTCGGCGACCTCCCCCTTGCTCAGGATTTCGGGGATGCAGATCAGCATCAGAAGGTCGCCTTCACGCTGAACTGCACGCTGCGGCCGGGCGCGATCTGCGCGAAGGGCGCGGCGGACTGATAGAACGCGTCGTAGTAGGTGCGGTTGAACAGGTTGATCGCCTGCACCTTCGCCGTGACGTTCTGCGTGATCTTGTATTCCGTGAATGCATCGAACCGCCAATAGGACGGCAGCACTGTCGGCACGTTGAGGAATGGATTGGCGGCCGTCGGCGCGGGCAGGAAAGTGATGGGGTTGATGGCCGCGCCGCCGTTGGCCGCAAGCAGCGAGCCGCCATAGCGGCGCGAATTGTAGACGGCCTGCCCGCCGATTTCCCACGCGTCCGTCACCTGATACTTCGACAGCAGGCTGAAGGACGCGTGCGCGAGATTGGCGAGCGGCAGGCCGACGTTGGAGGGCGCCTTGGAGCTCGTGACCTTCGACTGCATCAGCACGAAGCCGCCGAGCACGCTCCACTTGTCGGTGATCTTTCCGGAAACCCCGAGATCAAGGCCCTGAATCTGATAGGCGCCGCTCGCGTAGACGTTCGGGCCGAACACTTCGCGCGCGTTGACCTTGGTCGTGCGGAACAGCGCCGCCGTCAGCAGAAGGCGCTTGTCGAACACCTCCCATTTGGAGCCGACTTCGACGGACTTGTTCAATTCCGGCGGCAGGACCTGCGAGGCCGCCGTCAGCGCGCCGTAGGCCGCGGCCGATCCGTCGAGCTCCGCGCCAACGGGATTGGCCGAAGTCGCATAGGCGGCATAAAGACTCCAGCCCGGCAACGGCTTCACCACGAGCCCGGCATTGTAGTTGAAGAGCGACGAGTGGTTGCCGCCATAGGCGTTGAAGAAATTGTTGACGAGAGCCGGCACGCCGGGATTGAGAACCGCCGCCGCGGCGACCGTGGGCGCGTAGGACGAGATGCGATAATCGTCGATGCGGACGCCGCCATTGGCGATGATGAAGTCGTTGTAGTTGGCGGTGTGGATGAGATAGGCCGACTTCGTGTCGACGACGATGTTGGTCGGATTGCCGGCAAGATAAGGCTTGGCGCTGAACGGCAGAAGATTGGGCGGGAAAAAGATGCCGCCGACAGTCGAGCCGTTGCCGTTGAACGCGCCGGAGCCGAACCCTTCGGACGCCAGCCCCGCATAGGAATCGCGCGTAATCTGTTCGTGCGATATCTCCGCGCCGACGACGGATGTGTTCAGCACCGGTCCGACGTCGAACTTGATCGTCGCCTCGTTCTGACTGGCGAGAACCGCCGTCTGCTGGTAGCGGCTCTGCGGATTGAGGTTCACTCGCCCGCCCGGAATGTTCGTGAGGAACGACGGCGCCTCGGCAAGCGTGCCGACGTAATCGAGCAGCGATTGCTGCCGACGGAACCTGGACGTCAGCGTGACGTGGTCATTGAGCTGGTATTCGACGCCCGCCGTGCCGATGTCCTGCTTGACGCGCTGGAAGTCGCGGTTGACGAAGCCGTACCAGAGATTGCGGTTGCTGAAGCCTTCCGTGAACGGCCGGTTCGTGCCGAACCTGTTGTAGGGCACGCCGAAATCGGGCAGCCCCCAGAGATCGGTATGAATATAGTCGAGCGAAATCTTCAGCGGCTCGATCGGCTTGTAGACCACCGAGACCGCGGCGCCCGCGCGATCGTCGGTGACGAAATCGCGGCCGGGGACCTTCTGGTTCTGGTAGAGGCCGTTCACGCGCACCGCGAGATCGGAGTTGATCACCTGGTTGACGTCGACCGTGAAGCGCCCGCCGCGATCGGTCGGCGAACCCGTTCCTTCGACGATGCGGAAATTCCCGTCCGTCGTGGCCTTCTTGGTGACGATATTGATCGCGCCGCCGGCCGTGCCGCGTCCCGCGAACGTGGAGGCGGGACCGCGCAGGATCTCCACCTGCTCCGTAAAGAAGTTCTCGCGCACGCTCACCGCGGGATCGCGAATGCCATCAAGGAACACGTCGTTGCGCGAGTCGAAGCCGCGGATGAAGAAGCGATCGCCGAACGCATTCCCGCCTTCGCCCGTGCCAAGCGTCACGCCGGCCGTGCTGCGGCCGAGTTCGCGAAGGCTGGTCGCGCCCTTGTCTTCCAACGCTTCCTTCGACAGGACGGTGATGGTGCGCGGCGTGTTGGCGATCGGCTCCGAGAACTTGTTCGATTGCAGGCGATTGACCTTGTAGGGGTCGCCCGGCTGCGCATACGGATTGTCGCTCGGCAGGCGCGCGAATGTCGGAAGCGGCGCGGGGCCTGGCGCGGCGGGCGCAGGCGTGGCCACGGCCGCCGTGCGGGCGCGCTGGCGGATCGCGGCGCGGGCGCGCACATGCGCGGCGCTCGGCTTCGGCGCTGCGACGGGACGACGCTTCACGACGGGCGCATCGACGACCATCGTCGGCAAGGTCGATGGTTGCGTCTGCGCTTGCGCCGCGCCTCCGCCAGCCGCGATGCAAGCAAGGGCGAGCGACGAACCGACGACGCGTTCGCCCGGCTGCCGCGCATAATGCATGGCCTGCTCGCCGCGCAACGATCGTGGAGACTTTACGGCGCTCATCGCATCCCTCTTTTGACAAGTTCCAAACGCGTTTCTAACGCATTGAAGTGAGCAATGGCGTAATGCGCGAACACGAGTCAATTGAAAGCGGCCGACGCTGCCTCACATTGGAATGCGTCGAAAAATGCAGGCTGGAATTGTTCTAAGTCGCAACTGAAAAAGCGCGCGAGCACATGCGCGAAAGCGTTTTCGAGATTGCGAATTATGCGTCTTCTAATCTCGCGCTTCACAACGAATATTCATTGTCGACTTCAGACGGCGCACGTATCGATTTTCCGCAGGCAATCGCGCCCGGGGAGAGCGGCATGTACGACGTGCATCGTGAGAATTTCTCGAAACAGACGAGGTCGCGGCCTGACGGCCAGGATGAGCGCCTCTCGGCCCGGCGCGGCTTCGGGAAACCGGTTGCGGCAAACATGCTGGTGCGCGATTTCTCGCGATCGGATCGCGAAGCGCTGGCCGTCGCCTGCCTTCGGCTCGTGCTTTGCGCGCATGAAGACGCCGACACGTCGCATCTGGCGCAGGCGTACGAATTGGCTGAAGGCCGGTTCAACCGACGGCGGGCGGTGGACTACGTCCGCATCGTCTCGTCGATCGCGCACGCCTTGCGGCGCGAGCGCGAATTCGGTTTCCGCTTCCTGCGCGACAGGCACGACCTGCTGACATCAGACGAGGCCGAATTCCTGCTGGCGCTGCAAGCGGCGATCGACGGCAATCCTGTCGGCGTCGAGGCCGCCGCATCGACGCTGGCGCAATCGACCTGCGGCCGGGCCTTGGCGGAAGACTTGTGGCGGCTCGCCAGACTCGCGCTGGCGACCGACTGGACGCGCCGCGCCGTCGTCTAGCCGCCACCCGGACGCCGCCCTCATCCCTCGGCGGTGTCGGAAGGTCCCTTCATCAAGGAAAACAATTCATCGAGCGTACGGCGCGCAGCCGCGCGCACCGACGTTTCCTCTTCCTCGCCGCCAAGGCGCACCCCCGAGACCACGGCGTGCATCTCGTCGCGGAAATCGGTGATGAAGCGCAGCGGATCTGGCGAGGCGTTGGCGAGGCGCGCCGCGAGGCCGGCGATCATGAGCTGGCAGGCAACCAGCCGACCATTCAATTCGTCCATAATTGCAACTGCCGCGAGCGAGTAAAGGCTGGCCTCACGCAGCGTCCTGCGCGCCGAGTTCGACGCAATCGCAGCGGCCGGGAACGCAATGGTCGCAGTCGCGCGCGCGGGCGGCTTTCAGGACCTCGTTGATCGCGCCGGCGCAGCGGCCGCACCGCGGCGCGCAATCCAGCGAGCGGAACGCCGCCGCAACGTTCTTCGGCGTCACGGCGCAATTGTCGATATCGCGGTCGGAGATCCGGTTGCAGGAACAGACGATCATGTGCGGTTTCCTCGATCTCCCTGGCGCGTAACACGAGCGGCCGCCCGGCTTGAAGAGGCGGGGGGCGCCTTTTTAATTCGTCTAATTTCCAAACCGGCGTTTGCGGCAACGAGGCCAGCCGCGCGCGCCCGGAATGCGGGCCATGCGCGGGGGATGCGCGTGTTTTTGCTTGCCCGCGGCGCGCGCCCTCGTCATGCTCGATCCCAACAGCCGCCGAAGCGGCGACAATGCGCAAGGCGCCGGAAGACTCCGGGTCGGCGCCTGGGAGGAGACATGGGGTTTGCGGGGCTTCGCGTCCTCGAATTGGGTTCTCTCGCCTCAGCGTCCTGGTGCGCGCGACTGTTTGCCGATTTCGGCGCGGACGTCCTGAAACTCGAGCCCGACGGCGGCGATCCGCTGCGCGCGGCTTCCCCGCTGTTCGAGGGGCCCCGCGGCAGGGAGAGCGCCGCCTTCGCCTTCCTCAATTTCGGCAAGCGTCTCGCCTGCGAACGCGGCGCGGATCTGCGCGGGCTGATCGGCGACTGCGACGTCCTCGTTCTCGGCGACGCACAGGCGCCCGCGGGCGTCGAGCGCGAAGGTCTGGTCGTGATCGACGCGAGCTGGTTCGGCCGCTGCGGTCCGTACCGCGACTATGCGGCGACCGACGCGACCGTGCGCGCGCTCGCCGGACTTGCGCAGCTCGTCGGACCGAAAGACGGCCCGCCGATGGCCGCGCCGGATTTCCAGGCCGGCTATGTGGCGGGGCTGTGGGCCTTCATCGCCGCCTGCGCCGGCCTCGTCGCGCGGGCGCGCGACGGCGGGCGGCGCTTCGAGGCCAGCGTTCACGAGGCCTGCGTCACGCTCGCCGAATATCAGGTCGCGGAGGCCGCGCTGCGCGGCGCGCCGCAGGAGCGCGCCGGCATCGGCCGTTTCGCGCCGACCTATCCGCTCGGCGTCTATCGCGCGCGCGACGGCTGGATCGGCGCCACGATGGTCACGCCGGCGCAATGGCGCGGCTTCTGCGACATGCTGGGCCTGCCGGAACTCGGCGCCGCGCCGCATTTCACCACGGGGCTCGAGCGCCTGCCGCATGCCGACGAGCTGGAAGCGCAATTCGCGCCGCGCCTTGCCGAAAAGCCCGCCGCGCACTGGTTCCAGGAAGGATTGAAGCGCAGGCTGCCGATCGTCGTCGTACCCGGCGTCGAGGATATCGCGTCTTCTCCGGAATTTCTCGCGCGCGGCGCCATCGCTTCCATCCACGACGGCGACAGAAAATTGCGCGCGCCCGCATCGCCGCTGCGGCTGGTCGATACGCCGCCGGCGACCGAAGCGAATCTCGCGCGACAAGGTTCACATGGGCCGGAGTGGACGGCGCGCGCGGCGGCGCCGGTCTTCGCCACGCCGGCGGCCGCGAAAGGCGCCTTGCCGCTGGCGGGCTTCCGCATCCTCGATTTCACCATGGGCTGGGCCGGCCCGCTCTGCGCGCGCACGCTTGCCGATCTCGGCGCGGACGTCATCAAGATCGAGGGCTGCTCCTATCCCGACTGGTGGCGTGGCGTCGACCGCCGCCCGAACGTGTTGCGCGAAAAACTCTACGAGAAGACCGGACGCTTTGCGGTCATGAACCGCAACAAGCGTGGCATAGCCATCGATCTCACACGGCCGGAAGGCGTGCGTCTCGCAAAGGCGCTTGCCGCGCGCGCGGACGCGGTCGTCGAGAATTATTCCGTCGAGGTGCTGCCGAAGCTCGGCCTCGCCCCCGCAACCCTTCGGGCGGAAAATCCGGGGCTCGTCACGCTGTCCATGTCGGCCTTCGGCGCATCCAGCCCCTGGCGCGAATGCCGCGCCTACGGCTCGACGCTGGAACAGGGCTCGGGGCTGCCGCACCTGCTCGGGCGTCCCGGCGACCCGCCCGTGATGGGCCATCCCGCCTATGGCGACCCGGTCGGCGGCCTCGCCGGCATGGCGGCGCTGATGGCGGCGCTGCTGCACGCGCGGCGCACGGGCGAGGGACAGCACATCGATCTGTCGCAGGTCGAATGCATGATGCAGATGGCTGGTCCGTGGATCGTGGCGCATTCCGCCGACGGAACGACGCCCCAACGCTCGGCGGCGCGCCATCCCGATCACGCGCCGAGCGGCATCTACGCTTGCGCGGGCGAAGACGCCTGGATTTCCATCGCCGTGACGAACGACGACGCATGGATGCGGCTCGCCAAGCTCCTTGCGCGACCCGATCTCGCGCGCCTCGGCGATCGCGCGGCCCGTCATGCCGCCGCACGGGACATCGACGCCGCGCTGACGGCGTGGACGCGCGCGCACGCGCCCGACGCGGCGATGCGCGCATTGCAGGGCCTCGGCGTCGCCGCCGGGGTGGCGCGGCGCCCGCTCGACCTGCTGGAGGATCCGCATCTCGTCGCGCGGGACTATTGGCTGTGGGCGGAGCGCGCCTACATCGGGCGCCACGCGCAGCCGGCCGCCGCCGTGCGCGAGGCTGTCGCGCCCTACCCTGTCCGCTCGCCTGCGCCGACGCTCGGCGAATACAATCGCGCCGTGCTCGGCGAGATGCTGGGGCTGTCGGACGCCGCGATCGACGAGCTCGCGCGCGCCGGCGTGATCGGAGATCAACTCATCGTCGCCGGCGATGCGGAGCGCGGCGCCGCATGAGCGCGACCGCCGCGCGACATGCGGAGAGAGGCGCGCCGCAAGGGCGCCAGCCTCTGCTCGACGTGCAGGGCATGTCGATCTCGTTTGCGACCGC
Source organism: Rhodoblastus sp. (assembly GCA_046349085.1). Lineage (GTDB taxonomy): Bacteria > Pseudomonadota > Alphaproteobacteria > Rhizobiales > Beijerinckiaceae > JAJXWB01. The sequence continues at coordinate 142,589 of JAXMDA010000001.1, forward strand.
GGGCGGCCGTCTCGAAGCCACGCGCGACGTCACTTTCTCCATCTCGCCCGGCGAGCGCATCGGCGTCGTCGGCGAAAGCGGCTGCGGCAAGACGGTCACCGGCCTTTCGCTGCTGCGCCTCCTGCCCGACGATGTCGCACACATTGCGGGCCGCCTCGATTTCATGGGCGTCGATCTCGCGACCTGTGGCGAGGAAGAGCTGCGCGACATCAGGGGCAAGCGCATCGGCATGATCTTCCAGGAGCCGATGAGCGCGCTCGATCCGGTGTTCACGGTCGGCGAGCAGATCGCCGAAGGCCTGCGCGCGCATGGCCGGATGAGCCGCGCCGAGGCGCGCGAACGGGCGCTCGCGGCGCTGCGCTCGGTCGGCATCGCCGCGCCGGAAAAGCGCTTCCACGCCTATCCGCATCAACTCTCCGGCGGCATGCGGCAGCGGGTGATGATCGCAGGCGCGATGATCTGCAATCCGCAATTGCTGATCGCCGACGAGCCGACGACGGCGCTCGACGTGACCGTGCAGGCGCAGATCCTGGAATTGCTGCGCGATCTCAGCGACCGCGCGCACATGGCGCTGCTGTTCATCACGCACGATCTCGGCGTGGTGGCGGAGACCTGCACGCGCATGTTGACCATGTACGCCGGCGAAATCGTCGAGGACGCCGCCGTGGACGCAGCGCTGGAGCATCCGCTGCATCCCTATACGTCCGGCTTGCTGCGCGCCCTGCCGCGGCTGAGCGCGCGCAGGGCCGACCTGCCCTCGATACCTGGCCGCGTGCCCACCCTCGGACAGATGCCGCAAGGCTGTCGCTTTCGCCAGCGCTGCCCCTATGCGACGGACGGATGCGAGAAGGCGCAGACGCTCGAGGACGCGGGCGACGGCCGCCGTGTGCGCTGCTGGCGCTTCCGCGATCTTGCGCTTCCGGGGGTCGCCGCATGAGCCACGCCCGCACGCCCACGCTCTCCGTGCGCGACCTGCGCATCGAATTTCCGGCCGCCGAACGCGGCGCGACGGTGAAGGCGGTCGACGGCGTCTCGTTCGACATTTTCAAGGGCGAGACGTTCGGCCTCATCGGCGAATCCGGCTCGGGCAAGACGACGATCGGCCGCGCCGTCGTGCATCTTGTCGCGCCGACGGCAGGCTCGATCCTGCACGACGGCGTCGACGCGGCGACCATGTCGGCGCGCGAATTCCGCGCCGCGCGGCGCGCCTGGCAGATCGTGTTCCAGGACCCGAACGCCGCGCTCAATCCGCGCAGCACGATCCTGACGTCCGTCATGGAGCCGCTGGCGATCGCCGGCGCCGGCGCTCCCGAGGATCGGCGTCGCGCCGCCCTGCAGGCGCTCGCGCGTGTCGGCCTGCCGGAAGAAATCGGCGCACGCTATCCGCACCAGCTCTCCGGCGGCCAGAAGCAGCGCGTCGTCATTGCGCGCACGCTGACGATGAAGCCCGAACTCATCGTTTGCGACGAAGTGGTGGCGGCGCTCGACATGTCCATTCGCGGCGACGTGCTCAACCTCTTCGCCGAACTGCAGCGCGAACTCGGCCTCACCTATCTGTTCATCACGCACGACCTGTCGGTGGTCTCGCATATCAGCGACCGCATCGCGGTCGCCTATCTTGGGCGGCTGGTGGAGCTCGGCCCTGCGGAGGCCGTGACGGAGGCGGCGATCCACCCCTATACGCGCGCCCTTCTCTCCGCCGAACCCGAGCCATTGCCGTCGCATATGCGAACGGGCGAGCGCATATTGCTGGAAGGGGAGATTCCGAGCCCGATCAATCCGCCGTCCGGTTGTCACTTTCGCACGCGCTGCGCCCATGCCGCCGATCTCTGCGCGCAGCGCACGCCGGAATGGCGCGAGATTGCGCGAGATCATTGGGCGGCCTGTCATTTCGCGGAACAATTCTGCAACGAGCAAACAAGGGCCGGCGAAAAAGCCGGCATGGCGCAACAGGGAGGGTGACATGGGAGACGGCAAGCAATTCGGCCGGCTGACACGACGCGAGGCGATGGCGCTGGCCAGCGCCGCGGGCGCCGCCGCGCTGATCGACACGTCCGCGCTCGCGCAGGGCGCGCCGAAAAAGGGCGGCGTGCTGAAAGTGTCCGCCAACGCCAATCCCTCGAGCCTCGATCCGCAGACGGGCGGCGCGGGCTCCGACCACACCATGCTCTATCCGATGTACGATACGCTGGTGGAATGGGATTACGAGACGCTGAAGCCGAAGCCCGGCCTCGCCCAATCCTGGTCGTTTCCGGATCCGCAGACGCTGGTTCTGAACATCCGCACGGGCGTCACCTTCCATGACGGCACGCCGCTCGACGCCGAAGCGGTGAAGTTCAATCTCGAGCGCGCCAAGACCGAGCAACGCTCCAACATCAAGGCGGACCTTGCGACCGTTTCGTCCATCGAGATCACCGGTCCGAGCCAGGTGACGCTGAAACTGTCGCAGCCCGACGCCGCGCTGCCGGGCATTCTGTCGGACCGCGCCGGCATGATGGTCTCGCCAGCCGCCGTGAAGGCGAACGGCAATATCGACCGCAAGCCCGTCGGCGCAGGCGCCTATGAATTCGTGAGCTGGACCGACAACGAGAAGCTGGTCGTCAGGCGCTACGAGAAATACTGGCGCGCCAGCGAGCGCAATCTCGACGGCATCGAATTCGCGATCATTCCGGAAGTGGCGACCGGCGTACGCTCCGTCGTCGCCGGCCAGAACCATGTCGCCTACGCGCTGCCCGCGCGACAAAAAGCGGTGCTGGCGCGCGCCTCCAATATCCAGCAGGCGGCAGGTCCAACCGTCTATTGCGTGCAGATCTACTATAACTGGGGCAAGCCGCCGTTCGACGACATTCGCGTGCGCAAGGCGCTCAACCATGCTGTCGACCGCGCGACCTTCGTCAAGGCGACGCTGGAAGGCGTCGGCGAGCCGGCGTTCATGAATCTCCCGTCCTCGCACTGGGCCTACGACGCCGATGTCGCGAAACTCTATCCGCACGATCTCGACAAGGCGCGCGCGCTGCTGAAAGAGGCCAACGTCCCGCAAGGCTTCGAGCTCGATCTCATCGGCTACACCGACCAGGATTCGATCCGGCGCGAGGAAATCCTGATCGAGCAATTCGCCAAGGTCGGACTGAAGGCGAAGTTCACCAACGGCTCGATCGCGGAAATGAGCGCCGCCTTCTTCGGCAAGGACAAGAAAGGCGCGGGGCTGCTGTCGGCATGGACCGGACGGCCGGATCCGAGCCTCACCTACACGCTGATGTATTCGAAGGATTCCTACTTCAACGCAGGCCGCGCCGACGTGCCGGCCGACCTGCCGGAGGCGCTGAAGGCGACGCGCCTCACCGAAAATATCGACGAGCGCAAGAAGGCCTTCTCGAAGGTGCAGCGCATCGTGATGGAGAATGCGCTCGTCTGCCCGCTCGCCTTCCAGTTCGAGCTGGACGCGCTTTCCGCCAAGGTGAAGGGCTTCAAGCCCAACCTCCTCGGCAAGCCCAAGTACGAAGGCGTCTGGCTCGAGAGCTGACCGGTGGCGCAGAATTCCGCGCTTCGCGTGATCGGGCGCCGCCTCCTGCAGGCGGCGCCGGTCATCGTGCTGGCCACCTTCATCGTCTTCGGCCTGCTGAAGCTGCTGCCGGGCGACGTCGCCGTGACGCTCGCCGGCGACAACGCCACCGATCAGCGCATCGAGGAAATCCGCAGGCTCTACGGTCTCGACCGCCCGTTTCTCGTGCAATACGGCGCATGGCTGTGGAAGGCGGCGCAGGGCGACCTCTCGCAATCCATCCTGTCCGGCGAGCATGTCATCGCCTCCATCGCGCGCTGCTTCCCGCACACGCTGCTGATCGTCGCCATGGCGCTGGCGCTGGCCCTGATCGTCGGCGTGCCGCTCGGCGCCGCGGCGGCGGCGCGGCCCAACGGCCCGGTCGATCGCGCGGCGATGACGCTGGCCTCGGTCGGCATCGCCGTGCCGAACTTCTGGCTGGCGATGATCCTCGTCTCGCTGTTCGCGCTGCGCTGGAACATATTTCCCGCAACGGGCGCGACGGCGTTCTCGTCCTCGCCCGGCGACGCAATCTACCATGCGACGCTGCCGGCGCTGGCGCTGGCGGCGGGCGGCATGGCGGAAGTCGCGCGACAGACGCGCGGCGCGCTGCTCGACGTCATGAGCTCGCAATTCGTGCGCACCTTGCGCGCGAAGGGGCTGACGACATCGACCATCCTGTGGCGGCACGGGCTGAAGAACATCGCCGTCAACCTGCTGACCGTGACCGGCCTGCTGTTCAACCGCCTGCTCGCCGCGACCGTGGTGGTCGAGGCGGTGTTCGCCATTCCCGGCATGGGCGGCCTGATCGTCCATGCGGCGATCCAGCGCGACTTCACCGTGGTTCAGGGCGTCGTCTTCGCCATGGTGATCGTGGTCATATCCGTCAATCTCGTCACCGACGTGCTGTGCGCGGCCGTCGATCCGAGGATCGGGCGATGATCGCCGGCTTTCTCGCGTTTCTCAGGCGCGACGCGCGGGCGACGATGGCGATCGCCTATCTCGCGCTGCTCGTGATCGTCGCCTTCGCCGCGCCCTGGCTCTCGCCCTATTCGCCGACGGCGCAGAACGTCAACGAGATGCTGCAGGAGCCGAGCGCCGCACACTGGATGGGCACGGACGATCTCGGCCGCGACATATTGAGCCGCCTGATCCACGGCGCGCCGGCGACGATCTATGCGAGCTTTCTCGCCGTCGCCATCGCCATCCTGCTCGGCGTGCCGGTCGGCCTGCTCGCCGGCTATTTCGGCGGCTGGATCGACGACGTCATCTCGCGCACGATCGACACGCTCCTGTCCTTTCCGGCCATCGTTCTGGCCATCGCCGTGACCGGCGCGCTCGGCATCGGCCTCACCAACGGCATGATCGCCGTCGGCATCGTGTTCGCGCCGCAGCTCGCGCGGCTCGCGCGGGCGCGCACGCTGGTCGTGCGGCACGAGCTCTACGTGGACGCCGCCCGCTGCTTCGGCGCCTCGACGCCGCACATTCTCTGGCGCCATGTTCTGCCCAATACGGTGCAGCCCGTGATCGTGCAGGTGACGCTGCTGCTGGCGGCGGCGCTGCTGGCGGAAGCGAGCCTGAGCTTCCTCGGCCTCGGCGTGCAGCCGCCCAATCCGAGCTGGGGCGCGATGCTGGCGCGCGCCTATCAGACGATGGATGTCGCGCCCGAGCAGATGTATCCGCCCGGCCTCGCAATTCTTTTCACGGCGCTCGCCTTCAACGCGCTGGGCGAATCCCTGCGCGTGGCGCTCGATCCGACGCTCAAACGATAGGAGCGGACCATGACGCCCGAACAGACCTTCGCCCAAATGGTCGCGCAGGGCGACATCGCGCTCGACAAGTTGCGCGAATGCGCCGAGCGGACGCCGGACAAGACGTTCATTCACTATGGCGAAGACGGCGTGCATCTGACCTTCGCGCAATTCGTCGACATGACCGACCGTTTCGCCGGCGGCCTGTTGGCGGCCGGCGTGACGCCCGGCGAATCCGTTAGCGTGCTGACGCGCAATTCGCTGGTCAGCGCGATCGCCATGTTCGGCATTTGGCGCGCGGGCTGCCTGTTCGCGCCAATCAACTTCAACTTCAAGGGACCGCAGCTTGCCTACCAGCTTGCCGACACCAGGCCGGCCGCGCTCGTCACGGATCCCTCCTTCCTCGACATCCTGAGCGAAATCGGCGCCGAGGCCTGCCCGCCGCGCCTCGTGATCCATACGCCCAAAGCCGGAGACCACGATCACACCGGCGCAACATTTCCTTCCACGTTCGGCGCTGCGACGCTGCTCGACTTCGCGGCTCTCTGCGCCCATCGCGACAAGGCGCCGCCGGTCTCGCCCGGGCCGTTCGATCTCGCCAACATCGTCTATACGTCCGGGACGACGGGGCCTTCGAAGGGCGTCCTGCAGAATTTCCGCTGGATCAACCAGTACACGTTCTTTCTGCGCGCCTTCACGAGCGAGAACGACATCATCTACTGCGACCTGCCGCTCTATCACGTGGGCGGCGCCTTTGCGCTGCTCGCGCGCGCCGTGTGGAAGGGCAATACGGTGGGGCTGTGGGATCGATTTTCGCCGACACAATTCTGGGAGCGCATCGCGGAAGTGGGCGCCACCTACGCCATCCTGCTCGACGTGATGACGCCCTGGCTGCTCGGCGCGCCGCCGAACGAAAGGGATCGCGCCAATACGCTCTCGATGGCGCACATGCAGCCGCTGCCGCCGAATCATCGCGAAGTGGCGACGCGTTTCGGCATCGACTTCGTCACCGCCGGCTTCGGCCAGACGGAATCGGGGAATCCCTTCGTCGGCATGATCGACGAACTCGGCGACGACGAAGGCGCGCCGGCGTCCTCGCGAAAGGGATATTCCAAGGCGCGGACGCGCGAACTCTGCAACGATCTCGGCGTGCTCGTCGTCGATGGCGGCGGCAGACTTCCGACAGGCTTCATGGGCAGGCCGTCGCCGCTGCTCGAGGTCGCGATCCTTGACGACGACGACAACAGGTGCGCGCCGGGCGTCGTCGGACAGCTCGGTATCCGCCCGCGCTTTCCCGGCCTGCTGCTGCAGGAATATTTCCGCAAGCCCGAGGCGACGCTCAAGACGTTCCGCAATCTCTGGTTTCACACCGGAGATGCCTGCGCTGAAGTCCCGGACGGCTCCGGCGTCTACCGCTTCGTCGACCGCATGGGCGGGTTCTTCCGCGTGCGCGGCGAAAATGTGTCGTCGTTCGAAGTCGAGGCCCTGATCTCGCGCCATCCCAAGGTGCAGGCGACGGCGGCGCTGCCGATACCGGCGTCGGAAGGCTCGGAGGACGACATCGTCGCTTTCGTCCAGCCCGTCGCGGGCGAAAGCCCGACCGAAGCCGAGATACGGGATCATGCGCGCGCCGTGATGCCGAAATATATGGTGCCGAAACACATTCGGTTCGTCGACGCCCTGCCGATCACGCCGACGAACAAGGTCGAGAAATACAAGCTCAAGCAGCAGATCGCGAAAGAACTGGGCCTTTAGACGAAGCCCGCAAAATCGAGAGTCTTCCAGACATGTCCCGTCCGCCTTTCCGAAAAATCCTGATCGCCAATCGCGGCGAGATCGCCATTCGCATCGCGCGCGCGGCGGCCGCGCTGGGCGTGGCCAGCGTCGCCATTCATTCGCAGGACGACGCCGCATCCCTGCACGTCCGCAAGGCGGACGAGGCGCACGCCCTGCCGAAGCCGGGCGTTCCGGCCTATCTCGACGCCGCCCGCATCGTCGCGCTCGCGCAGGAGACCGGCTGCGACGCCATTCATCCCGGCTATGGCTTTCTCGCCGAAAACGCCGCCTTCGCGCGCGCCGTGGCGGCCGCCGGGATCACGTTCGTCGGCCCGTCGGCGGCAGCGCTCGACCTGTTCGGCGACAAGCTGAAGGCGCGCGAGCTGGCGCTGAACGTCGACGCGCCCGTCATTCAGGGCGCGGTGGTGCGCGACGCCGACGAGGCGCGCGCCTTTTTCGCCATCATCAACGCGCCCATCATGCTGAAGGCCATATCCGGCGGCGGCGGGCGCGGCATGCGCGCGGTGCGGCGCGCGGACGAGATCGCCGAGGCCTTCGCGCGCTGCCAGTCGGAGGCGCAAAGCGCGTTCGGCGATGGATCGCTCTACGCGGAACGGCTGATCGAAAGCGCGCGGCATATCGAAATCCAGATTCTCGGCGACAGGCATGGCGGCCTCGCGCATTTCGGCGAGCGCGAATGCACGATCCAGCGCCGCAACCAGAAGCTGATCGAGGTCGCGCCGAGCCCCTCCCTCACGCCCGCGCTGCGCGAAAAGATTGCGGCGGCCGCAATGACGCTGGCGCGGGCCGCGGCCTACGACAATCTCGGAACTTTCGAATTTCTGGTCGATGCGCGCGAAACCTCGGACGATTCCTATTTCGCCTTCATCGAGGCCAATCCGCGCCTGCAGGTCGAGCACACGGTGACGGAGGAAGTCTGCGACGTCGATCTCGTGCAGGCGCAAATCCGCATTGCGGCCGGCGAACGGCTTGCCGACCTGGGCCTTTCGGAACCGCGCGCGCCGCGCGGCTATGCGATCCAGACGCGGGTCAACCTCGAGACGATGAACGCAGCCGGCGAGACGCTGCCAAGCGGCGGCAGGATCGCAGCCTTCGACATTCCCTCCGGTCCCGGCGTGCGCGTCGATACGTTCGGCTATTCCGGCTATCGCACAGGCGCGGCTTTCGACTCGCTGATCGCCAAGCTGATCGTGCACTCGCCCTCGCCCGATTATGCGACGGCCGTGGCGAAGGCGCTGCGCGCGCTGGCCGAGTTCCGCATCGCCGGGGTCGACACGAACATTTCCTTCCTGCAGGCGCTGCTGACGCACCCCGGCTTCGCGGCCAATCGCATCGACACGCGCTTCATCGAGACGCATCTGCCCGAACTGCTCGCCGCCGCCGCGCAGGAGCGCCATCGCTTCTACTTCGATGCCGCCTCCGACGACGCGCCGTCAGGCCGCGCGACCGCTCATGCGGGTCCCGAGGGAACAGTGGCCATTTCCGCGCCGCTGCTCGGCACGATCGTCACGGTCGATGTCGCGGAAGGCGCGCTCGTGCGGCCGGGACAGCAGATCGCCGTTCTCGAGGCGATGAAGATGGAGCATCTCGTCACCGCGCCCTGCGGCGGCGTGGTGCGCGAGATCAGGGGACGCAAGGGCGACACGCTCTACAAGGACGATCCGATCCTGTTCGTCGAACCGGCCGATGTCGGCGCCGACGCGGCGACACAAGAGGAGGACGTCAACCTCGACGCCATCCGGCCAGACCTTGCCGAGACGATCGCGCGGCAGGCGTTCGGGCTCGACGAGAATCGCACGGAGGCCGTCGCCAGGCGCCGCAAGACCAACCACCGCACGGCGCGTGAGAACATCGCGGCGCTGGTCGATGACGGCAGCTTCGTCGAGTACGGCTCGCTCGCCATCGCCGCACAGGCCGCGCGCCGCTCGAAGGACGATCTCATCCGCAATACGCCGGGGGACGGCGTGGTGGCGGGGCTGGCGACCGTCAACGGCGACAGGTTCGACGCCGACCGCGCGCGGACCATGGTCGTCGCCTACGACTACATGGTGCTCGCCGGCACGCAGGGCCAGCGCAACCACAAGAAGCAGGACAGACTGTTCACCATTGCGGAGCGGCAGCGGATTCCGCTCGTGCTCTTTGCCGAGGGCGGCGGCGGGCGGCCGGGCGACACGGAACGGCTCGGCGTGACCGGCCTCGACGTGCCGACCTTTGCGCAATTCGCGAAGCTCAGCGGCCTCGTGCCGCTCGTCGGGATCGTGTCCGGCCGCTGCTTTGCCGGCAATGCGGCGCTGCTCGGCTGCTGCGACGTGGTGATCGCCACGAAGGACACGAGCGTCGGCATGGGCGGACCGGCGATGATCGAGGGCGGCGGCCTTGGCGTCTATCATCCAGACGAAGTCGGCCCGACGAACGTGCAATGGCCGAACGGCGTGATCGACGTGCTGGTCGAGGACGAAGGCGAAGCCTGCGCCGCCGCGAAGAAATACCTTTCCTACTTCCAGGGGCCGGTCGCGGAATGGACCGCGCCCGACCAGCGGCTGCTGCGGCGCGCCATCCCGGAAAACCGGCTGCGCGTCTACGAAATTCGCGACGTCATCCATGCGCTCGCGGACGAAGGGTCGGTTCTCGAATTGCGCGGGGGATTCGGCGCCGGCATCGTGACCGCCTTCATCCGCGTGGAGGGGCGGCCATTCGGCCTCATCGCCAACAATCCGAAACATCTCGGCGGCGCCATCGATTCGGACGCCGCCGACAAGGCGGCGCGCTTCATGCAATTGTGCGACGCCTTCGATGTTCCCATGGTCTCGCTGTGCGACACGCCAGGCTTCATGGTCGGGCCGGAAGCGGAGAAAACCGCGCTGGTGCGCCACGTCTGCCGCATGTTCGTGACGGCGGCCTCGATCGACATTCCCTACTTCACCATCGTGCTGCGCAAGGGCTACGGCCTCGGCGCGCAGGCCATGGCCGGCGGCGGGTTTCACGCGCAAACCTTCACCATCTCGTGGCCGACGGGCGAGTTCGGCGGCATGGGGCTCGAAGGCGCGGTGCGTCTCGGATTCCGAAAGGAACTGGAGGCGGTCGAAGACCCGGGCGAGCGCGAAAAACTGTTCCAGTCGATGGTCGCCAGGTCCTACGAGGTCGGCAAGGCGACCAACATCGCCTCGGTGCTGGAGATCGACCAGGTGATCGATCCCGTGGAGACGCGCCGCTGGATCATCCGCGGCCTCGACTCCTGTCCGGCGCCGCGGCCGCGCGCGACGCGCAAGCGGCCCTTCGTCGACACGTGGTGACAAAAAAGCCCGCGGCGCAAACGCCGCGGGCTCATCGTGAAACGTGGATGGGCGATCAGTGCTTGCCGATATTGTCCGGCAGCTTGCCGCCGTTGGCGGCGATCATTTCCATCATCTTCTTGTGCAGCCAGATGTTCATCTTGGCGCTGTCGCCGGTGTCGCCGTCGTAGTGCAGCTCCTTGGCGAGCTCCTTGCGCGCCGAAAGGCTGGAATCGAGGCCCAGCGCCTTCATCATGTCGACGATCGACACGCGCCAGTTGAGCTCTTCGTCATGCTTGTCGACGAGATCGTCGAGGATTGCGGCGACGTCCACCGAACCGGCCGGCGCGAGGGGAGAGGCCGGCGCGGCGGCTGCGGCGGAAGCCGGCTTTGCCTCCTCCGCTGCGGCCGGCGAGACGCCAAAAATCTTGCTCATGATGGAGCCGAAGAAGCCCATGGGTAACTCCTGTTTCAACGCCGCCAACGTAAGAGTCCGCAGCAACGATTCAAGTGATGAAACGCCCGCAAAACGGACGTCCGGCAAAATGCGCTTTCGGTCGACCGGATACCGGAAGCGCGCCGATGATCGTCGCCGGGGCTTTCCGTTGCAAGCGAAAAGTCTCCGATCTGCAAACAGCAGCTACCATCCGCCGCGCGCCGCGCCAGTGCCGAAGGTCATGCCGGGCTTCAACGCTCGAGCACGACGCAGGCGAGCACGACAGGCGCCGGGGCAAGGTCCGTCCGGCCGGCGCGCGCGAGTCGCGTCGCGACGCGACGGCCGCGATCGACGATATCGAACGCCGGGCATTCGGCGAAGGTTGCGTCGGAAGCGGCGAGCCTGACTTCGATCCCCGCAGGCTCGCGCAGAAGGCCGGTCCCGAGCGCCTTCAGATAGGCCTCCTTGGCGGTCCAGATGCGCAGAAAAAGGCCATGAGCGTCGCTCGCCGCGGCAAGCGCGGCGCGCTCGGCCGGGTGCAGCACATTGAGCGGCGGCGAAAAGGCCTCGCCAATGGTCTCGATATCGACGCCGACAGGGCCGTCGGCGACAGCGGCTGCGACGATGTCGCCGCGGCCGGCGAGCGAAAGCGCGAGCGCCACATCCGGCGCGACGAGGCGCGGCGCTCCATCCGCATCGTGCGCGAGCGCGACGCCGCTTTCCTCGCAATGCGCGCGCCATGCAACCAGACGATGCGCCAACGCCGCGCGGGCGGGCGAGAGATCGCGCGCAGGCTCGCTCAGCCGCGTGAGCCAGATGTCGGCGCGCCCGCCGGGGTATTCGAGGGAGTGGGCGAAGGGCGCGATGGAAGCGTCTCCTGCGGCTTCTGCGGACAGGCCATACGTCACGCGGTCTAGCATGCGAGCGCGCATCGGGCGAAGATCGCACGATGGACATGCCTGCTTCGAGCGCCAAACCCTATGTCAGCCGGGCCGGCTTCTGGCGCGGAATCGTTGAATCCCTGCCGTTCCAGCCGGGCGCGCTGATCTTTGGCCTGGCGGTCGGCGCGGCGGCGAGCCAGAAGGGTCTGACATTCGCCGAATCGATCGGCCAGAGCGCGATCGTCTACGCCGGCGCCTCGCAGATGCTGACGCTGCAGATCTGGACGCCGGACTGGACGCTGGGCGCGCTCTTCGCCGCCATGGGCGTGACGGCGGCGATCAACGCGCGCTTCTTTCTGATGAGCGCGACGTTTCGGCCATGGATCGAAGGACTCGACCGGCGCCTCGTCTATTTCAGCCTGCTGCTCCTCACCGACGCCACCTTCGCCATCGGCGCGCGCCATCATGCGAGCGGCGGACGCGACCATGGCCCGGTCATCGGCGCCAACGTGCCGCTTTATCTCGGCTGGGTCCTGACGACGGCGATCGGCTTTCTTGCCGGCGCGCTGGTCGCGCGCCCCGAAAGATACGGGCTCGACCTTGTGCTGCCGATCGTTTTCGCCACGCTCGCCGTGCCGATGGTCCGGCGCGCAAGGCGCTACGCGCCGCTGATCATAGCGGGGCTGGTCGCCATCCTCGTCTCGCTGTTTGCGCCGGGCTGGTTCATCGTCGCGGGCGCGCTGGCCGGCGCGCTTTCGGCCGCGCTGATCGACGAGGAATGATGAGCCCATCCATAGGACCGTGGACAGTCATCTTTGCGACTGCCGCTGTGACGATCCTGATGCGGCTCGGCGGCTACTGGCTGATGGCGCGCGTGCCGATGACGGCGCGCGTGCGGCGCGGGCTCGAGGTCCTGCCCGCCTCGATCTTCGTCGCCACGGTCGCGCCGATTGCGCTGAAATCGGGCGTGGCCGGCATTGCGGCCGTCGCGGCGGCGGCGGCCACGATGTTTCTCACGCGCCGCGAACTGCCGGCGCTCGCTGCGGGATTTGCGACGGCGGCGGGATTGCGGGCGATGGGGATGTGATCGTCGATCCCCGCTGTCATGCCCGCGCAAGGGGGCATCCAGCCCTTTGGGTTCTCCGAACCCGACTTGCGGCGCAGAGCCGGAAGCCTGAACCTTCACCCTGAGGAGCCGCGAAGCGGCGTCTCGAAGGGCGGCCGAGACCCGAGACCCTGGAACATGCTTCGAGACGCCTGCTGCGCAGGCTCCTCAGCATGAGGGATGCGATGCATTTCGAGTCAGACACGCGCCCTTTCAGGCGCTCCTCGGGGTGAAGGGTTCGACTGGTCGGGCAGGCCTTCTGGATCCCCGGTTGCGCAGAGATGACAGATGGCCGATGGCCTCACCCTCCCGACAGCAGCGCCGTGATCCTTTTCTTCAACCCGTCCCGCACGGCGCGATAGGCGTCGAGCATCTGCTCGCGCGAGCCCTGCACCGCCGTCGGATCGACGGTCGGCCAGTAGACGACGTCGACGGCGAGCGTGCGCGTGAATTCCAGCGCCTTGTGGTGCGCCTCCGGCGACAGCGACACGATGAGGTCGAAGCTCGAATCCTCGAGGTCCTCGAACGTGTGCGGCTTGAACTTGCCGATATCGATGCCGATGTCCTCCATCGCCGCGACGGCGAAGGGGTCGAGTTCGCCGGCCTTCACGCCGGCCGAGGCGAAATAGATGTCGCGGCCGTAATAATAGCGTGCGATCGCTTCCGCCATCGGCGAGCGAACGGCGTTGAAGGTGCAGCAGAACAGAATGGATTGCGGGCGACGGCCGCTCTCCATCGTCAGGCTCCGGACGCTTCAAACTTGCGCGGCACGCCGCCTCAGCCCTTCCAGTGCAGGGCGGTGACGAGCGTGAACAGCCGGCGCGACGTGTCCATGTCGCACTCGACCTTGCCCTTCAGCCGTTCCGCCAGGAGTTGCGCGCCTTCGTTGTGCAGGCCGCGACGGCCCATGTCGATCGCCTCGATCTGCGCGGGCGTCGCGGTGCGGATCGCCGCGTAATAGCTTTCGCAGACCATGAAATAGTCTTTCAGGATCTTGCGGAACGGCGTCAGCGACAGAATGTGCGTGACGACCGTCGCGCCGCCTTCGTCACGAATGTCGAAAGCGAGCTTGGCGTCGTGCAATGCGAGAAACAGCGCGTACGGTCCACCGTCGTGCGCCGGCAGCGCGAACTTGTTGTCCTCGATCAGGTCGTAGATCGCGATCTCGCGCTCGTGTTCCTGATCCGGCGTGCCGCGGCCGATCGAGGCCTCGTCGAGCGTGATCGCGATCAGCCGCTTCGTCTCTGTCATGCCGCGCCTCTGTTGATGCGGATCGCCACCGAGCGCGCGTGCGCTTCCAGCCGCTCGGCCTCTCCGAGCGCGATCGCCGCGGGGCCGAGCAGGTTCAGCGATTGCGGCGAGCATTTGAGAATGGACGTGCGCTTCATGAAATCGAGCACGCCGAGGCCCGACGAGAAACGCGCCGAACGCGCGGTCGGCAGCACGTGGTTGGAGCCGCCGACATAATCGCCGATGGCTTCGGGCGTATGCGCGCCGATGAAAATGGCGCCGGCGTTTCGCACGCGCGCCGCAAGCGCTTCCGCATTCTCCGCCATGATCTCGAGATGTTCGGCGGCGATGCGGTCGGCGAGCGGGATGGCGTCGTCGAGCGACTTGACCACGATGGTCGCGCCGAACTCGCTCCAGCTCGCCCGCGCGATTTTTTCACGCGGCAGGGTAGTCAATTGCGCTTCGACCGCGCGCTCGACGTCGCGCGCAAGCGCGGCGCTGTCGGTGATGAGGATGCTCTGCGCGGCCGTGTCGTGCTCGGCCTGCGCCAGCAGGTCGGCGGCGATCCAGGCGGGATTGGCGGCGGCGTCCGCGATCACCAGCACTTCCGAGGGGCCGGCGATCATGTCGATGCCGACCTGGCCGAACACGCGGCGCTTGGCGGCCGCCACATAGGCGTTGCCGGGGCCGACGATCTTGGCGACGGGACGGATGGTCTTCGTGCCGTAGGCGAGCGCGGCCACCGCCTGCGCGCCGCCGATGCGGTAGATTTCATCGACGCCGGCGCGGGAAGCCGCCGCCAGCACCAACGGATCGACCGCGCCGTCCGGCGTCGGCACGACCATGACGATGCGCGGCACGCCCGCGACCTTGGCCGGCACGGCGTTCATCAGGACGGACGAGGGATAGGAGGCGGTGCCGCCGGGCACGTAGAGGCCGACGGCCTCCACCGCCGTCCAGCGCCAGCCGAGCTCGACGCCGGCCTCGTCGGTAAACCGCAGATCCTGCGGCTTCTGGCGCTGGTGGAAGGCGACGATGCGGGCGTGCGCGACGTCGAGCGCATCGAGCGCGGCCTGCGGACAGGCGGAAACCGCCGCCTCGATCTCGGCCTTGCTTATGGCGAGGCCGCGCCCGGCCAGGTCGATCCGGTCGAATTTTCTGGACAATTCGACGAGCGCCTCGTCGCCGCGCGCCACCACGTCGGCGATGA
Source organism: Rhodoblastus sp. (assembly GCA_046349085.1). Taxonomy (GTDB): domain Bacteria; phylum Pseudomonadota; class Alphaproteobacteria; order Rhizobiales; family Beijerinckiaceae; genus JAJXWB01. Next base: position 157,812 of record JAXMDA010000001.1, read on the forward strand.
TGGCGCGGGCGGCGGCGTCCACATCCTCCGAAACCTCGCGCTTCATGGCGAGGAGATCGGCGAAGCGCGCGTCGAAATCGGCGGCCGTGGCGTCGAGCCGCAGGGTCATCGCTGAACTCCGGAATCGGGCGCGGCGGAACGCGCCCCGAATTTGTCCGTCAGGTCATGACCCTTGACCGGGGCCTACGTCAAGCGCGTGGCCGGGCCGCGATCTGGCGGTCCAGCGGGGTCCGAGGTCGCGCAGATGCGTCTCGAGACATTCGACGTCGAGACGCAGCGCCGCGCCGCCGGAAAAGGTGAGGAGGACCCGGCCCGCCGGCGCATCCGTCGGCTCGAAAGTGACCGCCAGCAGGCTCAGGACCGTATTGGGCTCGCGCTGCGGCACGCCGCTCTGGCGCACCGTGCGCACGCGCTCGAACTGCAGCGAGGCGACCGCCCGCTCGCACTGGCCGCCATCGGCCGCCATCCAGTCGAATCGCGAGAGGCCGAGCACGAAGCGGTCCTGCTCCGGCAGCCAGGCCATGTCGCCGACGCGCACCAGGGCGTCCTGGAGATGCGCCGAGACGATCTGGAGATCTTCCGCGTCGAAGGCGATGAGGCGGAGCGGCTTGTCGCTATCGGGGCATTGCTGTGTCATGACGGCCTCGCATCCGCCATTTGGGGGCGCGACGCGGGCCAGACAAGGGCAATTCGGGACCGCCGGCCTCCGGCCGGCATAGACCCCGAAGCCGGCCGGAGGCCGGCGGTCCCGGGTAGTTCACCCTGCGGAGATGCGCTCGATCTCGGCGCCGCAGGCGCCGAGCTTCTTCTCCAGCGCCTCGAAGCCTCGGTCGAGGTGGTAGACGCGGTTGACCGTCGTTTCGCCCTCCGCCGCCAGCGCCGCGATGACCAGCGAGACCGAGGCGCGCAGGTCCGTCGCCATGACCGGGGCGCCCTTCAGCTTCTCCACGCCCTCGATGATCGCGGTGTCGCCGTCGAGCCGGATCTGCGCGCCGAAGCGGGCAAGTTCCGAGACGTGCATGAAGCGGTTCTCGAAAATCGTCTCGGTGATGCGCGACACGCCTTTCGCGCGGGTGACCAGCGCCATGAGCTGCGCCTGCAGGTCGGTCGGGAAGCCCGGATAGGGCTCGGTGACGACGTCCACCGGCTCGATCGCGCCGCCGTTGCGGTAGATGCGCACGCCGTCGTTGGTCTCGGTGATTTTCGCGCCGGTTTCGGCGACGACGTCGAGCGCCGCCTGCAGCAGATCGGCGCGCGCGCCCTGCAACAACACGTCGCCGCCGGTCATGGCGACCGCCATGGCGTAGGTGCCGGTCTCGATGCGGTCGGGCAGCACCGCATGGCGGGCGCCGTTGAGGCGGCTCACGCCCGTCACCTCGATCGTCTTGGTGCCGGCGCCCTTGATCTTGGCGCCCATCTTCATCAGGCATTCCGCGAGATCGACGATTTCCGGCTCTCGCGCAGCGTTGTGGATGACCGTGGTTCCGTGGGCAAGGCTTGCGCCCATCAGCGCCGTATGCGTGCCGCCGACCGTGACCTTGGGAAAGAGAATGTCGCCGCCCTTGAGGCCGTTCCTGGCGCGCGCAATGGCGTAGCCGCCCTCGATCTCGATCTCCGCGCCCAGTTCCTTCATGGCCATGAGCAGGAGGTCGACCGGGCGCGTGCCGATGGCGCAGCCGCCGGGCAGCGAGACTTTCGCCTCGCCCATGCGGGCGACCAGCGGCGCGAGCACCCAGAAGGAGGCGCGCATCTTCGACACGAGGTCATAGGGCGCGGTCGTGTCGACGATCTGGCGGGCGGCCAGATGCACGGTCTGGCCCTGCGTGTCCGAATCGCCGGAGCGCTTGCCCTCGATCGTGTAGTCGACGCCGTGATTGGCGAGAATGCGGGCAAGCTGCGAGACGTCGGCGAGACGCGGCAGGTTTTCCAGCGTCAGCGTGCCCTCGGTCAGGAGCGAGGCGATCATCAGCGGCAGGGCGGCGTTCTTGGCGCCGGAAATCGGAATGGTCCCGTTGAGACGGTGGCCGCCGACGATGCGAATGCGATCCATCAAACCTCGCTTCCGGAACGCCGCGCGCCGGCGCCCCTCAGTACGATTTTCGCGGGCGAACCCCGCTCGAACAAACCCCGGCCGCGCCCTCGGCCCAAAAGCCCATCCAATGTGGCGGGCCAAGGGCCGATTCAGTCCTCGCGCCCGCCGCCCGCGCTTTTCTCGGATGGTGTGGCATTTGGGCGCCCGCCGGGGGCCGGCTTTTCGGGCTCCTCCGGCCGGCTTGCCGCCTTGCGGCGGCGCAGATTGTCGCGCAAGGCGCTGGCGAGACGACCTTCGCGGACCGCCCCTCCCTTAACGCCGCCGGCCTTGCCCATGCGCGAGAACGCCCCCGTTTCAATCCGGCGCATGTTTAGGGGCCAAAACGACCGCCTGCAAGCCGCGCGCCATGCGCGCAAAGGTCCTTCCCGGCGCGAGCGGCAGGAAAACCCCGGCCGACGAGCTTGCCGCGAGCGGATTTTGCAAGGGACGCGCGCGCTTGTCATGCCGGCGACGCTGTGGCACAAGCGCGCCGTCCGCGCCGGCCTCGCGCCCGCCCGACCCAAAGCTGCGGTAGCTCAGTGGTAGAGCACTCCCTTGGTAAGGGAGAGGTCGAGAGTTCAATCCTCTCTCGCAGCACCAGTCTCAAGCTTGTTTTCGCTCAACTATCTGGATTTAATGGCCATTTCGCAGCCAAACTGCTATACAAGGCTGCTATACAATGGTCTTCAGAATGGCTCGTCCGTCCTCCCGGTCCGGCACTAACAATCGACAACTCAACCGGCGCATCCCGGCTGACGTGAAGCGCATTCTCGACCACTTGCCACCGTCATACCGACCAAAGGGCTGGGGCAAGGAGTTCATCACGCTCAGCACCGGCACCGCAGACCGTCGCAAGGGAGACATCGAGTTCCTTCGCATGAGCAAGGAAGTCGAAGAACGGTTTGCGCTCCTCCGGGCCGGCGTCCGAACGCTTAGCCAGAAGGAAACCGTCGCCCTTGCGGGAACGATATACCGAGCTTTCGCCGAGGGCCTTGAGGACAATCCCGGCACTGCCGACCGTTGGGAAAAAGTCCTGCTTGCCAACGTCGCCGCAAGGGCTGGCAAGTACGGCAAAGGCCCTCTCCTGATCGGCGGCGAAGCACGGAGGCGGGCATCCATGGAAGACCGCTTCGGACCTCTGGTTGATGCGACACTTGCACGTGAGTGCCTGCTGATCGACACGGCGTCACGTGACCGCCTGATGGAGGAGATTGCGCTGGCTCTAGACCAAGCGGCGCTCAAGCTAAGGAAGAATGCTGAGGGGGATTACAGGCCAGACGATGTTGCTGACCGTTTCCCAAGCTGGGAGCGAAACACCGTCAGCAGTGTTGAAGGCCGAAAGCTCATGTTGGGATCATTGTTCAGCAGATGGGCGGATCACCCGGAGCAGGAAGGGCAGGCCGCAAGGACCATAAGCCGATACCGAAGCGTGTTCGATGCGCTCGATCAGTTCCTTAAACGACCCAACGTTCACGACATCAAGACAGATGACATTCGTCGTTACACCGACGCCTTGATGACCCAGGAAAAGCTCAGCCCCAGGACTGTTCGGGACGTACACCGGGCCGCAATCAGTTCGGTATTCAACTGGGCAATCGGCAAACGCATCGTGCAAAGCAATCCGGCTTCTGGCGTTACGATCAAAGTAAGCAAGCCGCCGCACGTCCGACCGAAGGACTTAACTAATGACGAGGCTCAGTCACTAACGAAAGCGTGCCTCGCAATCACTCGCACGGCGGCACCACGGTCAATCGAGGCTGCACGACGTTGGTGTCCACTCATTTGCCTGTATACCGGCGCTCGCATTGGCGAGGTGACGCAGCTACGGAAACAGGACATCCGTCGCCACGGCGATCTGCATGTGATTAGGATCACGCCCGAGGCGGGCACGGTAAAGACCGGGCAGTTCCGAGACGTTCCCATACACCCCCGCTTGATCGAACTCGGCTTCCTCTCATTCGTGGGCGAGGCGGACGATGGCCCCCTGTTCTTCAACGTCAGCAATCGAAGAAAGTCCGACGCCAAGACCCCGATCAGCGAACTGGTAGCGCGTGAGTTGGCCCAATGGGCAAGAGAGACCTGTATCAAAGACCCCAATCTCAAGAAGCCTCTACATGCGATCCGACACCGGTTCATGACCGTCGCTCGACGGGCCGGAATAGATCAGCAGTACGCAGAGGCGATCACGGGCCATGCCCCTGTTGGGCAAAGCCGACAATACGGTCAGTATGATATTGAGACGCTTGCGAGGGAGATCAGGAAGCTCACTTCCAACCTTGTCGAAGGTGCAGACTAGAATATGGAAAATCGCCCCCCGCTGGTCCAGTGACGTACTTCATCGAAAGCTAGGATCGAACCGTGGAAAAGAAGGGAACCAAAACTGAGGCGGAGTTGATTGCCTCCGTCGCCAACATCCCCGATGCGGAAGGGTGCTTGCTATTCGCACAACGAGCGATGAAGGCAGGAATGCCGGCGCTCGCTGCCGCATGTGAGGAGCGGGCCAAGGCCCTCAAGCCTCCCAAGGTAGCCGGCGCCAAGAAGAGCCTGACGCCCCGCCCCAAGCTGGCAAAAGCGCCGATGAAGACTCACCGAGTAGCGGAACAGGCACTAGAGATGCTGATCGAGGACTACAATGCGGGGCTGCCTCCAACCACATACGGAGAACTGGCGATACGTTGTGGCTTTGAAGGGCAGCATAACTCGCGCTGGTTTGGGCAAGTCACCGACTTAATCGATGCTGCCTGTGCGCTCTCAGGCGTTCCAAGCTTTGCGCTTGTTCGTGTCCGAGAAGCGAACGGCAACGTCAACAATGCCGCTTGGCGAAAGGAATACAGCCATCTGCGGGATAAGGTCATAGCGACGGCGTTGGCTGGTGCATGGACCGACGAAGATTTCACAAAGGTCCGCGACGCCCTGAGCGTTTTCTCGGCGCATGCGTTGGGCAATAAGCGGGCGTGGGAATATGTTTGGGGGCAGATCAACATGTGGCCTGCTGCCGGTCTCGTGGACAGGCAGTTAAGCTAATCCGACCTTCCTTTCGAACTCAACCGGGCTGACGTAGCCGATCGTCGAGTGTCTGCGCACCGTGTTGTAGAAACGCTCGATGTAGTCGAACACGTCGGCCCTGGCGTCGTCGCGTGTGCGGTAGACCTTCTTGCCGATGCGCTCGGTCTTGAGCGACGAGAAGAAGCTTTCCATCGCCGCATTGTCCCAGACGTTGCCGGAGCGGCTCATCGAACAGACGACGCCATTGTCGGCCATCAGCCGTTGGAACTGGTCGCTACTATATTGCGAGCCGCGGTCGGAATGATGCAGCAAGGCATCCGGCTTGCCGCGTCGCCAGATCGCCATCATCAACGCGTCGGTGACGAGTTGCGCCGTCATGTCCGCCTTCATCGACCAGCCGACCACCCGACGCGAGAACAGGTCGATGACAGCGGCGACGTAGAGCCAGCCCTCGGCCGTCCACACGTAGGTGAAGTCGGCGATCCACTTGCGGTTCGGCTGATCGGCCGTGAACTGCCGGTCGAGCGCGTTCGGCGCAACGGCCGCGGTCGACCGCTCGCCCTCGTCCTTCGGCAGGCCACGGCGTCGCGGCCGCGCCCGCAGCGCGTTCACCCGCATCAACCGCTCGATCCTGTGCAGGCCGCACGATGCGCCGTCGGCGAGCACGTCCCGCCAGACCCTTCGCGCCCCATAGGTGCGGGCGCTCGCAATGAAGCTCGCCCGGACCTTCGTCGTCAGCTCCTCGTCGGCGATCGTCCGGGCGCTCGGCCCACGATGCAGCCAGGCGTGGAACCCGGATCTCGAGACGCCCAGCGCTTCGCACAGCCATGCCACCGGCCAAACGGATCGGTGCTTCGCGATAAAGCCGAACTTCATATCGACTCCTTCGCGAAGTAGGCAGCGGCCTTTTTTAGGATGTCGCGCTCCGCCTTCAGCTTCGTAACTTCGCGCCGCAGGCGCTCGATCTCCAGCTGCTCGGGCTTCTGCTGTCCGTGGCCGGGAAAGGCCTGCTTCGGATCAGCGCCGAACTCCTTCACCCATTTGCGCAGGACGTTCTCGTGCACGTCGATGTCCCGCGACGCCTGGGCGACGCTCACACCCCGTTCGCGCACCAGGCGAACCGCCTCGACCTTGAACTCCCGACTGAATACTCGCCTCGCCATACCCCACCTCCCGCTTCATGAAACACCTTTTCTCGGTGTCCACGAAACCGGCAGCAGGCCAACGTTCCCCAACGCGGAGATAATATCCGTTGCGGCAAAAGTGGTGGATGATTTTACGTTTGCCATGATCAGGTTCGATGTTGATCAGGAAGATGAGACGGTCGAGAAAGCTTTCGAGCGGCATTACATGCTGGCTGCGAACCCCACGGCAGCAGGGAAAAGCAGACCGGTCTTGACCGACACCGACATAGCAGAAGGACTGAAGAGGCGAGCGCAGCTTCTAGCAGAGTCTGGTGGCCAAGACGGCGACGGCGACGGCGAAGGGGCTGAGATCGAGACAGTCGACATCGATAACGCCGAAGTCGAGGGCAATGACCCTATCATCGGAAAAACGAAGTCGTAGCCAGCGATCCGTCCTACTCTGCTGCGACTAACGTCTCGGGGATTTCGTGCTGTTTCCGCTTCTTGGCACCGCTCTTGCGGTCTCTTCGAGCAATCGGAACTTGAATATTCCACCAAGCAGCGGCTTGCTGCATATCGAGGCGCAGCAGTTCGCTCGGACCAAGTGCAACCGGCTCGACGGGGCGGGTGGGTTTGATACCCATGCTAGCTATGATGGTTTTGCCGATTGCACGAGCGAGCGGGGGAGGGACAGCGTTGCCAATCTGCCTCGCACCATGCCACTTCGTCGAGTGAAGACGAAACCAGTCTGGAAAGCCGTGTAGCCGAGCCATCTCTCGCACGGTGATTAAGCGAGGAAACTCGTAGTGGATTGGCCGTGGCGACGTAAACGCTCCTCGTGCGGCATCGGTCCCGGCGCGTAGCGTGTTGCTCAAGCCGTGTTTAGGCAGCTTGAAGAGTCGGGAGATTGGCTCGACTTTGCCCTGACCAGCTTGCTCAAACCGGCGACGTGAAATGTCGGTATGCTCTGTTCTGAGTGAACTGGTCAGAGTAGACGCATCCCATATACGAGGATGGCCGTAGTGCCAGCAGTCATTGGTTAGGCACCGCAGTTCCTTTGCATATGCGCTTCCCGCCTTCCACGCCCTGCGAGGTAGTTTGATCTCATCACTCTGCCAGAGCAGATCGAAAGCCTCTGCATTTGGAAGGTCTCCGAGCGCATCGGAGCAGTCAGGTGTCTTCTGTAGCTCATCCTGAAGCTTCGACCCGGCGACAGCATGGGTCGTTGACGGATAATCAGGGAGTCGCAGGCCCTTGCGCGCACCCATCAGGATCAGCCGTTCACGCTGTTGCGGGACGCCAAAATCAGCGGCGTTCAGCACCCGCCAAGGGAGCCGAATGTTGTACTCGTCGGAAAATGCCTCAACTAACTCTTCGAGAAAGCGACGATGCTTCCCCAACGTCAGTCCTTTCACATTCTCGAATACGAACCTGTCCGCCTTCAGTTCTTTGACGATCCTGACGAAATGACCCACCAGCGAGTTGCGAGGGTCATCCAAAGCCCGCTGGCCGATCAGCGAGAAGCCTTGGCACGGCGCACCACCAACGACCAGATCGACCTTGCGGCGCCCTATGCCTGCTGCGCTCCTAATGTCGTCTGACGATACCTTGGAAGCGTCCCGACAAATCACCGCGCAATCGGGGAAGTTGAACTTATGAACCGCCGCATGGATCGGATCGACTTCGATTGCTGCGACGACATCAAATCCCGCCTGCTCAAAGCCGAGGCTCATTCCGCCTGCTCCGGCGAAGAGATCAATGGCAATGGGACGTGGCATCCCTTCCTCCGAATAACCGTGTCTCTGTCAGAGATAGCCGACTCGTCCCGTCAAGTCGATCGATTTTTTGGGGTTTCACCCAGAAATGAGACCAACCGGGCCTTCAAGGCTTCGGTATCAGCAACTTCGCATTGCCAGACCGTCAGACAACCCCACCCCAAGTCTTGGAGCCGCTCCACAACAGCCCGGTCTCTAGTCCTATTTGCGTCAATCTTAGGTCCCCAATATTCGATCCGGCTCTTGGGCAACTTGCCCTTAGAGCAGCCGTGGCCGTGCCAAAAGCAGCCGTGAACGAATATCGCCTTGCGCCTTGAGCGAAAGACGATGTCAGGTTTACCCGGCAAGAGTCGGTCATTCAGACGGTATCGGTATCCCAGCGAGTGGAGCAGTCGCCTAACCAAAATCTCGGGGCCGGTATCCTTCGTGCCGACGCTCTGCATGATGCGCCGGCGTTGTTCCTTCGTTCGAGTATCAACCACGCGGTTCCCCGACCAAACAGCACGAGCGGCTTCTACGCCCGTCCTTTTGCCTTGTCTTTGGGGACCAGCAGGTGAATGCGGTCCTGCCCGCTGGGATACCAGACGAGGAACCTAGCCTCGGGAAAGTCGTCCGATTTACAGATCAACTCGACCGGCTTGTCTCGAATGATCTCGACGCCGTTAGCCGCCGCTTGCGCCTTGAGCAACGCCTCAAGTTCTAGGGGTGCCTCGACCATCGCCATGTCCTCAAGCCGAAGCTCCTCGTCAACGAACGGATAGCGGCCCTTAGGTAGCTCATCCGGCATACGAACACCCTCACTTCCCTATCGGGGGCAACTCTTAGTTTGCCTCATAGTCTGCCTCAGTCCCGAACTCACCGACTTTGAGACTTGAGAGATTAGGACGCCAGCCCACCTGGGACCACCCGAGTCGCTTAGCAGATCATAGTCAAACCTCAATTTTTCTATGAGTCTCACTCATATCATTAGTACTCATTGTGTGTCATTTGCATCACGTATATATAACTATGTCGATCTTATAGTCTATTTTGAATATTGCTTACATTTTCATCGCTCCTGTAAAACTTTTCGTGTCTGTCTTTCTTGGGACGGATGCAAAAACAGGAGAACAAGTTGCAACGCAAATGTAAAATCAACGGGTGCGCCGGCAAGGCGACTACCTACGGGCGATATTGCCCGACCCACAAGGCCCGTACCCGGCGGCATGGCGACCCGGTGCAGAGGGGCGTGACGAAGGCTGAACTAAGCCCATACCTCGCCGTCGTCAGAAGTAGGATGGCCGAGCGGCCCAGCCTCAACGTTTGGCAAATCGCTGACCAGCGTTGGTCCATGTGGGCTGCGCAGGCAGAAAAGATCGGCACAAAGACAATCTTCCGACACGTCCGATTGGCGGCGCATGAGATCGCCGGTTTGAGGGACAACGTCGAACCAAGGGCCGTCGTCGAGACCGTCCTCGCCATGTACCTCATGCTCGAAATGGAGCCGAGACGGTTCCGGTCGGACACAGCATTTCGCACGCAACTCGTCCGCAGAGTGCGTGGCTTGTCTCCAGCAAATGCAAAGGAGTGGATGGACCCGGCGACAGGGCGCAACAAGCGGGCCTACAGCGAGCTTCCACCTAAGGTCACAGAAGTTATGGCCGGTTGGCTGGTCGAACTCCTGGGTCAAGCGGGTGTGTATCTCGCTCGCATGGAACGGGCGACCCAATCGGACGAACAGAAACGGTCAGCCGAGTTCGCCGCTGCTCTTGCGGAGGTCGCCGACCATGAATGAGCAAGTGAAAATCAAAGGGGGTGCCAAACTTCCCAAATCTGGGTCGCCAGAGTTCGACGAAGCGGTCCTGCGGATCAGGCACGACCTGTGTCGAAAGTTCGCCTATTCGGCGCAACACGATGGCATCGTCTATCGCCAAGACCCCCTCGCAGGCGCACCGATGAAGGACAAGTCCTTCAATAAAATATCTCGGGCATACCACTCGTTCAAATATCTAGATGAACAGGGCAAAGTGAGGACCTTCTATTACGGCCTTCAATCCCTCGCCGCAGCGATGGACGATCCAGATATGGACTTCGGGTTCGTCATTGCCGAGGCGGTCGGGTTCATGCCGGGTCAGTCGGAGGTTTTCAAAGATCGACTTGATCGAAATATTCTCAATCTATGGCGTCCAGCGGGTTGGGAGAGTCGGTCTTCAGAGGTCGGCGCTGACCTGTTCCTCGACCATGTCGCCTACCTGCTCGACGAAGATCAGGACGCAATCAATCACGTCCTCGACTTCATTGCTCACCTCGTCCAGCGGCCAGAGCAGAGGGTCAATCACGCTCTCCTGATCACAAGCGAGGCGAAGGGCATCGGCAAGTCAACGCTCGGGACCATCATCCGTCGACTGGTTGGCGAAAGAAACAGCCGGGTTGCGCAGGCGAAAGACCTTAAGAGCCAGTTCGACGGCTGGCTGGTCGGGAAACTCGTCATTCAGGTTGACGAGATTTACGAGTACGGGAACTGGGACTTGGCCAACAAGCTGAAGTCGCTGATCACGGAGCCGACCACGAGCGTCAACATCAAGTATGGACCTCAGCTTGAAGTCGAGAACTTCGCTCGCTTCGTGATGTTCTCAAATCACGAGGCTCCTATCGACCTTGAAGACGGAGACCGGCGCTACTTCGTCGTGAACAGCAAGGCTCAGCCGAGAGACCCCGCCTACTATCATCGGCTGAACGACTTGATCGACAGCAAGGACGGAATGGAGGCGATCTACAAGCTGATGATCGAGCGAGACATAAGCCAGTTCCGGCCCTTCGCTCCTCCGCCAATGACGCAGGCGAAGCGAGACATAATCGCCACCAGCGGCAACCCGCTCAGGCACTACATCATGGAGGTCGTTGCTAACGGACACCTCTGGAGGGAGTTGCACGGTCCAGTGTTCACGCTGGACGAACTTATTCGCTTGCTCACGAAGGAGGGTTACGGAGCGCAGGCGAAGAACATGAAAGAACTCGGTCTGGCCTTGAATGCAGCAGGGGTTGAAAAGGGCCGAGAAGGGTCAGGGGCAAGTCGTGTACGGGTGTACAGGCTTCCAGCGCCAGAGGAAGGAGTTCCCGAGGAGACTGAGTTCTAAACAGGGGAAGTTCAACCGCCCTACTTGGGCACCTAGGGCACTGCGCTGAGAAGGCCGAAATACAAGGCTAGTAGTGAGACCCGGGTACTGGCCGTGATGAAGGTTGTACCCGGGCTCTCGGCCCAAGAACATCGACGGGCGGACGTGACGGCTGACAGGCTTTGCGCCTTGAGGGCGCATAACGAAACTGCTATACAATCCCACTCGGCACTGCGGAATAATCATTTAATATCAGATAGTTGCGAAATTGGCAGCAGAGTTCAATCCTCTCTCGCAGCACCATCCAAGCCCTTGGGAGCCAGCCGTTTTAGCGCTGTCGTCGCGGGCCGCCGCGCATCGGCCCGTTCGCGATCGACCCACAGGCAGGCCGGCGTGGCCGCTGTCTCAGATCGTCAAGATCATTGCGTCCGCAATCAAGAACTTGCGGGTCTCGTCGTGCAAGTATCCACTGATCGACCCAGGCGCCGACGCGCATCACGAGGCATCCCATGAAATATCCGGAGACCGGCATTTTGCGCGCATTGCTGGGGTCGAGCGCGATCGTCCTTCTGGCCGCCCAAGGCGCTCTCGCGCAAGGCGCGCAACGGGGAACCGTCGTCAGCGGCGGCGTCATCAACGGCGTTCCGGGCGCGCCCAGCGCGACAATCACCATCGACGGCAAGCAATTGCCGCCGCCGCCGCAGAAGTTCGGCGGCTCGATCACGAAGGACGCAAAGGATTCGAAGCCGTACTGGCCGGCCCGTATCGTGCCGCCGAAGGGCGCCCCCAACGTTCTCCTGATCATCACCGACGATTCGGGCTACGGCGTGCCGAGCACGTTCGGCGGCGTCATCCCGACCCCGACGCTCGACCGGATCGCGCAGCAAGGCCTGCGCTACACGAATTTCCACTCGACCGCCCTCAGCTCGCCCACGCGCGCGGCGCTCATCACCGGCCGCAACCACCATTCGGTCGGGTATGGCGTCATCGCCGAGCAGGCGACGGGCTACCCTGGCTATGACAGCGTCATCACCAAGGACAAGGCGACGATCGGACGGATCCTGACCGACAACGGCTATCACACGGCCTGGTTCGGAAAGAACCACAACACGCCCGAGTACCAGGCGAGCCAGGCCGGCCCGTTCGATCAATGGCCGACGGGCATGGGCTTTGAATATTTCTACGGCTTCATGGGCGGCGACACCAACCAGTGGGAGCCCGGCAATCTCGTCCGCAACACCACGCCGATCTACCCGTATGTGGGCAAGCCCGGCTGGAACCTGATGACGGCGATGGCGGACGACGCGATCGAATACATCAATCGCATGAACACGCTGTCGCCCGATCAACCCTTCATGATCAAATTCGCCCCCGGCGCCACGCACGCGCCGCACCACCCGACGAAGGAATGGATCGACAAGATCAGCGCGATGCACCTGTTCGACGAGGGCTGGAACAAGCTGCGCGAGAAGATATTCGAAAACCAGAAGAAGCTCGGCGTCATTCCGCAGAACGCCAAGCTCACGCCCTGGCCGACCGACCAGTTGAAGAACTGGGACCAATTGTCGGCGGACGAGAAGAAGCTCTTCCTGAAGCAGGTCGACGTGTTCGCGGCCTACACGGCCTACGCCGACAACGAGATCGGCCGCGTCGTCGACGCGGTCGAGAAGCTCGGCAAGCTCGACAACACGCTGATCATCTACATCAACGGCGACAACGGCACGAGCGCCGAAGGCACGATGAACGGCACGCCGAACGAAGTCGCCATGTTCAACGGCGCGAATCCGCCAGTGGACGTGCAACTGAAATATTTCTACGACGCCTGGGGCACGGACAAGACGTACAACCACATGGCTGTTCCGTGGGCATGGGCTTTCGACACGCCCTTCACATGGACCAAGCAGGTCGCCTCGCACTTCGGCGGCACGCGGCAGGGCATGGCGATCTCGTGGCCGGCCGTCATCAAGGACAAGGGCGGCGTCCGCCACCAGTTCCATCATGTCATCGACGTCGTTCCGACGATTCTGGAAGCCACGCGCATCAGGCAGCCTGACACGGTCGATGGCGTCAAGCAGAGCCCGATCGAGGGCGTCAGCATGATGTACACGTTCGACGCCAAGAACGCGGCTGCGGCCTCGACGCACAAGACCCAGTATTTCGAGATGTTCGGCGACCGCGCGATCTACAACGACGGATGGATCGCCAGCACCAAGGTCATCCGGCCGCCGTGGGACAGCTTCCCGCCGAAGCTCGCCGTCAACGACTATCCGTGGGAGCTCTACGACCTACGCAACGACTGGACCCAGTACGAGGACGTCGCGGCGAAGAATCCGGCCAAGTTGAAACAGCTCCAGGACCTGTTCTGGAAGGAAGCTGAAAAATACCAGGTCAAGCCGCTCGACAACACCGTCGTCCAGCGCATCATCGCGCCGCGCCCGAGCCTGAGCGCGGGCCGCACCTCGTTTTCCTGGACGCAGCCGATCACCGGCATTCCCAACGGCGATGCGCCGAGCCTGCTCAACGCCTCGTACACGTTCAAGGCGGAGATCGAAGTTCCGCAAGGCGGCGCCGAGGGAATGCTGATCACGCAGGGCGGCCGCTTCGGCGGCTACGGCTTCTACGTGCTCAAGAACAAGCCTGTATTCCTGTGGAATTTGGTCGATCTCAAGCGCGTGAAATGGGAAGGGCCCGAGCTCTCGCCCGGCAAGCACACGCTGGAGTTCGACTTCAAGTACGATGGAAAGGGGCCGGGCACGATGGCGTTCGGCGACTACAGCGGCATCGGACAGCCGGGGACCGGCGTGCTGAAGGTCGACGGCCAGCAGGTCGCCACCGAGAAGATGCCGCACACGATTCCGTTCATCCTGCAATGGGACGAGGCGATGGACATCGGTTCGGACACCGGCACGCCGGTCAATGACGCCGACTACCAGACGCCATTCACGTTCAACGGCAAGATCAACAAGATCACGCTCGATATCGACCGCCCGCAGCTATCGCCGGCCGACATCGCAAAGCTCAAGGCGGCGCACACGAACAAGAAGCTGGACGACTGACCGGGAGCGGCCGCCTCCGGCCCCTCGGGGCCGCGGGCCTAGCCCGGCGCGCCAGACGGCGTTCGGACCGGTGAAGAAGGCGCGGCGGGCGGATCGCTTCAAGCTTAGCGCCGGAGGTTGTCCGCCAGTCCGGCACAATAGGCGCCGCGTCCCCGGTCGGCGTATAAACCCGTGTCGAGGACGCCGGGCAAATTGGAATGACCGACAAGTACGAAGCCGCGCAGCGCGCCGCCGCCGGGTCGCGGCGATTTCACACGATGGCGAAGCCTGCAGGCTCGACCTGCAATCTCGACTGCGCCTATTGCTTCTACCTCAGCAAGGAGACGCTGCCGGGCGGGCCCGGCGCCGGCGTGATGAGCGACGCGACGCTCGAGGCCTTCGTTCGCCAGTACATCGAGGGCAATACCGGGCCGGAGGTCGTGTTCACCTGGCAGGGCGGCGAGCCCATGCTGCGCGGCCTCGATTTCTACCGGCGCGTCGTGGCGCTGCAGAAGAAGCACGCCAAGCCGGGCCAGCGCATCGAGAACGACCTGCAGACAAACGGCGTGCTGATCGATGAAGAGTGGGCCGCCTTCCTCAAGGAGCACCGCTTTCTCGTCGGCCTCAGCATCGACGGGCCGCGCGAGATCCACGACCATTATCGCATCAACAAGGGCGGCGCGCCGACCTTCGACAAGGTGATGGCGGCGGCGCGCCTGCTGCGCAAGGCCGGCGTGGCGTTCAACACGCTCACCTGCGTCCATCGCTTCAATGCGCGTCGCCCGCTCGACGTCTACCGCTTTCTGCGCAGCGAACTCGACTCACGCACGATCCAATTCATCCCGATCGTCCAGATCAAGGGCTTCGAGACGACCGCGCCGGGCAAGTGGGACGCATCGCGCCTGCCGGTTCTCGGTTCGCCGCAGGCGCGGCCCGGCGCCCCGGACTCGATCGTGACGGACTGGTCGGTCGATCCGGACGACTACGGCTATTTCCTGTCGCGCGTGTTCGACGAATGGCTGCGCAAGGATATCGGCCGGGTGCTGGTCAATCATATCGAGACGCTGGTCTCGCAGCACGCGGGCCTCGGGTCGCAGATGTGCATCTACAACGAGTTCTGCGGCAAGGGCGTCGCCATCGAACATGACGGCGCCGTCTATTCCTGCGACCATTACGTCTATCCCGAATACCAGCTTGGACGGATCGACGAGACGCCGCTCGCCGAGATGGTGTTCTCGACCAGGCAAATCCGCTTTGGTTTCGCCAAGGGCGAAACCTTGCCGAAATTCTGTCACGCCTGCGCGTTCCTGCGCGATTGCTGGGGCGAATGTCCGAAGAACAGGATCATACGTACGCCGGACGGCGAGCCCGGCCTCAACTATCTGTGCTCGGGCCTGCGCCGCTTCTTCAAGCACGCCGTCCCCACGGCCGAGCGGATCGCCCGATCGATCCGCGCCGGCGCGCCGGGCGCCTGACGAAGCCCGGCCGAGGCGCGCGGGGCGCGCTCGCCTACGCCCCTATCTCCGCGACGCGCCCCTGGCGCGCCTGCTTCCAGACCAGCCAGCCGACGATGGAGACGTTCACTGCGTTCCACAGCACGCCGTTCAGGAAGGCCATGCGGTAGGAGCCGGTCCAGTCGAAGATGAGGCCGGAGAAATAGCCGCCGAAGGCCATGCCGACGATGGTCGCCGTCACCAGCACGCCGATGCGCGCGCCCGCTTCGCGCGGCGGCAGGAGTTCACGGCAGATCACGGCGTACATCGGCACGATGCCGCCCTGGAACAGGCCGAATATGCCGGAGACGACATAGAGCGACGTCAGGCCGTTGAAGAAGAGATAGAGCATCAGGGCCACGCCCTGCATGACCGAGCCGATCAGCAGGGTCTTGGCGCCGCCGATGCGATCCGAGACATAGCCCGAGCCGACGCGCGAGAAGATGCCCAGGAACAGCATGAGCGCGAGCATTTCAGCGCCGCGCGCGACGCCGTAGCCGAGGTCGCTGCAATAGGCGACGATATGCACCTGCGGCATGGACATGGCGACGCAGCAGGCGACGCCCGCGATGCTCAGCAGATTCATCAGCGCGCGCGTGGAAACGCCGAGATTGGCCTGCGCGGCGGCAGTCGCCGCCGTCGCGGCCTCGATCGTGTGTTCGGCCGGGCGGCGGCGCAGGGCCAGCGACAGCGGCAGCACGACCGCCGCGACGACCAGTCCGATGGCGATATAGCTGGCGCGCCAGCCATAGGCCGGCACGGTCTGGTTGAGGACAAGCGGCCAGATGGCGCCGCCGACATAATTGCCGGACGCCACGACGACGACCGCGAGGCCCAGCCGCCGCACGAACCAGTGCGAAATATCCGCGATCAGCGGACCGAAGCCGACGGCCGCGCCTAAGCCGATGAAGATGTGCGCCGCCGCGAAGATTTCGATGCTCGGCGACAGACCCGCGATCAGGAAACCAAGCCCGAGCATGATCGCCGAAACGCCGAGCGGAACGACAATGCCGATCCGATCGGCCCAGCGGCCGAGAACCATGGCGCCGCCGGCGAAACCAACCATGGTGAGCGTGTAGGGCATTGACGCGGCCGCGCGCGCGACGCCGAACTCGACCTGCACTTTCGGCATGACGACGACAATGGACCACATGCCGGCGGCCAGCAGCGTGGCCGTAACCAGCGAGACGCCGAGGCGGAGATTGGCGTAGGCGCCGTCCGGCGCATAGCGCGGGTCAGTGTCAGCGTGCGGCATATTCCAGGGCGGCTCATTGAAGGGGACCGCACTGTCCATGCATTGAACGCGAACGGCAAGCGCCGCCGCCACGCTATCCTTTGGCGCCAGCCATGCAGTTGATGCTCTAGCGCTCGCGCGGAGAATTTGCGCCCGCGGGCGCAAGATCGCGCCGGCCGCGTATCTTCCTGGCGAAATCGGCGACCAGTTGCGGCGAGCCGCGCCAGGACAGCGTCAGGACGCCGGCATTGAGCGGGCGTTGCATCGCGCCGAAGCTGCGCTTGTAGGCTTCGTCGCCAATGGTGAAGTCGAGCACGCCGGCGCCTTCGCCGATCAGTTGCGAAACCAGACGATCCATCGCGACATTGCCAGGGGACGCGCTTTTCCAGCGCGCATCGCCAATGGTCGACATGATCATGCAGAAACGGCCCATGCGCTCGAGGCCGAAGATGGTGGCGACGATCTCGTCGTCGACCGACAGGGTGAAGAGACGCGCGACGCGATCCCGCGGCGCGAGCGCAACCTTTTCGTAGAATTCGCGAAAGGGCTCGCCTTGCAGGATATTGTCGCGTCCAAGCTCGGCGAAGCGCGCGGCGCGCTGCGCGCACAGAGCGTCGAAAGCGCGACGCAGATCTTCCGGCTTTGTCGCTTCAGCGAAAATCGCCTGCCCGCGGCCCGCAATGCGACGGCCCTTGCGCGCGAGTTCGCGCAGGAATGAGCGATCGGGCAGCGTCGCATCGAATTTGACGCGATCGGCCGGCAAGGCGACGTCCCAGGACGAAAAGTTCATGCGGCGACGCGCTATGTCCTGGAGCGGATTACGCAAGCCGCCGACGAGGGCCGGCACCTTCTCGAAGCGAAAGAGATCCGCCGGACGCAGCGCCGCCTGGATCTTCGGCCAGAGCGCCGAGGCATGCGCATGCATGGCGTCGCTCTGCGGCGCGAGAAGCGGCGCTTGATAGTCGCTGACGCCGAGGTCGGCGAATTCGACGAGCGTGATGCCGCCATCGCGTCGCTTCACGAGCGGCAGCAGCATCATGGGAAGGCCGGAGTAACGCTCGCGCACACGCACGATCAGCGGGGCGGCGCCGAAATGAGGCGCGACGATCTCGTACCATGGCTCGAGCCACGCGCGCGTCTGGAAGGGCGTGCATTCGCCCGTCGACTCGAGCGCCGCCCAGTCGTCGCGCACGGCGTCCAGATTTGTAAAGACATCGACGTCGAAGGGCCCGTCGTGACGGGCTTCGAGGATCGTCATGGTTAACTCCGCCGCGGCGAACCGAACCCGCCGACGCAGAAATATCCGCGCGGAACTCGATTGACGCCCGCAAATTCGGGCATTCGCATTAAGCGCCGCTGAACGCCCTCCGACAATCCGTTCGTAAAATAACTATTAATTTTGAATTGATTTGCGCGAATAAAGCCGACGAGATCAATCTTGGCCCGCGTGTCTGGTGTCGCGGGACGGGAGTTTGCGTCATGAGTGGGTCCATTCGAGCGCCTGCGCCGGCGTCGCGTTCGTTCGATGTGGTCATCGTCGGCGGCGGCGCCGCAGGGACGGCCGCCGCCTGCGCTCTCGGCTCTGGCGGCGTGAATGCGGCGATAATCGATCTGCACGAGGTTTGTCCGCCCGACTTCAAGGCCGACAAGGTCGCGGGCGACCAGATCGGTCTCATGCGCCGCCTGGGCCTGTTCGACGCGCTCGTGAGCGCGGGCGTGCGCTCCAACAATGTCGTCAACATGCGGCGCGGGCGCGTGCTCGATCGCCACGGTTCGTGCGAATACAACCTGCCGTACGAAGATCTCGTCAATGCGATGCGCCGCGCGACGCCATCGTCGGTCGCCCGCATCGTCGGACGGGTCGCCAATATCGAAGCGACCGACGACAGGCAGCGCGTCGAACTCTCGAGCGGCGAGACAATCGAGGCGCGACTGGTCATTCTCGCCACCGGCGGCGGCGAGGCATTGCGCGCGAAGCTCGGCTACGTCAGGCGCGTGCTGCACAAGGATCATTCGGTCAGCGTCGCTTTCGACCTGCGAGCGGTCGGGCGGGCGGGCTTCGAGTTCGAGACGCTCACCGTCTATGGCGACGCGCCGCGCGACGGCATCGACTATCTCAGCATATTCCCCTTTCCGACGGGAACTCGGGCCAATCTGTTCCTCTATCGCGACATGCAGGACCCGATCTTCGCCGCGCTGAGGAGCGATCCGAAACAGGCGATTCTCACCGCCCTGCCCGGGCTCGGAGCCGCGCTCGGCGATTTCGAGATCACCAGCAAGGCGCTGGCGCGGCCTGTCGACCTCTACGAGGTCGATGGCGTCGACCGCCCGGGCGTCGTGCTCATCGGCGACGCGTTTCGCACGAGTTGTCCCGCAGTCGGCGACGGGTTGAGCCGCGCCTTCACTGACGCCGAGCGCCTGTGCAAGGTCTACGTTCCGCAATGGCTGGCGACGCCGGGCATGGGCGCCTACAAGATTGCCGGCTTCTATCGAGATCCGGAAAAGCTCGCGTGCGACGGCCGCGCCTCTCACGCCGCGCACTATCGACGCAATTCGACGGTCGGACGCGGCATGGCGTGGGCGATGCACCGCCGCCGCGTTCTCCTGCAGCGCCGGCTGCGCGCCCTGATCGGCGTCGCCCCGGCTCCGCAACATGCCGCGAGTTGACGAGAGGGATGAGCGCGCAGCGATGACGACCCATGCCGCGAAAGCGCAAACCGATCTTCTCGACGCCTCTCTCGCCGGCGTGGCCGACATCGTCCGCCGCGTCGCGATCATCGCCCTGCTCGCGCGCCGGGCGGCCTGGATGATTGCGCTTTGTCGCGTTGCGCCGCAGACGCCAACCACATCGGCATTCTCGCCGGCCGAAATCGCAATGCTCGGCCGCATGGGGCGAGGCGAGGAGGCGATCACGACGCTCGCGAGCGCGCTCGCCAGGCTGGCCTCCATTGCCGGCGCTCCGGGCGGCAGGCCAACGCCGCTTTCCGTCGCGCGGGGTCTGTCGCGCCTCGCCGATCTGCAGATCGCAGCACGCTTGCGCGCCACAAAATATAGCGAGCGGCCATGAGCGCCGTGCGCGTCAATCTGTTCACGCCGCAGCAGGCGCTGGACGCGGTCTTGACGCAGCTCGCCACTCGATGCTCGTTCACATTGTTTACCCTCAATCTCGATCACGTCGTCAAGTTGCGCGGGAGCGCAGAGTTTCGGGGTTGCTACGAACGCGCCGATCTCGTCTCGGCCGACGGCTGGCCGATCGTCTGGTATTTCCGCAAACAGGGCGTGGCGCTCGAGCGCACGACGGGCGCCGACCTCGTCCTGCCGTTGTGCGAAAGGGTTGCGGCGACGGGGATTCCGATTTTCATCGTCGGGCCGCAGGAACACGTGCAGAAGCGCGCGATCGCGGCGCTGCGGGAACGCTTCCCCGGCCTGAACGTCGCTGGCGCCGACGCCTCGATCATTGCGCCTGAAAATGCAGCCGCGATGGACGATCTGGCGGGCCGTGTGCGCGCCTCGGGCGCGCGCCTGTGCTTCATCTGCCTTGGGGCGCCGAAGCAGGAATTGGTGGCCGACGCGCTGAAGAAGCGCTGCGCGGGCGTCGGCTTTCTCTGCGTCGGCGCGGCGCTGGACTTCATTGCGGGCGCAGTCAAGCGCGCGCCGCGCTGGGTACAAAGTCTCGGCATGGAATGGGGCTGGCGCCTGACGTCCGATCCCTTGCGTCTCGCCCCGCGCTACTGGCGGTGCGCGGAAGTTTTCGTCCTGATCGCGATGCGTCGCCTGCCGCTCGTCTTCAGCGCACAGCCGGTCGACAATCTTGCGGCCGCGGGGAGCGTATCGTCCCGGCAGGATTGATCAGCGCAGGCGCGCCGAAAGTCGCGTGACGAGCGAACCGCTGACGGCGGGAAACAGCGCAAGCAGGACCGCGCCGTAGCACACGGCCCCGAGCATTATCTTGGCGACCACGCCGGGCAGGCTGTGCGGCGTAGGCGTCAGCATCAGGCCCGCAAACATTGCGCAGACGGCGGCGAGGATGCGCAGGTAAGCTTGGAAATCGATCGGCAGCTCCAGCCAACGCGCAGCGTAGACCAGCGCGCCCAGCGCGGCGAGCAGCGTTCCCACGACGCATCCGACCGCCGCGCCCTCGATGCCGCCATAGACGAGCCCGATGCTGGCGCAGAGCAATGTCGTCGCGGCGTCAGCGAAATTGGAGACTGTCAGGGCGCGCGTGCGCTCGAGCAGCAAGCCGGCCTGATCGGCCGTGTGCGTCTTGTAGGTGCGAATGGCGCCCGCCGCCGCGGAAATGGGAAGAACGAAGGTCGTGACGGTTCTGTAGTCGGGCGCGATCAGGAGATCGACGAGCGGCGCGGCGAGAACCGCGACGCCGACGGTCGCCGGCGCAAGGAGGGCGAGCATGAGCGTGCCGTTGAGAGCGACCTGCTCGAGCGCGCCGCGACGGTCGCCGGCCTCTATGCGATCGACGGCGAGCGGGAAAGCGGCGGCCGTGCAGATCATGGCGATGAAATTGGCGACGCGCTGGCCAAGCCCCCATCCCGCCGAGAGAAGGCCGAGGCCGACGACGCCCGCGCCCGCCTGCACGAGAACGCGAATGCCGTTGATCGCCGCCCAGGCGAAAAGACCCGACAGAATGAGGGGAGCGCCGTAACGACGCGCCTCCCTGAAAATGGCGCGGTCGAAGCGCCCGATGCGCGGCCGCACGCCGAGCGCCGCCATGACGGCCGCAGCGCCCGCGGCTTGCCCGAGCGCCATGGTGAAGAACACGACGGCGGGCGTCGCCGCTATGTACAGCAAGGCGACGACGGAGAGGCCGGCGCCGAGGATCGGTCCGGAGAACTGCGCCGCCGTATAGGCCCGGATGCGATGCTGCGAGCGCGCCCATTCGCTGTAGTGAGCGACGAGCAGCCGCGTGACGAGGTAAGCCGCGGCCGCAATCGTCGTCACGGGATCGGCGACAACGCCGACCGACAACAGACAAAGGGGCGCGAATGCGATCTGCGTCACGGAGCCGTAAAGCGCGACGCGGACGTCCATGGCGCGAAAGCGTTGGTCGTCGGCGCCTTCGTAGCGCTGACGGAACCGCAACACGTAGAGCGACCACCAGACCAGGCCGACGAGCGCGGTCAGTTCCTGTGCGGCGATGACGAAGGTAACGACGCCGAAGGCTGCGGGATCGAGCAGATGCGTCCAGGCGATAATGACGGCGAATTGCACGAAAGGCCCAAGCACCTGAGCCGGCAGATACAGCAAGGTGTTTCGGACGAGCGAGCGCGCCATCATGGCCGCTCCGACGCGAGCCGATAAGTCGCGCGCATACGATAGTGCCGGGGCGCCTCTTCGCTCCAGCGGCAGAAGAAGGCGAGCAGGAGAACAACGAACTGGTTGAACACGAGCGTCTTGACGGAAACGCCGGCCGCCGAACTCAATTGCGCGAGGATGTAGACAAACAGCGCCCAGGCGCCCGGCTTGCAGCGCCGCCAGCACTCCCACATCAGCGCGGCGAAGGCCACGATGAAGAAGAAGGTCATCAGCGCGCCATAGCCGAACAGAAAGCCAAACCAGGAGCTTTCGATGCCATATTCGATGCCGAGCGTATTCTGGATCGTGTTCAGGCGCTGCTGATCGGGGCCGAAGAGCAGTTCGTCGAAAGTGAAGTAGTCGAAGAGCTGAAAGATCAGGACGCGCGCGTCGGACGACCCCTTGTCGTCCAGGAAGCGTTCGACCAGGCCATCGAACGTTCCACGCTGCGCGAGGACGAAAAGCGCGGCGAGCGCCGCCGGCGCCGACAGCGCGGCAACAAGCGCGGCGCGCATGTCGACGCGGCGGCCGCTCATCACATCGAGGCCCGGGCGCAAGATACGCAAGACGCCGAGCACCGCGCAAAGCACGATTGCGGTGCGACCGCCGAAGGCCACGAGGCCGGCGGCCTGCGCCGCAACGAGGACGAGCCGCAACGGCCGGCTGACGGCGCGATCGGCGCCGTAGATCAGCATGAGCGCGTAGGCCGCCGCCGCGCTCGCATTGACCAAGGGGTGCCCGAGGAGGGCGGTGGACCGATAATCGTGCAGAATGATCTTGCCGCCAGCGACGAACGGCGTCAGTCGGGCCTGCGTGACGAATTCGAAGACGCCGACGCAGGCGTTGACCAGCATGAACGCGTGAAGCGCAAGCCGCAGCGTCGCCCGCGTGCGCTCGTCGGCGTCCGCCAGGAGAACGAGGAATGCGACGCTGCACAGGAAGGAATCGATGATCGGCGAGATCGGCGCCTGCTGCACAACGCCCGCGAAGACGATCATGACGATCCAGGTCGCGGTGAAATAGGCGGCGCCGGGGAAGCGCCCGGTCAGCATCGCCAGCCAGCCGAACGGATTGGGCCGCGCGAGAAAACGCACAACGAGCGCGAGGCAGGCCATGTAGGTCGAGGGGTGGAATTTCTGGAGGAAACTGCCGCCGGCCTGATCGTATGCGACGCCAAGCGCAGACAGCGTCATCGATGAGACGCCGAACAGAAGAAGCGCCGTCAGGATGGTCAGCGCGTCGGCGGCGCGGTCGAGAGACGAGCGTGCGCTCGCGGTCGCGATCATCGCGCGCTCCTGCCGCGCGCTTCGTTGAATGCGAGCGCCACGCAGAGGTCGGACAGGCCGAACCGCTCGAGTTCGTCCTCCACGCGCCGGACATCGCTGCCATTGCGCGCGACGGCGATCATGGCGTCGATCGTGCGGAATTCGCGAGCGAGGCGCGCGGCGGAGCGAAACTGGCCGGCGTCGACGAGGATCAGGTCGAAGCCGTCGTCGTCCGACGCCGCGCTTGCGTCGTCCTCGCCATCCGGCGGTTGCAGGAGGATTTCGCCCTCACGGTCCTTGCGGAGCACGCGCAGGGGCGGGCCGCCGCGCCGGAGATAGGCGCGTTCAAAATCTTCGCCGAAGCTCGACAGCGTCGCCGTGCGTTCGCAACGATCCATGAGGAGCGTGCGCAGGCCGCGATTGCAGGCGGCGTGCGCGAGCGACAGGGCGATAGTGGACGCGCCGCTGCCCGAGGCCGCGCCGCCGACCAGAACAAACGGCGTTCTGCCCGAGGCGCCGAGCGCATCGAGCAGGCTATCGAAGAGCGCATCGATTTCGGCGCGATAGGGACCGGCGCTCCTCATCGCGGGCGCCACGGCGGCGGGACCCGCGCGCGGCATGGCTCCACGCAAGGGCAGTTCCGGTATTTCATGCTCCGCGCGCTGGCGTGCGGGCCGGATTCTTTCCTTCGTCGCAGCGGCGCCGAGAGAAGCGGGACGCATTGTCCCTCTGGCAGGCAAGGCGGCGGCGTTTTCGCGGCGGCGCAGGCGATATTCCGCGCCGAGCGCCACGGCTATCCACAGATTGACGCCCGCGACGAAGGCGATGATGAGGGCCGGCAGAGTTTTCGGGCTCGACGGCGACATCGGCGCCGACGGCGGGCTGATCAACATGGCGAGCGGCGCGGAAATCGGATCGCGCCGCACCGTCTCGCGGGCGGCCAACGCCTTTTCGTAGGACGTGCGCAGGGCCGCGGCGGCGCGGTCGAGATCGTTCAGCTCGACGCGCTTGTCCCCTACCTTGTTGGTGGACAATTCCAGGGAATTCACGAGCCTTGCCGCGGTCCGCTCCGCCTCGCGCGCGGATTTCAACTCGCGTTCGGTCGCTTGCGCGATGCGTTGCTGCTCCGCGCGAATTTGCGCGCGCGTGGATTCCATTTGCTTCTGGATGGTCAGGTAGCTCGGGTGACGCGGGCCGAGCACCGACTGCGCATAGGCCTCGTCGCGGGCGAGCGCGGCATAGTCGGAGCGCAGTTTTTCGATCACGGGCGAGCGCAGGTCGTCGTTGACTGTCTGCGCGTCGACGCCCGCGGCGAGGGCGGCCTTGATCTGCGTGTAGCGCGCCTCGACATCGGCGCGCTTGCCCTGCGCGACGACGAGCGCGCTGTTGGCGTCCTTCAGTCGCTGCTCGGGCGACGTGCGGCCGTCGGAAACGACGAGTTCGTTCTTGTCGCGATATTCCTGCGCCTTGCGCTCGGCGGCCTCGACCCGGGTCCGAAGGTCGCGCAGCTTGCGGTCGATCAGTTCGCGCTCGCGGTCCGACACTTCATCCGTCAGCCGCGACTTGGCGGCGAGATAGGCGTCGGCGAGCGACTGCGCGATGGCGATCGCCTTCTGGCGCGTGCGTCCCTTGACCTCGACGTCGATGACGTAGTTGCGCTCGCTGCGCTTCATCGCGACGGCTTTTTCCAGGCGCTCGGCCGCCGCCTGCCGGCGCGTGTCGGCGCCGGGCGCCGCGCCGCCCGAGATCGCGCGCAATGTTTCGAGGATCGAACCGATCAGGCCCGGCGCCTCGTCGGCGAGATGTTGCTCGTCCACGACCTTCAGAAGCACCGGCATGGACGTCATCACGCGCATCTGGCTTTCAACCAGCGCCGCGTCGGGGTTCTGCGGCATCGGCGCGGCGTCTATGCCGGCGGGCACGCGCTCGCGCGGGTCGATCAGGATCGACATGGTCGCGGTGTAGGTCGTGGGCGCGAAAAGCGCATAGGCGAGCGCCAGACCGATCGTCAGCGCAAGACAGGGCAGCAGGAGACGCAGGCGCGAGAAGACGGCGCCGGACATTTCGCCGATGTCCATCGAAGGCGCGCCGCCGTATCCGCCCGCGGGATACGGCCGGTCGAACGATCCATAACCTTCAGCCCGCGAGGCCATACGAATCTTACGCTTTCGCTCGTCTCGACCGTTGCCGTGGACAGCCGATCAAGCGGCCAACCAATCCGGCAAAATCTAAAGGTTTATGGTTACGAATTGCTTAGGATGGGAATTCGTCGTGCAAGCCGGACCTGAGCAAAATCAGAAGCTTGGCCGTTTCGGCTATCCTTTTTTCGCGCTCGCGGGGCGGGCGCGCAGCGTATCGATCATCGCCTGGCGCAACGGCTTGGGCTGCAGGCCGACATCGAACGGCAGGGGCCTCGGCGCACGCGCGGCGGCGATTGTGCGCCTGCGCGGGAGGCTCGCGTACCAGCTATAGCGATCCGACAATTGCCAGGTCGCCAGCAGCTTGACCGCGGGAACGGCCAAGGCAGCGGTCAGAAAATCGCGCGCAAGCGTCGCGACCGCAGCATCGCGCGCGCCGATATCGTCGGAAAAGGCTGCATCGTTGACGTCGAATTCGCTGATGTAGATTTCGAGCTTTCTGGCGCCGAAGCCCTCCATGTATTCGGCGAAGCCCGCATAGTCGCGCGGAAATTCCGATTGCAGATGCGATTGCAGGCCGACCGCGTGCAGCGGCGCGCCCCTGTCGAGAAGCCCGTCCACCAATCCGCGCAGCAGCGGCCGGATCGAGCGGCCCCAGTCGCCGTCGTTGTCGCATTGCGCTTCGTTGAGGGTGAGCTTGACCCCGGGATCGACGGCCGCCGCGCGGCGAAAGGCGCGCTCCACGTAGGACGGCCCCATGGCGGCGAACCACGGCCCGTCGCGCCAGCCGCCCGGCTTGCGGTCCATGGGCCAGAAAGGCTCGTTGACGACGTCCCAGGAGTGCAGCGCGCCGGCATAGCGCGCGACGACGCGGTCGATGTGTTCGTCGAAAACGCGCTCGATTTCGCGCGAGGACAGTTTCTTCAGCCAGGCCGGCGCATTGTCGTTCCAGATCAGCGTGTGGCCCCGGACGAGTTTGCCTTCGGCCTTCGCGGCCGCGACGATCCGGTCGGCCGGCGCGAAATTCCAGACGTCGGGCGCCGGCCTGAGCCAGTCGAACTTCAACGCGACGTCGGTCACGAACATCTGCGTTTCGCGCCGGTAGAGCTCGAAATAGCCGGGATCGTCGAAGGCCGCCCGATCGATGGAGGCGCCGAAGACGAGGCCGGCGCGTTGCGCGGCCGAGGCGAGCGTCTCCCGTTCGCTCGCGCCGACCGGCGTCAGCGCGGTTGCGGCGGCGCCGGCGAGCAGCGTGCGACGCGTCATCATGGCGCGCGCTCCGTATCCTGCGGCGCGCGTTTTCCTTGCGGCCCGACAGCGTCGATGAATTCGAATCCTCCGCCGAGGTTGAGCGTATGAACGCCATCCGGCGGCGCGCCGGGCGGCGGCCCGAGGCGCGCGGCGACGGTCTGCGAGAACCCGTCCTCGCCGACATTGTCGATGCGGCAGAGCGCAAGTCCAGCGCCATAGCCGCCGACGCAATCCTGCGCCGGGCGCCACAGCGCGCCGCCGATGGATTGAACATGGCCGGCAGGACGCGCGCAGGAGGCGTCGACCAGAACAGGCGCATCGCCACAGCGCGTCCACGGGCCGACCGGGCTCGAGCCGGAGTAAAGCGAGAGACAGTCCCAGCTCGAACCGCCCTCCTCCGCAACCGTCGCAGTCAGCCACCAGCGGCCGTCCGCCGCAAAGGGCGTGGCGTCGGAAATCGCGACGCCCGCAACCAGCGTGCGGTCGCGGACCCAGCGATCGGGAAAGCGCTCCGCGCGATAGAGATCGAGACGATGGCCGGCGGAGGACTCCGGCATCATCCAGATTTCGCCGTCATGCCGGAAAACGACGGGATAGGAGAGATGGCAATCGGCTTCCAGAACGACGCGCGGCGCCGCTGGCCATCCTTCACGATCGAATGCAACGACCGAGACGACGGCCTTGCCTGTCGCGTAGGGATATTCCTCGCAGAACAGATACAGTCGCCCTTCGTGTTCGAAGGGAAAGGGATCGGCGTAATAGCGCTGCCGGTCGTCGGCGAGCCAGGTCCACGCGCCCTCTCCCCATGCGCGTTGCGCCATGACGCCGCCTTCGGCGCCCAGCGGTCGCCAGCCAATGCGCCAATGCTGATCGTGCGCGATCAGGCGCGCCAGGCGCGCGCGCGCGCGGCCGACGAGCGACGCGACGAGGAATGTCAGAGGTTTGCGAGGCAGCGCGACAGGCCTTGTCCTCCGCGCATCGCTTCGCGCGTTGTCCCGCAGCGCAAGCGGCGCCAGCACGAGAATGCGCGCGGCGATCGCCTCGCGCCCGGCGCGCAGCGACCAGGGCCTCTCATGCGCCGGCAGGCCTTCGGCGAGTATCTCGAACCTGCCGTCGCTTTCGCGCGCAAGCGCGAGGCGCGGCATGCGGCCGTCAAGCAAGGCGGCGTCGCGCGCCGCATCGCCCGGCTCGCCGTCGTAGAGCGGCGCGATCGCGCCTTTGGCCGGCGCCGGCGCGCCGCTCAGATCGAGAGTGGTCGCGGCGCCGTCCGCCACCGTTTCCGCGAAAGGCGCATCGACGCGTTCGCACAGACCGGAGCCGCGCGCGCCATAGATCAGGCGTTCGAGTTCTTCGCAGAGGCGCATCGCCAGCGGCTGCGGCGCGCTTCGCGCTTCCTCCACGGTCACGCGCAATCCTGCGCTCTCCAGGCGCGCGCGCAAGGCAAGATGCCAGCGGCGCGCATCGGCCCGCGGCAAGAGCAGCCGGACCGTCGTCATGACGCCCGTTTCCAAACGCGGCGCCGATCGCCTACAACATTGATGTTTGACGATTGCGCACGATTCGACCCATGGCGTCCCGCAGACTGATGTTCTACACGCATGCGCTGGTCGGCGGCGGCGCGGAACGCGTGTGGGCGCGACTTGCCGCCGGTTTCGCCAGACGCGGCGACGAGGTCGATTTCGTCGTAGATTTCGAAGCCAAGGAAAACCTCCGCTTTCTCGGCGATGCGGCGCGGCTCGTCGTTCTGCCGAGAGGGCACGCCGCCGCGACGCTGGCGCTTGCCGGTCATCTGCGTCGTCGCAAACCGCATGCGAGCCTGTCCGCAATTTCGGTGTCGAACCTCAAGCACACGGCCGCCGCTGCGCTCGCGAGCCGACGCGATCGCGCCATCATCAGCTATCACGGCTTCTACGAGAACGAGCGCGAACGGCTGAGCAATATCGGTTATCGCCTGACCCGGCTGCTCTCGACAGCAACGGCGCGGACGATCGCCGTTTCGGACAGCCTGCGATCCGATCTCATCGCGCGCTTCGGCGTTGCGCCCGAACGGGTCGCAAGGATATTCAACCCGGCGGCGCCCGATCCCTTTCCGCCCGACCGGTCCGCGGCCGAAATTGCCGCACGCGCGCCTGTCGTCGTCGCAATCGGCCGGCTGGCGCCCGACAAGAATTTCGTTGGCCTGCTCCACGCTTTCGCAAGAGTGAAGACGCCCGGCGCGCGCCTGCGCATTCTCGGCGAAGGGCCGATGCGCGACGCCTTGATGACGCTGCGCAGCGAACTCGGCCTCGAGAACAAGGTCGAGCTGCCGGGCTTTTCCTACGACGTGTCGGCGGACCTTGTGCGGGCGCGCTGCTTCGTTCTGTCGTCGTTCAAGGAAACCTTTGGTCTGGCCTGCGTCGAGGCGCTGGCGTGCGGCCTTCCCTGCATCGTCACCGCCTGCGGCGGCCCGCAGGAAATTATCAATTCGCCGGATCTCGGCGCCGTGGTTCCCGTCGACGACGCCGAGGCGCTCGCCAGCGCCATTGATGCGGCGCTGCAGTCGGCGGGCGATCCTGCGCCGCGCCAGACGCGCGCACGCGACTTCGTGCTGGACGTAGCGGTCGATCGGTATGACGAGATGATCTCGTACGTCACGTCGCATGCGCGCTCTCCGGCCTGAGAGACGTCCGGCGATCGCTCTCGTGCGCCAGATGCTCCGCAAGCCGTGCCGCGAAAGCGATGATCGACAGCGTCGGATTGGCCTGGCCCGAGGTCGGGAAGACGGCGGAACTCGCGACAAAGAGGTTGGGCGCATCGAAGCAACGCAGGTCGCCGTCCACCACGCCGTCGGTCCGCGTCGCGCCCATGCGCGCCGTGCCGATCTGATGCGTGCCGTGCGACATGCGCGCAACGACGGCGTCGACGTTTTCCGCATGCGGCTGGCGATAGTGGACTTCCGCGATCCTCGACTCCTGCAGCCAGCGCGCAAGGCGCTCGTGCGTGCGCACGACCCCTTCCGCATCCTCTCGCGAAAAACGCAGGTCGATGCGCAGGCGCGGCGCGCCCAGCCGGTCCGCGCTGTCGGAGAGCGTCACGCGGCTGTCGGCGCGCGGGCTTTGTTCGCAATGGTAGGACAGGCCGTAGCGCATCGAACGATTGCGGATGAAATAGCCGGGAATGCGTTCGGCCGCGATGTAGCGGCGATAGACGAAGCGCAGAAGGAAAGCGGCCATGCGCGGCGTGTCCGACAGAACGTTGCGCAGATGCGGCGGCCAGTCGACGTGCGGCCCGACATGACGAATGCGGATCGCTTCCGGCAGCAGCAGGTTCTTCAGCACCGGCGTCGACAGCGCCAGCGCGACGGCCGACAGGGCGCCCGAGCGGTGCCGCGGATCGGCGATGGGCGGCACGATCGGCCAGAAGCTGGCGTTGGGCAATCCTTCTGTCTTTTGCAGGTTCAGGCTCGGCGTGAACCGGCGTCGCGTATAGGAGCCGGCGCCGTCGCGCAGCAGGTCGAAGCCGTCGTCGAAGCGATCGTCGAGAAAGAAGATGTCGGCGATCTCGCCGATGATGTGGCCCATGTAGAAGCGGCCGAGCGGTCCGCCGCGGCCGCCGAACATGTCGGGTCGCGCGCGCTGCGCGATCATCAGCAATCGCGTCGACTCAAGACCGCCCGCGGCGATGACGAAGCGATCCGCGACGACGCGGCGACGCTCGCCGTCGCGCCCGACGACAATGGCCGCCGCAACCGCGCCTGTTTCGGCAAGCTCGAGATCGACGACTGTCGCGGCGAGCCTGACATCGACGAGCGGCGATGCGGCGAGGGCGCGCGCGTGCGCCTTCTGCATTCTTGGCGAATTGCTCGCCCGCTCGATCGACTCGTAGGCGAAATCGTCGTCGACGGCGCGCACGCCCGGCATCAGCGCCTCGAACACTGGCAGGCCGCAGACCGCATAGCGGCACGCGGCGGCGTAGTACGGCGCAATGTCGGCGAAGGAGATGGGCCAGCGCGTATCGCGCGCATACGGGCGCGGCTCGAAATCGCAGGCGTCGAGCGGCATGCACCGCCCGCCCCAGAGATTGGACGCGCCGCCGAACCGGCGGGCGACGGCGATGCTCATGTCGTCGTGCACGGCGGGATCGACAATCTCGGCCGCGGACAGGTCCTGCGCCGACCCTGCCCTTTCGTCGCCGGACTCGAGCAGCATCGACGGGCGTCCGCGCGCGGCGAGCTCCAGCGCCAGCGTGATGCCGGCCGGCCCCGAACCGACGATGCAGGTCTCGCACCGGTCTGCGGTCGACGTCGCGGCGAAGTCGCGGATCATCGCGGCTGCGCCTCGCGCGCGAGGTATGACGCGATGTCCGGCGACAGTTCTGCGTAGAGCGCGGTCATCTCGCGATAGTAACGCTCGCGCGTGAAGGTCGTCATCGCCCGCCGGCGCGCCAGCGCGCCCATCGCGGCGAGCGCCGCATCGTCCATGGCGAAGGCGCGGCGCAAGGCGTCATGAAGCGAGGCGGGATCGGACGGCGCCGCCAAAAACCCGGTCGCGCCGTCCTCCACCATTTCCGGCAGGCCGCCAATGGCCGTGACCAGCGCGGGCTTGCCGCGCGCCTGCGCTTCCAGAATGCTCTTCGGCGCAATTTCGTACCAGACCGACGGCAGCGCGACGAGACTTGCCGCCTCGACATGCGCCCACAGCGCCGCGCCCTTGAGATGGCCGGGAAAAGCGCAGACGCCGCCGCGCGCAGAGGCCCGCGCCTGCAACTCGTCGCGCTTCGGCCCGTCGCCGACGACGACGAGCGGGACGTTTGCGGCGGCGCAGGCGTCGATCAGAAGGTCCACGCCCTTCTCCGCCGACAGGCGACCGAAGAACAGAACATGGCGTCCGTATCTTTCACGCAGGGCGGCGACGCCCGCCGGATCGACGGCCGCGTCCTCGGCGCTCTCGAAGAAGTTTGGAATGTAGCGCAGCTTCTCCGGCGCGAAGCCGTGCTCGGCGAATTTGTCGACGATGAAGCGCGCCGGCCCGACGAAGCGCGACACCGTATCGCGCAAGGCGCCGATGCGCCATTGCACGAAGCCGTCGAGCGCATAGAGCGCGTCCATGGCGAGCGAGCCGTGCGTGCAGCGGTTGACGAGGCAGCGCCATTGACGTCCGCCGCGACATTGCTCGCAGACGCCGAGACGCTCGGTGTAGAAGTGATAGGCGGGGCAGATCAGCTTGTAGTCGTGCAACGTGTAGACGATGGAGATCCCGCGTTCGCGCGCGGGCTTCAGAATGGCGTTCGTCAGGTGATGATAGACGCCGTGCGCGTGAATGATGTCGGGACGGAAATCGTCGAGCAGGCGCGTGAATTTTCCGCGCGCTTCGCCCGAATGAAAGAAGCGCGGCAACGCAGCGAGCCCGGCGACGCCCGATGGCGGCTCGAACCGCTCGGGGAAATAGTCGCTCCAGTCGGACGGCTCGTTGTCGGGATGGTCCATCGCGAATTCCGCGCAGTCCCATCCCCGCTCGCGAAACAGCGCGAGGTGGTCGAGGTGGACGCCCTCGGCGCCGCCCTTGCGATGGTGCAGCCGATGGACTGCGAGCAGCCTCATCTTGCGTCCCGGTCGAGCGCGTTACGCCCCACGCCTCGAGCGAACAGGAAATACATGCGGCGAATCTCGTTCCGGCGCGCGCGCGTGCGCGACCCTCGCCAACAGCTATAGGGCGATCGCGCCAAATCTTCCGGATTTTCCGCTTTGACGGTAAATTCACCACGCTCGCGACAATGCGCGGCGCGCGCCGTTCAGGTCGTATTGTTCAGCTTGCTCAAAACCACGTTCAGAGCGGTGCCGACCATCTTGGAGGCGGCGACGATAAAGGCCGCCATGCCCATCGCGAGAAGGCCATATTCGGTCGCCGACGCGCCGGACTGGCAGCGCAAGAACCGTGCAATACGAGCCCTCATCAGATGTCCTCAACCGCGACGGCCCAGCCAGGCGGCCCTGGGTCGATCAGGGAAAACTACAGGCCAATCCCTGCGACTTCGTTACGGCGCTTGGATAAAATATTGAGGACGCTGCGTCATTTCACGTCGCGGCGGTCAATCCTCGTTGTCGTCCCGGTCGGTCCAGTCGGCGATGCGGGCGCCGATGGCGGCCGCAAGCTTGCCCTCAGGCGAGGCGGCGCGTTCGGCGAAGGAAAGGTGGGCGACCGAGGCGTTGAGCTTTTCCTCGCGACGCCGAAGGTCGTCGAGGTCGGCGTCGGCGCCGACTTGCGGCACTTTGGCGTCATTCCAGCCGAGACCCTCGAACCAGGCGAGATCTCCCTGGTCGGCGCCGGCCGCAAGCAGCCGGGCGCGCGCCTCGGCTATGGCGTTTGCGTCGCTCATCAGCTCCTCCGGTCGCCCGGCGTCGGCATCAGATCCGCGGCGAATTGTAAATGGATTTCGCCGCGCCGGGTCCGGCGACCATGGGCTTCGCGCCTGTAAACTGCGGCGGCGCGCCTTGGGTTCCCGAACGGAACAGCGCGCCGCAATTTTTCCGCTGGCTCGCCGCTTCGATCGCCTGCATGTCGCCCTTGGCCCGCGCCACGACGACGTCGCTCGAGTCGCCCGTTCGGAACCAGGATTTCGGCACGGTGACGACGCCTGCGATCGAACTTTTTGAATTCTGCTCGTCGTAGGCCTCGCCGGCGGCGCGCGCCGTGCGCTCGGCCTCGTCGCGCAACTGGTGGCAGAGGTAGGCGTCGAAGCGGCGCGGATCCTGGTAAGTGGCCTGAATGTCGTCGGCCTTTTTCGCGCAACCTCCGGCCAGAAGAGCCGTGCTGAGAATCGCGACGCTGATCGCACGCATGTGCTTAATCCCGGGGTTTCAGGTTCGGTTAACCATGAATGCCCGGTTATGGTTAAGATTCGCTTGCTCTCCGGCCTTACGAACACACGCCGCGCCGCAAATCCAGCGTCAGCGGGAATTCGCCCGTCGCTTCGACCGGCGGCGGCGCGCTCTTGCCCGGCGTATGGCCGAAATCCTGGAAGCGCGCGAGGCGCCTGGCCTCGGCCTCGTAGGAATTGACGGGATAGGTCTCGTAGTTGCGGCCGCCGGGATGGGCGACGTGATAGACGCAGCCGCCGAGCGAACGCCCGTTCCAGAGATCGTAGATGTCGAAGGTCAGCGGCGCCTGCGCCGCGATCGTCGGATGCAGGCCCTCGGCCGGCCGCCAGGCCTTGAAACGCACGCCCGCGACCGCCTCGCCCGAAACGCCCGTGTCGGTCATCGGCAGGCGACGGCCGTTGCAGACGATGGCGTGGCGGCCGGGGACGAAGCCCGAGGCCTTGGCCTGCAGGCGCTCGACGGACGAGTCGACATAGCGCACCGTGCCGCCCGCGGCGCCCATTTCGCCGAGCACATGCCAGGGCTCGAGCGCCTGCCGCAATTCGAGCTTCACGCCGCCGTGGTCGACCGCGCCGTAGACGGGGAAGCGGAATTCGCGCTGCGCCTCGTACCAGGTCGGATCGAAATCGTAGCCCGACGCGCGCAGGTCCGCGAGCACCGAGAGGAAATCCGCCCAGAGGAAATGCGGCAGCATGAACCGGTCGTGCAGCGCGGTTCCCCAGCGCACGAGGCCGCCCTGCTGCGGCTCGCGCCAGAACATGGAGACGAGGGCGCGGATCAGGAGCTGCTGGGCGAGCGACATGCGCGCGTCCGGCGGCATTTCGAAGGCGCGGAATTCGATGAGGCCGAGGCGACCGGAAGACGAATCCGGCGAATAGAGCTTGTCGATGCAGATTTCCGCGCGATGCGTATTGCCCGTCACATCGGTCAGCAGGTTGCGATAGAGGCGATCGACGAGCCAGGGCGGCGGCGGAACGCCGTCTCCCGGCGCCGGCGTCTGGCCGAGCGCGATCTCCAGCTCGTAGAGCGTGTCGTGCCGCGCCTCGTCGACGCGCGGCGCCTGGCTGGTCGGGCCGATGAACAGGCCCGAGAACAGGTAGGACAGCGAGGGATGGCGCTGCCAGTACAGGATCACGCTTTTCAGGAGATCGGGCCGCCGGAGGAAGGGCGAGTCGCCGGGCGAGGAGCCGCCGATCACCACATGCGCGCCGCCGCCCGTGCCGGTGTGGCGGCCGTCGATCATGAACTTGTCGGCGCCGAGCCGGCATTCGCGCGCTTCGTTGTAGAGCGTGACGGTCGCATCCACCGCCTCGCGCCAGCTTGTCGCGGGATGAATGTTGACCTCGATGACGCCGGGATCGGGCGTCGCCTTGATAACGTCGATGCGGGGATCGAAGGGCGGCGGATAACCCTCGATGTGCACTTTCGCGCCGAGAGCGCGCGCGCATTGCTCGACCGTCTCGACCAGTTCGAGATAGTCGTCGATCTTTTCGACCGGCGGCATGAAGACGCAGAGCGCGCCGTCGCGCGGCTCGATGGTGAGCGCGGTGCGGACGGCGCCTTCCACCGCAACCTGTTCGATCTGATCCTGCTGCGCGGCCCCGGGTTCCTGCGCGGCGAACGCCTGTACGGGCTGAAAGCCGGCCGGCAAGGGCTGGCGCGGCTCCAGCGGGTCCTGTGCGTGAATATAGGGGTAAGCCGAGGGCGGAACCCAGGGCAGCGACGACAGCGGCAGGCGAAAGCCGACCGGCGAGTCGCCCGGCGCGAGGTAGAACTTGTCCTTGCGCAGCTTCCACTTTTCCGAGCGCCAGCGACGGCCCCTGGCCTCGGCGTTCCAGCGCTGGATCGGCAGGACGAAGCCGGACGGGCTGTCGAGCCCACGACCAAACGTGCGCTTCATGCGCTCGCGCGCCTCGATGTCGTCGAGCTTCGAATCCTCCGTCGTGACGTTGGCCGGCAGCTCGGCAAGTTTCCTTGTCCAGTAGTCCTCGTCCTCATAGGCCGGCACGACGAAATCGGCGCCGACGCCAAGCTCGTCCGCCACCTTGCAGGCGACGACGCCGGCCATCTCGACGGTCGCGGGCGGCGGGTTTTCGATCGGCGCGATCAGATCGGCGTCGCGCCAGATCGGAACGCCGTCCTTGCGCCAGTAGAGGGCGAGCGCCCAGCGCGGCAGGCTTTCGCCCGGGTACCACTTGCCCTGCCCGTAGTGCAGCAGGCCGCCCGGCGCGAATTTTTCGCGCAAGCGCCGGATGAGCCTGTCGGCGAGGCCTTTCTTCGTCGGCCCGACCGCGCCGGTGTTCCATTCGTCGGACTGGAAATCGTCGATGGACACGAACGTCGGCTCGCCGCCCATGGTGAGGCGCACGTCGTTGGCGCGGAGATCCGCGTCGACCCTCTCGCCCAGCGCATCGAGCCGCGACCAGTCGGCGTCGTCGAAAGGCCGCGTGATGCGCGGCGCCTCGTCGATGCGGTCCACATGCATCTCGAAATGAAATGTCGTCTGCGCGAAATCGACCATGCCTTCGATGGGCGCGGCCGAGCGGTAATGCGGCGTGGCCGCCAGCGGCAGATGGCCTTCGGCGCAGAGCAGCCCCGAGGTTGCGTCGAGACCGATCCAGCCGGCGCCGGGCACGTAGACTTCCGCCCATGCGTGCAGGTCGGTGAAATCGTGATCTGCGCCCTGCGGACCCTCGATCGTCGTGAGATCGGGCTTGAGCTGGATGAGATAGCCCGAGACGAAACGCGCCGCGAGGCCGAGACGACGCAGGATCTGCACGAGCGCCCAGGCGGAATCGCGGCAAGAGCCCGAGCGCAGCGCCAGCGTCTCGTCGGGCGCCTGCACGCCCGGCTCCATACGGATGACGTAGCGGATGTCCCTGTGAAGCTGGAGGTTGAGATCGACCAGGAAACTGGCGAGTTGCTTCGGCGCGCGCGAGACGCCCGCGACATAGGCGTCGAGCGCCGGCCCGCAGGGCTCGAGCTCGAGATAGGGCGCAAGTTCGGCGGCGAGATTGGCCTCGTAGCGGAACGGAAAGGTCTCGGCGTAGGGCTCGATGAAGAAGTCGAAGGGATTGAAGGTCGCCATTTCCGCGACGAGATCGACCTCGATGCGCAGATGGTCGGCCTTGTCCGGAAAGACGCAGCGCGCCTGCCAATTGCCGTGCGGGTCCTGCTGCCAGTTCTCGAAATGGGCCTCGGGCGAGACCTTCAGCGAATAGCTCGTCACCCTGGTCCGGCAATGTGGCGCGGGCCGCAGGCGGATGACCTGCGGCCCGATCGCCACCGAGCGATCGTAGGAATAGGAGGTGAGGTGACGCAGCGCGACCTTGATAGCCAATTCATTCCCCGGCGATTTTTCCGCAAAATGCAGCAAGTTCGGCCGCGACGCCATCGTCGCGGCGCCTGCTTTTTGGGCGGGCGGCGCGTTTGCGGCGCGCCGCGGCGGCGGATGCGTCAAAAATGCGCCACGGCAAACCAATTGGCGCGCGGCGCGTTCTTCCGCTTTAGGCCTTTCCGTCGTCCGTCATGCGCCATCTCTCCTGCCCCGCCTGCGGCAATCGCGTCTTCTTCGAGAATTTCGGCTGCGTCGCATGCGGCGTGCAGTTTGCTTTCGCGCCCGACCGCGGGCGGATGGTCCTGCTGGCGGGCGAAAGCGCAGCGACCGCCTGCGCCAATCGCGCGGACCTCGTCTGCAACTGGGCGACGGACGACGGCGACGCGCTCTGCCGGTCGTGCCGGCTCGACGGCGTCATTCCCAACCTGTCCTTCGCCGGCAATCTCGAGCGCTGGCGCAGGATAGAACAGGCGAAGCGCCGCGTGACCTACGACTGTATCCGGCTCGGCCTGCCGATCGGGCCGCGCGAGCCGAGTTTTCACTTTCTGTCCGCCGACCTCGCCGCCGCCCCCGTGATGACCGGACACGAGTCGGGCCTCGTCACGCTCGACATTGCCGAAGCCGACGACGCCGTGCGGGAGCAGCGGCGCGCGCAGATGGGCGAGCCCTATCGTACGCTCGTCGGGCATTTCCGGCACGAGCTGGCGCACTATTATTTCGAGCGGCTTGTTCTGGGCTCGAAGGACATCCAAGCCTGCCGCTTCATTTTCGGCGACGAGCGCATCGACTATGCGCAGGCGCTCCAGCGCCACTACCAGCACGGCGCGCCGCCGGATTGGCAGCGCCGTTTCATCAGCGCCTACGCCTCCGCGCATCCTCACGAGGACTGGGCGGAAACCTTCGCGCATTTCCTGCATATCGTCGCGACGATGGATACGGCGCTCGATCTCGGCTTCGGCGGCAGGCTATCGGAGCAGATCGCCGATCCCTACACGACCGAAGACTTCGATGCGCTGATCGAAGCCTTCCTTCCGATCACGGAGAAGGTGAACGAGATCAACCGCTCGATGGGCCAGCCCGACATGTATCCCTTCGTGCTGGGCGAAGAGGTCATGGGCAAGCTGCATTTCATCCACATGATCGTGGCCAAGCATGCGCGCACGCGCATCGCCGCATCGTCGCCTCTCGCTCTCGATCAGGCGCCCAGCCTTTGAATCTTGTGCGCGCCGGTGGCCAGCGAGACCATCTTGGTCTCCATGTAGAAATCGAAGGAATAATCGCCGCCGTCGCGGCCGATGCCCGACGCCTTCATGCCGCCGAAGGGCGTCGGCAGATGGCGCACGTTCTCGGAATTGACCCAGACCATGCCGGCTTCGAGCGCGTCGGCGACGCGCAGGGCGCGGCCGATCTCGCCCGACCAGACGTAGCCGGCAAGGCCGTAACGAACGCTGTTGGCGAGTTCGATCGCTTCCTTCTCGGTCTCGAAAGTCAGCGCCGTGAGGAAGGGGCCGAAAATCTCTTCCTGCGCGAGACGCGAGTCCGGCTTCGCGCGCACCAGCGTCGGCTGCACGAAATGGCCCGCGCCTTCCGCCCGCGCGCCGCCCGCGAGAATCTCGCCGCCTTCCTGCCGCGCCACGTCGAAATAGGAGCAGACCTTCGCCAGATGCCGCTCGTGGATCAGCGGCCCGATCTCCGTCGCCGGGTCGAGCGGATGGCCGACCTTCAGCTTCCTTACCCGCGCCGCGAGCTTTTCCATGAACGCGTCGGCAATCGATTTCTGGATCAGCAGGCGGCTCGACGACGTGCAGCGCTCGCCGTTCAGCGAATAGATCATGAAGACGACGGCATCGAGCGCGCGGTCGAGATCGGCGTCGTCGAAGACGATGACCGGGTTCTTGCCGCCGAGCTCGAAATGCACGCGCTTCAGCGTTTCCGCGCCCTGCCGCATGATGGCGGAGCCTGTCGAGGATTCGCCGACGAAGCCGATCGCCTTGATGTCAGGGTGTTCGGTCAGCGCGCGGCCGGCGTCCTCGCCAAAGCCGTGGACCGTGTTGAGCACGCCGTCGGGCAGGCCTGCCGCGCTGGCGATGCGCGCCAGGAGGTCGGCGGTGACAGGCGACCATTCGGCCGGCTTGTGGACGACCGTGCAGCCGGCCGCCAGCGCCGGCGCGATCTTCCATGTCGACAGCATGAACGGCGTGTTCCAGGGCGTGATGACGCCGACGGGACCGATGGGCGTGCGCGTCGAGACGTTCCAGTGCTCGGCCGAGGGCAGGTTTTGGCCGTCGCGCGCGGAGATGCAGCGGTCCGCGAAGAAGCGGAAGTTTTCCGCCCCGCGCAGCGCCGCCTTGGACATGAAGCGCCAGGCCTGGCCGGTGTCCCAGCATTCGAGCGTGGCGATCTCGTCGGCGTGCTTCTCGATCGCATCGGCGATCCGGTGCAGCAGCTTCTGCCGCGCGGGCGCAGACATGTCGCGCCAGGCGGGAAAGGCGGCGCGCGCGGCCTCGGCCGCGGCGGCGATGTCGGCGGCGTCGCCCTTGGCTACTTTGGCGACCAGCGAACCATCGACCGGCGAGCGTGTCTCGAACGTCGCGCCGGATTTGCTCTCGACGCGCCTGCCGGCGATCCAGTGGCCGACGCCCTCGCTCGACAGCCGCTGCAAAAGGGGTTGCAGTCGCGCCTTGTTTTCCTCGAACATGGACGGCTCCTAGACAGGGACGGCAGATGTTTAACGCGTTAAATGTCTATATGCAAGGCCACCGTCCGCAGGCCGCCAAAACCGGTTTTGTTCCGGATCAATGGACAGGCGGGCCAAAACAATTTAACATGTGAATAATCTGCGAAGAACCGCCAAGGGAGGCGTCAATGGGCAAGATTGTACTGGCCGCGAAAA
This sequence comes from Rhodoblastus sp., assembly GCA_046349085.1. Classification (GTDB taxonomy): domain Bacteria; phylum Pseudomonadota; class Alphaproteobacteria; order Rhizobiales; family Beijerinckiaceae; genus JAJXWB01. The sequence goes on from JAXMDA010000001.1 coordinate 197,695, forward strand.
TCGCGCATGTTCCCTCGATCCTCATATCGGAGCGTCCCGGTCCCTTGTTCGGCAAGCGGCAGGCGGCCATCGACGGGCTGAAGGAAATCGGACGGCGGGCGCGCGAGCGCGGGGCCGACACGTTTCTCGTGTTCGACACGCACTGGCTGTCGAACTTCGGCTGCCACATGAACGCCAATGCGCGGCACAAGGGCGTCTACACGAGCCACGAAGCGCCCCACATGATCCAGAACATGGAATACGATTATGCGGGCAATCCCGATCTCGCCGACATGATCTCGGCCGAGGCGAAGAAGGAAAAGCTCGAGGTCATGGCGCACAAGGTCGATACGCTGCCGCTGGAATACGGCACGATCGTTCCGATGCACTACATGAACCAGGACCATTGGGCGAAGGTCGTCTCCGTCGCCGCCCCCCTGTTCGCCACCATCCAGGAAAACCGCGCCTTCGGCGCCGCGGTCAAGCGCGCCATCGAGGCCTCGCCCTACAATGTGGCCGTGCTCGCCTCGGGCTCGCTGTCGCACAAGCTCGTCTCCAACGACCAGGTCGGCGACAACCAGTGGGAGCAGGTCGGCAGCGAGTTCAACCGGCAGATGGACCTGCGCGTCGTCGACCTCTGGAGAGAGCGGCGCTACAAGGAATTCTGCGCCATGCTCCCGGAATATTCGACCAAGTGCAACGGCGAGGCGCTGATGTGCGACACGCACATGCTGTTCGGCATGTTGGGCTGGGGCGAGTATGACGGCGAGATGGAGGAGCTGACCCCCTATTTCCCGTCGAGCGGCTCCGGCCAGATCAACGTCGAATTCCATCTTCCGAAATAGCAGACGCGACATGCGGAACGCCGGCTTGCGCGCCGGCGCGCCTCGCGCGATAGAACTCCCGACGACGCGGGGCGGCGCCCTCGCGCGGAGGGAGTTTTCGCCGACATGATCGACCGCAGCATCTTCACCGAGGACCACACTCTCTTCCGCGACATGGTCCGTCGCTTTCTCGACGAGCACGCCAAGCCGCATCACGAGAAATGGGAAGCGCAGGGCTATGTCGACCGCGACGTCTGGCTGAAGGCCGGCGAGCAGGGCCTGCTGCTGCCGACCGTGTCGACCGAATACGGCGGCGCCGGCGCGACCGAGGCGATGAGCTCGGTGCTGATCGAGGAAGTCGCGCGCGCCAATACCAGCGGCCTCGGCTTCGGCCTGCACAACGACATCGTCGCCCCCTATATCGAGAGCTACGGCTCGGAGGCGCAGAAGAAGAAATACCTGCCGGCCATGGCGCGCGGCGAGAAGATCGGCGCCATCGCCATGACGGAGCCCGGAACCGGCTCCGACCTGCAGGGCGTGCGCACCACGGCGCGCAAGGATGGCGATCATTACGTCATCAACGGCTCGAAGACCTTCATCACCAACGGCTGGCACGCCGATCTGGTGATCGTCGTGACCAAGACCGACGTGAACGCCGGCGCGAAGGGCGTGAGCCTCATCATCGTGGAGGAAGGCACGCCCGGCTTCCGCAAGGGCAAGCGTCTCAAGAAGATGGGCCTCAAGGCGCAGGACACGTCGGAACTGTTCTTCGACGACGTGCGCGTGCCCGCCGAAAACCTGCTCGGCAAGGAAGGCGAGGGCTTCGTCTATCTCATGCAGAAGCTGCCGTGGGAGCGCCTGCAGATCGCCATCACCGCGCACGCCTCGGCGCAAGCGGCGATCGACAACACCGTGCAATACGTGCAGGACCGCAAGGCTTTCGGCGCGCCGATCGGCGAATTCCAGAACACGCGCTACAAGCTCGCGGAAGCTCAAACCGAGGTCGAGGTCGGCCGCGTCTTCGTCGACAAGTGTCTGGAGATGCAGATCGCCGGCACGCTCGATTCCGCGACCGCGTCGATGGCGAAGCTGTGGCTGTCGGAAATGCAGGGCCGCGTGCTCGACACATGCGTGCAATTGCACGGCGGCTACGGCTTCATGTGGGAATATGCCGTGACGCAGGCCTATGCCGACGCCCGCGTGCAAAGAATCTACGGCGGCACGAGCGAAATCATGAAGGAACTGATCTCGCGCCAGATGGGCCTCGGCGCGGGCAAGAAGAAGCCGGCGTGAGAAGATCGCCTCCGGGACCTCCGGCCGGCGGCCAGACGGAGGCTGGCGGTCCCGGCGCAGGGGTCTGGCGTAGTCCAGTGTCACAACTCGACGACATAACGCATTTCCTGCGCGCGCGCCTCGGCCCCGGCGCGCAAGTCATCGACACGCATATTTCGCGCGTCGTGATCGGGCGTGAGCGCGCCTGCAAGATCAAGAAGCCGGTCGCCTTCTCCTATGTCGATTTCTCGACGCGCGAAAAACGCGCGGCGGCGGCGCAGACCGAGATCGCGATCAACCGGCGCACGGCGCCGGCGATCTATCTGGGAACGCGCACGATCACGCGCGAGAAAGACGGCGCGCTGGCGCTCGACGGCGCCGGCGAGACCGTCGAGACGATCGTCGAGATGCGCAGCTTCGATCAGGCCGATCTCTTCGACCAGATGGCGCAGCGCGGCGCGCTCGCCGCCGATCACATGACGCGGCTGACCGAAAGGCTCGTCGCCTTCCATCGCGACGCCGCGCCGCGCCTGGACGCGCGCGGCGCGGCAAGCATGGCGCAGATCCTCGCTCTCGACGAAGGCGCGCTCGCCGGCTCCGGCCTTGCGACGCGGGAGCGCATCGCGGCGTTCGAAGCGGCTTTGCGCAGGAAGCTGAACGGGATCGCGCCCCTGCTCGACGCGCGAGCTCTCGCCGGCAAGGTTCGGCGCTGTCATGGCGATCTCACCTTGCGCAACATCTGCCTGTTCGAGGGCGAGCCGACGCCGTTCGACGCCATCGAGTTCGACGAACGGCTCGCGACGATCGACGTTCTCTACGATCTCGCCTTTCTGCTGATGGACCTTTGCCATCGCGGGCTGGCCGACCAAGCCAGTCTCGTCTTCAATCGCTATCTCGACGCAGCCGACGAGATCGACGGCCTGCCCGCCCTGCCCTTTTTCATGGCTGTGCGCGCCTCCATTCGCGCGCATGTCACGGCCACGCAGGCCAAAGGCGCGACGGGCGAACAGGCCGCGACATTGCGCGCCGAAGCCCAGAGCTATTTCGATCTCGCCGAAAGCCTGATTGCGCCGCGCGCGACCGCGCTCGTCGCTATCGGCGGCTTTTCCGGTTCAGGCAAGTCGACGCTCGCCGCGGCGATTGCGCCGCATCTGGGGCCCGCGCCCGGCGCGCGGGTCCTGTCGAGCGATCGCATCCGCAAGCGGATGTACGGCCTCGCGCCGACCGAGCGGCTGCCGCAGGAGGCCTATGCGCCCGCCGTGTCGGAGCGCGTCTATGCGGAGGTTCGCGGCCAGGCCGCGCGCATCCTCGGGTTCGGCGGCGCCGTCGTCGCCGATGCGGTGTTCGATCGACCCGAAATGGTTGCTGCGATCGAAGAGGTCGCACGCGACCATGGCGCGCCCTTCGTGGGCTTCTGGCTGGATGCGCCGCGCGACGAAATGGCGCGGCGAATCGCGGCGCGGCGTGGCGATCCCTCGGATGCGACGCCGGCCATACTCGACATGCAGATTGCGCACGGCGCCCCGCCCAAGGGCTGGCTGCGCCTCAACGCGACGCGCGAAGGCGCTGACGTCCTCGCCGAGGCGCTCGCGCTCTTGTCGTAGAGCGCGCAGCATTTGAGTGGAATCGACTCCCCCCCTTGTGGGGAGGGAATATGCGTCGACCAATCGCAAATTGCTCCGGACTAGAACTTCATGCCCGTGCCGAGCTTGCCGTCCTTGTCGAAGCCGACCGGGGCGTAGTCGTTCGGGTCGTTGCGCGTGTTCGGCAGGGGAATGCCGCCGTCCTGCGATTTCTCGGCCGCCGGCTTCTCGGCCTTTGCAGCCTTGCCGGGCTTCGCGGCGGCGACCGGCTTCTTGCTGTCTTTTCCGGCTTGCGGCTTGGATGTGTCAGTCCAGCCCTCCAGTTCGCCGGGGCGGCGATCGCTCGGCTTGGGGATGGACTTGATGGCGGTCTGCGCCGTCGCGGCGACCCCCGACAAAACGAGCGCCGAAGCGGCCAACAGAAGCGATGCGTTGCGGAATTTCATGGGCGTCCCTGTCGCGTGCGCGGCACATTGGCCAAGCGCAATCACGATTGCAAGACGCCACGCGAATACGGCGCGGACGTGGCCGCGCCGTTCGGATCACAGACGCGAGATCGTCGGGCGCGCAGCCTTGCCGTTGCCCTTGACCGGCGCCGCCTGCCAGCCGCCGGCCGGCGGCGTCACGTCGTTTGCGGCCGGCTCGGGCGATTTCGGCTGGTAGGCGCCGGCGAGCGCCTTGGCGCGCTCCATCGTCTTGGCGTCGAAACGCGAGGCCACGTCGTCGCGCTTCTTGGCGGCGTCCGCGTCGCCCTGGTCCGCGGCGGCCGCAAACCAGGCGTAGGACTGCACGAGATCCTGCGGGCCGCCCATACCGCGGGCGTAGAGGATCGCCAGATTGTACTGGCTGTCGCGCACGCCGTACTCCGCGGCCTTGCGGAACCAGCGCGCGGCGGCGGCGTAGTCGGGCTTGCCGCCGCCGTCGGCGAGCAGCACGGCGAGATTGTGCATGGCGCGCACGTTGCCGGTTTCGGCGGCGCGTTCGTACCATGTGCGCGCGATCGCAATGTCCCGGTCGACGCCGAGGCCGCGCTCGAACAGCACGCCCAGGCGATATTGCGCCGGGGCGAGGCCCTTGGCGGCGCTCTTCTCGAACCAGCGGGCCGCGGCCTTGAGGTCGCGCGGCGTCTGGTTGCCATCGGCGTAGCGCGCGGCGAGCTCGAATTGCGCGGCGGCGTCGCCCTGCGCGGCGATCTTCTCCAGCGCCGCCGTCGGAATGGCGACATTGGCCGGAGACTGGATCGAGCCAACGGGCGCGGCGTCGACGGCGCCGGCGTCGGCGCGCGGCTGGCGCGCCAAGGTCGGCAGGTTCGAGGGGGCGTCGACGCGGCGCGGGGCGGGCGTCGGGGCGGAAGCGGCCGCGGGGGCGGCGTCGGCTGGCTGCGCTTCGGCTTTCGGGCCGGGGGCCGCCGCGCCGTCGTCCTTCTGCACAGCCGCGCCCTTTTCCTGCGCGGCGGGGGCGGTCTCGTCGCGCGCGGGCGCCTTGCCGGCGGGCGCGGGATCGGCCGGGCGAACGATCGGCGGCGGCTCCGCGAGGCCCGACGAACGGCCGGTGTACACGCGCGCGATCTGCAGGGCGCCCAGCAGCCCGATGAGGGCTGCGAGAGAGAGCAGGATCGGCTTGCGGCGGCGTTCGTAGACGGCGCGCACCTGCGAGAGGCGGCCTTCGCCCTGCGCCTTTTCGGCATTGTCGACGGCTTCGGCTTCCTCGGCCGCGACGCTGGCCGCCTGCGCAGCGAGAGCGGCGCGACGGGCGGCGGCGATGAAACCGGCCTGCGGCGAACGGTCGTCGACATCGGCGCCCGGCGCGGCGGAACGCCCGGCGCGGCCGGCGCCGGGCTCGATGAGAATGTCGTGGTCGAGCGAGGGCGGCGCGGCGCGCTGCGGACGCGCCTCGACGCGCGGTTCGACCTTCTCGCCCTTCAGTCGCGCGAGCGCGGCGGCGGCGCTGATCGTCGAACCCTGCGCGGGCGATTCCTGCGCCGGCTCGGGCGTCGGCGTCCGCGCGGCCGCCGCCTGCGGCGACTGAGCTGCGGGGCGCGGCGCGGCGCGGGTTTCCCCGACATCGCCTTCCAGCGTGGCGAGCCGGTCGACGACGCGCTCCAGCGTGGCGTGGACCGCCTTCAGGGTCGCGTGCGTACGCTGGTCGGAAGCGTCCTGGATCGCGCGCAGGTCGGCCAGTTCGCGGCCGATCTCGCCCGAGCCGGCGCCGCCCATTCCGGCGAGCGCCTCGCGGACGGATTCGCGCGCCGCCGTGCGGGCGGCGTCTTCGGCCGCCTCGAAGGCCGCCGAGCGCGTCTCGTTGAGCTGCGCGAACAGGTCGGAAATCATCCGCTCGAGCGAAGCGACGGACTCGTCGCGACCGCCGCCGGAGCGCTCGATCTTGCGCGACAGCAGCTCGATCTGCGCCTGGAGGGCCGCGAGGTCCTCGCGGCCGGCGCCGGGGCTTGCCGCACGATCGACCTTGTCGGCGAGTTCGCGGACGAGCTTTTCGAGATTCTGCGTTTCGACGGCCGGCGCCTGGCGCGGCGCGGCGAGGCTCTGCGCGACCGCGCGATGCAGCTTGTCGAGACGGTCGCCGAAGACCGCCATCTGTTCCTGCGCGGGCCCAGCGGCCAGCGCGGCGTCGATACGTTCGGACAGGCGCTCCACGCGGCTTTCCAGAGCGCGGATCCCTTCCACGCCCATGCCGTCGGCCACGACGGCGCGTATGTCGGAGACGATGCGCGCGACATCGGCCGCCGCGACGCCGGCGCCGCCCGTGCGCTCCAGTCGCGCGGCGAGCTCGCCTAGCTCCTGTTGCGCGCGCTCGCCGCCATGCGAAGCCACGGCGGCGCGCGCCAGCAGGTCGCGCACTTCGCGCGTCTGGTCGAATATCGCGCGGATCGTCTGCGGATCGGCGCCGCCGCGCGTCTCGAGATTCTCGATCTTGGCGGCGATGGCGCGCATGTCCTGTTCGAGGCCGCCGATCGCCTCGCGCGAATCCATGTCGCGCAGTCCTGCGCGCAATTCGCGCGCAAGCTGTTCGATCGGCGTGGCGACGGCGTCGCGCACGCCCTCGATGCGCGCGACATGCAGGCGATCGGCGATGTCGCGCACCGCCGTTTCCAGCGAGGACACCGAAGCGCGCGGGGCGAGTTCGCCGAGGCCGCGCGACACGGCGGCGACTTCGCGCCGCAACTGGTCGATCGTTTCGTCTGCGCCGCGCGCGCCCCTGGACGCGAACTCCTCGCGCATCTTCTCGATGCGTTCGGACATGCGGTTGATGTCGCCCTGGAGACCGGCGAGCGCCTGGGGCTGCGCGGCGCCCTCGGCGGGAATGGCGCGTTCGAGCCGCTCCACGACCGAGGCGAGCCGCGTCTCGAGTTCGCTCGGCGCGCGACGCTGGTCGAAGGGCGGGCGCGGCTCGGCGCGGCGGGCGGCGAAAGGCAGCGGCGCCTCGCCATCGAGCTCGCGCTGGCGGCGCATGATCTGGGAGACGGCGTCGGCGGCCTGCGGCCGCACGACCGTCTCGGCGGCCACGGAACGGATCGTCGGGCGCACGGCGCCCTGCGCCATCTGGCCGGAAAGCTGGGTCAACTGCGCTTCGATGCGCGCAAGCCGGTCGGCGTCGGCCCGGCCGCGTTCGCTGCTTTCGAGATAGGTCGCGATCTCGGACAGTTTGGAATCTATTTCGCGCAAGCCCTCGTCGCTGCGGCGCGTGTCGCTGTCCTGCGCGAGATCGTCGACGCGGCTTTCCAGTCGCGAGAGCGCGCCGCGAACGGGCCTGGCGCGAGCTTCGTCGTCGCCGCGCGTCACCTTCTGTTCGATCTCGGCGAGACGCCGCGAGATCGACTGCAGCGTGCGGCCCTCGCGGTTGCGGCTGGCGTGCGAGGATTCGATCACGTCGACCATTTCCGCGAGCGCGCGCGCCGTCTTGTCCTGGCCGCGCGCGGCGCGGCGCTCGTAGGCGTCGAGCGCGTTTTCGATCAGGCTTTCGGCTTCTTCCGTATCGCGCCACGAGACCTCGCGGGCGCTGGCGTTGCGCGAAAGGCTGCGGCCTGCGCCGCGGCGACGATGGGCGGCCAGATCCTCGACGCCGTCGTCGTCCCGCCCGCGTTTCTCGCCGCGTCTGCGCGCGCGTCCATTGTCGCGCATTCGCGAAAGACGGGCGGACACTGCGTCCATGTCGTCGTCGTCGCGATGATCCCGTTCGGCTTCGACGTCGCCGGCGCGGTCGGCGATGACTTCATTCAGCCATTCGCCAACGCTCATGCCTTCGCGCTGAGCCGCCTCCCGGGCGGCTTCCCGCGTGTCGAAGCCTATCCCCTTGATGCTCCACGGCGCCGCCTTGTTCATCATCTCATCCGTTGGACCCGGTTGGCCCGGGCGCGTCGATCAATCGAGAATCGTTACGCAAGAAGCGAATCAGACAGCGAAAACAACGTACCGTCCTCAGAGCGGACTTTCGAGCGGCTATGGTAAACACCGGGTTAAGAGACGACCGAGATCGATACACATACCCGCTTCAGTTGTTTTTACAATTTATACACTTTTAAGTTGCAATAACGCACGAATCACGTTTCCCTAGGTCCAGCGGCCGCTACGGCCGTCGAACCCAGGGGATGCGGGCGACATGAGCAGGGCTTCGGACAGGCCTTCGGACAAGGCTTTTGCGGGCGCCGACGGAAGCGCGGGATTGCGTGCGGCGCACGAGACCGGCGAGCGACTCTATACGATCGGCGACATGGCGCGCGCCTACAAGGTGACGCTACGCGCGTTGCGCTTCTATGAGGATCGCGGACTGATCAAGCCGATCCGCCACGGCGTATCGCGCTTTTACGACGCGGCGGCGCGCTCGCGGTTCGAGACGATTCTGCGCGGCAAGCAGTTGGGATTCACGCTCACCCAGATCTTCGCGATGCTCCCGAAGCACGAAAGGTCCGAGCCTGCGGGGAAACTGGATCTCAAGGAAGGCCAGGTGCTGACGCAGATCGCGCAACTCGAGCGCAAGCGCGACGAACTCGACACCGCGATCGCCGCCCTGCGCGAGACGCACAACCGCATGGCCGACGATCATCGGGCCGCAACCGCGGCGTAAACGAAACCGCCGGTTTGCCCGCCTTCTGCGGGAAATTCATTTCAGTTGTTCAGCCCGCCGCGCCTTCGCGGCGGGCTTTTTCGTTCACCGCCCCACTCGCGACGCCCCTTGACTGGCCCCCGCGCACTGTTTATATGTGAACCATCAAGAGCTGCGAACGCCAAGACCAACAACGCGTCCGCTCTTTATGCACATCCACTCGGAGCGCTTCATGCCGATCTACAAGGCCCCGGTCGACGACACGCTGTTTCTGCTCGACGACGTGCTGCACTATGCCCGCTACGACAACCTTCCCGGCTTTTCGGATGCGTCGCGCGACGTCGTCGAGGCCGTTCTCAACGAAGCCGCCAAGATCGCGGAACAGGTCCTGCAGCCGCTGAACCTCGTCGGCGACCGCGAGGGCTGCAAGCGCGCCGCGGACGGCTCGGTGACGACGCCCAAGGGCTTCAAGGAGGCGTTCAAGGCCTATGCGGAAGGCGGCTGGATCAGCCTGCCGATGCCGCCCGAATATGGCGGCCAGGGCCTGCCGGTCGTGCTGTCGCATGCGGTCGGCGAATACATGAATTCCGCCAACCAGGCCTTCGCCATGTACCCGGGCCTGACCTCGGGCGCGGTCGCGGCCATCCTCGCTCATGGCACCGAGGAGCAGAAGCAGCTCTACGGAACGCGCATGATCGCGGGCCAGTGGACCGGCACGATGAACCTGACCGAGCCGCATTGCGGCACGGATCTCGGCCTGCTGAAAACCAAGGCGGTCAAGAACGGCGACGGCTCCTATCACATCACCGGCCAGAAGATCTTCATCTCGGCCGGCGAGCACGACATGGCCGAAAACATCGTTCATCTCGTGCTCGCGCGCATCGAGGGCGCGCCGGCCGGCGTGAAGGGCATTTCGCTGTTCATCGTGCCGAAATACGAAGTCTCGGACGAAGGCGCGATCGGCGCGCGCAACGCGGTTTCCTGCGGTTCGCTCGAGCACAAGATGGGCATCCACGGCAACGCCACCTGCGTGATGAACTACGACGGCGCCAAGGGCTTCCTGCTCGGCCAGGAGAACAAGGGGCTGGCCGCCATGTTCACGATGATGAACGAGGCGCGCCTCGGCGTCGCGGCGCAGGGGCTGGCGCAGTCCGAGGCCGCCTATCAGAACGCGGTCGAATATGCGCGCGAGCGCGCGCAGGGCCGTTCGATCTCCGGCGTCAAGGCGCCGCAGCAATCGGCCGACCCGATCATCGTGCATCCCGACGTGCGGCGAATGCTGCTGGAGATGAAGGCCTTCAACGAGGGCGCGCGCGCCTTCGCGCTGTGGACGGCGCTCGAGGCCGACATCCTGCACCGCTCGCCCGACGAGGAGGCGCGCAAGGCGGCCGACGACCATCTCGGCCTGATGACGCCGGTGCTGAAGGGCGTGTTGACCGACTACGGCTTCGACAACGCCGTGAAGGCGCAGCAGGTATTCGGCGGCCACGGCTATGTCGGCGAATACGGCATGGACCAGTTCGTGCGCGACGCGCGCATCGCCATGATCTACGAAGGCGCCAACGGCATTCAGGCGCTCGACCTCGTCGGTCGCAAACTGCCCAAGGACGGCGGCCGCGCGATCACGGCCTTCTTCAAGAAGGTCGGCGACTACGTGAAGGAAAAGGAAGCCGACGAGGCGATGAAGCCTTACGTCGCCCCGCTCGGCAAGGCGCTCGGCGACCTGCAGAAGGCGACCATGTGGCTGATGCAGAACGGCATGGCCAATCCCGACAATGCGGGCGCCGCCTCGACCGACTACATGCATCTCTTCGGCCTCGTGGCGATCGGCTACATGTGGGCGCGCATCGCCGAGGGCGCGCTAGCCCGCAAGGCGCGCGACGCCGCGCAGGCCGCGGCCATGGACGCCAAGCTGACGACCGGGCGCTTCTACATGGAGCGTATGCTGCCGGAGACGGGGCTGCGGCTTGCGCGCATCAACACGGGCGCCGCCACGATGATGGCGCTGCCGGCGGAAGCGTTCTGATCATCCCGCATCTTGTTCCCTCCCCTCTTGTGGGGGAGGGTTAGGGTGGGGGGTCGGGAAACTTTACCGGATGTGCGGGTTCGCCAATCTCGCAAGGCTTCCCGACCCCCTCCCCCGCCCCTCCCCACAAGGGGGAGGGGAGAATGACAACCGACTGCGACTCGTGAGTTGCAAAGACGAGCGCCGCAAGGGAGCACCACATGGCAGACGCATTCATCTACGACGCCGTGCGCACGCCGCGCGGCCGCGGCAAGTCGGACGGCTCGCTGCACGAAGTCTCGACGCTGCAGCTCGCCGCCGGCGCATTGCGTGCCGTGAAGGAGCGCAACAACCTCGACACGAAGCTGATCGACGACGTCATCCTCGGCTGCGTCGACACAGTCGGCGAATCCGGCTCCGACATCGCCCGCGTCTCGGCGCTGGTCGCGGGCTACGGCAATCACGTGCCGGGCGTGCAGATCAACCGCTTCTGCGCGTCGGGCCTCGACGCCGTGAACTTCGCCTCCGCGCAGGTCATGTCCGGCCAGCACGACATGACGATCGGCGGCGGCGTCGAAAGCATGAGCCGCGTCGGCATGGGCGCGGAGGGCGGCGCATGGCCGGTCGATCCGTCGGCGGCGATCCCCACCTATTTCATGCCGCAGGGCGTGTCGGCCGATCTCATCGCCACCAAGTACGGTTTTTCGCGCGACGACGTCGACGCCTATGCGATCGAGTCGCAGAAGCGCGCCGCGCAGTCCTGGAAGGAAGGCCGTTTTTCGAAGACGGTCGTTCCGGTGCGCGACGTCAACGGCGTGACCATCCTCGACCATGACGAGCACATGCGGCCGGACGCCAACATGCAGTCGCTCGCCTCGCTCAAGCCCTCCTTCGTCATGATGGGCGAACAGGGCGGCTTCGACGCCGTCGCGATCCAGCGCTATCCGGAAGTCGAGGCGATCAACCACGTTCACCACGCCGGCAATTCGTCGGGCATCGTCGACGGCGCCGCCGCCATCCTCATCGGCTCGGCCGAAGCCGGCAAGAAGTCCGGTCTCAAGCCTCGCGCCCGGATCAAGGCGTTCTGCAACATCGGCTCGGAGCCGGCGATCATGCTGACCGGCCCGGTCGACGTGACGCAGAAGCTGCTCGCCAAGACCGGCATGAGCATCAAGGACATCGACCTGTTCGAGGTGAACGAGGCCTTCGCCTCGGTCGTGCTGCGCTTCCTGCAGGCCTTCGACGTCGATCCGGCGAAGGTGAACCCCTGCGGCGGCGCGATCGCCATGGGCCATCCGCTCGGCGCGACCGGCGCGATCCTCGTCTCGACCGCGCTCGACGAGCTCGAGCGCACGGGCAAGCAGACCGCGCTCATCACGCTTTGCATCGGCGCCGGCATGGGCACGGCGACGATCATCGAGCGCGTGTAACGACCACAATCCCTCACCCTGAGGGGCGCCCGCAGGGCGCGTCCCGAAGGGTGGGCCGGGTTACGACATTTGCCCATCCTTCGAGACGCCGCTGCGCGGCTCCTCAGGGTGAGGCTCGCGGAACGGGAGCATCGCTATGAACCTCGTCAATTTCAAACATGACACCGACGCCGACGGCATCCTCACCCTCGTGTGGGACATGCCCGGCAAGCCGATGAACGTGCTCGACCAGTCGCTGATGGACGAGCTGAACGCCATCGTCGATCACGTGATGGCCGACGCCGCGATCAAGGGCGTCGTGCTGACGTCCGGCAAGGACGCGTTCTGCGCCGGCGCCGATCTCACCATGATGGAAGGCGCGGCCAAGGAATTCGCCGACGCCGTGAAGGCGCGCGGCGAGGAGGCCGCGATGAAGGAATTCGCCGCGCAGGCCGGCCGCGGCTCGCAGGTGTTCCGCCGCATCGAGACCTGCGGCAAGCCGTGGGCGGCGGCGATCAACGGCGTCGCGCTCGGCGGCGGCTTCGAGATCGCGCTGTCGTGCCATTATCGCGTGATCGCCGACAATGCGAAGGCGCAGGTCGGCCTGCCGGAAGTGAAGGTCGGGCTTTTCCCCGGCGCCGGCGGCACGCAGCGCATCCCGCGCCTGATGGCGACCCCGGACGCGCTGCAGTTCCTGTTCAAGGGCGATAGCTGGAAGCCCGCGAAGGCCAAGCAGATGAACCTCGTGCATGAGGTCGCGCCCGAGGCCGAGATCGTTTCCCGCGCGAAAGCGTGGATCAAGGGCGGCGGCAAGGCCGTCGCGCCGTGGGACGACAAGAACTTCAAGTCGCCTTCGGGCAAGATCTTCTCGCCGATGGGCATGATGATCTGGCCGCCGGCCAACGCCATCTATCGCAAGGAGACGTTCGACAATTACCCGGCGGTGAAGGCGATCCTGAAATGCGTCTATGAGGGACTGCAGGTTCCCTTCGACACGGCTCTGAAGATCGAGACGCGCTATTTCGCGCAGATCATGCGCTCGAAGGAAGCGGCGGCGATGATCCGCTCGCTGTTCCTGTCGATGGGCGAGCTCAACAAGGGCGCGCGCCGCCCCAAGGCCGAGCCGAAGACTTCTCTCAAGAAGATCGGCGTGATCGGCGCGGGCTTCATGGGGGCTGGCATCGCCTATGTGACGGCGAGCGCCGGCGCGGAAGTGGTGCTGATCGATCGCGACCAGGCCGCCGCCGACAAGGGCAAGGCGCATTCCGACGCGCTGATCTCCGCCCGCGTCGCCAAGGGGCGCGCCAGCGCGGCCGACAAGGAGGCTTTGCTCGGCCGCATCAAGGCGAGCGCCGACTACAATGACCTGAAAGGCTGCGACCTCGTGGTGGAGGCCGTGTTCGAGGATCGCGGCGTGAAGGCGGAGACGACGAAGAAGGCGCAGGCGGTTCTCGGTCCCGATGTGATCTTCGCATCGAACACCTCGACGCTGCCGATCACCTCGCTCGCGAGCGAAGCGATCAAGCCCGAGAACTTCATCGGCATTCACTTCTTCTCGCCGGTCGACAAGATGCTGCTGGTCGAGATCATCATGGGCGAAAAGACGGGCGACAAGGCGCTCGCCACCGCCCTCGACTTCGTGCGCCTCATCAAGAAGACGCCGATCGTCGTCAACGACACGCGCGGCTTCTACGCCAACCGCTGCGTCGGCCGCTATATTGCGGAAGGCCATCTGATGCTGATGGAGGGCGTGCCGCCGGCGATGATCGAGAACGTCGCGCGCATGGCGGGAATGCCGGTCGGGCCGCTGTCGCTCAACGACGAAGTGGCGATCGACCTGTCGTGGCGCGTCGTGCAGGCGACCAAGAAGGACCTCGGCGAGCAGGCCGTCGATCCCGCGCAGGAGAAGCTCATCAAGACCATGGTGGTCGACCATGAGCGCTTCGGCCGCAAGAACGGCAAGGGCTTCTACGATTACCCGCAGGGCGGAAAGAAGAAGCTGTGGCCGGGCCTCGGCGCGCTCGCCGGCAAGGCGCTCGATCCCGACGGCATCGACGTGGAGGAGCTGAAGCAGCGCTTCCTCGCGGTGCAGGCGGTGGAAGCCGCGCGCACCATGACCGAAGGCGTCGTCACCGATCCGCGCGAGGCCGATGTCGGCTCTATCCTCGGTTTCGGTTTCGCGCCGTTCACGGGGGGCACGATCTCCTACATCGACTTCATGGGAACGAAGAAATTCGTCGAACTCTGCGACAAGCTGACCGCCAGATACGGCGACCGCTTCGCCCCGCCGGCCGTCCTGCGCGAGATGGCGAAGACCGGCGAAACTTTCTACGGCAAGTTCGCTCCCAAGGCGAAGGCGGCGTAGGCAAGCGCAAGTGTCATCCCGGACGGTCCGCAGGGCCGATCCGGGATCCAGCCGCATCGCACGATTTTCCGGATCCCGGCTCTTCGCTTCGCTGCGGCCGGGATGACGTTCCGCAACAATGAACCTCTGGTTTCGTCTCCTTTTCCTCGTCCTTTCCTTCGCCTGGCGGCGCAAGATCGCGCCGCCCGGCGAAGGCTCGTCGCTGCGCTATAGGGTTCTGCCGAGCGACATCGATCTCAACCTCCACATGACGAACAGCCGCTACGCCTGTTTCGCCGACCTGTCGCGGCTCGACCTGTTCGTCCGCTCGGGCATGATCCAGGCGGCGTTCCGGCGCGACTGGCGGCCGATGATGCTCGCCTCGAAAATCCGCTTCCGGCGCGAATTGAAGACATTTCGGCGCTTTCGCGTCGAGACGAGAATTCGCTGGTGGAGCGGGACGAGCATCGTCTACGAGCATCGCTTTCTCACGCGCGCGCGCGACGGGTCGGACATTCTCGCCGCCATCGCGCTGGAACGCGGCGGCTTCTACGCGCGCAAGGAAAAAAGTTTCGTGCAGGCGCAGGACCTGTTCGCGGCCATGGGCCTGCCGCCGGTCGCCGCGCCAGAACCGACGCCCGAAATCCTCGCCTTCATGCAGGCCGAAGAGGAATTGCGGCTGGCGACCTGACGCGGCGCCCTCCGTCGGATAGTCTTTGCGCACGGAGGAAAGCATGAGCCGCACGATCGCCTATTACTTTACCCTCGTCTCGCCCTGGGCCTATATCGGGCACGACCATTTTTCGCGTATCGCCCGCAAACACGATGCCGCGATCGACTACAAGCCCGTCAATCTCGGCGAAGTCTTTCCGCAGTCCGGCGGCCTGCCGCTCGCCAAGCGTCACCCGCTGCGGGTCGCCTATCGCACGATGGAGCTGAAGCGCTGGCGCGAGAAGCGCAGGCTCGATTTTGCGTTGAAGCCCAGGGGATGGCCGTTCGACCCGACATTGGCCGATTGCGTGGCGCTCGCCATGCTCGCGCGCGGCGAAGATCCGAACGTCTATCTGTCGAACGCTTTTCGCGCCGTGTTCGAGAAAGAGATCAATCTCGGCGAGCCGGCGAATGTCGCGGCCGTGCTGCGCGAGACGGGCCACCATGCTGACGTGCTCGTCGCCGACGCGCAATCGCAACCGATCCGCGACGCCTATGCCGCCAACAATGCGGCGGCGCTGGCGGCCGGCGTCTTCGGCTCGCCGTCTTACGTGCTCGATGGCGAAGTGTTCTGGGGGCAGGACCGCATCGAGCTTCTCGACGAAGCGCTCGCGAGCGGACGGGCGCCCTACCTCGCGGACTGACTATTCCGCCGCGCTGCGCGTCACGCGCCATTGCGAGAGCAGCGACCGCAGCGCGGCCGGCTTCAGCGGCTTGGCGAGCACGCGGATGTCGCTTGCGGCGGCTTCCGCGCGCAATTCCTCGGTGCGATCGGCGGTGACGAGCACCGCCGGCAGTTCGGCGCCGTAGCGCTCCCTGAGCGCGGCGACGACATCGACCCCGTTGTCGGCGTCGAGATGATAGTCGACCACGGCGGCGTCGGGCCGCATGGCGGCGCTGTCGAACGCTTCGATCGCTTCCGCGCGCGAGCCGGCGGTGACCACCGTGCAGCCCCAGCCCTCGAGCATGACGCGCATGCCGTCGAGAATGCGCGGTTCGTTGTCGATGGCGCAGATCGTCAATCCCGCAAGCGTCGCCGGCGCCGGCGCCGCCTCGGCTGCGGCCGGCTCCGGCTCGCTCCAGGTCGCCGGCGACAGCGGAACGTCGACGAAGAAGACCGATCCTGCGCTGACGCGCGAACGCAGGCCGAGATCGGCCTCCAGCACGCGCGCGAGACGCTCGACGATGGACAGGCCGAGCCCGAGGCCCGGCGCGGTGCGCTGCGCCGGTTCGAGACGCGCGAATTCGCGGAACACTTCCGCGCGGTTTTCCTCGGCAATGCCGAGGCCGGTGTCCCAGACCTCGATGCGCACGCGTCCGCCCGGCCGGCGCCGCGCGCCGACGAGCACGCGGCCGCGGAGCGTATATTTGATCGCGTTGGAGATGAAATTCTGCAGCAGGCGGCGCAGCAGGCGGCGGTCGGAGCGCACCGACAGGCTCGTGTGGACGAAGGTCAGTTCGAGCGCCTTCGCCTTGGCGAGCGGCTCGAATTCGATCGCAAGCTGGCGGAAGACGTCCTCGAGCCGCAGGGCGCCGATCTCCGCGGTCATAGCGCCGGCGTCGAGGCGCGAAATATCGAGGAGGGCCGTCAGAATTTCTTCGACGGCTTCGAGCGAGGCGTCCACATTCTCGGCAAGCCTGAGCGTCTGGGCCGGGCCCTGCGCGGCGCCGTCGCGCATCTGTTCGGCGAGCGAGGTCGCATAGAGCCGCGCCGCATTGAGCGGCTGCAGAATGTCGTGGCTCGCCGCGGCGAGAAAACGCGTCTTCGACAGGTTCGCGTCGTCGGCGACGGCCTTGGCGGAGGCAAGTTCATGGTTGAGGCGTTCGAGTTCGTTCGTGCGGTCGAGAACGCGCTGTTCGAGAGTCTCGTTGGTGGCGGCGAGCGCCTCTTCCGCATCGACCTGCGCGGTCACGTCGGTATAGGTCGTGACGACGCCGCCATCGGGCATGGCGGCGGAGCGGATTTCGATCACGCGTCCGGAAGGGTGCAGGCGCAGGCGCACGGGCCGACGCTCGTTCAGCAGCAGATCGACGCGCGTGGCGACCATTTCCTCGCCCACGCCCTGTCCGTAAAGCCCGCGCTGCGCATTGTAGCGCACGATCTCCTCTATGCCGACGCCGACGCGCAGGGCGTCGCCCGGCAGATCGAAGAGATCGCGGAATTCGCGATTCCAGCAGATGAGCCGGTGGTCGCGATCGAAGACGGTGATGCCCTGGCGCGCGAAGTCCAGCGCGTATTGCAGCAGATCGCGGTTGTACTGGATCGCGGCCGAGGCTTCGTCGACCAGACGCAGCGCCGCCTTGTGCGACACGTTGCGCCGGCGCAGCACCAGCGAGAGGACAAGGCGCGAGGAGGCGGCGCCGATGGCGGAAGCGAGCAGGCGTTCGGCAAAGCGCAGCAGGTGAACGTCGGCTTCGGCGCTGCGTTCACGACTTTGGCCGCGCGAGGCCAGGAAGGAATCGAAGGATTCGCGCGCGCGCGCGGCGCCGAGATAGCGGGCGACGGTGGCTTCGAGCTCGCCGGTGGTCACGCTCGCGCGCCACAGGCGAAACGAGCCGGGCGTCGGCAGGTCGGGACGCTGCGCGAACGCCGAAGCCTGAAGCCGCTCCAGACGCGAAGGCCTTCGGATCGAGGAGACGAGGATGAAGGTGAGAAGGTTCAGCGCCAACGACGCGACCGCGCCGTTCACGATCTTCGACAGTTCAAAACCAAGCAACGCCGTGGGCTTGAGGGCGGAAATGCCGAAGACCCCGTCGTGAACGATCCTGGCGAATAGCCCGGACCCTACGTCGAGCGACGGCAGGAACAACGTGTAGGCCCAAACGACAACGCCGACCGCCATGCCTGCAATGGCGCCGGCCGCCGAGCCGCCGCGCCAGAACAATCCGCCGAAGAAGGACGGCGCGATCTGCGCGATGCAGGCAAACGAGATCAGGCCGATCGCCACGAGCGCGGCGTCGCTCGAGAAGCGCAGATAGACGTAGCCCAGCGCCAGAATGACAAGGATCGCCAGGCGGCGGATGATGAGAATGCGCGAGCCGATATCGCCGGGCGCGGAAACTGTCAGCGAGCGGCGGCGGCGCAGAACGAGCGGCAGGATCAGGTCGTTCGAGATCATGATGGAAAGCGCGACGCATTCCACGATGATCATCGCCATGCTCGCCGAAATGCCGCCCAGCATGGCGAGCACCGCGAGCGCGTGGCGGCCCGCCTGCAGCGGCAAGGCGAGCACGGTCATGTCGCGGTCGATGGCGCCTTCGGGAAAGATGAGCAGGCCCGCGATCGCCAGCGGCACGACGAACAGGTTGATGGCGATGAGATAGAGCGGAAACAGCCACGAACTGGCCTTCACGTCGCGCTCGTCGTGATTCTCGACGACCGAAACGTGGAACTGCCGCGGCAGAAGAAGGATGGCGATCGCCGACAGGCACGTCATGACGATCATCGTCGTCCAGTCGACGGGCTCGGAAAAAATCTTCATCACCCGCGGACTGGCGGAGGCGCGCGCCCACAGGTCGTCGAGGCCGCCGAACATGCCCCAGGTGACGGCGACGCCCACGGCCAGAAAGGCGACGAGCTTGACGAGCGATTCCGTCGCCACCGCCAGCATCAGGCCGTCCTGATGCTCGGTCGCATCCACGCGC
This sequence comes from Rhodoblastus sp., assembly GCA_046349085.1. Classification (GTDB taxonomy): domain Bacteria; phylum Pseudomonadota; class Alphaproteobacteria; order Rhizobiales; family Beijerinckiaceae; genus JAJXWB01. The sequence goes on from JAXMDA010000001.1 coordinate 216,525, forward strand.
CGCGTGCCGAAGGCCATGGCGAAGCCCGCGAGCACCAGCGGAATGAGGAAACTCGACTGAATGGAATCGGAATGCGAGACGACTTTTTCGGCCTCGATGGAGCCCAGCACCATGTGCAGCGAAGCGGAGACCGCCTTTAGTTGCAGGGCGATATAGGGAACGGTGCCGACGACGCAGATCAGCGTGACACAGATGGCGACGCTCTCGGCCTTGCCGTAGCGGGCGGCGACGAAGTCGGCGACCGAGGTGATGTTGTGGTTCTTGGCGAGCACGACGATGCGGCTGAGCAGCCGTCGCCCGAAAATCATGATGAGCAGCGGGCCGACGTAGATCGGCAGGAATTGCAGACCCGACGTGGTGGCGAGCCCGACCGAGCCGAAGAACGTCCAGGATGTGCAGTAGACGGCGAAGCACAGGGAATAGACCAGCGTCTGCGCCGGGCCCCGCACAAAGCGCCGTCCGATCGTGTCGCCGTAATGCGCCACCGCAAACAGGGCGCAGATATAGGCGAGCGTCGCCAGAACTGCCGCCCAGCCTGCAATCATCCGCCAGATCCTCCCGCGCGACGCTCAAGCCTGGCGTCCGCCGCCACGCTACTGTGCCGCCCCGGGGAATCAAGCTAACGTTGGCGACATGAAAAGGCGAATGATCGCCCGCTCTACTGCCGGACGAGGGAGCGCGAGATGCTGCAGGATTTCAAGAATTTCGCCATGAAGGGCAATGTCGTCGACCTGGCGGTCGGCGTCATCATCGGAGCCGCCTTCTCGAAGATCGTCGATTCCCTGGTCAGCGACGTGATCATGCCGATCATCGGCGCGATCACGGGCGGGCTCGACTTCTCCAACTATTACATCCCGCTGTCGGCGGCCATTCAGGGCCATCCCGCCTACGCGGACGCCAAGAAGGCGGGCGCGGTGCTGGGCTACGGCAGCTTCATCACGGCCGTCATCAACTTTCTTATCATCGCCTTCGTTCTGTTCCTGGCGATCAAGCAGATCGAGAAGCTGAAGGCGCCGGCCTCCGCCGCGCCGGAAGCGCCGCCTGCCCCGCCGCGCTCGGAAGTCCTGCTCGAGGAAATCCGCGACGCGCTGGTGAATAAGTGAGCGCGCGCCGCCTGCAAGGGCCCTGCGCGAGACGCGCGGGGCTTCGGCTGTTGGCGCCGGCGTCGTCATCCTCTAAGCGCTGACTGAGCGCGGCGCCGGCCGCGCGCCAATCGCGCAAGGGCGCCGCTCGTGACCCAACCCAGCCTCGATCCGCAAGCGCGTTTTCTCGGCGCCGCCCGCCCGGAAGCGACTTGCGCGCCGGCAAGCGGCATCGTCGAGGTGTTCAACTACGGACTGGGCCGTCAGGGCCTGATGCCTCTCTGGGTCGGCGAGGGCGATCTGCCGACGGCCGAGAATATCACGCAGGCCTGCGTCCGCTCGCTGACGTCGGGCGAGACCTTCTACACCGCGCAGCGCGGCCATCCCGATTTTCGGAACGCCGTCGCCCGGATGATGGCCCGCGTTTACGGCGCGCCGTTCGCGGACGGCAAGGGCGCTTTCGGACCGGAGCGGTTCTTCGCGACTGTCGGCGGCATGCATGCGCTGCAACTGGCGATGCGGATCGTCGCAGGCGTCGGCGACGAGGCGATCGTGCTCACCCCCGCCTGGCCCAATTTTTCCGGCGCGCTGACGATTTCCGGGGCGAAGACGGTCGAGGTTCCGCTCGAGTTTGCAACGGTCGACGCCGGCTTTCGCTGGCGCCTCGATTTCGAGCGTCTCAAGGCCGCGGTCACGGAGCGGACGCGCGCCATCGTCGTCAACACGCCGTCCAATCCGACGGGATGGACCGCGACGCCGGACGAATTGCGCGCGATCCTGGGGCTGGCGCGCGAACGCGGATTGTGGATCGTCGCCGACGAAATCTACGCGCGCTTCTACTATGCCGGCCTTCGCGCGCCGTCGTTCCACGACGTGATGGACGAGGACGACCGCATCCTCTTCGTCAACACCTTCTCCAAGAACTGGGCGATGACCGGCTGGCGCGCGGGCTGGCTGGAAGCGCCGCCGGCGCTTGGCCAGACGATCGAGAACATGATCCAGTACTCGACCTCCGGCGTGCCGTTGTTCGTGCAGCGCGGCGCGATCGAGGCGCTGGATCATGGCGGGGATTTCGTCGCCCTGCAGCGCGCCCGCGCCGAGGCCGGCCGCGCCGCGCTCTGCGCCACGCTCGGCGGTCTCGAGCGGCTGCGCTTCGCCGCGCCCGAAGGCGGCTTCTATTTCTTCCTCTCGGTCGCCGGCGAAGACGACACGCGGAAACTCGCCTTCCGGCTGGTCGACGAAGCCGGCGTCGGTCTCGCGCCGGGCAGGTCCTTCGGCAAAGGCGGCGAGGCGTTCCTGCGCCTGTGTTTTGCGCGCGATCCCGCCGACATCGCCGAAGCCGCGCGGCGCATCGGGGCCTGGGTCAAGAGGTGAGCCGACCCGATCCCTCGCGCCTCGGCCTGCCGCCGTTCGCCTCGGAAATTTTCACCGTCGCCGGCGCGGCGCTTGGCGGCGGCGCCGTCGCCGCCGTCGGCGTGCCGGCGGGCTGGCTTTCGGGCGCGATGATCGGCGTCGCCATCCTCGCGGCGCTGCGGCTCGCCGAACCCCTGTCCGCGCCGTTCCGCTGGGCGGCCATGGTGTCGTCCGGCGTCGCCATCGGCGCGGCGGTGACGCCGCAGATGCTGCAGAAGATCGCGGCCTATCCTTTTTCCATCGCCGTCATGTCGGCGAGCGTCGCGATCTCCACCTTCGCCTGCGCCAAAATTCTCGCGCGCGCGCCGGGCTGGTCGCGCTCGACCGCCTTCTTCGCCTCGGTGCCGGGCGCGCTGTCCTACGTCTTCGCCGTCGCCGCCACGCAGGAAGAGACGGACCTCTCGCGCATCGCCGTCGTGCAGGTGCTGCGCGTCTTCCTGCTCATGGGCTTCGTGCCGCTGATCGTCGCCGAAGCCGGCGGGGTCTCGGGCGCCGCGCCGGCCGGCCCGATCGATCCCCTCTCGACCCTGCTCGTCCTTGCGGCGCTGGGCGCGGCTGTCGGCTATGCGATGGAACGCGGCCAGATTGCAGGCGGCATGCTGTTCGGCGCGATGCTGGTCTCCGGCGGCGCCCATGCGCTCAGCCTGGCGCCCGGCGTTCCGCCGCCGGTCGTCGCCATCGTCGCACAGGTGCTGATCGGCGCCTGGGTGGGCGCGCGTTTCATCGGTTTCGACTGGCGATTGTTCGCGCGCTCGGCCCCTGCCGCGCTCGGCTCCTTCTTCGTGGCCGTGGGCATAGCCGGCGTGTTTGCGATTCTGGCCGCACTCGCGCTGTCGCTACCCTTCGCGCAGACGCTCCTCGCCTTTTCTCCAGGCGGGCTCGAAGCCATGACGCTGCTCGCCTTCGCGCTCGGCATCGATCCGCTCTATGTCGGCGCGCATCACCTCGCACGCTTTCTGCTGATCAGCTTGACCCTGCCCTTCGGCTACAAGATGTGGATGCGGGCAAAGAAATAGCTACAGAAGATGGCTGCTGCGCGGCTGCGCGGAAATTGCTTCGGCCGCCTGCGAAGCGGCTTCGCGCGCCTTTTCGGCGACAGCGCTCGCCTGCTGCTTCAACTGATCGGGGGTGAGCCCCCGACGATTTGCCTCCTCCACGACCGCGCGCGCTGCATCGTCGATGCGATCGACAGCCTGCACGACACCGTCCTGAACCAGTTCGCGCGCGCCTGCGACCACATCTCGCGCCGTGTCCCGAATGCCGCGTTTTTCGGATTCCGCGACAGGCAGCGTCGCGGCTATAGCCGCTCCGACCGCGAGCGCGCCCGCGGCCAGCAGCAACGGCTGATCCTCGAGCGCCTGCGCAAGCCGGGCGCGCGCCGCGCGAAATTGCCCAAGCGCCGAATCGTCTGATCCCGTCTCGCGCAATTTGCCGGACAGATTGTGCACATAAGCGGCCGCACGATCGACGACCTCGTTCGCCCTGTCGAATGCGTCTTGAGGACCAGTCGCTGCCAAGCCGTCCGCGGCTTCCCGAACCTGGCGCGTCGCCGCATTCATCGTCTCGCCTATGGCGCCGCCAGCGGCGGCGCCCGCGCGGCGGGCGGCTTGTCCCGCAGCCGAAGCGCCGGAGGAAAGGGCTTCGCCGGTCGAGTCCAGCGCGCGCCCCACGGCGCGTGTCGCGCCGGCGCGCGAGGCGACCATCCAGACGAGGCCCATGCCCAACAGCGCCGCGCCGATCGGGTTGTCCCGAACGGAGGCCATGAGGGCGTCGCCCGTGCGGCGCATGTCGGTCGAACCGGAATTCATCGGGCCATCTCCCTCACCGCAGCGCGATCCCGCTCCACTTCTTCCAGCGTTGCGCGCGGCGTCAGGCGCTTTGCCGAAAATCGACTTGCGCCAGCCCACGCCAGACATGCGCCGATGAGCAGCGCGCCCGCGCCGGTCAGAAGATTCGCAAGCCAGGGCTGAAGTCCGCGGTCAATCAGCAGCGCCGCGACTGCGAGCAGAACCATGACCAGCGCGGGGATCAGCACCAGCGCCCCCGCGCCGACCATCGCAACGCCCTTGCCGGCTATCGCCGCTTTTTCGGACATTTCCGCGCGCACGAGCGCCGCCTCGTTGCGGAAGAGGTCGGAGGCCTGCCGCATGGCGCTGTCCAAAAGCTCCGGTATGGAGCGCGTCTCGGCGCCGTTCATGGCGATTTCCGCGCGCTGCCGTCGTCGCCGCCGCTGTGCGTCCCGCCGGCGGCGTTGGCGTTCTTGATGAGCCGCATTATCCCGAAGCCCGCCAGCATGGCCATGCCGGCGACCAGCGTCGGCTGCTCGCGCGCGAACTGCTGCGCCTGCCGGACGAGTTGCGAGGGATCGCCGCTGCGCAGGCTGTCGGCGACATTGTCGGCCTGCGCCGCCGCAGTGCGGATGTACCCGGCCGCAAAGGGCGCCTGCTGGTCGAATTCGCCGGCGACGCGGCGCAGCATCTGCGCGACGCCGCTGACGTAATCGGCGCCCACGCCTTTTTGCTCCTCGACCTTGTCGATAAAGGCGTCGCGACCGCGCGCCGCGTAGTCGCGCGCATTGTCCGCCAGCTCGGAGGCTTGAGAACCGACGGCGTCGGCCGCCGCGCCGGCCATCTCCCGCGCCTTGTCGGCAAGGCGCTGCGCCGTCTCGCTCGCATCGTCGAGCGCGCTCTTCTGTGCGCTCGCGCCGGGCGGATTTGCGCCGGCCGGATTGTTGATCGGGGTCGCCTGGCCCATGGTCTATTCTCCCGCTTTGAATTGTTGCTGCGTCCCTTCGTCCGGCCGGCCCATGGCGGCGTCTGCGGCGGCCTCCGCTGCCTTCGCGGCGCGCTCGAGATGGTCTTGCGCAACATCGTCGCCGTCGGGATTGAGGCCTTTTTCCGCGGCGCGGCGCGCCATATCCACCGCAGCGCCGGCCGCGACGCCCATGGCGGCCGACATGCCCTGCCGCGCTGCGCCCCGGACCGCGCCGGAAACCGTGCCCGCTACATTGCGCTCGACGTCCGTCGGCGGCAGAGCGCTCGCGACAAAGCCGCCCGCGATCATGCCGAGGCCGGCAATGAGAAATGGATTGGCCTTGGCCCATGCGAGCATGGAGTCGCTCGCAGCCATTGACCGGCGGCGCATGTCGTCGAGCGTATCGCGCGCTGTTCCCGCAGCGTCGCGAACGGCGGCCGCGGTATCGCGCGCGCTCTCGGCGAGGCTGTCGGCGGCGGCGCCGGTCGGGGCGCCCATCGCGCGCATGGTGGAGGACGCGCGCGAAGCGACGTCCGACATCAATTCGGAAGCGGCCTGCTGCGCATCGCCGGCCCGACGCCGCACGTCCTCGCTCAGATCGGCCGCCGCGTCCGACGCGGCGTCAGTCAGATCGTGCGCCTTGCGACGCGCCTCGCCGGCGAGATCGGAGGCGCGCTCGACGGCCTTGCGGGAAAGGTCCTGTCCCGTCCTGGAACCGGTGAGAAACAGGCCGGCGCCGATCATGAGGACGGGCAATGGAATCGAACGCGCGATCCGCATCGCGGGCCATGCGACGAGCGCGCCCACGGCGGCCGCCTGCAAGGGATTGCGCCGCGCCGCGCCCAGCAGATCCTCCTTGATGGATTCCGGCGAAAACCGTTGACGAACGTCGCTTGCGGCGCCCGATACGCTGTCTCGCAATTGCTGAACCGTGTCGGTCAAATCGGCGCGCGCGCGTTCCGCATCGCGCCGAATCTGCTCCATGCTGCGAGCGTCTGTCTGGGACACAGCCGTTTCCTCCCCGAGTCATTCGCTCAACTCGGCGGCTGTTCAAATGTTCCGAGGGCTTTGCGATTGGCGGCGTCCGCCGCGGCTCAAGCCTGCGACAATAGGCAGCGGCCACATATGATCGACATTTCCCGCGGCCACATCCATAAGCACGTCACGATTTCCGTTGGCCACAAACTTGGCGGGAGCCCGCAACCATGAGCCAGACCACCGCCATCGCCTCGACCGAGGCCGTCGCCGCCAAGCCTTCGCGGCTGATATTGGTCGCGGCCGTCCTCGCCGTCGCCCTGCTGCTCGCGGCCCTTGTCGTGATCGGCTACCCCCTCGCCATCGTTCTGGGACTTGTCGGCACGGGCGCCTTCCTGACCAGCCTCGTCGCGCTGACCGCCGCGGACGCCATCGGCGGCAAGGGCGCGTAAGGCGCTATTCGAACTTCCCGTGACGGCCCTGCCCGTCCGCAAATCGCTGCGCGCCGGACAGCGTCTCGCCTGACCCGATGACGGCAAGCCCGCCGCGCATCTCGTTCACGATGGCCTCGTCTTCCGACATGTCCCATTGCGCGAGCGCCGAAAGCCGGTCCGCGCGCATGCAGGCCTGAGGGAAGGCGGCGATCTGGCGGGCGATTTCAATCGCAGCCTGGCGCGCCTGCCCGCTCGGGACGACGCGGTTGGCGAGGCCGAAGGAGAGCGCCTCCGCCGCGCCCACCGGACGCCCCGTCAAGATCAGGTCCATGGCGCGCGAATGGCCGATGAGGCGCGGCAGCCGGATGGTGCCGAGGTCGACCAGCGGCACGCCAAAGCGCCGGCAGAAGACGCCGAGCGTCGCGTCCTCCGCCATCACGCGCATGTCCGCCCACAGCGCGAGTTCAAGGCCGCCCGCGACCGCATAGCCCTCGATCGCCGCGATCACGGGCTTGCCGAGCCGCAGCCGGCTCGGGCCCATCGGCGCCATGGTGTTCTGGCCGCCGAGTTCGCGACGCTTTTCCCGATCGCCTTCGGCCAGCGCCTTCAGGTCCGCGCCGGCGCAGAAGGCGTCGCCGGCGCCGCAGAAGACGGCGACGGAAGCCGACTCGTCCTCATCGAAGGCGCGAAAGGCGTCGAACAAGCCGTTCGCCGTCGCGCCATCGACGGCGTTGCGGCGATGCGGGCGGTCGATCTCGACGATGGTCACCGGACCGTCGCGCGAAATGCGGATGGTTTGCGAACTGGACATCGGGCGCGCCTCCTGCGGCCCGCTTTCTTCGTGCGGGCCTGTCGGGCGCAGTCTATCCGCCTCCGAACCCGCGCGTCACGCCGCGCCCGCGCCGCGTTTGACGGCGCGCTTCTTCGGCGCGGCGACGCCGTCACGTTCGGCGATCGCCTTCTTCAATTGCGTGAATGCGCTCACGAAATCCGCGACGAGTTCGTCGGCGTCCTCGACCGCGCATTTCGCCGCCGTGAAGCCGACGCCGAGCGCGCCGTTGTAGCTCATCATGGTGATGTTCAGCCCGACGCCATGCTCCACGATCGACAGCGGCCAATAGTCGGTCATGCGCAGGCCCGCGGCATAGAGCGGCATGGGCGGCCCCGGCACGTTGGAAATCACGACGTTGGCGAGCGGCGGCGCGAGGCTGGCGATGCGCGAGCGTCCGTAAAGCTCGGCGATGGCGCCGACCAGCCAGGGAACGCCGACGGTGGGAAAGTCGGTCGGGATGATCGACTTCGCCTTGCCGGCGATCGACTTCGTCGCGCCCGACGCCGCGCGCAGCGCCTCGAGCCGCTTCAGCGGATCGGCGACGTTGGTGGCGAGATTGACGAGGCTCAGCGTCGCCTGCGTCGTCATCTCCGTATCGCCTTTTTTGCGCAAGGAGATCGGCATCGTGGCCATCAGCGGCTTCTTCGGCAGGCCGCCGTGACGCGTGAGATAGCGCCGCAAGGCGCCGCTGCACAGCGTCAGCGCGATGTCGTTGATCGTCGCGTCGCAGGCGCGCGCGGCGGCTTTGATCTCGTCGAGCGGGAGGGTGAGCGCGGCGAAACTCCGCTCGCCCGTGATCGTGACGTTGAGCGGCGTGCGCGGGCCGAAGGCGATGTTGTCGCGCAGGGAGGCGACGCGGGGACCGCGCGACTGCGGCGCTGCGCCGAACGCCATCCCGCCGAGGGTGCGGGCGATCTCGGGAAGATAGCGCACCAGCTTGACGTATTGCGCGGCGTCGTGACGGAAGGCGTTGGCGATCAGATCGAGCGCGCCGGGCTCCGCATCCGCCGGCTTTCGCGCGCGAGGTTTGGCGGGCGCGGGTTTGGGCGACAGATCGAACAGGGCGGCGGCGAGCGCCGCGCCCGCCTGCCCGTCGAGCAGGGCGTGATGGATCTTGACGTAATAGGCCTTGCGCCCGTCGGCGAGGCCTTCGAAGACGTAGAGCATCCACAGCGGACGGTCGCGGTCGAGAACCTGCGCATGCAGGTCGGCGACGCGCTCCTGCAATTGCCGGATCGTTCCGGGCGGGGCGAGATCGACGCGTTGAATGTGAAAGTCGAGATCGGCCTCCGTCTCGATCCAGACGGGATTGGCGAAGTTCAGCGGCGTCGCAACGAGACGGCGCGTGAAGATTGGCGCGAGATGCAGGCGCCCGGCGATCATGCGCCGGACTTCGCCACAGAAATCCCTGGCGTAGCGCGGCGGCGTCTCGAATACGTGCAGCGAGCCGACGTGCATCGGCGTCGCTTCGGTTTCGAGGCTGAGAAAGGCTCCATCAAGCCCGCTGGCGGTGCGCATTGCGTCCTCCCGATCGATCGCCGAGAGAATGCCGCAGGCTTTTGGCGCGCGCATTGCGCTGGGCCATGCCGGCGGAAAGCCCTGCAAAGAAAAAGGCCGGCAAAGCCGGCCCTGATCGTCGCGTATGGAAGCGCGCCTTACTCGGCGGCCTTCCTGAACTCGGGATAGGCGCAGGCTGCGTCTGCTTCGCCGGACGTGCTGGATTTGGCCTCCAGCTTCGGTTCGACGAAGGGCAGGTCGAGGGTCTTCCAGACGTCGACCAGGGCTTCCACCAGTTCGGCGACCAGCGCGTCGGAATGCAGCGGCGTCGGCGTGATGCGCAGCCGCTCCTCGCCCCGCGGCACCGTCGGATAGTTGATCGGCTGGATGTAGATGCCGTGGCGCTCCATCAAAAGGTCGCTCGCCGCCTTGCACTTCTCCGCGTCGCGCACCATCACCGGCACGATATGCGAGGGGTTCTCCAGAACCGGCAGGCCCGCCGCCTCCAGCGCATGCTTGGTCAGCCACGCCTGGCGCTGGTGTTTTTCCCGCAGGTCCGGGCGGCTCTTCAGCACCCGCACCGCCGCGCAGGCCGCCGCCGCCACCGCCGGCGGCAGCGCCGTGGTGAAGATGAACGAAGGCGCGTAGCTGCGCACCGCGTCGATCACCGCCGCATCGCCCGCGATATAGCCGCCGAGCGTGCCGAACCCCTTGGCCAGCGTGCCCTCGATCACGTCGATGCGCGCCATCTGGCCCTCGCGCTCGCACACGCCCGCGCCCCTGGGCCCGTACATGCCCACCGCATGGACCTCGTCGATATAGGTCATGGCGTTGTATTTCTCGGCGAGGTCGGCGATCTGCGCGATCGGCGCGATGTCGCCGTCCATCGAATACAGGCTCTCGAACAGGATCAGCTTCGGCCGCTCATAGGGCTCGGCCGCCAGCAGCTCTTCCAGATGCGCCACGTCGTTGTGCCGCCAGATCTTGCGCTCGGCGCTCGAGCGCTTCACGCCCTCGATCATCGAATTGTGGTTGAGCGCGTCCGACAGGATGACGCAGTTCGGCATCAGGTCCGCGATGGTCGAAATGCCCGCCAGGTTGGAAATCCAGCCGGACGTGAAGACCAGCGCCGCCTCCTTGCCGTGCAGGTCGGCGAGTTCCGCCTCCAGCTCGACCAGCGGGGCGTTCGTGCCGGAAATGTTGCGCGTGCCGCCGGCGCCTGCGCCCAGCTTCGCCGCCGTCGCGCGCATCGCCTCGACGACCTCGGGATGGCGGCCCATGCCCAGATAATCGTTGGAGCACCAGATCGTCACGTCGTGCTGCGATCCGTCGTCCGACCGCCACGTCGCGCGCGGCAGGTCGCTCGTGTCGCGCTCAAGATTGGCGAACACGCGATACCGCCGCTCGTTGCGCAACTGGCCAATCGCAGCCTCGAAATAGCGCCCGTAACGCATGTCCAACGATCCTTTCGGGATCCGCCGAAGCCGCAGCCCGTTCAAGCGGACCCTGCGCCCTCCGGCGAACCAATCTCCCGGCCACTTCTATAATGCTTCGAATTCGAATGCGAGCGATCAAACGCCGCACCTCTCCGAACCGCCGCCATTTTCACCGGCCGGACGCGTCGCGCTTTGAGCTAGATCATGCCCGGCCGGAATCGGCCTTAAGCCTATTTGCCGACAGGCGCCCTGCCCGTGGGCGGATAGCGGCGCAGCACGGAGCCCACATCGTAGATGACGGGCTGGGCGACATAGCCGGCGTCGCCCTGCCAGAGCGGCGGCGCGCCGCCATAATTCGTAACGACGACCGGGCGCGGCCGCGGATCGCCCGACGGCGTCGCCTGCGCTTGCGACGCCCCGCCTTCGCCTGCGGGCTGATAGACGGCCGGCACGCCGAAATATCCGGTCTCGGCGCCGCGATAACCACGGGCGTGGCGCAGATAATTTCGCGGCGGACCATACAGCGCGCGCAGAGGCGGCGCGTAGACCGGCCGGGGGGCGACATGAATCACCCTGGGCGCGGTCGGCCGCATGACATGCCCGTGCCCGCCGGCAAGAGCGGCGGCGGGAACGAGCGCAGAAAGGGCAAGGCCGAGACCAAGGCAGGCGGACATACGCATGACGCAACTCCAGACGCTCGGGCAGCGTCATTGCCGCCCGTGATCCGGCCTCCTCGCGTCCCTGGTCCGAAATCCGCCACTCGGCTACAGGACGGCCGCCGACAGACCTATATGCTCCAAGTAACCTGGAATAATGTTCTGCGGCGACGTCGAGGCTAACATAGGTTTGTCAGCACAATCCAGCGCCGCCGCCGGGCAGGAGGATTTGCACTCATGCAGAGATTGCTGGCCTCGCTGGCGTCGCGGATCGTCCGGCGGGGCAATCTGGAAATCGAATATGCGGACGGCGTGAAGCAGCGGTTCGGCGACGGACAGGGCGAACTCGTCGCGATCCGCTTCCTCGACCGCCAGGGCCCCTTCGACCTCGTCCGCAATCCCGAGCTCGCGCTGGGCGAACTCTACATGGACGGCAGGCTGGTCATGGCCGCCGGGACGATCCTGGACTTTCTCCGGGTCGTCATGAGCAACGCCGTTCGCCGCGCGCCGCCGCTGCCAATGCGGGCGATCTGGACGGCGCGCCGGGTGGCTGGAAAACTCTGGCGCAACGAGCGCGCCCGTTCGCGCGCAAACGTCGCCCATCATTACGACCTCGACGGTCGCCTGTACGACCTTTTCCTCGATCGCGACCGGCAATATTCCTGCGCCTATTTCGAGCGGCCGGACATGAGCCTCGACGAGGCGCAGCTCGCCAAGAGGCGCCACATCGCCGCCAAGCTGCTGCTCGAGCCCGGCCAGAAGACGCTCGATATCGGCTCGGGCTGGGGCGGGATGGCGCTCTATCTGGCGCGCCATTGCGGCGCCGACGTCACCGGCGTCACGCTCTCGACCGAACAGCTCGCGCTCGCGGAAGGGCGCGCCGAAAACGAGGGGCTGGCGTCCCGGGTCCGGTTTCGCCTGGAGGATTATCGCGACACGCAAGGCCCGTTCGACCGCATCGTTTCTGTCGGCATGTTCGAACATGTGGGCTCGGCCCATTACGACGCCTTCTTCGCCAAGCTGGCGGCGCTCCTGACCGAAGACGGCGTCGCCCTCCTGCATACGATCGGCCGGCCCGACGGACCGGGCGCGACGAATGCGTGGATCTCGAAGTACATATTTCCCGGCGGCTACATTCCGTCGCTGTCGGAGATTGCCGCCTCCGCAGAAAAGGCGGGCCTCTTCATCACCGACGTCGAGATCCTGCGCATGCACTACGCGGAGACGCTGAAAGCCTGGCGCGAGCGCTTCATGGCGCGGCGCGACGAGGCCAAGGCGCTCTATGACGAGCGCTTCTGCCGCATGTGGGAGTTCTATCTCTCGATCTCGGAACTCTCCTTCCGCATCGAAGGCGAATGCGTGTTCCAGATCCAGTTCGCCCGGCGGCACGACATCGTGCCGATCACACGCAACTACATCGCCGAACGCGAGTTGGCGCTGCGCGCGCTCGATGCGGGCGACCTCACCGGCGAATGGCGGGCGGCCGCGCAATAAGGCGGCCGCTCCTTCCTATTGGTTCTGCCCGCTCAGCAGGTTGGTGATGCGGCGCACGACGACGCGGCGATTGCGGCGTTCGGCGCCTTGCGTCTGCACCTTGGGATATTGCGCGCCGTAGCCTTGCGTCGTCAGGTTTTCCGGCGGCACGCCGAAATCGCGCGTGAGGATTTCCGCCACCGATTGCGCCCGCCTGTCCGACAGCGAGATGTTGTCGACCGGCGAGCCCACCGCATCCGTGTGGCCTTCGACGAGATAGACCTCGTTGGCGTTGCGCTGGATCGCCTGATTGAGCGCCTGCGCCAGGACGCCGAGCTTCTGCGTCTGGTCCGGCGCCAGCGTCCATGAGCCCGTGTCGAAATTGACCGTGTCGAGATCGACGCTGCGCGTATAGGCGCGCACGTCGGGGCTCGAACGGATTTCGTCGAGCGTGAAGCGGCGCGGGATCGGCGCGACCGGCGGCGCGGTCAGCGTGTCGTAGATCAGGCGCTCGTCCGCGGCGGCGGCGTCGACGATGTAGCGCTCCGCCGGGATGCGCAGCGGCGGCGGCGGCAGAACGACGACCTCGTCGGCATAGGCGCGCTGGCCGCCGCGATAGCTGTTGTCGATGATGACGATCTCCGAGCCGTCGCGCGCGCGGCGATAGCGGCGGATGAGATTGCCGTCGGCGTCGGTGACGGTCACGACCTCGTCGCCGTCGCGGCCGCGGTAGACCGTGACGAACTGGTCGCCGCGCCGTTCGCTGCGCACGTCGCCGCCGAGCGCGCGGAAACGCTCGTTCTCATCGTGGCGCAGGAAGTAGCGGTCGCCGTCGCGCACGATGGTGCGGCCGGGCTCCTGATAGATGAGGGCGTCCCTGTCGCGGTACTCGCGACGCTCGCGCTGCACGGCGTCGAGCGAGCGCGGCTCGGCGCCCGGCCGGGTCAGCAGGAAACCGCCGACCGCGCCCGCGGCGGCGCCGAGCGCGGCCGCGCCGGCAGGCCCGATCCGGCCCGAGCCGCCCGTGCGCGGCGGCTGGCCGACCGGCCCGTCCGGCACGCGCGGCACGGGCGCATTGGCTGCGGGCGCGCCGGGTTGGGGAACAGGCGACGGCGTCGCGGCGGCGGGCGGCTGCGGCGCGGCGGGCGCTCCGGGTTGCGCGGCGCCGGGCCGCGGCGGCTGGCCGGGCAAGGGCGGCAGCGGGCCGCCCTGCTGCGGGCGCGCGCCCTGCCCCGGAACGGGAGCCGGCCGCCCGGTCGCGGCAGGCGGGCGCCCGGCCGGCGAGGGCTGCACGGGCGGCGAGGCGGGCTGCCCCGTCGCGGCAGGGGGCGCGGCGCCGGGGCCGGGCTGGGCGCGGGGCTGCTGAAACCCGCTCGGCGGCTGCTGCGCGGCAGGCGGCGCGGAAGCTGGCGGGCGGGTTTGCGGCGGCGCGGCCGGGGTCTGCTGGATGCGCGGCGTCTCGGACGCGGGTCCGGGCTGCGGCGTCGGACGCGGCGCGGATTGCGAGGGCGGCTGCTGACCGGGCTGGCCCATGCGGGGCGGCGCGCCGGCTGGCGGCTGGACGTGCGGCGGCTGGCCCATCGGCGCCGGGCGCGGCTGAACGCGCGGCGCCTCGGACGCCGGTCCTGGCTGCGGCGCCGGACGGGGCGCGGATTGCGAGGGCGGCTGCTGACCGGGCTGGCCCATGCGGGGCGGCGCGCCGGCTGGCGGCTGGACGTGTGGCGGCTGGCCCATCGGCGCCGGGCGCGGCTGAACACGCGGCGGCTCGGGCGTCTGCCCGGGCGCGGCGTGCGGAATGGGCGCGGCGCGGGGCGGCGCGGCATAGGGCGCCTGCGGCGGGCGCGCCGCCGGGGCGGCGGGCCGCGGCGGCTGTCCCTGCTGTTTTTCGCGGCCCTGCTCGGGCTGCGCCTGCGCCAGCCGAGGGCTGTCCGCGCCGGCCGCCACACCGGCGCCCGCCTGCGCAATAAGAAGCGCCGGCGCCATGACGCCAGCCAAAAGGTTCTTGGTCGTCTTATGCATCTTGTCCTCGCCGCCGGCGTGAATATAGCCGGCCCAGTCCGGCCACGGTCATGGCCGACGGCGAAGCGTCTCGGCAAAGCTGGGCGTCGCGGCGCCTATTTCTGGGCGCCGCGAAGGATTTGTCGGACTCTTCCGCCACACAGATGAACGCGGAAGGCCCTGCCGAGTTTCAGATTTCTCTCAGATTTCCTGCAGGATCTTCACGTCCGGGCGGCCATCCATGAAGGCGCCCATCTTCTTGCCGAGTTCCTTGAAATGCGCCGTGCCGCGATGCGTCTCGACGGCGGCCTGGTCGACATAGCGCTCCATGAAAACATATGTATCCGGCTCGCTTGCCTTGCAGAGCTGGTAGAGCTTGCAGCCCGGCTCCCCGGCGTTCACCTTCGCGGCGAGTTCGCGGGCGACCGCCTCGAATTCGGCGCCCTGCCCGGGCTTGGTCTTGATTGTGGCGACGATGGCGATCATGTGGGCTCCTGAGGCTTCCCCGTCAGACGCGACGGCGTCTGTTCTCTTGTGAAAGTTGCGGCGACAAACTGCGCGATGTCCGAAGAAACGCAAGAGGATTTCGCGGATGCCGGCGATGCGCCCGACGCGAACCGGGATTTCGCGCGGGCCGAGATCGAGCGGCTGGAGGCGCGCATGGACGCGCTGCGCGATCAGCTCGAATCCTGCCGCAAGGCCATCCTGCTCTCCCGCATCGGGCTCGCTGTCGCCGCGGCGTTGTTCATGCTGACGCTGCTGGGCCTGATACGCTCGACGCCCGCGCTGCTGCTGGCGATCGCCGGCACGATGGCGGGCTTCGTCGGCATCGGCTCGAACCGCACGACCGCCGAGCAGGCGCGCGCGGAACTGGCGGCGTGCCGGGCGGAGCGCGACGCGCTGATCGACGGGCTCGCGCCGCGGCAGATGGACTAATCCTCAGGATTGACCTTCCCTCCCCGCGAGCGGGGAGATAGCCCCATCAATCCGCGTATTCCGTCCGCAACTGACGCTTCAGCAGCTTGCCCGCCGTGTTGCGCGGCAGGTTCTGCACGTAGATCACCTTCTTCGGCACCTTGAACGGCGCGAGGATTTCGCGGGCGTGGGCGATGAGGCCCGCCTCGTCCGGCTGGTGGCCGGGCTTCAGCACGACCATCGCGGTGACCGCCTCGATCCACTTGGGATCGGGCAGGCCGACGACCGCCACCTCCGACACGGAGGGATGCTTGAACAGGGCTTCCTCGACCTCGCGGCCCGCAACCACCACGCCGCCGGACTTGATGATGTCCTTCACGCGGTCGACGACATAGAGATAGCCCTCCTCGTCGAAATAGCCGACGTCGCCGGAATGGAACCAGCCGCCGGCGAAGGCCTCGGCCGTCTCCTCGGGCTTGTTGTAATATTCCTCCAGCAATTGCGGCGAGCGATGGACGATTTCGCCGTGCACGCCGGGCGGGCAGTCGTTCATGGCCTCGTCGACGACGCGCGTCTGCACGGTGAGGATCGGGCGGCCGGCCGACGCCGGACGGTCGTCGTGCTCCTCGGGCTTGAGGATGGTGGCGAGCGGCGCGATCTCGGTCTGGCCGTAGCAATTGTAGAAGCGCACGCCCGGCAGCTTCTGCCGCAGCTCCTGCAGCACCGGCACCGGCATGATCGACGCGCCGTAGTAGATGTTGCGCAGCGTGCGCAGGTCGCGCCTGTCGAAATCGGGATGGCGCAAGAGGCTGATCCAGACGGTCGGCGGCGCGAAGAAGGACGTGATCTTCAGCCGCTCGATCAGCTCGAGCACGACGTCGGGCGCCGGCGCCTCGATGAGATGGGTGACCGCGCCGATCATCATCTGCGGCATGGTGAAGGCGTGCATCTGCGCGGTGTGGTAGAGCGGCAGCGCGGCCAGCGCGACGTCGCTGCCCGAAAATTCCATCTCGATCGCGCAGGCCATGTATTCGGCGACATAGGCGCGGTGCGACATGACGGCCGCCTTGGGCGCCGCCGTCGTGCCGGAGGTGTAGCAGAACTGCGCGGGATCGCCGTCGCCGCAATCGGATTCGTCGATGCGGGGCGCGTTCCTGTCGAGCGTGGCGGAGAGAATATCGCCGTCGCCGCCGCGGATCAGCCCGTAATGCTCGACCTTCGCGGTCTTGCGCACGGCGTCCACCGTCGGCGCGAGGTCGGGGTCGTGGAACAGGGCCTTCGCGCCGGACTGGTCGAGGATGTAGGAGAGCTCGCCGGCGGTGAGCGCATAATTGATCGGCACGTGCACCAGGCCGATGCGCACGCAGCCGAGCCAGAGCATGAGGTAGGCGTCGGAATTCTTGGCGTAGGCGCCGACGCGGTCGCCCT
This sequence comes from Rhodoblastus sp., assembly GCA_046349085.1. Lineage (GTDB taxonomy): Bacteria > Pseudomonadota > Alphaproteobacteria > Rhizobiales > Beijerinckiaceae > JAJXWB01. The sequence goes on from JAXMDA010000001.1 coordinate 233,418, forward strand.
TCTTCAGCCCGAGGCCCGCAAGGCGATGGGCGACGCGGCCGGCCGCCGCGTCGATCTCGGCGAAGGACCAGTCGCGTCCGGCGAAGGTCAGCGCCGTGCGGCCGCGATATTTCATCGCCGCGCGGCGCAGGCCGTCCGAAATCGTGCTGCGGTGAAGGGCGGACGCATTCGTGGCCACGGACGACATAATTTTCTCCCCGGATATTTCTTTGCGCCGGACGGCCGGCGTGTTCGGACGGATTTGTAGCCTGCCGGCCGCGCCGGGCAAATGGGGAAAAGCGCGCGCGAACAGGCCTGGCCGATCAGCGCGCCAGCAGGGCGCGCAGGCGCGCAGGCTCCACGGGCTTGCGCAGGACGAGGAGATCCTGCGCGGCGGCGCGGCGGTCCAGCTCTTCGTCCACCTCGCCTGTAACCAGCGCGCAGGTCGCGCGCGCGCCGAAACGCATGCGTATGCGTTCGGCCACATCGAGGCCGGTTTCGGCGCCGGCGAGGCGATAGTCGACCAGCACATGCCAGCGCGCATCGGCGTCGCCAGCAGCGAGCGTTGCGAGGGCGCAATCGCCGTCCTCGCAGAAATGCGCCTCGACGCCCCAGCGCGCCAGCATCCTTTGCATCGCATCGCGCACGCGCGCGTCGTCGTCCACGACAAGCGCCTTGCGGCCCCGAATTGTCGAGGGCGCCGGCGTCTGCGCGGACTGCCGCGACATCTCGGCGGGAGTGGCGCGCGCGCACGGAACGAGGATCGTGAAGACCGAACCCCGTCCGACTTCCGACCGCAGGTCGACGCCCCACCCCATGCCCTCGCACAGACGCCTGACGATGCCGAGGCCAAGGCCGAAGCCACGCGCGCGATTGCGTTCGGGATTGCCGAGCTGGAGAAAGTCCTCGAACACGTCGGCCCGCCGGTCCTCGGGAATGCCGATGCCGGTATCGGCGACAAGAATCGCGATCGCGCCGCCCCGCCGTCGCGCGCCGACGAGCGCGCCGCCTTGCTTCGTGTAGCGCAACGCGTTCGACAGGAGGTTGCCGAGCACGCGCTCGAGAATGTCGGGCGCGACATCGGCGACGAGACGCGTGCGCGCCACGCGCAGTTCGAGTCCCGCCGCCGCCGCGTTCGGCCGCGCCTGCACGGCGAGCCGCTGGAACAGGGCGTCGAGTTCGGTCGGCTCGACTTTCGCGCGCGAGATCAGCGCGCTCGTTTCCTGCACGCCCAGGATGGCGTTGAACTGCGCGTCCAGGCTTTTCGCGCAGGCGGCAAGGCTGTCCAGCAGGTTCTCTCGCTCGGCCGGCGCCGGATTGTCGCGCAACAGCGAGAGATAGAGTCCCATGGCGTGCAGGGGCTGGCGCAGATCGTGGGCGGCGGCGCCGAAGAAGCGGCCGCGCTCGGCGCTCAACTGCTCGATGCGTTGCGTATGGGATTTCTGCTGGTCGAGCAGCAGCCCGATCTCGATCTTGTCGTTGACCGTCGAACGATAGCGTCGCGCGGCCTGCCGCCCGATCGCCAGCATCATGGGCAGGGCCGCCAGCAGGCAGAAGCCGACCGCGCGGTCGAAGCCCGCGTGCGCCAGCAGCCACGACGCGGCCGGCAGCACGGCGCAGAGCTGCATGGCGACGAGGGCCGGCGTGTAAAAGGCGCCGGCCCAGATCGCGCCGGCGCAGAATGTGACGATCATCCACGCCGGCATGATCGTGCTGACCGGATCGCCGGCGACCGGCAGCAAGATCTGGCCCGCGCTCCAGGCGAGACCCGAAAGGCCGGCGAGCGCCGCCTTGGCGAGCGCCCAGGCGCGCAACCGGGAATCGTCGGGCCGGCGGGCGAGGTACAGGCGGTTGATGACGATGACCGCAACTTCGCTGACGACAATCGCGAGCCACCAGAACAGCGCGCGGAGCGGCGCCGCGCCGAGCAGCAATGTCATGGCCAGCGCGATTGCGCCGGAGCCGAGCATGGCGAGCAATTGGAGAGGGCGCACGCCGCCCGGACCGGAACTCGGCGAAAATTCGGTAAAGTAGAGACGCATGCGCTCGCGCGCGATGGCCGCCTCGCGCACGGCGCCGGCCGACGTCAGATGATCTTCTGCCGCAGCGCTCGGGTGACGGCCTCGGTCCGGTTGTTCACTCCCAGCCGCCGAAAGATGTGATGCCAATGGTTCCTCACCGTGCTTTCGGTGATGCCGAGTTCCTCGCCGATGAGTTTGTCAGGCCAGCCCTTGCTGGCAAATGTCAGAATGTCGCGGCGGCGTTCGGAGATGAGCGCGCCGGCGCCCGCAACCGGCGAAGGAAAGGCCTCGTCGCCGTCGAGAACGGATTCGACCGCCTCCGCGAGATCGTCCGTGTCCAGCTCCTTCGGCAGGCAGGCGACGCCGCCGATCTCGCGGACCTGGGTTGCGAGCGCCTGCGTCGGCTCACCGCACAGCAGACCGACGGCGACGGAAGGATGGGACGACCGCAGGGCGGCGATCAGGTCGAAACCGTCGCCATCGACGAGGCGATAATCGGCGAGGCAGAGCGAAATCGTGGCGTCGGCGGCGAGTTTTGCGCGCGCTTCCGTCGCCCCGGAGGCCACGACGACTTCGAGACCGGCGATTCGGGCTTCCAGCGCGCGACGCAGGCCGTCGCGATAGATCGGATGGTCGTCGACGAAGAGAATGCGCGCCATTGGCCCAGCTCGGTCGCGCGTTCCGTATTGCTCAGATTGCGCTTTCAAGCTGTAGCCGTTTGCGCCGGCCGTCGCAATCGCATCTGTCGGAACCGACAGATCGCCACGTGTCGCGCTGCGGCAGATAATGCGCGCAATGCGTCGAGCGCACATCTGGTTCGGGATGGGGGTCCCGAAACATTTGAGCCGTCGAGAGCGCATCTGACGCGCGCTCGACGCAGCCTCGCCCGTCGTTACCTGTAGACCGCCGGCATCGCGGCCGTGGGGTAACGGTCGCCCGAGGCCGCGCCGGCCGGAATGGCGGCGGAGAGTTCCGCCACTTCTTCCGGCGAAAGCGCGACATCGAGCGCGCCGAGATTTTCGTCGAGACGCTCGATGTAGCGCGTGCCGGGAATGGCGACGACATCCTCCCCCTGCGCCAAAACCCAGGCGAGCGCAATCTGCGAGGGCAGGCAGCCCTTCTTCGCCGCGAGCGCCTCGACCCGTTCGACCAGCCGTCGGTTGGCGGCGAAATGCTCGGCCTGGAAACGCGGATGGGCGGCGCGCCGGCCGTCGATGTCGTCCAGCGTGCGCAGCGCGCCGGTGAGGAAGCCGCGCCCGAGCGGCGAATAAGCGACGAATGAAATGCCGAGTTCGCGCGTCGCCTTGCGCGTCTCCTCGGCTTCCACGCGATAGAGCAGCGAATATTCGGTCTCGACCGCCGTGATCGGATGGACGGCGTGCGCGCGGCGGATCGTGTCGGGATGGGCTTCCGAAAGCCCGAGGTAACGCGCCTTCCCGGCCTTCACGAGATCGGCCATCGCGCCGACCGTCTCCTCGATCGGCGTCTGCGGATCGACGCGATGCTGATAGTAGAGATCGATCACGTCGACCCCGAGCCGCCTCAGGCTGGCGTCGCAGGCCGCCCGCACATATTCAGGCCGCCCGTCCACGGCATTGCGGCCGCCCTCGCCCTTCACCTGCCCGAATTTCGTGGCGAGCACGACCTTGTCGCGCAGGCCCTTGATGGCGCGGCCGACGACCTCTTCGTTGTGACCCCAGCCGTACATGTCGGCGGTGTCGAGGTGTTCGACGCCACGCTCGATCGCGGCGCGGATCAGCGCCTCGGACCGGGCGTCGTCGGCTGCGCCATAGACGCCGGACAGCGACATGCAGCCGAGCCCGATGGGCGACACGCGCAGATCGCTGGCGCCAAGCCGCCGCCGGAGATTGTCGGGAACCGCTTTCATCTTTCGTCCTTGCCAGTTCGCGTCGCGCGCGGGATCGTTGGACGAGTTAGGGCGGAAAGCAAGCGCCTCGCTACGCGCGATTCCGCTTGCCGAGCCGCCAGGCGCAGGGAGACGCATATGACCATCGCCGCCATGCTGGACAAATTCTGCCGCGCCGTCGAGCGGCGCGACGGCAAGGCTTTCGCCGCGCTGTTTACGGAGGACGGCGTCTATCACGACGTCTTCTACGGCGCCTTCGCCGGCCGCGCGAAGATCGCCACGATGATCGACGACTGGTTCTACCGCACGGCGCGCGACTTTCGCTGGGACATGCACGATCCCGTCAGCAACGGGACGAGGCTCTATGCGCGTTACACGTTTTCCTACCTCTCGACCCTGCCGGAGGCGCCGGGCGAACGCATCCGGTTCGAGGGCGTCGCCATCATGGGCCTCCGCGACGGGCTCATCACGAGCTATCGCGAGATCGCCAATGTCGGCCCGGCGCTCGTGGCGCTGAATTTCGCCCCCGAGCGGGTGGCGAAAATCCTGGCCAAGGAAGGGGCCGCGCTGAAGAAGGATCCCGATATGGCGCGCCACCTCGCGTGAGGCGCTAGTCCAGCGATTGGCCGAGCGCGGCGCCCCGGTAGCCGTCCCTGTGTTCGCGGGCGTCGAGCGCCCCGCGCAGAATCGTGCGGGCGACGAACAGCGAGCCTTCCGGCGAAAGGTGCCCGTAATCGACGGTCATCAGATTGTAAGGGCCGGGCGCGTCGAGCCGGCCGCGACATCCCTGTGCGCCGCAGAGGCCGCCGATGAGCGACACATAAGTCATATCCGCGGATTGCGCGCGGCGGCGCGCGAGCGTGGCGTCCGCGGCAAGTACAGACGCCTTGAGGCCTTCGGAGATGAAGACGTCCTCCGGCCGCGCCCAGTGATGGTCGACCAATACGCGCGGCAGGGAGGGCAGCCATTGCGGCGCCGGCCCGACCAGCGCGATGGAGCGGACGCCGTGACGCCGCGCGAAGGCGGCGAAGGCGCTCCAGTCGACTTCCTCGTGGCCTTCGGCCTGGGCGAGGATCAGGCGATCGACGCCTCCCTTTGCAATCAGGTCGCGCGCGAAAGAGTTGCTGCGGCTGCAAAAGTGGTTGGCCGGCGCGCCGGGGAAGTCGGCCAGGCCCGGCGGACAACCGGAGGTCGCGACCTGCGCGAGCGAAACGCCTTCCGGAAGGATCGACCGCAAGCCGGCGGAAAGCGCCTGTGCATGAGAATCCCCCCACAACAGCCAGTTCTTTCCTGCGGCGGTCGGCAGGCACGATGCTGCGATCGCCTCTCGCGCCCGCTTCGCCGCCTCGTCGTAGAAATCGCATTCCGGCCGATAGGCTTGCGCAAGGCCGCGCTTCTGCACGTCGACGTAATGATCGAGAAAGACGCTGCGCGGATCGGCCGCAAGTGAGCGGGACGGCAGGCCGTCCGCCAGATGGACGCCGCCGGCCGCAGCGCCGACGAGAACGAGACCGGCGGCGAGCGCCTGCGGCGAAATACGCCGGCGCAGACGCACCGGGATTTCCACGAAGCGGTAGGTCGCCCAGGCGAGCGGCACGCTTGCCGCCACGAGCGCCGCGCGCACGATCCACGGATCGGCGCGGTCCATGGCGTGCGCGAGCGATAGCAGCGGCCAGTGCCAGAGATAGAGCGGGTAGCTGATGATCCCGAAGAAGATCGCAATCGGATTGCCGAGCACGCGGCGCGCGATCCAGTTGTGCGGCCCGGCGGCAATGACCAGCGCCGCGCCGGCTGTCGGCGCGAGCGCGACGAAGCCGGGAAAGAGCATCGAACCGTTCAGCGCGAACAGCGAGACGAGGATGATGCAGAGGCCGAGCAGGCTGGCCGCAAACGATAGCGGCGCGGAGATACTGTCACTGCGCAGCCGCAGGAGCGCGAGAACGCCGCCGACGCCGAGCTCCCACAGGCGCGAAGGCAGCCAGTAGAAGGCGCGGGACTGGTCGACCTGCGCCGCCTCCAGACCGTAGAAGAAGGAGGCGCCGACAATCGCCAGCGTCGCCGGCACGACCAGCCGGGGAAAGGCCGCGAGCGCGGCAAGGATGAGCGGCCAGAAGATGTAGAATTGCTCTTCGACCGAGAGCGACCAGAGATGCAGCAGGACAGCGCTGCGCGAGGTCCAGGCGAAATAATTGGCGTCCTGCCACAATGAGAAATTGGCGACGAACATGGCCGCGGCGGCGGCGGTCTTGCCGAGCATGGAATATTGCAGGGCGGTCTGGACGAACCAGCCGGCGACCAGCGCGGCCCCCATCACCACGAGGAGCGCCGGCAGAATGCGGCGCGCGCGCCGCGCATAGAAATCGGCAAGGCTGAACCTGCCCTCGTCGAGCGCGTCGCGCACGAGGGTGGTGATGAGATAGCCCGAGATGACGAAGAAGATATCGACGCCGACGAACCCGCCCGGCAGAGCGTCGGGAAAGGCATGATGCACGACGACGGACAGCACCGCGATCGCCCGCAGCCCGTCGATGTCAGGCCGATAGTTCATCGCGCCTGTATGCGCCGATTTCGTTTATTTGATCTTTACCGTTTCGCGTGGCGGCCGCGCGCGGCAGACCCTGCGAGGAGCGGGTTAGCCAGGCTCCGGGCGTTCAGCGGTTAAACGCGACAACCGAAGGCGACGCGGACACGGCGGCATGAGAACGGTGCTGCCGCTCCACGAGCCGGACGCTCCCGAGGATCACGCCGAAAATCAGCGCTGCAGTAAGCGCAAACTCCAAACGTCGCATGATGCCTGCACCTCTCTTCTGTCCCCCAGGCGCATCTCGTTCCTGAGCAAACGTACTTCCGAATGCGAGGTCAGGAAACGCCCGGCGCGCGCGCCACGGTCTTTTCCCGGCGTGTGTGGGCTTGCGGCCACATAGTCGTGCGCCCGGAGCCATGCGGCGCGTCTGGAGCGGGCGATGGGAATCGAACCCACGACATACAGCTTGGGAAGCTGTCGTTCTACCACTGAACTACGCCCGCGCCGCGACATAGATAAAGGATTTCGCGATCTCCGCAAGCAAGCGGTGCGGCGGTCTTCCTTTCACGCTTCGTGAACGATCGCGCCTTCGAAAACGGTCGTCAGCGCCTGCGTATCGGCGATGTCCTGCGGATCGACGGCGTAGAGGTCGCGGTCGAGCACGATGAAATCGGCCGAGAGGCCCGGCTTCAGCGCGCCGGTCAGGTCGGCGCGGCCCATGGCGCGGGCGCCGTTGACCGTGAACAGCGGCAGGGCCTCGTCGAGCGAAATCGCCTGATCGGCGCCGACCACGCCGGGATAGGCGGCCTTGGGGTGCCGGCGCGTGATCATGCCGGCAAGGCCGATCCAGGGGTCGACATCCGGCGCGGCCGCCGGCCAGTCCGAGCCGTACACGAGTTCGGCGCCGGCCTGCATGAGCGAGCGGATCGGATGGCAGCGCTGCGTGCGCTCGGCGCCGAGAACGGCGATCTGGCCCGCCGTGATCGCGTTCGGGAACCAGAGCTTCGGCGAGACTTCGGCGACCGCGTCGAGCGCGCGAAAGCGCGGCAGATCGCTTTCGTGCACGAAGGGCGTATGCGCGATCTCGTGCCGCAGCCCGCTCGCGCCGTTCGCCCTGCGCGCCGCCTCGACGCCGTCGAGGCCGGCGCGCGCGGCGCGGTCGCCGACGGCGTGCATCTTGACCGTGAACCCGAGGCGATCAAGGGCGATCACCTCTTCCTTGATGCGCGCGAGCGGCATTTGCAGGATCGCGTCGGCGTCGTAGTTCGCGGGATCGTAGCCGGGCGCGGCGCCGGGCATGTAGGGCTCGAGGAAGGAAGCCGTCAGGCTTGGCGCGACGCCGTCGAGAAAGAGCTTGGCGCAATCCGCGCGCACGTGGCCGCGCGTGTATTGGTCGCGCCAGCGCACGAGCGTTTCATACGAAATGAAATCGTCGTTGAGCGGCGACTGCCGGACGAGATGGCAGGAGACGTGCAAACGCAAGGCGTCCGCCGCGTCCGCCGCGCAATAGGCGACCAGATCGCTTTCGATCGCCATCGGCTCCTTGAAGCCGGTGAGGCCCAGGCGATGGAAGGTCCGCGTCACATAGGCGGCCGCCTGCGCGTTCTGATCCGGCGTGACGACGAGGGCCTGCCGCACCGGCGTCGCCGCGCTTTCGGACAGGAAGCCGTCGGGTTCGCCCGCTGCGTCGCGGCCGATGCGGCCGCCGTGCGGCTCGGGCGTGTCGCGCGTGACGCCGCCGGCCGCGAGCGCGAGGCTGTTCGCCCACATGTTGTGCTGCGTCGTATCCTTCAGCGCGACGGGGTGATGCGGCGCGATGCGGTCGAGAACGGCGCGCGGGCTATCGCCAAGCTGCGCCGTATGCTCGAAGCGCCACGGGCCGCCCTCGATCCACAGGCCGCGCGGCAGCTTCTCCGCCCGCGCCGCGACGGCGCCGAGCAATTGGTCGAGCGTCGCGGCATAGCCGACGAAACATTCGAACAGATCGCGCCGGCCGCCCCATAACGCATGGGTGTGCGAGTCGATAAGGCCCGGCATGACGAACCGGCCGCCGAGATCGATCTTCCTGGCGCCCGCGCCGGCGGCGGCGGCAATATCGCCATCGTCTCCGACGCGAACGATCTTGCCGCCGCGCACAAGCATGGCGCGGGCGAGCGGACGCGCAGGGTCCATGGTGCGAATGCGCGCATTGGTCCAGATGGTTTCGGTTTCAGGCCGCATGATCGCTCCGCGCCGCGTTCATTCCTGCGCCCCTCCGCCCGTTGTCGCGTAATGCCAGACGAGCAGGCGGCGATCGAGGCGCATGAACAGGTGATTGACCACAAATCCGACGAAGCCGATGGCGATCACGCCGGCAAGGCCGTCGGCGATGCGGAAATTCTCCTGCGCGCGCAGAAGATAGACGCCGATGCCGTTGGTGGTGAGCAACATCTCGGAAATGACAGAAACGAGCAGCGCCGCGGCGACCGCGAGCCGCAAGCCCGTCATGATGACGGGCAGCGCGGAGGGCAGGTCGATCAACGCAATCGTCTCGGCGCGCGACAGGCGCAGCGTGCGCGCGACATTGGCCAGCATGGGGTGATTGGCGCGCACGCCGTCGATGGCGCCGATCAGGATCGGGAAGGAACAGGTAAAGACGATCATCGCAATCTTGCCGCCGTCGCCCGCGCCGGCGAAAAGCAGCGCGATCGGCGCGACGGCCGGCGGCGGCAGCGGCCGCAGCATGTTGACGATGGGCTCGAAGATATCGCCAAGCAATTTTATGCGCCCGATGGCGGCGCCGAACGGAATCATGACCGCGGCCGCAATCGCAAGGCCGATCGCCGCGCGCCGGAGCGTGTCGACGATTTGCAGCGCGATCGTTCCGGAATTGGCGACGAGCGCGGCGAGCGTGGCGCTCAGCGTCGGAAAGAAGGGATTGGCGACGGCGCGCGCGCCCAGTTCCCACGCCACGAGAACGAAGGCGCCCAGACAGAGCGCGGGGACGTTCAGCCGCATCACGAGGTCTCCGCCTGCACGATCATCTGCTCGTGCCAGCGCAGCGCGAACCTGCGCAGCGCAAGCACGAGGGCGTTCATCAGGAGCCCGGCGATCATGGCCATCACGAGGCCCGCGAACGTGTCGGGGACGCGCAGCGTGAGGCCAGCATCCATCAGATAGAAGCCGAGGCCGTCGCGCCCCGCGATCATCTCGGCCGCAATCGCGGCGATCAGCGCGATCGACGAGGCCATGCGCACGCCTGTGAAGATGGTCGGCAGGCCCGCGGGCAGGCGCACGCGCAGCAAGGTTTCCCAGCGACCGTAGCCAAAGGTCCGCGCCGTCTCGATCTGGACGTTGGAGGTCGCGCCGAGCGCCTGCGCGGCATTGAGATAGACCGGCCAGAAGCAGGCGAAGACCAGGATGAAGCCGTAGAGCTTCCAGCCAAGGCCGAGGAAGAAGATTGCGAGCGGCGTGATCGCCGCCGGCGGCAGGGGCCGCAGCAATTCGGCGAACGGCTCGAAAGCGCGCTGCGCGATGCGGTAGCGCGCGGTCAGCAACGCGACCGACAAGGCGGCGGCCACGCCAGCCGCAGCGCCGCAGAGCGCGCGCGCGAAGGTGACGAGGAAGGCGCCCGGCAATTCGCCGCGCGCCATTTCCGCGGCGAGCGTCTGCGCGATCACGACAGGCGATGGAAAATATTCGGCAGGGACGAGTCCCGAACGCGCGACGATCTCCCACAGGCCGAAAAAGCCTGCGATAGAAAGCGCGCCGCGCGTCCAGGAAGGCATGGCGGTCAAGGCGCCGGGGCGATGGCTTCCTCCGGCTTCATCGGCTTCTTCAGCATGCCGTACTTTTCCATCTTGTCGATGATGATCTTGTAGTCCGACGCTTTGGGCGCGAGGTCGAGCGCGAAGTCCGTCTTCAGCTTTTCCACGAGGTCCGGCGGAAAGCGGTACTCCTTCAGCATGATCTCCTTCACGAGCGGCGCATTGCTCTTCAACTCGGTCGCGCCGCGGGTATAGGCTTTCATCAAGGCCTCTACTTCCCTGGGATGCGCCTTGATCCAGCTCTCCGAGGCGAACAGCCCGGCGATGCGGTAGGGCTGCGTGACATTGGCGAGATAGCCGCGCCCGAGAATGATCGGCTTCGACTTGCCGGCGAGCGCGGCGGTTGCGAAGGGCTCGACAATGCATGCGGCGTCCGCCGTGCCGAGATCGAGCATCGCGGGCATCTGCGGGAAGGGATTGTTGAGCGCCTTGGCCGGATCGTAGGCGACGCCGGCGCTCGCCATCCAGTCGCGCGCGGCGAGTTCGCAGAGGCCGCCGGGCACGCCGACAGCGATGGTCTTGCCGGCGAGGTCCTTCATGGATTTGACGCCGGACCGCTCGGTGGCGATCATGTATCCCCACAGGCGGTCGGGCGCCTGCTCGTATTCCATGCTCATGAAGAATTTGAACGGCTGGCCCTGCTCGCGCGCGATCATCATCGGCGTCAGGGCGGAGTAGCCGATGTCGGCGGAACCCGACGCAATGGCCGCGCCGACCGCAGGACCGCCGGGGACAGCAATCATTTCGAGATCGACGCCGGCGTCCTTGAAGTAACCCTTCTCCTGTCCATAGAAGAAGGGCATCAATTCGAGCGTCTTCAGATAGGCGAAACGCACCTTGGCGAGTTCGGCGGCGGCCGGCAGGCTCGTCGCCGCCGAGGCGCCGGCGAGCGCGACCGCGCCCAACAATCCTGCGATCTTCCGCATCTGTTCCTCCTGTTGTCGCGTCCGCTCTAGACGGCGGTTCGCATGGACCGGATCAATGTGAGAATGCGCTGGCGCAGTTCGAGAAACTCCGGCTCGGCGCGGGTGGCGATCTGGTCGCGCGGGCGCGGCAGCCGCACCCGGATGTCCTCGATGACGCGCGTCGGGCGATTGGAAAGCACGAGCACGCGGTCGGCCATGTAGATGGCCTCGTCGACGTCGTGCGTGACGAGCAGGCAGGTCTTGCCGAGTTCAGCGGACAGGCGCAGCAGCAGATCCTGAATGTCCGCGCGGGTCTGGGCGTCGACGGCGGCGAGCGGTTCGTCGAGCAGCAGGAGACGGGGCTTGGCGGCGAGCGCGCGGGCGATCGCCACGCGCTGCTGCATGCCGCCGGACACCTGCCATGGATAATGCGCCTCGAAGCCCTTCAAGCCTACGGCGGCAAGCATTTCCGTCGCGCGTGCGCGCTTGTCGGCGCCCGAGCCGTCGATACGGCGCATCCCGAACAGCACATTGTCGAGATTGCGACGCCATGGCAGGAGGGACCGGCTGTAGTCCTGGAAGATGAGCGCCATGCCTTCGGGCGGCTCGCTCAGCGCGCGCCCCTCGAACACGACTTCGCCGCTATCGACGCGCCGCAGCCCGGCGAGACAGGTGAGCAAGGTCGTCTTGCCGCAGCCCGAAGGCCCCACGACGGATATGAACTCGCCCTGCCCTGCGACAAGCGAAAGACCGCGCACGATATCCACGCCGCCGAGCGATTTCGAGATCTGGTCGACGCGCAGGATCGTCATGACGCGCCCCATCGACCGGTCATGGCCGCGTCTCCGGGCGCGGGCGCGCGGCCTGCTCCTTGATCGTCGCCTCGTAGGCGCGCGCCGTCGACGCCGTCAGCTTGTCGAGCAACCGAAAGAGCTGCGCGCGTTCGCGATCGCTCAAGGCCTCGAGCAGATGGGCGTTGCGGTCGGCGGCGAAGGCCAGCATGCGGTCGTGGCAGCGCCGGCCTTCCGCGGTCAGTCGGAACAGCGGTCCGCGCTTGCCGTTGGCGCCGGGCGCGGCCGCGACCAGGCCCCTCTCGGTCAGCGCCTTGATCGTGCGACTGAGCTGACCCTTGTCCTGGTAGAGCGCGCGCGACAGATCGGCCAGCGAAGCCGGCGCCCATGCCTTGACGGCGCCGAGCGCGCGCCACTCGCCGAGGTTCATGCCGAAGCGGCCGGATATCTGCGATTGCGCCTTGCGGTCGCTGATCGTCGTGAGCAGTGAAAGGCGAAACCCGAGCAGGTCGCGAATGTCGCGCGGTTGCGTCGAGGGAATGGCCGGACCTGCGTTCATCACGCCCGCCTTCATTGACAAGGTCAACGTCAACCTTATCGGTTGGCCGCGCGCGGTCAAGAGCGTCGCTCCAGGAAACGTCGGCTTCCGCGCCCGCTTTCCCTGTCCTATTGTGCCGGGCCGCCACGCCGCCTGCGCGGAGCAGACCGAAAGACCCAATGAAGCGCATCGCAACCGCCCTCGCCTGCCTGCTGTCCCTCGTCGCAGGCGCGCCCGCATGGGCGCAGACGAAGCCCGACCTGGCGGTCGAGGCGCGCAATCTCTCGACGTCCGACATTTGCGCGGAGAAGGACAATATCCAGATCGATTTTGCATCGCCGGCGGTGCGCAGCTTCCGCGTTCAGGCGATCCATCCGGTTTATATCGGCGCGATCGGCGTCGACCGCTACGCCCCCGATTTCTCGAGCTGCTCCTTCGCGACCAACAAGTATTTCGGCGAGGACGGCGAGCGCGTGACGCTTTACGAAACGCCGGCGCTGCAGATCGTCGCCTATCGGCTGCCGAACTTCTGGCGGCCCGCGCGCACGCCCATCCGCATCGGCGCGAAAGTCTTCGAGGGCTTTCATGCGGCGCAACTATGGGTGCGGCACCGCGAGCGCGCGGAAGAAGTGATGGTGTTCTATCCGCCGGACGGCTACTGGCGCATCCGCCCGCTGCCATTCGCGGACATGCGCTGGACCGCCTACGGCTCCTCCTTTCTCGTCGGTCCCGTGGAAGTGCAGGAGCGCCCGGTCGTCGATCTCGCGGCGATCGCCTTCGATCCGGCGACGAAGACATTCACGCTCGACTTCCGGCGCGGCGGCTCCGCGCGCATGAAGCTCGAGGCTCTCGATCAGGATCACATTTCGCTGGACGTCGCCTTCGACGGGGCGATGCCGGACAACCTGCCTTTCGCGACGATGCGCTCGATGTTTGCGACCGAAACCAATTCGGATGTCGCGCGCGCGGCCTGGCTGCTCAAGGGCGCCGACGCCTGGAGCGAAGGCTCGATCATGGATTTCAAGAAGGGCGACGTCACCGAATTCTGGGCGGGTCGTCGCCTGCCCTCGCGGCACAACACCAGCGCCCCGGACATGAACTTCAGCCTGTTCTCGCCCAAGGCCGCGCGCTGAATGACCAGCGGCGGCGCGGTGAACGACAGGCCGCGCACGCGGATTGTGGCGCTCGACATGGCGCGCGGCGGCGCGCTCGTCGCCATGTTCGCCTATCATCTCGTGTGGGACCTCGCGCATTTCGGCTATATCGACGGGCGCACGCCCTTCGTCCCGCAAATGCGGATTTTCAGTCATGTCATCGCCTGCGCTTTCCTGTTCATCGCGGGGCTGAGCCTCGCGCTCGCGCGCCGCGCGCCCTTCGACTGGCGCGCCTACTGGATGCGAATCGCTGTCGTGGCCGCGGCGGCGGCGCTCGTGACGGTCGCGAGCTGGCTGCTGTTTCCGGCTGGCCTGATCTTCTTCGGCATTCTTCATTGCATAGCCGCCGCCAGCCTCGTCGCCCTCCCGTTCCTGTTCGCGCCCTGGCCGGCGGCGCTGGCCGCCGGGATCCTCGCCTGCTTGCTGCCGCAGTTCCTGTCGCTTGCCGCCTTCGACGCGCCGGCGCTGATGTGGACCGGTCTCGGCCGTCTCCTTCCGGCGTCGAACGATTTTCGCCCTCTTCTTCCCTGGTCGGGCGCGCTCCTGATCGGACTGGCCGCCGGCCAATTCATGGAAGGGCGCGGCGGCTTCGGCGCCCTGCGCCGGATCAGGGGCGCGAACGCCCCTGCTCGTTGGCTCGCCTTCGGCGGCCGCCATTCGCTTGCCATCTATCTGATTCATCAGCCTGTTTTCTTCGCTCTGCTGACCGCGTCGATATGGGCGCTGGGTCCGCCGGTCCCCGCCGACGAACGGCCATTCCGGCAGATGTGCGAGCGACAATGCGCGACAACCGGCGCTGGCGCGGACGAGTGCCGGCGCGGCTGCGCCTGTACAGCCCAGACCTTCAAGCGGCTCAATCTCTGGGACAAGCTGCGGGCCAGCGCGCTCGACGAAGCCGAAAAGGCGATTCTCTCCCGCGTGGCGAAAGATTGCGCAAAAAAATAATCCGGCGTTTCCGGCGCGAAAATTGACCGATTTCGGCCCGTCGATTGCACAATTTGCGCTCGCGGGGCCGGGAATCGGCGAAATTTGGCCCCACTGAACGAAAATTATTGTTTCGTTTGGGAAATCGCTGTCTGCTCACCCTACGTTTCCATATGCGCCTCGGCGGGCGGGGGAACGGTTTGAGCGCAGGCTCGTTAAGTCAGAGGTCGACCGCAATCCGCTGGCGTTTCAGCCGGCCGGGTCGGCCCCTAAAGAGGGGTAGGCCAGTGGAAGAGATGAAAAAGAAATCGACGCGCGGCTTCGCGTCGATGGATCCCGAAAAGCAGCGCGCCATTGCGCGCAAGGGCGGCGAGAGCGTGCCGAGCGACAAGCGCAGCTTCTCGAAGAACCCTGATCTTGCCGCAGCGGCAGGACGGAAGGGCGGGACGCACGTCGATCCCAACAAGCGCAGCTTCGCCCGCAATCCTCAGCTCGCCTCCGAGGCGGGCCGCAAGGGCGGCCATGCTTCGCACCGGGCCGGACGGCGGGACGCGGCGGAATAGCCGCGAAGTCCTAGGCGCGCAGCCGAGCGACCGGCCCGGAGAGGGCCGCGCCGAGAATGAGGAGGCACGGCCCGACGGGCCGGGCGTGTTCAGCCTTGTCCGCGATCGTCCCGAGCGTCGCGGAAATCCGTCGCTCGTCCGGCCAGGTGGCGCGGTCCACGAGGACCGCAGGCGTCGACGGGTCCAGGCCCTCGCGCGCAAGTTTCTGCGTCAGCTCCCGCATTTTCCGTATGCCCATGTACACGACGGTCGTCGCCCCGGGGTCTGCGAGCGCGCGCCAGTCGATGTCGTCAGGCAGCGATCCGTCGCGGCCGTGGGCGGTCACGAACTGCACGCGGCGGGCAAGATCGCGTTCAGTCAGCGACGCGCGCAGCGAGGCCGCCGCGCCTGAGGCCGCCGTCACGCCGGGTATAACCTCGACCTCCAGCCCGGCGGCGTGCAACGCCTCGATCTCCTCGGTCGCACGGCCAAATATCGACGGGTCGCCGCCCTTGAGCCGCACGACGGTCTTGCCGGCGCATGCAAGCGCGACAAGTTTCGCCGTAATCGTCGGCTGTTCCGGAGAGGGTCGATAGCCGCGCTTGCCGACATCGAGCTTTTCGGCTTCGCGGCGCGCAAAATCGAGAACGCCGGACGACACCAGGTCGTCATAGAGAACGACGTCGGCGGATTGCAGGGCGCGCACCGCTTTGAGCGTCAGCAATTCCGGATCGCCGGGACCCGCGCCGACAAGGATGACCCTGCCGCCGCGCACTCCATCAGCATCATCGGCGATGCCCGCGAAAAGCGCCTGCCTATCGGCCTCGGTCGGCGGCGCGTCCGGCCGCGCAAAGGCGAGCGCCGCGAAACTCTCCCAGAATTTGCGCCGCGCGCGGAACGGCAGGTCGCGCGCCGCAATGTCCTCGCGCCAGTCCCGGGCGGCCCGCGCCCATGCGGCGAAACCCTCCGGCGCCAGGGTTTCGATGCGCGCGCGCAGCGCCTGGCCAAAGACCGGCGCCGCGCCGTCGGTCGAAATTCCGACGACAAGCGGCGAACGATTGACGATGGAGCCGAACTGGAAATCGCAAAATGCGGGGCGGTCGACGACATTGGCGACGGCGCCGGCGGCGCGGGCGGCGACGCAGAAATTGCGGGCCTCCTCCTCCGAGGATGCGTCGGCGACGGCGATCAGCGCGCCGGCAAGATCGGCAGGCGTCCATGCCCGCCGATGAAGCTCGACCCCGCCGGCGCCGGCGGCGAGGCGATCGAGCCGTTCGCCCGGTTCCGCCGCGTAGATTTCAACGCGTGCGCCGGCCGAAGCGAGCAGCTCCGCCTTCCAGGCGGCGCCGTCGCTGCCCCCTGTCACGACGCAGCGGCGACCGGACAATCTGAAGAAAGCCGGCAGGCTCGCCAGCGCGGCCGCAGGCGCGCGCCTGTCGTTTGCCTCATCGCTCATGCCGAAGGCATATGCGCCGGGTCCGTAGAAAAGTCACGCGCCCGCCCGCCTTGCGCGGCGAAACAGAAACCCCGCGCTTGCGGCGCGGGGTTTGCCGGAAGGTTCGGCCGGCCGGTTACTTCTTCGAGCCGTCGGCCTTGAACTGGGAGATGTAGGCCCAGAGGTCGTTGCGCTCCGTCTCGTTCGGCAGGCCTGCGAAGACCATCTTGGTGCCGGGAATCTTCTTCTTGGGGTCGGTGATGTATTCGTTGAAGACCGCCTCGTTCCAGGTAATGCCGGAATTCTTGTTGGCGTCGGAATAGCTGAAGCCTTCGACCGAGCCCGACTTGCGGCCATCGAGGCCGTTGAGCTCCGGGCCGACCATGTTCTTCGCGCCTTCGCCAATGCGATGGCAGATCTTGCACTTGTTGAAGATCTTCTCGCCCGCGGCGGCGTCGCCTGCAGCCATGGCGGGAGTGGCGGCGATCGCCGTCAGCAATCCGAAGCCGACGGTCAGAACAGCAAACTTCTTCATACCTCTTCCTTTCACAGCTTTACGCCCGCACCGGAGCCAACGCCCCGAACTGCGCTTCGTTCATCTCGCGCGGGTGTATATGCTGGCGCAAACAGCAATGACAATGGAGGCAAAGCCCCGGTGCGTCGTTTCGCCCCTGTACTTTGGGAGGAAAATTGCAGGCGGCGCCGGCTTTGCAGGTCCGACCGCGCGGGCGCAGCGCGACCGATCGCCTCAGGCTTCAGGGGCGCAGCCGTTCCGGGCGGCGCGCCATGACGCTGCTGATTTTCGACTGCGACGGCGTACTCGTCGATTCCGAACCGATCGCCAACGAGATACTCGCGGAAACCCTGACCGCGCTCGGCCGGCCCATGACCGCCGCCGAGAGCATGCGCACACAGATCGGCAAGGCGCTCGCCGACATCCTGCGCGAGACGTCGGACATCGTCGGCCGCGTGGTTCCGGACAACGTCGGCGCGGAGATGAACGAGCGGCTGTTCCTGCGCTTTCGTCAGGAGCTGAAGCCGATCGAGGGCGTGGCGGACGCCCTCGCGGCCCTGCCACAACGGCGCTGCCTCGCCTCGTCCTCACGACCGGAACGCATCGATCTGGCGCTGGCGGTCACGGGCCTCGGCGGCTTCTTCGAGCGGCGCTTCAGCGCCGTCCGAGTGGCGCGCGGCAAGCCCGCGCCGGATCTTTTCCTGCTTGCCGCAAGCGAAATGGGAGCCGCGCCGACAAGCGCCGTGGTGATCGAGGACTCTGTCTCCGGCGTCGTCGGCGCACGGGCCGCGGGCATGCGCGTCATCGGGTTCGTCGGCGGCGGACATGCCGGCCCGGATCTCGCGCGGCGGCTGGAGGAAGCCGGCGCCGATCGCGTCATAGCTCATATGCGGGAACTGCCGGCGACCGTCGCTGCGCTGCAGGCGGACGTCTGCTAGATCCTGCTCGACAAGACCACGGAGGGCGCGCGCATGGAGGCAGAGGCATACGGTCGCGGCGGCGATCGACTGAAGGACCGCGTCGCGATCGTCACCGGCGCGGGATCGCGCGCCGACGGCGTCGGCAACGGACGCGCGGCCGCCATTTTGCTCGCGCGCAATGGCGCCCGCGTCGTTCTCGTCGACGCCAACGCGCAATGGGCCGAACGCACGCGCGAGATGATCGCGGCGGAAGGCGGCGAGTCGCTCGTCGTCGGCGCAGACGTGACGATTCCGGACGATTGCGCGCGCATCGTGCGCGCCGGCGTCGAGCGCTGGGGGCGCATCGACATTCTCGTCAACAATGTCGGCATCGGCGGGCCGCCCGGCACGGCGGTGGAGGTCGATCTCGAGGGCTGGAATCACGGGCTGGCGGTCAACGTCACCTCGATGATGCTGATGTCGAAATACGCCATCCCGGAGATGATCCGGGCCGGCGGCGGATCGATCGTCAACATCTCGTCCGTCGCCGGCATTCGCGGCGGCATCGCCAACCTTCTCTACCCGACGTCCAAGGGCGCAGTCGTGAACATGACGCGCGCCATGGCCTATCACCACGGGCGCGACAATATTCGCGTCAATTGCATCTGCCCGGGTATGGTCTACACGCCCATGGTCTACTCGGCGGGCATGAGCGACGAGATGCGGGAATCGCGGCGCATGCGCTCCGCGTTGCAGACCGAAGGCACGGGCTGGGATGTCGGCGGCGGCGTCCTCTATCTCGCCTCCGACGATGCGCGCTGGGTGACCGGCGTCGTGCTGCCGATCGACGCCGGCGCGACCGCGATCTCCAGCACGCCTTCGCCTGTGAAATGAGCCTCGACATGCCGCGTCTGCCGCTCATCGACGACAATTCCGATCCGCGCATCGCCTCCGTCTACGAGGCGCTGCAAGCGGGAGGACACAAGGGCTTTCCCAATCTCTACCGTCTGCTCGGCCACGCCCCGGCGATGCTGAAGGCATGGACGGGACTCGCCTGGCCGCTGCGCAACGAGGCAGAGACGCCGCGCGCCCTGCGCGAGCTCATGATCCTGCGCGGCGCGCAGATCATGGACGCAAACTACGAATGGACGCACCACGTCCCGATGGCGCTGGCCGCGGGCGCGACGCAGGAAAAGATCGACGCGCTCGCGGACTGGCGCGCGAGCGATCTCTACGCGCCGGACGAGCGCGCCGCGCTGCGGCTGGCGGACGAGATCACGCATGGTCCCGGCGCGTCAGCCGAAGCGATTGCGGAGGCGCGCACATTTTTCGACGAGCGCGGCATCGTCGAACTCGTGCTGACTTCGTCGTTCTACGCCTGCGTCGGCCGCGTCCTGCATTCGCTCGACGCGCCGCTGGAAAAGTAGATCAGAGCGACAGCAGCTTGCCGCGCAGAAGGCGCTCGCCGAGCAGGCCGAGCAGCAGGAACATGCTGGCGACGCCGATGAGATAGAGGCGGTCGACGTCGATCATCGTATTGTCCATGTAATAAGCCGAACGCAGCCAGTTCACGACGTGGTAGAGCGGGTTCCATTCGAGCAAGCGCTTGATGCGATCTGGCGCGTAGACCAGCGGAAAATACGCGCCCGACGTCGTGAGAAGACCGACCATGACGAGGATATAGACGACCTGATAGAACTGGCCCATAAGCGTGCCAAACAAGGCATTGAACACGCCGATGCCGATGCCGAGATAGATGGCGACCGCGATCGCCTGCGCCGCAAGTATGGGGTCGTTCGGCATGAAATCGATGCCGTACAGGGCCGCGCCGGCGAAGAAGATCAGCGTCACCATCAGCGCGATGAGGATTTCAAGCAACGCGCGCGCAATGACGAGATTCATGGGCGAGATTTCGGGCAGGCCGAGCATGGCGCGGTTCTGGATCATCACGATGTTCATCATGCGCCCGGGATAGAAGCACAGGATGTAGGGCAGGATTCCCGTTCCGTAGAAAATGGCCGGGCTGTCGCCGACCGGCGCGATGACAGTCGCCAACGCCCTGAGCACTACGAGGAAAACGAGATGGGCGAGCGGCCAGCCAACCGCGACGAGAAAGCCGAGATAGCCGCCGCCCGCAAAGCGCGTGCGCATGTCCTGCAGCATGACGGCGTAGACCACGCGCCAGAAGCGCCCGAATTTGGCGCCGAAATCCGCCACGTGGCCAAGCGCATGCGATTGCAGGGCGATCAGGGTCATCTGGACGGATTATAGGCGAAGCGGCCAGGCCAGGCGAGCAGGCTCACAGCGCGGCCTCGCGCAGCAGCCGCGCGATCTCCGCCGCGTCGGCGCGCGGACCCGGCGTCGGCATCGAGGCAAGCGCGACCAAGGGCTTGACCGCGCCAATATCGGGTTCGGCCCGCGCCACAGCCTGTTCAATCGCTTTCGCCAGATTCTCCGGCGTCGGATCGTCCAGCGCGACAATGGCGTCGCAGCGCGCGCGCAGGTTCTTTCCCGGAAAGGAATTGGCGATGGGAATGAGTCCGGCCTGCGCCATTTCGAGCGGCGGATAGGACGGGTGCGGCGAGAACATCAGCGAGACGCCGACCGAGGCGCGGCCGAGGCGATCCGCGTAATCGGCCAGCGAGACCTTGCCCTCGATGCTCGCGTTCTGCACGGGATAGACGAGCTCGTCGACGAAGCTCTCGCCCAAGAACACGACGTCCCAGCGGCTGGCGCGAATGGGATCGCTCTGTTGCCAGCGCGTCAGCGCGTCGCAGATCAACTCGAAACCGTTGCGGTGCACCGTCTGTCGGCCATAGACGAGAATCGTGCGCTCGCGCGGTCGCGGCGACAGCAGGCGCGCGATCTCGGCATTGAGTTCGTAAGGCAGACAGAAGGCCTGGCGGAAGGCGTATTTCGCGGTCATGACCGCGTAGAGCTCTTCGGAATTGATGACCGCGATGATGTTCTCGCCATTGCGATAGGTCGCTTCGGCAAGCGCGTATTTCGAACTCCAGCCGTAGAAATGCGGCTCGTCGTCCTGGATCAGGTACGCAAACGGACGCGCTCCGCCGAAGATGCGCGCGCGCTCCATTTCGACGTTGCGGATGAGGCGAGCCGTCCACCACGCGCTTGCGACGAAAACGTCGCGCGCGCGCAAATCGAGCCGCCCGACGCCGCGCTCGCTGGCGTCGACAAGGGCGCGCGCGACGAGATCGTGGCTCGCGGCGAATGCGGTCGGCGCATAATCCGGCAGCGTCGCGTATCCCGCGGGCTCGATTTCCGCATCGGTGACGATTACGCGGCGGTCGAAGCCTTCGCCGAGCGCGTCCGCCCATTCGCCAAAGAGCCGCAGCGCCGTGGCGACGCCGCCGAAAGTCTGGAGCGGATTGACGGACGGCACGAGCAGGTTCAGGCGCGGGCGCGGATTGCGCGAGGGATAGACGGCGAGGAGCCGCGTCTCCTTCTGCTGGCGCGCATAGGGCGGCGTTTCCGTATCCACGGCCGCAAGGCAGGGCTGGAAGACCTTCAGCCGGCTCTCGGCGATATCGTGCGGCTGGGCCACCGGCAGGACGGTCGCGTCCAGCGGATAGAGATCGCGGCGCACGATCTTCATCCATTCGAAGCCGCGCGCCTCGGCCGCCGTCAGCACGATACGCTCGATGGCGTGCGCGAGAGTGCCGTCGACCTGACCGCTTTCGTCGGGAAAATCCTCGAAGCGCAGGCCGAGATCGAGCAGCCCGCGGATCGCCGCCGAGCGCCCCCAGAACATCGACCCCGAAGGAAACTCGAGCGTGTGGTTCTTGTCGATCTCCACGCCGAGGCGGCGCATCAGGCCGCGGGCGATCTCGTAATCGTAGCCCCAGTTCAAAATGCCGCGGATTTCGAAGAGATGCTGCGGAAAGACGACTCCCACTTTCGGGTCGTCGAAAAGGGCGAGCGCCGCGCGCGCGATCTCGGGAGAACCGACGAGATTGTCGAGCAGATAGTCGAGCCAGCGGGCGAGCGGCGCGCCGCCGTGCGGCGACTTCTTGGTATGCAGATGGATGAAGAGATCGTAACGGTCGTAAACGTCGAGGAAACCGACGAATTTCGCCGCTATGTCGCGCCCGCGGTTGGGCACGATCCGCGTCTCGACGGAGCCCTTGCTCCAGCCCGCCGCAAGCCGCTCGATCTCTTGCCTTTTGGCCGGCGTATCTGTGGAGACGAAGAGATCGACGCCTAGCGGGATGTTGCCGAGGCGCGCGAGGATGGCCGGCAGCGTTTCGGGATAAAAAGCGTGGACGACCGCCGCGATCGGTCCCGCCGCCGTCGGTTGCGGCGAATATGTGAAGGGGACCTCCAGGGCGAAATCGCAGTCGTTGACCGGGCGGCGCGCCGGCACGACGCCGTCCGGCTTGGTCAGTTCATAGGTGTAGTGATGCCGGATCGCCGACGCGCGCGCGGCCGCGTTCACCGGATTGCGGCTTCGACCGAGCGGAGGATCGTATTCGGCGGCAATCTGCCGCAGCACCGCCCCGATCGTCGCGCGCAGTCCCTGACCGCGCAATACGGCGGGCCCGTCGCGCAGGATGTGGCGCGGCGCGAGAAAAACGCCGACCGGCTGGTCGACCAGCTTGGCGGCCTCGCGCATGGCTGCGCCATAGAGCGCGCCAGCCCCGCGCTCGGTCAGGATGACATAGCCGTTGCGCAGATGCCGGCGCACCGCCTGGAGCGTCGTCTCCGTCTTGCCCGCAGTCATCGGGTCGTCTGCGCCTCGCTCGTCCTTGGCCCCTCGGGCCGCCACTTGTCCGCCCGATTGCCCTATTACCGACCGCTCCGGCGCCGCCGGGGCGGGCATTGCCTCGCGGCGCGGCCATGGGCTAAGCGAGTTCCATGATCCAAATGGACCGGGTCTTCAAGTATTATCGAACCTACGGCCAGACCAAGGTCGTACTCGACCATGTCAGCATCGATTTCCTCGCGGGCTCCAACTACGGAATCCTCGGGGTGAACGGCGCAGGAAAGTCGACGATGATGCGCCTCCTGGCAGGGTCCGAGCTGCCGAACAGCGGTCGCGTGCGTCGCAATGTGCGCGTCTCCTGGCCGCTCGGCTTTACCGGCGGCCTCAGTCCCGCGCTGACCGGTCGCGAGAATGTGCAGTTCTTTGCCCGCGTCTATGGCCAGGACACCCGACGAACCTTCGAATTCGTCGACGATTTTGCCGAAATCGGCGCCTATATCGACGCGCCGGTGAAGACCTATTCGTCCGGCATGGTCGCGCGGCTCGCCTTCGGACTGTCGATGGCCATCGACTTCGACTGCTACCTGATCGACGAGGTCATCGCGGTGGGAGATGCCCGTTTCAGCATGCGTTGCAAGAACGAATTCGCCAAGCGCCGCAAGAATTCCGACATCATCATGATCTCGCATTCGATGGCGACCATTCAGGAGTATTGCAATCGCGGCCTTGTTCTGGCCGGCGGCCGTGCGTACATATTCCACGAAGTCAGCGAAGCCATCGAACTCTACAAGAAGATGAATGCCTGAGGCGCGATCATACTGGCGGGGGCCGCGCCTGTGAGCGTGAAGACCGCCGACGAGCGAATGCCGGCGACGCTGCCGCTCAGCGAGGAGCAGGCGCTGGCGCAGCGGCAGGCGATTTCGCGCGCGCTGCGCCGCGCCGCGCGGACCGCGCGAACGCCTGCAAGCATCATTTCCGGCGGCTACGGGCAGGCGCGCGGGGGAGCCCGCGCGTTCAGGCTCGGTCTCATCGCGAGCTTCGTCCTCGTGGTCGCCGTCCCGTTTCTCGTTGAAAGCGCCTACTGGGGCCTCATCGCCAGCAAGCAATACGCGACGGAGTTGCGATTCGCCGTGCGTAGCGTCGAAAGCGGCGGCACGCCCTCGGCGGCGACGGCGATGACCAGCATGCCGCTTGGGACGATGGGAGGGGGCGCGGCGTCGCAGGATACGCAGATCGCGGCCAATTACATTCTCAGCAAGGGCATGATCGCCGCGCTCGAGAAGTCGGTGGGGCTCCGGCAGATGTACGCCCGATCGGAGGCCGACTATTTCTCGCGCTTCGACCCCTCCGACCCGGTGGAGGAACTCGAGGAATATTGGCGCAAGCGCGTGAAGGTCGAGACCGACAATACGTCCGGCATCGTGTCCGTCATCGTGCGCGCCTTCACGCCGCAGGACTCCACCAGGATATCCGCCAAGATCCTCGAGCTGACAGAAGAGCTCGTGAACGACATGTCGACGCGCAGCCGGCGCGACAAGCTCGAGCTTGCCAAGCGCGAGCTCGACCGCACCGAGGACGCCCTGCGCCAGAGCACCGCGGCCATGCGCGACGTCCGCGAGGCGCAAGGCGTGCTGGACACCAAGGCGTCGGCCGAAGCCCTCAACAAGGTGATCGGGACGCTGCGTCTGGGTATGTCGCATGCGCAGCAGGATCTGGCGGCGCTGGGCGACACGGCCACGGATTCGCCGACGGCGCGCGTTCTGCGCGCGCGGATCGCGACGCTCAAATCGCAGATCGACGATTATTCGGAGCAGATCGCCAGCAGCAAGGAGACCGGCGCCGGACCGAGCCTGGCGCAGCGCGAGGATCCGCTGTATCGCGCGCAGGTCGAACTCGACATCGCCCGGCAGCAATATGCGGAGGCGTCCGGCGTCTTCCAGCGCGCGCGCGCCGATCTCGACACGCAGCACACCTACGTCGTGTCGATCCTCAGGCCGACGCTCGCGGAAACGTCGACCTATCCGCGGCGGTGGTGGGAATGGAGCATCGTGGTCGCGCCGCTCGCGCTCGGCTGGGGCCTGCTCGCCGCGCTTGCTTTCCTCGTCCGCGACAATATGGCTAAGTAGCGCCCCGCTCAGGCGGAGGCGCGCGGGATCGGGCCTGAATGTTCTTCAACGTCGACAGCGACAGGGGCGCGGTCATCCACGGCTGGTTCGCCGCGGACAATCCGGCGGTCTCGGCGCGTCTTGCGATCCGCGCGCCCGGTCGCGAGGAAGTGACCGTCGAAGCCAACCTGCAGCGCGACGACGTGCGCGATCTCGGCCTTCACGGCACCGGCCGCGTCGGGTTCCGTATCGACAAATCCATCGTTCCCGATCTCGACGAGCTCGTGGACGTCGAAATCCTGGAAGCGGAGTCGGGCCTGCCGATCTACCGGCGCCTGCAGCCCGGCCGCCATATCGAGAAGAAGCTGATCCTGTTCGACGCCTCGCTGATGCCGCAGCGGCGCATCCACGACCAGATCCGGGACAATTTCGCGCTGACCTATTTTTCCGTCGAGCGCTATTCGCTGGAAACGAGCATCGTTCTGATCAGCAACCATCACGCGACGTCGCTCGTCGTGACGGGCCGCTCGAGCTACAACCGGTACGCGGCCCATCTCGACAATGCGGGCTTCATCAAGGCCGCGCTCCTGCGCGAGCCCTACGAGGAACTCGCCGAGCGGCTCTTGTTCCTCAACCTCCTGTCGCGTTCGCCGTCCGCGCATCTGGCGACCAGCTTTCTGACCGGCCTCCAGCCGCTGCTCGATTTCGCCCGCGACCTGCCGCTGACGGACACCAAGGCGATGGTCTCGCATTTCCGGCAGGTCGACGCGGAGCAGAAGCGCGCCATCGCAAGCCCGATGGTGCGTATGCTCGGTTGCGACGTCGGCGACGAACCGGAGCGCCGGCATGTTTCGGTGGCGCTCGACAATCTGGCGGGCATGGATGTCGTCGGCTGCCGCGAACGCTACAGCGTTTTCCGCAATCTTCTGTGGCGAACGCTCGGCGCGGATGTCCTGGGCGAAGAAACCCCGACCGCCTTCGCTTCCGTCGCGGCTCTCGCCAAGGACCTGAAGCGCATCGGCGTGCTGGGCGACCTGCTGGAACACGACGCGGAACTGTACAAACTCGCCCGCGAAGCGATCGACGCCGGCCTTTCCGGAGACGCCGAAGTCTCCCTGCGCGACACTCAGGCGACGTGATCGCCGATCGCCGCGGCGATCAGGGCGAGAATGGCCCAGGCGATGCCGAGCGAAGCAAACAGCAGGAGCGTTTTCGCAAATATGCGCGGCCCGGCCGCTTCCTGCGGCGGGACCGGCGCAACGACCACGCCGACATAGATCTGCTGGCGATCCATGTCCTGCCGCGCTTCCTGATAGGCGTTCTTGGAGATCGAGTAGATCAGCAGGGCGAATTGCTCCTCGAGCTGCAGCCGCTCGTAGGCGCCCATTTGCGCGGCCACCGCCCGCTCGTTCTCGGGGTCGGTCAGCAATTTCCTGAGCTCCGCGATCTGACGCTCGATCGCCTCGAGCCGCGAGCGCTCGATCCGGCGCGTCGGCGAATCCGGGTTGATGACTCCCTTGAGCGTCGCCATGGAATTTTCGATTTCGAGCTTGTCGGACGTAAGCTTGCCGATCTGCTCGTTGAGCGTTTTGGCGCGCGCCGTCGGGTCGATCAGGACATTCTCCTGCCGGAAAACCGTTACGGCCGCGCGCGCGCGGGAGAGCGCCTCGGCGGCAACCGAGACTTCCTTGTCCAGCCGCGCCAGCTTGTCGCGCCGGCTGCGCAATGTGATCTCGTTCACCAGCTTTTCGCACTGGGCGATCACGTCCTGCGAAATCCTGGCCGCGTCCTGCGGCGTGAAGGCGGCGACCTTCATGGTCAGGATGCCCGAGACGATATCGACGCTCGCGGCGACCTGCTTGAGCCAATAGGAAAGCGCATCCTCGAGGGACGGATCGCGTTCTATCCGCGAAAAGAAATCGACGCCGGCCGGCGCATATTTCTCCTCGAGATATTTCGCGCCGCCCAGATCGACGAGCAGCGGCTTGCTCTTGATGTAATTGAGCACGACGAAGGAATTCTGAACTGCAAGGCTCATGCCGGCGTTCGATGGCGCGTCGCGCTTCTTTTCGTTCGCCTCGCGCACCACCATGCGCGTCTCGGCCACGTAATATCTGGACTGCCAGAGCGCGCTGTAGAGGAAATAGACGAGCGTCGGCAGGAACACCAAAAGCATGAAGCCGGCGCGCGCCATGCCGCCGCCGCGCGCCGCCGCGACCGGCGTCAGCGTCTCGACGCCCGCGCGCAACAAGGCCGGCGCTTGCGCCGCGCCCAGCCTGGCGAGCTGGCCGGCCCTGCGCACCAGATCGGCGCCGACATGCTGGTTCAAGCCGTTCCTCACAATCCCTGCGCCGCGTTTCTACCGTGGCGCGCGCGGCGCGTCTAATGGCGCGCAAATCTCTTGACCTCGCCTTCGTCGCCGCTACGGTCGCCCCAATGGAAAATCCGGCTTCGTCGTCCGCGATCGCGCTCGAATGTTATTATGCCTACGGCTACCGGGGCCGCGCCATGATGGCGGTCCGCGCCCCCTTCGCCATGAGCGGCGACGCGCCGGAACTGGTCGGCCAGACGGTCTCCATCGGCGGCGCGCCCTACCGGGTCGTCGGCGTCTGGCGGCAAATTTCCGGGCCGATCGCCAAGGGCGAGCCGATCGGGGTGGAAGTGTCCGTCGCCGCATCGGCCCGGCGGCCTGAAGCGTGACCGCGTCCGACAATACGGGCGTGGCGAGTTTCGTCGGCCTGGGACACAGCCATATCGTCGCCCTCGCCAAGGGCGCCTACGCGCTCGAGGCGAAGAGGACGGAGATCGCCGGACGCGCGGTCTGCGGGCGCTTCCGCTATCTCTACGACGAAGCCTACATGCCGCCCTTCGCGGACGCCGCGGGAACGGCGCTTAATCCGGCGATCGAAGCGGCGCTCGCCGAGGGCGCCCCGCAATTCATCCTGCTGTCGATGGGCGGCAACGAGCACAACATCGTGTCCATGCGGCAGCCCACGCCGCGCTTCGATTTCATTCTCTCCGGCGCGCCGGACGCGCCGCTCGATCCCACGGCCGAGATCATACCCGAAGCCGCCGTTCGCGAGACCTTGCGCGACTACATGGCCGAAAGCATGCGCGTGCTGCGGGCGATCCGCGCGGCGAGCCCCCTGCCGATGATTCTCGTCGAACCGCCGCCGCCGCTGCCGCGCGCGCAGGTGCTGGCCTATCCCAAGGAATTCTTCCGCTCGCAGTTCGACCAGCGCGGCATGTCGTCGGACGCCTTGCGGCGCAAGGTCTGGCGGGTGCAGATAGAGATGATGCGCCAGGCCAGCGACGACCTCGCAATTCCCTATATCGAGACGCCCGCAGAAGCGTTCGGCGCCGACGGCCTGCTGGCGCCCTGGGCCTGCGGCCAGGACGCCTCCCACGCCAACGAGGCCTACGGCGAGATGGCGATCGCCGCCGCCGTGCGCCGCATGGCGGCGCGCATGGCAGGGGCCGCCTGATGGCCCGCCATCCCTATGCCGACCTGCCGGACGCCGCCTACTGGCGGCGCGCCGTCGGAAACATCGCGCCGGAGGCGATCGACCCGGTGGCGGCCGCGCCCTTCCAGATCGGCGCGCGGACGAAAGTCGCCGCCGCGGGCTCCTGCTTCGCGCAGCATATCGGGCGCTATCTCAAGGCCGCCGGCTGCGCCTATCTGGTGACGGAGAACGCGCATCCCGTGATGACCGAGGCCGCGGGCGCCGCGCTGAACTACGGGCTCTATACGGCGCGCACGGGCAATATCTACACGGCGCGCCAGCTCCTCCAGCTCCTGGAGCGCGCCTACGGACGTTTCCAGCCGAAGGAGGACCTGTGGGAAGAGAGCGGCGGCGTTCTCCTCGATCCGTTCCGTCCGACGATCCAGCCAGGCGGCTTCAATTCCCGCCGCGAATTCGACATCGACCGTGTCAGGCACTTCGCAGCCGTGCGCGAAGCCTTCGAAACGCTCGACGTTCTGGTCTTCACGCTCGGACTGACCGAAGCCTGGCGCGCGCGCCGCGACGGCGCCGTCTTCCCCGTCTGTCCGGGGGTCAGCGGCGGACGGTTCTCGGCCGAGGCGCATGAATTCGTGAATTTCGGCGTTGCGGACGTCGCCGGGGATCTCGCCGCCTTCGTGAAGGCGCTGCGGGCGGTCAATCCGGCGGCGAAGCTCATTCTCACCGTGTCGCCCGTGCCGCTCGTCGCCACCGCCGAGCCCCGGCACGTCCTGACCTCGACCGTCTATTCCAAATCGGTGCTGCGGGTGGCGGCCGAAATGACCGTCAAGGCCTTCGACGACATCGTCTATTTCCCGTCGTACGAAATCGTGGCGAGCGGCTTTGCGGGCGATTATTTCGCCGCCGACCGACGCTCCGTGACAGAGGCCGGCGTCGCCCATGTCATGCGGGTCTTCGCCGATCATTATCTCAAAGGCGCCTCGGGCGGCGGCGTCTTCGCCGACATCGTGCGCAAGGCGGCGCGTTCCGTGACCGGCGCGGTCGGGGCGGAGGCGCGCGCGGCCGGACTCGAGGCGGCCTTCTCCGTCATGTGCGACGAGGAAGCGCTCGATCCCGCCTTTCTCTCCGGCCCGCGAGCGCCGGGCGCGGCATGACGCGCGTCGTCTACGACCTGTCGCGCCTCTCGACCCGGGTCCTGAACGCCACGCCCAACGGCATCGACTGGATCGACCGGCTGCTGGCCGATCATTTTCTCGAAAGCCGCAGCGCCGACACCTGGCCGCTGCTCTTCGGCCCCTTTGGCCCGCGGCTGTTCGCGCCGGGCCTTCTGCCGAACCCGACCGCCGCGCTCGAGCGTCAATGGGACGCGCCGGCGATCATTCCGGATGCGCTGGTCGAGGCCCTCCAGCGGCCCGTCTCGGTCGGACAAGCCGGCCGCCGCCTCGATCTGGCGGCGCGCGGGCGGCCGCGCCGAATCGCGGCGGCGCTCGGCGATTATGGGCTGAAGCTGGGCGCCGACCCCCGAACCGAAGCCCCGGAAGGCGCCGTATACCTGAACGCCACGCATTATCCCCTGGAATCGGCCCGGCACGTCGCCTGGCTCGACGCGCGGCCGGATGTGAAGCCGGTCTTCTTCATCCACGACCTGCTGCCGGTCGCGACGCCCGAAACTTTCTGGCGCGGCGAGCCGGAGCGGCATGCGCGCCGCCTCGCCCTGCTCGCCCGGCGCGGCGCGGGCGCCGTGGTCACCAGCGGCGCGGTCGCGGCCGATCTTGCCGCGTATATGCGAAAACAGGGCCGCTTCGACCTGCCGATCCTCCAGGCCCACCCGCCGGTCGCCCCTGTTTTCCGCGCGCCCTGCCGGCCCGACCCGCGCCTCGCCAACATCGCCTATTTCGTCGCGTGCGGCACAATCGAGCCACGCAAGAACCACTTGCTGCTGGCCGAGGTCTGGCGCCGGCTCGTCGCCCGGCATGGCCCCGCGGCGCCCAGACTTGTCGTGGTCGGCAAGCGCGGCTGGAAGAGCGACGAGATCGTCGCCGCGCTGGCCGACCCGGCGCTGGGCGGCGCGATCGTCGAGGTCGGCGGGCTGTCGAACGGCGGCTGGCGGGCCCTGCTGGCCGGCGCCGCCGCCCTGCTCGCGCCCTCGTTCGCCGAAGGGTTCGGCCTGCCGCTCGCCGAAGCCCTCGCGGCGGGAACGCCGGCCCTGTGCTCGGACATTCCGGCATTCAGGGAGATCGGCTGCGAGGCGGTCGATTATCTCGACCCGCGCCGGGCTACGGACTGGGCCGCGCGAATCGCCGAGCTTCTCGATCGCGGCGGCGAGGCGCGCGCGCGGGCCGTCGGGCTCCACAAACATGTGGTGCCGGAAGCGTGGCTCGCCGAATTGGACGGCTTTTTGAGCGAAATCGCGGCTAACAAGCATTAACCACATCCGGCGCCCTCAATATCAATCGGGGCGCTGCTCCAGTATCCTTAACGCGGGTCGATTGACCCCGGCGCGCCGACGCGGCAAAAGGCGCCGGCGTAGGGGCGTCGCTTTAGGGATTTTCAAGGATTTCATGGGTCGGGTTCTGACGATAGGTTTTGTGCTTGGGCTTGGCCTTGCGGGTGCGGGGTGCGGGTTCTTTCCGGCGCAGGGGCCTTCGGCGGGCGACGTCGTCCAGCAGTCGGCCGATTTCGAGGGCGGCCCGCGCTATCTGGTCGCCGACCTGACGCCGGCCTCGGTCGCCGTGCTCAAGCAGATCCCCAGTCCGACCTTCGCCCGCTTCGGCGCGCACGACGGCGCGCCCTCGCCGGCCATCGGGCTCGGCGATTCGGTTTCCGTCACCGTCTGGGAGGCGGCGTCCGGCGGCCTGTTCTCGTCGGCGGCGATCAACGGCGTCACCGCCGGCTCGCATTCGGCGGCCATCCCCGAGCAGGCGGTGGGGCGCGACGGGGCGATCACCATTCCCTACGCCGGGCGCATCAAGGTGGCCGGGCTGACGCCGGCGCAGGTGGAAAAGACCATCGTCGCCCGCCTCGTCGGCAAGGCGATCGAGCCGCAGGCGCTGGTCACCGTGTCGAAGAACCTGTCGAACTCCGTGACCGTGACCGGCGAGGTGACGAACGGGGCGCAGGTGCCGCTGTCGGCGCGCGGCGAGCGCATTCTCGACGTCATCGCGTCGACCGGCGGGCTGCGGGCGCCGGTGCACGACGTGTTCATCTCGCTGTCCAGAGGCTCGACGACGGCCAAGATCCCGATGCAGGCGCTGCTGGCCAATCCGCGCGAGAACATCTACGTGCGCCCGCGCGACGTGATCACCGTGGAAAGCCAGCCGCAGACGTTCACCGCCTTCGGCTCGACCGGCCGCAACGAACTGGTGCGGTTCGACGCGGCGGGGGTGACGCTGGAGGAAGCGGTGGCCAAGGCCGGCGGCCTGCAGTCGGAAATGGCCAATCCCGAAGGCGTGTTCCTGTTGCGCGCCGAGCCGGCCTCGATCGCCCGCCAGCTCGATCCGGCCTATCCGATCCCGCCGGGCGTGGCGACGGTCAATGTCGTCTACCGCATCAACCTGAAGGACACGGCGACCTACTTCCTGGCGCGCTCCTTCCAGGTGCGCAACAAGGACGTGATCTACGTCGCCGCCGCCCCCTCGGCTGAGTTCTACAAGGCGATGCAGCTCTTCGCCACGGTCTCGCAGCCCGCAATCAGCGGCGCCACGCTGGCCGTCGCGGCCCGCCGCTAGAGCGCGCGCTTTCGCAAAGACATTCAAACGCACGCCGCCGCCTGCTAGAAGCTCTCCCGAGACATCGGGGATCTTGCGATGGCGGCGACACGGCGGGGCTTTCGACAGCTTCTCCTCGACATTCACCTCTATCTGTCGCTGACGCTCGGCCTCGTTCTGGTGGCGGTCGCAGTATCGGGCGCGCCTCTCGTCTGGCGCGACCACGTCGACCGCATTCTCAATCCCGACCGCTACGCGATCAGCGGCGCCGACATCCGTCTGACGCCGTCGGGCTATGTCGCGAACGCGCTGGCTGCGGCGGGTCCCGATTTCCGCGCCGTCGACCTGCGCTATCCCGCCGAATCCGGCTGGCCGCTGCGCGCGAGCCTGCGCGCCGCGCCGAAGGACGGCGGCGCTGCGCGCAGTCTCGTCGTGACGCTCGATCCGCCGACCGGCAAGGTTCTCGGCGTCGCGGGCGTCAGCGCGACCTTCGTCGGCGTGCTGCACAATTTCCATCACATGCTGATGATCCCGCAGTTCAGCGGCCGGCAGATCGTCGGCTGGATCGGCGTCGCGCTGCTCTTCCTGTCGCTCAGCGGGCTCTATCTGTGGTGGCCGCGCAACGGGGCCTTCGCGCAGGGTCTGCGCTGGCGGCGCTCGCCCTTCACGACATCCAACCTGCATCACCTCGCGGGCTTCTGGATTTCCATCCCGCTCGCCATCGTGTCGCTGACGGGAATCTATCTCGCCTTTCCGAACGCCGCCTATTCCTTCATGTCCTCAGTCGCGACCATGGGCCAGCCGATGCGGCACGGCGGATTTTCCGCCCTGCCCGCGCGCGAGACGAACATCGACGCCGACCGCGCGCTGGCGCAGGCCCTTGCGCTCGCGCCGGGCGCCGCGCCGCGCATCGTCACATTTCCCGTCGCGCCGCGCGGCGGCCACGACCATGAGCAGAAAGCGAGCGCCGGCGAATGGCGCATCCAGGCGCGGGCGACCGGCGCTTCGGAAGCGACGACGATCCTCGTCGACGACCGGACCGCCATCGCGCGCCCCGGCCCCGCGCCGCAGTCCGGCGACCGGGCCGCGCGCCTCATCAAGGACCTGCACGAGGCGCGGCGCGGCGGCGCGGTCTGGGAAGTTCTGGTGTTCCTGACCGGCGTCGCGCCGCTTCTGTTGTTCGTCACCGGCGTGACGATGTGGCTGCGCGCCCGTAAGAGCCGCAAGACGCTTGAGGCCGCGCGCGCTGCGCCGCGCCACACAGACGCCGCGGCGCGGGTTTGAGCGCGCTCACATGCGCGCCGGCCGGAAGATGCCGATGTCGTTGAAGTCCTTCGACCCCAACTGGAACTTGCCGGACAGCGTGTAGGTCCGCTGCGGGAAGGGGTGGAACAGGAAGTATTTGTAGTTGCCGAGATTATCGACGCCCGCGGCGAATTCGGCCTTGTCGTTGAGCTTGTATCTGACCTTGGCGTCGACGACGAAGAAACGGTCGAACGACTGATAGACGCCATGCGCGACATCGTTGTTGGAGATCGTCGACCACATGCGATCCTGCCAGCGCGCGGCCGCCGTGAACGACCAATGGTCGTCCGGCCGGTAGACGCCGACCAGCGTCCAGCGCCATTTCGGCACGTAATTCATGTTCTTGCCCACCGGCGACCAGTTCCAGAGATCGTTGTTGGCCGCCGTGCCGCCCGCCCAGCCGGCGTCGGCGAGAATGTGCGAATCCACGAAGGTCGCGCTGCCCGAGAGCTCGAAGCGGTCGATCAGGAAATTGTCCTTCCTGAAGGCGATTTCGACGCCGCGATTGCGGACCTTGTCGATATTGGCGATGGACGCCACGGGCGCGGCGGCGCCGGCGACGAAGATGTTCTGCGACACGATGGCGTCGCGCACTTCCTCGCTGAACATTGAAACGCGCAGGCTGCCGTCGGCGCCGATCTTTCGTTCGACCGCGACTTCGGCGTTGAGCGCGACTTCCGGCCGCAGGTTCGGGTTGGGATTGGCGATGACGCCCGTCGCGCCGACGATCGTGGTGAGGTTGTAGAGTTCCTTGACCGTCGGGAACCGGTTGGCGAGGCCGATGGAGCCGGTCGCCTTCCAGTCGTCGTTGGGCGTCCACTGCAACGAGCCCTTCGGCGAGAAGCGCGTGTGATGCAGGTTCGGCTGGAAAATCGGAATGTCCGAATTCAGGTTGGACAGCGTCTTGCCCCAGTCCGTCCCGAGCGCATTGATCGCGGCGATCTGCTGGTTGTAGCCGTCGCGCGCCTGCCAGTTCTCCCACCGCCCGCCGAGGGTCAGCTTGAAGTCGGGATGGAAGCGCCAGGCGTCCTGCAGCCAGAGCGCCTGCGTGCGCGTCGTGCCCTGCGCATTGGAGGCCGTCGCAAAAGCCGTGGATTGTCCGGCGGCCCAGGCGGTCGTCAGATAGGTCTGGTTGTTGAGGTGATATTCGTCGGCGTGGACGCCGAAGCTCACCTCATGCTTGCCGAGATATTCGGGCCGCCAGATTCCCTTGAGATCGAGCAGGTTCCAGTACGTGCCGCCGAATTTCACATCCTTGCCGTTGGGCGTGAAATACGGCGAGCCCGCCACCGCCGAATAGGGCGAGAGCTGGTCCGACTTCAGGTAGGAGAAGTTCGCGAAGGACAGGTCGAAATCGAAGACGCCCGATGTCGCCGATTTCAGCGAGACGGCGTTGGTCAGCACTTGCTCCTGCACGCGATACCAGTTCGAGCCGAAGGTCTGGAGCACGGATGTCCCAAGCGCGGTTGCGCCGGCGGTCGTGCCGAAACTGCCGATGTAATTGTCCGGGAACGTGCTGGAATCGTTCGACCAGAAACCGACCTGATAGGTTCCGCGAATGGTCGGGGTGAAGTCGTAGGCGAGCTTCAGCTTGCCGTTCGCCTGCACCTGGTCGAGTTCGCCGCCCGCGCCGAGCACGTTGGCGGCGTTGCCGACCTTGTTCGAGGCCCAGTACATGCCCGCCCAGGGGTACATCGACGCTGTCGTGATGTAGGACAGCGGCTGCGTCTTGTTGAACGAGATATTGCCCGACGCGAACCACGAGAAATCGTTGATGCGATCGCCCACCGAGGCGCTGGTGATGTGGGTCGGATAAATCTTCTTCGTTCCCCACAGGCTGAAGGTCTGGAAGGATTCGGTCTGCTTGAGGTTGACCTCGAGCTTTTCCGGCATGCGCGTCGTGATCTGCAGGACGCCGCCGAGCGAATTGCCGGGATAGGCGGTCGAGAAGGGTCCGTAGAGAAAGTCGACGCGCTCGATTTCCTCGGGCGCCACCAGCCCCCAGCGCGGCGCGCCGATGGAATTGTCGTTGCCGATGAGCGCGGTGATGAGAATGTCGTCCATGTAGACGAGCGAACGCGCGCTGGAGCTGAGCCCCCATGTGCGCGTCGCCAGCACCGCCTGCGTGTCGCCGTCGTTGCGCTTGCGGACGAACAGGCTCGGGAAATATTTCACCGTGTCTTCCGCGTCGACGGCGTTGATCTGCTCGTCGATCTGCTTGCGCGTGATCGAGGCGACAGCCGGACTGGGAAGCTGGAATCGCTGGACGAAGGCGGGGCCGCCCGAGGGCGTGTTCGGCGACCAGCGGGCGAGCGTCGGCAGGGGCGCCGGCGCAGCCGGACCCGAGGCCGGCGCCGGCGCGGCGCGCGCGGCCACGGGACGCGGCGGCGCGCGACGCGCGACGCGGGCGGCCGGCGCGGGCGCGACCCGAACCGGCCGTTGGGAAACCACTTTGCGCGGAGCGCGGGGCCTGGGCGCCGTCACGACTACGGCCGGCAAGGCCGACGCCTCGGGTTGCGGCGGGGCGGTCTGGGCGTCGGCGAGAGGCGCCAGGATCGCCACGGAAATCGCGGACAGGACCGCGCGCGCGGACACGCCGCGCAAAAGAACGGAACGAAACATGTAAAGCTCCGAAGGGCGGGCGAACGCGCGCGGCTTCGTGGAAAATCAGCAATTCAGGGAATTGCGCGGAGGGCGCGAAACGCGGCCGGGGGATCGCAGGCGCGCGGCGGCGATACGCCGTCGGCTCAGCGAAGAGGCTCAGGCGAGCGGAGGACCGCGGGAGGTCGGCCCGCCGTGCAGGGCGGGCGAAAACTGGCCGGCCGGATCAATCCAGGCGACGAGGCGCACGGACGCCTGCGCCGGCAGGCCGATCTGCGCAGGCGGGACGAGGCCCGGCGCGTGGGAGAGCGCGCAGGCGTCGCAATGAACGGCGGCGGCGCCTTGCGGCCCATCCTGGTCGTGGCCGGTCAGGCAAAGGTCGGGCAGCGTGCCGTCGGGAAGCGCGTAGGCGGCCAGTTCGATGGCGGAGAGCGCGCCCGCGACCGGAGCGACGGGCTTGTGCGCGAAGCCGAGCGTCGCCATCGCCAGCGCATAGAGCGCGACGACCCACACGTTCGCCCGGCAATGTCGCAACATTGGCAACATAAGGGCAGATAAGCGGTGGCCACAAAGCGAGTCAATGCGGCAAAGCTGTCGCACCCCGAGAGGCGCGCCGTCGTCCAAAGAGCCGAATTGCAAGCCCGAACGCGGCGTGTCAGGTGTTTCGAGGCAGGAAGCCAGGGTCGGGCGCGCCATCGGCGGCGCCCGCTGCGAGCGGGGGCTCATGACGGACGCCAGCGAAGTCGCCGTACGCGAATTCCGCCAGATCCTTATCTGGCCCTTGCAGCTCATGCCGTTGCAGGCGGGATGCGGCCTGCTCAACCACTGGGATTTTCTGGATCGCGATCCCAACAGGACCTGGGTCGAACTCGACGACGAGTTCCCCGAAAGCCCCGAAGATTTTCAGGAGCGGCACTACAGGGAATTCGCGGCCTTCCTGCCGCACGTCCAGCGCTTCCTGTACGGCGAGCGGGCGTCGCGCACGGGACGCACGACCTACGGCGAATCGCCGATCCGCATTTTCCGTCGCGCCGACGTGAAGAAGGCGCGGCTGCATTTCCACGGTCAGGCGGAGGCCACCGAGGTCGAGGTCGTCCACACCGACCTCTATTTCTTCTTCGACGTTGACGTCGCAATCCTCGTCGTCGAGATCGCGGCGCGCGACCTTCCATTGTCGCGGGCGCAGGACATCATCTATCGCTTCGGCCGCGCCTATCCCGCCGGCTGGAGCGAAAGCGGCGCGGGCGTCAATTGCCCCGAGCGCGTCGAATGGCTCGGCGCCGACGGCGCGGTTCTCGCCGCCTCCGACTACGAGGCGCGCGCGAAATACCTGACCTCGGTCTGCAAGGACCAGGCCTCGGCCATTTCCTTTCACTGGGAATATCTGCTCGCGCCGATGACGCTGAACCAGCGCGCGCAGATGGCGCCGGTGCGCTATCGCCAGCTCGAGTTCCACCGGATGCCGACGATGGCCTGGCTCGCCGTCGACGACCCGCGCGCGCTGACGCGCGCCGACTACATGCGGCTCGCCTTCGCCTCCGCGCCCGGCGCGCCGACGGAAACGCCCTATGCCGCGGGCTTTCTGTCCGATTTCGAGCAACGCTATTGCTACGACCGCTTCTACGATCCGCTGCGCGGCGACGGTTGGACTAATACGCGCGTGCTGTGCAGCGGCCAGAGTTTCGTCGCCGTCGGGCCTGCCGGGCGCTCGCTGTTCGTCGACGCCGAGCGCGGGTTTCTCGCGCAATTCCGCCACCAGTATTTCCTGCTCGGGCTGATCGCGCATTTCCACCGCGCCGCGATCCTCATGCTGTCCGACCGGCTCGTCGCCACCGTCAGCCGGCTCGACATGGAGAGCAACGCCTCGGTCAGCCAGTTCCGGCACGACATCAGGCAGACGCTGGAAACCTTCCTGCGCTTCACGCACCGCTATTATTTTTCGGAGATCTCCGACCAATTGCCGATGCGCGACCTGTTCCGCATGTGGGTCAGCCATCTCGGCACCGACAGGCTGTTCGCCGAACTGCGCCACGAACTCGGCGACATGTCCTCCTATCTCGAGACCGATCTGCTGCGGCGACAGGCCAAGACCATCCTGCAACTGACGGTGACGACGCTGCTGAGCCTCATCGGCACGGTGACGACGGGCTTCCTCGGCATGAACCTGTTCGCCCATGCCGAGATGAGCACGGTGGAGCGCACGCTGATCTTCTTCGCCGTGCTGATCCCGACCACGCTGCTCCTGCTCTACACGGTGATGGTGTCGCGCCGCTTCGCGGAATTCCTGGACTCGCTCGCCGACGAGGGCGCGACATGGCGCGAACGAATGCGGGCGCTCGGCTCGATCTGGCGCGGCGCGCGGCGTTAGGGCGGGCGCATTTATCGGAATCGTCATCGCGAGGAGCTCCGGTGAAACCGCGTTGCGGTTTCGCCTGTAGCGACATGGCGATCCATCCGCCGGAACCGGAACAAGCTCCGGTGGATGGATTGCTTCGCTTCGCGCGCAATGACGGATGCGTCGACCCAAATGCCGTAGGCTCTGACTGAAATTCGCATCGCGAAAGGGCCACGGCCGCGCCGGATCGCGCGGGCGCCCGCGCATTTCAAGACCGTCCGCAAACTTTAATTAGCCGCTTAAATTTCCGCTTGCGTCCGCGTGGCGTTTGGTTGATGGTGCCTTGGCGTAGGGCAAAATTGTGCGACAGTTTTCAACTGAACGCTCTTTGCTCAAGCGCAAAAGATTTGCCGCAACGACGGCAGACGCAGGGGAGGATAATGCTCGACTTCGTCCAGCAGACGATTAGCGGGATTGCGGTTGGCTGCGTCTATGGCCTGATCGCGCTCGGTTTCGTGCTCATCTACAAGGCCACCGAGGTCGTGAACTTCGCCCAGGGCGAACTCATGATGCTCGGCGCCTTCCTCTCCTACACGTTCATCGCCTCGCTCGGCCTGAACTACTGGCTGGGCTTTGCGGCCTGCGTCGTCTGCATGGCCGTGCTCGGCATGGCGATGGAGCGGCTCGTGGTGCGGCCGATCCTGGGCTATCCGCAATTCTCCATCGTGATGGCGACGATTGGCCTCGGCATGGTGCTGCGCGCGCTCGCCGGCATGTTCTGGGGCACCGACGACCTGCGCATCGAGACGCCTTTCTCCAAGGGCGTCGTGCGCATGGGCTCGCTGGTGATCGCAGCCGACAACCTGTCGATCATCGTCGCGACCGCCCTGCTCTGCGTCATTCTCTACAGCTTCTTCCGCTTCACGCGCATGGGCGTCGCCATGCAGGCGGTGTCGCAGAACATGCTGGCGGCCTATTACATGGGCATTCCCGTGAAGAAGATGTTCGCCGCGATCTGGGCGATCTCGGCCATGGTGGCGACGACGGCCGGCATCCTGCTCGCGCCGATCACCTTCATCCACGCCAATCTGGGATTTCTGGGCCTCAAGGCCTTTCCGGCGGCCGTGCTCGGCGGCTTCACCTCGATCCCCGGCGCGCTCGCCGGCGGCGTCATCATCGGCGTGGTCGAGACATTGTCGGGCTTCTACCTGCCCGAAGGCTTCAAGGATATCGCCGCCTATATCGTGCTGCTCGCCGTTCTGCTCCTGCGTCCGCAAGGCCTGTTCGGCGGCGCGGCCCTGAAGAAGGTCTGACGCAATGGCCTTCCGCATCCGCACCGGCTACGAGGGCGACCTCGCCCTGTTCAAGACGCCGCAGTCGATCGCCTCCTACGGCGCGCTTCTGCTTCTGCTCTGCGCGGCGCCGTTTGTCCTCGGCTCCTATTTCCTCAGCCAGATCGTGTTCGTGCTGATCTACACGATCGTCGGCATCGGTCTCGTGCTGCTGTCGGGCTATGCCGGGCAGACCTCCATCGGCCATGCGGCCTTTCTCGCCATCGGCGCCTATACAGCCGCCAACGCGGCGAAATTCGGCGTGCCGATCTACATCTACCTGCCCGCGGCCGGCCTGCTCACCGGCCTCGTCGGCTGGCTCGTCGGCCTGCCGGCGCTGCGGCTGCACGGCATCTATCTGGCCATCGCCACTTTCGCCTTCGCCCTCATCGTCGAGGAGATTCTGGCCCGCTGGGAGACGGTGACGCACGGCAACGAGGGCCTGATGGTCAAGCCGGCGTCGCTGTTCGGCAATCCGCTCGGCGAATGGGGCCTCTATTATCTGTGCATCGGCGTGACGATCTTCGTCATCGTCATCGCCGTCAACGTCATCCGCTCGCCGACCGGCCGCGCCTTCCTCGCGCTGCGCGACAGCGAGACGGCGGCGCGCTCCATGGGCGTCGATTCCGCCCGCTACAAGACCTTCGCCTTCGCGCTTTCGGCCGGCATGACGGGGCTCGCGGGCGTGCTCTACGCGCACAAGCTGTCGTTCATCTCGCCGGAAATGTTCACGCTCGCGCTGTCGATCGAATTCGTGATGATCGTCATCATCGGCGGCATCGCCTCGCTGCGCGGCGCAGCGTTGGGCGCGGTCTTCATGATCATGGTCGATCCCATGCTCGTGCTGGTGAAGGACAAGCTGCCCGGTCTCATCGGCGCGGTGACAGGCTCCGCGATCGCGCAGGACAAGGCGAGCGTCCTGCTCGCCACGCCCGGCGTGAAAAGCCTGATC
Source organism: Rhodoblastus sp. (assembly GCA_046349085.1). Classification (GTDB taxonomy): domain Bacteria; phylum Pseudomonadota; class Alphaproteobacteria; order Rhizobiales; family Beijerinckiaceae; genus JAJXWB01. The sequence continues at coordinate 273,837 of JAXMDA010000001.1, forward strand.
TTCGGCCTCATCATCATCTTCTTCATCATCTACGAGCCGATGGGCCTCGACGGCCGCTGGATGAAGATGAAGACATGGTTCCGGCAGTTCCCGTTCTACCGGCCCGCAACCTTCCGCCGCCAGAAAATGTACCTGAAGTCGGAGCGCGGCCGATGACCTACTTCGCGCTCGACAACGTCTCGATCCAGTTCGGCGGGCTGAAGGCCGTCGACGGCGTTTCCTTCGATGTCGCGAAGGGCGAGATATTCACGATCATCGGCCCGAACGGCGCCGGCAAGACGACGCTCTTCAATCTCATCAGCCGGCTCTACAACGTCTCGAGCGGCAGGATCATTTTCAAGGACGAGGAGATCACGCAGCTCAACGCGCAGCAGATCGCCGGACGCGGCATCGCCCGCACGTTCCAGAACATCGAATTGTTCGACAACGCCTCCGTGCTGCAGAACCTGCTCGTCGGCCGCCATCGCCATTCGACGACGAAATTCTGGGAGGACCTGTTCTTCCTGCCGAAGGTGCAGCGCGAGGAAGTCGCGCATCGCCATGCGGTGGAAGAGGTCATGGAATTCCTGCGCCTGCAGCGCTACCGCGACACGCTGATATCAGGCCTGCCCTACGGCGTGCGCAAGGTGGTCGAAGTCGGGCGCGCGCTGTCCATCGGGCCGGAAGTGCTTCTGCTCGACGAGCCCTCCTCCGGCCTCAATGTCGAGGAGACGTCTCGCATGGCGGAGTGGATCCTGGAGATCAACCGCCGCCTCGGCATCACCATCCTAATGGTCGAGCACGACATGTCGCTGGTCAGCCGCGTGTCGGACCGCGTGCTGGCGCTCAACTACGGACGCATCATGGCCATGGGCACGGCGCAAGACGTGCAGAGCCATCCCGATGTCGTCGCCGCCTATCTCGGAGCCTGAGGCATGAGCGAGCCGATCTTGCGCCTCTCCAACGTCGAAAGCGCCTACGGGCCGATCACCGCGATCCGCGGCGTCAGCCTGGAGGTGCCGCGTGGAAAGATCGTCGCGGTGCTGGGCGCGAACGGCGCCGGCAAGACGACGATCCTCAAGACGACGTCGGGCGTGCTCGATCCCGTCACTGGCGTCGTCGAACTCGAAGGCCGGCGCATCCAGGGCATGGCCCCGGACGCCATCGTCGCGCTCGGCATGAGCCATGTGCCGGAAGGGCGCGAGGTCTTCCCGTTCCTGTCGGTGCGCGACAATCTGTGGATGGGCGCCTATCTGCGCCGCGACCGCGACGGCGTCGCGGCCGATCTGGAGAAGGTCTACGATTATTTCCCCGTGCTGCGCGAGCGGCGCGACCAGCCGGCGGGCCTCCTGTCCGGCGGGCAGCAGCAGATGCTGGCGATTTCGCGCGCGCTGATGAGCCGGCCGAAGGTGTTGCTGCTCGACGAGCCCTCGCTCGGCCTCTCGCCGCTGCTGGTGAAGGAGATATTCGCCATCGTGCGCCGGCTGAACAAGGAGGAAGGCGTGTCGATCCTGCTCGTCGAGCAGAACGCGAAAGTCGCGCTGGAGACCGCCGACTACGGCTATGTGCTCGAGGTCGGCCGCGTGGTCATGCACGACACCAGCGAGGCGCTGATGAATTCCAGCGAAATCCGCGAATCCTATCTCGGCGTCCACGCCGAGGATTCGCGCGGCCGCAACCGGCGCGAGCGCACGAGGGCCGCATCATGAATGCAGCCGTGAAAATTCCCGCGACCGCCGCCGACGGCGCTGGCCTGCCCGGCCTCGTGCTGGCGCGCGCGCTGGCCGAGCCGACGCGCACGGCGTTGCGCGCAAAGCGGCTCGGCGTCTGGAAGGAGACCGACGGCGCGGCGCTCGCGCGCGCCGTCGCCGATTGCGCCGCCGGCCTTGCGGAGATCGGCCTGAAGCCCGGAGAGACGGCCGCCATCCTCGCCGCGCCGAGCCCGGAATGGCTGATCTGCGACCTCGCCATCCAGTCGGCCGGCGCCGTCGCTGCGGGCCTTCACGCCGAGGCCGCGCCCGGCGAACTCGGCGCGCTCGTCGCGCGCTGCGGCGTGCGTATTCTCATCGTCGACAGTCTTGCCGCGCTCGACGCGGCGCTCGATCTGCGCGACGCCATTCCCGGCATCGCGAAGATCGTCTGCTTCGACGCGGTCGCCGCGGCGGAAATCGGCGACGACAACGTCATCGCCTTCGACGCGCTCATCGCCAGGGGCGCAGGGTCCTCCGCGCGCGAATCTGCGCCCTGGCGCGCAGCGCGGGGCGAGGCGCTCGCCGCGATCATTCCGACGTCGGGCCTCTCCGCGCCCTCGCGCGCCGCGCAATTCACGCATGACGCGCTGCGCGCGGCGGTCGACGCCGCACTCTCGCTCGTCGCATTGCGCGCCGGCGAAGAACGCCTGTCGCTGATGCCGGCGAGCCACGCCTTCGAGCGCGTCTTCGGCCTCTACGCCTGCCTTGCCGCCGGCGTGATCGTGAACTTTCCCGAAAGCCCGGAGACGGTGGCGGAGAACCTGCGCGAGCTGCAACCGCAGGTCGTTTCGGGCTCGCCTGCGCTGTGGAGCGGGTTCGCGCGCACGATGGCGCGCGCCAGCGCCGGCGCCACGAGGCTGCAACGGCGGCTGTTCGAGAGCGCGATGAGCGGCCCGGGCGCCTTCGGCTCTCTGGTGCTGCGCAAGGTGCGCAGGGATTTCGGCCTGTCGCGCGTGCGCGTCGCGCTGTCGGCGGGCGCGCCGCTTTCGCGCGACGTCGCGGGCAAGCTGTCTGCGCTCGGCGTTCCCGTGACGGACGTTTACGCCGTGACCGAGGCGGCCGGCGCCATCGCGATCGCCGGCGATATTCCCCGTGAATTTTCCATCGCGCGCGGCGCGTCGTTCGACATCGGCGCCGACGGCGCATTGCGCCTGCGTTCGGCGGCGCTCTGCGCGTCCTTCGCGGGCGAGAGCGGCGGCGGCGACTGGCTGGCGACCGGAGACATGGCGCAGGCGCGCGGCGCAGGCTTCGCCCTGCACGGCGCGCGCGACGCGACGATCGGAACGGGATCGGCATGGCCGATCGAAGACGCGCTCGCCGCCTCGCCCTACGTCCTCGCGGCCATCGTGAGCGGCGAGGCGCCCGACCGCCTGTCGGCCATCGTCATCGCCGACTACGACAATGTCGTGCGGCACGCGCAGGCGCAGGCCATTCCGTTCACGCATTACAAGAGCCTGATGGAGGCCGCCGAAATCCGCGCGCTGATCGGCGAGGAGATCGCGCGCGCGACCGCGGCGCTTCAGAACGTGCGCATTGCCGATTTCACGATTGCCGACCGGCCGCTCGGATCGAGCGATCCGCTGCTCGGACCGGCGATGAACCTGCGCCGCCGCCTCGTTCACAAGACGTTTTCGGTACGGGGAAGCTGACAGCTTCGACATAGGAGGGAGACAGAATGAAGAGACTTGCTCTTGCATTTGGTATGAGCGTCGCGGCAGGCGCGCTTGCCGCTTCGCCGGCTCTGGCGCAATTCAAGACGCAGGGCGTCACCGACACGGAAATCGTCGTCGGCACGCATATGGACCTGTCGGGACCGATCAAATCCTGGGGCATTCCCTCCTCGAACGGCGCCAAGCTCGCCGTCGAGCAGATCAACGCGGCGGGCGGCATCAACGGCCGCAAGCTCCGCTACATTCTGGAAGACGACGCCTACGATCCGAAGAAGGCGGTGCTGGCGACGCAGAAGCTGATCGAGCTCGACAAGGTGTTCTCGATCGTGTCGCCGATGGGCTCGGCCACCACGCTCGCGCCGCTGCCGATCGTGCAGGCGGCGGGCCTCACCAACCTGTTCTCGATCACGGCGGCGGAATTCACCTACGCCATGGATCCGAAGAAGCCGGAGGACCGGCTGAAGTTCAACATCTTCTCGCCCTACTACGACCAGGCGCGCGTCGGCATCAAATATCTCATCGAGAGCAAGAAGCCGAAGAAGGCCTGCATCATCTTCCAGGACGACGAGATGGGCAAGAACTTCACCGACGCCTTCAAGGATCAGCTCAAGGCGATGAACGTGCCCGAAGGCTCGATGGTGTCGTTCAAGCGCGGCGCCACGGACTTCTCCTCGCAGGTGGCGCGCCTGAAGGCGGACGGCTGCGATTTCGTCTCGCTCGGCTCGGTCGTGCGCGAGTCCGTCGGCATCCTGACGGTCGCAGCCAAGAGCGACTACAAGCCGATCTGGGTCGCCTTCTCGCCGACCTATGTTCCCGACGTCGTCGATCTCGGCAAGGAACTGGCGGAAGGCCTCTACGGCGTCGGCCAGCTCGAAATCTTCTACGAGGATACCGCGACCGGCAAGGTCAAGGAGTATATCGACGCCTACAAGAAGATGTTCGGCGTCGCGCCCAACCTGCAGACGACGGCCGGCTACAACGGCATGATGGCCTTCGCCCATTACGCCAAGGCGGCGGGCAAGAACCTGACCACCGACTCGCTGATCGCGGCGATGGAATCGGGCGAGCCCTTCCAGGACATCTTCGGCCAGGCGCCGGTGAAGTTCTCGAAGACCAACCACCTCGGCGCGGAGGAGCTGCTGGTCGCGCAGGTGCAGAACGGCCGCTGGAAGCCGATCGCGACCAAGCAGAAGTACAAGTAATCAAGCCCGGGGCCGGCGCATACGCCGGCCCCGCCCCGCTTCCGTCGCCGCTGCGCATCAATAAGGCGCCTGCGAACGATCCATGCGCCGTGCATCATTCGGCGGCACGCACACTGCCCGCGATTTGCCGCGAAGGGCGGGCCGGCCCCTCGATCGGCCCGCTGACATGACATCGGTCAATCCGGTAAATATCTAAATTTAATCCCCTTTTTTGGCGCCCTCTTTGCAAAGCGGCGGAGGACATTGCGCGGGCCCCCGCGCGTCCCCGAATTGCGAAAGGAAGCACATGGCCTATCTCGCGCCATCGGAATTCGTCACCAAGATGGTCGACGCCGGCGAATCCAAGATCTTCATGTCGACCCGCGACACCGTGATCCGCGCCTACATGGCCGGCGCCATCCTCGCGCTGGCCGCCTGGTTCGCGGTCACGATCAACGTGCAGACCGGCCAGCCGCTCGCTGGCGCGGTCCTGTTCCCCGTCGGTTTCGCGATGCTCTACCTGCTCGGCTTCGACCTGCTGACCGGCGTCTTCGTGCTCGCCCCGCTCGCCCTGTTCGACAAGCGGCCGGGCGTGACGATCGGCGGCGTCTTGCGCAACTGGGGGCTGGTGTTCGTCGGCAATTTCGCCGGGGCGATGACCGTCGCCTTCATGATGGCCTTCGTCACGACGTTCGGCTTTACCGAAGCGCCCAACGCGGTGGGCGTCGCCATCGGCAAGACCGGCGAGTCCCGCACGCTCGGCTATGCCGCGCACGGCTTTCCCGGAATGCTGACCCTGTTCATTCGCGGCATGCTCTGCAACTGGATGGTCTCGACCGGCGTCGTCGGCGCGATGATCTCGACCACCGTCTCGGGCAAGGTGATCGCCATGTGGATGCCGATCATGCTGTTCTTCTACATGGTGTTCGAGCATTCCATCGTGAACATGTTCCTGTTCCCGTCGGGCCTTCTTCTCGGCGCGCATTTCTCCTGGCTCGACTATTTCATCTGGAACGAAATCCCGACCGTGCTCGGCAATCTCGCCGGCGGCCTCGCCTTCACCGGCCTGACGCTTTATGCGACGCATGTGCGCACGCTTCCCAAGCGCAGCATCGGCCAGACGGTCGCCGCCGAATAATTGCGCAGCTTGCAAGGAGCCCGATTCCGATGGAGTCGGGCTCGTCCCGGAGCTTCCGATGAAGGGCTGCCTGCGCGTTTCGATCGGCCAATATTCGGACCGGGGCCACAAGGAAGCCAATCAGGATTTCCATGGAGCGCTTGTTCCCGAAGAGCCCGACCTGAGCCTCAAGGGCATAGCGATCGCCATCGCGGACGGGATCAGTTCCAGCGACGTCAGCGACGTCGCATCGGAATCCGCAATCAAGTCCTTTCTATCTGACTATTACTGCACATCGCCGGCGTGGTCGGCGAAGACGGCGGCGCAACGCGTGATCGCGGCCGCCAATTCGTGGCTGCATGCGCAGAACCAGCGCAGCTTTCGCGCCTACGAAAAGGACCGGGGCTACGTCACGACGTTCAGCGCGCTCGTGCTCAAGGGGCGGCAGGCGCATCTGTTCCATGTCGGCGACTCCCGCATCTATCGCGTGTCGGGCGCCTCGCTCGAACAACTCACCAACGACCATCGCGTGGTCATGTCGTCGTCCGAAAGCTACCTCGGCCGCGCGCTCGGCGTGAATCCCCAAATCGAAATCGACTACAGGGCGGAGAGCATCGCCGCAGGCGACGTCTTCGTTCTGGCGACCGACGGCGTCTACGAATTCGTCGAGCCCGCGTTCGTGACGCAGGCGATCGCGGGCGCCGCCGATCTCGACAGAGCGGCGCAGGACATTGCCGTGCAGGCGCTCGCGCGCGGCAGCGACGACAATCTGACCATCCAGATCGTGCGGATCGACGAGACGCCGCGCGGCGCGCGAAGCGAGACGTTGCAGGCGCCCGTCGATCTGCCGCCGCCGCCTCTACTCGAAGCGCGGGCGATTTTCGACGGCTATCGCATCATCAGGCAATTGCACGCCTCGGCGCGCAGCCACATCTACCTCGCCGAAGACATCGAGAGCGGCGCCATCGTCGCCCTCAAGACCCCATCCGTCGATCAGCGCGGCGACGCCGAGTACATCAAGCGCTTCATGCTCGAGGAATGGGTGGCGCGGCGCCTGTCGAGCGCGCATGTGCTCCGGCCGAGCCCGGTCGAGCGCAAGCGCAATTTCCTCTACGTCGCCTTCGAATATGTCGAAGGGCAGACGCTCGCCCAGTGGATGATCGACAATCCGCGCCCGCATCTCGAGACGGTGCGCGGCATCGTCGACCAGATCGCGCGAGGCCTTCTCGCTTTCCACCGCAAGGAAATGACGCATCAGGACCTGCGGCCCGCCAACGTGATGATCGACAGGTCCGGCACAGCGAAGATCATCGACTTCGGCTCGACGCGCGTCGCGGGGGTGGCGGAGGCGGCGGGATCCGGCGCGGACGCGCAAATCCTCGGGACCGTGCAATACACGGCGCCCGAGTATTTTCTCGGCGAGCCGGGCTCGGCGCGCTCCGATGTCTACTCGCTCGCGGCGATCGCCTATCACATGCTCACGGGCCGCCTGCCCTATGGCGCGAAACCGGCGCAGGCGCGCACGCGCGCGCAGATGAAGAAACTCGCCTACACGCCGGTCGTGGACGATCACAGCGACATTCCCGCCTGGGTCGACGGCGCGTTGCGCAAGGCGCTCGACCCCGTTCCGGACAATCGCTTCTCCGACCCGATGGAATTTGCGTTCGCGCTGCGCAATCCAATCGTCGGCGCCGCGCCGGCGCGGCTGATCGAGCGCGATCCCGTCAGGTTCTGGAAGGCGGTTTCCGCAGCGCTGGCGGTCGCGATCCTGGTCCTGTTGTTCGTCGGCTCGCGTCGGTGACGTCGAGGCCCGGGCCGGCGTCCTTGCCCTGCCCGCCTTTTGCTCTGCCGCGCCTGGCCGCGAGCCCTCCCGTCAGCAGGTCGGCGAACTGGTCCGCTATTTCCTCGGCCGAATATCGGGCGCCGTCGCGATACCAATGGCCGATCCAGTTGAGGGAGCCGGCAATGGCGAAGGCGGCGATTTTCGGATCGCACGCGACGATCGAGCCGTCGTCGATGCCGGCGGCGATATACTTGCGGAACGCCAGGTCGTCCTGCCGCTTCTCGGCCCGCACGCGCGCATAGGCCTCTTCCGACAGTTCGCGATCGTCGAGACGAACGAGACACATGCCAAAGTCGATGGTCATCAGCAGCGCGTAAGCGCGGATCAGCTTGCGCAACTTCGTCAGGCCGTCGCCGCCCGCCCGGTCGATCTCGGCGATCGCGTCATCCGCCATCTGCTGTCCCAGCCGATAGCACTCGTCGAGAATTTCCTCCTTGCTGCGAAAATAATTGTACAGCGCGGGCTTGGTTATGTTCAGCCGCGTCGCGACGTCGCTCAGCGTCGCGCGATGATAGCCGACATCGAGAAAGAGCTGGGCGGCCATGCGCAAGACCGCATGTTTCTTCTCGTCGCGCGCGCGGCGCCGGTCCTCGAACGGCGCCCAGGGCGACACTTGCGCGCGTCTTGCGCTCATCAAACCACCTCGATGCTTGAAACCGACTCGATATTTGGCGCCCTGACCGCGCCGGCCTGCCGCGGCTTCGTCAGGCCTGCCCGGAAAAACGCTCGACCAGCAGGAACTTCTGCACCTTGCCGGTCGGCGTTCGCGGCAGCGGCTGGTCCTCGAACAAGATGGTGCGCGGAATCTTGAAGCCGGCGAGCCGTTCGCGGCAAAAGGCCTCGACGGCTTCCGCCGTCGCCTCGCCATTCCGCCCGTCGCGCACGATCAGGGCGGAGACGCGCTCGCCCCACATTTCGTCGGGCAGGCCGAAGACGGCGCAATCCGCCACGCCGGGGATGGCGAGCAGCGTCTCCTCGATCTCGGCCGCGTGCACGTTCTGGCCGCCCGTGATGATCATGTCCTTGAGCCGTCCCTTGATGAAGACGAAGCCCTCCTCGTCCATCAGGCCGAGATCGCCCGTATGGACATAGCCGCCGCGGAACGTCTCCGCCGACTTCTCTGGATTTTCGAAATAGCGCGTGACCGTCGCCGGCGAACGGCCGACGATCTCGCCGAGCTCGCCGGGCGCGCAGAGACTGCCGTCGGGCCGCTCGATCCGCACGTCCGCGAAAGCCATCGGCGCGCCGATCGATTCCGGCCGGAACTTCCGGTCGTCCGGCGTCGAAACGGTGAGCGCGCCGGTCTCCTGCATCCCATAATATTCGTAGATGTTCGGGCAGAGGCGCGCCTGCGTCTTCTCGCGCAGCGACGCCGGAAGCATCGAGCCGGCGAAGACGAGGCCGCGCAGCGACGACAGGTCGCGCTGCGGCAGGCTCGGCTCGGCCAGGGCCATCGCCGCCATCGTCGCCACGAGATTGAGAATGGTCGCGCGCTCCTGCTCCACGAGGCGCAGGAATTCGCCGGGATGGAAATCCATGATGACGTTGCGCGCGCCGAACAGGAAGCCGGCGACGATCCACGCATAGCCGACGCGGCCGAAGGCCGGGAACACCGTCATCAGAACGTCGTTGCGGGAGACGTCGTAGCACTCGAACATCTGTCCGATCACGGCGTTGTTGAGATGCGTCAGCACGTAGGATTTCGGCAGGCCCGTCGTGCCCGACGTCAGGTTGAAGTAGAACGGGTCATGCTCCTCGACCGCGACGTCGGGCTCGTGGTCGGGCGAGCCCGCGAGCAGGTCCTCGTAGGCCGTCGCCCAATCGGGCGCGCCCTCGCCGATGGCGACGAAATTCCTTACCTGCGTCAGGGCGCTGCGCACCTGCGCCGCCGCGCCCGCGAAGCGCGTCTCGTAGATCATGCCCTTCGCGCCCATCGCCTGCATCAGCGCGACGATCTCGGCTGGCGCGAGGCGATAGTTCAAGGGAATGCCGACGAGGCCGAGCTTGGCGAGCGCGAAGTAGATTTCCGGCAATTCCGCGCGATTGCTGCACAGGAAGGCCACCACGTCAGGCTTGGCGAAGCCGAGGCCGGCGAGCCCGTGCGCCAGGCGATTGCAGCGCTGGTTGACCTGCCGGAAGGTGAAACGCCGTCCCGTACCGGCGCAATAGAGAGCCTCGCGATCACGAAAGCGCCGCGCGGCGGTGGTCAGGATGCCTCCGACGACCATTCTTCCAAGCGATCGGTCCGCTACGTTCATTTGTGGCGCAGCCATCATGCCCTCCCCTCGTTCGTCTTCGCTTGCAGGTTTTCAATTGCCGGTTTCATTTGCCGGTGAATTTCGGCGCGCGCTTCTCGACAAAGGCCGCCGCGCCCTCGCGCAGGTCCGCCGTGACGAAGGCGCGGGTTTGCGCCGAGGCTTCCGCATCGAGCGACTTCGGCAGATCGTCGGTCCAGGCGTCGTCGAGCTGCTTCTTTATCGTCGCCATCGCCAGCGGCGCGCCGGCCGCCAGGCGTTTGGCGGCCGCCAGCGCCTCATCGAACAATGCGGCGTCGTCGACGCATTTCCAGACGAGGCCCCATTCGGCGGCTTGTTCGCCGGTGAGCGGCTCGCCGGTCAACGCCAGCGCGCGGGCGCGCGCCGCGCCGATCGAGCGCTGCAGGAAAAGCGACGTGCCGCCGTCGAGCGCCGCGCCGAGCCGGACGAAGCTGAGAATGAACCGCGCCGATCGCGCGGCGAAGACGAGATCGCCGGCAAGCGCAACGCCGACCCCCGCGCCCGCGGCCGGCCCGTTCACCGCCGTGACGACCGGCTTCGGCGAAAAATGCAGCTTCTCGATGATCGGGTTGACGGAAGCGCGCATCATCTCGCCGATCGTCTCGCCGCGTCCGAACGTATCTCCGCCGAATTGCGCGCCGGAGCAAAAGCCCTTGCCGGCGCCGGTCAGGAGGATCGCCCGCACTTCCGAATCGGCGGCGGCCTGGTCGAGCGCGGCGGCGAGGCCTGCGAGAACGCCGGCGGCCAGCGCATTGTATTGCCCGGGATTGTTGAGCGTGAGGATCGCGACCGCGCCTTCGCGGCGGCTGAGCACCATGGACATTTCTCGGCTCCCCGTCAGTTGATGGCGCGTTGCTTGTTTTCCCAGTAGGGCGCGCGCAGGTCGCGCTTCAGGATCTTGCCTGCGCCCGACATGGGCAGCATACCGTCCTGTATCTTCACGCTGCGCGGACATTTGTAGCCGGCGATGCGCTCCTTGCAGAAGGATATGATCTCGTCGGCGGTCACGGCCGCGCCGGGCTTGCGCATGACGACGGCGTGCACCGTCTCGCCCCATTGGTCGCTCGGTATCCCAATGACCGCACATTGCGCGACGGCGGGATGCTGCGCGATGCAATTCTCGACCTCGGCGGAATAGATATTTTCTCCGCCGGAGATGATCATGTCCTTGATGCGGTCGACGACATAGACATAGCCGTCCTCGTCCATGTAGCCGCCGTCGCCGGTGTGCATCCAGCCGTCGATAACGGCTTTGGCGGTTTCCTCGGGCCGCTCCCAATAGCCCATCATCACCGTTTCTCCGCGCGCGCAGATTTCACCGACCGTTCCACGCGGCACGGGCTTGTCGTCCGCGTCGACGATGCGCACGTCGACCATGAAGGTCGGCCGCCCTGCGCCACGATGCCGGCCCTTAGCCCGGCCTTCGCCGATATGATCCTCCCACGGCAGGATCGTCGCGCAAGGCGACAGCTCCGTCATGCCGTAGGCCTGGAAGAATTGCGTGTTCGGCAGACGCGCCGTGGCGCGGTCCATGACGGCCTCGCTGATGGCGGACGCGCCGTAGAGCACCGCGCGCAGCGAGGAGAGATCGTGCTTGCCGATGTCGGGATGGTCGACCGTCATCTGGATCATGGTCGGAACGAGCAGCGTCTCCGTGACCTTGAATTTCTCGATGGCCTGCGCGGTGGCGTCGGGCGTGAACATGCGCACCACGGCGTGGGAATTGCCGGCGAGGAAATGCAGGTACATGGCCGCCGCATTCGCCAGATGGAACATCGGCGCCACGTGCAGATAGGTTCCGCCCTGCGACGCCAGCCCTTCGCCGAGCATGTTGCGGGCGTTGCTCATGAGATTGCGATGGCTCAGCATCACGCCCTTCGAACGTCCTGTCGTGCCGCCGGTGTAGAAAATGCCGGCAAGGTCGTCGTCGCCGGCCTGCTGATCCCCGAGGGGCGCTGCGTCGGCGAGCAGCTTTTCGTAGTCGAGCGCGCCGGCGTCGGCGACCGGATTGGGCGCGTCATCCGCGTAGACGAGCCGCAGCCCGCCGACCTTCTTCGCCAGTTCGGCGCCCATCGCCGCGAAGGCTGCATCGACGAACAGAACCTTCGGCGCGCAGTCGCGCAGCGCGTCCTCGTTCTCGAGCGCGCTCCAGCGGATGTTGAGCGGCACGATCACGGCTGCCGCCCAGGCGACGCCGAGGTAGAGCTCGATATAGCGATCCTGATTGAGCATCAGCACGGCGACGCGCTCGCCCTTGCCGACGCCCAGCGATTTCAGCGCGCCGGCAAGCCGCGCGATGCGGTCGCCCACCTCCGCCCACGTCCGGCTGCGGTTCTCGAAACTCATCGCGGCGCCGTCGCGATTGAGAAGCAGCGCCCGATGCAGGCCGTAGGTCGTGCTCATGTATTCCTCCCCGTATATCCTGCGAGGCCTTCCCGTTCGCCGCGCTCTTGTGTCGCCGGGCGGTCAAGACGCGTCATTGACACGGCCGTCGCTTCGCGTATTTTACCCGTGGGTCATATAAAGTCCAGTTGGAAAATTTGGGAGGTCAGCATGGGATCGAAGGTCCTCGTCGCCGGCGTCGGCATGATACCTTTCGCAAAGCCTGGCGCGAGCGCGCCCTATGACGAGATGGGCGCGGCGGCCGGCCGCCTCGCGCTCGAGGACGCGGGCATCGCCTATGCCGATGTGCAGCAGGCCTACGCCGGCTACGTCTACGGCGATTCCACCGCCGGCCAGCGCGCCATCTATCCGCTCGGCCTCACCGGGATTCCCGTCGTCAACGTCAACAACAATTGCTCGACCGGATCGACGGCGCTCTTCCTGGCGCGGCAGGCGATCGAGTCCGGCGCCGCGGATTGCGTTCTGGCGCTCGGCTTCGAGCAGATGAAGCCCGGCGCGCTCGGCGCGGTCTTCGACGATCGCCCGAGCCCGTTCGAAATGTTCGACAAGGTGACCGAAGACCTCATCGACGCCAAGGAAATCCCGCTGGCCCTGCGCTACTTCGGCGGCGCCGGCCTCGCGCACATGCAGAAGTACGGAACGAAGCTCGAGACCTTCGCCAAGGTGCGCGCGAAGGCGAGCCGTCACGCCGTCAACAATCCGCTCGCCATCTTCCGCAAGGAAGTGACGACAGAGGAGGTCATGGCCTCGCCCGCCGTCTGGCAGGGCGTGATGACGCGCCTCATGGCCTGCCCGCCGACGTGCGGCGCGGCCGCCGCCATCCTCGTCTCCGAAAACTTCGCGAAGAAGAAGGGCCTGCGCTCCGACGTGCGCATTTCGGCGCAGTCGATGACGACCGACTTCCCCTCGACCTTCGAAAGCCGCGACATGATGAAGGTCGTCGGCTACGACATGGCGAAGGCCGCCGCGCAGCAGGTCTATGAGAAGGCCGGCGTTGGCCCCGACGAAATCGGCGTCGTCGAACTGCACGATTGCTTCGCGCAGAACGAGCTCATCACCTACGAGGCGCTCGGCCTCTGCCCCGAGGGCGCCGCCGCCGAATTCGTCGACAAGGGCGACAACACCTACGGCGGCCGCGTCGTCACCAACCCTTCGGGCGGCCTGCTCTCCAAGGGGCATCCGCTCGGCGCCACCGGCCTCGCGCAATGCTACGAGCTGACGCGCCAGTTGCGGGGAACCGCCGGCGGCACACAGGTCGAGGGCGTCTCGCGCGCGCTGCAGCACAATCTCGGCCTCGGCGGCGCTTGCGTCGTCACCATGTACGAAAAGAACTGAGGGCGGCATGGTCGATCAATCCGCCGTGGGCGTGACCTTCACGCCGGTGCAGGCGCGCGTCGAGCCGGGCCGCCTGCGCTATTTCTTCGAAACGCTGGGCGAGACCAATCCGGTCTACCGGGACCCCGCGGCCGCGATGGCTGCGGGCTATGCGGCGACGCCTGTGCCGCCGACCTATCTCTTCTGCCTGGAGATGATGGATTCGGAGAAGCCGTTCGAATTCCTCGAAAGGCTCGACATCGATCTCGGCCGCGTCCTGCACGGCGAGCAGCGCTTCGCCTACCATGCGCCCGTCGTCGTCGGCGACACGCTGACGTTTCAATCGCGCGTGGTCAGCGTCGCGCAGAAGAAGGGCGGGGCTCTCACGATCATCGAGGTCGAGACCCGCATCACCAATCAGAGCGGCGCGCATGTCGCGGACACGGTCCGCTCCATCGTCGTAAGGAACTAGGAAACAGCCATGACCGATTCATCGGGGCGAGCAGTCGCTGTCGGCCAGCGGCTTGTCCACAAGTCGTTTCCGCCGATCACACGCCACCGGCTCGCGCTCTATTGCGGCGCGTCGGGCGATCACAATCCGATTCACGTCGACACGGACTTTGCCAGAAAGTCGGGTTTTCCCGACGTGTTCTCGCACGGCATGCTTGTCATGGGTTATCTCGGTCAGGCGCTGACCGACGCGATAGCCCCCAGCCGCATCCGCTCTTTCTCGACCCGTTTCGCCGCCATCACGCAGGTCGGCGCCAGGCTCACCTGCGATGGCGAAGTCGCGGAACTCTTCGAGGCCGACGGCGAGCGCCGGGCGCGCATTTCACTGACCGCAAAGGACGAGAACGGCGAGGCCAAACTCGTCGGCGAAGCGGTCGTCGCCATCTGACGCACGAGGACAGGAACATGAGAAAACTCGAAGGCAAGGTCGCGCTCGTCTCCGGATCGGGACGCGGCATCGGTCGGTCGATCGCGCTCAAGCTCGCGAGCGAAGGCGCCAGGATCGTTGTCAACGATCTCGACGACGAGCCCGGGCGCGCAGTCGTCGCAGAGATCGAGGCGCTCGGCGGCCAGGCCGTTTGCGTCAACGGCAGCGTGATGGACGCGGGCTTCGCGGATCGCTTTGTCGCCGCGGCAATGGATCAACTCGGCGGTCTCGACATCATCGTCAACAATGCCGGCTACACGTGGGACGCCACCATCCAGAAGATGACCGACGAGCAGTTCCAGGCCATGCTCGACGTGCATCTGGTCGCGCCCTTCCGCATTCTTCGCGCCGCCTCGGAGCCGATCCGCATTCTCGCCAAGAAGGATGCGGAAGCGGGCCGCGAGACGTTTCGCAAGGTCGTGAATATCTCGTCCATCGCCGGCCTCTACGGCAATGCGGGACAGGTCAGCTATTCCTCTGCGAAGGCCGCGCTGGTCGGCATGACGCGCACGCTCTGCAAGGAATGGGGACGTTACAAGGTCAACGTGAATTGCGTCGCCTTCGGCCTGATCAAGACGCGGCTGACGCAGGCCATCGAGGCGGAGCAGAAGACGATCGACGTCGAGGGGCGCGCGATCAAGGTCGGCGTGCAGCCGCATCTTCTTCAGACGCTCGAGCGCATGGTGCCGCTCGGGCGCGCGGGCACGCCGGAAGAGGCGGCGGACGCGGTCTATCTGTTCTGTTCGCCGGAATCCAATTACATCAGCGGGCAGGTTCTGGTCTGCGGCGGCGGCGTGCTGATGTAGGAGAACAGCGCGGCTCGCCTGAGACTGCCGCGCCGAGCCTTGGGAGCGCCGCCTTGCCGACCGCGAGCATAGAGGACCTGCAACCGCGCCTTGTCCTGCCATTGATCGCCGCGCCCATGTTTCTCGTGTCGGGCGTCGATCTCGTCTCGGCCGCCTGCGCGGAAGGCGTCGTCGGCTCCTTTCCGACCGTCAATTGCCGCACGGCCGACCAACTCGACGCCTGGCTGCGCGATCTGACCGCGCGTCTCTCGCGCGCCGCCGACGCGAGGGGGCGGGCGCCTGCGCCCTGGTGTCCCAACCTCGTCGTGCACAAGACCAACCCGCGGCTGATGGACGACCTCGCCGTCCTCGTGCGCCACAGGCCGGAACTCGTCATCACGTCGGTGGGATCGCCCGCGCCCGTGCTCGGGCCGCTGCACGATGTCGGGACCCGCGTATTCGTCGACGTCGCGACCATTCGCCATGCCGAGCGCGCCGTGCAGGCCGGCGCGGACGGTCTCGTGCTTCTCACCGCCGGCGCCGGCGGGCAAACCGGCTGGATCAACCCCCTCGCCTTCGTGCGCGCGGTGCGCGCTTTCTTCGACGGTCCGCTCGTGCTCGCCGGCGGCGTCGGCGACGGCGCTGCGCTGTTTGCAACGCAGGCGATGGGCTGCGACCTCGCGTACATGGGCACGAAGTTCATCGCCACGACGGAGAGCATGGCGAAAGAGGCCTACAAACGCATGCTTGTCGACTCGCGCGCCGACGACGTCCTCGCCACGCGCGCGCTGACCGGCCTCGAGGTCAACATGCTGCGGCCTTCAATGGTCGCAGCCGGGCTCGATCCCGACAATCTCCCGACGCGCGGCGCGATCGACATAGCCAAGGACATATCGATCGAGGCGCGCGAGAACAGGCCACAGCGCTGGAAGGACGTCTGGAGCGCCGGCCACAGCGTCTCCGGCGTCGACGCGATCAGATCAGTCCATGACCTCGTCGCGCAGACGCGGCGGGAATACGAGATGGCGCGCAGTCAGTTCGAGGCGCGACTGGCGCGGACGCCGCGCGGGTGACGCCGCAACGGGATTCGCCTCATCGAGGCCGATTCCGGGGATAAACGACTCAAGGGGGCACGAGATCGCCGGCGATCGCCAGGCGCCGCCGGTCCAGCGCCTGACGCGCGTGATTGATGACGAGCGAGACGGGCCCGTGCTCCGCGCCGAGCGAGCCATCCAGAAGTTCGTTGGCGCAGGCGGCGACGATCGAATTATATTCCTCATACAGCTTTCCCAGCGCGTCCTTGTCGGCCCTCGCCGCCTCGTCGGCAATAATCAGCAGCCTCAGCAGCTTTTCCTGCCGCTGCCGATTTCCCCTCTGGCCGAACCACCCCATCAGCAGCGCGCCGAAGGAACCCAGCAGGCTCAGCGGAACGCCGACGAGATAGAAATAGCTTTGCATCTCGTCGAAGAAACTCTGGTCGCCATTGTTGAGATAATTGGCGAAACCCGGATGGATGGGCAGGATCGGTTTCGTATTGGACGTGTCCGGCGCCTCGATCTGGCTGGCCAGCGGCGTTAGCTGCATCAGCCGCGCTTTCGTATTCAAGATCGATCGGCCGAGCGCGCCGGCGACGATGTCCAGCATCGTCACCGGCACCACGAAACGATAGGTCACGGCCACGCCGCTGACGCTGTCGTCCGGCGTCGCCGGTCGCGCGCGGAACGCGCCCTCCGGAATATCGACCGACTCCAGGCTGGGAAAACGCGAGACGATCGCGTCGTTGTCGTCGAGGCCGAGGATCGTCGGCGTGCCGCGCGTCGCCTTGGCGATTGACGCGACGACGTCGACGACGTCGCCGGGCCCGACCGGCCCGACCGCCAGAGCCGCCGCCGCCTTGCGGTGCTGAAGCGCCGGCCCGATCTCGTTGATGGGCAAGTACAGGCGTTTCACCGCATTCGCGTCGACGTTGTAATAACTCAGGATCAAATCGAGCAGGCGACTGTTGTGCTCTTGCAGCGGACCGGCCGGGATGGCGATCGTCTTGCCCGCGAGTTTCCCGGCTTCGTCGATCGAAGCGCCCGGCGGCAGGACGACCGCGACGATATCCCTGCGGATAATGATGAGAGTCTGCCCATTGTTCGGCGGCGAAATATCGGTGCGCACCAGCGCAATATCGACGCGTCCCTCTTCGAGCGCCTTGGAGCTCGCAACCAGATCCGGGACGACCACGGTGGTAAAGTCGATGCGGGGGTGGGCGGCGTGCGTTCCGGCGACGAAGGCCGATATGAAGCGGCTGACGATGCCGCCCTCGATGCCGGTGGTGATGCGAAGCGTCGCATGCGGTTTGCCGATATAGATCACGGCGAGGCCGAGGCTGACGACGAGCAGGAATATACCCAGCACGTATGTCATAAAGCGTGGCAGCTTCAGAAAGCCCATCGGTCTTTTCCCCCGCCCGAACCGACAATGCGCGACGCCACGACGCGATCCCGCGCCTCTCCTCTATCTCCCGGCGAGAATTCGGATGGGCGCCCCAATAATCGCCGCGGGCAAAGCCAGAACCGTGGGCGCCTCGCCAGAGATTTTTTCGGCGGCCTCCGACACCGCGCTTCCGCCGCGGCCGATCCCTTTCCCGAGAACCGACATGAGTTCCGGAGCGACGTCCGCAATCTGCGCGAACTTGTCGTGATTGGTCGCGTCCTTTCCATGCACCGCCGTCAGATCGACCACCACTGCGCCCAGCGCGGTCAGCTCCGCCGCATTCTTGTCGTCGCCGAGCCGGGCCTTGCCGCCGGCAAGAAAGCGCGAAGCGGCGAGCGCGCGGTCGTCGGCGGAAATGACCACGAGATAGGGCTTTGCCGGCTTGCCGATCCGACGCATCTGGGACTTGAATACGTCGATGTCGATGTCGGGCGCGGCAAGGATGATCGTGCCTAGC
This sequence comes from Rhodoblastus sp., assembly GCA_046349085.1. Taxonomy (GTDB): domain Bacteria; phylum Pseudomonadota; class Alphaproteobacteria; order Rhizobiales; family Beijerinckiaceae; genus JAJXWB01. Next base: position 292,031 of record JAXMDA010000001.1, read on the forward strand.
TTGCCCTTTGCGGGCGCGTCGCCCTTGATGCGGATGTTGCGGATCGCCTCCACCGTCACCCAATTGCCCATCGAGTGCGCCAGAATATTGATCTCGTCGGCATTGCTGGCGGCCAGCAGGCGCAGGACGCGCTCCAGCCGGTCGCGCGCCGAGGTCGCGCTGTTCGTATCGTAGACGTAATCGGACAGGCTGCCGTGCGAGGCCCAGGAGAAATGGACCGGAACGGCCGACGAATGCGCGTCATGCACGATCTGGGCGAACCGGAACAGGCCTTCGGCGAACATCGTGTTGTAGCCGTGGATGAACAGTAACGCCTTGCGCTGGCCCTTGGGCTTCTGCGCGAGCCGCCTGTTCAGTTCGGATATGAACGCCGCCTCTTGAGGAAGATATCCGGCGTCGCGCACGACGAAATCGGTTTTCGGATCGCCCGGCTCGTGAGCGGGCCATTCGATCTCGCCATGCGCATGGCGCGGCGGCACGCTGATCGTGAACGCCGCGAAATCGAGGTCCGGCGAGCGCTCCCCGCCGAAATAGGTCCCGGGGCGGGGATCGCGGGCGCGGCTGGTGGCGACGAGGATCGAATGCTCGACGGCGCCCGCGGCTTCGGACACCGCCACGTCGAGGGCGCCGGTCTCCGGCCTGGATCCGCAGCCGCAGAGGGCGAGAAGAAGGGGAAGCGCGGCCGCCGCCAGCAGGCGCGTGGAACCGCCCGGCCGCCGCACGATCGCCCTCTTGTCTTCGGATCGCCGGTTCACGCCGCTACCTTGCCTTCACGATCAGATTGCCTTGCAGGCAGGTTAGCAATTCCACGTAGCTCGGCAATCCGCCCTGGGTGGTCTCGGCCACACAGGCGGCGCGCGACGCCCGGGACGATTTGGCCCAGACGGGAGGCAGCGCGCCGCGCGCGTTCTCCTCATCTGCAAGACATGATGCGACCGTGGCCGCGTGGTCCATGCCGACTGCCGGCGTAGCCTTGCAGGTGGACCGATAGTCCAGCCGCGGCGCGCTCTGGGCGTTAGCGGGGCCGACGGCGGCCGCAAACAGCAAGGCGAAAACGAATGGCTTCATGACGGCCCGCACTCCGACCGACGCCCATTGGAGAGAACTCCGCCAGCGTACGCATTGATTTGAGCCATCGCTACACGTTCATTCATTCATAGTTGTCGAAATCAGACAGGCCGATCCGCAGTTCCAGCGCGAAACAGACAAGCGCCCCGGCGAAAAGCAACTGCGCGACGATGAACAGAAACGCCGCGCCCCATTCGTGCATGATCGCCAGAAACGCGCCGCCGAACATGAAGACGACGATGAGAGTGGTCGCGATGCCCGACAGGAGCGCCAGCATGATCGCCCGGCGAACGAGGCCGGCCCTTTGTCGCAATCGCGGCAGGTCGGCCTTGAGAAAGAGACGGTTGTGATCCGTCTCTCCAATACGATTGATCGATCGAATACGGTCGACAACGCGCGTGAGCCGCCCCGCCAGGACGCTGATGAAGCCGGCGACGGCGCTCAGCAGGAAAACCGGCGCCGTCGCGCGCCCCATGACCCGCCCCAGTTCTTCCGGGGACGCATTGGTCGCCAGCGTACGCGCGAAGTCGAAAACCTCGAGCACGTCCAGGCGCTATCGGACGATCACGCGACGCGGCGCGTAAACCGGACGGCGCACGACCGGCGGACGGCGCGTCGCCACCGCGCCGCGCGGCCCCGCACAGGCGGCGCCGCGGACGCCGCGCGCGCACACCGCGGCTTCGGCAGAAGATTCGAACGTGACGGATGCGACGAGCGCGCCTCCGGCGACGAGCGAGCCGAGGAGCAGGAATTTCGTGATCGTCTTCATCGGGACCTCCTTAAGTCACGCTTTCAGAAGCGGCGTGATCGCGTCAACCTTTGGCCATTTGCCCGGGATCTCGGGCGGACCGCTGCGTCCCTCGTTGGCCGTTTGCAAACGTCCCGCCGCCGGACCGTGGAGGATGGCGTCCGGGCCAGCGCGCTCATCCCAAGTCCGCGCTGGCGACTCGCCGCGCGGGAGCCATCTTGCGCGCCGGGTCGAAAGCCGCGACGCCGACGCGCCGACCAGGCCTGTTTGCCCGCACCCGCGGCCGATAACCAACGTATAGTCCCGACGATGAGGCGCCGCCTGAAGACCGCGCCGGCGCATTCTCCCCGGCGAGCGCATTCGCCGAGACGAGAGCGACAACCGAACTTCCCGCGACCGGCAAGCGATAGCGGGAAGCTCTCCTCATCTATTTTCGAACGCGCTCAGATCACTTCCAGTTCTTCTGGATGGCGCTCATGAGCTTGTCCTTCTTGTGCTTCGCGCAATATTCGCCAATGACCTTCGCATTGCGCTTGACGTAGCGGGGATCGACCACCGTCAGATTTTTCGTCGACATGAACCAGCCGCCGGTCCACGAGGCGACGAGCGTCTGCGTGTCTCCATCCGAGCCGAGGAAGTCGCCGCAGGAGATCTGGCTCACGTTGATCTGGGTCGGGCCATCGACGCCGGCCTTCGCCTTGGCTACCGACGCCTGCAGACCGGCCATGAGATTGGCCTTGGGGTTCGATGCGCACCAGCTCTTAACGCTGGCGACATTCTTCTGGTAGCCCTCGAGGTTGATCGAGGTGGAGCCCGACCTCTGGTTGAAGAAGCCGCTCATCCACGCCGAGAAATCGGCCGACGTGTCCGGGTCGAGCGCGGTGTATTCAGCGCATGACAGCTTGCTCATGTCGAAGGTCATCACCTGCGCCTGAGCGGGCGCGCACACAGCCAATGCGCCAAACAGCGCGAGCGTCAGTCGTTTCATTAATCATGTCTCCTTGATGTCAGCCATTTGGCGCGAAGCGCGGCGTCTGGTTTCAATATTCTGGCGATCGTCGGCGAAGAGAACGGGTCCCGGATCGGGTTGATTCCAAGTTCGAGAATGACGCAATGCTGTGCCAGGCGCTTGATCGTCCCCGCACTTTTTTTGACATTTCTCGACAGAGTCCCGCGGCAATTGAAGTCCGACAAGGATCGAGGTTAACGCCCGCCCAAGAGGTCTAGCGCTGCGCCGCGCGCCAGGCGCCGGGGGCCAGTCCGAATTTTCGCCGGAAGGCGCGGGTGAAGGCGCTCGCGTCCGAATAGTGAAGGGCGGCGGCGATCTCGGTCATGGCGAGATCCGTGCCGAGCAGCAATTGCCGGCCGACCTCGAAGCGCGCTTCTTCGACCAGCTCCCCCAGCGTCACCTGTTCTTCGGCCAGTCGTCGCGACATGGTTCGGGGGTTCATTCCGAACATGCGCGCAACCGCCTTCGGATTGACCGGCTCGCGACGAATGAGGTTCGGCAGAACGCGCCTGATCTGACTGGCGACCGAAGGGTCGATTTGCGGGCCATGCTTGAGGACGATCCGCTTCAGCAGGCGATAGAGCGAGGGATCGGAGCCGACGATGGGCGCATCCAGATAGCGGGCCGAGAATTCGATCACCGCCTCGTGCGCGTCGAACCTGATGCGCCCCTTCTGAAAACAGGCGCGATACGGGGCCGTGTCAGACGGCTGACGGCGGGGCAGCCTGATCTCCGTCGCCTCGAAATGCGGTCCGATCAATCGCGTCATGAGCGCGTAGCCCAGCGCGATCGCGTGGTCGTGAATTTGGTCGACGCACTTCAGCCCGGGCATCGTCACGGCGTAGCTGAGCTCGGCCACATCGTCCGTTCGGGTCAAGGACGCCGCCCCTCCGCTGTCGAACCGGTCCAGCGCGGAAATGAGGTCCTGCAGTCCGTCGCGCACGGTGGGCGCGTTGAACAGCAAGAAGCTCGGCAACCCCAGATCCGGCGTGGACATGCCGATCAGCAGGCCGAGATGCTCGCAGTTCGTCTCGCGGACCCCGAATGCGATGAGTTCGTCAAGCGCCTTGTAGGGGACGATCATATCCGGATCGTCGAAAACGTCCGCGCTCAATCCTACGGCGCGCAGGGCGGCGTCGATGTCTATTCCGGCCGCCTTATACACTGCAGGGATTGCGCCCACGTTGCCGATCCGGACCGTGGGCGTCTCTGCTGCCTGCGACATATGTCCCCCTTGCACAGGGCCCGCGTCCGGTGGCGCGCCGGATTTTTGGGCGATCTGAGCTTCGGACCTATTTGGCCGTGGTCCGTTGCCAACATTGTGCCTCAAGCTTGAGCCGTCGATCAAGTACAGACCCTTGAAGATATTGTTTAAATTGCAACAAATCGCGTAACCGCTGGAAGGGAAACGGGTTCTGCGGGCGATCCGGAATCCCGGGATCTGCGGCCTGGCTGGCGCACGCCGACGCTGCTCACCGCAAGTCGCTGATTTCAATGGCGCCGAATAGATTCGGAGCTTGTCGCGCGTCCGCAAACCTTCGACGAAACGCCGCAACCATCGAGCCGCCCGGCCCTTCAGCCATAAAAATCGGCCGCCCCGATCTGCGGGAAGAAGTCTCGGCGCCCGTCCGATATGAAGGCCCCGAATATCTGGACGGCCTTCGTCGGCGGCCGGTCGGCGCGATTCAGCAGAAACCACTGGCGCACCAGCGGCAGGCCGTGCGCGGGCAAAGCCACGAGCTTGTGCTGGCCGAGTTCGGCAAGGCAGGTGTGCGCGGAGATGATCGCCAGCCCGAGGCCTGCGAGCACGGATTGCTTGATCGTCTCGTTCGAGCCCATTTCCATGACATCGAGCGCCCGCCCGCCGATGCGCTCGAGAAAATTCTCCATCAGCATGCGCGTTCCAGACCCCTGCTCGCGCGCGAGAAAACGTTCGTGCGCAAGGTCCTCGGCCGTCACGGACGCAGCGCCCGCGAGACGGTGGCCCGCAGCGGCGATCAGCACATGCGGATGGTCGGCCATCGCCACGCTCTCCACCTCCACGTGCGGCGGCGGGCGGCCCATCAGCACGATGTCGTATTCGTTGCGCTCCAGTCCGCGTATGATTTCGCTGCGGTTGCCGATGGCCAGCCTGACGCGGATTTGCGGATGGGCGGCGTGGAAGGCCGCGACGATCCTGGGCGCGAGATATTTCGCGGTGCTGACGACCCCGAAGACGAGCGAGCCGGCGGCGCCGGCGCGCAATGCGGCGATGCGGCCCCCGGCCTGCTCCACGAGGCGCTCGACGCCCCGGGCCGCCTCGAGCAGCTCGGCGCCGATCGCGGTGGGCGCGAAATTGCTCGAAGCGCGGTCGAACAGCGGGGCGCCCACACTCGCTTCCAGAAGTTTCAGCGCGGTGGTGATCGCCGGCGGCGTCAGATGGAGCGCCTTGGCCGCGCCGGTCACCGAGCCGGTCTCTACAGTCGCGGCGAGGGCGCGCAATTGCTTGCGGGTGAGGCTGCGGAGATCGGTCATTCAAGTCTTTTAAATCACAATTCTTGAATATTAAATTTCTTTTTGTTCGCGCGGCGGCCAGATTGCGCGTCGGCGCGGCCGGGAGAGCCGCGCGGAGGACGCGAAATGGCTCTAGCGAACGGCGCGCCGCCCCCAGGCCGGGACTTGGAGAGTTGGCTGCGCGACGCCACGAGTTCAGCCGCGCTGGCCGAAACCGTGCTGGCGATCTCGCGAGCTGCCGCCGAGATTTCGCGAATGGTGCGGCTCGGGCCGCTTGCCGGCGCGCTCGGCGCCGAAGTCGGCGGCGCGAACGCCGATGGCGACAGCCAGCGCCAGCTCGACGTGCTCGCCAATGCCGCCATTGTGCGCGCGCTGCGCGGCGCGCCCGTCGCCTGCCTCGCCTCGGAGGAGGAGGAGGAGGCTCTGGTCTTGCGCCCCGACGGCGCGCTGGCCGTGGCGGTCGATCCGCTCGACGGCTCCTCCAACATCGACACCAACACGTCGATCGGCACGATCTTCTCGATCTTCCCGGTCGCGGCGGGCGAGGCGAGCGCATCGTTCCTGCGCAAGGGCGCCGAGCAGGTCGGCGCCGGCTATGCGATCTACGGGCCACATACCGCGTTGGCGCTGACGCTGGGCGCGGGAACTATCCTGTTCGTCCTCGACGCCGACGATGTATTCCGCCTGGCGGCGATGCGGCCGGCGATCCCGCGCACGACGCGCGAATACGCGATCAACGCGTCCAACTACCGCTACTGGCTCGAACCGGTGCGCGATTTCGTGGACGATTGCATCGCGGGCGTCGACGGGCCGCGCGGCAAGGATTTCAACATGCGCTGGCTTGCCTCGCTGGTCGGCGAGATGCATCGCATCCTCATGCGCGGCGGCGTCTTCCTCTATCCCGCCGACAAGAGGCCGGGCTATGAGCGCGGCCGGCTGCGGATGCTGTACGAGGCCGCGCCAATCGCCTTTCTGGTCGAACAGGCCGGCGGCCGCGCCACCGATGGCGTGATGCGCATTCTCGACAAGGCGCCCAGCACGCTGCACGAGCGCACGCCGCTGATCTTCGGCTCGGCCGACAAGGTCGACCACGTCGTCGCGCTCCACACCGACTCCACCTACGCCCGCGCCCCGTCGCCGCTCTTCGGCCGGCGCGGCCTCTTTCGCGCTTGAGGGTTCCCCATGTCGGTCAAGCATCCGATCATTTCTGTCGTCGGCTCCTCGGGCGCAGGCACGAGCACGGTCAAACACACGTTCGATCAGATCTTTCGACGCGAGGGAATCCACGCGGCGTCCATTGAAGGCGACGCCTTTCACCGGTTCGATCGCGCCGAAATGAAGACGGAGATGACCCGGCGTCTCGCGGCCGGGGACCAGACATTCAGTCATTTCTCCGAAGATGCGAATCTTCTCGATGAACTCGCCGCGCAGTTCGCGAATTTCGGCAAGACCGGCCGCTGCCGGTCGCGCACCTATGTTCACGACCAGAAGGAAGCCGACACGTACGGCGTGCCGCCCGGCCATTTCACGGAATGGCGCGACATCGGCGAGAACTGCGATCTGCTCTTCTACGAAGGCCTGCATGGCGCCGTCAAAACAGGGCAGACCGACATCGCGTCGCATGCGGACCTGAAGATCGGCGTCGTTCCCGTCATCAATCTCGAATGGATCCAGAAGATCCATCGCGACCGCGCCTCACGCGGCTATACGACGGACGCTGTGACCGACACGATCCTGCGGCGCATGCATTCCTACGTGCACACGATCTGCCCGCAGTTCACGGAAACCGACATCAATTTCCAGCGCGTGCCGATCGTCGACACATCCAATCCCTTTGTCGCGCGCTGGATACCGACGGCCGGCGAATCGCTCGTCGTCATTCGCTTCAGGAATCCGCGCGGAATCGATTTCTCGTATCTCGTGACGATGATTCCCGGCAGTTGGATGACGCGTGCGAACTCGATCGTCATCCCCGGCGACAAGCTCGATCTCGCCATGCAGCTCATCCTGACGCCGATGATCTTTCGACTCGTCGAACGCGCACGCGCGTCCAGGTAAATTCGCCAATTGAAGGAAGAAACAATGACCGGGACCGCTACGCTCGATCGCGTCGAGACGTCGAATGTCGTCATGCGCGACTGCGCCAATGCGCTGCGCGCGCTGGCGATGGACGCGGTGGAAAAGGCCAGGAGCGGCCATCCCGGCATGCCGATGGGCATGGCCGATGTCGCAGCCGTGCTGTTCACCAAGTTCATGCGTGTCGACCCGGCCGATCCGGCCTGGCCGGACCGCGACCGCTTCGTACTGTCGGCCGGCCATGGTTCGATGCTGCAGTATGCGATCCATCATCTGCTCGGCTACGCCGACATGGGGACCGGACAGGTCGAGCGATTCCGCCAGCTCGGCTCCACGACGGCCGGGCATCCCGAATACGGCCATACGCTGGGCGTCGAGACGACGACGGGACCGCTCGGACAAGGCGTCGCCACGGCGGTCGGCATGGCGCTCGCCGAGCGGATGATGAATGCGCGATACGGCGACGATCTCGTCGACCACCGCACCTTCGTCATCGCGGGCGATGGCTGTCTCGAGGAGGGGCTGAGCCACGAGGCGATCGATCTTGCCGGCCATCTCGCGCTTGGCCGACTGATCGTCTTGTGGGACGACAACCGCATCACCATCGACGGCTCGACCGCTTTGTCGACGTCGATGGACCAGATCGCGCGCTTCGAGGCGGCTGGCTGGTTCACCGCGCAGATCGACGGCCACGATCCCGAAGCGATCGAACGCGCCTTGCGCGCGGCCTGCGACAACGACAGCCGCCCCTGGCTGATCGCCTGCCGCACGACCATCGGATTCGGCGCGCCGACGCGCGCCGGCACGTCGAAGGCGCATGGCGAACCGCTCGGCGCCGAGGAAATCGCGGGCGCCCGCGCAAGGCTCGGATGGCCGCACGCGCCGTTCGTCGTCCCCGACACGATCCGCTCGGTCTGGCGCGCGGCCGCGGAACGCGGCGCACAGGCCAGCGACGCCTGGCGGACCCGTCTCGCCGCTTCCCCGCACGGCGCAAGGTTTCTTGCGCAATTGTCCGGCGACGCGACGGACGCCGCGACGGCGCTCGTCGCCCTGAAACGCGATTTCGCCGCGAGCGCGCCGAAGATCGCCACGCGCAAGGCTTCGGAAATTGCGCTGACTGCGATCAACGCGGCGACGGAACTCACCGTGGGCGGCTCCGCCGATCTCACACATTCGAACCTCACCGTCACCAAGGGCATGGCATCGGTGGGGCCCCACGCGTTTGCAGGCCGCTACATTCATTACGGCGTTCGCGAGCACGGCATGGCGGCGGCGATGAACGGAATGGCGCTGCATGGCGGCTTCATTCCGTATGGCGGCACGTTCATGGTGTTTTCCGACTATGCGCGCGGCGGCATCCGGCTCTCGGCGCTGATGGGCCAGCGCGTGATCTATGTCCTGACGCACGACTCGATCGGGCTCGGCGAAGACGGGCCGACGCATCAGCCGGTCGAACACCTCGCAATGCTGCGCGCGACGCCGAACTTTCTCGTGTTTCGCCCGGCGGACGCCGTCGAAACGGCCGAATGCTGGCAGGCGGCGCTGGAGTCGCGCGGCGCGCCGTCCGCGCTCGCGCTGTCGCGCCAGGCATTGCCAACCTTGCGCGCGACGCACATCGACGAGAATCTCAGCGCGCGCGGCGCCTATGTGCTGCGCGATGTCGACGGCGCTCGCGATGTGACGCTTCTGGCGACGGGGTCGGAAGTCGAGATCGCGCTCGCCGCGTCGGAACTGCTCGCCGACAGCGGCGTGAAGGCGGCGGTCGTCTCCATGCCTTGCTGGGAATTGTTCGAGCGCCAGAGCGAGAGCTACCAGCAGTCCGTCCTCGGCTCCGCGCCGCGTGTCGCGGTCGAGGCCGCCGCGCGCTTTGGCTGGGACCGCTGGCTCGGACCGCGCGGCCGCTTCGTCGGCATGAACGGTTTCGGCGCCTCGGCGCCGGCGGCCGATCTCTACAAGAGCTTTGGAATCACGGCGGAGGCGGTCGCCGCCGCGGCAGAGCGGACGCTGGGCTGAGGGAGGAAAAGATGGCGCGCATCACCATGCGGCAATTGCTGGATCACGCGGCCGAGCGCGGCTACGGCGTGCCGGCGTTCAACATCAACAACATGGAACAGGGCCTCGCCATTCTCGAGGCGGCGAAGGCCACGGACTCGCCGGTCATCCTCCAGGCGAGCCGCGGCGCGCGCGCCTATGCCGGCGATATCATGCTCGCCAAGATGATGGAGGCGCTGGAGGACATGTATCCGGCTATCCCGATCTGCATCCACCAGGATCACGGCGACCGCGTTTCGACCTGCCTGTCGGCCATTCAGAACGGCTTCACCTCGGTCATGATGGACGGATCGCTGAAGGAAGACGGCAAGACGCCGGCCGACTACGCCTACAATGTGTCGATCACGCGTGAAGTGACGCGGCTCGCGCATATGGTCGGCGCGTCGGTCGAAGGCGAGCTCGGCTGCCTCGGCTCGCTCGAGACCGGTCACGGCGAAGCCGAGGACGGGCACGGCTTTGAAGGCAAGCTCGATCGCTCGATGCTGCTGACCGATCCCGACGAGGCCGCGCGCTTTGTCGCGGACACCAAGGTGGATGCGCTCGCCGTGGCGATCGGCACGTCGCATGGCGCCTACAAGTTCACGCGCAAGCCGACGAGCGACGTGCTGGCGATGGACGTGATCGAACGGATTCACGAGAAGTTGCCGAACACGCATATCGTGATGCACGGCTCGTCGTCGGTGCCGGAGGAATGGCGCGACGTGTTCAACGCCAATGGCGGCGCGATGCGCGAGACCTACGGCGTGCCGGTGGAAGAAATCGTGCGCGGCATCAGGCACGGCGTGCGCAAGGTGAACATCGACACCGACCTGCGGCTCGCCTGCGTCGCGGAATTCCGGCGCGTCGCGCATACGAAGCGCGACGAATTCGATCCGCGCAAGTTCCTGAAGCCGGCGATGGACGCCATGCGCGACGTCTGCCGGGCGCGCTTCGAGGCCTTTGGCACGGCCGGCAACGCCTCGAGGATCAAGGCGATTCCGATGAGCGACATGGCTCGGCGCTATGCGGCCGGCGCGCTCGACCCGACGGGCGCGACAAAGAGCGCCGCCTGACCAGACCCGCCAGCAACGATAGACAACGGAGACGACCATGGACCAGTCCAATCGCTACGCCAATCTCAATCTCAGGGAAGCCGACCTGATCGCCGGCGGACGCCACGTGCTGTGCGCCTACGTCATGAAGCCGAAGGCCGGACACGGCTATCTCGAGACGGCCGCGCATTTCGCGGCGGAATCCTCGACGGGCACCAATGTCGAGGTCTCGACCACGGACGATTTCACGCGCGGCGTCGATGCGCTCGTCTACGAAATCGATCCGCCGAAGGAGATCATGAAGATCGCCTATCCGCTCGAACTGTTCGATCGCAACATCATCGACGGCCGCGCGATGATCGCGTCGTTCCTCACGCTGACGATCGGCAACAACCAGGGCATGGGCGACGTCGAATACGGCAAGATGCACGATTTCTACGTTCCGCCGGCCTATCTGCGCCTGTTCGACGGACCGGCGACGACAATCAAGGATCTGTGGCGCGTGCTCGACCGGCCGGTGGTCGACGGCGGCTTCATCGTCGGCACGATCATCAAGCCGAAGCTGGGGCTGCGGCCGAAGCCCTTCGCCGACGCCTGCTACGATTTCTGGCTCGGCGGCGACTTCATCAAGAACGACGAGCCGCAGGGCAACCAGACCTTCGCGCCGTTCAGGGAGACGGTCTGCGCGGTCAACGAGGCGATGAAGCGCGCGCAGGACAAGACGGGCGCGGCAAAGCTGTTCTCGTTCAACATCACCGCCGACGATCATTACGAGATGATCGCGCGCGGCGAATACATCCTCGAGACATTCGGCGAGAACGCCGACCATGTCGCGTTCCTCGTCGACGGCTACGTCGCGGGGCCGGCGGCGGTGACGACGGCGCGCCGCAGGTTCCCGAAGCAATATCTGCACTATCATCGCGCCGGCCACGGCGCGGTGACCTCGCCGCAGTCCAGGCGCGGCTACACCGCCTTCGTGCTGGCGAAGATGGCGCGCCTGCAGGGCGCCTCCGGCATCCATGTCGGCACGATGGGCTACGGCAAGATGGAGGGCGAGGCGGGCGACAAGGCGACCGCCTACATGATCTCGGAAGACAGCGCCGACGGGCCGTTCTATCATCAGGAATGGCTCGGCATCGCGCCGACGACGCCGATCATTTCCGGCGGCATGAACGCGCTGCGCATGCCCGGGTTCTTCGCCAATCTCGGCCATTCCAACCTGATCATGACCGCAGGCGGCGGCGCCTTCGGCCATGTCGACGGCGGCGCGGCGGGCGCGATCTCGCTGCGACAGGCCGAGCAGTGCTGGAAGGCCGGCGCCGACCCGGTCGAATTCGCGCGGGACCACCGCGAATTCGCGCGCGCCTTTGCGAGCTTCCCGCAGGACGCCGACAATATCTATCCGGGCTGGCGCGACGCGCTCGGCCGCGCGGCGGCGTGAGCAACGTCGAGCGCTCCAATACGTGACCGGCCGACGCGTCTCAGCGACTTGCAGAGCGCGCCGGCCGCGCATCGCCGCCAGTTGGATCGCCGCCATAGCGTCGCGTGGCCGATATGGTCGCGCGGCAATCAATGCAGCCCTGAACTCGACGCTTCGATCTCGCGTATCGGCGTCGCTTACGGTAGAAGCAGGACGCAAGTAATATTGGTCCGGCTGATCCGATGTTCGAACTGTCTCACTTCTTGCCCTATCATATCAACCGCACCGGCCTGCGGTTAGCCGCGGCGTTCAGCGCCGATCTCCAACGGTACGGTCTATCGATCACCATGTGGCGTGTTCTGGCCGTGCTTTGGCAACACGGAGAGCTGAAGGTCACCGACCTGATGGTCGATACTTCCATTGAGCAATCAACGCTGTCGCGCTTGCTCGTCGTGATGGAAAAGCGTGAATTGCTGACCCGGCGAAGGAGCGAGACGGATGCTCGCACGGTTCTGGTCAGCCTGACGCCCGCCGGAAAGAAGATCACCAAAGAGCTGATTCCCCTGGCCATGCGCAATCAGCGCATCGCCCTGCGCGGATTCGCGCCCGAACAAGTGGACCAGCTTTATTCAATGTTGTCGCGCATCTACGAAAACGCTGCGGACCTCGTCGTCTAAGCGGCCACGCCACGCAGCGACGCCGGACGGCGAACGTGCGCATAGACCCGCGACCCCGTCGCAAGCCGCGCCGACAGTGCAAGCTCGCAAGTCACGGATAATCGCCGAACGACAGTTCTCTAGGCCTTCGCTTGGGCCGGATGACGTTTTTCGTACGCCTCCGCCAGCGCCGGGTCGCGGCGCCTGACTTCCGCATGGTCGACTCGACCGGTGCGGGTCATATAGGAGTAAGCGAAGTCCACCGGATCGAGTTTGATCAATTCATCCATCTTCTCGTACCAGCGCAGACTTACGTTTGCTGCGTCCCAGATCGCCTTCATCGGACGCAGGCGAATCTCCTCGTATAGGGCAAGGGCCGCAGGAACGTTGTCGCCGACTTGCCTGAAGGCTTGAAACAGCGCGATGGAATCCTCCATCGCCAAACGCGTGCCAGATCCGATCGAGAAGTGAGCCGTGCGCAATGCGTCGCCCATGAGCACGACGTTGTCGAAGCTCCAGCGTTCGTTCCAGATGGCCGGAAACTGCCGCCAGTGGGAATTGTTCGAGATGATTTTGCGCCCTTCGAGATCCTTGGCGAAAACGCGCTCGCAGTAAGCGATCGTGTCTTCGGGACTCATGGTTTCGAAGCCGCCCTTTCGCCAGGTCTCGTCGGTGAGCTCGACCAGAAAGGTGCTTCGCACCGGGCTGTAGCGATAATGGTGCGCGCAGAAGACGCCGATCTCGGTTTCGCGAAATGTCAGCGTAAGGCTGTTGAACGGCTTGGTCGCGCCGTACCAGATAAACCTGTTCGGGCGCCAATCGACGCTGGTGCCGAACTTCGCCTCGTTTTCCTGGCGAATCCAGGAGAACGCGCCGTTCGCGCCGACGATCAGATCGGCTTCGCCAATATCGGCGAGCGAGGTTTTCTCCGTCTCGAATTCGATCTTGACGCCGAGCCTTTCGACGAATTCGTAGAGGAGGGTCAACATCTCCAGCCGGCCAATCGACGTGAAGCCGTTTCCAGCTATCGGGATTCGCGTGTCGTTATGTACGACCGTAATCTCGGGCCAACGCTCCATGTGGGGCGTCAGGAAGTCGTAGAGTTCCTGATCGTCGGCCTTGAGAAACTCGAGGGCGCGGTCAGAAAAGACGACCCCGAAGCCCCATGTGGCGTTCCGCGGGGAGCGCTCATACAGCGTGATCTCATGCGTCGGGTCGTGACGCTTCATAAGCGCGGCGAAATGCAGGCCGGCAGGTCCTGCGCCAACAATCCTGATCTTCATTGCGTCTCCTCGTCTCGCCCGGCCCAGGGCGGAGCGAGCAATTATTATATGCATTATCATATACAAGACGCCGCATTGCGCAATCGGTCGACAAGTTGAAAGAAGCGTCGGCCTCCCTGAATAGGCCATTATATGAGCCGTTGCGCGCCTTCCCGGGCCAGTTCGCGCTGCAGCGCAACAAGCGGGCAATCGGGGCAAACCTGCCTTGAAATATATGAAACAGCATGTATTATCCGGACCCAATTCATACACATAAGTCGTAGCTCAGGGAGGATCGCTTGCTGCAGGGATGCGTGCCGTGGCCAGCGGAATCGGCTCGACAATTTCGAGCGAAGGGCTACTGGGAGGACGTATCGATCCCTGCCCTGTTCGCAGCGATGGCGGCTGGCGAACCTGACCGGATTGCCGTCGTCGATGGCGAACGTCGCATGACGCTCAGCGCTCTTTGGGCGGCCAGCGGTCGGCTGGCCGCGCATTTCCATCGCCTGGGCCTGGGCATAGGCGATCGCGTCGTCTTTCAGTTGCCGAGCAGCGTCGCGTTTTTCGAGTCGTTCCTGGCGCTCTTGCGGCTTGGCGTCATTCCGATAATGGCGCTGCCGCCGCATCGCGAGACGGAATTGCTTCACTTTGCGCGGTTCGGCGGGGCCAAGGCGCTGTTCGTGCCGCAGAAGATCGGTGAATTCGATTTCCGGCGGATGGCCGAGCATGTTCGCGCCGGCGCGCCTACTCTCGAGCAGGTATTCGTGCTGGGCGATGCGCTCGAGGGCCAGCAATCCCTCGTCGCGCTCGCAGCGCGACCGGCCGATCCACACGACCTCGAACTGGTCGGCAATATCGAAATTGATCCGAATGACGTCGCGCTGATGTTGCTGTCAGGCGGCACGACGGCTTTGCCGAAGCTCATACCTCGCACACACAACGACTACGTGTACAACTTCAAGCAGAGCGCCAGGGTCGCAGGCTTCGACGAAAAGACCGTCGTTCTGGCCGTTCTCCCGCTGGCGCACAATTACACCCTTGGTTCTCCGGGCGTTCTGGGAGCTCTATCCTTTGGCGGCCGCGTCGTCGTTTCGGGCAAGACGGACATCGAGACGATTTTCTCGCTGGTGGAACGTGAAAAGGCGACGGTCATTCCTGCCGCCGTTCCGCTGATCGTCAACTGGCTGAATGACGAACGCCTGAATCGTTTCGATACCAGCTCGTTGACGCTTGTGCAGAATGGGGGAGCGAGACTGTCTCCGGAGTTGAGAACTCGCCTGCGTCAGAGACTCGGCTGTCAATTCCAGGAGATCTACGGGACCGCGGAAGGCCTGCTGAACCTGACCCGGCTCGACGATTCCGAAGACAGGATCCTACACAGTTCGGGCGCTCCGATTTGCGACGACGACGAAATCAAAGTCCTGGACTCCGACGGCAACGAAGTGCCCGACGGAGAGCCGGGCGAACTCGTGGTTCGCGGGCCGTACACGATCCGAGGCTATTACAACGCGCCAGAGATCAATGCGAAGTCGTTCACGTCGGACGGCTTCTACCGCATGGGCGACATCGTCAGGAAGAATGGCCGCTATATCGTTACGGAAGGTCGCAAGAACGACCTCATCAACCGCGGCGGCGAGAAGATAAGCACCGACGAGATCGAGAATTACATGCTCAAGCACCCGGCGATACGCGGGGTCGCCATCGTCGCGATGCCGGACCCGACGTTTGGCGAGAAGGCGTGCGCCTTCGTTACGCTCAATCCCGGCCAATCGCTTGGTTTCGAGGAACTGACAAAGTTTCTGCTCGATCAGAAGATCGCGAAGTTCAAATTGCCCGAACGACTCGAAATCCTGGACGACTTTCCGATTTCGCCGGCCGGAAAGATCCTGCGGCGAACCCTTCGCGAAACAATCGACGCCAAACTGGCGCAGGAAAGGGGAGACAGCCCACTCCCCCACCCGTCACCACAGTGACAGCTCGTTGGCTCGGCGTCTGGAACGAACCTCCGGAGATCCGGGCGCACGCGGCGAGCTCGCAACCCGCGTGCAACCACAAACCGGCCCGACCGCTACGAGGATGCCTGTCGCCGTGCATAGTTGGCGACATCAGCGACTGCGATGAGCATAGGTCCGCTAGGGGCAGATTGCAGGCATGTCGCTCGCCGCGCCGCGCGAACGCCGCTCGCAGCCGCTTCAGTTCGTCGTTGTCTTGCCGCCGCGCATGGACACGAGCTTGCCCTCACGAAATCCGAGAATGAGCCAGGCGGTCTCATCGAAACCGTCTGGGAGCTTTCCCGCGTGAGAATACACGATCCGAGCAGCTTCCGACTTCGACGGCGGTCCCAACGCCGTGATTACTTCCTGACGCGCCATACCTAGATGCAGCTTGCCGTCGAAGACGACGGGCGAGAACTTTTCCGGGAGGATGGCGCAATCGGTCGCAGCCCCGGCGTCGTTCTCGGCGAGTTCTTCGACGATCTCCGTGACGAGATGGTCCGGGCCGCCTATCTCTCCGGACAGGACCCATAGTCGATGCTGCGCGCGCCGATAACACAGCCAATGGATGCTGCCTGCAGCGTCGCCTTGGTGTTGGATGGTCCCTTCGCCCACGGCTTCGCGAACCGCGTCGAGCCGCGTCTCCTCGAAGCGGCCGGCGAATGCGCCTAGCGAAAAGCGGGTCGCCAATCTCTTCACGACCGTCGCCGACGCGCGCTCCAGCGCTTGTTCGTCGAGCGGGGGCGGCGGCGTCTGCGCGGAGACGGCGTCCGCGGGGATCGCAAAAAGGAGAAGGAGCAAGAAGAGCGTCTTTCGGCCATCAACTCCGAATTGCAGCGAGGCGATACGGTTCATCGCGGACGAATTTCTCAGCCTGCGGACGATGCCGAGCGCGGGGCTGAGAAGGAGGGCCAGAAGGAGCGACGCAAGGACGACGAACTTCAAGAGAAGCGTCAGCGAGGTGAACGCCAGTAGCAGCCAATGTATGGCGGACGCCGTTTCCATGCGGACGCTCTCTGCGCGCGACGTGAATGCACTGACCATATGAACCGCAACAGCTTGGGCGGATGTGCTGCTGCGCACCGGAGGCCACAGTCGCTGCCGCCTCACGCCTTGGACAGGCCCGGCCACGACGGCGAGCAACGGCTGCAATCCGTCGCTTGCTGACATCCGCGCTGGGAGAATAGTTGGCCCGGCTTGGCGCGCAACACGGCAAAGTCCGGGAACCCCTTCCTGGACGTATCGGAGAGTTTCAATTTCGTCTTCGCCGCTACCCCGGCGCTACCCAAGACCGCACAGGCAAGCGAACGTACTGCACTGACCAGAAATAATTCGCTGACTTTTCAGAAGCGTAGGTGGCGCGCCCGAAAGGATTCGAACCTCTGACCCCCAGATTCGTAGTCTGGTGCTCTATCCAGCTGAGCTACGGGCGCGCAGGACCGGCGTGTCGCCGAATCCAGCTCCGGCGAACGAGCGCCGAGGCAGCGTCCGTCTAACCGGTCGCGCCGGCAAAGGCAAGTCGCCTTTGCAAGTTCAGGATTTCGCGCGCGCGGCGGGTTGTTCCCCGCTATCGCCGCCGGTCTGCGCCGGATTGGCGGGGGGTCTAAGCAGGATTTCGAAGGCCGCCCCGGGCCAGACCGGGTCGTCGACCTCCTTCAGTCTGATCGTCCCGCCATGCGCGCGCACGAGATCGGCGGCGATGGCGAGCCCCAGGCCGGTGCCGCCCGGCCGCGCCGCGCCACGGAAGGCCGAAAACAGGTTGTCGCGGGCGGCAGGCGGCAAGCCCGGCCCATTGTCGGCGACCACGATCGAGACCGAACCGTCGCCGCGTTCCGCATGGAGCCGGATCGCCGGCGGACCGACCGTGGAGCCCGCGCTGTCCAGGGCCTCGACGGCGTTGCGGAACAGGTTGAGCAGCGCGCGGAAG
The DNA here is from genome assembly GCA_046349085.1 of Rhodoblastus sp. Lineage (GTDB taxonomy): Bacteria > Pseudomonadota > Alphaproteobacteria > Rhizobiales > Beijerinckiaceae > JAJXWB01. Next base: position 309,767 of record JAXMDA010000001.1, read on the forward strand.
AACTGCTCGCGATCAACATGGATGATGAAGTCCTGCGGCGCATCGTTGCGGAAGTCGATGGTCGAGCGCGCCGACAGCATGGCCGTTTCCGCCGCTTCGGCGGCAATCAGCCTGAGCGGCGTCGGCGCCGGGCGGGGCTTTTCGTCGGCGGAGCGCCCATAGGTCAGCGTCGCCTGACAAAAGCGGATCGCGCGGTCGAGCGTGGCGACCAGTTTCGGCGCCAGGCGCACGACCAGCGGATCCGAGGCCGAGGCCATGCGATCGGAGATCAGCTGCGCCGACGTCAGCATGTTGCGCAGGTCATGATTGATCTTGGCGACGGCCAGGCCGAGCGCCGCAAGCCGCTTCTTTTCGGAAAGCTCCCGCGCGAGCGCGCGTTCCATGTCCGCCAGCGCCTCTTCGGCCGCGCCAATCTCATGCCGCGCGCCAGACGGCGCGATGATACGGGCGTCGTCTTCCGGCGCGGCGGCGAAAGCGACGACATTGCCGGTCAAACGCCGCACCGGGGCCAGCACCATAATCGACAGCGCAGCGACAGCGAGCAGCGCGACGATCAACGAAATCGCCAGCGACAGGAGAAGGATGTTGAGCGAATAGGCGCCCATGGCCGCCTTCAACGGCTTCTCGTCAAGGGCGACCTCGACATATTCGGCGCCCATCGGCGCCTGGCCGCGCACATCGAGCACGCGGCCGGGGCGCGCCGTCAGCGTGCCGAAAGCCGCGGAAATCGCCTGCCATGCAGATTGATCGCGCAGGTCTGCGACCTCGTCGACCTCCGGCGGCATGTCGGTCACGGCGAGCATCCGGCGACTGTCGGGACGCTTCAGCACGATCATGCGCGCGCCGACGCTATCGAGAATGGCGACCTTGAGGCTCTGGGGAACCATGCCTTCCGGCGCGGCGTCGAGAACGAGAGCCGCCGTATAGGCGGCGGAGAGACGCGTGCGCAGCCAGTTGTTGCGGAAGTTGGCGATCGAGGGAACGTAGATCGCGACTTCCGCGAGCAAGACGAAGGCGACAATGAGCAGGAGGACGCGGCCGGCAAGGCCGAAGCGCGGCAGCCCGACCGCTGCGCTCGCCGCCCTTCCCTGCGCGTTCGCCGCCTCGTCCATGCGTCACCCGAATCTGCGCAGCAAGCGCAGAACGCTCGTCATCCACGGCCGGTCGATCTTGTCCGCATAGACGCCGAAAGCGGCGCGCCGCGAGACTTCCGACACGGTCGGATAGGCGAAGATCGCATTGGCCATGTCCTGCGCCATCAAGCCTTTCGACAGGGCGAGCGACCAGGGCGCAATCAACTCGCCGGCCGAGCGCCCCGCGATCCCACAGCCGAGCACGCGTCCGTCGCGCGCCGTGACGGCCTTGATATGGCCCTCCATCGCGCCTTCCGCACGGGCGCGGTCGTTCTCGGCAAGACTCCAGCGCAGAACGCGAATCCTGCGGTGTCGCTCGCGCGCTTCCGTCTCGGAAAGGCCGACCCAGGCGATTTCCGGATCTGTATAGGTCACGCGCGGAACGTTTTCGTGGCGCGCGCGCGCCGGCAGGCGAAACAGCGCCTGCCGCAGCACGAGTCCGGCCTGATAATTGGCGGCGGCCGTCAGGCGCGCGCCGCCTGCCAGGTCGCCCACGGCATAGACGCGACGGTTGCTCGTTCGCAGGTTGCCGCCGGTCGTCACGCCGGCGCGGTTGAATTTCACGCCGGCCGCCTCGAGACCGAGATTGTCGACATTCGCCTTGCGCCCGGCCGCAACCAGCAGATGCGTGCCGTCGATCGTTTCCTCGACTTCATGGCCGGCGAGCACGACGCGCACGCCCTCCGGCCGCGGCTCGATGCGCGCGATCCTCTTGCCCTCGCGGATATCGACGCCTTCGCGGCGGAGGCGGTTGAGCGCGACAGCGGCGAGTTCCGGGTCCTCGCGCGAAAGCGCCTGTTCCGCCTCGATCACGATCGCCTCCGATCCGAGGCGGCGGAAGGCCTGCGCGAGCTCGATTCCCTGCGCGCCGCCGCCGACGACGACAAGCCGGCGCGGCAGCGTGTCGATGTCGAAGATCGTCTCGTTGGTGAGGTAGCGCACGAATTCGAGCCCATGAATCGGCGGCACGAACGACGAAGAGCCTGTCGCCAGCACGAAACGGCGCGCGCGAATGGAAAAATCGCCCGCCTCGACCGTCTTCCGGTCGGCGAAGCGCGCCGTCGCGCGGATGACGCGCACGCCCATGGCTTCGTAGCGCGCCTGCGAATCGTTGGGCGCGATGGCGGCGATCGTCTGCTTGATCCGCTTGCGCACGGCCAGCCATTCGACGCGGGGTTCGACCGCATGGACCCCGAAGCGCGCCGCATCGCGCATGGCCTGCGCGATGTGGGCCGATGCGATCAGCGTCTTGGAGGGGACGCAGCCGGCGTTGAGGCAATCTCCGCCCATCTCCCCCTTCTCGATCAGCACGACCGACACGCCGAGCCGCGCCGCGCCGGCCGCGACCGACAGCCCGCCAGCGCCCGCGCCGATCACGCAGATGTCGGGCGTCAGAATCTCGCTCATGCCCCCCGCCCGTTCATTTGGCCGCCAGCCGCCTGTGCGCAACCCAGATGCGCCGCGCAGCGATCGGCGCAAGCGCAAACAGCGAAAGGCCGACCAGAAGGCCAAATATCCTCGGGGTGACGATAACCGACAAGGGGAGGTCGAGATTGCAGACGGCGGCGCCCGTGGCGCGGCAGGCGTCGCGACGGGCGAGCGCGCCGGCGACGATCTCGTCCATGCTGGCGCCGGCCGCCGTAAACACGAAGCCTGCCGGAAGGACGCCGAGCGCGGTGGTCCAGAAGAACGTTCGCAGCGGCACCTCGGCCAGCGCCGCCGCCAGATTGACGAACCAGAAGGGGAAAAGCGGCGACATGCGCAGGAACAGCATGTAGCCGACAGCATGATCGTTGAACCTGTCGCGCAGGCGCAGGACCTTCGGACCGGCCCGCGCCGCCAGCGCCTCGCCCAGGGCGGACCGGGCGGCCAGAAACAGGGCGCAGGCGCCCAAGGTCGCGCCGACGACTGATGCGGCCAGGCCGTATTTCAGGCCAAACAGCGCGCCGCCCGCCAGCGTCATCAACGTGGCGCCGGGCGCCGAAATTGCGACGAGCGCCGCATAGAGCGCGGCGAAGGCGCAGAGCGCGGCGACGAAATGCTGGCCGATCAAGGCGAGAAGCGGCGCGCGACTGTCGACGAAAAGCTCGAAGGAGACGTAGCGGTCGAGCCGCAGGCCGAAGAAGAACGCGAGGGCGACGGCGATCGCGGCAGCCGGCGCATAGCGCCGCCAGGTCGATCCCCGAGGCGCGGGCGCGGTTTTCGGCGCAGGTTCGATCATGACGCCACCATAGACCGCGGCGCGCGCGGCCCGCGACATTGCAACGCCTGACAATTGCGTGATTGGCGCGCCTCTCTGTGCTAACCGGATGGGAAACGACGCACGCAAGGGAGCGAGACATGACCACCGTCGCCTTCATCGGACTTGGCAACATGGGCGGGCCAATGGCCGTGAATCTGGCCAACGCCGGCTACGCCGTGCGCGGCTTCGATCTCGTGCCCTTCCTGCGCGACGAAGCCGCGAAAGGCGGCATCAATGTCGCCGCCTCCGCGGCCGATGCGGTGAAGGACGCCGACGTCGTCGTCACCATGCTGCCGGCCGGCAAGCATGTGATCGCGGTGTGGTCGGAAGTCGCGCCGCTCGCCAAGAAGGGCGCGCTGTTCATCGATTCTTCCACCATCGACGTCGACAGCGCCCGCGCCGCCCATGCGCTCGCCGAAAAGGCGGGGCTGGCCAGCGTCGACGCGCCGGTCTCGGGCGGCACCGGCGGCGCCAAGGGCGCGACCCTCACCTTCATGTGCGGCGGCGCGGAGGGCGCGTTCGCCGCCGCCAGGCCGCTGCTCGAAAAGATGGGCAAGAAGATCGTCCATTGCGGCGGCCCGGGCGCCGGCCAGGCGGCGAAAATCTGCAACAACATGATCCTCGGCGCGACGATGATCGCTACCGCGGAAGCCTTCGTGCTGGGCGAAAAGCTCGGCCTCACCCACCAGGCCCTGTTCGACGTCGCCTCCACTTCCTCGGGGCAGAGCTGGTCGCTGACCACCTATTGCCCCGCCCCCGGCCCGGTGCCCACCTCGCCCGCCAACAACGGCTACAAGCCGGGCTTTGCGGCGGCGCTCATGCTGAAGGACCTGAAACTGTCGCAGGAAGCCGCGGCGTCGGCCGGAGCGGCCACCCCGATGGGCGCCGCGGCGGCGCAAATCTATGCCTTGTTCAACGCCGCCGGCCATGCGGGCGACGACTTTTCCGGGGTCATCAACTTCCTGCGGGGGCACGGCTGATAGGTCAGCGTGCTTGACATAATCCCGAGAGGGTTTATCCAAAATCGAGGCCGCGCGTCTGACGACGCCCGGAGCTCAGACGAGAATGGACCGCCCGGATGAACGCCCATCAGAAGATCGTCTTTTCGCACAATCCGACGACCCGTCCCGTCAGCGCGGATGCGCGGACCGAGGCGCTGAAGGACCCGGGCTTCGGGCGCGTCTTCACCGACCACATGGCGACGATCCGCTGGACGGCGGACCGCGGCTGGCACGACGCGCAGATCCGCGCGCGCGAGCCGATCGCGCTCGATCCGGCCGCCGCCGTGCTGCATTACGGGCAGGAAATTTTCGAGGGCCTGAAGGCCTATAACCTCTCCGACGGCTCGCTCGCCCTGTTCCGCGCCGAGCAAAACGCCCGGCGCTTCAACGCCTCGGCGGAACGCATGGCCATGCCGACCATTCCCGAAGCCGTCTTCATGCAGGCGGTCGAGGAATTGGTGAAGATCGACCGGGCCTGGGTGCCGAAGGGCGACGGCAGCCTCTATCTGCGCCCCTTCCAGTTCGCGACCGAGGCCTTTCTCGGCGTGCGGCCTTCGCACGAATATCTGTTCGTGCTGATCGCCAGCTCCGTCGGCTCCTACTTCAAGGGCGGCGAAAAGCCGGTGACCGTGTGGCTGACCGACCGCTACACCCGCGCTGCCGAAGGCGGCACGGGCGCGGCCAAGTGCGGCGGCAATTACGCCGCCTCGCTGCTGGCGCAGGCCGAGGCCATCGAGAACGGCTGCGATCAGGTGGTCTTCCTCGACGCCGCCCAGCACAAATGGGTGGAAGAGCTCGGCGGCATGAACGTGTTCTTCGTCTTCGACGACGGCTCGCTCGTCACGCCGCCGCTGACCGGCACGATCCTGCCGGGCATCACGCGCGACGCCATCCTCACGCTGGCGCGCGCCGAAGGTCGCGTCGTGCGCGAGGAACGCTATTCCATGGACCAGTGGCGCGCGGACGCGGCCAGCGGCAAGCTGCGCGAAGCCTTCGCCTGCGGCACGGCGGCGGTCGTCGCCGCCATCGGCAAGGTGAAGAGCGCGGCCGGCGACATCGTCATGGGCGACGGCTCGGTCGGCGCCGTGACGGCCGCCCTGAAGGCGAAGCTCGTCGGCATCCAGCGCGGCGACGCGCCCGATCCGCACGGCTGGGTGCGCCGCATCGGGTAATCAGACTGTCATCCCCGCGAAAGCGGGGATCCAGCCTCGCAATTCCGCGCTGTCGCCTTGGGTCCCCGCTTTCGCGGGGACGACAGAGAGGCGTCAATTCCCCGACCTACCGCCAAGCGTGGCCATGAACATGTCCGACCACTTGGCCGGCCGGTTCTTGATCGAGCCGACGTCGGCCATGAAATTCGCGAATTGCATCATGCCGGTCGGCGTCGCGGAAAAGCTCGTGTTCTTGTCGGACACCATTTCCAGCGCCTCCTCCGGCGAAATCTTCGCCTTCAGACTCGCCTGAAAATCCTTCGCCGCGCCGTCCTTGTCCTTCGCGATGATGTCGCAGGCCTCGTCAAAGGCGGCGAGAAAAGCCGCCATCATCTTCGGATTGTCGTCGATGAATTTCTTCGGCGCGAAGACGACGTCGAGCGTAATCGGTCCGAGCGCGTCGATCGAATTGACGACGCTGTGCACGCGCTTGTCGCGCAACTCCATCGTCGAATAGGGCGGCGAGGCGAAATGCGAGGTTATTTCCGTCTTGCCCGACATCATCGCCGTATAGGCTTCGGGATGCGGCAGGCCGACGGTCGAGCCGTCGACCGCGTTCCACTTGTCCGGCCCAAGCTCCTTGGCGGCCGCCATCTGCAGCACGACCGCCGCCAGCGACGTCTTGATGCCCGGCAGCGCGATCTTGTCCTTGATCGTGTAATCCTTGAGCGACTTGAGCTCGGGATTGATCGTGTTCAGCGTCAGCAGCGTGCCGGACATGCCGGAGACGCCCACGACCTCGGCGCGCGTGCCCCGGCTCTTCGACCACAGCGTGATGAAGCCCGGCGCGCCGGTGCCGGCAATGTCGAGCGTGCCGGCAAGCATGGCGTCGTTGATGACATTGCCGCCGTCGAACAGATACCAGGTCGTCTTGATCTCGCCGAGGCCGGCTTCCGCGGCCTTCTTCTCGAGCAGCTTGCGCTGCTCCATCACCATCAGCGGCAGGTAGAGAATGCCGTAGCCCTTCGATATCCGCACTTCCTTGACTTCGGCATGCGCGGGCGCGGCGAGCGCCACGCACGCAGCGAGCGCGACGGCGAAATGACTTGCAAGCCTCATTGGCGTTCTCCCTTGTCCGCCAATCTACATCAACGTTCGCGCGGTCGCAGCCGTCAGCTCTGCCTTGCCTCGCCCTTCAATCCGCGTACGACCTCGTCGGGAATCGGAACGGATTTCATGCGATTGGGATCGTCGGGATGGCGGCCGGTCCACACGCGCGTCTCGAAAGCCTCGATCGCCAGCTCGCAGCCGTTGAACAATTGATGGCGGATGTCGAAGGACGAGCGCCGGATGTCGATCGCCTGCGTCTCGATGACGACGAGATCGCCGAAGCGCGAGGGCTTCATGAAGCGCGCGCGCGATTCGACGAGCGGAATCCCGGTGAAGTCGAGGTTCTCGAACAGCCATGCCTTGTGAAAGCCCGCCGCCTCCAGCAGGCCGCCCGTGCAATTGTCGAACCAGTCGAAGAAGCGCGGATTGTAGACGATCTTGGCCGGGTCGCAGTCGCCCCATTCGACCTTTCGTTCGCGTCTGGCGACGAGCATTGCGTCTCCTCTCGGTACGGTACGGCGCCGGTCGCGGTGGACGGGCGATGTCGCCTGAAGCGCTACGGCCAGTCGGCGCGCGATGCAAGTGGCCGGCAATCGCCAGCGCCTCCGGAAGTTGATAGAATTTGAATATGGACGGCTACGGCGCGACATTCTTCGAGACGCCTCTGGGCCTGTGCGGCCTCGCCTGGACGCCGCGCGGCGTGAAGGCGCTGCAACTGCCCGAGGAGACCGACGAGGCGACGCGCGCGCGGCTGATGCGCAAGTCCGGCGCGCCGTTCGTGCGCAGGCCGCCGGCGGAGATCGACGACATCGTCGCGCGCGTTGGCAAGCTGCTGAACGGCCGCGCGATCGATCTCGCCGACATTGCGCTGGACATGGACCGGATCGGCGCGTTCGAGGCGCAGGTCTATGCCGCAGCGCGGTTCATCCCCTGCGGCGAGACGCGCACCTACGGAACGATTGCGCGCGCGATCGGCGAGCCGGGCGCGGCGCGCGGCGTCGGTCAGGCGCTCGGGCGCAATCCGTTCGCGATCATCGTGCCTTGCCATCGCGTCGTCGCCGCCAACGGCAAGACCGGCGGCTTTTCCGCCGGCGGCGGCGTGACGACGAAGCTGCGCATTCTCGAGATCGAGCGGCGCGCCGTGGGCCCGAACGCCGGACGCGCCGCGCAGCTCGATCTGTTGTGACGCCGCTCAGAATCCGCGAAATGTCGCAAAATCATCGACGGGAATGCGCTCCGTGCGCAGCGTGTTGATCTTCGCGTTCCAGTCGGCGTAGCCGAGCGACATGCCGCAGACCAGCACCTCGTTGTCGTCGAAGGCGAGCTGCTCGCGGATCACCTTGTGAAAGAAGGCGAAGGCTTGCTGCGAGCAGGTGTCGAGCCCGTTGGCGCGCGCCGCGATGCTGACGGCCTCGAGGAAATAGCCGTAGTCCAGCCAGGAGCCGATCTCGAGACGGCGGTCGACGGTGAACATCAGGCCGACCGGCGCGCCGAAGAACAGGTAGTTCTGGCCAAGCTGTTTGGCCATCGCGGGCATGTCGCCCTTGGCGATGCCGAGCAGGCCGTAGAGATCGAAGCCGACCTTGCGGCGGCGCGACAGATAGGGCTCGAAGAACTGGTCGGGATAATATTTGTACTCGGACTCGCGCAGGCCGCCCGAGGCGAACGTGTCGTGGATCGCCTGCGACAGCTTCTGCTTCGCCTCGCCCGCCACGACATGCACGCGCCATGGCTGCATGTTGGTGCCGCTCGGCGCGCGCGCGGCGACTTCGAGGATGCGTGCGACCGTCGCGCGCGCCACGGGCTTGTCGAGATAGGCGCGAACCGACTTGCGGCCCTCAATGGCGCGCTCGATCGCGGCGCGTTCGGCGTCGTTGAAATTCGTATGCGGCATGGCGGTCCTATAGAAGTTCGAAGAAGCGCAATACGACGCGGTCGGGCAGACGCGCGCCGGAACAGACGAAGACGCGCTTCGTCAGCCATTGCAATTCGGGCGACGCGGTCTCGAAACGCGGCGAGGCGCGGAAATAGACGAGCTTGGGATCGACCATCTCGCCGCGCGCAAGGCGGTCGAGCACGTCCTTCGGCCCGTCGCGCAGACCGTAATTCCTGACGTAGACGAGGCCGTGCTCGGTCTCGATCACGTAGAGCGCTTCGAGCTCGGCGACGCCGTCGCGGCGGATGATCTGGAAATCGGCGCCGCTCGCCAGCACCCGGCCGTTGATGCGGCCCTTGACCACGCCGCCGGTTATCGGGATCACGCGGCGCACGCCCGCGCCGGTGTCGCCGACGACGATGGGCGCGGCGACGTCGACCGCGACATCGCAGAGAAGGCTCAGCGAAGGCGTTTCGGGTACGGGAAGATCGGTCATTTCCATTAGGCTGCGTGACGAAAGTGTCGGACAAGCGAGCCTAGTTTTACGGCGCGCGCGAAGCAAGCCGCGCTGGCTTACGGGCAGATATGCACCGCCAGCCAGATGGTCGGCTGCGTCGCGTCGGTCCACTCGACGCGATGGCGCACACGGGCGGGAATTTCGAGCCAGCCGCCGGGCTGCAGCGCCCGCGGCGCGTCCTCGCCTTCGACAAGAACGCCAGCGGAGCCTGCGAGCACACAGACCCACTCGTCCTGCGGCTGGTCATACCAGAAGCCGGGCGCGCTGGCCTGGCCGGTCGAGACGATGCGCTCGATGCGGACGCCGGGCCGCGCGAGCAGCGTGTCGAATTGTTCGTCGAGAAGGCGAGCGGGCGCATTGGCGAACAGATTGCCAACGCGCAGGTCGCTCATGCGAAGTAGCGCTCCAGAATCTCGCCGTAAATATCCGTCAGCTTTTCCAGATCGGCGACCTCCACATTCTCGTCCGTCGCGTGGATGGTCTTGCCGACGAGGCCGAATTCCAGCACCGGGCAGTAATTGGCGATGAAGCGCGCATCCGACGTGCCGCCCGTCGTGGAGAGTTCCGGCGTGCGTCCGGTCTTCTTTTCGATGGCGGCGACGACCATGTCGGTGAAGGTCGATCGTTGCGTACGAAAAGAGATCGAATTGGTGGGGTGCAGTTTGACGCGCGCATTCGCGCCCTGCGCCGCCTCCGCGACAATCTCCGCAATGCGCGCGCCGAGCGTTTCCGGCGTCCAGATATCGTTGAAGCGCACGTTGAACTTCGCCGTCGCCTCGCCCGGAATGACGTTTCGCGCCGCGTTGCCGACGTCGACGGAAGTGACGACGAGCCGCGTCGGGTCGAAGGCCGCGTTGCCCGCGTCCAGCGGCGCGGCGGAAAGCGCCGTGACGATGCGCGCCAGCGTCGGAATGGGATTGTCGGCCTGCTGCGGATAGGCCGAGTGGCCTTGGCGGCCGACGACCGTGATATCGCCGTTGAGCGAGCCGCGCCGTCCAATCTTGATCATGTCGCCGAGCGCATTCGGATTGGTCGGCTCGCCGACGATGGCGTGCGAAAACTTCTCGCCGCGCGCGGCGGCCCATTCGAGCAGCTTCACCGTGCCGTTGATCGACGGCCCCTCTTCGTCGCCGGTGATGAGCAGCGAGATCGCGCCCTTCGGTTTGCCATGCTGCGCGACGTGGCGCAGCGCGGCGGCGGCGAAGGCGGCAATGCCGCCCTTCATGTCGCAGGCCCCGCGGCCCCACACGCGACCGTCGGCGACCTCCGCCGAAAACGGGGGAAAGCGCCAGAGGTTCTCGTCGCCGGTCGGCACGACGTCGGTATGGCCGGCAAACGTCAGATGCGGGCCGCCCTCGCCAATGCGCGCGTAGAGGTTTTCGACATCGGGCGTGTCCTCGGCCGTGAACGTGACGCGATGCGTCTCGAAGCCGGCGTCGCCGAGCAGCCTTTCGAGATAGGAAAGCGCGCCGCCTTCGACTGGAGTCACCGATGGGCAGCGAATGAGGGCGCGCGCGATTTCGAGGGCGGAGGCGGTCATTCTGATCGGCCTTTCGCAATCAGGTCGAACATTTCCGCCGCCGTCCAGATCGCGACGACCAGGAGAAGGATTTCGCACCCCCACACGCTCGCGCGGGGCATCGCTTCGGCCACGCGCGGCTGCAACCATGCGGCTGCGCCCGCCACCAGCATGGCGAGCGGCAGCAGTCCCGCCATGCCCAGCGGCGCGGGCCGGCCGCGGTCGCGGAAACGCTTCGCGCCGAGATTGACCCAGGAAATGCCGGTCAGGATCGTCAGCGCGGCGTAGGCGAGAATGTAGGTGTTGGCGGCGAGCGCCGCCGGGTCGAAGAAGGCGCGCTCGCTCAGCGGGCGATTGGCCCAGGGCAGCACGGCGAGCATGATCGCCGTCGTGACGGCGAAAGACGCCGCCAGCGGCGCGGCCGCGCGCAGCCAGGCGGCGCGGTCGATGCGGCCCTTGTCGGTCCGGTAGAGAAAGCGGAAGTCCGACGCCTCTTCGCCCATCAGTCGCGCAGCAATTCGTTGATGCCGGTCTTCGAGCGCGTCTGCGCGTCGACCGTCTTGACGATGACGGCGCAATAGGTGGACGGGCCCCAGTTCTCGCCGGGCAGGGGCTTGCCCGGCACGTTGCCGGACACGACCACCGAGTACGGCGGCACATAGCCGATGTGAATCTTGCCGGTCGCGCGGTCGACGACCTTGGTCGAGGCGCCGATGTACACGCCCATGGCGAGCACCGAGCCCTGGCCGATCACGACGCCTTCGACCACTTCCGAGCGCGCGCCGATGAAGCAGTCGTCCTCGATGATGGTGGGGCCGGCCTGCAGCGGCTCAAGCACGCCGCCGATGCCGACGCCGCCCGAGAGATGGACGTTCCTGCCGATCTGCGCGCAGGAGCCGACGGTCGCCCAGGTGTCGACCATCGTGCCGCTGTCGACATAGGCGCCGAGATTGACGAAGGAGGGCATGAGCACGACGCCCGGCGCGATATAGGCCGAGCGGCGCACGATGCAGTTCGGCACGGAGCGGAAACCGGCGGCCGCATGTTCGGCGGCGCCCCAGCCCTCGAACTTCGAGGGAACCTTGTCCCACCAGCTCGACCCGCCCGGACCGCCGGAGATGGTCGTCATGTCGTTGAGGCGGAAGGAGAGGAGCACCGCCTTCTTCAGCCACTGGTTGACCGTCCAGGCGTCCTTGCCGGACTTCGACGCGTCGCGCTCGGCGACGCGCGCCTTGCCGGCGTCCAGAAGCCCCAGCGCCTTTTCCACGGCGTCTCGCACGTCGCCATGCGTGGCGGGGCTCACATTGGCGCGGTCCTCGAAGGCGGCTTCGATGATGCGCTGGAGGTCGGCGTGGGACATCTGCTTCTTCTCGGTTTGCGTTCTCGGGCGGCGGAGGTTTGGTCGGTCGGCCTGTCCCTGTCAATGGCGGCGCGGCGTCGGATTGGCGGAAATGCCGGCGCGAGCTATGCTTGGCCTGCAAACTTTGGGGATTCGGCCATGTTTCGTGTGTTTCTGGCGGGCGTAGCAACTGTTTTCCTCGCGTCCAACGCCGTCGCGGCGCCAAAAGCGAAGAAGCCCCGGCCGCCGGCTGCGGTCGAAGTCATCAACCAGCGGTCGGTCAACCTCGAGGCCTTCACGCTCGCCGCCGCCGACAAGCCGGACAAGCCGCTGGCCAAGCTGAAGAAGCCGATCGCTGGCGGCGCCAAGGCCAAACTGCCGATCGCGAAGGCCAAGGGATGCGCCTTCCTCGCGACATGGAAGTTCGAGGACGCGGACGACAAGGCGGAGGTCGATCTGTGCAACGATCCGAAGGTCGTGCTCACGGACTGAGCGGGCTTCGGCGCGCCTTCGGGATCGATCGATGGACATGTCCGTTCCTGCCGGCTTCGAACGGCATTTCCGGCGCTCGCCGCTGACCGAGCCGTGGGAGCCGATCTATTCGCGACGCACCGACAAGGCGGTCGTCATCGGGCTGCGCGCCGCAGAGCCGCACCTGAACTCGCGCGGCCTGGTGCACGGCGGCCTGCTGACGACGCTCGCCGACAACGCCATGGGCCTGTCCTGCGCGCTGCATGTGGAGGGCGCGCCACGCCTGCTGACGGCCAACCTGACGGTCGACTTCCTCAGCGTCGCCGAAAAGGGGCAGTGGATCGAGATCGACACGACCTTCGTGAAGCCCGGCCGCGTCATGAGCTTTGCGCAGGCGTTCATCACCGCCGATGGCGCGATTTGCGCAAGGGCCAACGCCGTGTTCCGCGTCGTCGCGCCGCGCGCGTAGCGGCGCGTATCACGCCGTGATCTTGACGCCGATGTTCTTGCCTGGCGCCGCCGCAAACAGCGCCTGCGTGTAGGGATGTTTCGGCGCGGCGAAGATTTCCTTCGTGACGCCCTGCTCCACCACGGCGCCCTTCTGCATGACGACGATGCGGTCGCAGATCTGCGCCGCCACCCGCAGGTCGTGCGTGATGAACAGGAGCGCCAGCGCGAATTTCTCGCGCACCTCGTCGAACAGTTTCAGCACCTGCGCCTGCACGGAGACATCGAGCGCCGACACTGCTTCGTCGGCGATCAGCACTTCAGGCTGCGGCATGAGCGCGCGGGCGATGCAGATGCGCTGGCGCTGGCCGCCGGAAAATTGATGCGGGAACCTGTCGAGCGACTGGCGCGGCAGGTGGACGAGATCCATCAATTCCCCGGCGCGGCTCAGCGCCTCGGCCTGCGACATGCCGAAATTGACGGGCGCCTCGATCATGCTTTGCGCCACCGTGCGGCGCGGATTGAGCGAGCGGTAGGGGTCCTGGAAGACGATCTGCATACGCTTGCGATGATCGCGAAGGGATCGCTCAGGGAGCCTGGCGTAATCGGCGCCGTCGATGGCGATCTCGCCCGCAGTCGGATCGATGAGCCGCGCCACGCAGCGCGCCACCGTCGACTTGCCGGAACCGGATTCTCCGACGATGCCGACCGTCTCGCCGCGACGAATGTCGATCGACACGTCCTTCACCGCTTCGACGACGCGCTTCTTCTGGAATAGCCCGCCCGAGGAATAGACCTTGCGCAGGCCCTTGGTGTGCAAAACGACCGGCGCGGCGTCGAGCGGCCTGCGATCGGCCGGCGTCAACGACGGCACGGCGCCGATCAGCATCTGGGTGTAGGGATGCTGCGGCCGGTTGAGGACGTCGTCCGCGAGCCCCTGCTCGACCAGCTTGCCCTTCTGCATGACGACGACGCGATGGGCGATTTCCGCCACGACGCCGAAATCGTGCGTGATGAACAGGACGCCCGTGCCTTTTCGCGCGCGCAACTCCGCAATCAGTTTCAGAATCTGCGCCTGCGTCGTCACGTCGAGGGCGGTCGTCGGCTCGTCGGCGATCAGCAGCGCGGGGTCGAGCGCCAGCGCGCCGGCGATCATCGCGCGCTGACGCTGGCCGCCCGACAATTGATGGGGATAGGCGCGCACGATCTGATCGGGATCCGGCAGGTTCACCTGCCCGATCGTTTCCAGCACGCGGGCGCGACGCTCGGCCTGGCTCATCTGCGTGTGGACCTTCAGAACCTCCTCGATCTGGTCGCCGATCGTCTTGACCGGATTGAGCGCGGTCATCGGCTCCTGGAAGATCATCGCCATGCGCGAGCCGCGCAATTCGCGATAGCGCTTCTCCGATGCGCTCATCAGCTCTTCGCCTTCGAGCTTGATGGAGCCGGCGACCGGCTTCACCTCGCGCGGCAGCAGGCCCATCACGGCGAAGGACGAGACGGACTTGCCGGAGCCGGATTCGCCGACGACGCAGACGATCTCGCCGGGCGCCACGGAGAACGAGACATCCTCGACGGCGTAAGGCCTGTCGGAGCCCGGCGGCAGCGAGACGGAGAGACGATCGACGACGAGAATGTCGCTCATCACACCCTCTTGCGCAGCTTGGGATCGAGGCGGTCGCGCAGGGCGTCGCCGAGGATGTTGACGCACAGGACCGTCACGGCGATGCACACGCCGGGATAGAGCATGTTGTGCGGGAACAGGCGGAAATACTGACGGCCCGCCGACATGATGTTCCCCCAGCTCGGCACCTCCGGCGGAATGCCGACGCCGAGAAACGACAGGATCGATTCCACGAGGATGGCGGAGGCGGCGACGAATGTCGCCTGCACGATCAGCGGCGCGATGCAGTTCGGCAGCACGTGACGGAAAAGCAGGATCGGCGTCGGCGTCCCGGCCGTCACCGCCGCCTCGACATAGGGCTCTTCGCGGATGGAGAGCACGATGGCGCGCACGAGGCGCACGACGCGGGGAATTTCCGGGATGGAGATGGCGACGATGACGGCGGTGAGACCGGCGCGCGACAGCGAAACGAGCGCGATCGCCAGCAGGATCGGCGGAATGGCCATCAGGCCGTCCATAATGCGCATGATGATCCCGTCCGACCAGCGCACATAGCCGGCGACCATGCCGATGGCGAGGCCGAAGGTAGTGGCGAATATCGCCACGAGCGCGCCGATGACCAGGGAGACGCGCGTGCCGTAGATCACGCGGCTGTAGATGTCGCGGCCGAGATTGTCGGTGCCCATGTGATACGTGTAGGCGGCCTTCGCTCCGTCCGGCAGCGTGATCTGGCCGACGAAGCCCGGAAGCTTGTTACGCTGGGTCGGGTCGAGCAGGGCCGGGTCGATCGTGCCGAGCCAGGGCGCGAGGATGGCGATCAGCACCATCAGGCCGAGGATGACCGCGGGAATGACGATCGCCGGCTCCCGCGCCGCGTTCGGCACGCGGAGCTTCGCAAGCGCGCTGAACGTCTGGGTTTGCGCGCGATCGCTCAATAGCGGATCCTCGGATCGAGCAAGGTGTAGGAGACGTCGATGATCAGGTTGATCATCACGTAGACGAACGAGAAGAGCAGGATGATCGCCTGAATGGTCGGATAGTCGCGCGCCAGCACCGCGTCGACCGTCAGGCGCCCGATGCCGGGAATGGCGAAGACGGATTCGGTGACGACAACGCCGCCGATCAGCAGCGCTACGCCGAGACCGATCACCGTGACGATCGGCACGGCGGCATTGGGCAGAGCGTGGCGCGTCAGCACCTGCAGCGGCGTGAGGCCGCGCGAATAGGCGGTGCGGATATAATCCTCGCCGAGCACCTCGAGCAGGCTCGTGCGCGTCATGCGCGCAATGAGCGCGACATAGATCACCGCCAGCGTAAGAGACGGCAGCACCAGCGAGCGCGCCCATGGCTCGATGCCGTTGGCGATGCGGCTGTAGCCCTGCACTGGCAGCCATTGCAGCTTGATCGCGAAGACGTAAATCAGCGCGTAGCCGATGACGAAGGCGGGCACGGAAAAGCCCATCACCGAAAAGCCCATGACGACGCGGTCGAGCAGGCTGCCGCGGCGCATGGCGGCGAAAATGCCGAGCGGCACGGCAATGGCGACGGCGATGACGAGCGTGAAGGCCGCCAGCGCCAGCGTCGGCTCGATACGATCGGCGATCAGGCTCGTCACGGTCTTCTTGAAGAAGAAACTTTCGCCGAGATCGCCGCTCAGGATGGAGGAGAGCCAGACGTAGAGCTGGACCAGGAGCGGCTTGTCGAGGCCGAGCTGCTGGCGGATCATCGCCACCTGCTGGGCGTCGGCGTTGTCGCCGGCGATGATCGCGGCAGGATCGGCCGGCGTCAGGCGCAGCATCAGGAACACGATCAGGGCGACGATGAACATCACCGGGATCGTCGAGACGAGGCGCCTCAGGATATAGCCGAACATGAGCCTGCCGGGTGGAGGGCCGCGCGGCCGGAGCCGCGCGGCGCATTGGCTGTTTGCGACGGCCGCGGCCGCGCGGCGCGTCAGCTTACTTCTTGGTGATGTTCCAGAATACCGGGGCGGCGGCGTCGATGACGCCGTTGATGTTCTTGCGCACGGCGATCGGCTGCGAATATTCGCCGAGCGGGATATGCGTCGTATAGGCGATCGCCGCCTGCTGCGCCTCGGCCGCGATCTTCTTCTGCGCGTCGAGATCGGGCGCGCGCATGAAGGCGTCGCGCAGCTTTTCGAGCTTCTCGTCGCAGGGCCATCCGAACAACGCCTTGTCGCAGGCGGCGTTCATGTAGGCGGTCAGCACCGGATTGAGAATGTCGGCGCCGACCCACGCGGTGTTGAAGGCGTTCCAGCCGCCGGCGTTCGCCGGGTCCTTCTTGTTGCGGCGGGCGACCAGCGTCTGCCAGTCCATCGACTGCATGTCGACCTTGAACCCGCCGCGCTCCATGAGCTGCTTGGCGACGGGGCCAAGGTTCGTCAGGATCGGCAGATCGGTCGAGGCCATCAGGACAATCGGCGTGCCGTCGTATCCGGCTTCCTTCAGGAGCTCCTGCGACTTCTTGGAATTGCCGGCGAGGAGGCCGTCCATGCCCGCCGTTGTGGATAGCGGCGTCGCGCAGGGGAAGTAGCTCTTGCAGACCTTGTAATATTCGGCGTTGCCCACCGTCGCCTTCAGGAAGTCCTCCTGATTGAGGGCATACCAGAGCGCCTGCTTGATCTTGAGATTGTTGAAGGGCGCGACGAGCGAGTTGACGCGAATGGTGAACTGGCCGGTCGCCGACACCGGCACGATCTTCAGATTGGCGTCGCCCTTGATGAGCGGCAGCAGATCGTGCGGCGGCTGCTCCATGTAGTCGATCTCGCCGGCCGACAGCGCATTCACGGCCTGCTGCGCATCGGCGATGGCCAGCCATTCCACGCGGTCGACGTTCACGACCTTGCCGCCGGCAAAGGCGGAAGCCGGCTCGGAGCGCGGCTTGTACTTGTCGAACTTGGCGAAAACGATCTTGTCGCCCGGCTTCCATTCGTCGCGTTTGAGAACGAACGGGCCCGAGCCGATGAACTCGGAAATCTGCTTGCCGGGATCGGTCTCGGCGATGCGCTTGGGCATCATGAAAGGCACGTTGGACGAAGGCTTGCCGAGCGCAAACAGCAGCAGGCCGGTCGGCTCCTTCAGCTTGATGACGATCGTCTTGGCGTCGGGCGACGAAATTTCCGACACGAAGCCGGTGAAGACCTTCTGCCCCAGCGAATCCTTGGCCGACCAGCGCTTCAGCGACGCGATGCAATCCTCCGCCGTCACCGGCTGGCCGTCGTGCCACAGAAGGCCGTCGCGCAGGGTCATCGTGTAGGTGAGCTTGTCGGCGGAGACGTCGACCTTGTCGACCATCTGCGGCTTGACATCGTTCTTCGCGTCGAGCGCGAAGAGCGTGTCGTAGATCATGTAGCCGACGTTGCGCGAGATATAGGCGGTCGTCCAGATCGGATCGATGATCTTCACGTCGGAATGCATCACCGCCTTGAGAACCGTCTCGGCCGAGGCCGGCGCGACCGCAAGCGGGCCTGACGCGACAGCCGCTCCGAGCGCCGTCGCCAGCGCAAACTTCCTGAAACGCATAAATCCCTCCCGTTATCCTTATCCTTGTGCCGGCCAGCCTAATCGGTAAGCAGGCGACGTTTCAAGGAGCGAAGCGGCTCCTTCGCATTGCGAAAATCGTACCACGCGCGGAGGTCAGATGCCGGAGCCGCCGCTTTCCATGTCCGGCGGCACTTCCGGGAAGGTGGCGGAACGCAGGGATTCTCGGCCGTCGATCGAAGACGGCAGCGGCATCCAGCACTGCAGTTCGTTGTCGTCGTAGGCGATCGTGCAATCGCGGTCGGAGTCGGTCGAAATCCAGCAATGGTAGTCGGCGCGCGGCGGCTTCGCCCACCGCGCGACATCGACTTCCGGCGGCCCCTGCTCCGTGCCCCGCAACGCGACGATCACGCGCGAGCCGTCGCGGGGCGCTTCCGTCATCTTTCGCCAGGTTCCGAAATCCAGTGCGCTCATGCCGCCTCCCCGCATCGCGGTCAGGATGCAGCGTGGCGCTTTTGTGGGCAAGCGCGTTATGATGCGCCAATGTCGAATGTGACCGACGTCGATCCGCAGCGAGAAGATCCCGGCAGGCGCGCGCCCCGCGCCCTGCGCCTGGCGCTTGCAGCCGCCGCGCTCCTGCTGGCCGCGGCCTGCGGGTTCCTCTGGATGCGCTATGGCGCGCAGGTCTTCCTCGATGCGGCGCTCTTCGCCTGGCGCGCCTGTTTCTGAGCGTCAGAAGGCGCCAACCGGAAAATACTTGAGGTAGAGCTCCGTGTAGACCCCGCGCTCGGCAAGCCGCGCGAGGCCGTAGTCCAGCGCCTGGCGCAGCGCGGGATTGTTCTTGCGCACGGCGATCGTCAGCCCCTCGCCGAAATAGGCGCGATCAATGAAGGGGCCGCCGAACAGGGCGCAGCAGGCCTTCGACCCCGAGCCGTTGAGCCAACCGGCCAGCGCCACGCCGTCGCCGAAGATGGCGTCGACCTCGCCCTTCACCAGCGCGGCGCGCTGCGCTTCGGCGTTATCGAAGCGCACGAGCGCAAGCTTGGGGAAATAGACTTCGAGCCAGGCGGCATGGGCGCTGTCCTTGACCACGCCGACTCTTGCCGCGCCCATCTGTTCCGGCGTCGCGGCGGCCGCCGGCGGCTGCCCTGCGCGAACCGCGAAACGACCGGGAAGAAGCATGTAGGGCCGGGTGAAGGCGAATTGCTCGCGCGTGCGCTCGGTGACCGCGATCCCGGCGATCAGCGCGTCGCCCTTGTTCTCCGCCAGCGCGGACAAGAGCGTGTCCCAACGGCGCGCCTGCACCGTGCAGGCGACCTGCAACTCCTCGCAGACGGCGCGGGCGAGATCGACGCTGAAGCCGGTCAGCGTGCCGTCCGGCAAAGCGAAGTCGAAAGGCGGATAATCGTCGGCGGTCAGGAAGCGAATGAGGCGGATGGCGCTTGTATCAGGCTTTGTCAGGCGCCGGTTCGGATCCCAGAAGGAGGGAACGAAACCGCCCTCCTGCGCGCGCGATGGCGCGGCGATCGCAAAAATCGCCAGCACGACAAGCAGAATTGCCGCAGTCATTTTGCCTATAGGCAATTGCGTTCCCCCAAACTAAACTTTTCGTGTCGGCCGGCGCCGACGGAATATTTCATGATTTATCGCGTCGATCGTATTGCGGAAAGGGATTCTCCGGATGCCCGCGCAGCGCGCCGGCGCCCGTCGCCCCAGCATAATGCCGAACCGCCGAAGCGCACAGCGCAAGACGCGCGCGCGGCGCAAGACGCCCGCGCGACACAATTGGAGGCGCTGGCGCTCGCGGAGATCGGCATTCCCGCGTCCTGGATCGCCCGCGCCGCCGCGCAGGCGCGATGGACCGGCGCGCCGCTCGACGCAACGCTGCTCGCCGCGCGCGGGATCGGGGAAGATGCATTTTACCGGGCGCTCGCGCGCCGGCTCGGCGTTCCCTTCATCGCGCAACGCGTGGCTCTCGACGACCGCGCCGACTACGGGGCGGTCGCCGCGGCCGGCATAGCGGCGCTGGCGCAGCCGACGCAGCATGTACGCTGGTTGGCTGCGCCGCGCGGGCGCGCCATCGCCGCGCTGCTCGCGCTTCCCGACGCCGCAGGACTTGCCATAACCACGCCGCGGCGCTTCGGCGCGTCCTTGCGCGGCTCGGCATGGACTCAAATCGCCGAAGACGCCGCGCTGCGGCTGCACAAGATCGAGCCGCGCCTGTCCGCCCGCGCCGGCCCCTCGCGCGCGACGCGATTGTCGAGCGGCGCGCTGCTCTGTCTTGCCGCGCTTCTCGCGTTCCTCTGGCCGCACGCGGTCGGGCTCCTCATATGGACGCTCCTGACGATCGCCTTCTCGATGGCGACCGTCACGCGCCTGTTCACGGCCGCTGCAACATTCGGCGCGGAAGCGCAGAGCCCGCCGCTCGCCGACCGCGACCTGCCGACCTACACGCTTGTCGTTCCCCTTTATCGCGAGGCGAACATCGCGCGCGCGCTCGTGCGCGCGCTCGAGGCGCTCGACTATCCACGCGCCAAACTCGACATCAAATTCGTGGTCGAAGCCGACGATTCCCGCACATTCGCGGCTTTGGCGGCGGTGGTGCCGGGGCCGGAATACGAGATCATCGTCGCCCCGCCCGGCGCGCCCCGCACCAAGCCCCGCGCCCTCAATATCGCCCTGCCGTTCGCCCGCGGCGAGCTTCTTTGCATCTACGACGCGGAGGACAGGCCAGAACCCGATCAGCTACGGCGCGCGGCGGCGCGCTTCGCCCGCGCGGATGCGCGCCTCGGCTGCCTGCAGGCGCGGCTCGCCATCGACAATTCGCACGAAAACGCCATAGCGGGGCTGTTCGCCATCGACTATGCGGCGCTGTTCGAGGTCGCCAATCCCGGCGTTGCGGCGCTGGGCCTGCCAATGATGCTCGGCGGCACATCCAACCATTTCCGCACCCGCACGTTGCGCGATCTCGGCGGCTGGGACGCCTGGAACGTGACCGAGGACGCCGATCTCGGATTGCGGCTCGCGCGGTGCGATCTGCGGGTCGAAACGCTGGCTTCCCGCACATGCGAGGAGGCGCCGGTCACGCTGCGCGCGCTGATGAACCAGCGCGTGCGATGGATGAAGGGCTGGATGCAGACGGCGTTCGTCCATCTCCGCGACCCCCTTGCATTGTGGCGCAATCTCAGGCCGCTCGCTTTCTTCACGACCCTCGCGTTTTTTGCGTCCGGCGTTCTCAGCCCGCTGTTGTGGCCCTATTTTGTCGTCGTTCTCGCGCGCGATCTCGCGTCAGGCGCGTTGTTTGCGCCCGCGACGGCGTTCGACCACCTTGTGAACACCTGCGCGCTCTGGCTCGCGATCGCCGGCCCCGCCGGCATGATCTGGCTCGGGTTGCTCGGCATGAAGCGGCAGGGTTTGACGGCGCTCTGGCCGTTGCTGTTCCTGCTGCCGCTCTGGCACGTCATGCTCAGCGCGGCGGCCTGGCGGGCGATCTACGATCTCTGGCGCAACCCATACGGCTGGGCGAAGACCACGCATGGCGTCGCGCGCCGCAGGATGGTCCGCAATATCAACGCCAGTCGATGAAGCGGCGCTCCAGCGCCGCGATGCCTCGCGCGACGCCGAGCCCGAGCAGCGAGAGAACGAGCACGCCCGCCAGCAATTGATCGGTCTGCATGAGGTTGCCGGCTTGCAGCACGAAGGCGCCGACGCCCTTTTCAGCGCCGACCATTTCCGCGGACACGACGAGCAGCAACGCAATCGAGGACGAAATGCGGAAGCCGGCAAGGATGGTCGGCAGCGCGCCGGGCAGAACGACTTTCCGGACGATGTCGGAGAAGGGCAATCCAAAACTCTGCGCCATGCGGATGAGGTTGCGCGGAACGGAATCCACGCCGCTGGCCGCCGAAATGGCGGTGGGAAAGAACACGCCGAGCGCGATGGTGGCGATTTTCGAGGGCTCGCCAATGCCAAGCCAAAGGATCATCAGCGGCAGCAGCGCAATCTTCGGAATGGGAAACAGCGCCGAGACGACGGCGAAACCCGCCGCACGCGCGAACGTGAACAGGCCCATCGCCAGACCGACGACAAGGCCGGCAACCGCGCCGAGCGACCAGCCGGCGACGATGCGCAGGGCGGAGACGCCGACTTGCGAGAGCAGATCGCCATGCACGACCAGCCGCCAGAGTGCAGCGACGATGGCGGCCGGGCTCGGCAGAAACAGGGGACTGACGCCGAACAGGCTCGAGGCCGCCTGCCAGAGCGCGACCAGCCCGATCAACGCCGCCCCGCCGCCCATCCTGCTGTCGCCCGGCGCAAAGCCCGCGCCGCGGAACGGCACGCGCACGAGACGTGTTGGTTCGTCGCGCTCAACCGCCATGGATCGCCTCGCGGTCGGCGGCCGCGGCTTCGTCGCGGATCATGTCCCAGAGTTCCGCGCGCCAGCGCGCGAGCGCAGCGGCGTTGGCCGGATCGGCGCGCTCCCGACGCGCCAGCGGCGCCGACGAAGTCGCGCGAATGCGGCCCGGCCGGCGCGAGAACACCAGCGCGCGATCGGCGAGGCGCGCCGCCTCGTCGAGATTGTGCGTCACATAGAGCACGCTCATCTCGCCCTGCTCCAGCAGGCTCGCAAGATCGTCCATCAGGAGGTCGCGGGTCTGGCTGTCGAGCGCGCTCAGCGGCTCGTCCATCAGCAGGATCGCCGGCCGCACGGCAAGCGCGCGCGCAAGACCGACGCGCTGCCGCATCCCGCCGGACAATTGTTTCGGCAGCGCGGACGCGAAGTCGCCGAGGCCGGTGCGCGCGAGAACATCCGCGACGATCGCGCGCAGCTCCGCATCGGCAAGGCCCCTGTGTTCGAGCGCCAGCGCGATATTGCCCGCCACGCTGCGCCACGGCAGCAGCGCGAAATCCTGAAACACGAAGGTCAGCGGGTTGAGGCTCGCCGCGGGCGCGTGGCCGATGCGAACGGCGCCGCGCGTCGGCGCGATCAGGCCGCCGGCGATCGACAGGAGCGTGCTCTTGCCGCAGCCAGACGGACCGACGATGGCGAGGATCTCATTGTCGCCGAGCGCGAAGGAAACGTCCGAGAGAACGTCGAGGTCGCCGAAGCGATGCGAGACATTTTCGACGACGAGGCGCGTCATCCTGCCGATATCAATCCCTGACGAAGCGGCGGTCGACGACCTGCTCCAGCCCGAAGCCCCTGTCGACGAAACCGAGCCCCTGATACCATTCGATCTGGCGGGCGACATTCGGCAGGTCGAGCTTGCCGTCCGGCTCGACATAGGCGAGCGTCGCGGCGACGTCTTCCGGCTTCTGCTGCGTGTAGCGCGCAATGACCTCGAGCAGCGGCGCGCGCTCGGCTTCGGGCGCGCCTTTCGCGTCGAGCTTGTCGTGGAACAGCCTGCAGCCGCGACGATAGGCGGCGAGGAAATCGGAGATTGTCTTTTCCTCCGACTTGACCTTCGCGGACACGAACGCCGCGCCGATCTGCCAGGGCGCTTCGTCGGAACCCCAGCCGAGCAGCCGCGCGGCTCCCGACGAAATGGCGCCGTTGGCGACGGTCGCCGGCAGCACCGCGCCATCGACAGCTCCCCCCTGCAGCGCCGAGACGATATTGCCCATGGATTGCAGGGGAACGAAGGTCACCTCCGACAGCGGGAACTTGTATTTCTCCGCGACAAGCCCGCTGACGAAATGGAAGCTTGACCCGACCTGCGTGATGCCGATGCGCTTGCCCCGGATGTCCTGCGGCTTCTTCATGCCGTCGCCGTTGGGCTTTGCCGTCGCGAGAAAGGCGTCGAGCGGGAAGCCCGGGACTTCGCGCGACTGTCCGGCGACGATGGACAGCGCGCCCTTGCCGGCGAGATTGAACAGGCCGGCGGTGAAAGCGGTCACGCCGATGTCGATATCGCCGGAAGCCGCGGCGACCGCGATCGGTTGCGCCGCGCCGAAGAACACGAGTTCGACATCGAGCCCCGCGTCCTTGAAGAAGCCGAGATCCTGCGCGAGGAAGACGGCGCCGGAGGAGGACAGGCGCAGCACGCCGACGCGCAGCTTGCGGGCTTGGGCGCTCGCAGGCCGCAAGGCGAGCGCGAACGAGGCGCCGGCGGCGAGAATCTGGCGCCGGTCGAGGCGTGAAGCCATCATTGCAACTCCTGCCGCGCCTTGCGGCGCTCACATGCCAAGATAGGCCTGCCGCACGCGATCATCCGCGAGCAAGTCCGCGCCGGCGCCGGAAAGCGTGATCGAGCCGTTTTCGAGCACGCAGGCATGGCTGGCGATTTCGAGCGAGGCCGCGACATTCTGTTCGACCAGCAGGCAGGACAGGCCCTGCTTGTTCAGGTCCACGATCGTGTCCAGCACGGCGTGCGCGAGCGCGGGGCTGAGGCCGAGCGAAGGCTCATCGAACATGACGAGATCCGGCTCTCCCATGAGGCAGCGGGCGATGGCCAGCATCTGCTGTTCGCCGCCCGACAGCGTGCCCGCCGCCTGCCCGAGCCGCTCGCGCAGGCGCGGGAACAGGTCGAGCATCCGCTCCATATTCTCCGCCTTGCGCGCGCGAGAGCGCGGCAGCAAGCCGCCCATCTGCAGATTTTCGCGCACGGTGAGCGACGGGAAAACCTGCCTGCCCTCCGCCACCTGACCGACGCCGAGATTGCAGACGCGATGGCTGTCGAGGCCGGTAATGTCCGCGCCCTTGTAGGAAACACGGCCCGCGGCGGGTTTCAGCATTCCGGCGATGGCGCGGATGAGCGAGGTCTTTCCCGCGCCATTGGCTCCGACGATGGCGACAATCTCGCCTTCGGGCACGTCGAGGCTGACGCCCGACAGCGCCTGCGCATCGCCGTAGAAGAGGTCGAGGCCTTCGACGCTCAGCATCAGTGCGCCGCCTTCATGCCGAGATAGGATTCGATGACGCGCGGGTCCTTCGTCACTTCCTGCGGCGCGCCCTCGGCGATGCTCGCGCCGTGATGGAGCACGTGAACGCGGTCGGCGAGGGCCATGACGGCGCGCATGACATGTTCGATCATGACGATGGTGAGCCTGTCGTGACGATTGATGTCGCGCAACACGCCGACCATTCGATCGGTTTCGGTCGGACGCAGACCGGCCATCACTTCGTCGAGCAGGATCATGCGCGGCTTCGTGGCAAGCGCGCGCGCGACCTCGAGCCGCTTGCGGTCGGGCAGCGTCAGGCTGCCGGCCTTTTGCGCGCGCTTGTCGAACAGGTCGAGCTTGCGCAGAATTTCCGCGGCCTGCGCTCGCGCGTCGGCCATGTCGGGGGCGCGCAGCATCGCGCCAATCGCGACATTGTCGAGTACGCTGAGATCGGGGAAGGGCTTGACGATCTGGAAGGTGCGGGCGATGCCCGCCGCGCAGATCTTCTCCGGCGCGTGGCCGTCGATGCGCACGCCCGCATATGTGATTTCGCCTTCGTCGGGCGCGAAGACGCCGGCGATGAGATTGAAGAGCGTCGTCTTGCCGGCGCCGTTCGGCCCGATGATCGCGAAAATCTCGCTTTCCTCCACCGACAGCGAGACGCTGTCGATGGCGGTGAGGCCGCGAAAGCGCTTCACGACATCGACGATTTCGAGCAGCGCGCTCATGGCTCGCGCCCTTCGAGACCGAGCCTGCGCGCGATCCACGGCCAGAGGCCGTTGGGCGTCGCGGCGATGATCGCCATCAGCATGAGGCCGTAGACGAGCGCCTTGGCGCCCGGCGCGTCGAGGCCGGCCGCGCGCATGGCGCCGATCAGAGCCTCGCCGAGCGGCGTGAGGAGGAAGGCGCCGACGATCGGCCCGAACAAGGTGCCGAGACCGCCGACGATCGGGGCGAGAATGATGTCGATGGAGCGCGAGGATTCGAAGATCTGCGCCGGCAGGAGATTGTTCGACCAGAAGGCGATGAACACGCCTCCGACCGCGGTCATCGCCGTGGAGACGAAAAGCGCCGCAAAGCGCGCGCGCGTCACGTCGACGCCGAGCGCGCAGGCCGCCTGCGCGTCCTCGCGGATCGCGAGCCAGGCGTGGCCGAGTTTCGAGGCGCGCAGGGCCGCGCTCAGCCAGAGCGCGCCGGCGGCCAGCGCCAGCGCGAGATAGTAGAAGAAATTCGGACCCGCGCGCAGGTTCCACCATTGCGCCTGGTCGTCGGCCCGCACGGGCAGGAAGAAGCCGGCCGCGCCGCCGAGCCAGGGCCAGTTATCGAAGCCGATGCGCGCAAATTCCGCAAAGGCGATGGTCAGCAGCGCGAAATAGACTCCCTCGATGCGGAAGCGGAAGCTGAGCCAGCCGAGCGCCGCGGCGGCGGCGACCGCGACGGCGATCGCGACGAACACGCCGGCCCACGGACCGACGCCGAATTTCACGAAGAGCGCGGCGGAGGCATAGGCGCCGAGCCCGAGGTAGAGCGCGTGGCCGAGCGACAGGAGGCCGCAGAAGCCCATCAGAATGTTCCAGGCCTGCCCGAGATAGGCCGACAGGAGCGACAGGACGAGGATCGAGCGGATGTAGGGATCGACCACGAAGGGAGCGACGAGCAGCGCCGCCGCCAGAAGCGCCAGCGCGACGCGGCCGCGCGGCGTCAGGCCTGCGAGAAGCCCGCTCATGCCTCGGCCTTTCCGAAAAGGCCCTGCGGGCGCAACGCCAGCACGACGACCAGCAGGCCGAAGGAGACCATGCTCTTGATCGAGGGCGAGACGATGAGGCTCGCCATCGCCTCGGCGACGCCGATCAGCAAGCCGCCGGCCAGCGCTCCGACCATGGAGCCGAGGCCGCCGACGATGACGATGGTGAAGGCCAGGAGGGTGAAGGAGGGCGCCAGCATCGGCGTCATGTCGTTGGCCGCCAGCATGATCGCCCCGGCCGCGCCAACGCAGGCGAGCCCGACGCCGAAGGAAATCGCGTAGAGCCGCTTGACGTCGAGACCGACCACGGCGGCGCCGGTCAGATTGTCGGCCGCGGCGCGGATCGCCGTGCCCGTCGCCGTGTAGCGGAAGAAGGCGAAGAGCGCGGCCGTGACGACGAGCGCGGCCGCCGCGCCGAACACGCGCGCCTTGTCGATCAGCAGAGGGCCGATCGAATAGGAGTCGAAGGAATAGGAAAGATCCGCGTGTCGGGATTCCGGCCCGAAAACCAGCAGCAGCGCATTGGCGAGGACCATGGCCAGGCCGACCAGCAGGATGAATTGCTCGTGCTGCGGACGCGTGACGAAAGGCTGGACGACGGTTCGCTGCAAACCGTAGCCGATCGCGAAGAAGGCCAGCGCAATCGGAACGCTCGCCACGATCGGGTCGAGCTTGAACAGGCCGAGCAGGACGAAGGCCGTGTACATGGCGAGCACGGCGAATTCGCCATGCGCGAAATTGACGACGCGCACAACGCCGAAGATGACCGACAGGCCGAGCGCCATCAGGCCGTAGACGAGGCCGGCGAGCACGCCCTGGATGAGGACTTCGATGGCGAGGGAAAGGGACATGTATCCGGCTGGGCGAGCGTCTTGCCCGGCGCTTGCGCACGAGCCGGGCCGCCCGACTTTTGCAACTTATGCCGATTCCGGGCAAGCCGGGGAGCGCGGGCGGCCGGGAAGCCGGGACCGCGCGCATGCGACCGCGTTCCCGACCGGCTTGCGGCCGGTCGGGAGGCGCCTGCGTTACTTGCGCCCCTGCCAGCCCGGCATGGGCAGGACGGGCTTGGCGGTTGCGGCCTCGGCCGGGAAGACGACGGTCGGCGTCTGGTTGATGTTCTCCACCGAGGCCGAGGCGATGTTGAGATTGTCGCCCTTGTCGTTGAACGCGATGGGCCCGCCGATCATCACGTGGTCCTTGATGCTCGTCTCCTTCACGGCCTTCATCAGCGTCTGGCCGTCGGTCGAGCCGGCGCGCTTGAACGCGTCGGCGGCGACCAGCATGGCCTCGAAGGTGAAGCCGGCGTTGAAGCAGTCGAGCTCGAAGCGGGCGCCGGGATTGGCCGCCTTGAAAGACGCCTCGAGCGCCTTGGTCATGGCCGCCTTGGGATTGGCCCACGGCAGATTGTAGATGAAATAATCGGCGTAGGGGCCGACCGCCTTGAAGAATTCCTCGTCGTACAGGCCCGGCGAGCCGGGCGACATGATCGCTTTCGGCTCGAACTTCTGGCGCACCATGTCGCGCGTCAGCTTGATGGCGTCGCCGGCGCGGGTGACGACGATCAGCAGATCGGGATTGATCGAGCGCAGCTTGGTGACTTCGACCGACAGGTCCTGCGCCTTGGGATCGTAGGCGATGCTCTCGACGAGCTTGAACGGCATGTTCAGCTTCGGGAAGATCGCGTCCATCGCGCCGCGCTGCGCCGTGCCGAACGTGTCGTTGGCGTGCAGGAAGACGGCGTTCTTGAATTCGACGTTGGCGGCCTTGGAGAGATCGACGATCAGCTTGAGGCCATTCGTCACCAGCGCGCCGCCGGTCGGGAAGTTGCGGACGAGATATTGGTAGCCCTGCTGGGTGATCTGCGGCGCGGCCGCGACGTTGATGACAAGCGGAACCTTGCGCTGCTCGCAGACCTGCGCGATCGCCAGCGTATTGCCGGACTCGAAGGCGCCGACGATGCAGTGGGCGCCGTCGTTGATCGCCTTTTCCGCCTGCGTGCGCGACACGTCGTTGCTGGACTCGGTGTCGATATGGACGAGTTCGACGCTGTAGCCGAGATCCGCCAGGACCTTGCCCGAGGCCAGCGCGCCGCGATGGCAGCTCTGTCCGGCCTGGGCGAAGAAGCCTGAGCGCGGCAGCATGACCGCGATCTTCAGCGCCTTGGCCTGCGCGCGCACGACGGCGGGGGCGGCGATTGTCGCGCTCGCGCCGGCCAGCAGGCTGCGGCGGTCGATCCATCCGGTCTTGGCAGTCATCTCATCGCTCCCGGTCTTAACGCCGCGATACGAGCGGCGCTGAAAATGGCCGCGCTGGCGGCGGCGAAAACATACAGGCCGCGGCGCCTTGCGCAAGTCTCGGACGCGGGCGATGCGCTTGCCGCAATGCGGCAAATCGTCAGGAGAGCGGATCGTCGATCAGCGGGTCGGGCTTGGCGATTTCGGTCAATCGCGCCGTGTCCGATATCGTGATCTCGCGCCCGTGCGCCTCGACGCCATGGGCGCCCAGAGCCGCGAAGGTGCGCGACAGGTTTTCGGGCGTCGTGCCGATGTGGGCGGCGAGCTTGCGCTTGTCGAAAGGAAGCCGCAGCCGGCCGCCCGCGCCATTGGGCTCCATCTCGCGCAGCAGCCAATTGGCGAGGCGCTCGATGGTCGGGCGGAACTTGCGGTCCTTCAGCTCCTTCAGCACGCGCCGGTAGGCGGTGGAAAGCTCCAGCACGATGGCGCGGGCGAAAGCGGGGTCGGCCTCGATCGCCGCCCGCACCGTCTCGGCCGGGATCATCAGCACGCGCGAGGCGCTGAGCGTGCGGGCGGAATTGAGATAGGGCCCGTCGCGCGTCACCGCCGCAAGAATGAAGGTCGAATAGGGCCGCAGCAGCGAGAAGCCGAGTTCGTCCTCGTTGCGCTCGGAATAGAGCTCGACCAGCCCCTCCACCACGACGTGCAGGAAATCCGGCCGATCGCCCTCCCGGATCAGTTCGACATGCGCGGGAAAACGCTGGAGCATCGCGCCGCCGACGAGTTCGTCGAAGCGCGCCGGCTCCATGCCGCGGAAGAGCGGCAGGGTCTGGACGTGGTCGATGTCGGCCGGCCGCACGCGGCTTAACCCCCTAGTGCTTCCTTTTCCATGTCGCGTGTCGACAGGTCCTCGGATGTCATCTTCGAATAGACGCGCGCCATTTCGCGCATCAGGAATTGCGCCGGCACATCATGGAACACGCCGTGATCCTCGACATATTGCATGAAGGCGCGGCCGCCGCCGTCGAAGGGATGAAGCAGCGCGTCCTCGTGTCCGTCGAAATCGAGCGGCTTCACGCCGAGCTTTTCGCAAAGCGAGGCGTTGAAAGTGGGCGTGGCCTTGCGCCATGCGCCGTCGACATAGACGTGCGTGAAACCATGCCAGGTGAACAGGTCCGTCCCCATGCTCTCGCGCAGCTTGTCGGTCGTCAGATGGTTGCGCACGTCAGCGAAACCCACGCGTGCGGGTATGCCGTGGACCCGGCAGACGGCGGCGTAGAGCGAGGCCTTGCCGACGCAATAGCCGTTGCCGGCCGCCACCACGCTGGAGGCGCGGAAGGTCTCGGGCGTCGTCATGTTCACATAGGGGTTGTAGCGGATGCCGTCGCGCACCGCCCTATAGAGCGCGCTCGCCTTCTCGCGGTCGCTGGCGTCCGCCGGCGCATGTTCGCGCGCAAAGGCGACGACGGAAGGATGTTCGCTGTCGATGTAGTCGCCTGGATCGAGAAAAAGGCGGCGTTCGGAATCATGGAGGATTTCGGTCATGCCGCAATCTAGCAAGCGCCTGCTGGCCATGACAAATCCCACAAGTCAGTAGTCGACTTGCATCAGAAACAGCCCGCCGGCCGGCGCCACGGCGCCGCATCGCGCCCGGTCGCGGGCGTCGAGCGCCGCCTTCAGGTCCCCGGCAGTCCACTTGCCCGAGCCGACGTGCTCCAGCGAGCCGACCATGGAGCGCACCTGCCGGTGCAGGAAGGACAGCGCGGCGGCGCGGATTTCGATCATCTCGCCGTCGCGCCGGACGTCGAGCTGCTCGAGCGTACGCAGCGGCGAATTCGCCTGGCATTCGGCGGCGCGAAAGGTCGTGAAATCGTGGCGGCCGACGAGCGCCTGCGCCGCTTCGTGCATGGCCTCAGCGTCCAGCCGGCGCGCGACGTGCCAGACATAGCCGCGCTCGTGCGTCGGCGGCGCGCGGCGATTGAGGATGCGATAGAGGTAGCGGCGCCGCACGGCTGAAAAGCGCGCCTCGAAGTCCGCGCCGACCTCGGCAGCCTCGACCACCGCCACCGGAAACAGCCGCAGATGCGCGTTCAGCGCATCGCGCAGCCGGTCGCCTCGCCAGTCGCGCGCGAGATCGACGTGAACGACCTGACCCTTGGCGTGGACGCCGGCGTCGGTTCGGCCGGCCGCCTGGATGGGCGCCGGCGCTCCGGTCAGGCTGAGGATGGCGCTTTCCACCGCCTCCTGCACGCTGAGGCCATTGGCCTGCCGCTGCCAGCCGACGAATGGCCGGCCGTCATATTCAAGCGTGAGCTTGTAACGGGGCATCAGCCGAGCCGCGCGTCCGGCGCAAGCCGCGCACCGCGCGCGAATTCGGCGAAGGACATGGCCGCCTTGCCGCCGCGCTGGACCTGCACGAGTTCGATCGCCCCGTCGCCGCAGGCCACAATGCCCTCGGCGATAACGGCGCCCGGCGCGCCCGATCCCGCCGCCAGCTTCGTGCGCAAAACCTTCACGCGCTCGGGACCCTTGCCGAGATCGACTTCGAACCATGCGCCCGGAAACGGCGACAGTCCTCGCGCGCGATCGTGGACCTCGCGCGCCGGCTTTGCGAAATCCAGTTTCGCCTCGGCCTTGTCGATCTTGGCGGCGTAGGTCACGCCCTCCGCCGCCTGCGGGCGAAAGGCGAGCGAGCCCCGCGAAATCGCGGCGAGCGCGCGCGCCATCAGATCGGCGCCGACCTTCATCAGCGCATCGTGCAATTCGCCCGCCGTCGTGTCCGGACCGATGGCCACGCGCTCGGCCATGCCGACCGGCCCGGTGTCGAGGCCCTCGTCCATCTGCATGACCATGACGCCGGTCTCGGCGTCGCCGGCCATGATCGCGCGCTGGATCGGCGCCGCGCCGCGCCAGCGCGGCAGGAGCGAGGCATGAAGGTTGAAGCAGCCGAGCCGCGGCGCATCGAGCACCGGCTTCGGCAGGATCAGGCCATAGGCGACGACCACGGCGCAATCGGCGTCCAGCGCGGCGAAGGCCGCCTGCTCGTCCGCGTTGCGCAGGCTTTTCGGCGTCCGCACCGGAATGCCGAAGCGTTCGGCGACCTTGTGAACGGGCGAAGGCCGCAGATCCATGCCGCGGCCTGCCGGCTGGGGGGCGCGGGTGTAGACGCAGCAGACTTCGTGGCCCTGGCCTACGATTTCGGTGAGGACGGGAACCGAGAAATCGGGCGTGCCCATGAAGACGACGCGCATTGGCGTCGCCTCACAGCTCGCGGGAATCGTGGGCGGGATGACCGGGCTCGTTGGCGGCGCGGCGGGCGATCTTCTCGTATTTCTTCCAGACGCGCTCGCGCTTCAGGCGCGACAGATGGTCGATGAACAGCACGCCGTTGAGATGATCGATCTCGTGCTGAAGCGCCGTCGCAAGAAGGCCGTCGGCCTCGATCTCGTTCTCGCGGCCCTCACGGTCGAGATAGCGCGCCTTCACGCGAGAGGGCCGCTCCACGTCCTCGTAATATTCGGGGATCGACAGGCAGCCTTCCTGATAGACGCGCTTTTCCTCCGAGGACCAGACGATCTCGGGGTTCACGAAGCAGATCGGCCGGGCGTCCTCGCCTTCCTTGGCCGTGTCGATCACCACGACGCGCCTGGGCACGGCGACCTGGATCGCGGCGAGCCCGATGCCCGGCGCGTCGTACATGGTCTCGAGCATGTCATCCATCAGGCGCTTGATGTCGTCGTCCACCCGCTCGACCGGCTTGGAAACGAGCCTCAGGCGATTGTCCGGAATGCAGATGATGGGTCGGATAGACATGCCCGCTCCAATAAGCGCGGCCGCGACCCCGGTCAAATGCCCGCCCGCGGCCATCCCCGCAGGAACATTGCGCCGCAAACCGCGTTGCTTGTCCACGCCGTGTCGCAAACCGGCAAACGACCCCTTGAGAGGTTCGGCGTTTTTCGCCCGTGCGGCAGTCGGCCGCTGCGGCGAAGCCTCTCGTCCCCAATCCAGGAGGTTTCCCATGAAAAGCGCGCTCTATGCGTCTGTAGCGCTGGCTTGCCTGACCTTCGCGGCCCCCGTCGGGGCCGCCGAACAGCCGTCGCGCGAGCCGGCCGCCCGCTTGGCGCAATCCGAAACGAAAAGCCAGGACGCCGTGAAGCCGGAAACGGCGCCCGGCCGCCGCCCGGCCGGCGCCGCCGAAAGGCCGGCGAGCCCCGAGGAAGGCAAGGGGCCGGCGATGCGCAGCGACAAGCCCGGCGGCGGCGAACGCGGCGCGGAGGCGCCGAAACCCGAGCAACGCCCGGCCAGCGCCGGCGAGCAGCGGGAGCATGCGCCCAAAGCCGCCGAGACGAAGCCCGACAGGGGCGGCGAAAAGGCGAACCGTTCCGGCGACAACGACGACCGCGCGGCGCAGGGAAAACCCGGACGCGGCAAGGACGCCGCCGGCCAGGACAAGGCGCGCAGCGGCGCGACGGCCGCCGGCGAGGAAAGCCGGGACAAGACGCGCCCGGACATGGCGCGCCCGGACAAGGCTCAGACGGATCGTGGCGACGCACGACCCGGCGAACGCTCAGGCGATCGCATGGGGGCCGGCGAACGCCCCCGCATGGACGACACGCAGCGGTCCAAGGTCTCGGCCTACTTCAATAGCCACCGAGGGCCGCGCGTCGACCGTCCGAACTTCGGCGTCGAGGTGGGCGTTCGCGTGCCGACCCGCGTCCGGGTCGCGCCGCTGCCGCGACAAATCGTCGAGATCGTCCCGGAATATCGGGGCTACGACTACGTGATGGTCGAAAACGAAATCGTCATCATCCAGCCTCGCACGCGCGAGATCGTGACGGTCATCCCGTCGGGCGGCGTTTCATCGAGCGCGCGCACCACGAAACTCGATCCCTGCGGCAACCGTTCGTAGGCGACCGCGCATTTCGAGGAAAATGAAAGAGTCGGCCGCTGGATAAGCGGCCGACTTTGCAATACGACACGTCTCCGACGGTTTACATGTCGTCATTGGCCAGCGGCGACTATATATTGCTGGAATGTCACCGGCGACGCGCCGGACGAGTTGGAACGGGTATGGGCATCGAAAACCTGCTGGGCGGCGTTTCGCACGACCAGCTTGCCGTGGAACGAGCGATTTCGGAATTCCGGGCGGGCCGGCCGGTCGTGATTGAAACGGCCGCCGTCGCGCTGCTGGCTGCGCCGGTCGAGGGGCTGGACAACGCTGGCGTCGGCGCGCTCGCGGGGTTGGCGGGGGGACAGGCGCGGCTGGTGCTTTCGGGGCCCCGCCTGCACAGGCTCGGCGCGCCGGATCGCGTCGCGGCGGCGGTGTTGCTGCCTCGCCCCGAGATTTCGGATATTTCGCGCCTGGCGATTGACGACGAGGCGGCGCTCGACGCGCAGTTGACCCCTCTCGCGCCCGGCGAGGAAATGGGTCTCAGGCTGACGCATCTTGCCGCCCTGCTCCCCGCGTTCGTCTGCGTGCCGCTGCCTGCCGGCGCGCTCGCCGAAGAGCCGGTCGCCCGCGTATCGGCGAACGCCATCTCGGCCTATCCGGCGCGCCGCAGCGCGGCGCTGCACATCGTATCGCGGGCCAAGGTGCCGCTCGAGGGCGCGCCGCAATCGGAATTCGTGATCTTCCGCGGCGGAGAAGGGTTGCGCGATCAGGCGGCCGTCATCATCGGCCAGCCAGACCTGTCGAAACCGGTCGCGGTGCGGCTGCATTCGGCCTGCCTGACAGGGGACCTGTTCGGGTCGCTGAAATGCGACTGCGGCGACCAGTTGCGAATGACCGCGCGCTCAATGGCCGAGAGCGGCGGCGGCGTCATTCTCTACCTCGACCAGGAGGGCCGCGGAAACGGGCTCGCCAGCAAGATCAAGGCGTATCGCCTGCAGGCCGAAGGGCTCGACACCTACGATGCGGACGAGGTTCTGGGCTTCGACCATGATCAGCGCGGCTTCGCCTTTGCAGCCGACATGCTGAAGCAGCTTGGCGTTGCGAGAGTGAAAATCCTCACCAACAATCCCAACAAGATCGCGGCGCTTTCCGAGGCGGGCCTCGAAGTCGTCGCGCAGGAGCGCGTGATCGGGCGGCCGACGCCCCAGAACGTCGGCTATCTCGCCGCCAAGCGCGACCGCGCCGGCCATTCGATCGATGCCGAACTCCAGCCGCCGCTCGTCTGACGACACGGCGAAGGGCGGACGGCGCGGCGGCTACGCATTCGCCGGCGTCGTCTTCGCGCTGGTCTGGCTGTTCCTGACGTGGCCATGGCTGTCGGGACGGGTGACGATCCCCTGGGACGCCAAGGCGCATTTCTATTCGCATTTCGCCTTTCTCGCGCGCTCGCTGGCGGCGGGCGAGAGCCCGTTCTGGACGCCCAACATCTTCGACGGCTGGCCGCAGATCGCCGATCCGCAGTCGCTGATTTTCGCGCCGCTCTATCTCGCCGCCGCCTTCCTCGGGCCCGCGCCGTCGTTTCAGCTCGCCGACGGCGTCCTGTTCGGCACGCTGGCGCTCGGCGCGCTCGGCGTCTTCCTCTACGCGCGCGATCGCGGATGGCGAGCGGAGGGCGCGCTCGTCGCAGCCATCGCGTTCGCTTTCGGCGGGTCCGCCGCGTGGCGGCTGCAACATGTCGGGCAGGTCATGAGCCTCGCCTGGTTTCCGCTCGCGCTTTTCGCCCTGTCGCGCGCGCTTGATCGCGGATCGGCGGCCTGGGGAGCGGCGGCGGGACTGTTCGCCGCCTTCATGGTCGCCGGGCGCGATCAGGTCGCATGGCTGCAGACGCTGATCCTTGCGGGCTTCGTGGCGCAGCGGCTGTTTCGCGGCGCAGGCTTTGCTGCGAACGCCCGTTCTTTCGCGCCGCCGCTGGCGGCGGGCGCGCTTGTCGGGCTGGTGGTCGCAGGCGTGCCGGTTCTCCTGTCGGCGCTGCTCGCCGCCAGCTCAAACCGGCCCGAGATCGTCTTCAGCGAAGTGGTCAAGGGATCGCTCCACCCCGCCTCGCTCCTGACCATTGTCACGCCGGAACTGTACGGCGTCTCCGGTCCGCTGGCCTATTTCTGGGGTCCGCCGTCGACCGATTGGGGGCCGACCGGCCTCTTCCTCGCCCGCAACATGGGCGAGGTCTATTTCGGCGCGCTGGCTCTTGCCGCCGCCATCGGCGCCGGCCTGCCGCTGCGCCGCGCCGACGGCGACACGCGCTACTTCGCCGTCGTCGCCCTGATCCTCGGCCTGTACGCGGTCGGGCGCTACACGCCGGCCTTCGACGTCCTGTTTCATCTGCCGGGGGCTGGCCTCTGGCGCCGTCCGGCGGATGCTACATTCCCGTTCTGCGCGCTTCTCGCCCTTCTCGGCGGCTATGGCGTGCATCGGCTGGCGTCGGGCGAGACGAAATGGCGCCCGACGCTGACCGGCGCCGTCATCCTTATGCTCGTCGCCGGCGGCGTCGCGGCGGCGATGGCGAAGGGCAAGCTGGCGCAGGCGGCCATTCCGCTGCTTCTCGCCTGGGTAACCTTCGCCTTGGCTATCGCGCTGCTCGAATGGGTCGCGCAGCGCGGCCGGCTGCGGCCCTATCTGGCGATCGCCCTGCTCGGCCTCTTCTGCGCGATCGATCTGCGCATCGGCAACGGCCCGAACGAGTCGACGGCGCTGCCGCCCGCCAATTTCGACTTTCTGCGACAGGGCTCCCGCAACACGACGATCCTGACCTTGCGCGAAAAGCTCGCAGCGACGGCGGCGCCTGACCGTCGCGACCGCATCGAACTCGCCGGTCTCGGCTTCGACTGGCCCAACGCCTCGCTCGCTCAGAACTTCGATCACGACCTCGGCTACAATCCGGTGCGGCTCGCGCTGTTCGAGGACTTCACCGGCGCGGGCGACACGGTCGGCCTGCCCGAGCAACGGGTCTTCTCCAAGGCCTTTCCGTCCTACCGCTCGATCGCGGCCGATCTCACGGGCCTGCGCTTCATTGCGACCGGCGCGCCGATCGAGGAAATCGATCCGACGCTGAAGCCGGACGATCTCAAATTCGTCGCCCGCACGGCCCACGCCTGGATCTACGAGAACCCGCGCGCCATGCCGCGCGTGTTCGTGGCGACATCGGCGCTTGCCGCCGATTTCGATGCGATCGTGAAGACGGGAGCTTGGCCGCAGGTCGATTATCGGTCGACCGTGCTGCTCGCGGCGGGCGGCGACCAAACGTCGCGGCGCCCGGGGACGGCGAGCATCCTGAATTATGGCAACACGCAAATTTCAATCGAGACGGAAGCGCCGGACGGCGGCTGGCTCGTGCTGACGGACGTTTGGCACCCCTGGTGGACAGCCACGATCGACGGGACGCCGGCGCAGATCGAGCGGGCCGACGTCGCCTTCCGCGCGGTGCGTCTGCCGGCGGGAAGACATCGGGTGGAGTTCAGGTTCGAACCGTTTACCTCGCTCTGGCGTGAGACTCTTGCCGGGGTTGCGCGGCCTTTCCGCACTCCCTAAATCGCTGCCTACGCCTGTGGGCCGCGTCGCCATGCCTTCGCCGGCTTTTTCCACCAAATGCGTGAGGGCATGAGAGAAGACGAGGCCATGGCCGAGAAAGTCCTGACGCCCAACGGCGAAGGCGGGACGCTCGGCGAAAGGACATGGAGCGAGCGGCGCGCGATCGTTGCGGCGCGCAAGCGCTTTTTCGACCGCAAGCATCTGGGGCGCACGATCGGGGCAATCCTGTCGATCGGCATCTTCATCCTGTCGATCTTTGTTCTCGCGCGTGTGGTGGCCGAACTCGACATTGCCGCCCTGCGCGCGGCCATCGCCGCGACCAGCGCCGAACAGATTGCGGGCGCGTGCCTGCTCGCCTGCGTCTCCTACCTTGCGCTGACGGGCTACGACGCCCTGGCGCTGCGCCAGATCGGCGCGCACGTGCGCTATCGCGTGACCGCGCTCGGCTCTTTCACAAGCTACGCCATTTCCTTCACGCTCGGCTTTCCGCTGATTACCGGCGGGGCGGTGCGCTACTGGATCTATTCGCGCGCCGGCCTGTCGGCCGGCAAGGTCGCGAGCCTCACCGTCGTGGCCGGCGTCACCTTCTGGCTCGGCATGGCTTTCGTCGCGGGCGTGAGCCTGCTTCTGCGCGCCGAAGCCATTTCCTGGATCGACAATCTGCCCGCGCGCGTGAACGCGGCCATCGGCGCCGGCGTGCTGATCGCCATCGCGGCCTATATCGCCTGGGTCGCCATGGCGCCGCGGCGCGTGCGCGTGCAGGGCTTTCGCCTGCGCCTGCCGGGCCCGCTCGTCACCCTCGGACAGATGGCGCTCGGCGTCATCGATCTCTGCGCGGCGGCCGGCGTACTCTACGTGCTCCTGCCGGACAAGACGCCGATCGACTTTCCGAGCTTTGCGGCGACCTACGTGCTCGGCTGCATTCTCGGCATCGCGAGCCATGCGCCGGGCGGTATCGGCGTGTTCGAGGCGACGATGCTGCGCTTCGTGCCGGCGCCGAGCACAGCTTCGCTGTTCGCCTCGCTGCTGCTGTTCCGCATCATCTATTATCTCGCGCCCTTCGTGTTCGCGCTGGCGCTGCTCGGCGCAAACGAGGGCCTGCGCCGCTGGAACGCGCTGCGCACGGCGATCGAATCCGGCCAGGGCGACGACGACTGATTTCGTCTCAGGGCATCCCCTCCATATCGACGCGCGGATAGTAGCGCCGTTCGCCCAGCGCATCGACGCGCGCCCAGAAATCCGCGTTCGCGGCGAAGCCCTGTTCGTTGCGCCCGGCGGTCTGTCGCCAGATCGTCCAGGACTCCGGATGCAGACGACGTGCGGTTTCGAAATGCGTCAGCGCTTCATCCGGCTTGCCGATGCGCGCCAGATGGCCGCCCAAGCGGAAATGGACGTGCGCGAGCGCGACGTCTTCGCTTGGCCGGCGCAAATGGGCGCGCGCCGCCTTTTCGTCGAACACATGGCGCGAGGCCGCGCCGTGGACCGCCCAGCCGCGCACCGCGTCCATGTAGGCGCGCTTGGCGCGCACGATCATGTCCATGTCTTCCTGCGGCATGACGCCCGTCGTGCGGTCGCGTCGCCGAAAGCCATCCCACGAGCCGGCGTTCTCGGCGGGACGCGCAATGCGCCCCTGCTCGTCGATCCAGACGGCTTCAGGAACATTCACCATGCCGTAGAGCGCGGCGACGCGATGGTCGCGGTCGACGAGGCAGGGATAGGCCGGTTTCGCCGCATCCACAAAAGGCCGCGCGGCGTCGGGCGTGTCCATCGCGACGGCGATGACCACGAAATCCTTGTCTTTCATCTCGTCGTAAACCTGCTGCCACACGGGCAAGTCGTTACGACAGCCTCACCACGAGGCCCATGTGGCGAGGAACACCTTTCGGCCGCGATAGTCCGAGAGCCTGTGCGTTGTCCCGTCGAAGTCAGGCAATGCGAAATCCGGCGCCTCCAGGGCCTCGAGCGCCTGCGCGCGTTCGCCGGCGCCCGCGCCGAACGCCCAGATCCCGCCGGTCTCGTCGCTGACGACGAGATTGCCGATGTAACGCCAGAAAGCGGCGGCGTCGATATTTCCGGCGTCATCGACGAAGCGCGCCGGTCCGCGCGGAACCGGCACACAGACCGGCCCCTTGCACATGCCTTCCGGCTTCGCCTCGTAGCCGGCGACCTGCGCGAAATCGGCCGCGCCCAGCCAGAGGCCTGGCGGCGGGCGGGTCGTCGCCACATCGATCTCGGCTTCGTCCGTGAGAATGGTCGGCATGATGGGCCTCCTTCCCGGTTTGCAGGCGATGCGCCGGCCTATTCCTCCTCGCCGCCGTCGCCGAGGAAAGCGGCGGCGGAAAGCACGATCTTGCGATCGATCTCGCCGACC
The DNA here is from genome assembly GCA_046349085.1 of Rhodoblastus sp. Taxonomy (GTDB): domain Bacteria; phylum Pseudomonadota; class Alphaproteobacteria; order Rhizobiales; family Beijerinckiaceae; genus JAJXWB01. Next base: position 349,404 of record JAXMDA010000001.1, read on the forward strand.
TTCTTCGGGTTCTTGCCGGTATAAGGCATGGTCTCGAGCAGGTAGCGCATGACCTCGAGCCGCGTGCGCCGCTTGTCGTTGCCGCGCACCACCGTCCAGGGCGCCGCGGCGCTGTCGGATCGCGCAAGCGTGCGTTCGATGGCGCGCGAAAAATCGTCCCACTTGTCCAGCGCCTGATAGTCGAGCTGCGACAATTTCCAGCGCTTGAGCGGGTCGTGATGGCGCGCATGCAGGCGTTTCATCTGCATCTCGCGCCCGATCGTGAGGAAGAACTTGACGATGCGGATGCCGTCGCGCGCCAGCATGTCCTCGAATTCCGGAACGCGATCGAGGAAGCTCTGCGCCTGTTCCTCCGTCGCAAAGCCGAAGACGGGCTCGACGATGGCGCGGTTGTACCAGGAGCGGTCGAACACCACGATTTCGCCCTTGGCCGGCAGGTGGGGCACGTAGCGCTGGAAATACCACTCGTCGGCTTCGCGCGGCGTCGGCTTGGAAAGCGCGACGATGCGCGCCTTGCGCGGATTGAGATGCTGCGTCAGGCGCGCAATGGCCCCGCCCTTGCCGGCGGCGTCGCGCCCCTCGAACACGATGACGATGCGTTCGTCCTTTTCCTCGACCCAATCGAGCAGCTTCAGCAATTCGATCTGCAGGCCGCGCAATTCCTTGCCATAGGGCTTGCGCTTGAGTTTCTCGTTGTAGGGATAGCCGCCCGAAGTCAGCGCCGCCTTGTCGATTTCCTTCGGCAGATCCGGCGCTTCGATGGCGAAAGCCTTCACGGCTCCTGCCGCTATGGTTCGCTGTGTCGCTTTCCCGTCGCTCATGATCTATGAGCTTAGTCGAAAGGACCGCAGGCGCAAGCAAAGGCCATGCAGACAAAGGGCTTCATGATCGATCCCGTCGCCGCGCTCGTCGACGCCCTGCCCGACCCGGTTCTCGTGGTCGGGCCGGACATGCGCGTCAACGCCGTCAACACGGCGGCCGCCAAGCTCCTGCCCGCCGTGCGGAAGAACGATATGCTGGTGCGCGGACTGCGCGCGCCGGATGTGCTGGATGCGATCGCGCGCGTCTTCAAGACCGGACAGACGCAGAGCGCAGTCTGGCTCGACCGCTTTCCGATCGAGCGCCACTACGAGATTCATCTGGCGCCGGCGCAACTCGGCGCCGATCGCGCGTGCGTCGTGGCCTTGCGCGACATGACGGAGAGCCGCCGCATCGAGCGCATGCGATCGGATTTCGTCGCAAACGCCAGCCACGAATTGCGAACGCCGCTCGCCTCGGTGCTCGGCTTTATCGAGACCTTGCAGGGGCCGGCGAAAGACGACGTCGCCGCGCGAGAAAAGTTCCTCGGCATCATGGCCGACCAGGCGCGACGCATGACACGCCTCGTCGGCGACCTGTTGTCGCTCTCCCGGATCGAGCAAAACCTGCACATCCGGCCCAGCGCGGCAGTCGATCTGCGCGCCATCGCGGCCCAGATCGTCGACGGGCTGCGCGCGCTCGCCAGGGAGAGCGCCGTCGATCTGCGGTTCGCGCCGGGCGATCCCGTGATCGTTCTCGGCGATCGCGACGAACTGATGCGGCTCGTGGAGAACCTGATCGAGAACGCGATCAAATACGGCGCGCCTTCGCCTGTCGACGTGACGGTGGAGGCCCGGGACGGCCAGGGCGTCATCACAGTCGTCGACCATGGACCGGGCATAGCCGCCGAACACCTGCCCCGCCTCACCGAGCGGTTCTACCGCGTCGACACCACCGCCAGCCGCGCCAAGGGCGGCACGGGGCTTGGGCTCGCGCTGGTGAAACACATCGTCGCGCGCCATCGCGGGCGGCTGTCGATCGAGTCCGAGCTCGGCAAGGGCGCGACATTCGCCGTCTCGCTGCCGCTCGCCAATCAACCGCGGACCTGAGAATTCAGAAAAGAAAAACGGGCCCCGCAGGGCCCGCTCGAAGTCTCCTGACTGCAGCGCCGCCGCGTTCAGCGGATGCGCGCGCGCCGGCGATCCTGCGCGGGCTGGTAGGCGACGCGCGCGTGATACTTGCAGTAAGGGCCCTCGCCGATCGGCGAATCCGCGCCGCAATAGCGGAAGTCGGGCGAGGCCGGATCGCCCAGCGGCCAGCGGCACATGGACTCGCGCAACTCCATAATCGTCACGCGCTCGGACATGGGGATGACGACTTCTTCGAGCTGCGCCTTCGGCTGGGGCGGCGCTTCCATCACGCGCGGCGTGAGCGCGAAGGCGAGATTGCCGCGCATCATCGGCGCATGCGCGCGCGGCGCGGGCGAGGGCGTGCGGATCGGCTTGGCCGCGCGGGGGCGCGCGGCGGCCTGGCTCGGCGCCTTGGCGCGGCCGCTCAACCCGAGGCGGTGCACCTTGCCGATAACCGCATTCCTGGTGATGCCGTTGGAAAGTTCCGACGCGATCTGGCTGGCGCTCAATCCTTCCAGCCAAAGTTTGCGCAGAAGCTCCACGCGCTCGTCAGTCCAGGACATGAAGTCCTCCTTGAATTCCTGGGTCCGCCAATATCAGACCGAGAGTCCAAGCGCCTGATCCGGAATCGGAATCCGCCACGCGCGCCGCAAATAACGGCGTCGTTGCACGCATTGCACTCTCAGTTAGGTCCGCCGCACGAGATGTCGTAGTCGACGGAGCGGACGCTACACTAGCGGTTGAATCTTGCGCAAGAGTCCAGCGCGCGCCTTCGATGTTTTCAACAGGAGATGGCGGCATTGAGTCCATCGGCCGCCCCGGTCGCGAGGATTTGACCTGAAGCGCCGGCAACCGTATTATTGTGCTTTGCTGCCGCCCGAAGGGGCGGCAGTTTGCGTTACAGCGCCGATGTGGCGGCGCGGCCGGGGCGCACGCCTGCGGCGCTAATTTCAAAAGGCTTCGCCCCTCAGGGAGAAAGATAAAGGAGATCGAGACAGTGACTTCCGCCCTCATTCCGACCTACGCGCGCGCCGACCTCGCTTTCGAGCGGGGCGAAGGCTCCTGGCTCGTGTCGGTCAAGGGCGAGCGATATCTCGATTTCGGCGCGGGCATCGCGGTGGCCTCGCTCGGCTACACCAATGCGCATCTGATCGAGGCGCTGACCCGCCAGGCCAACAAGCTGTGGCACACCTCCAATCTCTATCAGATCCCGGAGGGCGAGCAGCTCGCGCGTCGTCTGGTCGACGCCTCCTTCGCCGACATGGCCTTCTTCACCAATTCCGGCGCCGAGGCGCTGGAATTCGCCTGCAAGACGGCGCGCAAATATCACGCTTCGGAAGGCCATCCCGAGCGCTTCCACATCATCACCTTCGAGGGCGCCTTTCATGGGCGCACGATCGCGATGATCGCGGCCGGCGGCAATCCGAAATACATCGAGGGCTTCGGTCCGAAGGCCGCCGGCTTCGATCAGGTCCCCTTTGGCGATCTCGACGCGGTGAAGGCCGCGATCGGGCCGCAGACCGCCGCCATCCTGATCGAGCCGATCCAGGGCGAAGGCGGCATCCGCAACGCCGACCCTGCTTTCCTGCGGGCGCTGCGCGCGCTGTGCGACGAGCACGGCCTGCTGCTCATCTTCGACGAAGTGCAGACCGGCGTGGGACGCACGGGCAAGTTCTTCGCCTATGAATTGTCGGGCGTCGCGCCCGATATCCTCGCCTTCGCCAAGGGCATCGGCGGCGGCTTTCCGCTCGGCGGCTGCCTCGCCACCGCGCGCGCGGCCAAGGGCATGGTCGCCGGCACGCATGGCACGACCTATGGCGGCAATCCGCTGGCCATGGCCGTCGGCAACGCCGTCCTCGACATCGTGCTTGCGCCCGGCTTCCTCGACGAGGTCGCGCGCAAGGGATTGTACCTTCGCCAGAAGCTCGCCGAATTGCGCGACCGGCATCCCGAGATCATCGCGGGCTTCCGCGGCGAAGGGCTGATGCTCGGCGTGCAGACGAAGATCCCTGTCGGCGAGTTCGTCGCCGCCGCGCGCGACGCGCATATCCTGACCATTCCGGCGGCCGAAAACGTCGCGCGGCTCCTGCCGCCGCTGAATGTTTCCGAAGAGGAACTCGCCGAGGGCGTCCGCCGGCTGGACCAGGCCTGCGTTGCGCTCGAAAAGGCGCGCGCCCCGCAGGGAGCGTCGGCATGAGCGCCTCCGCACGGGCGGGCGAGGTCCGCTCCTTCCTCGACCTCGACAGGATTTCGGCGAGCGAGCTGCGCCGCATCCTCGACATCGCGGCTGAACTGAAGAAGAACCGCGCCGCCGCCAAGGCCTCCACCGCCAAGCCTTTCGCCGGCAAGTCGCTGGCGATGATCTTCGACAAGCCGTCCACGCGGACGCGCGTGTCCTTCGACATCGCCATGCGCGAGCTCGGCGGCGAGACGATCATGCTGACCGGCGCGGAAATGCAGCTCGGCCGCGGCGAGACGATCGCCGACACGGCGCGCGTGCTGTCGCGCTACGTCGACGCCATCATGATCCGCATCCTCAGCCAGGAGGACCTGGAAGAGCTCGCCCGCTACGCGACCGTGCCGGTCATCAACGGCCTGACCAAGGTCAGCCATCCCTGCCAGGTGATGGCCGACGTGATGACCTTCGAGGAGCATCGCGGGCCAATCAAGGGACGCACCGTCGCCTGGACCGGCGATTCCAACAATGTGCTGACGAGCTGGGTGCATGCGGCGCAGCGCTTCCAGTTCCAGATCAACATCGCGACGCCGAAGGAGCTTGCGCCGCCGCCCGCGCTGATCGACTGGGCGCGCAAGAACGGCGCGAAGGTGGAGCTGACGCGCGATCCCTTTGAAGCCGCGAAGGGCGTCGATTGCGTGGTGACCGACTGCTGGGTGTCGATGGGCGATCTCGACGAGACGCACCGGCACAACCTGCTCGCCCCCTATCAGGTGAACGCGCGCCTGATGGCGGTCGCCGACAAGGATGCGGTGTTCATGCACTGCCTGCCCGCGCATCGCGGCGAGGAAGTGACGGACGAGGTGATCGACGGCCCGCATTCCGTCGTGTTCGACGAGGCGGAGAACCGGCTGCACGCGCAGAAGGGCGTGCTCGCCTGGTGTCTCGAGGCGTCGCGATGAGCCAGGGCGAAAGCCGCCCGGTTTCGGACGCCGCCGTCGACGACGTCATCCTGCCCTTCGCCGTCGAGCCGCTCGATCTGCGCGGACGGCTGGTGCGGCTCGGCCCCGCCATCGACACCATTCTGGAACGCCACGGCTATCCTGCGCCGGTGGCGCGGCTTCTCTGCGAAGCGGCCGCGCTGTGCGTGCTGCTCGGCTCGGCGATGAAGCAGGAAGGCCGCTTCCAGTTGCAGACGCGCACGGACGGCGTGGTCGACCTGATCGTGGTCGATTTCGACGCGCCGGACAGGCTGCGCGCCTTCGCCCGTTTCGACGCCGAACGTCTCGCAGCGGCGGAAGCCACGCGCAAGACCGGCGGCGCGGACCTGCTGGGGCGCGGCCACCTCGGCTTCACCATCGATCCCGGCGGGGCGATGAACCGCTATCAGGGCGTCGTCGCGCTCGCCGGCGAAGGTCTTGAGCGCGCCGCGCACGATTATTTCGACCGTTCCGAACAAATCCCGACCGTGGTGCGCCTCGCCGTGGGCGAGGTCGTCACCGGCGCCGGCGCGCACTGGCGCGCGGGCGGGCTGATCGTGCAATTCCTGCCCGAGTCGGAGGATCGTCGCCGGCAGGCCGATTTGCACCCGGGCGACGCGCCGGAAGGGGCGCAGGCGCACACGCTCGATGAGGACGAAGCCTGGACCGAAGGCCGCGCGCTCGCCGGCACGGTCGAGGACCACGAACTGATCGACCCGTCGCTGTCGGGCGAGCGCCTGCTCTACCGCCTGTTCCACGAACGCGGCGTGCGCGTTTTTGCGGCGCAGCCTGTGCGCGAACAGTGTCGCTGCTCGACCGACAGCATCCGCACGATGCTGAAGCGCTTCACGCCACAGGAGCGCACGGACATGATCGGCGACGACGGCAAGATCGGCGTCACTTGCGAGTTCTGCTCGGAGAAACGCGAGTTCGATCCGAAGGAATTCGATTAGTCGCCGGCGCCGCTGCACGCCGACATCGGCGCTTTCGTCAGCTTCGCGACCTTGTCGGCCGGGCTCTTGTCGAAAGTCATGGTCGACTCGTCGGCTGCGTCCTGCGGCCGCCAGATCCGGAAATCGCTGAAGCGCGCAGTGACGGTCTTGCCCTCGGCATCCAGCGTCAGATCGACGGCGCCGCCGTCGCCTTCGACATAGCAATGCGCGACGAGATCCTTGTAGTCGCTGCATTGGCCGCCGCTCCAGTATTTCTGTTTCGAGCCGACGCGATGCGCGACCAGATTGTGGTCGAGGCGACGTTCGCCGTTCTCCGTCCGGATCGAGAGCTTGATCGCGACATCGCGAATGCGCTGCGCCTTGTTGGCCGCCAGATGGCCGGCATCGTAGACGCGCGCAAAGCAGATCGAGCCGTCTTTCGCGGCCGACGCGCCAAACCCCGCCTGCAGGAACCGGTCCCAGTCGGCGGCGCTCGCGGATGAGGCCATGCAGCCGAACGCGAGGACGGCGACGAACTTGCGCATGAGACTTCTCCCGTTTCGGGCGAAGTCTAGCCGCGCGCGCCGGCGCCGCCATGCGCTGGCGCACAATTTTGCGCGCTCACCGCGAAAGTTCGTTCTTCAGTCGCCGCATGAAGGCGAGGCATTCCTCGATCTGGGAAATCTCGACATATTCGTCGGCCTGATGGGCCTGCTCGATCGAGCCAGGGCCGCAGAGCACGGTCGGCACGCCATAGGTCTGGAACTGTCCGGCCTCGGACGCGTAGGGCACGGCGACCGTGCGATTGGCCTTTGCAAGGCGCAACGCCAGCGTTTCGGCGGCGGAGCCCGGCTCCGGCGCCAGCGCGGGAATCTCGACCTCGATTTCGGTGACGACGTCGCAATCCGGAAAGCCCGCGAAGCGGCGTGCGGCGATCTCGTCGCAGGCAAGGGTGAACTTGTTGTAGGCCGTGCGCAGGGAGACGCCCGGCAGGCCGCGGAACTCCCAGAGCAGCGAGCAATCGCGCGCCATGATGTTGCGCGCGGTGCCGCCGCCGATGACGCCGACATGCACGGTCGAAACAGGCGGATCGAAACGGTCCGAGCGCGCCGTCTCCTCGGCGATCTCCGCGCCGATCTTTTCCAGCGCCATGACAAGCCGCGCGCCGACATGCACGGCGCTCACGCCCTGATGCAACTTGGCCGAATGCGATTCATGGCCGCGCACGCGCGTGCGATAGGTCGAGACGCTCTTGTGCGCATCGGCCACCTGCATCGAGGTCGGCTCGCCGACGAGCGCGACGGCGGGACGCGGCAGGTTGGCGCCGAAGCGCCTGATGATGTCGAGCGACCCCGCGCAGGTCGTCTCCTCGTCGTAGCTCAGCAGAATGTGAATGGGGCGCGCGAGATCGGCCGCCTGAAATTCCGGGATCATCGCGAGGCAGATCGCGTCGAAGCCTTTCATGTCGCAGGCGCCGCGGCCATAGAGCCGGTCGTCGACGCGGCGCAGGCGGAAGGGGTCGCCGGTCCAGCTCTGGCCTGCAACAGGCACGACATCGGTGTGTCCCGACAACACGACGCCGCCGTCGATCATAGGTCCGACGGTCGCCATGATCGCGGCCTTGTCGCCGGCCGCGTTGGGCGCGCGCACGAACGGCACGCCGAGGCGGCGCAGATAGACTTCAACGTGATCGATCAGCGCGTGATTGGACTTCGAGCTCTCCGTGTCGAAGGCGATCAGTTCTTCGGCGATCTCGATGGCGCGTTCGAGGGTGGCCTGCATGTTCAATTCAGCACCTTGCGGCTGAAGGGCGAGTCCAGCGAAAAGGCCGGGATCTCGATATCGAAGGCGCGGCCGTTCTCGTCGACCATGCGATAGGTCCCGACCATGATGCCCGACGGCGTCGTCAGCGGACAGCCGGACGTGTAGCGAAAGGCGTCGCCCGGCCGAAGGATCGGCTGCTCGCCGACGACGCCCGGGCCGCGCACGTCCTCGCGCCGGCCCTCGCCATCGGTAATGATCCAGTGGCGCGTCATGAGCTGGGCGGTGACGGCGCCGAGATTGGCTATCTCGATCGTGTAGGACCAGACATAGCGGCCTTCCTCCGGGTCGGATTGTTCCGCCAGATAATTGGGCAAGACCGTCACCTGGAAGCCGTTCGTGAGCGCCCTGTACATGCGCCGACTATAGCGGCCTCATTGGCGCGCGAAAGCCCGATCGCGCGTCAGCCGCGCACGGCGTCGGCGGCCCGCGTCACGTCCTCGATCAGGTCTTCGATATCCTCGAGGCCGACCGACAGGCGCAACATCCCCTCGCCGATGCCCATGGCCTCGCGCGCCTCCTGCGTCAGGCGCTGGTGCGTGGTGGTCGCAGGATGGGTGACGAGGCTCTTGGCGTCGCCGAGATTGTTGGAAATCTTCACGATGCGCAGCGCGTTGGCGAAACGGAAGGCCGCTTCCTTGCCGCCGGCGAGGTCGAGCGCGATCAGCGTTCCGCCGCCGGCCATCTGCCGGCGCGCGAGATCGTGCTGCGGATGGTCCTTGCGGAAGGGATAGAGCACGCGGGCGACGCCGGGCAGTTCCGCCAGAACGTCGGCAAGCCGCGCCGCGCTCGCGCCCTGCTGGGCGACGCGCAGCGGCAGGGTCTCCAGTCCCTTGAGCATCACCCAGGCGTTGAAAGGCGAGAGCGCAGGTCCGGTCTGGCGCAGCGGATTGTGGAAATTTTCGTCGATCATCTTCTGCGACGACAGGATGGCGCCGCCCAGGCACCGTCCCTGGCCGTCGATATGCTTGGTGGCGGAATAGACGACGACATCGGCGCCGAGCGCGAGCGGCTGCTGCAGCAGGGGCGTGGCGAAGACATTGTCGACCACGAGCTTCGCGCCGCCCTCATGCGCGATCTTCGCGATGGCTGCGATGTCGAGAACCTCGAGCTGCGGATTGGTAGGGCTTTCGAGAAAGCAGACCTTGGTGTTGGGCCGCATGGCGGCGCGCCACTGGCCGAGGTCGGCGCCGTCGACCAGCGTCGAGGCGACGCCGAAGCGCGGCAGCCATTCCTCGACGATGTAGAGACAGGAGCCGAACAGGGCGCGGGCGGCGACGACATGATCGCCTGATCGCACGAGGCCCATCACCGCCGCCGTGACGGCCGCCATGCCGCTTGCCGTGGCGCGGGCGGCCTCGGCGCCTTCGAGCAGCGCCATGCGCTGTTCGAACATGGCGACGGTCGGGTTGGAGAAGCGCGAATAGACGAAGCCCGGCTCGTTGCCCTTGAAGCGCGCTTCCGCGGCCTCGGCCGTGTCGTAGACGAAGCCCTGCGTGAGAAAGAGCGCCTCGGAGGTCTCGCCGAATTGCGAGCGCAGCGTCCCGCCATGGACGAGGCGGGTAGCGGGGCGAAGGTTCATCGGCTTGTCGGGCGCGCTCATGACATCTCCATGCGACTTTGGCCGCGAGAGGACGGAAGAACGGGAATTCCTGCGGAAAGCCCGGCCTTTTAGTCCCTTGTTTTACGTGGCGGGCAAGCCGGCCGGCTCAAATGACCACGGGTTCTCTCTACAGAGGGCCGCACTTGGCGTCAACGCGGCGATCCGGTAGCAGGAACGCGGGCATTTGGCCCGAGGGACCTTCCGATGAGCATCGCGATCTGGCCGGCGCAGCGTATCCGGGACGCCTTTGCGAAAGGCTATGTCGCAGCCGACGCGGCGCCGGACCCCGACCAGGTGCAGCCGGCGAGCCTCGACCTGCGGCTCGGCCCGAAGGCCTATCGCCTGCCGGCGAGCTTCCTGCCCGGCCCCGGCCGCACGGTGGCGCAGCGCGTCAGCGAACTGGCGACGCACGAGGTCGACCTGTCGCGCCCGACCGTGCTGGAGCGCAATTGCGTGCATATCGTGCCGCTGATGGAGCGCCTGCGGCTCCCCGCCGGCGTGGATGCGCGCGCCAATCCGAAAAGCTCGTCCGGCCGGCTCGACATTTTCGTGCGCATCATCGCCGACGGCGCGGCGACCTTCGACGAGATACCGGCCGGCTACGACGGGCCGCTCTATGCCGAGGTCGTGCCGCGCTCCTTTCCGGTGATTGCGCGGGCCGGATCGCGGCTGGCGCAGATCCGGTTTCGCGAAGACCTTCCCGCCGCCCCGCCCGCGCGGCAGGTGGCCGTCACCATCGATCTCGATCCGGCAGGCAAGGAGGGCGGCGTCGTCGGATTTCGCGCACGACGCACCTCGGGGCTGGTCGATCTCGCGAAAGTGGGCGTGCTGTCGCGCGCCGACTATTGGGAGCCGATCGTCACCCGGCCCGACCGGCGCGAACTCGTGCTCGACCCCGACGAATTCTACATCCTCGCCTCGGGGGAGGCGGTGGTGGTGGGCGCGGACGAAGCGGCCGAGATGATCGCCTACGACACGTCCGTGGGCGAACTGCGCTCGCATTACGCCGGCTTTCTCGACTGCGGTTTCGGGCTGGCGGAAGCCGGCGGCGCCGGCTCGCGCCTCGTGCTGGAAGTGCGCAGCCACGATGTGCCCTTCCTGCTCGACCACGGGCAGCGGATCGCGACGCTCGTCTACGAGCCGATGATCGAGCGGCCGGACATGCTCTACGGCTCGGGCCTCGGCTCGAACTACCAAGGCCAGCAGCTCAAACTTTCCAAGCACTTCCGCTGATGGCGAACGGCGCGTCTCGGCGAAGGTGAAACTGCGAGAAAAATATTGACTGGTTAGTCAGTCATATTATATCTTGCGCCGAGACGGTCCGGGCGGCGCTCGATGTCCAACACAGATTCCCAACCACTCGGCAAACGCCGCCAGGCGTCCGAAGCTCGCCGCCGCGCGATCCTCGACGCCGCCTTCGACATATTCATCGCCGAAGGATTTTCGGCCGCGCGACTGGACGACATTGCGAAACGCGCGGGCGTCGCCAAGGGCACCCTCTACCTCTTCTCCAAGGACAAGGAAGACCTGTTCGAGCAGGTCGCGCTGGACGCGGTCGCGCCGGTTCTTCAGCGCCTGTCGGCCCTTGCCGAACAGCCCGACCTGCCGTTTGCGACCTTGCTGACGGGAATTTTCACGCTCTTTGAACGCGAGGTGCTGCAGACCAAGCGCCGCGAGATCATGCGGCTGATCGTCGGCGAGGGCGCGCGCTTTCCGAAGATCGCGGAATTCTACCATCGCGAGATCGTCTCGCGCGGCCTGTCGCTCATTTCGACGGCCGCCGCGCGCGCGCATGGGCGCGGCGAAATTCCCTCCGATGCGCTCGCGCGCTATCCGCAACTGCTGTTCGGTCCGATGCTGGTCGGCGTCGTGTGGCGCGCCCTGTTTGAACCCTATCAACACCTCGACACGTCCGGCTTGCTTGCCGCACATCGCGACATGCTGCTCGGAAACGCGCAAACGAAAGCGAACGATCAATGACCGGCGCGAAAAAGCTCGTTCTCGTCCTCGCCGTTCTGGCGCTTGCCGGCGGCGGTTACTGGTTGTGGAAGGGCCGCGCCAAGGTCGAAGGGCCGCTGGTCCTGCAAGGCAATGTCGAAGTTCGGCAGGTCAATGTGGGCTTCAAGGTCGCAGGCCGCATCAAGTCGCTCGAGGTCGACGAAGGCGCGAACGTGAGGCAGGGACAGAAACTCGCCTCCCTCGACAAGATCTACTTCGAGGACACGCTGCGCCAGTTGCGCGCGCAGGCGGACCAGGCCGCCGCCAATCTCGCCAAGATGGAAGCCGGCAACCGTCCGGAAGAAATCGCGCAGGCCGAAGCCGCCGTGGCGGAACGCGAGGCCATGGCGACCAACGCGAAAGCCGCGATCGACCGCGCCGCGCAATTGCTCAAGACGAACGCGGGCACGCAGAAGACCTATGACGACGCGCTGGCCGCCAGCCGTCAAGCCGACGCGCAGTTGCAGTCGGCGCGTCAGGCGCTGCGGCTGATGAAGGCAGGCTTTCGCAAGGAAGATATCGATACGGCGCGCGCGCAGCTCGCCGAACGCAAGGCGACCATCGAAATCGCGGAGCGCCAGCTTGGCGACGCCGATCTGATCGCGCCGAGCGATGGAACGGTGCTGAGCCGCGTGCGCGAAGCCGGCGCCATCGTCAACGCCGGGGAGACGGTCTTCGTGCTGAGCCTCACAAATCCGGTCTGGGTGCGCACTTATGTCTCGGAGCCGGATCTCGGCCGCGTAAGGCCCGGCATGACGGTCGAGGTTCGCACGGATGCGCCCGGCGCAAAGCCCTTGAAAGGAACTGTCGGGTTCATCGCAACCACGGCGGAATTCACGCCCAAGACGGTCGAAACACGGGAATTGCGCACCGCGCTCGTCTATCGCATCCGCATTGTCGTAGAGGATGTCGACGGCGTGTTGCGGCAGGGCATGCCTGTCACGATCGCGCTTCTCGACGAAGCGCCGGCGAGCGGCGCGAAATGAACGGGCCGCTCGTCAGGATAGACGATCTGTCGAAGGCCTTTTCGCCGGAGGGGCCCGCCGCCATCCACTCGCTGACGACGCAGATCAAGGCCGGACAGGTGACCGGGCTCGTCGGCCCCGACGGCGCCGGCAAGACGACGCTGATGCGTCTGGTCGCCGCCCTGCTCACGCCGAGCGCGGGGCGGATCGAAGTCTGCGGGCTCGACGTCGCCACGCAGGGGCCGGCCATTCACGACACGATCGGCTACATGCCGCAGCGGTTCGGGCTTTACGAAGATCTGACGGTCATCGAGAACCTGCGACTCTACGCGGATCTGCGCGGCCTGCCGGACAGCGAGCGCGCAGCGACATTCGAGCGCCTGCTCGCCTTCACAGACCTCGCGCGATTCACCGACCGCCTCGCTGGCGCCTTGTCCGGCGGCATGAAGCAGAAGCTCGGTCTCGCCTGCGCCATGCTGCGCTCGCCTAAATTGCTGCTTCTGGACGAACCCAGCGTCGGCGTCGATCCGATCTCGCGGCGCGAACTCTGGCAGATGGTCTATGCGCTGATCGAGGACGGCGTCGGCGTCGTCTGGAGCACGGCCTATCTCGACGAGGCCGAGAATTGCGCGGAAGTGATCGTGATGAACGCCGGCCGCGTTCTCTATCAGGGCGATCCCAAGGTCATGACCGCGGGCATGGCCGGCCGCGTCTTCCAGGCGCATGGCGCCGGCGCGGAGCGGCGGACATTGCTCGCGCGCGCGCTGACCGATTCGAAGGTGATCGACGGCGTCATGCAGGGCGAGGCGATCCGGCTCGTGATGGCCGAAGGCGCCGCGCCGCCCGAACCGCGCGACATCCATGCGCCTGCGCAGACAAGGATCGAGCCGGCGCCGCCGCGGTTCGAGGATGCTTTCGTCGCCGCGCTCGGCGGCATGCCGAAACGAGCGCTCTCGGTTCCCGTCCGCAAGGATATCGGCAAGGACGACATTGCGCCGGTGGAAGCGAAAGGATTGACGCGGCGCTTCGGCAGTTTCACCGCAGCCGATCGCATTACCTTTCGCATTGCGCGCGGCGAGATCTTCGGTCTGCTCGGACCGAACGGCGCCGGCAAGTCGACGACCTTCAAGATGATGTGCGGGCTCCTGCGGCCGAGCGAAGGGGCGGCGCTGGTCGACGGCCTCGATCTCTACAAGGCGCCCTCGGCCGCGCGCGCGAAACTCGGCTATATGGCGCAGAAGTTCTCGCTCTACGGCGATCTGTCGACGCGCCAGAACCTCGATTTTTTCGCCGGCGCCTACGGGCTGGCGGGAACGCGCAAACGCGAGGCGGTCGAACGCGCCATCCAGACGTTCGATCTCGCGCCCTATCTCAAGACAAATGCGGGCGAGCTGCCGCTCGGGTTCAAGCAGCGGCTGGCGCTGTCCTGCGCGATCATGCACGAGCCTCCCGTCCTATTTCTCGACGAGCCGACGTCGGGCGTCGATCCGCTGACGCGACGCGAGTTCTGGGCCTATATCAACGCCATGGTCGGGCGCGGCGTGACCGTGATGGTGACCACGCACTTCATGGACGAAGCGGAATATTGCGACCGCGTCGCGCTGATCTATCGCGGCCGCGCCATCGCCATCGGAACGCCGGAAGACCTGCAGGCGACGGTGCGGACGCCGGAGCGCCCGAAGCCGACGCTCGAGGACGCCTTCATCGCGCTGGTCGAGGCCAGCGAAAAAGAGCGGCAGGAGGCTGCATGAGCGGCGCTCCCGGCAGAGCCAGGCGTATTCGCGCGCTCATCGTCAAGGAGAGCCTGCAGGTTGCGCGTGACCCCTCGAGCTTCGTCGTCGCCATCGTCCTGCCGGCGTTGCTGCTCTTTCTCTTCGGCTTCGGTATTTCCTTCGATGCGGCGCGCCTCAGGATCGGACTGGTGATCGAGGAGCCGACGCCGGCGGCGCGCGACTTTGCGACGGCGCTCACCAACACGCCCTATTTCGCCGTGCGGCAATCCACCGATCGGCGCGCCTTTGTCGACGATCTTGCGGCCGGCAAGATCAACGGAATCGTCACGCTCTCGGGCGATTTCGCGGCCCGGCTGGCGCGCGGCGACACGGCGGCGATCCAGATCGTGACGGATGGCAGCGATCCCAATACGGCGGCGCTGACGAATGGCTATCTGCAAGGCGCGTGGCAGATCTTTCGGTCGCAGCGTCGCCTCGGCGTGCCGCGAACCATCGCGGGCATCGATATCGAATCCCGTTTCTGGTTCAACCCGGAACTCGAAAGCCGGCGTTTCCTCGTGCCGGGATCGATCTCGCTGATCCAGATGATGATCGGCTCGCTGCTGACGGCGCTGGTGGTCTCGCGCGAATGGGAGCGAGGGACGATCGAGGCGCTGCTCGCGACGCCAGTCGGCGTCGCGGAATTCATCATCGGCAAGCTCGTGCCCAATTTCGCCCTGGGCATGATCGCGATGATGGTCTGCGTGCTGGCCTCGGTCTTCGTCTTCGACATACCGCTGCGCGGCTCGTTCATGACGCTCACGCTTTTCACCGCGGCGTTCCTTGCGGTCGCGCTCAGCCTCGGCCTCCTGATCTCGACCGTCGCCCGCACGCAATTCCTGGCAAGCCAGCTCGCCATGCTCGTGGCGTTCCTGCCTGGACTTTATTTCTCGGGCTTTCTCTTCGAGATCGCCAGCATGCCGACGCCGCTGCAATGGTTTTCCGTCATCGTGCCGGCGAAATATTACGTGCGCGGATTGCAGACGATCTTTCTCGCCGGCGACATTCCCGCAGTCATCCTGCCGACCGGCGGCGTCCTTGTGCTGATGGCGACGATCCTGTTTGCGCTGACGGCGCGCAACACCAAACAAAGGCTCGACTGACATGGTTTGGACGCGCCTTGCAGCCCTCATCGTCAAGGAATTGCTCGCTGCGTTCCGCGATCCGCGAGGACGCATGGCGCTCGTCGTGCCGCCGCTGATCCAGCTCTTTCTCTTTGCCTTTGCGGCCACGCTGGAAGTGAGCAACGTGCCCATCGGCGTGGTCAACCAGGATTGGGGCGCGCAATCCAGCCAGCTCATCAGCCGGCTCCAGCGCGCCTCGGCCTTTTCGGAAGTGCGATTCTACGACGGCGAAAAGGCGGCGCGGGCCGCGATCGATCGTCAGGACGTGATGGTCGTCGTCGAAATCGGCCAGGATTTCTCGCGCAAGATCGCCGCTGGCGAAACGCCTTCGGTCCTCGTGCTGCTCGATGGCCGCAGATCCAACAGCGCGCAGATCGTCAACTCCTACGTGTCGAACATCGTCGCCCAATACGCAGCGGAAATCGGCGTGGGCCGCGGGCCGCCGCCCGACAGCGAGATCGTCGACCGGAGCTGGTACAATTCCAATCGCGAATACCGCAACGCCATGGTGCCGGTGCTGATCGCCACGCTGCCGATGATGACCGTGATGATGATCGTCGGCATGTCGGTGGCGCGCGAGCAGGAACTCGGCACATTCGAGCAATTGCTGGTGTCGCCGCTGCAACCGATCGAGATCGTCGCCGGCAAGTCCGTGCCCGGCCTCATCGTCGGGCTGGCGCAATGCGCCATCATCACGCTCATCGTCATATTCGGCTTCGGCATAAAGCTGCTCGGCTCCGCGCTCGTCCTGTTCGTCGCGCTGACGGTGTTTCTATCGTCGATCATCGGCGTCGCGCTGTTCGTCTCCTCGCTCGCGTCCAACCAGCAGCAAGCGATGATGGGCACGATGGTCGTCACCATGCCCGCCATGCTGCTGTCGGGCTTTTCCTCGCCGGTACAGAACATGCCCGACTGGCTGCAGCCGCTGGCGCTCGCCAATCCGCTGACGCACATCCTCGTCGTCATCCGCGGCCTGTTCCTGCGCGACATGCCGGTGTGGCTGGCGGCGCAGCGCGTCTGGCCCATGGCGGCCATGGCGATCGTCACGATCGTCGTCGCCGCCTGGATGTTCCGCCGCAAGGTCCAGTAGACTGGGCGCATGAATCACGTTCTCGCCCGCGCCAATGGCGTTCCTGACGATATTATCGACGCGCTAGCGGCGGCCGGCATCGATCCGGCGTGGCATTTCCATCCCGAAGCGCCGACAGTCGCCGCGGCCATGGAGCATTGGAAAGGCATTCCCGGCGCGCACGCGAAGAACCTGTTCTTCAAGGACGCCGGCGCCCGTCTCTGGCTGCTGACGGCGCTTGCCGAACGCCGCCTCGATCTGAAGGGCCTACCGAAAATCCTGGGCTCGAAGCGCCTGTCCTTCGGCAGCGCGCCGCTGCTCGAGGAAGTGCTGGGGGTCACGCCGGGATCGGTGACCCCCTTGGCGGCGATGCGCGATACGGCGAGCCGTGTGACCGTCGCCCTCGACGCCGAGCTCATGCGGGCGGAGATCGTCAATTTTCATCCGCTGGTCAACACGGCGACGATCGGCATGAAGCCTGCGGAATTGATCGCGTTTCTGGAGCGCTGCGGCCACGCGCCGCTGGTGGTCGAACTCGGCGCGCTTTGACGCCCCGCGCGCGCTGCGCGATCATCGCGGAGCGGAAGCCGGAGCCATGCCGTGAAACAGATCTGGATCGAGAAATTCGGCGCGCCCGATGTCCTGAAGGTGAAGGACGCGCCCGATCCGACGCCAGCCGCGGGCGAAATGCGCGTCCGCGTCGAGGCGAGCGGCGTCAATTTTGCCGATATCATGGGGCGGCTCGGCCTCTATCCCGATCTCCCGCCGATTCCCGTCGTGCCGGGCTACGAGGTCGCCGGGCGTATCGACGCCGTCGGCGCGGGCGTCGATCCGGCCTGGGTCGGGCGCGACGTCATCGCCATGACGCGGTTCGGCGGCTACGCCGACGTCGTGTGCGCGCCGCAGCGGCAAGTCTTCGCACGGCCCGACGGCATGTCGGCGTTGGAAGGCGCGGCGCTGCCTGTCAACTACATCACGGCCTGGCAGCTCGTCGTCGCCATGGGCGGGCTGAAGAAGGGCGAGACCATGCTCGTCCATTCCGCAGGCGGGGGCGTCGGCATTGCCGCGACGCAGATCGCCAAACACATCGGCGCCACCGTGATCGGCACGGCGTCGGCCGGCAAACATGCGGCGCTCGGCGCGATGGGAGTCGACCATCTGATCGACTACACGCGCGAGGATTTCGAGAAACGGACGCGCGAGATCACCGGCGGGCGCGGCGTCGAGCTCATTCTCGACGCGGTCGGCGGCGACAGCGTGAAGAAGGGCTTCCGCCTTCTCGCGCCCACGGGGCGGCTCGGCATGTTCGGCGCCTCCTCCATGGCGACCGGACGCACGCGTCGCCCGCTGGCGCTATTGTCGTTCGCCTTCCAGACGCCCTGGCTCCAGTTCAATCCCATTGCGCTGATGAACGAGAACAAAGGCGTGTTCGGCGTGAATGTCGGCCATATGTGGGACCAGACGGAGCGTATCGCCGGCTGGTTTCGCGACATCCTCGTACTCTGGGAACAGGGCGTCGTCAGGCCGCAGATCGCCAGGACGTTTTCCTTCGCGGAGGCCGGCGCCGCCCACGAGTACATCCAGAGCCGCAGCAATCTCGGCAAGGTCCTGCTCGTTCCCTGAGGCAAGCCAACGGCTTGCGGGGAACAGGCCGATAGTCCATCGTCCTTTCGCCTGAGGAGGACGATGGAAATGGCGAGTGGCGCGACAACGACGACAATTCTTGGCGTTAGCCCCATGATCGCCTCCACCGTCGTTCTGGCGGCGACCTATGCGGTCGTCATTTCCGAGAAGATCAATCGCTCGATCGTCGCGCTGGTCGGCGCCTGCGTCATGGTGATCGCCGGGCTGCTGACGCAGGACGAGGCGATCAAGGGCATCGACTTCAATACGATCGGCCTGCTCACGGGCATGATGATCCTGGTGTCGATCTCGCGCCGTTCGGGCATGTTCCAATATGTCGCGATCAGGGCCGCGCAGATTGCGCGCGCGCATCCCGGCCGCGTGCTGCTCCTGCTTCAACTCGCCACCGCCGTCCTCTCCGCGCTGCTCGACAACGTCACGACGGTGCTTCTCATCGTTCCCGTCACGCTCGCGATCGTGAAGGAGCTGGACGTCCCGGTCTATCCTTTCCTCTTCGCCGAAATCTTCGCCTCCAACATCGGCGGCACGGCGACGCTGATCGGCGACCCTCCGAACATTCTGATCGGATCGCTCGCCGGGCTCGATTTCAATTCCTTCGTCGTTCATCTGACGCCGATCATCGTCGTCGTCATGGCTGTCCAGGCGTTTATGATCCACTTGTTGTGGGGCCGGGCAATGCGTTCGACGCCGGAGCACGAAGCCCGCATCATGGCTATGCGCGCCTCGGACAGCATCGAGGACTGGACGCTTCTGCGTCAGTCTCTCATCGTCATATGCGGCGTAATTCTCGGCTTTGTCGTCGCTCATCCCCTGCATCTCGAGCCGGCGACGATCGCCATGTTCGGGGCCGCCGTGCTGATGCTGCTCGACAATTGGGAACATCACAACGAGAAGGCGTCCGAAAACATCCATTCGACATTTTCCGACGTCGAATGGATCACGATTTTCTTCTTCATCGGTCTCTTCATCGTCGTGAAGGGCGTGGAAGCCAACGGCCTTCTCTCGCTCGCGGCCACCAGGCTGGCGGAAGCGACGGGCGGCTCCCTGCCGAAAACGGGATTCGCAATTCTCTGGGCGTCCGCCGTGCTCTCGGCAATCGTGGACAACATCCCCTTCGTGGCGACGATGATCCCGCTCATCAAGAACATGGCGCCGACGTTCGGCGGGCCCGAAGCCATTCAGCCTCTATGGTGGGCGCTTTCGCTCGGCGCGTGCCTCGGCGGCAACGGGACCTTGATCGGCGCTTCCGCCAATCTGACTGTCGCTGGACTTGCGGAGCGCAATGGCGTCTCGTTCAGCTTCGCAAAATATACGCTCTACGCTTTCCCGATGATGCTGGTTTCGGTCGCCATCAGCCACCTCTACATCTGGTGGCGCTATTTCTGAGGCGTGGGCGGCCGCGCAAAGGCGACTATGGCGGATCGACCGATGGCGCCGCTCTGGCGCTTTATTTCGCGGCCCCGCCAGAACAGGATCATTGTCGGGATGCCGCTTATGCCATAGCGCTGAGCAACCTCCGGAGCCGCCTCCGTGTCGAGCTTGGCGAACCGCACAGCCGGCTCGAGCTCGCGAGCGGCGGCCGTGAATTCCGGGGCCATGGCGCGGCATGGCGCGCACCAGCCCGCCCAGAAGTCGACCAGGACAGGAATATCCGTCTTGCCGACGAGACGGTCGAAAGCGTCTGCGCTTGCCAGCTCCGCCGGATGGCCGTCGAACAGGGGCGCATGACACTTGCCGCAATCCGGCGTCTCGCGCGCCTCCAGACGCGCGACCGGCGCGCGGTTCAGGCCGCCGCAACGCGGGCAGGCAATAATCACTGTATCAGTCATGAACCTGTCCCGAGTCCGGCGGCCGATGCGATCCGATTGATGCCCCAACGCTCATGCGACCACCGGACGCGCCCAGCGCCGCGCGACATAAGCGGTCGCGAGGTAGACCACGACGATGCCGATGATCGCGATGAACATTCCCGTCGTCAACGGCGTGAACGACAGCCGGCCGCCAAGCGGCGTGAACGGCAGTATCGTCGCCACGGCCAGGGCCCCGAGCGACGACGCCACGAGCGCCGGATGAGGCCAGCTCGCAAACAGGCGTCCGCGCGAACGAATGACGAAGATAACGAGAATTTGCGTCGCCATGGATTCGATGAACCATGCGGTGCGGAACGTCGTCTCGTCCGCATGGAAGAACTGCAACAGCACGACGAATGTCGTCAGATCGAACAGCGAACTGACTGCGCCCATCACGAAGGTGAATCTCTTCAGCGCGCCCAGGTCCCAAACCTGCGGCTTCGCCGTCTCCTCGCTTGCCACCCGATCGAAGGGAATGCCGAGTTCGGATACGTCGTAGATCAGGTTGTTCACGAGGATCTGGACAGGCAGCATCGGCAGAAAGGGCAGAAAGAGCGAGGCCGCCGCCATCGAGAGCATATTGCCGAAATTCGAACTCGTGCCCATCAGCAGATATTTCGAGATGTTGACGAAGGTGCGCCGCCCCTCCACGGCGGCTTCCGCCAATATGTGCAGATCCGCTCGCGTCAGGATCATGTCGGCCGCCTGCTTGGCGACGTCGACCGCGCTTTCGACTGAAATGCCGACGTCGGCCGCATGGAGCGAGGGGGCGTCGTTGACGCCGTCGCCGACGTAGCCAACCGTCGCGCCGCGCGCCTGCAGCGCCTTGATGACGCGGGTCTTCTGCGCCGGACTGACCCGGCAGAAGAGGCTCGTGCGCGCCGCGGCGACGGCGAGCGCCGCATCGTCCAGTTTCGCGATCTGGGCGCCCGTCAGGAAGCTTTCGGAATCGAGCCCGATCAAGCGCGCAAGATGTCGCACGACAAGCTCGTTGTCGCCCGACACCACCTTCACCCTGACGCCGGTCGCCGCGAGCTTTTCGAGCGCGTCGGCCGCCGTCGCCTTCGGGGGATCGAGAAACGCCGCATAGCCGGCGAAGACGAGCTTGTCCTCATCCTCGATGTGACATGAGGTTGCATCGGCCGCCATGTTGCGCCAGGCGACGGCGAGAAGCCGCATGCCGTCGCCGGCGAAGGCGTCGTGCAACTCCATCAGTCGCGCGCGCGCCGCGCCATCGAGCGGCCGGACCGTGCGGTCGCGCGATTCGATATGCGTGCAATGCGCCAGAATGTCCTCCGGCGCGCCCTTGGCGACCAGCAGGCGCCGCCCGTCCGTCTCGAGCAGGACGGAGACGCGGCGCCGTTCGAAATCGAACGGAACTTCGTCGATCTTGCGCCATTTCGCAGCGTCGACGGGCGCGGGGCGCGCGAGCACCGCGTCGTCCATCGGACTTCGCAAGCCGGTTTCGAACTTGCTGTTGAGCCAGACCAGTTCGAAGACGTAGTCGTCGTCTCCACCGTCGTCTCGAATGGCGCGCACGAGATCGATGCGCGCTTCGGTCAGCGTGCCCGTCTTGTCGGTGCACAGGATGTCCATTGCGCCGAGGTCGTGGATCGCCGGCAACCGCTTGACGATGACGCCGTCGTTCGCGAGCCGCAGCGCGCCGCGCGACAGCGATACGGTCATGATCATCGGCAGGAGTTCGGGCGTCAGGCCGACCGCCAGCGCCAGCGCGAACAGGAAGGATTCGAGCAGCGGCCGCTGAAAGGCGATATGCGCGAGCAGGACGACCAAGACCAGGATGCTGGTCAGCCGCACGACCAGACGTCCGAAGTCGCGCATGGATCGCTCGAAGGCGGTCGGCGGCTCGTTCGTATTGAGGGCGCTGGCGATGTCGCCCATCTGTGTCGCTGCGCCGGTGCGGACGATCAGCATCCGGCCTTTGCCGGCGACGACGGAAGCGCCCATAAACAACCCGTTCTTGGCTTCCGCAATATCATCGGTCTGCGCAGGCTCCGCCGTCTTCTGGACAGGATAGGGCTCGCCGGTCAGAAGCGCCTGGTTGACGAACAGGTCGCGGCCCTCGATGGCGACGCCGTCGGCCGGCACGATATCGCCAGCCCTCAACTCCACGACGTCGCCGGGCGCCAGCTCGCGGGTCGGCACGGACACAAGCGCCCCGTCTCGCAACGCGTCGGCATGAACGGCGACCGACTTGCGCAGCGCTTCAGCAGCCGATTCCGCGCGCACTTCCTGAAACACATCGATAGCCACAGACATGGCGAGGATCGCCATGATCGTGAAAAAGCCTGCGCGATCGCCCGTCGCCGCCGAGACGGCCGCCGCGGCCAGCAATATCAGGACGAGCGGTTCGGCGATCTTGCGCGCGATCTTGCGCAGGACGAGAAAGCGGATGCGCTTGTCGAAGGCGTTCGGGCCATAGGCCTTCAGGCGCCGCGCCGCCTCGCCGGAGGTCAGCCCCGTGGGCGAGCTCGACAGCGCCGAGAACTGATCGGCAAGCGCCTGCCGCCAATACGCGCTCGACCCGCCATCGATGCGATGTTGCACGTTGCTATCCAAGCGCGTGGTGACCTTCATTCGATAACGATCGTTAATGTCGCAGCCGCGATTTGATTGGCGCAATCTCAGCTATTTTGAGGCGATTCCTTCGACAATCGCCAAGCGAACTATATCATCGCGCCGTTGTTGTACGCGTGGGGCAGGTATGTCGACTGAGCCCGCAACGGACGAGCGGCGGGGCCGTCCGTGGGTTGAACGTTACCGCGAACTACGCCGGCGTGTCGAACGCCTCGAAGCCATGTATGAAGATCGCGAACGTCTCGCGACGATCATGGCGACGGGCCGGTATTTCAAGCTGGCCTATGCGACGGCGCGCGCCTACCAGCAGATCGAGCGAGAATTCGCCTGGACGCGGGACGAGCCTGCCGGCGACTGAAAACTCAGGCGACACGGCGACGCGCATCGAGATCGGCGAGACGGGCGGGAACATCGCCTTCCTCGAGCATGGTCGCCGCCTCGCCGGGATAGCGGCGTCGCCAGTTGGGGTATTCGGTCGTCGTGCCGGGCAGGTTCGGTTGATCGCGCAAACCGAGCGCGTCTTCCAGCGGCAGAATGGCCAGCGCCGCGGGCGTCTGCGCGACAAAGCGCGTGGCGGCGCGCACGGCCGCGCCTTCTTCCTGCGCTTGCGGAGGGGGGCCGCCGGCGACATGGGCCTCGACGAAAGCGCGCCAGACCAATTCGCGTTCGGCGGCGCGCTCATTCTCGCATTGCTCGCCGCTGCGCCCCGGCGGCAATTGCGCCAGCGACGCGCGCGCGTCGATATCGGCGCCGCGCCACCATCCCCCTATCGTGGCCGTGTCGTGCGTGGCCGTCATGGCGACCGCCGTGGCAGGATACCAGTCCGGCGGGTTGAAGCGATCATGGCTTCGCTCGAATTGCAGGACTCTCAGGCCCGCAATGCCTTCGCGCGCAAGTCGCTCACGCAGACCGTAAGGCACGGTGCCAAGATCCTCGCCGATGACGATCGCCTCGAGACGACGGGATTCAAGCCGCAGCAGCGCGAAAAGATCGTCGGTGGGATAAGCGAGATACACGCCCTCGGTCGCCTTCGCGCCATCCGGCACGAGCCACAGCCGCACGAGACCCATGACATGGTCGATGCGCACGCCGCCGGCGTTTCTCAGCGCGGCGCGCAGCGTTGCAAGGAATGGCGCATAGCCCGCTGCGCGCAGCGCGCGCGGCGAAAATGTCGTCAGCCCCCAGTTCTGGCCGAGCGGCGCGAGCATGTCCGGCGGCGCGCCGATGGACAGTCCCAGCAGGACGTCCTCAGGCCTGCTCCAGGCGTGCGAGCCGCCGGCGTTCATGCCGACGGCAAGATCGGACAGGAGGCCGACGCGCATTCCGGCCGCCAGCGCCCTACCCTGCGCGCGCGCCATGGACCTGTCGGCCAGCCATTGCGCGAAGACATGGAAGCCCGTCTCGCCGCAATTGTCGCGCGCGAAATTTGCGACGGCGCGCGAGGCCGGATCGCGCAGCTCGGGCGCCCAGTCGCGCCAGCTCCATTTGGTGAAATCGCGGCGGAACTCGTGAGCGTGCAGCGCTTCGAACAGCGCATGGGCTTCGAGCGCTTCGCCGCCCTGCGCACGAAAGGCGAAGAAATCGGCCGCCAGCGACGACGACGATTTCAGGTCGGTCGCGCAGAAGTCTTCGTACAGCGCGCGCAGCAGCCGGGTTCTGGCTCGCGCCGCCCGCGGCCAGTCGATGAGGGGGGAGGCGCCTGGCGCATCGCTCTCGATCCGCGCCGCTATCGGCGCGACCCGTTCGGCGCCGAAGACATCGGCGGGGTCGGCATAGAGCGCATTGTAGAAGAGGCGGCTCGACGGCGAATAGGGCGTGTAGTGGTTTTCGTCCGCGAGAAACAGCGCATGCGCCGGGCTCAAGGCGACGAGATCGGCGCCGCGGCGCGCAGCGCTCTCGGCGAGTTGCGCGACCGCGCCGAAATGGCCGATCCCGCCGTCGCCCTTGCTCGGCAGGCCGTAGATCTGCGCCGCCAGACCCCACATGCGGCCGCCGCCGGCGGCTTCGCCCAGCGTGCGCGCAATCGGCGGCGCAATCGCCAGCGTGATTTCCCGATCTTCCGTATAGAGCCGATGGTAGCCTGCCCGATCGAGGCGCGGCAGCAGGCCCTCTTCATCGACCCGCAGGTCCGCTGCGCCGCCGAGTTCATATTCGATGCGCACATGCGCGCCGGATCGCACGCGGCCTAGCGCGGCGCGACCTCCCTGCTGCGCGACGAGCAAGGACGGCAGCGCCGCTGAGGCCCGTTCGCTCACGAGACGCGCGCGCGTGTCGGCGATCTGGGCGGCCGATTGCGCGAACAGGCCTAGCGCCGCCAAGGACGCGCGCAGGGTATCGGCCGAAACCTCGCGATCAACGCCCTCATTGTCGGTCCAGCGCGGCTGGAAGCCAGCTTCGGCCGCCAGGGCGCGCAGCGCGTCGTCACTCATGCGGCCGCTCCGTTGCGTGATCGAGGCGCAGGACCACGCCCGCCAACGGCGGCAGGACCAGTTCAAGCGATTGCGGATGACCATGCGCCGGCGTGTCGCGGGTCTGGGCGCCGCCGAGATTTCCGGTATTCGAGCCGCCGTAGCAGGCTGCGTCGGTGTTGAGGATTTCTCGCCAGAACCCCGCTTGCGGAACGCCGATCGAATAGAAGGAGCGCGCTTCAGGCGTCATGTTGAGCGCCACGATAACGGGACGCGCGCCGCTACTGCGCCTGAGATACACGAAAACGCTGTTGTCGCGGTCGTCGACAATCAGCCATTCGAAGCCGTCCGGCCTCGCATCGGTCGCATGCAGCGCCGGCTCGTCGCGATAGATGGCGTTGAGATCGCGCACCAGCGCGACCAGACCTGCATGACCTGGCTCGTCGAACAAACGCCAGTCGAGCTGGCGGTCGTGGCTCCATTCGCGCGCCTGACCGAATTCGGCGCCCATGAAAAGCAGCTTCTTGCCGGGATGCGTCCACATCAGCGCGAGATAGGCGCGCAGGTTGGCTCGCTTGCGCCATTCGTCGCCCGGCATCTTTTCGAGAAGCGAGCGCTTACCGTGCACGACCTCGTCGTGCGAGACGGCGAGCACGAATTTTTCGGCATAGGCGTACATCATGCCGAAGGTCATCTCGTCGTGATGCCAGCGGCGATGAACGGGATCGCGCGCGATATAGCGCAGCGTGTCGTTCATCCAGCCCATGTTCCATTTATAGCTGAAGCCGAGACCGCCCTCTTCCACGCGCGCCGTCACGCCCGGCCAGGCGGTCGATTCTTCCGCGATCGTGATCGCGCCCGGACACCGGCTGGCGATGACCGAATTGACCGCGCGCAGAAAGTCGATCGCTTCGAGATTCTCGCGCCCGCCATATTGGTTCGGCTTCCATGCGCCTTCCGCGCGAGAATAGTCGCGGTAGAGCATGGAGGCGACGGCGTCGACGCGCAGGCCGTCGACGTGAAAGTCCTCGAGCCAGCGCAGCGCGCTCGCCATCAGGAAGTTGCGGACCTCGCGGCGTCCGAGATTGTAAAGGACCGTATCCCAGTCGGGATGCAGGCCCTCGTGCGGATCCTCATGCTCGTACAGGGCCGTGCCGTCGAAGCGCACGAGGCCATGCGCGTCGTTGGGAAAATGACCGGGGACCCAGTCCACGATGACGCCAAGGCCGGCGACATGGCAGGCGTCGACGAAACGCGCGAAGCCGGCCGGATCGCCGTGACGCGCGGTCGGCGCGAACAGGGACAGCGGCTGATAGCCCCATGAACCGCGAAACGGGTGTTCGGCGATCGGCAGCAGTTCGACATGCGTGAAGCCGAGAGCGGCCGCATAGGTCGGCAGGCGGCGCGCCGCCTCGTCCCAGTCGAGCTCGGCGCCGTTCTTGTGCAGCCAGGAGCCGAGATGAACCTCGTAGATGGAGATCGGCGCATCCGGCGCCTGTTTTCGCGCGCGACTTTCCATCCACGCGCCGTCGCGCCAGTCGTGTTCGAGCGCGGCCGCGACGACGGACGCCGTCTGCGGCGGCGCCTCGGCGCGGAAGGCCATGGGATCGGCCTTGAGCGGCAGTTCGTGGCCGTCGCGATCGACGATCGCGAACTTGTAGCGCTCGCCTGCTCCGATACGCGGCGCGAACAATTCCCACACGCCGGCGCCGTGGCGCAGCCGCATGGGGTGACGGCGGCGGTCCCAGCCGTTGAAGTCGCCCACAACCGAGACAGCGCGCGCGTTGGGCGCCCAGACGGAGAAGCGCACGCCCGGCGTCTCCGCGATCCGCATCGGCCGCGCGCCGAGCAGATCGGTCAGTCTCGGATGACAGCCGGCGGCGAAGAGCGCGAGATCTTCGTCGGGCAGAAGCTCCCAGAACGAATAGGTATCTTCCGCGACGAAGGCTGAGTCCGGCCAGACCGAGCGCAGGAGGTAGGGGCCATCGCCCGGCGCGAGCCCGCCGAACAGGCCGCGCTCGTCGATCAGGTCGAGCTTGGCGATCGTTCGCCCCTCGGCCGCGTCGAGCGCCTCTGCGGCGAGCGCCCCGGGCAGCCAGGCGCGCACGATCCGGCCCTGCGGCGTCTGGTGCGGGCCGAGCACGGCGAAGGGATCGGCGCAGCGGCCATCGGCGAGGGCGTCGACCAAAGCGGCGTCGAGCGCGGCGGGATGGACCCGCGCCCCCGCAACAGGCTGCTTCTGGATTGCCGCACCGGACATGGACGCGCCGCTCTTTCCGGCCGAACGAATCAGACGCGGCCGGAGCTTCAGATTATCGCAGGGCGTGTCCCGCCGTCAGCCGGCGCGGGCGCTTTGGTAGAGCGTGGCGTAGCGTCGCGCCGAGTCCGACCATTCAAACGTGCGCGCCATGGCGGCGCGGCGCATTTCGTCGAGCCGCCGTCCGGAGCCGAACGTGTCGAGCGCACGGCGCACCGCGCCCTTGAACTGCTGGGCGGTCGGCGTGTGGAAGAGAAAGCCCGTGCGTCCGTCCTCGATCGTGTCGGCAAGGCCGCCGGTGCGATGGGCTATGGGCAGCGAACCGAAGCGCTGGGCGTACATCTGGCTGAGCCCGCAGGGCTCGAAGCGCGAGGGCATGAGCAGGAAGTCCGAGCCAGCGAACATGGCGCGCGCCTCTGACCCGTCGAAACCGATGCGCACGCCGACCTGGCTCGGATGCTTGCGCGCGAGCGTCAGCATCCGGTCCTCCAGATGCGTGTCGCCTTGCCCCGTCACGACGAGCTGGCCGCCATGGGCGACGATTTCTTCGGCGACCTCGAGGGAAAGGTCGACGCCCTTCTGATGCACGAGACGCGAGATGATGGCGAAGAGCGGCCCGCGCGAGAGAGCGAGTCCGAACAGGCCGCGAATGTAGTCGGCGTAGCGCCCCTTCCAGCGGTCCGGCTCGAAGCCCTCGTCGTGATGCGTGTGGCGCGGGTCCCAGGATTCGTCGATGCCGTTGAGGATGCCGCTGAGGCGGCCCTGCCGCGAACGCTCGGCCAGGAGGCCATGCAGGCCGCAGCCGAATTGCGGCGTGGTGATTTCCTGCGCGTAGGTCTCGCTGACCGTGGTCAGATGATCGGCGTAGTAGACGCCCGCCTTGAGAAACGAGAGCCGGCCGTAGAATTCGACCCCGTCAACCTTGTAGGCGGCTTCGGGAATGGCCAGCGCCTTCAGGCGCGCCGGATCGAAGGCGCCCTGATAGGCGAGGTTGTGAATGGTGAGCAGGCTCGGCGTCTCGACGCCGCGCCAGGCGAGATAGCCGGGCGCGAGCGCCGTCGGCCAGTCGTTGAGGTGCAGATTGTCCGGCCGCCAGTTGGGATCGCCCAGTCCCGCCGCCATGTCGGCGGCCGCAAGGCTGAGGCGGGCGAAGCGGACGTCATTGTCGATCCAGTCTCGCCCGTCGGGGTCGAGATAGAGCCCGCCCGGCCGGTCATAAAGGTCTGCGTTGAGGATCACGTAGACGGGAATGCCGTCGGCGGTTCGCGCTCGCCCCAAGGCGCAGGCCGGAATTTCGCCGAGGCCGGGCAGCAGGCCGACAGGCTCTATGCAGCCGGCGCGCTCGAGCACCTGGCGATAGCCCGGCACGAGGATGCGGACGTCCGACAGGGCGCGCAGCGCGCGCGGCAGCGCCGCCGAGACCTCGCCGAGACCGCCGGTCTGCACGTAGTCGGAGATTTCCGAAGTAACGAAAAGGACCTTGCGGCGCGCAACAGGCGGCTCAGCCTGCGCGGCCTCGCTCTCAAGGTCGCAAAGACCCTGTGATCGCCAACTCATGCTTTCGTGTCCGCCGCCCTGTTAGGCCGAATCACTCGCCCGTTGGCTCATTTGTTTAATCCGGAAACTCTAGCCAATGGTTAACGCAACGGAAAATGCGCGGCGGACCTGCGATTGCCCGCCAACGCCCGGACGCCGACTGGTTAATACGCGGATCGGGAGACCTCCGCCGGTTACCGCGCGGCAGTCCTTTATCGAATTCTTCAGCAGGCGCCGGTTAACTCTGAGCCAATTGTGCCGAAGGGTTTGTGTAGATGCGTACGAACACTTTGAAGTCGGAAATGCGCGCGCCGCTGGATCGGCGTTCGAGCGCGCAGGAAGAAGCCGCCGCCGCCATCCAGGCGCTGCGCAAGGAGATCGAGGCCAAGCTGATCTACAATGTGGGCAAGCCGCCCGCGCTCGCGCTCAACCACGACTGGCTGACGGCCGCCATCCTCGCCGTGCGCGACAAGATCATCGACCGCTGGATGGCCTCCATCCGCGAGGCCAAGCGCTCGGGACGCAAGCGCGTCTACTATCTCTCGCTCGAATTTCTGATCGGACGCCTGTTCGAGGACGCGCTCGGCAACCTGGGCCTCAAGGAGCAGATGCGGGAGGCGCTGGCGCTGGTCGGCCTCGATCTCGATTCCATCGCGCAGCTCGAACCGGACGCGGCGCTCGGCAACGGCGGCCTCGGGCGCCTGGCCGCCTGCTTCATGGAGAGCATGGCGACCCTCGGCGTATCCGGGCTCGGCTATGGCATTCGCTACGACCACGGCCTGTTCAAGCAGCGCGTCGTCGACGGCGCGCAGGTCGAGACGCCGGAAGACTGGCTGTCCTTCCGCAACCCCTGGGAGTTCCAGCGCCGCGAGATCGTGCACGAGATCGGTTTCGGCGGCGAAGTGTCGAGCGAGGCCGGCTGGGACGGCGCCGAACGCCACGCCTGGCAGCCGGCGGAAAAGGTTCTGGCCGTCGCCTACGACACGCCGGTCGTCGGCTGGCGCGGCGACACGGTCAACACGCTGCGGCTGTGGAGCGCCAAGGCGATCGATCCGATCCGTCTCGACGCGTTCAACGCGGGCGACCACGTGGGCGCCATCTACGAGCGCAGCCGCGCCGAAAGCATTTCGCGCATCCTCTACCCCTCGGACTCGAGTCCCGCCGGCCACGAACTGCGGCTGAGGCAGGAATATTTCTTCGCCTCCGCCTCGTTGCAGGATCTCATCCGCCGCCACATCCAGCGGTTCGGCGACGTGCGCAACCTGCACGAAAAGGCGGCCATCCAGCTCAACGACACGCATCCATCTATCGCGGTCGCCGAACTCATGCGCCTGCTGCTCGACGTGCACGGCCTCGGCTGGGAAGAGGCCTGGGCGATCACGCGGGACGCGACGTCCTACACCAACCACACGCTGCTGCCGGAAGCGCTGGAGACCTGGCCTGTCGAGCTGATGGGGCGCCTGCTGCCGCGCCATCTGCAGATCATCTACGCCATCAACATGCGTTTCCTGGGCGAGGCCAAGGCGGCCGGCGCCGACGACGCGATGCTGCGCTCCGTCTCGCTGATCGGCGAGGAAGGCGGCAAGCGCGTGCGCATGGGCAATCTCGCCTTCGTCGGCTCGCACATGATCAATGGCGTGTCGGCGCTGCATACGGACCTGATGAAGGAGACCGTGTTCCACGATCTCGCCAAGGTCCTGCCCGGCCGCATCGTCAACAAGACCAACGGCATTACCCCTCGGCGCTGGCTCATCAATTCCAATCCCGCGCTTACCGAACTGCTGCGCGAGACCGTCGGCGCCGGCGTTGTCGACGACATCGAACGCATCCGCGATTTCGAGCGCTACGTCGACGATTCTTCCGCGCAGGACCGCTTCGCCGCGATCAAGCGCGCGAACAAGGAGACGCTCGCCGAATACATCAACGAGCAAAGCGGCGTGCGCATCGATCCGTCGGCGGTGTTCGACGTGCACGTCAAGCGCATCCACGAATACAAGCGCCAGCTCCTCAACATCCTCGAGACGGTCGCTCTCTACGACGCGATCCGCGCCGAGCCGCACCGGGACTGGACGCCCCGCGTGAAACTGTTCGCCGGCAAGGCGGCCGCGAGCTACGTGCAGGCGAAGTCGATCATCCGCCTCGTCAACGACGTGGCGCGGCGCGTGAACAACGATCCGGCCGTGCGCAACCTGCTGAAGGTCGTGTTCATGCCGAATTTCAACGTCAGCCTCGCCGAGATGATCGTGCCGGCGGCCGACGTGTCGGAGCAGATTTCGACGGCCGGCATGGAGGCGTCGGGGACGGGCAACATGAAATTCGCGCTGAACGGCGCGGTGACGATCGGCACGCTCGACGGCGCCAATGTCGAAATCCGCGAGCATGTCGGCGACGAGAATATCGTGATCTTCGGCCTGACCGCGCAACAGGTGGAAGACGCCCGCCGCGCCGGCCACAGGCCGGCCTACGTCATCGGCGCCAATCCGATGCTCAGGCGCGCGCTGGAATCGGTGGCGGCCGGCGATTATTCGCCCGAGGACCGCAACCGCTACGCGGGCCTCTGCCAATCGCTGTGGGACAGCGATTATTTCATGGTGACGCCCGACTTCGCCTCCTATTGGGACGCGCACCGGCGCCTCGACGACATGTGGCGCGACCGCGCGCGCTGGCGGCGCATGTGCATGTTGAACACGGCGCGCATGGGCTGGTTCTCTTCCGATCGCACGATCCGCGAATATGCGGAGGAAATCTGGAAAGTGCCGCATTCCCGCACGCATGGATGAGCGAAGCTCCGAAAGCTGCGCGCGGCCGGACGGCCCAGGCCTCCGGCTGACGGCCGACGGCGCCGTGATGGGCGTCGCCTCGCGCCATGCCGATTGCATCTTCGTGTGCCTGTTCGACGACGCCGACAACGAAGTCGCGCGCGTCGCGCTCGCGCAACGCGACGGCGACCTGCACTACGGCCTTGTGCGCGATCTGCACGCAGGACAGAAATACGGGCTACGCGCCGAAGGTCCGTGGGAGCCGCATCGAGGGCACAGGTTCGATCCGGCGAAGCTGCTCGTCGACCCGGCCGCGCGGCGGCTTGATCGCCCCTTCGTCTTCGACCCCGCGCTTTGCCTGCCGCGCGAAAGCGCCGTCGACACGGCGCGGCTCGCGCCAAAGGCGGTCGCCGAACTTGCGCTGGCGCATCTCGATCCCGCGCCGGCGCGTGCGCCCGGCCTCATCTACGAGGTTTCCGTAAAGGCGCATACGATGCGCGATGCGCGCGTTCCGCCGCACCTCAGGGGAACGCTCGCCGGCCTCGTTTGCCCGCATGTCGTCGAACGCTTCGCAAGCCTTGGCGCGACGCACGTCGAACTCCTGCCGATCGCCGCGTGGATCGACGAGCGGCATCTTCAGCCGCTCGGTCTCGCGAATGCATGGGGCTACAACCCGGTTTCGTTCACGGCGCTGGACCCGCGGCTCGCGCCGGGCGGCATGGCCGACCTGCGCGCGACGGTCGCCGCGCTGCGGGCGGCCGGCATCGGCGTCATCCTCGACGTCGTCTACAATCACAGCGGCGAGGGCGACGAATACGGCCCGACCCTGTCGCTGCGCGGCCTCGACAATGCGCTGTACTACCGCCACGCGGCAGGCGGAACGCTCATCAACGACGCGGGCTGCGGCAACAGCCTCGACTGCGCGCAGCCGACCGTCGTCGCGCTGATCGTCGAGGCGCTGCGCCGCTTCGTTCTGGAAGCCGGCGTCGAAGGATTTCGTTTCGATCTCGCGACCTCGCTGGCGCGGCGCGCGGACGGCTTCGATCCGGGTGCGCCGCTGCTCGCCGCGATTGCAGGCGATCCAGTCCTGCGCGGGCGCATATTGATCGCCGAACCCTGGGACGTCGGGCCGGGCGGCTATCAGGTCGGACGGTTTCCGGCCGGCTGGCTCGAATGGAACGATCGTTACCGCGACGACGTGCGCCGCTTCTGGCGCGGCGATCCCCATGCCGCCGGCGCATTCGCCACGCGTCTCGCCGGCTCCGCCGATCTCTTTCAAGCCGGAGACCGCGGTCCGCGCGACAGCGTCAATTTCATCGCGGCGCACGACGGCTTCACGCTGCGCGATCTCGTTTCCTATTCGACCAAGCGCAATTTCGCCAACGGCGAGGACAATCGCGACGGCAATGCGAGCGAAATCTGCTGGAACGGCGGCGCTGAGGGCGAAACCCACGATCCGGCGATTGTCGCGCGCCGCGGCGGCGACGTGCGCGCGCTGCTTGCGACCCTCTTCCTTTCGCTGGGCGCGCCCATGCTGACGGCCGGCGACGAGTTCGGCCGCACGCAGGACGGCAACAACAACGCCTATGCACAGGACAACGAGACGATCTGGCTCGACTGGGCGGGCGCGGACATGGCGCTGACGGATTTCGTCGCGGGGCTGATGCGGTTTCGTGACGCGACGCCCGTACTGAGGCAGGATCGTTTCCTCACCGGCCGTGCGGAGAACGGCGCAGATTATCCCGACGCCGTCTGGCGCCGCGCCGATAGCGCGCCGATGCGGGATCACGACTGGGCGAACGCCGATTTCGTGGCGCTCACCCTGGCGCCGAAGGCGCGCGGGGCCGCGCGCGCACATCTCGCCTTCAATCGCGCCGCGACGACTGCGGCGATGCAATTGCCCGATGCAGCCGAGGGAATGCGATGGTCGCTCGCGGTCGACAGCGCCGCCGGCTTCGTCGGCGCGACGCCTGTCGACGGCCATCATTTTACGGTGAACGCGCGCGCCGTCGTGGCGCTGGTGGAGACGCCGAAGTCTGAGGCCTGAACGGCCGGGATCAGGAAGGAGACGGGGGCGCGACCGACGAGGATCGCGCCGCCGTCCATCTCAGGCGTTTTCGAGGATGAGGTGGCCGACGGCCGTGTTGGACGCCGGCACGTGATAGAACCTGTGCGCCACCTTTGGCTTCGGGCCGCCGCGCGTATCGGCCATCGCGCCGCGCGCAATCAGCCACATCACCAGTTCGATGCCTTCGCTGCCGGCCTCGCGCACGTAGTCGATGTTCGGCATTTTCGACAGGCCGGCGGGATCGTCGATCAACCGGTCGAGGAACTCGTTGTCCCATTCGCGGTTGATGAGGCCCGCGCGCGGGCCCTGCAACTGGTGGCTCATGCCGCCCGTGCCCCAGACCTGCACGTTCAGGTCTTCCGGATAGCTCTCGATCGCCGCGCGAATGGCCTGGCCGAGCGCGAAGCAGCGCGCGCCCGACGGCACGGGGTGCTGCACGACATTCACAGCGAAGGGAATGACCTTGCACGGCCACGCGTCGACCTTGCCGAACATACAGGTCATCGGCACGGTCAGGCCGTGGTCGACGTCGATCTCGTTGACGATAGTGAGATCGAAATCCTTCTGGATGACTTCCGACGCGATATGCGCGGCAAGCTCGGGATGGCCGATCACCGGCGGCACGGGTCGCGCGCCATAACCTTCGTCGGCCGGCATGAATTCCGGACCGGTCATGATCGCAAACGTCGGGATCATCGACAGCGAGAAGGCCGTTGCGTGATCGTTGTAGACGAGAAAGATGACGTCCGGCTTCTGACGCTTCTCCCACTCCTTGGAGAAATCGTAGCCCGAAAACACCTTCTGCCAATAGGGCTCGTGCGTCTTGCCGAGATCGAAGGCCGCGCCGACGGCGGGAATGTGCGAGGAATAGACCGAAGCGGTGATGCGGGCCATGTCACTTGTCCTTGTTCGCCGGGCGCTGCGCGTCGCCGTGCTCGCCGATCTTGCGGTTGCCGTCGATCGAACGGCCGCCCTTTACCATCATGTCGCGATAGTCTTCCTCGCTCATGCCGGTCATCGAGCCGGCCATCTGCTGGAAGCTCTTGCCGTCGGTCGCGCCGATCTTGGCGAGGAAATAGATATTGCCGCCAAGCGCCATCATGCGATTGAGGTCGCGGTCGAGCACGGCCTGCTTCTGCTCCTCGCTCATCTTCCATTCGTCGAGATAGGCGCGCTCGTTCGCCTTGAAGCGCTCGCGGTTGGCCGCCTTCATCAGCGACATGCAGAACTGGTTGAGCCAGTAGCCCTTGCGCGACTGCTCCGCGTCGAAGACGATCGTGCCGGGAATTTCCTTGAATTCCTTGTCCAGTGACATCACTTCCTCCATTCATCCGGCCAATAGAGGCGCATGGGATTGTCGACCAGGAGCTTGTGCTGAAGCTCCTTCGTCGTCGCGATATGCGGAATGAAATCGACCAGCAGGCCGTCGTCGGGCATGTGGTCTTTCAAGTTGGGATGCGGCCAGTCCGTGCCCCAGAGCACGCGATCGGGAAATTCCTCGACCACTTTTCGCGCGAAGGGAACGACGTCGCGATAGGCGTTCTGCTGCCCATTCAGCGCAGGCGGCCCCGACACGGAGAGCCGTTCCGGACAGGAAACCTTGCTCCAGACGTTCTGGTGCTCGCGCATGAATTGCAGGAACAACGAGAACTCCGGCCCGTCGACCGGCTTGGCCACGTCGGGACGGCCCATGTGATCGACGACGACGGTCGTCGGCAGCGCAGTGAAGAAGTCCCAGAGTTCCGGCAGGTCGACCGCCTCGAAATAGATGACGACATGCCAGTCGAGCTTCGCGATGCGCCCGGCGATCTCCAGCAATTCGTCCTTCGGCGTAAAGTCGACGAGGCGCTTGACGAAGTTGAAGCGCACGCCGCGCACGCCGGCGTCGTGCAGGTCCTGCAGTTCCGCGTCGCTCACGCCGCGCTTGACGGTCGCGACGCCGCGCGCCTTGCCGTTGCTGGCGCGACAGGCGTCGGCCATGGCCCTGTTGTCGGCGCCGTGGCAAGTCGCCTGCACGATCACGTTGCGGGAAAAGCCAAGATGATCGCGCAGCGCGAACAGCTCGGTCTTCGAGGCGTCGCAGGGCGTGTACTTGCGCTCCGGCGCATAGGGAAATTCCGCGCCCGGTCCGAAGACATGGCAATGCGCGTCGACGCTGCCCGCGGGCAGGACGAAGCGCGGCTTCGACGGGCCGTCGTACCAGTCGAGCCAGCCCTTGGTCTTTTCGAACGGCCCTGTCGTGGGCTTCGTCATCCCGTTTCCTTCCCTGCGATCATATGCGGCGGCTCGACGGCGTTTCCAGCTTCAGCTCGCTGTCATTCCCGCGAAAGCGGGAACCCTGCTCCGTCGCCCGGGAATTGGCTGCTGGATCCCCGCTTTCGCGGGGACGACATGCTTGGAAGCTCAGCGACCGCGCGCCTTCAGCGCCTTGTCGAGCCGCGGATAGACCTTTCGCGCGTTGCCCTCGTAGACCTTGTGGCGGTCTTCGGCGGACAGATTCTGCGTCGCTTCGATATAGCGCTTCGTGTCGTCGAAATTGAAACCGGTCTCCGGATCTATCCCCTTCACGGCGCCGATCATCTCGGATGCAAAGAGGATGTTGTCGACCGGGATGACCTTCGTCAGGAGATCGATGCCGGGCTGGTGATAGACGCAAGTGTCGAAGAAGACGTTCTTGAGGAGGTGATCGCGCAGCAGCGGCTTCTTCATCTCTTGCGCAAGCCCGCGGTAGCGGCCCCAGTGATAGGGCGCGGCGCCGCCGCCGTGCGGCACGACGAAACGCAGCGCCGGGAAATCCTTGAACAGGTCGCCCTGGATCAACTGCATCACCGCGGTCGTATCGGCGTTGATGTAGTGCGCGCCGGTCGTGTGGAAGCAGGCGTTGCAGCTCGTCGAGACGTGAATCATGGCGGGAATGTCGTATTCCACCATCTTCTCGTAGATCGGATACCAGTGGCGGTCGGTCAGCGGCGGGCTTTTCCAGTGGCCGCCGGAGGGGTCCGGGTTCAGGTTGATGCCGACGAAGCCGTATTGCTTCACGCATTTCTCGAGTTCGGGAATGCAGGTCGCAGGATCGACGCCCGGGCTCTGCGGCAGCATGGCCGCGCCGATGAAATTGTCGGGCAGCAGCGTCGCGACGCGGTGGATCAGTTCGTTGCAGATCGCCGCCCAGGTCGAGGACACCTGGAAGTCGCCGATGTGATGCGCCATGAAGCTCGCGCGCGGCGAGAAGATGGTGAGATCGCTGCCGCGCTCCTTCATCTGGCGCAGCTGATTCTTCTCGATGGATTCGCGCAGCTCGTCGTCGCTGATCTTCAGCTCTGAGACCTTGGGCGCGGCGGAGGGATCGTTGATCGCGGCGATCTGACGGTTGCGCCAGTCCTCCAGCGCCTTGGGCGCGGTAGTGTAATGGCCGTGGCAGTCGATGATCATCCTGCGTTCCCCTCCCTCGTCCCGGCGCCCCAAGGCGCGGTCTGCCGTCTGAGACAGGCTATAGGCCTGCGACGCGGCATTTGGGGCGACGCGCAAATGCGCGCCGCTTTCGCAGGGTTTGTCGCAGAAAAACGGCCCGCGCTCACTTCCATTCTTCTTGCGGGCCGTTTCGATTTGGCTATTGGCGGCCCGCGACCGGGCCGCCCTCGGCTCCGATTCAGCAGCGCATGCCGGGCGGGCAGCGACGTTGCTGCTGTTGCTGGCGCTGCTGCTGCATCATCTGCTGTTGGCGCTGCTGCTGCATGATCTGCTGCTGGCGTTGCTGCATCATCATCTGTTGCTGGCGCTGCTGCTGCATCTGTTGCTGACGCTGTTGCTGCTGCATGCGCTGCTGCTGCATCTGCTGCTGCTGACGTTGCTGCTGCATCCGCTGTTGCTGCATCTGCTGCTGCTGCACGCGCTGCTGTTGCATCTGCTGCTGGCGCTGCATTTGCTGCTGGCGTTGTTGCTGCTGCTGCTGTTGCATCCGTTGCTGCTGCATCTGCTGCTGCTGCGTGCGTTGCTGCTGCATCTGCTGCTGGCGTTGCTGTTGCTGCTGCATCTGTTGCTGGCGCTGCTGCTGTTGCTGCTGCATCTGCTGCTGGCGCTGCTGCTGTTGCTGTTGCATCTGCTGCTGGCGCTGCTGCTGCTGGAATTGCTGCTGCTGAACGCCAGGCTGGCCCGGACGGCCCGGTTGCGTCTGCAGCGTTCCGGCGCCAGGCGCTCCGCCGGGCTGGCCGACCACGCCCGGACGGGCGCCCGGCTGGCCGCCCGGTACTCCCGGAAGCGCGTTGGTGGGACGGCCGCCCGGCTGCATCATCGGCGTCCCGCCAGGCGTTCCGCCGGGCTGGCCGACTACACCGGGGCGGACGCCGGGCTGTCCAGCCGGGAGGCCAGGCAGCGCATTGTTCGGACGGCCGATTCCGATCGGCTGGGGCGGGCGCCCGACGCCAGGGCCTACGGGTTGTCCGACGCCGGGGCGGCCAACCTGGCCGACCGGCGCCACCGGACGCACGATAGGTTGCCCGGGCCGCACGCCGACCGGAAGGTTGCCGCCCTTCGGCAGCGACGAGATGGCGGGAATGAAGGGCTGACGCGGCGGCCGGCCCTGCTGGCCGAGATTCTGTCGACGGTTGTCCAGGTAGCGGTTGGACAGGCGCCCGGCCGCAAGCCCGACGGCCAAGGCCGCTGGAATGGCGACGAAGGGGCGCCAGCCCGGCGGGCGCGCTGCGGCTTCCATCATGAAGGGGACCGGCGGCGGCGCGACGTAAATTGGCGGCGCAATCCAGGCCGGCGCGGCGACCGTGGCGACGACCTCCGGCAGGAAGAAGTCGGAATCGTCGTCGAACAGGGGCGGCGGCGGGGGCTGGTACCACGGGGGCGGCGCGGCGACAAAGACCGAAGGAACGAGCGGCGGGACGCCCGGATCGTAATAAGTAACCTCCGGCCCGGCGAAATAGACCTCCTCGACCGGCGGCGGCGGCGGATCGTCATAGACGACCGGATCGAAGGTGGGCGGCGGCTCCAGCGCAGCCTGCAGGCGCGTGAGGCGACGGCGCGCATCGGCGGCGTGCGGACCGCGCGGATAGCGCTTCAGATACGACCAATAGGCGTTCTGCGTGTTGATATCGAGCGTGCGCCGCCAGGTGCGGGCCTCGCGGCGCGCCGCGAGCAAGCCGTGCACGTTCTTGGCGTAGGGGCTCTGCGGATATGCTGCGACGAAATCCTCGTAACCCTTGACCGTGTCGCGGTCGATCACTGCCGAATAGGCCATCGCCTCCGGCATCTTGTCGACGGGCTTCGCACGCTCGGCGGCAATCTGGTCCGGCGTCACGGCCGGCGCAGGCGCGTCGGGACCGCGCTCGAGAAGCACGAGGGCGGGTTCGATCTTGCCCGCGCTCCACGGCACCTGCGCGGCGCGCGTCAGTTCGGCGGCGCGGGTGCGGACGCGGACCAGAATCTCCTCGATCGGCAATCCCGGTTCGCGCAGCATTTCGCTCAGCGCCTGCGCATAGGCGCCGTACGGCTCCTTGCCGGGCGCGGCCCATGTTCCGGGGGCGGCGTTGAACGCCACGATCGTGCCGGCCTCGGGTTCGACAATGGCGAGGCCCGGCGGCAATCCTTGAATCTGCTTGTCGAACGGGCTGGCGTAGGCGAGATCGAGAAGCACGGCGCGCCCGCGGCCGGGGGCGCCCGAGAGCGGCCGGATGAGATCGGACAGGCGGATCGCGTTGAGACTCACATCGGCGTCGCGCGCGATCGTCGCGCCGGGCGGCACGAGGTAATTCTCGCCGTCGAACTGCAATCCATAGCCGGACAGATAGACGAAACTGACGGCGCCGGGGCCGGCGGCGGTCACCTTGGCGAGGAACTCCCGGTAGGACGCGCGCAGCGTGTCCTGATCGAGATTGCGGGCGCCGGTAACGTCAAATTTCGCGGCCTTCAGCGCGTCGGCGACGAGCGCGGCGTCATTGGCGGCAGTGGCGAGCGGGGCGCCTTCATAGCCGTCGTTGCCGACGACGAAGGCGAAGCGCGACTGGCTCTCTTGCGCCGAAGCGGGGTTGAGGGTTGCAAAGGCGGCGACGGCGAGGACGATCAGTCCCAGGACACGGTGCAACAAACGCATTCCACTCCCCCCTCGCCGTCCGCGCGGACGGCGCTCGCCCGGCACAATCGGCGACGCGCCGGCCCGGCGTCAATGACCCGCCGCAAAATCGTTGTTTCTTTTCAGATATCGTGGGCGGGCCGCCTGAACCGGGGCTGAACGCAGACCCTAGCGCCGCCAGCCGGAGAACTGGCTCGCATTCACGGACATGCCGAAGGAGAGCTTGTCGGTGATCGCGTAATCGAAGCCCGCGCCGACCGATGTCGCGGAGGAGGCGTAGGCGAAAGGCATTGCGGCGTCAGGCGGGGCGGCAAAAACATTCGCGCCGAAGGCCGGCCGCTTCGCCTCCGCGAAGGAGGCCGAGACGTAGGGCTTGAACGCCCCCATGTCGTAGCCGAACTTCATGCTGGTCTGGGAGAAACTGAAGCCCGAGGCGACGCCGAGCATATCGCCGCCGGCCGCAAAGCCCGTCTTCTGCTCCAGGCCGAAGAGGTACTTGCCGCCAAAGCGATAATTGTAGCCGGGATTCCAGCCCTTGATCGTCTCGAACTTCAGGCCGGCGACCTGTTCGGCGCCGCCGGAGCCGGCGGCAAAGGATTCCGCAGCGGCGAAGGTCGGCAGACCGTTGTTGATCACTTCCCATGCGGCAGCCGGCCCGGTCAGGCCCGCAAGCAGGAGAACGGCGGGAGCGCCTCTGGATATGGCGGACTTCATGCGCATCGCCCGCAGTTTACCTCAGACATCGCGGCGATTAAAGGGCGAGGCCGACGACAGGAGACCGGCATGGCGGGATCGCCGAACGATATTCCATCGATGAGCGCGGCCACGATCGTGGATCTGCTCGATCTCAAACCGCATCCCGAGGGCGGGCACTTCCGCGAAACCTTTCGCGACCCCCGGACGGTTGCGGGCCGCGCGGCCTCGACGGCCATCTATTTCCTGCTGACGGGGGAACGGCCCTCGCGCTGGCACAGGGTGGACGCCGCGGAGGGCTGGCACTACTACGCCGGCGCGCCGCTGGAACTGGCGATCGAACAGAACGGCGCGCGTTCGACGCATCTTCTCGGCGCAAACCTTGCGGCCGGCGAACGCCCGCAGGCGATCGTGCCGGCCGGCGCCTGGCAGGCGGCGCGCGCGCTGGGCGCGTGGACGCTGGTCGGCTGCACGGTCGCGCCCGGCTTCGAATTCGCGCATTTCGAAGTCATCGACGGCGAGCCGCCGCGCTAGTCGGACGCCTTCCCGAATTCCAAGGCGATGCGTTCGAGCATGTCGGCCAGCAGAGCCAGCTCCTCATCCGAATGCCGCTTCTCGATCCGCGCGTTGATCGCGCCGAACGGGCGCGCAATTCGCTTCATCGCCGCCTCGCCGCCCTGCGTCAGGGCGAGACGCCAGGCGCGCGCATCGTCGGGATCGCGCCTGCGCTCGAGCAGACCCTGGGCGATCAGCCGCGCCGTCATGGCGGTGACGGCGGATTCGTTGATGCCGAGCTGCATCGCCACCGCCCGCTGCGTCGCCTCGCCCTTTGCGCGGGCCACCAGCGCCAGAACGGCCGATTGCGCCGCGGTGATCCCCGCGGCCTGCTGAACGGCGCGGTCCGCCTCCGTCTGCAGGCGGTGCGCGGCGATCTGCAGCTTGTGGTAGAGGCGCAGCCTCTGAGCTGTGGGCATACGCCGTTCTAGCCGACTTGCCGTGGCGCCGCCATCGGCCATATACTTCAGTAGTGAAGCAATAGGGAGGCCGGCATGGGCGCGATCGACGTGTGGGCGCAAATCACCACGGAGCGCATGGCGAAGCGGCCGTGGATGCAGACGCTCCTGCGCTGGACGAAGCAGGAGGACGGGCGCGGGCTGCAGACGCCGCGCTCGACGCTTGACGCGATGGACGACGCAGGGGTCGATATCGCGCTTCTTTCCGCATGGCATGGTCCCGAGGGCGATCTCATCACGAATGAGGAAGTCGCCCGCCAGATCGAGGCCGCCCCGCGGCGTTTCCGGGGGCTTGCGACGGTCGATCTCGAACGCCCCATGGAATCCGTGCGGGAGATACGCCGTCTGGTCGACGGCCGGAACTTCGTCGGCGTGCGCGTCGTGCCCTGGCTGTGGGGGCTGCCGCCGAACGACCGGCGCTATTATCCGATCTATGCGGCCTGCATCGACGCCGGCGTTCCGTTCTGCACGCAGATCGGCCACACGGGCCCGCTGCGGCGCTCGGACACCGGCCGCATGATCCCCTACCTCGAGGAGGTCATGCTCGACTTCCCCGAACTCGTCGTGGTCGGGGGCCATGTCGGCTTCCCCTGGCTCGACGAACTCACGACCATGACGGTGAAGTTTCCGAACTTCTATGTCGACACGTCCGCCTATACGCTGCGCCGCCTGCCCGAAGGCTTCGTGACGTGGATGAAAGGCGTCGGCCGCAACCGCGTGATGTTCGGCACCAACTGGCCGATGATCGCGCCCGCGCAATGCCTGCAAGGCCTCGACGGACTGGGCCTGGACGAGACGCAGCGCGAAGCCTTCCTTTCGGGGACGGCGCGGCGCGTGTTCAAGCTGGGCGACGCTGCGTGAAATGCAAGGCCGCCCTCAGGCGACCTTCACCATGCGCTTGCCGCGGTTCTCGCCCGCCAGCAGCCCGATGAGCGCGGCGGGCGTATTCTCCAGCCCGTCGATCACGTCTTCCTGCACCTTGAGCCTGCCTTCGGCGACCCATTTCTGCAGGTCGGCCAGCGCGGCCTCGCGCTCGTCGTAGTAATCCATGACGATGAAGCCCTGCATCCGCAGGCGCTTGACCACCAGAAGCCCCGGCAGGCCGCGCGGTCCCGCCGCCGGCGGCGCGCCGTCATAGGCCGAAACCGCGCCGCAGCAGGCGATGCGGCCGCGCATGTTCATCAGCGGCAGGCAGGCTTCGAGAATCTCGCCGCCGACATTGTCGAAATAGACGTCGACGCCCTTCGGCGCGGCGGCCTTCAGAGCGGCGTAGAGATTGCCGGCCTTGTAATCGACCGCCTCGTCGAAGCCGAGTTCGCTTTTCAGCCAGGCGCATTTGTCGGCGCCGCCGGCGATGCCGACGACACGGCATCCCTTGATCCTGGCGATCTGTCCGACGAGCGAACCGACCGAACCCGCCGCCGCCGAGACGACCACCGTTTCGCCGGCCTTCGGCTCGCCGACGCGCAGCAGGCCGAAATAGGCGGTGAGGCCGGCGATGCCGTAGACGCTCAGCAGATGCGTCATCGGCTCGACATGCGGAACCTTGATGAGCTGCCTTGCCGACAGCGCCGCATAATCCTGCCACCCTGTGTCCGCGAAGACGAGGTCGCCCTTGGCGAAGCCCGGCGCCCTGGACTCCACGACTTCGGCAATCGCGCCGCCAGCCATGACGCTGCCGGCGTCCACCGCCGAACGATAGGTCGCGCCCTGCATCCAGGCGCGATTGGCGGCGTCGAGCGAAATATATCTGACGCGCAACAAAGCCTCGCCCTCGGCGGGCGTGGGAATGCTGGATTGCGCGAGACGAAAATTCGACGGCGACAGCTTGCCCGTCGGCTTCTCGACGAGAAGCACCTGCCGGTTGACGGCGCCCATGCGTTCCTCCTTCATCCCTTGCGGCGGGCGCTCACTCGCTCCAGCCGCCGCCCTCGAAGCCCGCGCGACCGAACGCGACGCCGCCGTCAACCGTGACCGTCGAACCGACGACATAGTCTCCGGCGCGCGAAGCGAGGAAGATCGCCGCGCCCGCCATGTCCTCGGGCAGGCCGATGCGGCCCGCCGGCACGCGCGCCGCGACGATGTCCGCGTGATCGCGCGCCGCCGTGTTCATGTCGGACTGGAAGGGGCCGGGCGCGATGGCGGTGACGACGATGTGATCCTTGATGAGGCGCACGGCCATGCGCCGCGTGAGATGGATGAGGCCCGCCTTGCTCGCCGCATAGGGATAGGTTTCGAGCGGATTGACGAAGATGCCGTCGATGGAGGCGATGTTGATGAGCTTGGCCGGCCGCTGCGCGCTGGCGCCGGCGCGCAGCAGCGGCGCCAGTTCCTTGGCGAGGAAGAAGGGCGT
This sequence comes from Rhodoblastus sp., assembly GCA_046349085.1. Taxonomy (GTDB): domain Bacteria; phylum Pseudomonadota; class Alphaproteobacteria; order Rhizobiales; family Beijerinckiaceae; genus JAJXWB01. The sequence continues at coordinate 393,027 of JAXMDA010000001.1, forward strand.
CTTCAGGTTGAGATCGACGACCTTGTCCCATCCCTTTTCCGGAAACTCGTCGAAGTCGGCCGCCCAGGCCGCGCCGGCGTTGTTGACAAGAATGTCGATTGCCTTCTCGCGCTCGGCCAGCGCCTTGCCGAAAAACTGTATGCCTTCGAGAGTCGAGAGATCGCAGGGGATGGAGACGCATTCGCCCTTGCCGAGCGCGGTCATTTCCTTCGCGGCCGCATCGCAGGCCGCGGCCTTGCGCGCGGTGATGTAGACCCGCGCGGCGCCGTAGCTGAGAAAGCCTTCGGCGATCATGCGGCCGATGCCGCGCGAACCGCCGGTGACGACGGCGACGCGGCCTTCGAGCGAAAAGAGCTTGTCGAACATGAAATCCTCCCCGAGGCGCTTCGCCCGTTTGAAACAAGTTTATAGCAGGGCCGCGCCGGTTCCGCGACGCGGAATCGCGCGCCGCCGCACAGACCCGCCATGCGCGCGGACATGGTTTCGCAGCTCGTCCACATGCGCGACAATGGCGCGGACAAAATGAACCGAGGGGAGCGAAACGCATGAATGGAACGGTCGCGAAGCCGCTGAAGGGGCGCGTGGCGCTGGTGACGGGCGGATCGCGCGGCATCGGCCGGGCGATCGCCATGGCTTTGGCCGAGGACGGCGCGGATGTCGCGGTCGGCTATCGCCGCGACGAGGATTCGGCAAAGGACTCGGTCAAGGCGCTGGAAGCCGCCGGCGTGCGCGCGAAGGCCTATTCGGCGTCGATGGAGAACCACGAGCAGGTCGTCGCCATGGCCGATCGCGCAATCGCCGATTTCGGCTTCGTCGACATTCTCGTCAACAACGCCGGCATCGCGTCGCGCGGGCGCTCGGTGCTCGATACCGAGCCGGAGGAAATCGCGCGCCTGCTGACCGTGCACGCCATGGCGCCGCACTGGCTCAGCCGCCGCATCATTCCATCGATGCGCACGCGCCCGCGCGGCGACATCGTGATGATCTCGAGCGTGGCGACGCTGAAGATGGCGGCCAATGGCGCGCCCTACAACATGGCGAAGGCGGCGATGGAAGCGCTGGCGCTGACGCTGTCCAACGAGGAGCGTCCGCACGGCGTCCATGTCAACATCGTCGCGCCGGGCCTGGTCGAGACCGACATGGGGACGCGGCTCGTGAAGGGCGCGGCCGGCATCGACGACATTCATGCGCTCGACAGGCACATGCCCTATGGCCGGGTCTGCCAGCCGCAGGACATCGCCAACGCGGTGCGCTTTCTCGTCTCGCCCTACGCCAGCTACATCAGCGGCGAGAAGATCAACGTGCATGGCGGCGGCCAGCGCATCCCCGGCCTTTGATCGCGAGGAGAAACGACAATGCAGCCGAGCGTCACGCGCGAAGACCGGAACGGCGCGGCCATTCTCACGCTCAACCGGCCGGACAAGCTCAATGCGCTGACCGTCGAAATGTTCATGCTGCTGCGCGCGCATGTCGACGCCATTGCGCAGCAGACGGAGAGCGTCGGCCTCGTCCTGTTGCGCGGCGCCGGCAAGTGCTTCTGCGCCGGCAACGATCTCAACGACATCGCCGCCGGCGCCAAGCCGCCAAAGCCTTGGTTTCAGGGCGAGACGATCGAGAAGCTGGCGAACCTGCCGCAGCCCGTCATCACTGCGGTGCACGGCCATTGCTACACGGGCGGGCTGGAGCTGGCGCTTGCCGGCGACTTGATCGCCGCGTCCGCCAACGCCAGGTTCGGCGACACGCACGGAAAATGGTCGCTGACGCCGGTCTGGGGCATGAGCCAGCGCCTGCCGCGGCGCGTCGGCGCGGCGAAAGCGAAGGAGATGATGTTCACGAGCCGAACCTATTCCGGCGCGCAGGCGGAAGCGATGGGACTCGCCAATTTCTGTTTTGCCGACGACGCCTTCGACGCAAAGGTGGAAAAACTGACGAAGGAGATTCTCGGCAATTCCTGGTTCAGCCACCGCGCCAACAAGAAGCTGATCGTCGACACCGAGGGGCTGACGCTCGAGGCGGGGCTGGCGCACGAGATCTACAAGACCGAAGGGCGTGGGCCGGATTCGCAGGAACGGATCGCAGCCTTCATGAAGAAATGACGCCGCGCAGCCGCGCGGGCCCGCACTATCATCCCGGACGACGGCGCGGCCGTCGATCCGGGATCCAGCGGGACGTTTTCGTTCTGGATCCCGGCTCTTCGCTGCGTTTCGGCCGGGACGACGTTGAAGACTCCGAGAAGGATTCACAATGACCGGCAAACGATGGATCAACCGTCCCGAAGGCTCCAACTGGGGCCGCTTCGGCGACGACGACCAGCGCGGCAAGATGAACCTGCTGACGCCGGAGCGACGCGTCGCCGCGGCGCGCGAAGTGAAGGAAGGCGTCGCCTTCACGCTCAGCCTGCCGCTCGACTATCCCGGCGGCAACGCGATATTTGCGCATCGCAAGCCGCCGCAGTTGCAATACGAGAAGCGTGGCGGCGCGGCCTATAATTTCAACTTCAAGCTCTCCCATATCTGCGCGGAATATTGCGACGTCGTCTGCGACGACGCGGTGCTGCTGTACCTGCAATATTCAACGCAATGGGACGGTCTGAGCCATGTCGGGCAGATGTTCGACGCCGATGGCGACGGCGTGCCTGAGAAGGTCTACTACAACGGCTATCGCGGCGGCGTGGATCTGGTCGGTCCCGAGGACGCCAGCGACGGGTTCGGCGCGCATAAACTCGGCGTCGAGAATTTCGCCGCCGCCGGCGTGCAGGGCCGCGGCGTGCTTGTCGATCTTCACCGCATCTACGGCCGCAAGAAGGCCTTTGTCGGCTACGACGATCTCATGTGCGCGCTCGATGCGCAGAAGGTCGGCGTCGAGGCCGGCGACTTTCTTTGCCTCTATACCGGCTATGGCGATCTCATCATGGAGATGAACCGGCAGCCGGACGTGAACGTGCTGCATTCCTCCTGCGCCGCGCTCGACGGGCGCGACGCGAGGTTGCTGCAATGGATCAGCGACACCGATCTCGTCGCCATCTGCTCCGACAGTCTTGCCGTTGAAGTCTTTCCGCCGCGTCCGGCGGAGGGCGATTCATTCCCCATGCTGCCGCTCCACAATCACTGCCTGTTCAAGCAGGGCGTGCATCTCGGGGAGCTCTGGTATTTCACCGAACTCGCGCAATGGCTGGCCGCGCACGATCGCTGGCGCTTCCAGTTGACCGCGCCGCCGCTGCGCCTGCCGGGCGCTGTCGGTTCGCCGGCGACGCCGGTCGCCGTGGTGTGAGCGCGATGACCAGGTCGATTCTGATCGCCGGAGCGTCCGGGGTCGTCGGGCAAGCGGCCGTCGAGCATTTCGCCAAGCTGCCGAACTGGTCGACGATTGCAGTGTCTCGCCGCGCGCCGCTGGTGCGCGCTTCGCGAACATGGCGGCATGTTGCGCTGGACCTTGCCGACGCGGCGGCCTGCCGCGCCGCCGTCGCCGCCATGCCGCGCATTACGCATGTGGTCTATGCCGCATTGTACGAGAAGCCGGCCCTGGTCGCAGGCTGGCGCGACCCGGAGCAGATGTCGACCAATCTCGCCATGCTGCGCAATCTCGTCGAACCGCTCGCCGCGCTCGGCGGCCTGGAACATGTTTCGCTCCTGCAGGGAACGAAGGCCTATGGCGTGCATCTGCATCGCATCGCCGTGCCGGCGCGCGAGCGCTGGCCGCGCGACGATCACGCCAATTTCTACTGGCTGCAGGAGGACTTTCTGCGCGATATCGCCATGCGCAAGAATATCGGCTTCACGATCTTTCGTCCGCAGATCGTCTTCGGCGACGCCGTCGGCGCTGCGATGAACATCATGACCGCGCTCGGCGCCTATGCGGCGATCCGGCGCGCGGAAGGACTGCCTTTCTCCTATCCCGGCGGCTCGGATTACCTGCTCGAGGCCGTGGACGCGCGACTGCTGGCGCGCGCCTTCGCCTGGGCGGCGGACGCGCCCGCCGCGCGCGGCGAGACGTTCAACGTGACAAACGGCGACGTTTTCGTCTGGCGGAACGTCTGGCCTGCGATCGCCGGGGCGCTGTCGATTCCCGCTGGCGAGCCGGAAGCCCTTCGCCTTGCCGGCTACCTGCAGGAGCGCGCGCACATCTGGCGTTCGATTGCCAAGCGGAATGGGCTGGTCGAGCCCGATATCGAAAAGCTGCTCGGCCGCTCCGCCGAATATGCCGACTATTGCATGGCGTCGCTGACCGATCGCCCCGCGCCGCCGGCGCTCGTCAGCACGATCAAGATCCGGCAGGCGGGCTTCGGCGATTGCATCGATACGGAAGACATGTTCCGCGACCTGTTCGCCGCCATGATCGACAAGCGGATCCTGCCCTCGCTGCGGAGCTTTGCGTAGACGCTCTTCCGTCGTCGCGAGGAGCGAAGCGACGTGGCGATCCATCCACCGGACCTGGATGAAGTCCCGGTAGATGGATTGCTTCGCTTTCAGACGAAAGCGGCAACAGCCGATTTCTGTCGGGCTCGCAATGACAAGCGGGCAGCTTGCAGAGCTACGCCGGCGCCTTTCGCGCAAACCGCGCGCGCAGCGACGGCCACACGCCGGCCGGCAACAGTAGAATGACGCCGACGACGACGAGGCCGTAGACGAAATAGTGGAAACCCGGAAGAAAGCCGCCGAGCTGGCCACGCAGGATTTCGCCGAGCGGCGCAAGCAGAAAGGCGCCGAGCGCGGGGCCGAGCGCAGTGCCGAGGCCGCCGACGGTGGCGAAGAGCACGATCTCGATGGTGAGAACCGGCGACACGAGCAGATAAGGATCGACGAAGGCGAGATAGCGCGCGTAGATCGTGCCGATGATCGAGGTCAGGACGGCGGAGATGGTCATCGCCAGCGTCTTGTTGCGCAGGAGGCCGACGCCGATCGCCTGGGCGGCGTTCTCGTTGTCGCGGATCGAGCGCAGGTTGTAGCCGAGCGGCGACGACAGGATCGCGAAATTCACGAGCACGCAGAGCGCCGCCACAGCCAGCATGATCCAGTAGATTCCGCTGATGCCGCCGAACTGGAAGGCAAGCAGGGCGCCCTGATCCTTCGGCAGGAAAAGGCCGGAGGCGCCGCCGAGGAATTCGGTGTTCGTGACGTAGATCTCCGCCATTTCCGCGAAGGCCATGGTGATGAGCGCAAAGGAGAGATGGCCGAGGCGAAAGCGATAGTCGATGAAGGATATGGCAGCGCCCATCGCGGCCGAGACAGCGGCCGCCACGATCATCCCGAGCCACATGTTGACGCCGAGCTTGACGAGCAGCGCGCTCGCCAGCATGGCGCCGGCGCCGACGAACAGCGAATGCGCCAGCGATATCTGCCCGGCAATGCCGCCGACGATGTTCCAAGCCGAGGCCAGCGCAGCATAGACCAGCGTGATGGTCAGGATATGCAGGTAGTAGTTCGGCAGCAGGAAAGGCATGGTCGCCGCCAAGGCGAGCACGATCCAGGGAAGCGGCGAACGCAGGGTAGGCCAGAAATCGGGGCGCATGTCAGCTCCTCCACACCAAGCCCTGCGGGCGGAACAGCATGATGGCCACGAAGATGAGATAGGGCAGCAATTGCCCGAGCGTATGCGTCATGTAGATCGTGCCGATGGCTTCTGCGACGCCGATGACGATGCCGCCGAGCATGATGGCGACAAAATTCGTCATGCCGCCGAGCACGAACACAAGCAGGGTGATGACGGTGAAGCGCAGGCCCTGCGTCGGCTGGATCGGTAGCCCGGGCAGGAGCAGCGCAGCGGCGATGGCGAGGACGCCTACGCCGATCGCAAACGTCATGACCTGAACGCGCCCCACGTCCACGCCCATGAGCGCGGCGGCGCGCGGCTCCTGCTGAACGGCGCGGATCGCGCGGCCGGTGTCGGTCGACTGCAGCATGACGTAGAGCAATATGGCGAGGGCGAAGGAGACGATGCAGGCGACGAGATGCGCGCCGCGAATGACGACGTCGCCGACGAGGAACAGCTTCGATTCGATCATCGAGGGAGCGCGCGTCGGCTGCCCGCCGAAAACCATCATCAGTCCGTTCTGGATGAGCAGCGCGACGCCCAGCGTCAACTGGATCACCATCAGCAATTGCCGGCCGGCGATGGGCTTGATCAGGAACCGGTACACGAGCGCGCCGAGCGCGATCATGATCGGCACGGTAATGATGACGGAAATGTACGGGTCCAGCGCGAAGGCGGTGAAGAGCGCAAGGCAGAGATACATGCCGAGCGAGACGAAATCGCCATGCGCGAAATTCACGATGCCGCTGACGCCGTAGACGAGGCCCATGCCGAGCGCGAGCAGTCCGTAAGCGCTGCCGACAAAGAAGCCCTGCACGAGCGCCTGGAGAAGTTCGTCCATCTCACATCCCCAGGTAGGCGGCGCGTGTGCGCGGGTCTTCGGCGACGGTCGCGGACGGCCCCTCGACCGCGACGACGCCGCGCTCCAGCACGTAGCAGCGGTCGGCGTGTCGCACGGTCAACGACAGGTTCTGCTCGACCAGCAGGATGGTCATGCCTTCGGCGTGCAGCCTGTCGATGATCTCGAAAATGAACTGCACGAAAAGCGGCGACAGGCCGAGCGAGGGTTCGTCCAGCATCAACAGGCGCGCGCCGGCCATGAGTCCACGTCCGATCGCCACCATCTGCTGTTCGCCGCCGCTCAACGTGCCGGCGAGCTGGCCGAGACGCTCGCCGAGGCGCGGAAAGAGCGAAACGACGTGGTCCATATTTCCCGCGCGTTCCGGCCGCGCCTTGCGATTGTAACCGCCGAGCAGCAGGTTCTCGCGGACGCTCATCTGCGGAAAGACGAGACGGCCCTCGGGCACCTGCACGAGGCCGAGTTCGACGCGACGCTGCGCGGCGACCTTCGATATGTCCTCGCCATCGAACATCAGGCGGCCGGACATGATCGGAACCGTGCCCGAGATGACGTTGATGAGCGTCGACTTGCCGGCGTTGTTGGCGCCGAGCAGGCCGACGAGCTCGCCGCGCCCGACATTGATCGACACGTCGCGCAGGACGGGGACGCCGTCGTAGCCAGCGGTGACGCCCTGCATCTCAAGCATCGATGTGATCCCCGAAATAAGCGTCCTTCACGGCCTTGTCCTCGAGGATCTGCTGCGGCGTTCCCTCCGCGATCTTGGCGCCGAAATTGAGCACGATCATGCGATGGGCGGCGCGCATGATGACGGGCATGACATGTTCGATCATGACGATGGTGACGCCCTGCGCATTGAGTTCACGCACCACGGCGAGCGGCGCTTCGGTCTCGGCGAGGGTCAGGCCGGCCATGACCTCGTCCAGCAGGATGAGCCGCGGGTCCGTCGCCACGCATTTGGCGACTTCCAGAAGCTTCTTGTCTTGCAGCGAGAGCTGTTTCGGCGTCAGCAACTCCTTGCCGGAGAGGCCGACGCGCGCGAGGATCAGCGCGGCATAGTCGATCGCCTCGCGCAGCGGGCGGCGCACGAGCGCCGCCGTCGTCACGACATCCAGCGTCGACATGTCGGCGAAGGTCTGCACGATCTGGAAGGAACGCACGAGGCCATCCTTAACCAGCAGATGCGGCGGCGTGCCGACGATCGAACGGCCCTCGAACCGGACATCGCCGGCCGATGGCGGCAAGAAGCCGGAGATCAGGCCGAACAGCGTCGTCTTGCCGGCGCCGTTCGGTCCGATGATGCCGAGAATTTCGCCCTTCTCGACGCTGAACGAAACGGAATCGACGGCGACCAGGCCGCCAAACCGTTTTGTCGCGCCTTCGACTTCGAGGATCGCCAAGACCCCTCCCCTGCCCGCTGCGTTTCTTGTCTTTATCCGTTCAGGCGCGCGGGCGCGGCTGCGCGTTGGCGAACTGCTCGGGGAACAGAACCTGCTGGCTCTGGTCCTCCATCCATTGCACGAAGAAGGCCGAGCCGTCCTCGAGCAGCCGGTCTTCCGCGAATTTCACGCCGGCGGGCTTGGCGACATAGAGGTCGGGATCGCCGTACTTGATGTCGACCTTCTTGAACCCTTCGAGAAGCGCCTTCTTGTCGCGCGAACCCGCGGCTTCAATCGCCCGTTGAAGGACGCGCGCCGCCTGTGCGGACTGCATCGCCGCCTGGCCGATGCGCTGAAGCTTCGCCTGATCACGCAGCTCCGTCACGATCGCCTGCATCGACGGCATCTTCGCCGAAGGGCTGAAGCCGGTCATGGCGAACAAATTGCGGGTCAAAACCGCCTTGGCGATATCGGGCGACAGGTCGCGCCACAGCGAGAGATCGCTGTAGCCGCCGGTGCCGCCGGCGAAGATCGAACCGTGATAGTTGAGATTGTAGCGCGCCTGATGCAGCAGCAGGCCATCGCGCGGCGTCACGAGGCCCAGCGCCAGATCGGGCTTGGCGGAACGGATGCGGATCATCGCCGCGGTCTGGTCCTGCGCCTTGGTGTCGAGCGGCGCCTCCTCGAGCGTCTTGAAGCCCGCGTCTCCCATGCGCTTCAGCAGGTGCTTGTTCACCTGCTGGCCCGCCTCGTAGTTCGAATAGCAGGGCGACCAGGTCTTGATCGCAAATCCGTTCTTGTCGCGCAGCCAGATGGCGAAATCGGCCATCGTCTTGGCGTAGCCGCGGTCGTAGTCGTAGCCGAGCGTATAGAGCCACGGCGATTTCGAGCCGCCGGCCCAGACCGAGAGGCAGGGCGTCTGCAATTCGTCGAGCACGGGCGAGATGGCGAGCATTTGCGAGGACAGCATCGTGCCCGTCAGCAGATCGACCTTTTCCTCCGTCACGAGGCGACGCACTTCGGTCGCGCATCGCGCCGGCTGGCTCGTATCGTCGGCGAAGACCAGTTCGATCCTGGCGCCGCCGAGGCTCTTGACGCCGCCGCCCTGATTGATCTTCTCGATCACGTAGCGAAAGGCCGGGTCGCCTTCCTGGGCATAGGCGGCGTACGAGCCGCTCATGGAATTGATGACGCCGACTTTGATCGGCGCCTCGGCCGCGCCGGCGCGCTGGACATAGGGCGAGGCGACGGCGCCGAGCGCAGCCGCGGAGGCTCCCGCCGTAAAGGCGCGACGATTGAGCATGAGCGTCTCCCGTTTCGATGCGCGAAACGCGCGTCGTTGATTTCGGCAGACGATGCGAGATCGCCCGAGCGAGATCAAGCCCGCTCGGGCGTTGTTTTGAAATAAGCTGTGGCTGCGCAGGAGCGGCGGGCGCTCAGGAATGCAACTGGTCGTACTTGTCCTGCAGCTCTTCCGGGCTCTCCTCCCAATCGGGATTGGCGACGATGCAGGCGGCCGGGCAGACAAGGCGGCACTGCGGCTCGTCGGCGGCCCCGACGCATTCCGTGCATTTCATCGGATCGATGATGTAGATCGGATCGCCGGAGGAAATCGCCTCGTTCGGACAGGCCGGCTTGCAGGCGTCGCAGGCGGTGCAGTCTTCGTTGATGAGCAGGGCCATGGGGTCAATTCTCCCGTCGTCGTTCAGGCGGCTTCGGCATGCCGCGCGAGTTTTTCGTGGCGGAACGCGCCCCAGAGCGCTGCGCCGATCGCGCCGGCGAATATCGCGTCCGGGTGAGATTCGATGGGCGCCGCCACCTTCTCGCGCGCCAGCGCTTCCTTCATGGCTTCGACGAGACCGGCGTCGAGCGCCAGGCCGCCGGTCATCTGGATCACGCCGTCGAGGCCGCCGATGGTCTTGAGCAGCTTGGCGAGGCGGTCGGCCATCGATTCGTGAATGCCCTTGAGAATGTTCGGGGCGGTGATGCCGCGCGACACCATGTTGATGACGTCCGTTTCCGCCAGCACCGCGCAGATGCCGGAGACCTTTTCGGGATTGTCGGCCTGTTTGGACAGCGAGCCGATTTCGTCCTGGGCGATGCCGAGGTAGCGCGCGATATTCTCCAGGAACTGGCCGGAGCCGGACGCGCACTGGCTGGTCATCTTGTAGTTGAGCACCTTGCCGCGCTGGTCCATGCGGATGGCGCGGCCGTGCAAGGCGCCAGTATCGAGGGCGACGCGCGCCTCCGGTTGCAGATAGACGGCGCCGCGCGCATGCGTGGTCATCGAATAGAAGTGACCCGTATGAAACTCGAGCGCCTCGCCCTCGCCCGTCGTCGCGCAATAGGCGACGTCGGCGCGCTTCAGGCCGAGCCCGCTCAGCGTATCGTCATAGAGCTGCGCAGACAGGACCAGCGGATCGCGCTGGCGCAGGCGCTCGACGCGCTTGGCGAGACACGTCTCCTTGCCCTCCGACACGTCAAAGACGGCGACCTTGATCGCGCCCGTTCCAACGTCGATGCCCGATGTGATCGGCATGAAACCCTCCCTCAGGCCATGACCGCGCGACGCGCGAATTCGGACGCGCCGAGCGCGCCGGTGTAGATGGAGTCCGGATCGATGTTGATCGTCACCTCTCCGTAATTCTCCTTCAGCAGCTTGCGCAATTCGCGCACCGCCGCCTCGTTCTTGGCGACGCCGCCGGTGAAGGTGAATTCGTTGGTGACGCCGCCGGAGCGCGAGATGATCGAAATCGCGCGCAGGATGATCGCGCGGTGAAGACCCGCGAGAATGTCCTCGCGCTTCTCGCCGAGCGACAGGCGGTCGCGCAACTCGGCGCCTGCGAACACCGTGCAGGTCGAATTGATGCGCGCCGGCCGGTTGGACTGCATGGCGAGAGGGCCGAGCTCGTGCAGGCCCATGTTCATCTCGTCCGCGATATAGCCGAGATAACGGCCGCAGCCCGCAGCGCAGCGGTCGTTCATCTGGAAGTTTTCGACGATGCCGTGCTCGTCGATCTGGATGCCCTTGGTGTCCTGCCCGCCGATGTCGAGCACGGTGCGCGTCCTGGGATACATCATGTGCGCGCCGAGGCCGTGACACAGGATCTCGGAACGGATGTGCTCCTTCGAGAACGGCAGGGTCACGCGGCCGTAGCCGGTGCCGACGAGATAGGTCTCCTCGAGCTCGACGCCGAGCGTCCTCTCGATGACATCGGCGACGTCCTTCTCGCCGTCGATGACGTGCGGGTCGTTTTCCAGCACGCGTCCCATGGCGCGACGGAACTTCTCCGAAAGGTCTCCGCCGGGCGGCCGGTTCTCGACTTCGATGATCGACTTGTCGTAGGCGTTGAGCAGCACGTCGTGCGGCACGCCAGCTTCCTTCGCCACATTTTCGGCATGCGCGTGGAAGCGCGAGCCGGCGATGTCGCGGAAGAAGTCGGACTTGCGCTTGGCGCCGGGCGCATAGAGGTCCGGCGCTTCCTGACGCAAGCGACGGAAGACTTCCGACAGCGCTTCCCGCAGGCCGCTGGCGAGCGCGGCAAAACGCTCTCCCTTCAACTGCCCGTTGCAGGTTTCCTCGAGATCATCGAGCTGTTCGAGGAATTGCACGAGGCGGAAGTTGCGCTCCAGCGCGCCGAGGAAGTCCTGCACGCGCTCATGGCCGGGGTCGGCCGCGTGCAGCGCGCGGCGGAACAGGGTGAAGCGCCCGTCGATGCGCGCCTCCTCGCTCGCCACGCGCGCCGCCGTTCCGTAGTTGGAGCGCGAGTTGGTGATGCCGCGGCCGATGACGTCGCGGTTCTCGTCGAGCAGGACCGCCTTGGTGGTGGTCGAGCCGAGATCGATGCCGATAAAGGTGCGCATGATGTCTCCTCAGGCGGCGCGCGCGCCGGCGCGCTTCTGCTCGACCATCTGGAAATAGCTTTCCAGGCGGTTCTTGACGTTGGCGGCGGAGAAGTAGCGGGGGTCCACCAGATCCGTCTCGATGAAGGCCGCCGGCTTGCCGGTGCGCTTCTCGACCTCGCGCATGATGAGCAATTGTCCGGCCGAGAACGAATTGCAGCTCTTGATCGAGTTGATCAGCAGGCCGTCCGCCTCGTACTCGTTCACATAGTTCTCGAGCATGTCGACACGCATCGGCAGGTTCCGGTTCGTGTAGACGTTGAGGCAATATTCGGCGAGCGTCTCCAGCGGCTGGTCCGGATTGTGGCGGAAGCCGAAATCGTAGGTGCCGCCGACCTTGGTGTAGCTGGACGCCACGACGACCGCGCCCTCGTCGTAGAACATCTTCCAGAACTGCCGGAAGTTGGTGTAGTTCGGCGGTCCCTCCACGACGAGCCGATAACGTTCTTTCGGCATGTCGCCTTCGGGCGTCACCGGACCCTTGCCCAGGCGGACGCGCTCCTCGACCTCTTCGCGCAGGAAGCGGTAGTAGTCGATCGCCTCATCCGTGCCGCGGAAGGCGCCGAAGATCGGCCCGATGTAGTAGATGCCGCCGAAATAGGCGTCGATCGGCGAGGGCTTGTTCTTGGCCGCCTGCAGCACCGCGACCAGATCGTCCTCGGCCTTGGCGGACTTCTTCAGATATTCGCGCAGGCGATCGATGTCGAACTTGACGCCCGACACCTTCTCGAGCTTCGGGATCACGTCCTGTTTGAGCTGCTTCACCATATAGGTGATCATGTCCTTGGTGATCTTGCCGTCCGCCATGTACGGCGTCTGGAACATGATCGTCTCGCAGCCGTACTCCTTGCGCAGCAGCTCGAACCACTTCATGAAGGTGAAGCAGCCGGTGTAGGAGAGCAGCAATACGTCGGGGTCGGGCAGTCTCTTGCCGTTCGGGCCGATATTGCCTTTCGCCATCATGCCGATGTCGGACTTGACGTAGGTGCAGACGTCTTCCGAATGCCCCTGCTTTTCCGCTTCCATCACATAGGCGCCGCTCTGGCGGCGCAGGCCGTTCTGGATGGCGTTGACCTCGGGCAGATTGTTGACGAGGTCGAAGCACATCAGCAATTCGTTGAGATTGCCGGGCACGAAAGTCGCCGCCACCTTGGCGCCGGTTTCCTTCGCGGAGGCGAGACGGTCGTAATGACCGTTCATCATCTCCTTCTGCTTCGTCATCGAGGCGTCCTTGATGGCGTCAGCAGGTTTGGCCTTGGGCCGCGCGATGACTGTCATGCTCCGCTCCACAGTTTGATCGAATCGGCGAAAGTGCCGGCCTGTTCGCGAATGGGCTGCATCTGCCCGGAATTCTCCGCGTATTTGAACGCGATCTGCGGGATGTCGTGCCGCTTCAGCACAGCCTGAAGCATCGGACGCTCGAGCAATCCCGGATCGCAGAAGCTGGTCATGGCGAAGATCACGCCCTCGGCGCGGTTCTTGCGGACGCTGTCGACAAGATAGAGGCCCTTCTTGGCTTCGTCGGGCTCGTATTTCGGCGGCGTCGACTGGGAATCGTGCAGGTAGGCCTGGCTCAAATTCCTGAGCGGATCGCCCTCCAGCTTGACGTCGGATTTTTCCCAGCGCGTGACGAGGATGAAGTCGTCGTCGACGATGTAGCAGCCGGCGAGCTCGATCGACTTGATGAGGTTGAGCGGCGGCTGCTCGCAGAAGGCGCCGCTGACGACCACCCGCGAATTGTCCTTGACCGGCCGCTGCTGGTTGCGCGCGGCCTCGAGATAGGCGCGCAGCATGTCGTTGTGCTCTTCCACGGGAATGACCATGCCGGCGCGCAGCAGCAGGTACAGTTCGGACGAAGGCACGTTCCACGGCTTTTCCGCCCGCAATTCGTAGACTTCGCGGACGAGGCGCCGATTCTCGTTGAAGACGGCGATCGAGGCGCGGATAGCGTCGTCGGTCACCGGCTTGCCGGTCATTTCCGACAGCCAGTGGCAGGTTTCGCGCAATTCGCTCACGTAGAACTCGCCGCCGAGATCGTCCTCAAAATTGTGCGGCAGGTCGATGTAGCGCGAGCCCTTGGTCGGGAACATGAGTTTCCACATGCCCGAGAGATTGCGGATGACGTCGCAGATCGAGGGAAACATCATGCCGTCGACAAAATCGAGCCGACCGGACACGCCGAGTTCGACGGTCGAGCGCGGAATGCGGCAGATGTAGCTCTGGTAATAGGCGTCGCCGTGGATGACTTCGAGCTGGTCGCCGCCGCCGAAGACGCCGAGCGGCAAGCCGCCCGCGGCGTGCACCAGTTCGCGCGGCGCATAGTAGGGCATGAAGCCGACGACGATGCGCCCGGGCTTTTCCGCCTTCCATTCGCGCGCCCGCGTGAAATTGAGGTCGGTAAAGAGTTCGTCGCAGCGCCTGATGATATCGGCGGTTGTGGAATTCGGCTTGTCGAGCATGTCAGGCGTCCTTCCAGCGCGCAGGGCGCTTTTCGATGAAAGCGGTCAGACCCTCGAGGGCGTCCGACGTCGTCATCAGTTCGTCGAGGTAGAGCTTTTCGATCGCTGCGAGCTTGTTCGCGACGCGGTCGACGAGACCTTCGCGCGCGGCGCGCGTCGCGTATCGCAGCGATTTCGCGCTCTTGGGCGCAAGGTGCTTGTCGAAATAGGCAAGAGCTTCAGCTTCCGGATCGTCCGCGACAGCGGTGACGAGTCCGATGCGCAGCGCTTCCTCGGCGCCGATGGAGCGGCCCGAAAGCAGGAGGTCTTCGGCGGCCGCCAGCCCGACGCGTTCGGGCAGGAGGCAGGAAGCCGCGGGCGCGAAAACGCCGATCTGGATCTCGGGCTGGCCGAGCTTCGCGTCGGCGCCGGCGAAGATCAGATGCGCGGCGGAGACCAGTTCCAGCCCGCCGCCGAGGCACTGGCCGCGCACGACGGCGATCACCGGCGTGTCGGAGCCGAACACCTTGAGGACCAAGCGATGAAAGCCCGCGAGCATGGCCGCGCATTGGTCGGGCATGTGCTCCTCGATCGAGGCGCCGAAGGAGAAATGCCCGCCTGCCGCGTCGATCATGATCGCGCGCAGTTCGGAGGCGCCTCCGTGCTTGGTCAGCGCCTCCTCGAGCGCCGCGTTCATCGCGGCGTCGAGAATGTTCGCCTTGGGCCGGTCGAGGCGGAGCCGGAGCAGCCGGCCCTCCTTCTCGAACCAGATCTTGACGGGCGCGCTCATGCGGATTTCGCCTTCGGGATCAGTTCCTCGATCATCGCTTCCGTCCAGCCTTCGCCGTAGGCGAGGCGCTGGCGCAGCGCGACGAAGTCGATTTCGCGGTCTTCCTTCGGGCCTTCGTTGAAGGCGCGGAAGCCGGTGCGCGCTTCGGCCATCATGTTGAGCGCGAGCCAGGCGCGGCTGTCTTCCTTGTTGCGGTTCCAGGACTCGATCTTGGGCTTGCGCAATTCCTCGAAGCTCTTGGTCAGGCACTCCGGGAATGTGGTCAGCAGCTTGGTGCAGAGCGCCTCGACCTTGATGTCGAGCTGCGAGAGATCGACCACGCCGCGCGCCATCGTCTCCTTGCCCTTCTTGAGGGCCTCGCCGGTCAGTGGCTCGCCGTGCACGATCTTGCCGAACTCGTCGAGATAGCGCTGCGTCTCGACGAGAGGGTTCGGCACGAATTTGCCGTCGACCTTCAGGGCGGGAACGATGTCGAGCGCGACGCCCAGACGATAGGCCTTGTGCGCCGACCAGGGCTCGCAGAGCGTGCCGGATTCCATCGCCCGCTCGCAACCGACCATCAGCGGCAGGAAGTCGGTCGCGCCGCCGATCGCCGCCGAACCGTGCTTCGGGCCGGCCTGGCCGAACTTGGCGAGGTCCTGCGCGATGGTGAAATCGCAGGCCATGCCGATTTCCTGGCCGCCGCCGATGCGCATGCCGTTGACGCGGGCGATGACCGGCTTGTCGCAACCGAGAATGGCCGACACCATGTCGTTGAACAGCCGCATGTACTGCCGGTATTCCTGCGGGTTGCCGGCGTAATATTCGGCATATTCCTTGGTGTTGCCGCCTGTGCAGAAGGCCTTGTCGCCAACGCCGGTGAACACGACCGCGACGACGTCGCGCGCATTGGAGGCGGCGCGAAAGGCGCGAATGACGCCCTTCACCATGTCGGTCGTGTAGGAATTGTACTGCTTGGGATTATCGAGCCAGATCCAGGCGTTGTAGAGGCCTGCGGCGACGGAGCCGTCGGCGCGCTTGGCCGGCCGCTTCTCGTAGATGACGCCGGGGACCTCGGAGTGCGGGACGATATCGTGGTCGACGAGATGAGCAGTCATCGGATTTGTCCTGTCGCAGTCAGTGAGCCCTTGCCGCGCGCGTAATCTCCGCACGGTCGTAAAACCTTCCACCGAAGATGCGGCTGCGAGATCCCGCCGCGCGCAAAATCGATCCGGTCGAGGCGACCGTCATCGTCCTGCTCTGCGTCGAAACGCCCGATCCCATCCGCTTCCCCATTTGTGTGTCGCCGGCCTTTGGCCATTGCGATCACGTTCGTTGGATGGTAAAGTAGTACTGAGATACCAAAATAGCAAGCGCGATTTTCGGGCTTGTGAACAAGCAGCGGCAAAACACCGCTGCGGGACGGCGACAGAAGGAGGCGGTCATCATGACGCAATCGCGCTTTGCGCCCAGTCTCTCCATCGTGCTGACAGGATCGGGAGGCGCCGGCGTTATGACCGCCGGCCAGACCTTGCTGGACGCTGCGACGAGTTGCGGCCTCTACGGACTGATGACGCGCTCCACGGGTCCGCAGATTCGCGGCGGCGAGGCGGCGGCGATGATCCGTCTCTCGACGCGCCCCGTGCAATGTCCGGGCGACCGCTTCGACATCCTGCTCGCGCTCGATTTCGACAATGTCCAGCGCTTTGCGGCCGAATTGCCGCTGGATTCCGCAAGCCTCGTCATCGCGGATTCGGCGGCCGGCGACCTGCCGGATTTCCTGAAAGCGTCGGGCGCGACCGCCGCCTGGCTGCCGATGGCCAAGCTCGCCAAGTCCGTGCCCGGCGGCCGCGTGTCGATGATCGCCCTCGGGGCGCTGGCGCGTGTCATCGGCCTGCCGGAATCGTCGATCGTCGAAGCGGTCGCTGCGTCAATCGGCCGCAAGAAGCCGGAGGCTCTCGCCGCCAGCGAGAAGGCCGTGCTGCTCGGCGCCGCCAATGCGCCGGACGCGAAGGTTCCGCGCCTTGCATTGAGCGGCGCGGCGCCGGGGGGGCGGTGGTCGATCACCGGCAACGAAGCGACGGGCTTCGGCGCGATCAAGGGCGGCGTGAAATTCGTCGGCGGCTATCCGATCACGCCGGCGACGGAAATCCTGGAATGGATGGCCGGCGCGCTGCCGCAATGCGGCGGCGTGCTGATGCAGGCGGAGGACGAACTCGCGTCTATCAATATGATTATCGGCGCGAGCTTCGGCGGCGCGCCGTCGCTGACGGCCACCGCAGGCCCCGGCCTGTCGCTGATGATCGAGTCGCTCGGGCTGGCGGTCGCCTCCGAGACGCCGGTTGTCGTCGTGGACGTCATGCGGTCGGGCCCGTCGACCGGCATTGCGACGAAATCCGAACAGAGCGATCTCAACATCGCCGTCTACGGGCTGCATGGCGACGCGCCGCATGTGGTGACCGCGCCGCTGTCGGTCTCCGATTGCCTGATGACGGCGCAATGGTCGGTGCATCTCGCCGAGACCCTGCAGACGCCGGTCATCATGCTGTCCGACCAGTCGCTCGGCCAGGCGCGCGTCGTCGTCGACAAGCCGGCCGACGTCTCCTTCGCCACGAAGCGCCTGGTCGCCGAGGGCAAGCTGGAGAATTACGCGCGCTATGCGCTCACCGAGAGCGGCGTCTCGCCCATGGCCCTGCCCGGCGCGCCGGGCGGGCAATACACGGCGGACGGGCTCACCCACAACCAGAAGGGCACGCCCTCGAGCCAGGCGCACGACCATATCGGCCAGCTCGACAAGCGCCAGCGCAAGCTCGAAGTGTACGACTTCTCCGCGCACTGGGCGGACATCGAGGGCGAGGGCGAGCTTGCGGTCATCACCTGGGGCTCGTCGACCGAGCCGTTGCGCGAGGCGGTCGAGGCGGCGCGCGCCGAGGGAATCAAGATCAAGCTGATTGCGCTGCGCCTCGTTTCGCCGACGCAGCCGAAGCTGCTCGCCGCCGCGCTCGAAGGCGTCAAGCGGCTGATCGTGGTCGAACAGAGCCACTCCGGACAATTCTGGCGCTTCTTGCGCGCGCATTACGAGCTGCCGGCGGATGTAACGCCGGTGGCGCGGCCAGGACCGCTGCCGATCAGACCCGGCGAGGCGCTGGCGCTCATCAGGAAGGGAGCATCGTCATGAATCTGGTTCCCGACGCGGCGCGCGATTTCAAGCCCGCCGACTACAAGTCCGCCGTCAAGCCGGTGTGGTGTCCGGGATGCGGCGACTATTCCGTGCTGCTCGCCTTCCAGCGCGCTTTCGCCGAGCTCGGGCTGTCGCCGGAGGAGATCGCCGTCGTCTCCGGCATCGGCTGCTCCTCGCGCATTCCCGCCTACACCAATTGCTACGGGTTCCACGGCGTGCACGGGCGCTCGCTGGCGCTGGCCTCCGGCCTGAAGGTGGCGCGGCCCGATCTCACCGTGGTGGTCGCGAGCGGCGACGGCGACGGCTTCTCGATCGGCGGCAATCACTTCCTGCACGCCTGCCGCCGCAACATCGACCTCACCTATGTCGTGATGGACAATCGCATCTACGGCATGACCAAGGGCCAGCCTTCGCCGACCACCGAACCCGACTGGGACACGGCGATCGCGCCGGGCGGCACGGGTTTGAGTCCGTTCCATCCGCTGGTGATTGCGCTGGCTTCCGGCGCCAATTTCATCGCGCGCGGATTCTCCGGCGATCTCAGCGGCTGCACGAAGCTGATCGTTGAGGCGATCCGCACGCCGGGTTTCTCCTTCGTCCAGATCCTCAGCCCCTGCGTCACCTTCCGCGAGGACCAGCAGAAGAACTGGAAAAGCATGGTGCACAACGCGACCGTCCCCGAGACCGACGATCCGGGCCGCGCGGCGCGGCGCCTGATGACGGACGACGGCTTCAACGTCGGCGTTCTCTACCGCGGCAAGCGCGAGCCCTACCGGCCGCGGCCGCTCGCCGATCTCGATCCGGCGCGTCTCGAAGCGGAGTTTGCAGTATGACCGACGCCCCTGTGTTCAAGAGCGTGGCCGAGTTCTTCGCGCAGGCGCTCGCCATCGAGATCGAGGCTTCCGAGCGCTACGAGGCTCTGGCCGACCAGATGGAGGTCCACAACAACGGCCGCGTCGCCGCGATCTTCCGCAAGATGGCGCTGATCGAAGCCGAGCATCGCAAGGAGATCGCGCGGCGCGCCGGAAACGCGCTCGTCGGCGGACAGCCGGCGAGATTCAGTTGGACAGGGCCGGAAGGCCCGGAGGCGATCGACTTTTCCGACGTCCACTACCTCATGACGCCGCGTCAGGCGTTGCTGCTCGCGCGCCACAACGAGGAGCGCGCAACGAGTTATTTCGAGGCGATCGCCGATTCCGCCGACGATCCGGAGATCGCCGCATTCGCCCGCACGATGGCGGAAGACGAACGCCAGCACGTCCTATGGGTCGATCGCTGGCTGGAAAAGTTCGAGGCCGACGATCCGGATTGGGACGCCGATCCCGATCCGCCGGTGCTGCCGGACTGAGCGGCCAGGGGCGCGTTGCGCCCAGATAGAATCGTCATTGCGAGCCCGACAGAAGCCGGCGCCGGGAAGTCGGCGCCGGGAAGTCGGCTGTTGCCGACTTCCGTTGACGTTGCCGACTTCGCCTGACAGCGAAGCAATCCGGCCGCCGGGACTCTCGCGTGGATGGATTGCTTCGTCGCTGCGCTCCTCGCAATGACGATGTTGTTTCCGCCTGATACGGCGTGTTTCCGTCCAATGAGGAAACGCTCTAGGCCCCAACCGCCGCGCGCAACGCGCGGGCGGCGCGCTCGCCCTTCTTGCGCTCGTTCTCGATGATCTTGACGAGCGAGGTGATCGAGACAGACCGCAGGGTCGCGATGGCGATGTCGTCGATATCGGCGAGGACGCGATGCAGCGCACGGCTTTCCTCGTTGTCGCCGCCCGTATCGTTCTCGAGATCGGGCGAGGGATCCTCGAACAGCTCCACGATGTCGAGCAGCGTCACGCGCTTGGGATTGCCGCAGAAACGATAGCCGCCGCCCGGACCGCGCACGGACTCGATCAGGCGCGCGCGCACCAGCGTGCGCAGGACCTTGGCCAGGTGATTGAGCGAAACGTCGTATTTCTTGGCGATCTCGCCGGCCGAAATCTGGGCGTCCGGGTTCGTTGCGAGTTCGACCACCGCATAAAGTCCGCAGATCGTCGCCTTCTGCAATTTCATCGACGCTTCACGTCCCTCTCGGCGCCCACGTTACATGCGGCCACATGCACATATAGCGCCCGCTGCTTCATCCGTCGCGCCCCGATGCATCAAATTCGTCCAGTTTTCCAATGCAAAAGCGCGGCAGCTCAGCCGAGCTCCTTTTCCATCTGGATGTAGCGACCGAAGATCATGCCCTGGCTGCGGAAGAAGGCGAGCACGAGGTCGGAATCACGCTCGATCAGCGTCGAGACCTTGTCGATGCCGGCCCGCTGGAAGATGGCGCAGAGTTCGTCGAACAGCCGCGTTCCGACGTTCTTGACCCGGATGGTCGGGTCGACCGCCACCGCAAAGACCCATCCGCGCGGCTCGGCGCCAAATTCAAAGGCGCGAATCTCGCCGGAAATGAAACCGACGACGCGCCCATCCGCCTCGGCGACGAGAAAGGCGCGGCGATCCGCCTGCGCGCCCGAAAATTGCGCGATCATGTCGCGCCAATAATCCGGCTTGGACTGGCCGGTGGTCGCCTCGTCCAGCGCGACGACCGCCGTTACGTCGTCCGGCCGCGCCCGTCTTATGACAATAATGGCCTTCTTGCTGCCCGTCATGCGCGTCTCGCGCCCCTGTCGTTCCCGCCAGCCGGCACTATAGGCCGCGTACGCGACGTCCGCGAGTATGTTCAGGCGTCGTGCCGCGCGCAGGCTTCGGCGTCGATCTCCGGCGTGAAGGCGTCCTCGATCGCCGGAAGCAGCGCCATCTCTTCCTTCTCGGCGTGGGAGCGCAGGCGCTCCACCAGTTCGGCGCCGACGGAGCGCAGGCCCGACCAGGACTGCGGCGTCCAACCGCCTGCGCCTTCGGATACGCGCGCGATCACGTCGGCGATCGTCTCGCGCAGGACGACATGCTCCTCGACCAGCAGTTCGCAGAGATCGCCGGCGCCGTTCTCGATGAGGATCGGGAAGAGCGCCTCCTCTTCGAAGGTGAAATGCACCGAAATTTCATGCGCGAGCGCGCCGCGCAGCTTGCCGAGGAACCGGCCGATCTCGCCATCGTCGGCCGCCGGCGGCTCCTTGCGCGCGAGCACGACGCGCTCGAGTTCGTTCAGCAGGCCAAGCACCACCATGTGCTCGTCATGCAGGATGCGCGACGCGGAAAAGTGCAGGTTCATCGGACAATCCTTCGTTCGTGTGGACCCGGCTGACAGCGGCGCCCGCCCGCTTTTCGCAGCGCCCCTGCGCTACAGGGAGAGCGCCAGCGTCATGTTCTGCGTCGGCTTGAATCCGAGCTTGTCGAGAAAGGCGATCAGTTCCGCGTCGTTCCATTCGACGACGGTGCGCACGCGGTCGACCTGGAGATTGGCGAGCTGGTCGAGCAATTGCGCGATCAGCACCGACCCGACGTGCTGGCCGGCGAATTCCGCGTCCACGCCGATCGTGTCGAAAACAGCCTCGCTCTCGGGATGGCCGAATTCGCCGTAATCGACGCGCGCCATGACGAATCCGGCGGGCGTGCCGTCGATCTCGGCGACCATCGACATGCGCACGCCGTTGGAGCGCAGCGCGTCTTCCGCCTTGCGCTTGAAATAGGCCGAGCGGTCCGTACCGGTAATGTCCTTGTCGATATTGATGACCGACGGCAGGTCGGCGATGGTCATCGCCCGGACGGCGACGCGATCTTCCGACAGGTCCTGGCCTTCGCTCTCGGCTTCGCCGGGCCGCAATTCGCCCGAGACGCGCGCCGTCGCGCGGTCGAGCACGAGGCGCGTGCCGAGCCTGAACCCGGCCTGCCCGAGGAAATGCGCCATGCCCTCGTCCGGCCAGCCGATCTGCGTGCGGATGGCCCGCGCGCCGCGCCCGCGCGCGGCTTTCTGCAATTCCTCGAACAGCGCATGCGCGCCGCCGTGACCGCGCGCCGCCTTGTCGACGCCAATGGCGTCGAGCACGGCGATAGGATGCCGACCGCCGAACTCGCCGTCCAGCATATGCGCGAGCACGTAGCCCTGCAGCCTGTCGCCCTCGACGTAGCCGATCGAGATGAAGCCCGCGGGATCGGCAAGGCTCGCCGCCACGCGGTTCTCGAAGAAGCCGCGTCGCGAATGGCCAGCGATCGCCTGATCTATCTCCACGACACGGTCGAGATCGGGCTTGCTGAGACGCCGCACGGCGCCCGACGACGCCTGGCTCTGGGCATTGGACATGTGGCTGCGCTCCCTGGCGCCGCGCGCGGCGGCTTAAATATTTATTTTGGTACTCCTATACGATTAATAGCCCGGATCGCCGCTGCCGGCAAGGCGAATTTCGCCGCGACAAAGCGGCGCGGGTCAGGGACGGTCGGCGAGTTCGACGGCCGTGCGCAACAGCAGATTGGCGCCGGCCTCCGCCCAGCGCTGCGTAATGTCCTCGGATTCGTGGTGGCTGACGCCGTCCTTGCAGGGCGTGAAGATCATCGCGGTCGGGCAGACCTTCGCCAGGTGGAAGGCGTCATGCCCGGCGCCGGAGACGATGTCGCGGCCTTTCAGGCCGAGCGCGGCGGCCTGGCGGCGGATGGTTTCGAGAATGCCGGCGTCGAACGGCACGGGCGGATTGTAGGAAACGTCGATCAATTCGCCCTCCAGCCGCTCGGCGTCGCGACAACGCGCGAAGGCCGCGCGCACATCGGCGTCCATCGCCTCGAGCGTCGCATGGTCGGGATGGCGGATGTCGATGGTCAAGCGGACCTCGCCGGGAATGATGTTGCGGGAATTGGGCGAGACGCGCATGTCGCCCACGGTGGCCATGCCGGCCGGACCGCGGGCCTTTCCGATCTCCTGCAATTCGAGGACGAGACGGGCCGCGCCAGCCATGGCGTCGCGCCGCCCCGGCATCGGGGTCGACCCCGCATGGCTGCCGAAGCCGCGGTAGACGACGTCGTACCAGCGATGGCCCTGGCCCACGGTGACGAAGCCCACGTCGAAACCCTCCGCCTCGAGGATGGGTCCCTGCTCTATGTGCAGCTCGACGTAGGCGGCGACCTCGCGGCCGCCGATCGGCGCGGAACATTCGAGGTCCATCTTCGCAAGCTCGTCGCCGAAGCGCGCCCCTTGCGCGTCGCGGGCGTCGAGCGCGCGGGCCGGCGGCAGGACGCCGGCAAAGACCGCGGACGCCAGCATGGCCGGGGCGAAGCGGCAACCTTCTTCATTGGTCCAGTTGACCAGTTCGATCGGGCGGCGCGTGTGCAGGCCGGATTCCTGCAGCACGCGCATGACCTCGAGCGCCGCGAGGACGCCGAGCACGCCGTCGAACTTGCCGCCGGTCGGCTGCGTGTCGAGATGCGAGCCGATGAGGACCGGGGGCAGGTCCTCCGTTCCTTCGCGGCGCGCGAACATGGAGCCGAGGCCGTCGACCGCGACGGCGCAGCCCGCCGCCTCGCACCAGCGCTTGAACAGCGCCCGGCCGCGCGCGTCCTCCGGGGTCAGCGCCTGCCGGTTGCAGCCGCCGCCCGGCGTTGCGCCGATCTCGGCCATGTCCATGAGGCTCGTCCACAGGCGGTCGGAATCGATGCGCAGATTGGGGCGTGTCGTCACGGGCGGCCTCGCGGGGTTCGCCCTATCCTAAACCGGGCGCTCGCGGCGCGGGCAATTCTTGTCTAAAAGGGCGCTCCGAACGCGCCGCCGGCGCCCAAACCGAGTTCCCCGATGTTCGAGACGCTCACCCCCGCCAGGCCCGACCCTATTCTCACGATCATGGCGGCGTTCCGCGAGGACAAGCGCGCGGACAAGATCGACGTCAGCGTCGGCGTCTACAAGGACGAGGCCGGCGGCACGCCGATCGTCGCCGCCGTGCGCGAGGCGGAGCTGCGGCTGCACGCGGGACAGCAGACCAAGACCTATCTGGGGCCCCTCGGCGACGTCGCCTTCAACGACCTGATGCTCGGCCTCGTCTTCGGGCCGCAGGCCGAGCGCGCGCGCATCCGCGCCGCCCAGACCCCCGGCGGCTGCGGCGCGCTGCGCCTGCTTGCCGACCTGATCGCGGCGGCCAAGCCCGACGCGACCGTGCATATTCCCGACCCAACCTGGGTCAACCACGAGCCGCTGCTGGCGAGTTCCGGCCTCAAGCTCAAGACATACGCCTATTTCGACCGCGCGGGCGGCGGCGTGCGCTTCGACGCGATGATGCAGGACATTCGGGCGGCCAGGCCCGGCGACGTCGTGCTGCTGCACGGCTGCTGCCACAACCCGACCGGCGCCGATCTCGACATGGCGCAATGGAAGGCGGTCGGCGCGCTGATGCTGGAGCGCGGCCTGTTTCCGCTGGTCGACCTCGCCTATCAGGGCCTCGGCTTCGGGCTGGAGGAAGACGCTGAGCCCGTGCGGCATCTGGCCTCGATCATGCCGGAGATGGCGGTGGCGGCGTCCTGCTCGAAGAATTTCGCGGTCTATCGCGACCGCGTCGGCGCGGCCTTCATCCTGGCCGCCTCGCCCGCGGCCGCCGACATCGCCGGCGCCAAGCTCGCGACCATCGGGCGCGGCATGTGGTCCATGCCGCCGGACCACGGCGCGGCGGCGGTGCGGATCGTGCTGGAGGACGAAGGCCTGCGCGCCAACTGGCGGGCGGAGCTCGACGGCATGCGCGAACGCATCCAGATGTTGCGCGCCAATCTGGCGAGCGAGCTGACGCGGCTGACCAATGCGGATTTCGGCTTCGTGACGCGGCAGACCGGCATGTTCTCCTGCCTGCCGCTGACCGAGGGACAGGCCCAACGGCTGCGCGAGACGCGCGGCGTCTACCTGCTGCCCGACGGCCGCATCAACGTCGCCGGTCTCAACACGCAGAACACCGCGCCCTTCGCCAAGGCTTTCGCCGAGACGCGGTAAAGCGAAAGCGCGGCGGCGCGACGAGTTCTTAACTATCTTCTGTAACCATGTTTCGGTCCCGGCCCCGAGACATGACGATGCTTGACCGCCGCCATCTTCTTTCCGGAGGCGCCGCCGCGCTTCTCGCGCCCCTTGGCGCCGCCCTTTCGGCCTGCTCCAGCGACGGGCCGCTCTCGGTTGCGCCCGAGGCCGCGCCGCCGCGCCGCGCCTTTGCCGGCCGCACGATCAAAACGCCGGACTACCGCGCAGTCTATGCCGATTATCCCGGCGAGCCCTTCGCCATCCGCGCCTTCGACTACGAGCAAATGGACCCGCGCTGGCTGCGCCAGACCGTGGAATACCGGGGCTCGGAGCCGACGGGGACGATCATCGTCGATCCCGCTTCCAAGCACCTCTATTTCACCGAGGAGCCCGGCAAGGCGACCCGCTACGGCGTCGGCGTCGGCCGCGAGGGCTTCGGCTGGAACGGCCGGGCCCAGATCAACATGAAGCGCGACTGGCCCGACTGGGTGCCGCCGCACGAAATGGTCGAGCGACAGCCCGAAATCCGCGCGCAACTCGAAAAGACGTCGCGCGGCCTGGGCGTGCGCGGCGGCCCGAAGAGCCCGCTCGGCGCACGCGCCATGTATCTCTTCAGCGAGGGCGGCGGCCATGATCTCGGCTACCGCATCCACGGCACGACCGAGCCCGAGACGATCGGCACGAACGTTTCGTCGGGCTGCATTCGCATGGTCAATCAGGACATCGTGCACCTTTACACCCGCGCTTCCGTCAAGACGCCGGTGATCGTGCTCACCTGAACCGTTTGAAATAAAGGACCTTTGTGGAAAGGCGCCGGGTGTGGCGCCTTTTCTCTTGTCGATTGCGCCCGGCGGGGCCATGTTGATTCTGCAATGCACGACACTCAGGAAAACTTCCTTATCGAAGCCCTCAAGAAGGTCGATGCCCTCGGCGACGTCGCGCCCGCGCATGTTCAGGACCCCATGACCATGGTTCTGCGGCAGCGCGCGATCCAGGATGACCTGATGCGCTGGGACGACATGCGCGGCCGCTACGTGCTGACCGGGACCGGCCGCAGCCGCATTGCGGCGCGCACGCGCGGGCCGGCCGCGGTCGTCCGCTTCCGCCGTCGCGAAGAAGCGCCCGCGCCGCGCCGCGTCAACGACGGACATAGCTCGTAAGGCGATCTGGCCCGTCCGGCCCTCATCCTGAAAGTCTGCCCGGCCCCTCATGCCGACGAGCCTGCGCAGCAGGCGTCTCGAAGGACGTTCCGGAGGCCTGCAACCCGGCCATGCTTCGACACGTACGGCTCTGCCACACTCCTCAGAGCGTGGCCGGAAACTCGAACCTTCATCCTGAGGCGTCCTGAATTTCCAGCCGGGCTTTCACGATGAAGCCTGCAATCCGGTCATGCGCCCCCTTCGTAACGTCTTTTTGTCCGACGATCTCGATTCGCGCGCTACTTTGAACTAGGCTCGCCTCCGAATATGCCGCAAGCGGCCAACAATCGGAGGACAGCCCATGAAAACCCGCATCACCGAAATGCTCGGCGTGCAGCACCCGATCGTGCAGGGCGGCATGCATTATGTCGGCCTCGCGCCGCTTGCCGCCGCCGTCTCGAATGCGGGCGGTTTCGGAATCATCACCGCGCTGACGCTCGGCACGCCGGAGAAGCTCGACGCCGAGATCAAGAAGTGCCGGCAGATGACCGACAAGCCCTTCGGCGTGAACCTCACCTTCCTGCCGGTCGTCAATTCGCCGGACTATCCGGGGCTGGTGCGCGTCATCATCGAGAATGGAATCAAGGCGGTGGAGACGGCGGGCAACAACCCCTCGCAGGTCATGCCCTTCTTCAAGCAGCACGGCGTGAAGGTCATCCACAAGTGCACGTCCGTTCGCCACGCGCTCAAGGCGGAGGCGATCGGCTGCGACGCCGTCAGCGTCGACGGCTTCGAATGCGGCGGCCATCCCGGCGAAGACGACGTGCCGAACATGATCCTGCTGCCGCGCGCGGCGGACGAGCTGAAAATCCCGTTCATCGCCTCGGGCGGCATGGCCGACGGACGCTCGCTGGTCGCCGCCATGGCGATGGGCGCGGAAGGCATGAACATGGGCACGCGCTTCATCTGCACGAAGGAAGCCCCCGTGCACGAGAACGTGAAGGCGGCGATCGTGGCGGCGAGCGAACTGGATACGCGCCTCGTGATGCGGCCGCTGCGCAACACCGAGCGCGTGCTGCGCAATGCGGCGGTCGACCGCATCCTCGCGAAGGAAAAGGAACTCGGCGCGGCCATCAAGTTCGAGGACATCATCCACGAAGTCGCGGGCGTCTATCCGAAGGTGATGCAGACGGGCGACATGGAAGTGGGCGCATGGTCCTGCGGCATGGTGGCGGGCCTCATCCACGACATTCCGACGGTCAAGGAACTGATCGACCGCATCATGGCGGAAGCGGAATCGATCATCCGCAAGCGTCTGGAAGGCTTCCTGGCGGCCTGAACGGACATGCTGAAAGTCGAACGGAAAGGCGCGATCGCGATCGTCACGCTCGATCGCCCGGAGGCCATGAACGCGCTCTCGCGGGCGCTGCGTCGCGAACTCGACGCGGCGATCCGCAGGATCGCGGCCGACGACAGCGTCAGCGTCGTCGTGCTGACCGGCGCCGGCCGCGCGTTCACGGCAGGGCTCGATCTGAAAGAGCTCGGGGGCTCGACCGACGCATTGGGCGACGCCAACGCCACGGGCGCGGCCGAAAATCCCGTGCTCGCGATCCAGCAATGCCCGAAGCCCGTGATCGGCGCGATCAACGGCGTCGCCATTACCGGCGGCTTCGAACTGGCGCTCGCCTGCGACGTGCTGATCGCCTCGACCAACGCACGTTTCGCCGACACGCATGCGCGCGTCGGCATCATGCCCGGCTGGGGCCTGTCGCAGAAATTGTCGCGCATCGTCGGCATCTATCGCGCGAAGGAATTGTCGCTGACCGGCAATTTCCTCGATGCGCCGACGGCGCTGGAATGGGGGCTGGTCAACCGCGTCGTCGCGCCGGAAGATTTGATGCCGGTTGCGCTGAAACTCGCGGAAGACATGGCGTCGATTCCTTCCGACACGCTGTGTCTCTACAAGTCGATCATCGACGAGGGCTATGCGGCGAACCTCGGCGAAGGCCTCGCGATCGAGCACCGGCGCTCCAGCGCCAACAACCGCAATGTGACGCCGGAATCGGTCGAACAGCGCCGCGCCGGCATTCAGGCGCGCGGCCGCACGCAGGGGTGAACGGACCGCGAGCCTTCAGGCTCGGATGTTTCCTCATCAAGCGGAAACAACGCCGTCATGAACCGCTTTCGCTCTTCGCGCGACAGGGGATTGCAAGCCTGAAGGCCCGCGGCCCGGCCGGCGCCTGTCATTCCCGCTTTCGCGAGGATGACAAACCCCTCAACCCAACAGCTTCTCGATATCCCTGCGCAAGGATTCCGGGCTTTCCTGCGGCGCGTAGCGCGCCACCGCATTGCCCTCCTTGTCGACCAGGAATTTCGTGAAGTTCCATTTCACGTTCTGCGAGCCGAGAAGGCCGGGCCTGGCCTTCTTCAGATAGTCGAACAGCGGATGCGTGTTCGCGCCGTTGACGTCGACCTTGGCGAACATCGGAAAGGTGACGTCGTATTTCAGCGAGCAGAAATTCTTGATCTCCTCTGCGTCGCCGGGCTCCTGCGCGCCGAACTGGTTGCAGGGAAAGCCGAGAACCTCGAAGCCGCGATCTGCGAGGTCGCGATGCAGTTTCTCGAGACCGGTATATTGCGGCGTGAAGCCGCACTGGCTCGCCGTATTGACGATGAGCAGCGCCTTGCCCTTGTAGCGCTTCAGTGGAACCTTCTTGCCGTCGATGTTCTCGGCGGAAAAATCGTAGACGTTGGTCACGCAGAAGCCCCTTCGAGTTGTGTCGCGCAGGCGGCCATGTCGGCGGCAAGATCGCGCCACGCCGCATCCATGTCCTTTGTCCAGTCGGCGCCCAGAAGCGCGCGCAAGGTCGCGGCGATCACGCGGAAGAAATCGACAAAGAGATCGGGCGGCACGTCGTAGGTTGCATGCGCCGCCGCCTCGGCCTCGATCAGGTTGGCGGCGTAGGACCGGTCGCCGACGAAATCGAGAATGGTTTCGAGCGCGCGGGCGAGCATCTCTCCCTGCACGAGCCGGGGATTGGCGCCGAACATCGGCGCCAGTTCCGGACGCTCCGCAAACAGCCGCGCATAGACGAGCGGCGTCAGGTCGGGCGCGCGCGTCGCCGCCAGTTCGAGCGATTGCGTAATGAGATCGGCGCGCATGTCGGCTCCTCGTCTGCGCGCCGATCATAGCAAGTCCACGCGCGAACGCACATGTGCGGGACCCGAGACTTGGTTAGACTGACTGCAAGCAAACGACAGGGGAGAGAGACGCGATGGCCTGGACGCCGGAGTTGCAGGAGCTGGAGAAGCGCAAGGCGCTGGCGGTCCGCATGGGCGGCCCCGAACGGGTCAAGCGCCAGCACGACGGCGGCCGGCTGACCATTCGCGAACGCATCGACCGGATCGCCGACGGCGAGACATTCCGCGAGATCGGCGCCATCGCCGGCGTCGGCGACTATGACGAGAAGGGCGACCTTCAGGATTTCACGCCCGCCAATTGCATCTTCGGCCGCGCGAAAGTGGACGGTCGCCCGGTGGTGATCGTCGGCGACGATTTCACGGTGCGCGGCGGCTCGGCCGACGCCTCGATCCGCGAAAAGCCGATGATGGCGGAGGAGATGGCAAGGACCTACCGGATGCCTGTCATCCGCGTGATCGAGGGCTCGGGCGGCGGCGGCTCGGTCAGGACGATCGAGACCAAGGGACGCTCCAACCTGCCGGGCCAGGTGGGCGAAACGCGCGCCTATCACCTGATGACCGACGCGCTCGGCCATGTGCCGGTCGTCGGCCTCGGCCTCGGCTCGGTCGCCGGCCTCGGCGCGGCGCGGCTGACGTCGAGCCATTATTCGGTGATGACGAAAACGTCCGCCATGTTCGTCGCCGGGCCGCCGGTCGTGGCGCGGCTCGGCCAGCCGCATTCGAAGCAGGAGCTTGGAGGCTGGGAAATCCAGACGCGCTCCGGCGCGATCGATCATGCGGTCGACACGGAGGAAGAGGCCTTCGACTGCGCGCGCAAGTTTCTCTCCTACCTGCCCTCCTCCGTGCATGAGCTGCCGCCCGTCCTGCCCGCGGGCGATCCCGCCGACAGGCCTGTCGAGAAGCTGATGAAGGCGATCCCGCGCAACCAGCGGCAGGTCTACAAGATGCGGCCGATCATCGAGACGGTCGTGGACGAGGGTTCGTTCTTCGAGATGGGCCAGATGTTCGGGCGTTCGATCATCACCGGCTTCGCCCGCCTGCAAGGGCGTCCCGTCGCGCTGCTGGCGAGCGATCCCTACCACTACGGCGGCGCATGGACGGCGGAGGCCTGCCAGAAGATCGTGCGCTTCGTCGACATGGCGCAGACCTTCCACCTGCCTGTCGTCTATCTCTGCGATTGCCCCGGGTTCATGATCGGGCTGCAGGCCGAGCAGACGGCGACCATTCGTCACGGCGTGCGCGCCATGGCGGCGCTCAACCAGACGGACATTCCCTGGTGCACGATCATCGTGCGCAATTGCTTCGGCGTCGCGGGCGCGGCGCACCAGCCGGCCGGGCGACTGTCGCTGCGCTACGCCTGGCTGTCGGCGCGCTGGGGCTCCCTGCCGCTCGAGGGCGGCATCGAGGCCGCCTATCGCGCCGATCTCGACGCTTCGCCCGATCCGAAGGCCAAGCTTGCCGAGATCGAGGAGCGGCTGGCCAAGCTGCGCACGCCGTTCCGCACGGCCGAAACCTTCTGGGTGGAAGACATCATCGACCCGCGCGAAACGCGGCGGCTGCTCTGCGATTTCGCGGAACTGGCCTATCGGACGCTCACGCCGGGCCTGCCGAAAGCGTCCATGCGGCCCTGACGGTCGGCGCGCGCGAAATTAACCGCGCGCGCCGCCTCGTTAACCTCGCGCGAACCATCCTCCACTAGCGTCGGCAATGACAGGGCGTTCCTGTCGCGTTGTTCGTTCGAGGCGTCCGTGCTCCCTCCATCCGATCCCCATGCGTCGACGCAGCAAAGCGGTTTCATGGCGGATTCGCGCGGCGCATTGCGTTCGAGGCTCGAGTCGATCGCCGCGCCCGCGTTGCTTGCCGCAACGTTTCTGCTGATGTCGGCCTTCGTCATCATCCGGTCGATGTCGGGCGGCTGAGCTACCCGACCTCCCGACATTTCCGCGGCATCGGCGACTGTGACAATCCTGCCGCAGCGCCCGGAATTACGCCCGCGGCGCGCCCGCAGCGGCGGCCCGCCATAGTAGAATGCGTTCTGTGATCGCCAGGGGGCGACGGCGGTTTGCCGGACGGGCGCGTCAAGGATTTCATGGGCCGGGTTCTGACGATAGGTTTTGTGCTTGGGCTTGGCCTTGCGGGTGCGGGGTGCGGGTTCTTTCCGGCGCAGGGGCCTTCGGCGGGCGACGTCGTCCAGCAGTCGGCCGATTTCGAGGGCGGCCCGCGCTATCTGGTCGCCGACCTGACGCCGGCCTCGGTCGCCGTGCTCAAGCAGATCCCCAGTCCGACCTTCGCCCGCTTCGGCGCGCACGACGGCGCGCCCTCGCCGGCCATCGGGCTCGGCGATTCGGTTTCCGTCACCGTCTGGGAGGCGGCGTCCGGCGGCCTGTTCTCGTCGGCGGCGATCAACGGCGTCACCGCCGGCTCGCATTCGGCGGCCATCCCCGAGCAGGCGGTGGGGCGCGACGGGGCGATCACCATTCCCTACGCCGGGCGCATCAAGGTGGCCGGGCTGACGCCGGCGCAGGTGGAAAAGACCATCGTCGCCCGCCTCGTCGGCAAGGCGATCGAGCCGCAGGCGCTGGTCACCGTGTCGAAGAACCTGTCGAACTCCGTGACCGTGACCGGCGAGGTGACGAACGGGGCGCAGGTGCCGCTGTCGGCGCGCGGCGAGCGCATTCTCGACGTCATCGCGTCGACCGGCGGGCTGCGGGCGCCGGTGCACGACGTGTTCATCTCGCTGTCCAGAGGCTCGACGACGGCCAAGATCCCGATGCAGGCGCTGCTGGCCAATCCGCGCGAGAACATCTACGTGCGCCCGCGCGACGTGATCACCGTGGAAAGCCAGCCGCAGACGTTCACCGCCTTCGGCTCGACCGGCCGCAACGAACTGGTGCGGTTCGACGCGGCGGGGGTGACGCTGGAGGAAGCGGTGGCCAAGGCCGGCGGCCTGCAGTCGGAAATGGCCAATCCCGAAGGCGTGTTCCTGTTGCGCGCCGAGCCGGCCTCGATCGCCCGCCAGCTCGATCCGGCCTATCCGATCCCGCCGGGCGTGGCGACGGTCAATGTCGTCTACCGCATCAACCTGAAGGACACGGCGACCTACTTCCTGGCGCGCTCCTTCCAGGTGCGCAACAAGGACGTGATCTACGTCGCCGCCGCCCCCTCGGCCGAGTTCTACAAGGCGATGCAGCTCTTCGCCACGGTCTCGCAGCCCGCAATCAGCGGCGCCACGCTGGCCGTCGCCGTCTGCCGGTCGGGAAAATGTTGACCGCCAGAAACGAATTGACGCGCGGGGCAGCGAGGCGTACCTCCCTGCCAAGCCAAAGCGAAAGCGGACGGTAATCGTGACGAACGGCAAGCCTCATCCGGTGCGGCGCAACCGCAGCTTCCTCGCAGACGCCGAACAGGCGCTGATCCGCTGGATCTTGCCGAAGATTCCGCGGCACACGACCTCGCTGCATCTGACGGGCGTCGGCATGGCGGGCTCGCTCATGGCCGCTGTCGGCCTTGTCGGCTGCAACTGGTCCTTCGCCTTTCTGCCGGCGGTGGCGCTCGGGGTGGCCCTCAACTGGTTCGGCGACTCGCTCGACGGCTCCCTTGCCAGATTTCGGCACGAGGAGCGGCCGCGCTTCGGCTTTCTGGTCGACCATACCTGCGACCTTTTTTCGCAAATCCTGATTATCGTCGCCTTCGGCCTTTCGCCCTTCCTGTCGCTGGTTTCGGCGCTCGTCGTTCTTCTCTGCTACCTGCTGTTTTCCGCCTACACCTACATCCGGGCGGCCGCCCATCACGTGCATCAGATGTCCTACATCGGCGTGGGTGCGACGGAATTTCGCATACTCATGATTGTGTGGGCCTGCCTCGGCGCAGCGATTGGACTGGACGAGCCGGTGCTGGGTACGCTCACGCGGATCGACGTCGCGGTTCTGAGCATGGGGGCGATGGCCGTGGTCGGGCTGGGCTTCAAGGCCGTCAACGACGCGCGTCAGATCGCAGCCAGCGAGCCTGCGCCACGGCCGGCGGATATGGTTGAGCTCGAGCCGTCGGACGCGCCCGCGCTCGACGCCTGAGCCGACTGCGTCGAAAAGCCGCAATCTGCGAAACCGCTCGGCTTTTCGGAGTCGTTTCCGACCCAAATAGCCAGATCAGGCAGCGTCCTCGGTCGCCGCGTCCAGGCCCGCGAAGCGCGACTGGATGCTCCGGCCGGCCGCCGGCAGCGGACCGTCGGCGGTTTCCAGGGCCGACATCAGGTGCGCTTCGCTGTCGCGCCAGCACGCGGCATAGATATCGCGGCACAGCGCGCGCGCCGTCTCGCCGGGCCAATCGGCCGGCAGCAATTGCCTTGGCAGGAGCGGGTCGCGCAATTGCACGCGCCGGAATTCGTGCATCAGCAATGTACGCACGACGAAACATTGGTCCGGCTCGATGCTCGAGCCGCGCATGGCGCGCGCGACAGGACGGAAAGCCTCGACGAAATCCTGGTACTCCGCGGCGACCTCGCCGAGCCGCCAGCACTGGTCGACAATGTCCCTGAGCGGCCGGCTCGATAGCGCCCCGAGCGTCCGCGCCTGCAGGGCCACGACCTTGTCGTGCGCGCCGGCCGTCTGCAGGATGTCGATAAGCTCCTCCGTGCGTGCGGAGGGGTGAGCGAGAACGCCGGGCGCGATCAGGCCGTAGCCTTCCCACAGCAATTCCTTGCGCAGCGCGTCGCGCGCGGGCGTCGTGAGCCCGTCGCCGGCGAGAAGGACGATGCGCCACTCCCCGTCCCAGGGGTTGCGGGCGTCTTCGTAGATGCGGCGAGAGGCGTGCTCGAAGCGCCGGCGGCCGGTTTCGGTCAGGCTGTAGAAGCTGCGCCGCCCGATCTGCTCCGACACCAGCCATTTTTCGCGCGACAGGCGGAACACGGAGGTGCGCACGAGCCGGGCGTTGAGGCCGAGCGGCTCCACCAGTTTGATGAAGCCGCCGAGCCAGACCGCGCCGCCATGCGGCGCGATCATGTCGCCATAGACAGTGACGATCAGCGAATTGGCGCGCGGCGGACGCTCGCCGAGCCGCTTCTCGATCCACTGGCTGAGTTGTCGGTTCGCCATTTTCCTCGCGCGCCGGCTGCTCAGTTCACCAGCTTCCAGTCGTTGTTCTTGACCTCGAGAATGCGGAACGACGAGAGGTCGAGCCCCATGTGGTCGGCCGGCGTCATGTTGAACACGCCGTCGACGCCGATATGGTTCTTGGTCTGCTCGATCGCGTCGCGCACCTTTTCCTTGTCCGTGCCCCCCGCCTTCTTGATCGCAGCGACGGCGATCATCAGCGCGTCGTAGGCATGGCCGCCGAATGTCGAGATCGGCTCCTTGTAACGCTCGGTATAGGCCTTGGAATAGGCGACGCCAACCGCCTTCTGCGGATCGTTGGCCGGCAGCTTGTCGGCGACGAGCAGGGCGGCGGCCGGAAGACGCACGCCTTCGGCCGCGCCGCCGGACAGCTTGATGAACTCTTCCGAGGCGACGCCGTGGGCGTGATAGACCGGCAGCGCGATGCCGAGCTGCTTGATGTTCTTGTTGACGATCGCCGGCCCCTGGCCGAGGCCGAAGACGAAGATCGCCTGCACGTCGGGATTGCTCTTGATCTTGGTGAGCTGCGGCGAGACGTCGGTGTCCTTCGGCCCGTAGGTCTCGTCGGCGACCAGGGTGATGCCCGACTTGGCGGCGGCGGTCGCGCTCTCCTTGCGCCCGGACTGCCCGAAGCCGCTGGTCTCGGACAGGAGCGCGATCTTGGTGAAGCCGCGCTTCTTCATGTCCTCGAAGACGCGTTCGGCCGCCATGCGGTCCGTATGCGGCGTCTTGAACACCCATTTCTTCACGGGCTCGACGACCGCGACCGCGCCGGCGAGCGAGATGAAGGGGATGCCGGCGCGCTCGACCAGCGGCACGACCGCCATGGTCGCGCCCGTCGTGGTGCCGCCGATCAGAATGTCGACCTTGTCGTCCTCGATCAGGCGCTTGAAGAAGCCGTTCGCCTTGTTGGCGTCGGCGCCGTCGTCGTAGTTCACGAGCTGCAACTGGCGCCCGAGAACGCCGCCCTCCTTGTTGACCTTGTCGACGAAGAGCTCCAGCGTCTTCAATTCGGGGTCGCCGAGAAAGGCCGCGGGCCCGGTGACCGAGAGCACGGAGCCGATCTTGATCGGCTCGGCCGCCTGGGCGGCGAACGCCATGCCGGCGCCGAAGGCGGCGGCCGCAAATGTCTTGAACAACGATTTCATCCCTCTGCTCCCTTCTCCTCTTCCGCGTCGCTGCGTCTTGCTCGCATTCCGGCGCGGCTCCCTCACATGCCCAGATAGGCCTCGCGCACCTTCTCGTTATGCAGCAGCTCCGCGCCAGCGCCGGAAAGCGCGATGGCGCCGGTCTCGATCACATAGGCGCGGTCGGCGATGGCGAGCGCCGCATGAGCGTTCTGCTCGACCAGCAGGATCGTCATGGCGTCGCGCCGCAGCGCCACGATCGCCTCGAAGATCTGTTCGACCAGCAACGGCGCCAGGCCCATCGACGGCTCGTCGAGCAGCAGGAGCCGCGGACGGCCCATCAGGGCGCGCGCCATGGCGAGCATCTGCTGCTGTCCGCCGGACAGCGAGCCGGCCGCGGACGTCGCGCGCTGCTTGAGGACGGGGAACATGGCGTACATGCGCTCGAGGTCGTCAGCCATGCCCGAACGGTCGCGCCGGCCGAAAGCGCCGAGTCGCAGATTGTCCTCGACCGTGAGCGGACCGAACACCTGCCGGCCTTCCGGCGCCTGGCAGACGCCGAGCGTCACGCGCCGGTGGGCGCGCAGGCGCGTGATGTCCTGCCCGTCGAAATGGATTGCGCCGCCAGACGCCTTCTGCACGCCGGAGATCGTGCGCAGCAGCGTCGTCTTGCCGGCGCCGTTGGCGCCGACGAGCGCGACCAGTTCGCCGCGCCCGACCTCTATGTCGACGCCGCGCAGGGCGGCGATGCGCCCGTAATGGCTGGTCAATCCGTGGACGGCGAGCAGCGGCGCGGCGTCTTGCGTCAAGTCTCCGTCAATCCGCTTGGCGATGCGCATTTCGCTCATGTCAGGCGGCCTTGCCGAGATAGGCGGCGATGACTTCCGGATCGGCGCGGACCTCGCGCGCCGAGCCTTCCGCGAGCTTGCGGCCGTAGTTGAGGACGAGGATGCGGTCGGAAATGTTCATGACCATCTTCATGTCATGCTCGACGAGCACGACGGTGACGCCGCCGTCCGCGATCTTGCGGATGAGCGCCGCGACCTCGGCGGTCTCCTTCGGGTTGAAGCCCGCCGCCGGCTCGTCGAGAAAGAGAATGCGGGGCTCGGCCGCCAGCGCGCGGGCGATTTCCAGACGCTTCAGCGCGCCATAGGGCATGGCGGCCGCCTCCGCATCGAGCCAGCCTTCCAGCCCGACGTAGCGCATGAGATCGCGCGCCTTGTCGCGCAGGACGGCGTCCGCGCGCCGCAGCGAGGGAAAGCGCAGCATGGCCTTGACGAGATTGCGGTCGAGAGTGAGATGCGCGCCGACCATCACGTTCTCGAGCGCGGACATGTTCATGCAGATCTGCAGGTTCTGGAAGGTGCGCGCCATGCCCTTGCGCGCGAGCGCGTGCGCCTCGAGGCCGGTGACGTTTTCTCCCGCCAGCCGAATTTCGCCCGCGCTCGGCGTGTAGACGCCGGTGACGAGATTGAACAGCGTCGTCTTGCCGGCGCCGTTCGGCCCGATCACCGAATAGACCGTGCCGGCCTCGACGGAGAAGCTGACGTCCTGCACGGCGCGCACGCCGCCGAATTCCTTGGAGAGCGAGATGATGTCGAGGAGCGCGCTCATCGCGGCCTCGACAGTCGGGCGGCGAGCGAGGGCACGAGCCCCTTCGGCAGGAAGATCATGAAGCCGACGAGGATCAGGCCGAAGACGACAGTCTCCCATCCTTCGAACGAGACAAGCGCCTGCGGCAGCACTGTGAGCAGCGCGGCGCCGACGACCGAGCCGAAGACCGAGGCCATGCCGCCGACGACAACCATGGTGACGAGTTCGATCGAATGGAAGAAGTCGGCGAGGTTCGGCGTGACGAAGCCGATGTAGTGCGCGGTCAGACTGCCCATGATGCTGGCGAAGAAAGCCGACAGCACGAAGATCGCCGCCTTGTACCGGGCGATATCGACGCCCGCGACCTTGGCGGCGACTTCCGATCCGTGCAGCGCGCGCAGCGCGCGACCGAACGGCGAGTCGATGAGATTGAGGCAGGACCAGACGCTGAACAGCAGCAGCCCGGCGAACAGCCAGTACCATTGCCGCTCGCCGTAGATCTCGCGGCCGAAGATCGTCAGCGGCGCGAGCGACATGCCGTCCGGGCCGCCGGTGAGCTGGCCTTCGTTCTTGAGCACGATCGCCACGATGACGCCGAGGCCGAGCGTCGCCATGGCGAGATAGTGCCCGCGCAGGCGGAAGATCGGCGGCGCGATGACGGCGGCGAGCACGGACGCGAAGACTGCGCCCACGGCCATCGCCGCAAGCGGCGGCCAGGCGTAATGCACGGTCAACACGGCGGAAGCGTAAGCGCCGATGCCGAAGAAGGCCGCATGTCCAAGACTGATCTGACCGGCGAAGCCGATCAGCAGATTGAGCCCCAGCGCAAGAACCGCGTTGATCGCCATGCGATTGACGATGTCGAAATAGAAGGAATTGGGCAGAACGAACGGCAGGACAGCCAGAATCGCCGCAAGGATCAGCAGGCCCATGTTCGCGCGCTTCATACCCGCTCCGTCTCTCTGGCGCCGAAAAGACCGCGCGGCATGACGAACAGGACGAGCAGGATGAGCACGAAGGGCGTCGCGTCCTTGTAGGCCGAGGAAATATAGCCGGCCGACATGGCCTCGATGATGCCGACCGCAAGCCCGCCGACGACGGCGCCGAGGCCGCTGCCGAGGCCGCCGACGACGGCCGCCACGAAGCCCTTGAGGCCTAGCATGACGCCGACGTCGAACGAGGTCATGGCGATCGGCGTGGCGAGAACGCCGCCGATCGCGCCGATCGCCGCCGACATGGCGAAGGAGACGAGCAGCACCCATTGCGTGTCGACGCCGACGAGCCGCGCGGCGACCGAATTGTAAGCCGTCGCCAGAATGGCCTTGCCGACGAGCGTGTGCGCGAAGAAGAGCCAGAGCGCGACGACGATCAGCGCGGCGACGCCCAGCACCCAGAGACTTTGCGGCAGCAGCGTCGCGCCCGCGATCCTGATCGGCGCTTCGCCGGAGAAAGCGGGGAATGTCGCAGGGCTCTTGCCGAACCACACCTGCGCCAGACCGCGCAGCACCAGCGCCGCGCCGATGGTGATGATGATGAGGCTGACGACGTCTGCGCCCTTGGCCGGCTCGATCGCAAGTTTCTCGATCAACATGCCGGCGAGCGCCGACACGCCGATCGCCAGCGCGATCGCAAGCGGCATGGGCATGCCGGTCTTGAGAAAGACGACGCTGAGCACGCCGCCGAGCATGATGAACTCGCCCTGCGCGAAATTGATGACGTTGCTGGCGTTGTAGATCAGCGTGAAGCCGAGCGCCGCCAGCGCGTAGATCGCGCCGACGGTCACGCCCGAGAACAGGAATTGAAGAAACTGGGCGAGCATGGTCCCTCCCCGGACCGCTAGCTATTTCGAACGCTTGTCGACGACTCTCTTCGCCTTGCCGACGACGACACGTTCGATCGTGTCCGGGTCGACGACATGGATGCGCGCGCTGACGCCGACGAAGGTCTTGATCTGATGCGTCACGTCGCGCGCAATGTCGTCGCGCTGGCCCGGCCCGATATCTTCGGCCTCGTTCGGCAGCAGTTCGACAAATACATCGAGTTCGTCGAGGTTGTGGTCGCGCGACACGACGATCTGGTAATGGCCGCAGAGATGCGGGTTGCGCAGCAGGAGCTCCTCAATCTGCGTCGGAAACATGTTGACGCCGCGGATGATCAGCATGTCGTCGGAGCGACCGGTGAGCTTGCCCATGCGCCGCATGTTGCGCGCCGTGCCCGGGAGCAGTTTCGTCAGGTCGCGCGTGCGGTAGCGGATGATGGGCAGCGCTTCCTTGGTGAGCGAGGTGAAGACGAGTTCGCCCTCCTGCCCGTCGGCGACCGGCTGACCAGTCTGCGGATCGATCACCTCCGGCAGGAAATGATCTTCCCAGATGTGCGGACCATCCTTGGTCTCCACGCATTCGCAGGCGACGCCCGGGCCCATGACTTCCGACAGGCCGTAGATATCCACCGCGTCGATGCCGAGCTTGGCCTCGATCTCGCGGCGCATCTCGTTGGTCCACGGCTCCGCGCCGAACAGGCCGACGCGCAGGCTGGTCTTGTGCGACGGCACGCCCTGACGCGTCAGTTCGTCGGCAATCGTCAGCGCATAGGACGGCGTGCAGAGGAGCACCGTCGGCTTGAAGTCCTGAATGATCTGCACCTGCTTTTCGGTCTGCCCTCCCGACATGGGAATGACGGTCGCGCCGAGGCGCTCGCAGCCGAAATGCGCGCCGAGGCCGCCCGTGAACAGACCGTAGCCGTAAGAGTTCAGGATGATGTCGTCGGGCCCGACGCCGGCGGCGCGCAGCGAACGCGCCATCAGGTCGGACCATGTCTCGATGTCTTTCTTCGTGTAGCCGACCACGGTCGGCTTGCCGGTGGTGCCGGACGACGCGTGCACGCGCACGACGTCGCGCATCGGCGAGGCAAACAGGCCGTAAGGATATGTCTCGCGCAGATCGGCCTTGGTGGTGAAGGGAAATTTCGAGATATCGGCGAGCGTCTTCAAATCGTCGGGCCGCACGCCCGCCGCGTCGAATTTGGCGCGATAATGCGGGACGTTTTCATACGCGCGCTTGAGCGTCCATTTCAGCCGCTCGAGTTGCAGGGCCTGCAACTCGTCGCGGCTTGCGCGTTCGACCGGCTCCAAGACGGACGCGCTCATGCGCGCCTCCCGGCGGACAGAAAAAGGCGCGAAGCCCCCCGGCCACAGCTCATTGGCTCCTCCCACATCGACGGCGCCCATTGTGTTCTTCTCGGCGCCCGGCAGTTCCTCTTTGCCGCCGAGGCGGCATTCAAACCCATGTTCTCGACAACCGACTTGACCGGCGCCAACTCGTCAGGCCGCGCATGCCGAAAATCGACACGCGAACGACGCCTCTCATCCAGCGCGCGGCTTTTCCCAACCGGGCTGCAACCCGGGGCCCGGCGTGCTGCGCCCCCGTGCGGGCGTGCGCGGCAATGCGAAGCCTTGCGTGAAGGCGGCGCGGCACACCAGCGTGTATTTGAACAAGGCGCCGCCCAACGCGGCGAGCGCGCCGCCGAGCGCGAGCGCGAGCGGTTGCGCAGCAAGCGCGCCAAGCAACGCAAGCGCTCCAGCCGCGACATGGCCGAGCCACAGGAAGCGCGGCGCGAAAGCGTCGAAAGCGGCAAGCGTGCCCGTGGGCGCGCCGGTCTTGCGGAGATCGGCGAGATAGGCGCGCCAGGCGAGGAAGCGCGCGAGAACCAGCGCGGCGAGCAGATAACCGAGCGCGCCGAGCGGCGGCCACAGCAGGGCGGCGAGCGCGACGACGCCGAAGCCTTCCACCAGCGCCGTGACGACGATGAGCACGACGCAGGACCATCTGCGCCACGCCGAAATGCCGATATTCGCCTTGAGAATGCGGCCCTGCGCATAAGCGTAGACCAGCCCGAGCAAAGCCGACAGCGCGACGGCGAGAGGCGCTGCGGTGATGAATGCAAGCGCGCCGGCGGCGAACAGAAATGGCGCGATCCAGGCTTCACGCGTCATCCACGACGTCGAGGGACGCCGCACGACATGGTAGGCGCGCCACGGCCGGCCGATCTTCAGCCAGACCGAGAAAAGGCCCGCGCCCACCAGCACGAGGCCGAGCGCGATGAACGGACGCGGGTCGGCGCCGAGCGCCGCGGCGAAGGGGCTCGCCACGAGCAGACCGCCGCCGGCGCCGCCGAACACGAAGTTCAACGCGCCCTTGATGTCCCATTCCTTCTGCTGGCGCGGAACGACGCGATCGATGACCTTCGCCTCGCTCATGCGTCGTCTCCGTCGACGATGTAGTAGATGGACGGGTCTGTCCCGAGTTCCTCGTGCATACGGAAATGTTCGGTGCGGCCGAGCATCTTCGAGACGTTGCTGTTCGGGTCGTTGATGTCGCCGAAATGCATGGCGTCGGAAATGCAGGAATTGACGCAGGCCGGCGTCACCTCGGGATCGACGCCCGGCGTCTGGCCGGTCAGCGCGGCGAGATCGATGCGGTCCTTGCAGAAGGTGCACTTGGTGGCGACGCCGAGCCGCTCGGGATCGAAGCGCGCCTCCTCCGACTTCATCGGCGTGCCATAGGCGTATTTCGCCATGTGCTGGATCGAGCGCGCATCGTAGGGACAGGCCATGACGCAATTGGCGCAGCCGATGCAGATGTCGTAGTCGATCGTCACGAGGCCGTCGGCGCGCAGCTTCGTCGCCGTCGTCGGGCAGACGTGCATGCACGGCGGATTGGCGCAATGCATGCAGCCGACCGGCATGAAGGTGCGCTGCACGTTCGGGAAGTCGCCCGTCTCGATGTCGAGCACGCGCCGCCATTGCACGCCGGGCGGCGTCGCATTGGCGTTCTTGCAGGCCGCCGTGCAGGTCTGGCAACCCACGCAGCGGCGCAGGTCGATCGCCATCACGTAACGCTTCGTCGCGCTTGCGCTCATGCCGCGGCGGCCTTGTCCATGCGACGGATGGCGACGCGCACGATATCGGCGCCGGAGCCCGTCGCGTCGGTCAGCTCGAGCGACATGGGCGCGATCGTGTTGAGGCTCGCGCGCTCCTTGTCCTT
The DNA here is from genome assembly GCA_046349085.1 of Rhodoblastus sp. Lineage (GTDB taxonomy): Bacteria > Pseudomonadota > Alphaproteobacteria > Rhizobiales > Beijerinckiaceae > JAJXWB01. The sequence continues at coordinate 435,195 of JAXMDA010000001.1, forward strand.
GATGTAGGGCGTCGCCCAATGGTCGAACTGGCCGATGATGACGATCGTGTCCGGCCGGATGCCCTTGACCAGCGCCGCCTTGCCGTAGGTCGCGCCGATATGCGAGCGCACCTCGACGCGGTCGCCTTCGCCGATGCCGAGCTTCTGCCCCGTCTTCTCGTTGAGAATGACGCCGGTGTGGCCGTGCAGATTTTCCGACACCTCGTCCATCAGCGCGATACCGGCGTTGCCGCCGGAATGATATTGCATGGACTTGGTGCTGAGCAGCCAGAAGGGAAATTCATCGAGGCTGCCGCCGGCGTTGACCAGCGCGCGCTCCCAGCGGCCGGGCACGTCGTGCCAGTCCGGCAGGCCGACATATTCGGTGAGCTGCTCGTCCCACCAGTGGATATCGCTCTCGTGCAGGCGATTGCCGAGCTCGCGGCCGATGCGCAGCAGGCGCTCCTGATAGGGAAGCTCGTAGCGCAGGCCCTGCTTCTCGAGCGTGGGCGTGAGATACCAGCCGAGCCGCGACTGCGGAATGGCGTAGAAGCCGTGCTCCTTGAACCAGTCGAGGCCGTGGCATTCCTTGCCTTCGGACAGCGTCGCGGTGGCGGCGCGGCAGATGGCGTCCCAGACATGGTCGGGATCGAGCGCGGTGACGGGATCGAGGCTGAAATCGTAGCCTTCGCCCTTCAGCGGCGAGACGCCGGAAATGCCGCGATTGAGCTGCGCGGCATAGCCTTCGATCAGGCCCGAACGCAGCGCGAGTTCGCCCGCGATCCACGAGAAGTCGCGCGCATCGCCCTGCGGCTCGACAGCCTTCTGCCGCAGCACGACGCCGATATGGTCCCAGAAATGCTCCATGTATTTCGTCTGGCCCATGCGGATAAGCTGGTTGGATTCCAGGTCCGTCGCCTCGGGCAGGAGCAGGTCGGCCATGTAATTGGTTTCGTCGACCGTGTAGGCGAAGGCGACCATGAAGGGGAATTGCGCCGCCGCTTCCGCGAGCCGCCGCGTCTCCCAGAAGGAGATGGCGGGGTTCGAGCGATAGACGAACCAGAGTTCGGGATAGGTGGGCTTCGGCCAGTTCCAGCCTTCGGGCGTCTCCTCCTGGAACATCCAGGCGAGCTGCGTCGGGCCGAGCGCCTGGCTCCAGCCGCCGTTGCGGCCGACGATCGGCACGAGCGTGCGATGGATGTTGCGCGTCGTCGGCTGCGCTTCCCAGGAGTTCGAACCGGTCGGATTGAAATATTGCACCATGAAGCCGTCTTCGCCGGGCTTCACGCTCATGTGGCGATTTTCCTGCGGCCGGTTGATGCGCACCGTCGTGCCGAGGATGCCGCCGGGATTTTCCAGCGCGCCGACGAGCATGGCGAGCACGGTGCGCGCCCAGCAGCATTCGAAGGCGCCCCAGCCGTTGTTGACGGACTTGCCGAGCGTGACGGCGACGGGCCGCAGCGGCAGCGTGACGCCGTCGATCTCGATCGTTTCGCCGATCGAGGCGGCTTCCAGATATTCGTCGGCGACGCGCCGGATCGTCTCGGCGGGCACGTCGCAAATCGTCGACGCCCATTCCGGCGTATAACGCTCCAGGTGATCGACGAGCGCCTGATAGGCGGTCACGCCCTCGACATCGGCATATTCCTTGCGCGCGGCGTCGGCGTCGATGGCGATCGCCCGTGCGACGCGATGGCGTCCGTCGACCGCGGGCCTTGCGCCGGGCGCGTCGTGCGCCACGACGCGCCCCGAGGCCTCGTCGAACAGCAGAGGCTTCGACGTCTCGGGATCGCGCAGGTAGAGCCCGTCCGGCCCCAGCAGATAGGGCGAGGCGGTGCGGTCGCGCAGGAAGGGAATGTCGAGCTTGGCAAGGCCGTGCTCGCGCACGAGCACATGGATCAGCGCGAACATGAAGGCCGGGTCGGTCTTCGGACGGATCGGCACCCATTCGGCGGAACAGGCGGCCGTGATCGTCAGGCTCGGCTCGACCTGCACGCGCTTGTAGCCGCGCACGCGCGCGTCGGCGTGGCGGATGACCGCGGTCGGGCCGCCCGTCACCTCGACATTGGCGCCGAAGGAGAGGTTGTAGCGGGTATGCGGCGTATCGGCGGAGACGGTGAAGGCGCGATGCCAGAACTCGCCGTAGAGATGCTCGGAATGGACGCATTTGACGCCCTGCCCCGAGCCGAAGCTGTAGTCGATCGCGCCCCAGGCGGCGAGGAAGGCCGGAAACGTGCCCATGTAGTTGGCCGGCGTTCCGCCGTGGCCGAAGCTGGCGGCGATGCGCGGCAGGCCGGCCTCGTCGATCACGCCCTTGGCGCGGATCGCCTTGAGGCGCGCGGCGATCGTGTCGAGCGCCTCGTCCCACGAGATCGGCACGAAACCCGGATCCTCCTTCATCCCCTTCTTCGGATTGGTCCGCTTCATCGGGGTGAGGATGCGATTGGGATTGTAGGTCTTCTGCACGAGGCCGTAGGCCTTCACGCAGGGCCGGCCGCGCGCCGGATGGACGCGGTCGCCATCGAAATTCGGACCGATCTCGGTCGCCACGCCGTTCTCGACCTTCACGCGCAGAAAGTCAGGACCGGACACGCAATTGTAGCAGAAGGACGGGACGCTCTTCGTCGAGGCGCTCGAGGCCTTAGCGGCTGCGCTCATCATCTCCTCCCGATGCATGGCGCGCACGCGGGCTGAACCCGTCTCATGGTCGCGCGAGATTATGATACAGTATTTGCTTCGGCGGTCAACAAGTTGGTATCGCGTTTGCGCCAGATCAATAGTCAGATCACGTCGCACCGCGAGATAATCTTGTGCAACGCAACCGGCCAGGCGGCAATTGCGCGCATTGGCCGGCTGTGACAGGATCGCGGCAGTCGTGATACGATTTTACGCTAATCACACTGGAATTTGTATCTTTTTCCGCCGGAACGGGAGGTTCGGATGAAGGACACGATCAAGGTCGGCATGTCGGCGACGCGGCGCATCGAAGTGGACACGGCCCGCACCATCGATTTCCTCGGCGAGAACCTGCGGGTCTACGCGACCCCGGAGCTGGTGCGCGATTTCGAGATCGTCTGCCGCGAATTCCTGCTCGACCATACCGATGCGGGCGAAGATTCGGTGGGCACCGGCATCAGCGTGACTCATGGCGGCGCGACGCTGCGCGGCATGCCGGTCGATATCACCGTCACGGTGTCCAAGATCGACGGCCGTCTCGTGACATTCGATCTCGTGGCCAAGGACGCGATCGAGGAAATCAGCCGCGGCAGCCACGGCCGCTTTGTCGTGGAAATCGACAAGCTGCGGCAGCGTGTTGCCGGAAAGGCGGCCAAAGCTGGCGTCTCCTGACGCGAAGGTTTGAAACGGAGCGCGCTTCGTGCGATGGGCATGTGGCCCTTTCGTAGACCGGTGCTGGACGCGCGATCATGATCGAGCCGCCTGATGATCCGCAGCGCGATTTTCGCGCGAAAGTCCTGCGCTATCACGCCGGCTTCGGCGAGACGAAGAATGTGTCTGTCGCCGTCGAGGCGCCCGTCAACATCGTGTACGGCGACACGCCCTATGCGGTGATGATGACAACGCCTGCCGAGATCGAGGATTTCGTCTTCGGCTTCAGCCTGACGGAAGGCGTGATTTCGGGGGCCCAAGAAATCCGCGGCATCGAGATCAGCCGCCAGCATGAAGGCTATGTCGCTTCCGTCAATCTGACGCCCGACGCGCTGCGCCGGCATATGGCGCGGCGACGCAATCTTTCGGGCCGCACCAGTTGCGGCCTGTGTGGCGTGGAGGATTTCAGCCAACTGCCGTCGGCGCCCGGGAAGGTTGGCGCGCGCGCGAGCGCGCCCGCGGCGATCGCGCGCGCGCTTGCGTCGTTGCACGAACGGCAGGAACTGTTTCGCGCAACGCGCGCCGTTCATGCAGCCGCATGGAGCGCCTCGGACGGCGAGGTACGCATCGTGCGCGAGGACGTCGGCCGCCACAACGCGCTGGACAAGACGATTGGCGCCTGCCTGCGCGCCGGGCTTCCCGCGCATGAAGGTTTCGCGCTGATCACCAGCCGCTGCTCGTTCGAGATGATCGAGAAGGCCGCGATCTTCGGCGCGCCAGCGCTGATTTCGGTTTCGGCGCCGACCTCGCTCGCCATCGAGCGCGCGGTCGCGCTCGGCGTCGCCTTGATAGCCGTGGCGCGCGACGATGGCGCGCTCGCGTTCGTCACGCCCTGAGCCTTGGCCGATTTCCGTTCGATTGCGGGCGGGCCTAGCGAATCGCCGGTTTCGGCAATTCCAGGGTCACGCTTTGCGATCCACGCGTCAGCGTGACGGAACGCGCCGCCACTTCGGCGACGCGCCAGCCGGACGCCGAGGCGCCGAGCGGCAGGCGCAACACGTTTTGCGATCCCGCCTCGAGCACGACCGCGAACTTTTCATGATCGCCCACGACCGTCCCGACCAGAGAAAAAGGCGGCGCGCCTGGCCCGAGACTCGGCGCGCTGTCATTTGCCGGCTGCGCCTCGGCGAGCGGCGGCGGGCGGCGGCTTTGGGTGAACAATGGCCGGTCGCGGGTCGCCGCAATCGTGTCCAGCGGCGTCGACCACAAGGGATTAGAGAGTCCTCCGCCTTGTTGCGCGTGCGCCACGGCGACGTTCGCCATCGCGAAGAGGACAACAAGAAAGGAGCAGCGACGCACGCAGCTCATGGCGAGGCCCGCCATACGCCGGAAACCGACAATTGCGCCCGCAGGCGCGGCGCTGCGGATTTCTCATTGCCCGCCGCGGTCTGGACAGAGAGGCGATCGACTGTGAGGACGGGCATGCCCGCCTCGATTTCGTACAATGCGCGCTGCAGAGCGTTCTGATCGATATCGCATGCGACCACCAGTCCGATGCGACCGCCTTCGGCGCCGGCGTCTCGCAGGTCCAATTCGGACGAAAGAACCGATCCGCCCGCCTCCGCGAGGATGGCGCCGATGCGTTGCTGAAGCGCGGCGCCTGCGACCGTCGTCGTCTGCCCCTCGATATATGCGGAGCCGGCGGGCGGCTGCGTCGTGAAGCTCAGGCCGGCAAGTCCTTTCCGGGCGCGCAAGTGCTCGAGATTCTCGGCGGCCGACGAATAGCCGGACCATGAACTCCACAGGCCCATGCAGGCGTTGACGCCCACGAGCAACAGCAGGACGAGCGCAACCATGTACGCGGCGGCGGCGAGCAGCGTGTTTCGGGACTGCGGTAGCGCGAGGCGGCCGGCGATATTCATTCGCCTTGCCCGTATCGCGCATTGACCTGCGCCTGGATGTGAAACTGGTCGCCCGGCTCATTGGGCGCATGTGTGGTGGGCGCCGAAAACGTCGCGCGCGAAAAGGTCGGCGAACGTTCGAGCATTCCGACGAGGCGCGTCGCGTTCCCGCTGACGCCGGCAATTTCCACCTTGCCTTCGCCGAACTGCAATTCCTTCAGGAAAGTATCGTCAGGCAGGATGCGCGCGAGCTGTTCCATCACGAGAACGACGAGCGGCGTATCGAACTTGTGCTTGTGCAGGATGACGTCCGGATCGCGCGCGCCCGACATTTGCGCTTGACGCCATTGCCGCGTCTCGGCGGCGACGTCTTCCGTGCGCGCGTCGAACCACGCGCCCAGGAGGCCCGAGGCGGCGGCGGATACGCCGGCGAAAGCCAGCGCGCCAAGGAGAGCCGCTCGCAATCCGCGCTGCGCCTCCACCGTCGCCCGCTCGCGGCGGAAGGCGCTTTCGTAGACCACGATGGGAGCATCGTCGGGTTCGCGGCGCGCCGCGACGATGACGGAGTTTGCGCCGGCCGCGCCCAGCGCGCGCACGATGGGCTCCACCTGCGCCAGCGGGGCCGCCGCAATGACGAGCTTTATTCGGTCGAGGCCCGCCGAAATTGGGACGCTATGTCCGAACACGGCGTACGCCGGCGTCCACGGAGTAAGGCGGTCGATCTGCGCGCGCAGGACGCCATCGAGAAAATCGATCGCCTTGGAAGGGAAATCGAGATCGCGAAACAGGAACATGTCCGCCGGCAGATTGAGCGTAATGCGCGCGTCCCGGAACGTTGCGCCGACAGCGCCGCCCTGGTCGTCGACGAATGCGCCGCCGGCAAGCTTGAAAGCGCGCCTTTCATCCCCGGCAATGCGGAAGACGCCCCCGGCGGACCCTTCGAGCGTCAGCGGACGCGGCTTCGACAAGGCGTCGCCGATATGCGCGACGACGCCAGAAACCGCGGCGATCCATCGATCGAACGCTTCCCTGACACTGGTGGAATTCAGTTTCATCGCCGCCGGCCGTCGCGCGGCGCCGCAAGTTCGTCGCCGGTGCGCCATAGTAGGACATTATAGGGCCTCTCGCCATCGCGCGCGCCGATCGCCACGATTTCAGCCGCATTCACGCGCCCCTGCGCGTCGACGACGCGGATTTCGAACCGTGTCGGCTTCAGCGTCTGATCACTCCCCTGCCCGCCCTCAGGCTGTGAATTTGGATTCGCCAATCCTGCCGCGTATTCGGGATTGCGGGCGCCCTGCGCCTGCGAAAGGTCCGGAGCCGATGCGCCGGCGTTGGCCGCGGGCTCCTGATCTTGCTGAGCGGCCCGCGAATCCCCTCGTCCTCCATATACCGTCACCAATGGCGCGATTCGCGCGACGACCTCAGAGGGGATTTCGATCACGTCCCACAATTCCTCGACCGACTGGAACGCGCCGTGACGCGGCATGTAGGGCACGCCGGCTGCGCGATAGCTGAGGTCTTCCATGCCGGCGCTCTGCCCGCCCCGGCTTTCGCGCCATCCGACGATTCGCTGCGCATAGCGTTCTGCGTGGCCGCGACCTGCTCCGGACTCGGCGATCAGGAGGGCAAGGTTCTCAAGCGACGCCTTGTTGAGGTCGAGCCGAAGCGCTTCCGCCGAATAGCGCACGCGCACATTCGCCTCGCCGATGCGATAATCGAAAACGCCTTCGGTCGGACGGACCTGCGCGTCCATTCGCGACAGGTCATAGACCGCAAGTTCGAGCGCGCCAGCCAGAGCCGCCTCTGCGCCCACGCGGCGCATATAGAAATCGGCGCTCTGCGCCATTGTAAGCGCGTAGGCGACATAAGCCCCGATAAGTCCGGCAAGGGCCGCGAGAATCCAGAGCACGGCGATCAAGACGAATCCGTCGGATGCGCCGGAGAGACGGTTGCGGAGCCATATGCGCCTCACTGCGGATTGCTCCCCGCGCGCGGCAATTGTCCCGGCTGCGGCCCCGATTGCCGGCAGGACGCCGTCGATGGAGCAGAGGCGCAGCGCGCGGGCGCATCCGCGTGAATGACGGCTGTGGTCGAAAGCACGATTTGCATGTTCGAGGGATCGCGCATTTCGACGCGCACACGTGAAGGCAGCGCCCCGGCGTCGTCCCACGTCGGCCGCCAGCGGCCCTCCGCATCGGCATAGGAGAAGGCGATGCGCGAACTCGCGCGCAGCAGAATGGCTACGCTGGTGAACCGCAGATCCTGCGCAGCCGAGACGCCGGGCGGAAGGGGCGTGAAACGCGCCCGCCGCCGCACGAGGCGCAATCCGGTCTTCTCTCGCACGGACGAGATACGCACGACTTCAAGACCGGGCCGCTCACCGGGATCAAGGGTCGGCCGGACGAAAGTGACGGCGTCAGGCGCGCCGTTGAAGAACTGAACATCGTCCTGACCGCCGCCCGTCACGTAGCGCGCCTCGCCGAGATCGGCGACAATCCTGTCGAGCGCCAATGCATAGAGATCGGCCTGCTGCACCTTGTGAAATCCGCGGTTCCAGACCGGCATCCATTGCGCGATGAGCGTCGAGATTCCCCCCATGATCAACCCGGTCAGCGCGAGCGCGACCAGGCCTTCGAGAATCGAAAATCCCGCACAGGCCTCCCCGGCGGCCCTGGATTTGGCGCGGGGCGTCACGAGGCGGCCCTGCCAAGACGCACGGTGACGATCTCGGCGCTTGCGCCGGTAGGCCCGGTGACGCGCACAACGACGCGGAAGGGAATCCAAACTGCCTGCTGTTGCGGCGGTTGCGGCTGCTGCAATGTTTCGGACAGCGACGGTTGCCTGGACGGCCGTGCGACCGCCATCGGCTCGACGTCGATTCGCCACGCATAGCCGTCCATCGCTCCGGCCGAACCGCGGGCGAAGTTTCGTTCCGTCAGCTCGTTCACCAGGCGGCGGGCGACCTGCGCCAGCTCCACGCGTTCGGCCTCGACCCGGTTGGCGCGCCGGCCGACGGAGGAAAGCGAGCCGAGCGACGCCATCGCCGCGGCGAGCAGGGCCAGAGCGACCAGAACCTCCAGAAGCGTGAAGCCGGCCTCGGCCGTACGCTCAGGCCGCGTCACCCGGGACAATCTCGACGCCTCCAGTCAGCCAGTTGACGCGTATCTGCAACGTGAAACCCAGACGCGACAGGATGAGCGAGCCGCCGCAGGAAAGTCCAGACGGGAAGAATTGAATCGACTGGTCGGCAGGCGCCCCGCGACATGTGCGCGCCAGAATCGCGCTGAAAGCCACGTCCCCGGGGAGCATGACCCTGGCGCCTGTCGTTCCCGACAGAATTGTATGGCTGGCCGAATTGATCAGCGTAGCTGTCGCGACGCCGCGCTCGATCGCTATCTGTCGTTCTTGTTTGATGAGGGCCGCAATCTTGATCGCGTAGGATTCGAACGCAGTGCGCGACGTCCCGCGCGGTATCGCGGGCGTTAGCACCGCCGCGACCAGGCCGATGATCGCAAGCGCGCAGACTGTCTCGAGCAGGGTAAACCCGTCCTGCCCGAGCGTCCGGTCACTCGCCGTTCTTGACATAGCCCGCCGCGCCTTTCGCGCCGTTGGCGCCATCCGGTCCGAAAGACATGATATCATAAGGCTTTCGGTCGCCGGGCGACTTGTAGACATAGGCCGAGCCCCAGGGATCCTTCGGCACGATCGCGCCCTTCAGATAGGGGCCGTTCCAGGCGGGCGCGCCGGAGGGGCGCTGCATCAGCGCATTCAGGCCCTCCGTCGAGGACGGATAGCGTCCCACATCGAGGAAATAGAGATCGAGCGCGCTGGAAAAGCTCTCGATCTGGATCTTGGCCGCCTTCACCTTGGCGTCCGACAGGTAGTTGAGCACCCGCGGGCCGACGAGGCCCATGATGAGGCCGATGATCGAGATGACGACCAGCACTTCGACAAGAGTGAAGCCGGCCTGCGCGGCGCGGCGGCGCGCGTTGCGGCTCTGGTTCTTGGCGGAACGAACGATCTGCGACATGGACGACTTTCGAATTCAGCCCGCGAGCTGGTTGACGGACAGGAGCGCGGTCATGACGGAGACGATCAGGCCGCCGACGACGAGCGCGATTGCGATGATGGCCGCCGGACCGACCACGGCGACGATGCGATCCAGGCTGCGTTGCAGCTTCGCCTCGTAGAAATCGGCTATCCGGCCCAGAACCATCGGCAGACGGCCGGTCTCCTCCCCCAGGCGAAGCGTACGCACCGCCATTTGGGGCAGCGCATGCGTTTCCGTGAGCGCCTCGGACAGTTTCCCGCCTTGCCGCACGTGATCGACAGTGCGCGCCCATGCGTCCGACTTGCCGGTCGAAGCCATGATGTCGACGATGATGCGCAGGGCGGGAGCAAGGCCGACGCCGCTCGTCAGCAACAGGCCGAGATTACGGCAAAAAAGTGCAGCGCGGCGATATTCGAGCACGCGGTCGACAAAGGGAATACGGCCGAGCAGGTCGACAAAGGCCGAGCGTAGTTCGCGACGTTTCGACGCCCACCAGACAAAGGCGATGAAGGCCGCCGCAGCGATCGCGATAATGTTGAGATGCGCCCGCAAGCCCGCGGAAACCGTGAGGAAGAACCCAAGCAGCGGATCGATCTTCGCATTGAAGTCGCGCAGGACGGTTTCGAATTGCGGCAAGACGGCGATCAGGAAGAACAGCAGCACCATGGCGGCCGCCGTCATGATGAACGCAGGGTAGCGCAATGCGTCCAGCAGCCGCCGACGCAATCCTTCCGCACGCTGGCGTTCGGCGGCGAGCGTTTCCAGCACGGTTTCGAGCGACCCCGACGTTTCGCCGGCCTTGCAGAGCGCAATGTACATGGGCGAGAAAAGGTCCGGGTGCCGCGAGAGCGCGTCGGCGAAGCTGTCGCCGGAAGCGACGGTGGCGCTGATCTTTGCAAGAGCCGACCGGAGGCGTCCCGTGCTGGGGTCGTTCGCCATGAGGTCCAGGGCGTCGTGTATCCGCGCGCCAGTCTTGAGCAGAAGCGCCAGATCGGCTGTCATGATCGTGACGTCCTCGGCGCTCGCGCGCGCGCCGAAGGACAATCCGCCTATCGCGTTCGCTCCACGGCGCTCGCCATCGATCGGAATCAGGCCGAGATATTCGATGCGACGCGCCAATTCCTCGCGCGAGTCGGCGTCGATGGACCCGGTAACGATCTCTCCGGTCTGGCTGAGCGCCCTGTACTGGAATTCAGGCATGGCTCATCGCACCGTCGTGACGCGCAAGGCTTCGGCGGGCGAAGTCACGCCGGCCAGACACTTGACGACCGCGTCCTCGATCATGGTGGTCATGCCCGAAGCGCGCGCCGCGCGGTCGATTTCGCGGGCGTCGGCGCGCGCGCCGATCAACTCGTGGATTTCGTCGGTCATTTCCAGCACTTCGAAAATGCCGGTGCGGCCGCGATAGCCCGCGTTGTTGCAGCGCTCGCACCCCGCCGGCCGCCATATGCGGTCGCCGACCTTCAGCCCGAGCGCGGCGTAACGCCGATCGTTGGCGCATGTCTCGGCGTCGAGCGTCTCGGGCTTCTTGCAGCGCTCGCACAGCACGCGCACCAGCCGCTGCCCGATGACCGCGCGAAGCGTCGATCGCAGCAGGAACGGCTCGACGCCGAGGTCGATCAGGCGCGGCACGGCGGCGCTCGCAGTCTCGGTATGCAATGTCGTCAGCACGAGATGGCCGGTCAGCGCCGCGTGAATGGAAATGTCGGCGGTTTCGCGATCGCGGATCTCGCCCACCATGATGACGTCGGGGTCCTGCCGGACGAATGCGCGCATGGCGGTGGCGAATGTCAGGCCGATCGACGGTTTGACCTGCGACTGGTTGACGAATTCGATCTCGTATTCGACGGGATCCTCGATCGTCAGAATCTTGCGGCTGGGATCGTTGAGGATCGACAGCATCGTGGCGAGCGATGTGGTCTTGCCGCTGCCCGTCGGCCCGGTGACGGCGACAAGGCCGTGCGGCAGGCCGAGAATTTGCGACACCTTGCGTTCATCGCCGGGCGAGAGCCCGAGCTTCTTGATGTCGAGCAGCCCACGATCGCGCGGCAGGAGGCGGATCACCGCGGCCTCGCCGTGCTGGCGCGGCATGGTCGCCACGCGCATGTCGATGTCCGAGGCGCCGATACGCACGCGCGCAGCGCCATCCTGCGGCAGCCGGCGCTCGGCAATGTCCAGCGAGGCGAGAATCTTGATGCGCGAAATGATGGCCTCGGGCACGATCAGCGTCGGCGCGGGCACGATGCGCAACATGCCGTCGATGCGCATGCGAACGACCAATCCGCTGCGAAACGGCTCGACGTGAATGTCGCTCGCCCGCATGTCGATCGCTTTTTCGATCAGATCGTTGACGGCCCGCACGACCGGCGCGCCGCTCGCGAGATCCCGCAGGTTCTCGATGTCGTCCGGTCGCGCCGTCGTGACCGCGTCCGTTCGCTCTGGCTCCTCCTCGAGCGTCTCGCGCAGCAGGAGCGCAATATCGTCGTAGGCGGCGACGACGAGCGAGACCGGTTGGCCGAGCGCGAGTTCCGCCGCGCGCGTCGTCGCCTGATCCCAGGGGTCCGCGACCGCCAGCCATGCGCGGCCCTCGCCGTCGGCGAAGGGGAAGACGAAAGTCTGGCGCAGGAATCTGCGAGAGAATTTCTCGACCAGCGGCTCGCCCTGCTTCAGGTCCGCATAGCTTGCGCGGGCAAGCCGCGCGAAAGCCGCGACTTCATCGGCAAAATCGTGGGAGCTGAGAAAAGAAGTTTCCCAGACGCGGCGCAACCGCGATTCGTCCGCGCCGGTCCGGCTGCGGTCGAGCGCGGCGTCGAAATGCAGGCGGTAGCGTTCGCTGAGCTGGTTGGCGAAATCTTCGATCGGATCCGCAGCCATGCCGGGCCCTCTCTCACCCGCCCTTGACGAGACTTCCGGGCGTGCAGTCGGGACCCCTGAGATCGTCGAGCGTAAGGCGTTGGGCGTCTGTCATCTCCTTCAACGACAGCTTCGAGGCTATTCCGTTGCGAATCCGTACCCAATCACGGCGCAATTGTCCCTGCGCCCGCGCAACCGCCTGGTTGGTCCACGCATAGGCCAGCACATAGTCCTGTGGCGCGCCGCGACCGAGGTCGTGCGCCATGCCGAGCAGAAATTGCGCATGCGGCTGTCCCCGGTCGGCGGCGCAATGGTACCAGTAGACCGCCTTTTCGGCGTTCTGCGGCACGCCGACGCCTTTTTCATAGAGATAACCGAGCCATGCCTGGGCGCGCGCGTCGCCGCGATAGGCCAGTTCGACACGCTTGAAGGCAGGCGGCTTGTACCACAGGCTTTGCGCAGCGGCCGCGCCGCCCAGAGACGCCAGCGCTATAACGACCATGCCGCTCCTGCGCGCAGTCTTGCTCAAATACCGCAGCTCCAAAACCGACACTGGCAAAACCCTCTAAGCCTGCACGTACGACCGGAATACACGGAGAAGCGGTCCATTCGCCGCAGTCAAACCTCTGACGCCTCTGTTGAAAGCTTGACAGCGCCCCCTCTCTTGCGCACGGAAGGGTGTTTCCATTTGGCCACTTCCAGCGCCAAATCGGAATGGCGGGGGGTCGCCTCTTTCGTGCGCAACGGTATGCGTATAGAAGATTTTTTACAATTGGTGTAGCGGCGGGTTTCGTTGGTATGAAGTTTGGGCGTTCCCGACGAACATCGTTTGCGCGCCGTTTTGGCGCAGCGGCGGTGGTTCTGGGGATCGGCGCGCTTTCGGCGTCCTGCAATCTCACATCTGCCGGCTTGGGCAGCGACGGCCGGGAAGCGCCCAGCGCCGGCGACGCCGTGCGCAATGTCGACCTCGAACCGCGATTTCCGCGGGCGGACAAGACCGCCAATTCCGGCGACGGGGCCTTCTCCCGCGCCTTTTCGATTTTCGGCAGCCGCTCGGGCGGGGAGGAGGCCGCGGGCGCGAGCGGCGGCCGCGAACTCGCCATGGCAGACGCCGGCGGCGCTGACGCGGGCGAAGGCGGAATAAATCTCAATTTCGAAAATGCGCCCATTTCGGCCGTCGCCAAGGTCATCCTCGGCGACGCCCTCAAGGTCGGCTACACAATCGACCCCCGCGTTCAGGGCTCGATCACGCTCTCCTCCGGGCGTCCGGTGCCGCGGGGCAAGCTCCTCTACGTGCTCGAATCGGCGCTCAAATCGAGCGGGATGGCGCTCGTGCGCGACTCGCACGGCTATTCGATCGCGCCCGCGGGCGAAGCCATGGGAACCGGGATCGTCGACGGCGCAGATTCGTTACAGCCAGGCTACGGCGTCACCGTGATCCCGCTCCGGTACGTCTCGTCCCAGACCGTCGCCAAACTGCTCGAAGGCTTTTCCGTCAAGCCTGGCGCGATCCGGTCCGACAGTTCCGGAAACATTCTCATCGTCTCGGGTTCGGCGGCGGAGCGGCGCATGGCGCTGGATACGGTCGCAAACTTCGACGCGGACTGGATGCGCGGTCAATCGGTCGGCGTGTATCCGCTGCAGAGCGCGACGCCCGAGCCAATTGTGGCGGAGTTGGAGAAGATCCTCGATTCCGGCGAAGGCGGCATGGGCCAGGGACTGGTCAAGTTCCAGTCGATCTCACGCATGAACGCGATCCTCGTCGTGGCCAAGAAGCCCGAGCTTCTTCGCAACGCGTCGAACTGGATCCGCAGGCTCGACGGCTCCAATACCGCAGCCATCGGGGTGAAAGTCTATCACGTGCGCCACGGCGACGCGCGCCATCTGACGCAGTTGCTCAACGAGATGTTTCTCGGAGGCACGATAGGGCTCGACAATCAGGCCGGCGCCACGCCGCCTTCGTCCGGGTCGCGCTCGATGTCGCCGGTCGAGAGGCTGACAGGCGGCGGCCAGGGCCTGCAGGCGCCGATCGGCCAGGGCCAGTCGCCCTTCGGCGGATTGTCGGCGCAGCAAAACGCGCCGGGCGGTCAAGGCGCCGGCCAGCGGCCCGGTCAGGGCGGTCTCGGCCGCGGCCTCGGCGGCGGCGCCGGGACGGGCGGCGGCCTTGCCGGCGCTGGCGGCGCTGGCGGGGACAACGAGAATTCCGTCATGCCCGGCGTGCGCATCACGGCCGACGCCGCGAACAATTCGATCCTGATCTACGCGAACCAGCAGAATTACAAGACAATCGAACGCGCGCTCATTCAACTCGACCGGCCGCGTGGCCAGGTGGCGATCGAATTGACCATCGCCGAGGTGACCCTCAACGACAAGCTGAACTATGGCGTGCAGTTCTTCCTGCAAAGCAGCGATCTCGGGTTGAAGGGAGATCGAGGCTCCATCATCAACACCGCGATCACGGCGCCGATCGCGCAGGCCTTTCCCGGCTTCAACTTCCTCGTCGGCTCGCAGGCGCAGCCGCGCCTGATCATCAACGCGCTGCACGGCTATACCGACGTCAAGGTGCTGTCGAACCCTTCGATTGTCGTGGTCGACAATCAGCCTGCGACCCTTCAAGTGGGCGATCAGGTGCCCGTGCAAACAGGCAACGCCACCGTGCTGAGCACCAGCAACACGGTCGTCAGCACGGTCGACTACAAGAACACGGGCATTATTCTGCGCGTCCTCCCGCGCATCACGTCCAGCGGCGCCGTAACGCTGGAAGTCGAGCAGGAAATCAGCTCCGTGCCGAACGCCGACGGCACGACGCAGACGCTGACGCCGACGATTTCGGAGCGCCGGGTCAAGAGCACGATCAACGTCATGAGCGGCCAGACCGTGTTGCTGGCGGGCCTGATCGCCGACGCCTATTCGCGCGGGCGCAACGGCATCCCCGTGCTCGATCAAATCCCCATCGTCGGCGACGTCTTCACGCAGCAGACGAAGGGCGGCAAGCGCACGGAACTCATCGTGTTCATCAAGCCTCAGATCATCCGCGATCCCGTGGAGGCGTCCGTCATCGCCGCCGAGCTGCGCTCCAAGATGCGCGGATCGCGTGTGCGCTCCGACGAGCCGCCGGGCGGCGTCTCTGCGCGCACGCCGCGCATCATCCAGTGAGCGACGACGCGACGCTTCTCCGGCAATCCATCGATTTGTGTTCGAAATGGACGGTCCTGCCGCTCGTCGCAGGCTGCGTGGCAAGCGTCGCGGCTGCGCCCGGCGAAGCCGGCGCGTTCGGCGCCGCGCTGTTCGCCCTGACGCTGGCCATCGCCATTATCGACTGGAAGCTGCTGCTCATCCCGAATTGGCTGAATGCGCTCGTCCTTGTCCTGGGCCTGGCGCAGGCGGCGGCGCTCGCCAACGACGGTCTGCGCTGGGAGGCGGCCGCCGAAGCCCTTGCCCGCGGCGCAACGCTGGGCGCCGTCCTGCTCGCCGTCCGCGCGATCTACGCCAAGGCTCGCGGGCGTGAAGGCCTCGGGCTCGGCGACGTCAAGCTCGCAGGCGCAGGCGGTCTGTGGGTCGGCTGGGCGATGCTGCCGGTGATCGTCGAGATCGCCACGCTGTCGGCGCTCGCCGTCTTCCTGATCGCGCCGCGTCTCGCCGGCAGGCCCGCGCGCTGGAACGCGCGACTGCCGTTCGGCTCGTTTCTCGCGCCGGCAATCTGGGCGACCTGGCTGATCGAGACCTGGCTTTCGGCCTAGCGGGCGAGATCGGGATAGAGCAAGCCCAATCCCTGCGCGCTGGCGGCGCATACGCCGCGCTCGGTGATGACGCCCGTCACGAGGCGAGCGGGCGTAACGTCGAATGCGTCATTGCGCGCGGGCGAACCGTCAGGCGTCAATTGCACCTCGACGATATCGCCGCCCGGAGCGCGTCCCCGGATATGCGTGACCTCGCGCGCGCTGCGCTGTTCGATCGGAATATCCTTCACGCCGTCGGAAATGCGCCAGTCGATCGTCGAGCTCGGCAGCGCCGCATAAAAGGGGACGCCGTTGTCCTGCGCGGCGAGCGCCTTGAGATAGGTGCCGACCTTGTTGCAGACGTCGCCTGCGCTCGTCACGCGGTCGCTGCCGACGATGCACATGTCGACAAGACCGTGCTGCATGAGATGGCCGCCCGCATTGTCGGCGATCACGGTATGCGGGACGCCTTCGGCTTGCAGCTCGAACGCCGTGAGGCTGGCGCCCTGATTGCGCGGCCGGGTTTCATCCACCCAGATGTGAAGGTCCACGCCCGCCCGCGCCGCCCTGTAGATCGGCGCGAGCGCAGTTCCCCAGTCGACGGTCGCGAGCCAGCCGGCGTTGCAATGCGTCAGGATATTGAGCCTGCGGCCTGCGTTGCGCGCAGCGAGCTCCTTGATGATCGCTGCGCCATGATCGCCGATCGCGGCGCAGGCCGCGACATCTTCCTCGGCGATCGCGGATGCCTCCGCGTAAGCTGCCGCGCGCCGTTCGGAGAGCTGCGCGGCAAGCACGACCGCACGCGAACGGTCGAGCGCCCAACGCAGGTTCGACGCTGTGGGGCGGGTCGCCAGCAGCATGGCATGGGCCGCTTCGACCGCTGCGTCCGAGGCGTCTTCCGCAACCGCAAGCGCAAGCCCGTAGGCGCCGGTCACGCCGATCAGCGGCGCGCCGCGCACGATCATGTCGGCGATGGCGCGCGCCGCCTCTGGGGCGCTCGAAAGCCGCTGCGTGGTCAGGCGATGAGGCAGCGCGGTCTGGTCGATCACGTGGACGCTTCGTCCATCCCCGTCGAGCCAGATCGTCCGGTAGTCGCGTCCCTCGATGCGCATTGCGGGTTTTCGCTCTCCAGTCCGTCGCCGAAATCGGCGGCCGCGCGCTTGTGGCGCATCCCCCTGCGCTTGTAAACGTCAGGAAAGGAAAACGCAGCAATGCAGGGCATGACGACGGCAATGGCGGCTGGCGCGATGGCGATCGTCTTCGCCGCGGCCGTGTTGCGCGGCCTCACCGGCTTCGGCTTCGCGCTCGCGGCCGTGCCCATGCTGGGCATTCTCATGCCGCCCGCGCAGGCCGTTCCCCTGTCCATGTGCATCGTGGCGGCGGGCGGCGTTTTCGGGGCGCGACGCGCGATGACGGCATGCCACTGGCCGTCCATCCTGCGGATTGCGCTCGCCGCGGCCGCGGGAACGCCGGCCGGCGCTTTCCTGTTGAAGCATATTTCCCCCGAGGCGGCGCGCATCGCCATTGCATTCTTCACCCTCGCGGCCGTCATTGGCGTCGCGCGCGCGGGCGCCGCGGACGCGCCCTTCGGTCCGGCGCGCGCTTTCGCCTACGGGCTTGTCGCGGGGCTGTTCAACGGGCTCGCCTCGATGCCCGGGCCGCCGGTCGTCGCCTATTTCATGTCCTCGTCGCTCAGTCGCGAGGCGATCCGCGCCTCCATGCTGATCGTATTCCAGATCACGGTCTTCGCGGGCCTCGCGAGCGCAATCGCATTCGGCCTCGTTACACGCGATACATTGTTTCTCGCGGCGATCTCGCTGCCCGGCTTCTGGATCGGCAACTGGGCCGGGGCCCGCCTGTTCGCGCTCGGCTCCGAGCAGACATACCGCCGCGTCGCGCTCGTTTGCCTCATTGCGATGGCGATCGGCAGCGCGGCGCCGGCTCTGGCGTCGCTGATGCGCGCGTCGGCGCACTGACGCTTCCGCTTACCTGATCGGAAAATGCTGCTAGTCTTCACGCGACAAGCGCCTGAATGCGCAGGCCGGGAGGACACATGCCGCGCCAGATCATCGATCTGTCCGTACCGCTTCAGAACGACGTGCCCGCCGATCCGCCGGGCCTTCATCCCACGATCGAGTATATCGATCACAAGCAGAGCCTGCCGCAGATCCTTCCCTATTTTCCGGGGTTGAAAGCGGAAGACCTGCCCGATGGCGAAGGGTGGGCGGTCGAGCGCGTGCATCTGTCCACCCACAACGGCACGCATCTCGACGCGCCCTGGCACTTTCATCCGACGATGAATCGCGGCCAGCGCGCCTGGACGATCGACGAAGTGCCGCTCGAATGGTGCTTCCAGCCTGGCGTCAAGCTCGATTTTCGGCATCTGCCCGACGGCTATGTCGCCACGGCCGCCGACGTCGAAGCGGAACTCAAGCGCGTCGGCCATGAATTGCGGCCGCTCGACATCGTGGTGGTCAATACCAGCGCAGGCATGAAATACGGCCAGGCCGACTATGTGACTTCGGGCTGCGGCATGGGCTACGAAGCGACCATGTACCTGCTGGAGCGCGGCGTGCGGCTGACCGGGATCGACGGCTGGAGCTGGGACGCGCCCTTCGTGCACACGGCGAAGAAATTCGCGCAGACGCACGACGCCGGGTTGATCTGGGAGGGCCACAAGGCCGGCCGGCACATCGGCTATTGCCACATCGAGAAGCTGCACAATCTCGAAGCCTTGCCGTCGACCGGCTTCACCATTTCATGCTTTCCCGTGAAGATCGAGCGGGCGTCGGCAGGCTGGACGCGGGCGGTCGCGATCATCGGCTAGAACAATTCACGCCGAGATAGAATCGCGTTGCTGTTTCCGCCTCGCGAGAAAACGCTCACGGCTGGAGGCCGTCTTCAAAGGCGGGAGCGCGCGTCCTGCGATCGCTCGCTCCCGCTGCGCCCGCGCGCCAGCGCCACACCCTTCACCTGCGCGTAGACCGGCATGTCTTCGGCAAGGCCGAGCGTTTCCCAGGAGCGACGCGTGACGCGCGCGAGCAGGCGCGCGCCGTCTCCGCCTTCGCCCAGGCCGAGAACGACAATCATTTCCGCCTCGCCCATGGCGGTCGCGCTGATAATGCGCGCGTTCAGAATGTTGACGATGGAGCTTGGCCCCGGCTTCTCGCGCGCCAGGCTGACGTCGCCCGCAGTAACCCGCAATCTCCGATGCTCGCCGACGACGCCTGCGGAGGCGGGCGTCAGAAAGCGGCCGCCCGCCACGTCGAGTTCGAGCAATCCGTAGCGTGCGTCATGCGCGCGCACGACGGCGTCGAGCATGACGGCCGCCTCGCGCGAGCGCGCGAAGGGAAATGACGGATCGCTCTGCAATTCCGTGAGCGGACCCGCGGCTACGACCTTGCCTGCTTCCATCAGAACGAGATGGTCGGCAAGCCTTTCGACTTCGCGCAGGTCGTGCGTGACGTAGACGACCGGGAGCGAAAAGCGGGCATGCAGCCGCTCGAGATAGGAAAGTATCTCGTCTTTGGCGGCCGCATCGAGCGCGGACAAAGGCTCGTCCATCAGTAGAAGGCGCGGCTGACTGAGCAGCGCGCGGCCAAGCGCGACGCGCTGGCGCTCGCCGCCCGACAGATGACGCGGCGATCGTTCGAGCAAGCCTGCAAGGCCGAAAAGCTCTACGACTTCATCGTAGCCGATTGCGCTCCCGCTTGTTGCGCCGCGGGGCGCGCCGTAGAGGAGATTGCGCCGCACCGACATGTGCGGGAAGAGGCTCGCCTCCTGAAAGACGTAGCCGATCGGACGCCGATGCGTCGGAACGAATGTCGCCGCATCGTCCTGCCACAGCTCGCCGTCGAGCGCGCAATAGCCGTGACCGAGGCGCTGCAATCCGGCGATGCACCGCAGCACGCTAGTCTTGCCGCAACCCGAACGTCCGAACAACGCGGTGATCCCCTGCCCCGGCGCCAGGAAATCGGCGTCGAGCAGGAAGGCGCCTATGCGTCCGCGAAAGCGCGCCTTGAGCCCCGGCGCGATCAATTGCGCGCTCCCGCAATGCGTTTCTCGAGCAGGATCATGGCGAGCACGACGACGAAGGCGAATGCGACCATGCCCCCGGCCAGGATATTCGCCTCCCGCCATTGCGAGTTTTCGACATAGTCGAAAATCGCGGTCGAAAGCACGCGCGTGCGGCCCGGAATATTGCCGCCGATCATCAGCACCACGCCGAATTCGCCGATGGTGTGCGCGAACCCGAGGATGGCGCCGGTGAGCAAGCCGGGGCTCGCCATCGGCAACGCCA
This sequence comes from Rhodoblastus sp., assembly GCA_046349085.1. Classification (GTDB taxonomy): domain Bacteria; phylum Pseudomonadota; class Alphaproteobacteria; order Rhizobiales; family Beijerinckiaceae; genus JAJXWB01. Next base: position 455,328 of record JAXMDA010000001.1, read on the forward strand.
CGGTCCAGAAGGCGCGCCACGGGGATGCGCGCAGGGTCGCCGCAGCCTCGATCGGCCGGTCGCCCATGGCGGCGAAGGCGTTTCGGACAGGCTGCACGACAAAGGGAAGGGAATAGACGATCGAGCCGATGACGAGGCCCTCGAAGCTGAAGGCGAGCGTCCGCGCGCCCCACAGGCTTGCAACTGCGCCGCCCGGCCCGTGCGGACCGAGCGCAACGAGCAGATAGAACCCGAGGACGGTCGGCGGCAGGACGATGGGCAGCGAGACAATCGCCGCGACGATCTCCTTCCATCGCGCCGGCGAACGGGCGAGCCACCAAGCGAGCGGCGTCGCGACGACGAGCAGAATCGCAGTCGACACCGCCGCCAGTTGCAAGGTCAGCGACACGACCGGCCAAAGAGCGACGGACAGTCCGCTCAGCATGCCGGCGGCGCCTGCACATCTCGCAGCGGCGGAAAAACGTCATGCATATTCGCGCAACCGGTCGCGTGCGCGCGCCAAAGCGCTCTGCATGATCTTCTCGATGGGCGCGCGGCGGAAGATAACGAAACGAACTGGAGCGGTCGGACCATTCCTCCAATAGATCAGGAAAGGCTCTTTCAGCCAAGAAAGCAGCTTGGCGGTCGGAACAACCGAGAGGAATGATTTATCGCGGAACCGACCTGCGATGACGCAAGCCGCGAGCTTCTCCGCCTCCGCGCGCACGACATTTTCTACCTCGACAGGCTGCAAAGCCGGCTTGGAAATCTTGCCGATCGCCATAACCGGCAGGCGAGAGGCGACGGTTACATACTTCGGCGTCGCGGCGCGCTCGGGGATCGGGCTTGCAACAAGGGCAAGCCGTTTCGCGCAAGGGCTTGCGCCCGGCCGACGCCGGCCGGCGTCGTTTGCTTGATGTCGGCGGCGGGCGTCAGCGCTGCCAGGCGCGGCCCGGCCTGGCGAAGCTCGCTTTCAGCGCGAGCATCTTCTTGAAGCGCGGCTTGTCGGCGAACGCCGCCTTCAGCACCGTGACGAGACGGCGCGGCGTCATGCGCGCATCGATGAAGTCGTCAGGCAGATCGGGGCCCCATTGATAGAGCCCTTCGCGATTCAGGACGTGATAGCCCGGCGGCTGCGAAACGTCGAACAGGTCGCCGTCGGCGTAGTGCTCGTGTTTCTGGCCCCAGGGATCGCGCCAGTAGTCGAAAATCTGGCTCCCGAGCAGATGGCGGCCGACGCCCCAGGCGTGTTTGTAACGTCTGGCGAGCATGACCTGTTGGCCCATCTCCACGGCGTCGAGATCGACGACTTCGAAGGCGACATGATCGGCCTTCGACTCGAGGCCCATGGCGACGAACAGAGTGTGGTGGTCTGTCGGCCGGTCGCCGCAATCGAGACGCATGAAGGCGCCGACCGGCGCGCCATCGGCCAGACACATGACATCGGACGGAACAAAGCCGAACGTGACCATGTACCAGCGCGCGCTGCTGTCGAAATCGGGCGTCTCGAGCACGAGATGACCGAGCTTTGTCACTGCTGGCGGCTGGAGCGGCGGACGCTGCGTGTTGTTGACGCGAACGATCCGGTTCGGCGCATTGTGCGGGATTGCCGAGCGCAGCGGCAGAGGCGCCGCGGGCTGGTAGCCGTGAACCACTTCGACGGATACGCCCTCCGGATCCTTGAGGCGAACCACGGAACCGCCGCCGGGCGCGCTCGATGTCTCTATCGGCCTGCCAAACGCCTTCGCCAGCTTCTGCAGATCTTCCGCGGACGGAACCGAAAGACCGAGGCCGAGGAATCGCGCGTTCGGTCCTCTGGTTGCGCGATAGATGTAGGGCTGCGCCTCCGCGCCGCGCAGGCAGAGCTCGCGGTCCGTGCGCTCTGCGACGACGAGTCCGAAATCGGTGAGGTAATCCGCCGCCTTGTCGAGATCAGGGCGTTCGAAGTGGACAAACAGGAGCTTGTCCGCCTTCACGAGAGGAGCGCGGCTGCGCGGCAATTCGATACTGCCGGGACCGGCGAACGCGGGTTGAGTCATGAGCGGAACTCCTCGGATCAGGCGGCGTCGCGGGCTACGCCGCGGACCTGAAGCACAGGCGCAAACAGGCGGAGCGTCGGCAGGTCTTTTCCCTTTTCGATCCGATCAACGATGAACCGGTCGGGACGCACGAGGGCTGCGGTAAAATGATTCTGCCGCGCCCAATCGAGAAAAGCGGCCTCCGACGTCTGCGGAGAGAGCGTGCGCCCGCCTGCGGCTGTGGCGTTGATGCTGACGAAGCGGGCGCCGAGCGCCTCGAGGATCTGAATATCCCGCTCCTCCTCGCGGCGCGCGAGGACCACGACCTGCACGCCCGATGCCCCAGGAGATTGGCGATCATGAGGCCGACGGGCCCCGCGCCCGCCGAAGATTGCGACATCAGGGCCGATCGGCCGAACGTTTCCCGACCGCTCCGACATCTTTCTCTCTCCCGCCGGCCGCCTCGCCAGATTAATGTTGAACATTATTGTCATATCGACTATTAAGTCAATATGAGATATCTGAGCAATTCGAGGACGGGTGTAGATGGCGACGATCGATCCAGCGCGCCGGGCCGCAATCGGGGTCGAGAGGCGCGCAAGAAGTCGGGCGCTGCTCGTGCAAGCCGCACGGACGCTTATCGGCAAGCGGCCCGTCGATGCGATCACCGTGTCGGACGTAACGGATGAGGCGGGAATGTCGAAGGGCGCGTTCTATGGGCACTTCCACGACCTTGACGCGCTGCGATCGGCGGTGGCCAACGAATTGTCCGAAGAATTGCAGGCGCGGATCGTCGTCTATCGGGAGCGGACGGAAGACCCGTTCATAAAGATCGCAATCGGCTGCCTCAATTATATCGAGCGCGCCCGGCGCGAGCCCGGATGGGGCGCGTTGGCGGCGCGCGGCATCTGGGCTTTTCCGAACGTCGCGCAAGAGGCCAGGCGCCGGCTGACAGAGGATCTCGACGCTGCGGCGGCGCAGGATCTGCGCGCGCCGATAAAGGCGGAAATCGCTTTCGATCTCGTGGTCGGTCCGGTGCTGCAGGCGATGCGTTCAGCGTCCGAGGGACGCCTCTCGGAACCCGATGCTCCGCCGCTGGTGGCGGGCATTCTGCGCGCGCTGGGCCTGAGCGCGTCCGAGGCGGCAGCAAGTGTCGACGCCGCGCGGCGAATACTCTCGGCAAAATTCGACTAGGCCGCGTGGCTCGACCGGAAAATTCAGGCGGGCACCAAGAAAGGAAACGACATGGCGATAAATTTGGCGCGGTTTGCGCTCGCTGGCGTGGAAAAATGGGGAGTGGCGTTCGGCGATCGGATTTCGCCGTTGGACGGCTCCTATCCAAGCACCGCCGCGCTCATCGCGCTCGGCGAGGCGGACTGGCGCGCGGCGGCGCAACGCTCGCCGAGCGTCCAATTGCGCGATGTCGTGTTGCTCTCGCCCGTAACAACGCCGTGTCGGGTCTATTGCCAAGGCGCGAACTACCGCCAGCACATGATCGAGTCCGGCATGAACCCGGACGAGAAGGCGTTCAACATGTTCTTTACGAAGTCGGACGCCTCTATCGCATCGGCGGTCGCGACGGTGACGCGGCCGCGCCATGTGCAACTGCTCGATTACGAGATCGAACTCGGGCTGGTGTTCCGCAAGCCGATTTCTGCAGCGACGCAGGTGACGCGCGACAATCTGAAGGAATTTGTCTTCGGAATTACGATCGCCAACGACCTCTCGGCGCGCGACGTTCAACTGCCGCAGACGCAATTCTTCAAAGGCAAGAGTTATCGCGGTTTCTGCCCGGTCGGTCCGTGGCTGACGGTGCCGGAGGACAATGAATTCGACTATCTCGACCGCCTGCAGCTTCTCCTGACCGTCAACGGCGAGACCCGGCAGGAGGACACGACCGCCAATCTCGTGTTCAAGCCGGCCGAAACCATTTCGGAGCTTTCGACATTCGCCAACGTCATGGCCGGCGACTTGCTGTTGACCGGCACGCCGAGCGGCTGCGCCCTGCGCGTTCCCCCGCCAATGGTCCGCAAGCTTCTTCAATTGCTCCCGGACCGAAAGTTCTGGAAACTCTTCGGACAGGCGCAGGCGCGCCGCGCTGAATATCTCAAACCCGGCGACCGCATCTCCGCCCGAATATACAGCGAGGATGGCCGCCTGGATCTTGGCGAACAGAAGACGCTTGTTTCGGCCTGAGGGAAAACTAGCCGGCGGCCTTGCCCGTGCGCTTCTTTCGATTGGAAGCGACAGGCGGATCGGCGCATTCCTCCCTTGCCGTCGACATCAACGTCCTCACGCGATTGATCGTTGGGCCGATCCGTTTCGGCTCGACGCCAATGCAGATCAATATCGCCCAAAGCGCAGTGCGCGCCTGCGTCGGCTCCAGCCGGCGCTGCGAAATCGCTCCGAGCGTCTGGAGGACAATTCCCACCACCACCTCCAACGAGACCGCCGGCTCGACGCGCCTGCGACTCTCCGGACTGTCCCGAAAGAGTTTTTCCAGGTCATCTCGCAATCGCTGGCGCGCGCGCTGCCCGACCAACGGGTGAGACGAAGCCATGTGGCCGACAACGCCCGCCCACGCAGGATCTTCGATCGCCCGTTCGATGAATGACGCGCAACCGAAAGCGATTCTCGTCACCGGGTCCTCGAGCGCCTCGCGTTGCGGCTGAAACAACTCATCGAAAGAATTGATAAGTTGGTCGGCGACCGCGACGACGAGCGCATGCATATCGTCGAAATGCACGTAAAACGTGCCCTTGGCCACGCCAGCCTCTTTCACGATTTCATCAATCGTCAGCGCTTCGACAGGATGGCGCGATATCAGACTGCTTGCCGCCGAGAGCAGTTGCGCCCGCGTCTTCGCCCGCCGTTCCTGCCCGATTTCTGCCCGTCGATTCAGATCAATCTTTATTCTTGCCATCAAAAGCACCGTCGCCTTGGCAGTAAATCTGCGCCTGAAAATCCGTCTCGTACCTTGGCCGATGATCCGCCAATCTAGGCCACCCGGCCGCCAAGACAAATGCGTCAAAAGTTCCTTCGAGCATAGCCGGCCGCGCGGCGGCAATTGTCCGGACGCAGCGCGACCCGGCCCCTCGCGCATTCGTTGAACGAACGCCTCGCACGACATGAAACCGTTGATATGCGGCCGGTCGCTCGGACGCCGCGCGCCTTGGGCTGGCCAACGCCAGAAACACGTTATGACCGATATTGTCATATTGACCTATTAGTCATTTACGTGTAGTGTACGGTCACGTTTTGCCGCCCTTTGTCTGTCAGGTGAAGAAATGCCGAATCCCGTCCCGGCGGCCAGATTGCTCCGTGCGAGAACGATCAGCGCGCTCTCGCTGCTGTTTCTGGCGTCCGCCGGCGGAAGCGCCGGCGCCGTTGAATCAACGATGATGCTGTACGCCCTCGGGAGCGGGGCGCTGGGCGCGGGGCTTACCGCCCCGGACGGATTCTATTTCACGACGATCGGCGTCTATAACCAGTGGAGAGCTTCGAAGGACATCCCTTTCGGAGGGATAACCGTCAAAGCCGACGTCTCCATGCCTGTCGCGCTCGGCAGCATGATGTTCGTCGTTCCCGGCGAGATATTGGGCGGCCGCCTGTCCGTTGCGGCGACGGCCGGATTCGGAAACATCAAGATCAACGCCGGGCTCGACTCCCCCAACCTCGCCAAGTCGACACAAGGCTGGGGCGGCGCCGACACGACAGTCAAAACGTCGTTGGGCTGGAGCGTGACGCCGAGCTTTTCTCATAAAGTCTCCGTCACGACATTTCTGCCGACCGGCCGCTACGAGAAGGGGTTTAATCCGAACGTTGGCCTGAACCGCTTCGGCGCGGACTTCTCCTGGGGGGCGACCTACCTCGACCCCAACGTTGGTCTCGAATTGTCGGGTTCGGTCGGGTACACGCTCGAGGGCTACAACGGCCTGACGTCGTATCGTTCGGGAAACGCCTTTCACTTCGAAGAGGGCATTGCCCAGCACTTCGCGAACGGACTGCAGATCGGCGTCCTATCCTACCAGTATACGCAGAGCTCGCCTGACGGCGGCTCCGGGGCGAAGCTCGGCCCGATCAAGACCCGCGCGGTCGGCGTTGGGGCGTCGTTGGGATACACGACGATGGTTGGCGGCCACCTTGTCATTTTCAACACGCAAGTGACGCGCGACATAGCAGTGGCCGATCGACTCCGCGGAACCGGCGGGGTCATCGCCACAACGGTGAAATTCTGAGTTTCCGCATCCGAGCGATGCGGGACGGCGGAGCACGCGCAAAACAGCGAGCAATCGTCGCCGAAGCCGGCGACTTTGCGCGCGGAGATCGAAACGGAGAACAGTATCGATGGGGAATTTCGCTGGATTGCGCCTGATGGCCATTGGACTGGCCGGCTTTCTGTCGATCGGCGCTTCGCTCGTGGCGGATGCGCGGCCAGTGGCGCGCAGACCGGTCGCTGGCCCGGGCGTTGGACAAAATCGCTACTACCGCCCGGTGCGGCCGCGACCCGTTGTCGTCGTAAATCCGCGTCGATACTGGGCGCCTGGCGGGGCGATCGCGGCCGGCGCAGCCGTGGGTTTTCTTGCAGGCGCCGCGGCCGCATCGGTCGCCGGTCAACCTCCGAGGTCCGGCTATTGCTGGTATTACGTCGACGCCACGAAATCCAAGGGATTTTGGGACGTCTGCCCCCAGTAACGCCAATTGCAGATGAGCAACGTGCTGAAGGTTTCCGCCTTAGTCGTGGCGCTCGCGGCAGCGGCGCCGGCTTCAACGGGCGTCATGGCGGCGCACGCCCCCAAGCCGAACATCGTCTCTATCGTTGGTGATGATCTCGGCTGGAAGGACGTAGGGTTTCACGGCTCGGATATTCGAACGCCTAACATCGATCATCTCGCAGCGGAGGGACTGAAGCTGGAGCAGTTCTACGCGCGACCGATGCGCGTCCTCACAACCATCGCAGGATGCGAGAGAACACGCTGATCGTGTTTCAGAGCGACAACGGCGGCACGCGCAACGCCACGTTCGCCGGCGAAGACGACATGTCGAAGATCAAGATCCCCTGCGACAACGGGCCTTATCGCGACGGCACGGGTTCGCTCTACGAAGACGGCGCACACGTGGTCGCTCGGGCTTGGTCAAGCCACATCAAGCCGTGTGGCGCGCCATGCTGCCGAGCGCGGTCGACCTGTACGACATTCGCCGTGATCCGTCAGAGAAGACCAATCTCGCGTCGGCCAATCCGGACAAGGTCGCGTCGCTTCATAAGCGCGCGAACGAATTGGCGAGAGCCGTTGCGAAGCCGCTGTTCCTCACGACGGAATTTGACGCGATGCGCAAGCGTCTGGCGGCGCCGCCTGCGCTGCCGTCAGAGAGCTTCGAGTTCAATGAAGAGCATTGAATCGATCTCGACGCTCTGCCGCCAGAGACGATACGGCCGGGAAGATCGGGTGGGCGGGCGCCGGGCGCGCTTGCCGTTGCATCGACGCTTGCGGGGATGTAAATCTTGGCATCATCGAGTACTGCGAGTGTAGCTGCGCCGCGATCTTCGTCCGGGGATTGCGATTGTCTTTGAAAGCATGAAGGAAGACTGAAGAGACCGGGTATGGAGAGCCTCCCGCGCGACGATGTTGCAGCGCCCAGTGTCACGGCGCGCGGGCAGCCGACCCTGAGCAAGCGAGCCACGCGCGCCGCTGCGCCCGAGGGCAAGAGAGGCGCCGCCTGCTCTATCGACAGGCTTCGCCTGTCGGGACGATTGCTCGGCGCTGCGGTCATCTGCAGCGCATCGCCATATCCGGCTTTTCCGATGGACACGACTTCCGAGGCCAGATCGCCCGCAGTCCGTTTTGTCGGCGCCTGCGGGAGCGCGACCGAAGGATTCTTCATCGTTCCAGGTACGGCCACATGCGTTCGATTCGGGGGCTACGCCAGAAGCGATATAGCTGTATCCAACACGCCGAACCGTATCGGACTGACGAACTACGACACGCAGGCTGCGACGGGCGTATCCATTAGCGACATCGCGACGGGCAAGGGGTGGCTGCCGTCGAAATTTGTGCCTTATCAAAGCCGAGACGCCGTGGGCTGGTCGTCGCTGGCGCGACTGGAGCTCGATTCCCGCACCCCGTCGCCATTCGGAATGCTGCGCGCCTTCATTCGCGTGGAGATGAACTTCGGCGCGGGCGCGACAGCGAACGGCGCCTTGCCGCAGTCGTTGACGGACGGCACCCTGGGAACTTACGGGAGCAGCGAGACGGCGATCCTCGATAAGGGGTTTGTGCAGTTTGGCGGCGTTACCATGGGCCGCGCCCAGTCCATGTTCGACTTCTTCGCAGGCAAGATCGGGTACACAAACATTCGTGGGTCGGACCAGGTCGCCAATCTGCTTGCCTACACGGCGAGCATTCCAGGCGGCCTGAGCGCATCGGTTTCCGTGGAGGATTCCGTCTCTCATCGCGGCCCGACGCCCAGCGTCGTGACGGGCCTGCCCGTTCAAAACGCCCTTGTGCCGACCCTGATTGGCACACGCCTGCCCGATCTGGTCGTAAACGGCGCGCTCGATTCCAGCTGGGGACGAATTCAATTGTCGGCCGCCGCGCATCAACTTGCCGCAGCTACCTGGGCGGACGCTGTGCAGCCCGCCGCCGTGGCGATGGGATCGACGCGGCGGTTCGGTTTTGCCGGTCTGGGCGGGCTTCAGTTCAAACTTGACGCTATTGCGCCCGGCGACGAGGTATGGCTGCAAGCGACCTTCGCAAGAGGGGCAATCGGATATGTCAGCGGCTCGAACTTAAGCCTGAACAACGGGGTGAACACGTCGACAAATTACGGCGTCGGCCTCAACCGCGTCTCTTCCGGAAACGGTTGGCATGGAGGCAACGATTCCGATTGCGTGTGGACCTACAGTGGAACGTGCGATCGGTCGACTGCCTTCGCCATCACAGCCGCTGCGCAACATTTCTGGACGCCGACCATTAGCTCGTCGCTGACGGGCAGCTTCTATCAAGTCAGATACCCGCAATCGGCCCTCAATCCGGCGTCGGGGGCAGTCGCCCTCGGGCTAAGCTCATTCGGCATTGGGGTGACGAACTACAAAGAAATCATCCTCACCAGCGGAGTGCGCTGGAATCCGGCGCCAAAATTTGAGATCGGCGTCGAAGGAATCTGGCAGCATGGCGTCACCAGTCGTCCTGTTGGGCTGGCCCCGGATCCCGTGCTTGTCTTTAATGGACTTCCAAGCTTTTACAGCAGCGCCAATCTCTTTCGGGGACGCTTGAGGGCGATCAGGGCATTCTAGCCCCATTCCCGTCCCGCCGCCGGCAAAGCGCGGCGCGGATTTGAATCGACCGCAATGTCACGACGACTTGTGAGGTCATCGTGTTGCGGCAGGCGGGCAGGACATGGGCCGCGCGCGAAAGCGATAAGCGTCTTCGTAGAAGAATGCTCGAGTTGCGTTGCAATCGGCGGGACACGAGAGCGAGGCGAACGAGGTCGCGCGTCGGGCTCTAAACGCAATTCCATCCGACGTGACCTTGCTCACAACGGCGCTTCGAACCGCTGAGGATGCGCGATCGCGCCGCTGCTCTTGAATATGTCGAAAGACTTGCTGTGCGCGCCCCGATGATGAATCGATCCCCAGGCAGATCGAGACTCTCAAGCGCGGGGCCGCCAACGATCGCTGACGCGTTCGTTTGCGAAAATCAGAAAGCGGTCACGGCGGGTCGACACTTCACCTTCGTGATCCATTCTCCTCCAAGCCAGATTATCGGTTTGGACGCGCGCGGAGTTCATCTGGCCGTCTCGCGAGAGAAGCGCTGATTAAGCATCGAGCGAGGACGGGGGCGGACGCCGCTGAATGGGCGCGCGCGATGGATCGCCGGCCGTTCGGAGGAGGCGCGGCTTGCATTCCTGAACCGCAAAATTCTTATGTTGCCAATAGATACTTTATCGCCTTAACCTCTTCCCATCCAGTGGCCTGCAGGACGTTTGGGATGATCGACGCGCCCGGCGATATCCAGTTCAAAGGAGAGGATCCCGTCGCGAGCAAGCGTTCGGAGCTCGCCGTTTTCGCGATCATCGTGGCCGTCATCTGGCCAGTCATGGCGGTAGCCGTCGTCGGCGGTTACGGGTTCCTGGTCTGGATGTCCCAACTCGTGTTCGGCCCTCCGGGGCCTCCGCATCCGTGAAGCGGCGACCATGCCGAGGGATATCTCCAGGCGCTCACTCTTCGGCCGCCTATTAAGCGCGGCGCCCATCGCCGTCATCGGCGACGTGTGCCTGGCGCAGGTTTTCGTCGTGTGCCGCTCCTGCGGCGACGCCTGTCCTGAACGCGCCATTGGTTTTCGACAACGGCCGGGCGCGCCGGAATATCCCTACGTCACGGCGGCCTGCAACGGCTGCGGCGCGTGCGTCAGCTCCTGTCCTGTCTCCGCGATCAAAGTGGATAGAGCGGAGGCCACGTCGTGATTGACGATCTCGTGCATATATCGAGCGCCGTCGTGTCGGTCCTGCCCGCGCACCGCGAGAACGTCGCGGCGTCGCTTGCCGCCTTGCCCGAAGTCGAAGTGCATCATGCCGACGCTTCCAAGATCGTCATTGTCATGGAGGCGTCGGGGACCGGCGCGCTCGGCGCCCGCCTGGCCGAAATCGCCGCCTGGAACGGCGTCCTTTCCGCAAACATGGTTTTCGAGTGTGTCGCAAGGCGCGCCGACATTGGAGATTAGCATGTCCATTTCGCGACGCGACCTCCTCAAGACGCAAGCGGCCGCCATCGCCGCAACGGCGGCCCACATTCCCATTGCCGCGCACGGTCAGCAGATCGCGGGCGGGATCGGAACGCTCGAGCTGAAATGGTCCAAGGCGCCTTGCCGTTTTTGCGGCACGGGTTGCGGCGTGATGGTGGGCGTCAAGGACGGACGCGTCGTCGCAACCCACGGGGACACGCTGGCCGAAGTCAACCGCGGGCTGAACTGCATCAAGGGCTATTTCCTCTCGAAGATCATGTACGGCGCCGACCGTCTGACCACGCCGCTGCTGCGCAAGAAGGACGGCGTCTTCGACAAGAACGGCGAGCTGACGCCCGTCTCGTGGGACGAAGCCTTCGACACGATGGCGGCTCGCGCCAAGGCAGTGCTGAAAGAGAAAGGTCCGACAGCCCTCGGCATGTTCGGTTCGGGGCAGTGGACGATCTTCGAAGGCTATGCCGCAACCAAGCTGATGCGCGCCGGATTCCGCTCGAACAATCTCGACCCGAATGCGCGCCATTGCATGGCGTCGGCCGCCTATGCCTTCATCCGCACCTTCGGCATGGACGAGCCGATGGGCTGTTACGACGATTTCGAAGCCGCCGACGCCTTCGTGCTCTGGGGCTCGAACATGGCGGAGATGCATCCGATCCTGTGGACGCGGCTGACCGACCGCCGGCTCAGCCACCCGCATGTGAAGGTTGCCGTTCTGTCGACCTTCACGCATCGCAGCTCGGATCTCGCCGACATCCCCATCGTATTCAAACCGGGCACCGATCTCGCGATCCTGAACTACATCGCCAATCACATCATTTCGACGGGCCGTGTGAACCAGGAATTCGTCAAGGCGCATACGGCGTTCGTGAAAGGAACGGTCGACATCGGCTACGGCCTGCGCGCGGACCATCCTCTCGAAATGAAGGCCAAGGGCGCGGCGACCGCCGCTGCTTCGCAGCCGATCGACTTCGACGCGTACGCCGCCTTCGTGAAGGATTACACGCTCGACAAGGTCTCGGAACTGACCGGCGTCGAGCGCGGATTCCTTCAGGAACTGGCCGAACTTTACGCCGATCCCAAGCGCAAGGTGATGTCGCTATGGACCATGGGGTTCAACCAGCATGTGCGCGGCGTTTGGGCCAACCAGCTCGTCTATAACCTGCACCTGCTCACGGGCAAGATTTCCGAGCCGGGCAATTCGCCGTTCTCGCTGACCGGCCAGCCGTCCGCCTGCGGCACGGCGCGCGAGGTCGGCACGTTCGCGCATCGCCTGCCCGCCGACATGGTCGTCACCAATCCCGAACACCGCAAGCACGCCGAAGAAATCTGGCGCGTGCCGCACGGGATCATCCCGGAGAAGCCCGGCTATCACGCCGTCGAGCAGGACCGGATGCTGAAGGACGGCAAGCTGAATTTCTACTGGGTGCAGGTGAACAACAATTTGCAGGCAGCGCCTAACAATTCGCGGGAGACCTATCCCGGCTATCGCAACCCCGACAATTTCATCGTGGTCTCGGACGCCTACCCGACCGTGACCGCCATGGCTGCGGACTGCGTTCTCCCCGCAGCCATGTGGGTGGAAAAAGAAGGCGCCTACGGCAATGCGGAAAGGCGCACTCATGTCTGGCGACAACTGGTCGACGCGCCCGGCGAAGCGCGCTCCGATCTCTGGCAACTAATGGAATTTTCGAAACGCTTCACGACGGACGAAGTCTGGCCGGCTGACATTCTCGCGGCCAATCCCAACTATCGCGGCAAGACGCTGTTCGACGTGCTCTATCGCAACGGCAAGGTCGACAGGTTCGCGGCAAGCGAAATCGCTGCCGGCTACGAGAACCGCGAAGCCAAGGCGTTTGGCTTCTACGTGCAGAAAGGGTTGTTCGAGGAATATGCCGAATTCGGCCGCGGCCACGGGCACGATCTCGCCCCTTACGACGCCTATCACGACGTGCGCGGATTGCGCTGGCCTGTGGTCGACGGCAAGGAGACGCGCTGGCGCTATCGCGAAGGCTACGATCCCTACGTCAAGCCCGGCAAGGGAGTCGATTTCTACGGCCAGCCGGACGGGCGCGCGAAAATCATCGCCGTCCCATACGAGCCGCCAGCGGAATCGCCGGACAAGGACTACGACACCTGGCTCGTGACCGGCCGCGTGCTGGAACACTGGCATTCCGGATCGATGACCATGCGCGTGCCCGAACTCTACAAGGCCTTTCCGGGCGCGCGCGTGTTCATGCATCCCGAAGATGCACGCGCCAGGGGCGTCAATCAGGGGGCCGAGGTGCGCGTTGTTTCCCGACGCGGCGAAATCCGAACGCGTGTCGACACGCTCGGCCGCAATCGCATGCCGCGCGGCGTCGTGTTCGTGCCTTGGTTCGACGCAAGCCAGCTCATCAACAAGGCGACGCTCGACGCCACCGACCCGATTTCCAAGCAAACGGACTTCAAGAAATGCGCGGTGAAGATCATCCCCGTCTAGGTCGGCCTGCATTTGGGCGGAGGCGCTCATCTTCGGGGAAGCTGATCCATTCCAGAGCTGGGAGCGCGTCTTGAGCAAGAAACCGGCATCCACTTTTTCGCGACGCGCGCCAGCCACGCGAACGATCGCTATCGCTTTCTTCGCAGGAACGATCGTGCTGGCCGGGGCCGCCCTGCACGGGCAGACCGCGGGGCCGCCGCGGATCGTGCCGCGCGTGACAGGCGCCGCGGCGCCGATGGGCGACGTTCCCGCGCCGCCGCTCGCGCGTCCCGTCGTCAACGATCAGCGCGTCATGCGCAACTATCCCGAACAGCCTCCGGTCATCCCGCACGCGATCGAGAATTATCAGTTGACCCTGAAAGCCAACCGCTGCCTCGACTGCCACAGACGCCAATACACCGAGGGCTCCGGCGCGCCGATGATCAGCGTCACGCATTTCATGGACCGTGACGGCCAGGTTCTGGCCGACGTGACGCCGCGCCGCTACTTCTGCACGGAATGCCACGTGCAGCAGACCGACGCCGCGCCGCTCGTTCCGAACCTGTTCAGGGACATGGCCCCGGTTCAGACGGGCGGAAAGTGAGCGCGCATCATGAACGGCATCAAGGCGGCCCTTCTGACGTTCTGGCGCATCGCGAGCCGCCCGAGCGCGCATTTCAGCCTCGGCTTTCTGGCGATGGGCGGCTTTGTCTGCGGCCTCCTGTTCTGGGGCGGTTTCAACACCGCGCTCGAGGCGACCAATACCGAGACCTTTTGCACCTCCTGCCACGAAATGCATGACAACGTGTATCAGGAACTGCAGCGCACGATCCATTTCTCCAATCGCTCCGGCGTGCGCGCAAGTTGCCCGGACTGCCATGTCCCGCACAAATGGACCGACAAGATCGCGCGCAAGATGCAGGCGTCGAAGGAAGTATGGGGCAAGATATTCGGCACGATCTCGACCCGTCAGAAGTTTCAGGACATGCGGCTGGAGCTCGCCAAGCACGAGTGGGCGCGCCTGAAGGCCAATGACTCGCTGGAGTGCAGGAACTGCCACTCGTCGGCGGCGATGGACCTCACCAAGCAGGCGCGCCGCGCCGCCGACATCCATTCCCGTTTTCTGGTGACGCGCGAGAAGACCTGCATCGACTGCCATAAGGGCATCGCACATGAGCTGCCTGACATGACCGGCATCGAACCCGGCTGGCGCGCCCCGCCGGAACTCCGCGATCGACAAAGCGGCATCGACGGCGACATTGAAGCGCTTGTGCAACACGCCACAGCAACGGCCCGCGACTAAACGCTTGTTTGAATCAAGCTCCATCGCGTCTTCGGCCGTCAACTTCGCTGGAGCGTTTCCTCATTCGGCGGAAACGACGCGTCATTGCGAGCCAACGGGTCGCGCGAAGCTCGCTCTTGCGCGCCCCGTCCAAATCAATGAGACGCGGACGCCTCGCCCGGCGCGACGGTCATCACGTCACGCCAATCGGGATTTTTGGCATATTGCGCGCGGACATACGGGCAGATTGGAACGATCTTAAATCCTTCCCTCCTGGCGTCGGCGATCATGAAATCGACCAGCGCCCTCGCGGCGCCGGTTCCGCGCAGGTTGTCGGGCGCGCCGGTGTGGTCCGCGCTGATGACGCCTGGGCTTCGCTGCGTGAAGGTCAGCTCCGCTTCGCCGGCGACGCCTGCGACCTTCGCCACGTATCGCCCGCCATGCGAACCCTGTTCCTTGTGAACGGCAACCTCGGCCATGACGCCCCTCCCTCCGGCTTCCACATGCGATCGGGTTGATAAACTAGTTCGACCGTCTCCACATTGCCCCACCCGCCTTCCCGAAAGTTGCGGCGGCGCGCGGTCTGCGGGGGGATGCTCTTGCTGCGAAGCCTCGTCCACGCCTTGCACGGCGCGACACGAAGAAGTCCGTGTCGCGTCATCGTAGATGCTGAACGGCGAGCCGTCAGGCTTCCGGCCGAACGCCTCCGGGATCGGCGCGCCCTGCCCGTCTGCGCTCCAAGCGACCGGATCGGCTGTAGGCTTACATAGAAGCCTTCCACCATGACGCCTTGCTGCGGGATGGCGAACTCGATTGCCTGCTGCGGTCCCGAAGTCCCTGGTCCACTCTTACGCGGCGTTAGCCCTTCGACGCCCGCCATGTTCCGCTGCCGCCGCCCCATTGATTCTTGCCGGACCATGCGCCGGCCCCGCCGCGTCCGTCGACGCGGCCGCTGACGCGTCCGTTGAAGGGATAGGGCGTGACATGGTCGCCCCAATTGCCTTGCAGGACGCCTTGCGCCGGCGCGCTGAACGAGCCGTCGCCATTGAGCGAGCCCGAGAAATTCGCGCGAAACGAATCGCCTTTGAACACGCCCGTCACCGTCCCGCTCACGCTCGAGCCGGAAACGTTCAGCGTGATCGAACCGCTCGATGCGCCGGAGATCGGTCCCTGATATCGTCCGCTGAGGACCGCCGCCGGCTCCTGAGCCGTTGGCGTGTTCGGAGTCTCGGTGAAGGTCTCCCGGCCGATTTCGCGCCCGTTCTTGTCGTAGTGAACGTAGTAGCCGCCTATGCGATTGCCATTGGCGTCATTGATATAGACGACCTTGGTCGTGCCGTTGGCGTCCTTGAGCCAGCCGCCCTCCACCTCGCTGGTCGCCGATTGGGACGTTGGTGGAGGAGGAGGTGGAGGAGGCGGCGCCGTCGTCTGGTTCATTCCGTCGGCCCCGGCGTCTGCGATAGCCTTGCCGAGATCGGACGTATCCCCGTCGCCACCCTTTTTCTCAGGCGTTGCACTTTTCTTGGTCGAGAGAATGGCGACCGCCTTGTTCGGATCCTTTGCCGTCAGTTCGCCGAATGCCTGCCAGGCCGCGGGATCGTTGGCCTTGAGAGCATCGCGCTTCTCGGCGTCCGACATATTGTTCCACGACTTCGAGCCGCTGCCGTCGGCGCCCGTCTGGGCGTCCTGCTTCTTTTCGCCGTCCTTCCCTGCCCCGGTCTTTTCGCTCGAGGCGGCCTTGTCTTTTTCGACGCTCTTGTCCTTGTCTGCTGTCTTTTCCTTTTCTCCCTCTCCATCCTTGATTGCCGTCTTGTCCTTGTCTGCAGTCTTGTCCTTGTCCGCGGTTTTGTCCTTGTCGGCGGTCTTGTCTTTGTCGGCCGACTTGTCCTTGTCCGCTTTCTCTTTCTGTTTGGCCGCCTCGATCAGACTGCGCGATTTTTCCGCCAATTTCGCCGCGATCGCCTCTGGAGAGGCTTTATCCAACAGTTCGGCCGCGTCGTTGAAACGCGGATCGCCGGTCTTCTCGTGCATGTCGTGCATGAAGGCCTTCAGTCGTTCCTGCTTGTCGCCGTACGACTTGTATCCCTCCATGATCTTGTCGTAGTTCTTTTCGCCCAGCGCCGCCTTGATCTTGTCGTCGACAATCTCTTTCATCGCGTCGCTGACGTGATCCTTCAGATAGCCTTGTGCGGTTCCCGTCGGGTCGCCGTGCGCTTTCTGCGCGGCCTGCGCCGCCTCCTCCACCCATTTGACCGTCTGGCCGGACGTCCCGCCGGTCAGCGCATTGAGCGATTGAATCATGACATTGGCGCCGGTAGCCACTCCGCGCCGCAGATCCTGGTCCATCACATCGATGCCGCGCAGTTTAAGCGTCGCCGCCGTATCGGCGTATCGAAAGGAGTCGACCTGGAGTTGCGCGTGGATGTTGGACGCGAGCCCCGAATTGTCGTTTGCGATCGGATCGGCGGCGGCCGGCATGTCGGGTTCGAGATGATCCTTGCCGTCGAAAAAACTACGCCAGAACGTACTGGAATTCGTGTTGTCGGTGTCGTTGGCGTATTTCGGCATACGCTTCAGCTTCTCGGACTCGCGCAAGGACGCATAGAGTTCGCGCAGACCAGCTTCGTCGTTTATCTCCACCCGCCCATTGCGAATGCTCACGTAATGTTCGTGCGTCAGCACCGACAGGATGCGTTCCTTGTCGTCCTTGTTGTGCTGGCCCATGCCGCCCTTGCCCTTGAACCAGTTCCACGCGTCCTTTACCGCGCCGAACTGTGCGTAGGCCGGCGGCGCGGCGAGAGTCGCGCCTCCAAATGCGACCGTCGCCGCCAACACCGCAACCGAAGCGCGCTTGCGCCACAGCCGCGTATCGCAGCGATCACCTGCTCTTTCCTTGTCGGTGGTCGACATCGCGCTTACCTCGTCAAAGCCACGCGTCCACAAGCGTGCGCGCCTCGGCGGCGTCCACTGCGGACGATTTTGGATCGTTTGCGATCTTGCGCAGGAGCAGGAGCGCCTCGGCAGTCCGGCCCGCTTCCTTCAACAGGAGAGCTTGCGACAGCGTCACCGATCGAACGTCGGGATGACGCCCCGCAAAGTTCGCGAGAAAGGCCAAGCCCCGGTCGCTCAGGTCGGCTTTCGCGTACAATTGCGCCACGTCCTTCAAGACCGCGGTCGTCGCAAGGCCCGGCTTGATGGTCAGCGCGGCTTCGATCTGATCGACCGCCGCTTGATATCCATTCTGCTTGATGAGGAGCGCAGCGAGAGACATGCGCGCCGCCGTGTCCTGTGGATCGAGCGCAACAACTCGTCCGAGCGTGTTGACGGCGGATGCCGGATCGACCGACCGCTCTGCGGGCGCGGCCGCGTAGATCCGCGCCAGCAGGCGCCAATTTTCCACTCCCTGCGGATTTGCGTCCGCGAGCGCGCGCGCCGCGTCCACGGCGGCTTTCCAATCGCCGCCGTCGTGCGTTCGCATGAAAGCGTCGAATTTCGCGCGCGCCGCGTCAAAACTATCGGGACCGCTCTGGTGCGAAGTATCCGGAACCTGCGTCACATGCTGGTATTCGATCGCGTAGAAACCGCGCCAGCTCACGCCGGCGTTCGTCGACCAGGTCCCATCGTTCGATGTTCGCAGGACATAAGATCCGCTATCGACCGTCCGGTTCACCGTCGCGACCCAGTAGGCGTTAGGCACGCCTCCCTGTCCAGGTTCGCCTCGCGCCGGCCACGATCCCACTTCGCGCCCATCGCCGGCGAAGAGCCTGATAGTGCCGGGCGGCGCGCCGCGCCCGTTGTTCCAGTGATATGTCCGCACCGTGCGAATGAACACGGGCTGCTTGAGAGTGATTGTCGCAGGCGTCCGCGGCCCGTTCTGAACGGCGTCGATATTGCCGACCTCGGCCTTCATCACCGGTCCGGCGGGTATCGTGCGTTGCGCCTGCGGCGTTTCGTCTGGAAGCTTGGTCAGCGGGCGCGCCCTGGCCTCGATCGGCGCGAAAATGCCGTTGGGCGTTCCGACCTCGGCGTACGCCTTGTCGCCGCTGCCGAGCGCGATCGCAGAGGCGAGGACATGATTGCCGTCGACTTCCATGAGCAAAATGCGCGCGACCGCAGGACGTTTGCCCGCGCCCAGGTTGAGAGAGCCTCGCGCGACCGCCGAGAAGCCATCGCGTCCCGCGAACCGGGCTGACCGCAAATCCTCAACCACCCCGCCATGCAGAATCTGCGAGGCGTACGTGCTTGCGTAATTGCGAAACTCCTCCTGCGGATCGCGGCCCGGCGTGCGGGCGAGGGCGCTGACCGTCACGGAGACAAGCTCGTTCTCGTCGAGCGCCGCTTCACTCTTGTTATTGCGCAGCTTCCAGGTGGAGACGCCGCCCTCGACGCTCTTCGCGCCGGTGAAGCCTGATGGAGTGCGCAGGGCGAACGCGAACTGAGGTTCGTCGAAAGTCTGTGCGCGCGCCCCGCTCAAGAAGCCTGACGCGAGCGCCACAACCGTCGCCGGAAGAAGCAGGCGAGTCGCCCATTCACTTCGCAGCATGAAACACCCCAACTTTACTTTCTGGGTGATCGGCAGGGTAGCGGTTGCAACGTGAAGCGGCCTTGTGGCGCGTCAAACGCGGGCGTCGACGCGCGACCAAGCCGATGTTCGCCCGCACGCCGATCCCGCCAGCCGGATGCGCTGATTTCATGCACGTCGATGGCGGCGCGCGAACAGCGGGTTTCCCACCGAGCGCCTTCGGCGGTTCACGACCGATAGTCGCCCGCGGATTCCGGCCCGCAAGCGGACAGCGGCGGGCGGCGACTGCCCCGGACTCAGACCAGCGCCCCGCGCGGCCATCCTCGGTTATGGCCGCCGACGCGAGGGACGAAGTTCATCGCATTCGGTTCACGAGCCACAGGGCGCCCCACGACCCCAGCAGCGCGATGACCATCGTGCCGGCGAGGGACGCATACAGTACGGGGCCTCCCGCAGCCGCGATCGAGCCCGATCCCGTCATAAATGGGCCGAGCGCCAACGCCATGACCGCGCCGCCGAGAGGGGCGGCCAGAAAGGCGCCGACAAACGAGACGACAAGGTTCACGATCCAGCCCAGTACGCCTCGCTTCCGCGTCCATGCCTCGTGGATCGCGACGGCCAGCGCGCCGGCGAAGACAGCCAGCGCAATCATCATCGGGCCACCGACGGATGACGGCGGAATCGCGCCGGTCGCCTGAAGGAGCATTATGCCGAGCACGGCGACAAGAATGATGTACAACATGTCGTTCTTCCCCCTCCGCGGCGCCGCCCTGCGCCAGCTTTTCGCATTCACGAATTGCCGTAGGCCTTTTCATCCCTGCTTCTCGCCCGGCGGCGCAATATGTGGCGCGACCATCTCTCCTCGCGGTTCCTTCGTGAACGCGACGAGGACGATTTCAAGGATCGCGCCGAACCCTCTCGAAAATCGTTATCATATCGTTGTTCCGAAACCGTTCGACGTGGCACCGGAACGACACTTACCCAGTAACCTCACGAATGCTCCCGCGTTGAAGGCAGCCCTAATCGATGCATGGCCCAGATCCGTCGCCGACAAGATCGCCTCAGCACAAACGGTGAAGCTGGAGGGCAAGCTCGCCGAATATGTCGACGCCTTCGACTATTCGATCTTCCAACCCATGTCACCGCGCGAGGTTATCGAACAACACCGCGCCACGCCCACTTCATCGCGCGATTCGGCGGCGGCCTGCCGCCGCGCCCCATCGTTGCCGCGCCGCCTTCCGGATTGGCGGACCATGAGAGCGTCTACGTCGCGCGTCTGCTCGCGGCCTATGCCGATCACACCAAGGCAAGCGTTCCTGACCTACCCACCCTGAAGGCGTGGAGGCCGCTGGAAGATCATTTCAAACGGATGCGCCAACCATTGTCGTCAGCTTCATTTCGACGGGACCCGGCCACGCACCCGACCTAGCAGGGTGTTGAAGAAGTATCTTGCTTCGCCTTAAGGACGGCTTCGTCGCCGTTGCGATACGCGAATTCGATCTCGATGGAGCCGTCGTCGAGCAGTTCGGCGGACCCGTCGCCCTCGACCTGATCAGGTTTTTGGACGATCGATGTGTTGCGCCTCAGCGGCTAGTCAGAAAAACTCCTGCAATCCGATAATCGCCCGCAAACTCGCGTCGCTTGACGCGAGACTCCCGTTCGGTCCGGATTTGAGGCCGCCTATTCGCCCCTACTTGCCGACTCGATTCTGTTATCAATGTTCCAGATTTTGCGAAGCGCGGAGAGGACCGCCTGAATCGTCGGATCTTCTTCGCGCTCCGCCGGATAGACGAAGGCGAGATTGGTCTTGCCTTTGTGCTCGCCGAATAGGAGCGCCTCGCCGGCTTCCTGCGCCTCCAAAGCCAACTCCTTTCGGATAAGGCCGACGCCGACGCCAGCGGCTACGAGCGCGCGCATGCTCTGTTCATGGTCGACTTCGACCGTTTCGATCGGCTCGATGCTTGCGCTCTCCAGTATTTCCGCGAGAACTTCCTGATGACCGCTGCGCTGCGCCATGCGGATCCACGGAACCCGAGCAAGCTCGCGAAGCGATGTATCCTTGAAACGGTCGCGCCACGACGCTGGAATGACAAGATGGAATGTTATCTCGTCCAGAACCAGCATCCGCGCACCCGGCGGGCAGCGTTTGCACACCAGGATGCCCCCGTCGATCTCCGCGCTCTTGATTGCGTCGCGCAGCCAACTCGTGCGGCCGACCTGAACGTCGATCCGCAATCCGGGATGCTGTATCACGAGTTCACGCAGGAGTGGACCGCTGTTTAACGCGCGGGGATCGAGCATCACGAGACCGATGCGGAGCCGACCGTCGATATGGCCGCGAAGGGATTTGGCCGCATTTACAAATTCTCCGAACGCTTCGATCGCTTTCTCCGCCTTGACCAGCAATTCGCGACCGCATTGGGTGAGCGCCACCGAAGCCGTCGTTCGAGACAACAGGCGTACCTGAAGTTCATCCTCGAGGGTCTTGAGCTGACCGCTGACTGCTGGCTGAGTGATGTGCAATGCCTCCGCAGCTTTGGTGATGCTGGAGAAACGCGCGACTGCGACAAATGTCCGGAGGTGCTTGATATCCATGAGCGGGTGGCCTCCCAAAGCGATCGTCGTTCCCGTGACAGGCCTCATTTTCATTCCTGCCTCGGCGTATGTGCGAGGCGCTGACGCTACCTGTTCGGGTCCCGCCTTATAAGCTTCATCGGAAAATACGATTTCCGGGGGACGATGCTGCCTCATATATTCCTGCTTCAACAAGACGGAAGCAACACTTTGAACGCCGTGCGGGCTGCTCGCAGCTTTCCGGCGTAAGGGAGACATATATGACGACGTCGACGGCTTTGAAGACAGACCATTTCGCTGAAGCCGCGGCACGGCCTGCCGAACTCGGCCTTTGCGGCCTCACGGCCAGCGCGGCGGTGGATCTCCTGAAACGGCGAGAAATTTCACCGCTCGACCTGGTGGATGCCGCCATCGCACGGATCGAGAGGGTCGACCCCGTCGTCAATGCTTTGCCCATCCGCAACTTCGACGCGGCGCGATCCGCCGCGCGGGACTTTCGGAGACCGACAGCCGACGAGGCGTCCAGCCCCGGATGGCTGGCTGGGTTGCCAATCGCGGTGAAGGACTACAACGACTTGGCCGGAACGCCCACAACATACGGCTCGCCGATCTTCAAAGATAACGTCGCGGCGCGCTCCGATCTAACGGTAGCGAATCTGGAGCGCCGCGGAGCCATTCCGCTTGCAAAGTCCAATGTGCCAGAATTTGCAGGCGCTAATACATTCAATACGGTGTTCGGCGCGACGCGCAATCCATGGAACACGTCTCTGACGGTCGGCGGATCGTCAGGCGGCTCCGCGGCTGCGCTCGCAGCCGGCATGGTTTGGCTCGCTACCGGCAACGATCTCGGTGGAAGCCTGCGTATTCCGGCAAGCTATTGCGGGATCGTCGGAATGCGCCCGAGCGTGGGACGCGTGCCGCGACCGCAATCGATCGCGCCTTACGATCCACTGTGGGTCGAGGGGCCGATGGGCAGGTGCGTCGCCGATGTGGCGCTGATGCTCGACGCTCAGGCGTACCAGGACTTTCGCGATCCGCTGTCCTTTGCGCCGCCGACGGCGCCGTACGTCGAGGCGGTGCGGAATCCACGCGCGCCCAAGCGCGTGGGTTTCAGCGCAAATCTCGGGATCGGCCGGGTGGACGCGGAGGTCGCGCAGATCTGCGAGGCAGCGGCGCAACGATTTGGAGAGTTTGGCGCCAGGGTAGACGACGACTGCCCAGACTTCACGGGAGCCTTCGAGGCGTTCCAGACATTGCGAGCGAACTTGGTGGCGGCCGTACGAGGTCCCTTGCTCGATCAGCACCGCAGCCAGATCTGCGAGGAGATCATCTGGAACATAGAGAAGGGATTGCAGCAGGACGGCGTTGCGATGGCCCGCGCGGAACGGCTGCGCGGCGCGCTCTTCATGCACGTCGCCGCTTTCTTTGGCGAATATGACGTTCTCGCTTGCCCGACCGTCGCGGTGGCGCCGTACCCTGTGGCTCAGCGCTTCCCGACCGAGATCGGCGGCGAACCGCTGCATTCCTACATCGACTGGATGTATTTGACATTCGTCCTGACGCTCACCGGTTGCCCGACGCTGTCGCTACCTGTCGGCCTCACGGCTGACGGGCGTCCGGTTGGCCTGCAACTCATGGGCCGGCCGCGCGGCGACTTCGATCTGCTGAGTGCTGCTCGGCTGTTGGAACAGGCGTTCGATTTCGTCGGGCAGACGCCGCGCGACCCTTACATCGCACACGCCTGAAATCTTCTGAAGGATCGGTCACGAAGGCTCGGGTGGCTCCGGTCGCCCGCGCTTTGCCGCGCGGCCGCAACAAGCATCAGACCGGGAGGAAATCGTCATGTCTGTCGAGAGCGCTGAGACCTCACACTTCGAAAGCGAGATGCGCCATTACAAAGATGCTCCGCCTCTCGAACGTATCGCTCTGCGCGTCACCAAGTGGTGCGAGAAATGGTATCCGGATGCATACGTATTCGTCTCGCTGACAGTCTTGGTCGTAGCCGTCGCCGCGGTTCTGACCGGCGCGTCGCCACGCAGCGTCTCCGTCGCTTTCGGCAATGGCTTCTGGAGCCTCATTCCCTTTACGATGCAGATGGCGATGGTGGCCATCTCCGGCTATGTCATCGCCAGCTCTCCGCCTATGGCTCGGTTGGTTGAGTTAGCGGCGAGAGTTCCGAGCACCGGTCGCGGCGCGGTGGCCTACGTGGCGTTCGTCAGTGTCGTTAGTTCGCTCCTGCATTGGGCGATAAGCCTCGTGTTCGCCGCCTTGCTGGCAAAAGAACTCGCGCGCCGCAAGGAGCTGCGGATGGACTATCGCGCGGCAGGCGCCGCAGCTTATCTGGGCATGGGCGCAACATGGGCGATGGGACTGAGTTCATCCGCGGCACAGTTGCAGGCCAACGCCGCAAGCATTCCTGCGAGCCTCATGCCCTTTACGGGCGTCATCCCCTTCAGCGAGACGATCTTCCTCTGGCAGAGCGTATTGGTCACCCTCGTCCTGATCACTATCTCGACGTTGGTTGCATACTGGACCGCGCCTACTGCCAAGCGCGCGAAAACCGCCGAGGACCTCGGTGTCGCGCTGGAGCGTTTCGATGTGGTCGTTCCGCCGCGCGAACGGCCGGGAGAGTGGCTCGAATACAGCCCGCTTCTTACCTTGGCGGTTGTCGCGCTCGGCGCCGGCTGGATCTGGAATGAATTCGCCACCAAAAATTGGCTGATAGCGATTTCCGGCCTCAATACCTACAATCTGATCTTCCTGCTGATCGGCATGCTGCTGCACTGGACGCCCCGGAGCTTCCTGAATGCGATCTATCAGGCGGTTCCGGTCGCTGCGGGCGTGCTGATCCAGTTTCCGCTCTATGGCGCAATCGCCGCAATGCTGACGGGCGCTGTCGGTCCCGACGGCCACTCGCTGACGCACCATCTCTCCACCCTGGCCGTGAGCGTGGCCTCGACGGACACGTTTGCTCTACTGATGGGAGTTTACTCGGCGGTGTTGGGCTTCTTCGTTCCTTCGGGAGGAGGCAAATGGCTGATTGAGGCGCCATACGTGATGCATGCAGCCAACGATCTGCGCGTGCATCTCGGCTGGGTTGTCCAGATCTACAATGCGGCCGAAGCCTTGCCCAATCTGATCAACCCCTTCTGGATGCTGCCTTTGCTTGGAATCATGAGTCTCAAGGCGCGCGATCTTGTCGGATTCACCTTTGCCCAGTTCGCAACGCACACGCCGGTGGTGCTGTTCCTGTTGTGGGTTCTGGCGGGCACCCTGAATTACCACCCTCCAATCATCCCATGAATCAGGGCGGTGGAACTCCTGCATGCTCATCTCGCGTGCGGGACTTGAACCGCCCAGGCCACTCTTTCGTCGGACCGCGTGGCGAAGGGAAACACGATGTCTGAAAGAAGCAGAACAGCTAACGACGTGATCGGCAACCTGATGCGCGCGCTCGCAAGCAACGGTCGAGCGCTCCTAAGGCTACCGGTGAATTCGGACGAGGGGGCGATGACCAGTCTCGATTCAATCGGCGATCTCTTATTGTCGCGGCGAGGAGAGGCGTCGGGGACAGTTTTGGCCCACCAATTGCTCGAGGGCTACATGAAGGCGTCGAAGGAGGTGCGGCTGAACTTCCTCGTGGCGTTGGCGGAGCGCTTTGAAGCCGACCGGAATACCCTGCAAACGGCCATCGCCGCATACCAGGCCCGTCCCACGGCCAACACCGTCCAGACGCTGCATCAGGCCGCCGAACCGCGCCGGCAAGAGCTCATCCGGCGACTCAACCTTTCGCCAGGCGGCACATTCCAACTGGTGAAGATGCGCGAAGATCTGCTCGGACACCTGCCGGAACGCCCTGACCTCGCCGCCGTGGATGCGGATTTCGTTCATCTGTTCGCGTCGTGGTTCAATCGCGGCTTCCTGACGGTGCAGCCGATCGATTGGCGAACGTCGGCCAACGTCTTGGAAAAGCTGATCCGGTATGAGGCGGTGCACGCGATCCACGACTGGACCGATTTGCGAAGCCGGCTAGATCCGGCCGACCGTCGCTGCTTCGGATTCTTCCATCCACGGCTCGTCGATGAACCGCTGATCTTCGTCGAAGTCGCGCTGACCGCCGACATTCCGGCGGCGATCGGGCCATTGCTCAGCAGCGAGCGGACAAGTCTCGCTGCCGAAGACGCCACTACCGCGGTGTTTTATTCGATTTCCAATACTCAAAAGGGCCTTTCCGGCATTTCGTTCGGCAATTTCCTCATCAAGCAGGTCGTCGACGATCTCAAGCAGGAGCTTCCCAACCTGAAATCGTTTGTCACCCTGTCTCCGGCGCCGGGATTCGCAACCTGGCTTGCGCGCGAGCGAAAATTGGAAGCGTCGCTCCATCTGACGGCTCGTGCGAAGGGGTTGCTACAAATCCTGGACGAACCGGACTGGCATTTCATTCCAGAAAAGCGCGAGGCGGTTCGCGCTCCTCTCATGGAGGCGGCTCTCTCCTATTATCTGCGCGCAAAGACGGCCAAGGGGCTGCCGGTCGACCCGGTCGCCCGTTTTCACCTCGGGAATGGCGCACGGCTCGAGCGTCTGAATTTCCTCGGCGACGTCTCGGCCAAGGGGTTGGCCCAGTCTCATGGCCTGATGGTCAATTACCTCTACGTGCTCGGCGACATCGAGAAGAACCATGAGGCCTTCGCCGAGCGGGGAAGAATTGCTGGGTCGTCTGGCGTTCTCAAAGCTCAGAGTTTCCCGCCCAATCGTGAAGTGGTCCCTGTGTCATGAACTCCAACCTGTTCGCCCGTCTCGAAAGCACGATCACGAACCCGTCCAAACTTGCGATCGAATGCCAAGACGGCGCTCGCTATTCCTACGACGACCTGCTTTCGCTTTCCGCGCGGGTGGCGAACGCTTTCGTCGCGCTTGGGGTGAGGCCAGGAGACCGCATTGCAGCGCAGGTCGAGAAGTCCATACATGCGCTCGTCGTCTATCTCGCGGCCCTCCGCGCTGGCGCCGTCTACCTGCCCCTGAATACGGCCTACACGCTTGCAGAGCTGGAATATTTCATCGGCGACGCCGAACCTTCGTTGATCGTTTGCGATCCGTCGAACGAAGCTGATCTGGCGACGCTGACCGCCGGAAAGAAGGCGGCTGTCGCAACGCTCGGCGGCGACGGCGACGGCTCGCTGTGTCGGGCCGCGCTCGCCTATCCTGCATCTTTTGAGACGGTCCATCGCGCAGCAGACGATCTCGCCGCCATCCTCTACACGTCGGGAACGACCGGGCGCTCGAAGGGCGCGATGCTTACGCACGCGAACCTGATGACCAATGCGCTGACGTTGAAGGACGCATGGCGATTCACCGAGCGGGACATTCTGATCCACGCGCTGCCGATCTATCACACGCACGGACTATTTGTCGCAAGCAACGTCACGTTGCTTTCGGGCGCTTCGCTCTTGTTCCTTCCGAAATTCGATGCGGACGCGATTGTGGACGGCATGGCTCGCGCAACCGTGCTTATGGGCGTGCCGACCTTCTACGTGCGCCTATTGCAGCACCCCGGTTTGACGCGCAAGGCCGTCGGCCGGATGCGTCTGTTCGTCTCCGGCTCGGCCCCGTTGCTCGCTGAAACGCATCGGAATTGGAAAGCGAAGACCGGTCACGCCATCCTCGAGCGCTACGGCATGACAGAAACCAACATGAATACGTCAAATCCCTACGATGGCGATCGGGTGGCCGGCGCGGTCGGTCCAGCCCTTCCGGGGATATCGGTGCGTGTCACGGAGCCAGAAAGCGGCAAGGAGTTGCCCCGCGACGAAGTCGGCATGATTGAGGTCAAGGGACCCAACGTGTTCAAGGGCTATTGGCGCATGCCGGAGAAGACCGCCGCCGAGTTCAGGCCTGATGGTTTCTTCATAACCGGCGATCTCGGAAGGATCGATCGACGCGGATATGTTCATATTGTGGGCCGCGGCAAAGACCTCATCATTTCTGGCGGCTTCAACGTCTACCCGAAGGAGATCGAGAGCGAGATCGACGCCATAGACGGCGTGCATGAGAGCGCTGTGATCGGACTTCCTCATTCGGACTTCGGCGAAGGAGTGGTGGCGGTGGTCGTACCGACCAAGCGGGTCGCTCTCGACGAAAGATCCGTGCTTGGGGCGTTGGACGGGCGATTGGCGAAATTCAAGCTGCCGAAGCGCATCGTCTTTGCCGACGAGTTGCCACGAAACGCCATGGGAAAGGTCCAGAAAAACCTACTGCGAGAACGCTATTCAGGGATCTTCGCCTCACCATGTTGATCGTTCGGCAGGTCGAGGCCTGGAAACGAAACTTCTCGCAAATGTTTCTTCATTCGCAAGGTGCGTCGACATTTGGCTGGCGATCGGCGTTGTAGCGATGGCACAAACACCCTAGCACTACTTTGGCAGATTTATTCGATGGCTCCGCGGAAGGTACGCCTGCAGTGCGGGCATCTATGGGGCGGCGCGCGAGCGAGGATGGCGACGACGGCGCGGCGTATCGCCGGCAGGCTTGGTTGCGGTGGGCCGTTTGGGATTCTTTTTTTCCCGCCCGCTTCGGCGAGGCGGCGGCTTTGCAAGCAGGCGCAGGCGATCATCGTCATCAGCGCGTGTCGATGCAGCCCATACTTCGAGCGTTACAATGCCCGCTATCGGTCGACATCTGCCGTGGGCTTCTAGGCCGGAAGCAGCCATTGGAGCGGCCGGCCCCGGTATTTGCAGTCGCCTGCGAGCAGCTCGAGCAGTTCTTTTCAATGTGCAGTTCGCCCCGTACTTGTCGGCTAGCCGCGCTAGCCGGTAGCGCCCCTTTCTGGCGCACATCGTGCAATCCACGCGGACGACCGCTAGGGGAAGCTCGTGAGCGTCTGCGGCAGCAAAAGAACAGAAGCAGTACAAACGGCAAGTACCCCAGGACGCTGCCACGCCCTGCTCGGCTCAACGCGCGCATGCACCGGCCGCCTGCTGACGCTTGGTCCTCCATGCTCGATCGCCCCAACTCCCGGTGACTCGCTCTGAACCGCGCGCCCGCGCACTATGTTGTTTGATAATGCGCCTACGGCGGCATCAACGGATCAGATCATGAGTCTTCACCGGCCATACGAGACGCGACTTATTGCATTCGCGATTGCCGCCGCCCTCACGGTAACGGGGCCGGCGATTGCTCAGACGCCAACGCGACCGACTCCAACGAGTTTAGCCTCACAAACCCTGCCGCCGGAGAGTGTCACCTCCCACCGGGTGACTATCGGCGGCCGAGCGTATGAGTTTCGCGCCCGTGCCGGCGCAACGCCGCTGATTGACGCCGCCAAAGGAACTCCCCTCGCCGAAATCGCCTACGTCTCTTTTGAACTCGAGGGCGCTGACCCGAGTCGTCGTCCGATTGTCTTCGCCCTCAACGGCGGACCCGGGGCCGGGGCTGCTTGGCTCGCCCTCGGCGGTCTCGGACCTTGGCGTATCCGCATGGATGGTGACGCACTGGCGCCGTCGGCCTCGCCCGATCTTCTCGAGAACCAGGAGAGCTGGCTTCCCTTCGCCGACCTTGTCTTTGTCGACCCGCCGGATTCTGGCTACAGCAAGATCACGGCGACCGATGGCGACGTTGGAAAACAGTTCAGCTCCATCGGCGGCGACATCGACACGCTCGCTGTCTTCATTCGGAAATGGCTCGCGACGCACGATCGTCTCGGCTCGCCAAAGTTCATTGCGGGTGAAAGCTACGGCGGGTTTCGGGCGCCGCGGCTCGCACGACGCCTCGCCGAACGCGAAAACATCGGAGTCCGCGGGCTCCTGCTCATCTCGCCTGCGCTGGATCTGAGTTACGAAGACAGTCGTTCGCCACTGGCGTTCGCTGTCCGCCTGCCGAGCTTCGCGGCGGTAGCGCGGGGTGGCGTGGATCGTCGTACGCTCCAAGACGTCGAAACTTATGCCGCGGGCGAGTACATCGTCGATCTGATCAAGGGACCCAGGGACAGCGACGCTCTGGCGCGCCTGACACAAAAAGTCGCCGTTTTCACGGGTCTCGACCCCAAACTAGTGAGCGAGATGAACGGTCGCGTTGATCTCGGCGCCTTTGCCCGCGAACGGGGGCGATCAGACAAATCCGTGCTCTCGGCCTATGACGGTTCGGTAGCAGGGCTCGATCCCGACCCTGTCAAGCGCGCGGGGCATCATGCCGATGCCGTTGTCGACGCGCTACGCGCCCCCCTTGGCGAGGCCATGTCCAGCCTGATTACCGGCAGGCTGAAGTGGCCTGTGAAGGAAATGCGTTACGAGGTCCTGAACGGGTCCGTGGCGGCGCGCTGGGATTGGGGACGTGGAGGGCGGAGCAACGCCGATAGCATCAGCGCATTGCGACAAGCGCTTGCGCTGGACCGTCAGTTCCGCGTGCTCGTGGTCCATGGAACGACCGATCTCGTCACGCCCTATTTTTCAACCAAGCTGGCGCTCGATCAGCTGCCGACCTACGGCGACCCCGATCGGCTGCGCTTCGTTGTCCTGCCGGCTGGGCACATGATCTATGCGCGTGATGAACCGCGATCGGCGCTTCGGGACGAAGCGCGAAACCTCATAGACGCGGCTATTCGTTAGCGCCGCCGCCACGTGGATCGGAATGTTCGAGTACGCGAGGGAACGAGCGATCATGCGCCTGTGTGGGTCGAGTTGAGACGGGCAATCGACGCTCGTCGAATTGACCGCAGTCCGCCATAAGCTGCCGTCGACCACAGCTCCGCTAGCTCGGGGTGGAAGTGGCCGTTCGCCTCCCGCAATATCCGGAAGCCGACCGGAATTCTGCGACGGCTTCTGGCCCGATGCAGGCGGATGACCGCTACATCCGGCGTGTCCGAGAACGGTTAAGGGGGAGCTTAGCACTCGCTGCCGATCCGCTGAGCGGACTTAGCGTCTGCAGACCATAAGCGAAAATTGCGGCTGACCACGAAGGGTCGGGCGAGGCCAAGCCCATTTCTTCACCTGAGAATTCGCAAACTGCTTGGGCTCGCGCTTGAGCGTTCGCTACAAAGAAATGATGGCTGCCAACAACGCCAAATCGCGAGCAAAGTTGGCTGCCGTCGTCGCCCACGTTGCTTGGGCGACCTACGGCCGGTCCGCAACTTCGCCTAATACCGCTGCATCGACTTTTCCTACCCGTTTACAGGTAGCCATGTGGTAGCCGGCATCATTCAACTAACACCGTTTTCAAACTAACCCATTGAAAATATTGGCGCACCCGAAGGGATTCGAACCCCTGGCCTCTGCCTTCGGAGGGCAGCGCTCTATCCAGCTGAGCTACGGGTGCGGCTGCCGAAGCGGCGCGCCTCTGTGTAGCCCATTGGCCGCCGTGCGGCAATCGCGCGCCGGCCCGGCCCATTGCTTGCTGCGGCGACGTTTGGCGCCCGCACAGCCCGAGGCGGGGCCGAGATCGCGCCGTTTTGGAGCAGGCATGGAGCAAGTTGACGCTGGACGGGACGGCGTGGACGGGGACGCCTCGATCGCACGCGGGCTCCTTCTCGCGCTCGCGGCGCCCTCGGTCGCGGCTCTCGCGCTCGAGAGCGAAAATGGCGGCGGAGCCGCACTGCGGACGCTCGCGGAAATCGCGACGCTTCCCGCCTTCTTTGCGGTCGCCGGCTGGCTGATGGCGTCGTTCGTCGTTTCGACGGCGCGCAGACCCTTCTTGCGGGCCATTGGGGCGGCCGCGCTCTGCGGGGCCGCAAGCGCGCTGGTTTCTGCAGCGACCGCGTCTTTGACCGGCCAGGACTGGCGACACGGCTTGACGCTAGCGGAGCCTGCCTGGACGCTGCCCCTGCTGACGGCTCTCTATGCAATCGTCGCCCGGGCGTTGCGGCATCCATCGCTCGGCGGCTTCCTCCTCGCAGCCGCGGCCCATGTCGTGGGCGTCATTTTCGATAAGCCGGCGCTGAGCTATTTCATTTTCTTCGCCGCCGGACTTGCGCTCGTCATGCGGCGCGCGACGCTGCTGCGCATTGTCGGCGAGGAAAAAGAATTCAGCCTCGCCAGCGGACCGTTCCTGGCGACGCTCGCTGCAGCCGTCGCCATACGCTTCGCGCAGACCGGGCAGGCGCCCTCGATCGCCGCCGTCGGTCCGATTGCGCTTGCCGTGGGGCTGGCCGCCGGCCCGGCGACCTTCGCCTGCGCAATCGCGCTGCGCCAATCGCCAGTCGGCAAGGCCTTTGCCGGACTGGGGCGCGCCGCTCCCGCACTCGCCATCCTGTGGGCGCCGCTCTTCTCGACCCTGATTGCGGCGGCGAATCGTGGCGTCGGACCATCGGTCCCAAGCGCTCTTCTGATGTCCGCGGCAAGTTTGCTGTTCATCGCCGTCCTTGCCGACATCTGTCTGCAAAGCGCAGAAAAGACGCGTTTCGGACGGCTTTTCGCGCCTTCGTAGCACGAAGCTCTCGCCACATCCCTTTTTGCCGAATTCGCGCTAGTTTGGCGCCATGAGCTCCTGTCACCGCCCCGTCAAAGCCGGCGATCACGTTTTTCTGGTCGACGGCTCCTCGTTCGTGTTTCGCGCCTATTTCCAGTCGATTCGGCAGGACGCGAAATACAATTATCGTTCCGACCGCCTGCCGACCGGCGCCGTGCGCCTGTTCTGCACGAAGATGCTGCAATTCGTGCGCGACGGCGCAGCCGGCGTAAAGCCAACGCACCTGGCGATCATCTTCGACAAGTCGGAGAATTCGTTCCGCAAGGAAATCTACCCCGAGTACAAGGCGAACCGCACCGATCCGCCCGATGATCTCATCCCGCAATTTCCGCTGATGCGCGAGGCCGTGCGCGCCTTCGGCATGATCCCGATCGAGCAGGACAAGTACGAGGCGGACGACCTGATCGCGACGTACGCGCGCCAGGCCGAGGCGAAGGGCGCCGACGTGCTGATCATCTCAGCCGACAAGGACCTGATGCAGCTCATCACGCCGAAGGTCGCGATGTACGATCCCGCCTCCGGCGTCGCCGGTTCGATCGGCGCGCGCGAAGAACGGCGGATCGGCGTCGCCGAGGTGCAGGATTATTTCGGCGTGCCGCCGGACAAGGTCGTCGACGTGCAGGCGCTCGCCGGCGATTCAACGGACAACGTGCCGGGCGCGCGCGGCATCGGGGTGAAGACGGCCGCGCAACTCATCAACGAATATGGCTCGCTCGACGAACTTCTGGCGCGCGCCGCGGAAATCAAACAGCCGAAGCGCCGGGAAACGCTGACCGACAAGGAGAGCGTCGACCTTATCCGCGTCTCCAGGCAGCTCGTCACGCTATGCTGTGACGTGCCGCTCGAATGCGCGCTCGACGAGCTCGGGCTCGGCGAGCCGGACGCGCAGAAGCTCGTGGCCTTCCTGAAAGCGCTCGAATTCACGACGATTACGCGGCGCGTGGCCGAACTGTTCGCAATCGATGCGAACGAGGTCGAGGCGCAGACCGACCTCGTCGGCTCGGGCGGCTGGCGCACGCGCAATGGAGATGCGCTGCCGGGAGAGGAACGGCGGCAAGAAGCTGCGCCGGCGCAAGCAGCCGCCGTAGCGGTCGCGCCGACCATCGCCAAGCATGCCCCGACCGAGGAACTTGCGCCCTCCATGCTGTCGGCCGCGCGCGCGGCGCAATCGCAGGGCGGCGCCTTCGATCGCGCGGCCTACGTGACGATCGCCGATCTTGCGACGCTCGAACAATGGATTGCCGAAGCGCACGGGGCCGGCGTGGTCGCCATCGACACGGAAACCTCCTCGCTCGACGCGATGCAGGCCGAACTTGTCGGCGTGTCGATGGCGCTCAGCGCCGGACGCGCCGCCTATATTCCGCTCGGCCATGTGAAAGGCGCGGAGGGCGACCTGTTCGGCGAACAGGGGCTCGTCTCCGGGCAGTTGCGCGAGGCCGAGGTCATCGCGCGCCTGAAGCCGCTACTCGAAGCGCCGGACGTTCTCAAGATTGCGCAGAACGCCAAGTTCGACTGGCTCGTGCTGGCGCAGCGCGGCGTCGATATGGCGCCCATCGCCGACACGATGCTTGCGTCGTATGTCCTCGACGCCGGCCGCAACGGCCACGGCATGGACGAATTGTCGGAAAAATACCTGGGGCATAAACCCCTCGCCTTCGGCGAAGTCGCAGGCCAGGGCAAGACGTTCATCGGTTTCGCGCGCGTCGCCGTCGACCGGGCGACGGAATATTCGGCGGAAGATTCCGACGTGACGCTGCGGTTGTGGCGTACGCTTTCGCCCCGACTGCCGGCTGAAGCGATGACGAGCGTCTACGAGACGCTGGAGCGGCCCATGGTCGGCGTTCTCGGACGGATGGAACGGCGCGGCATTTCCATCGACCGCCAAATATTGTCGCGGCTGTCAGGCGAATTCGCGCAGGACATGGCGCGGCTCGAAGCGGAAACCTACGAGCTCGCCGGCGAGAAGTTCAACATCGGCTCGCCCAAGCAGATCGGCGACATTCTTTTCGGCAAGATGGGCCTGCCCGGCGCGAGGAAGACCGCGACCGGCGCTTGGTCGACAGCGGCCGGCGTGCTCGACGATCTCGCGGAAGAAGGTCACGAGCTGCCGCAGCGCATTCTCGACTGGCGGCAATTGTCGAAGCTGAAGTCGACCTACACGGACGCGCTGCCGACCTACGTGAACCCGCAAACCAAGCGCGTGCACACGTCCTACGCGCTGGCGGCGACGACGACGGGCCGGTTGTCTTCTTCGGAGCCCAACCTCCAGAACATTCCCGTGCGCAACGAGGCTGGCCGCAAGATCCGCAAGGCATTCGTCGCCGATCCCGGCTGCAAGTTGATCTCCGCCGACTATTCGCAGATCGAACTGCGCCTGCTCGCGGAGATCGCAGACATTCCGCAATTGAAGAAGGCCTTCGCGGAGGGTCTCGACATTCACGCGGCGACGGCGTCGGAGATTTTCGGCGTGCCCGTGAAGGACATGCCGTCCGAAATCCGCCGCCGCGCCAAGGCGATCAATTTCGGCATTGTCTATGGCATTTCGGCCTTTGGGCTGGCCAACCAGCTCGGCATTCCCCGCGAAGAAGCGGGCGCCTACATCAAGAAGTACTTCGAGCGGTTTCCCGGCATACGCGACTACATGGACCGCACGAAGAAGCTCTGCCGGGAGCAGGGCTATGTGACGACGATGTTCGGCCGCAAGTGCCACTATCCGCGCATCGCGTCGTCGAACCCGTCCGAGCGCGCCTTCAATGAGCGCGCCGCGATCAACGCGCCCTTGCAGGGCACCGCCGCCGACATCATTCGCCGCGCCATGATTCGCATGGACGACGCTCTGTCGCACGCGAAACTGTCCGCGCAGATGCTGCTGCAGGTGCACGACGAATTGGTTTTCGAGGCGCCTGAATCAGAGGTCGAAAGAACCATCGACGTCGTGCGGCGGGTGATGATCGAGGCGCCGGAGCCCGCGGTAAAGCTGTCGGCGCCGCTGGTCGTCGAGGCGCGCGCGGCGCAGAACTGGGACGAGGCGCACTGAACAGGCCGCGGGCTTGCGGCTTCAGCCCAACATTCGCGCGAAACGGCGCGTCGCCGCCTCCGGATCGTCGGCAGCGACGATTGCCGAGACGACGGCGAGCCCCTGCGCGCCCGCAGCAAGGGCGGCTGCCGCATTCTCCGGCGTGATGCCGCCGATGGCGACGATCGGCTTGGTCGTCAGCGCACGCGCCGCGCGCAAGCCGGCCACGCCGAGCGGGGGCGCAGCGTCGGCCTTTGTCGATTGCGCGTGAATGGGGCCAACGCCAAAGTAGTCGGCGCACTCCGCATCCGCGTGGCGAATCTGGTCGACGCCGTCTATCGACAGGCCGACGATGCGGTCGGGGCCGAGAAGCCGACGCACATCCTCCACGCGCATGTCGCTCTGGCCGACGTGCACGCCGTCCGCATCGACCGCCAGCGCCACATCGACGCGATCGTTGACGATGAAGGCGACGCCGACCTCGACGAGCATCGTCTTCAGCGCGCGCGCCGCCTCGACGAAAGCGCGCGTGTCGGCGTCCTTCTCCCGCAGCTGCACCATGGTTGCGCCGCCGCGAATCGCCGCCGCGACGATTTCGGTCAGCGGCCGTCCCCGGGAGAGATTGCGATCCGTGACGAGACAGAGACGCAATCGACGGGGATCGACGATCATTCAGGCGACTTTCAGTCGGCGAGCGATGTCGGCTTCGTCGATGGCGTCGAGCGCATCGAGGAACGCCACACGGAACGCGCCTGGACCTTTCGCTCGTTCGGCCGACATTTCGCCGGCGACGCCGTAGATCGCGGTTGCCGCGGCGGCGGCGAGGAAACGATCGGGCGTCAGGGCGGCGAAGGCCGCCACAACGCCAGACAGCGCGCACCCGACCGCCGTGACGCGGGTCATCAACTCCGCGCCGTTCGCCGGCTCGGCCACACGCTCGCCGTCCGTTACGAAATCGATAGCGCCTGTCGCGGCGACGACACAGCCGAGGCGATGCGCGAGCACGATCGCCGCATCTCGCGCCTGGTCGACGCCGTGCGCGGAGTCCACGCCTTTCGGCCGCGCCGTCTCGACATCCACTCCCGCGATGCGCGCGACGGCGATGATCTCTGAAGCGTTGCCGCGAATGATCGAGGGACGGAAGCGCAACAATTGGTCGACGACGCGATTTCGATAGCTTGTCGCGCCAGCGCCGACCGGATCGAGCACCCAGGGCTTGCCTAGGCGGCTGGCGGCGGCCGCGGCAATCTCCATGCCGGGAACGAAGCTCGGCGACAGCGTGCCGATATTGACCACCAACGCGCCGGCGAAACCGACAAATTCCTCGGCTTCCTCGGCCGCATGAACCATCGCCGGCGACGCGCCGATGGCGAGCAGGGCGTTGGCCGCGATATCCATCGAGACGTAGTTCGTAATCGCCTGCACGAGCGGACGCTGGACGCGCAGCGCCGACAAGAGGCGCGCGCTCTCGGTCGCCAGTTCGCGTGCGCCAATCGTCCTCATCGCCATGCGCCCCTCGCGTCACCCGCCGATGTTGAACGCCGCAAGCGCCGCCATGTTGACGATCTCGCTGTCCTTTGCGCCGAGCTGTATGATCTGCACCGCGCGGTCGAGGCCGACGATCAGCGGGCCGACGACTGTTGCGCCGCCGAGTTCCTGCAGCATCTTCGACGAGATCGAGGCGGCGTGGAAGGCCGGCATGACCAGCACGTTCGCCGGACCCTTGAGCCGGCAGAACGGATAAGGTCCGCGCAATTCGGGATTGAGCGCGATATCGGCCGCCACCTCGCCGTCGTAGACGAAGTCGAGATGTTCACGGTCGAGAATGCGCACCGCCTCCTTCACGCGCTCGGAGCGCTCGCCCGGCGGCTGGCCGAATGTCGCGAAGGAGAGCAGAGCGACGCAGGGCTCGAATCCCAGACGACGCGCCACGCCCGCGGCGCCCTTGGTGATCTCGGCGATCTCCTCGGCGTTCGGCAGTTCGGTGATCGCCGTATCGGCGAGCAGCACCGGCTTGCCGCGCGAGAGAATGAGGGAAACGCCCATGACGCGGTGGCCGGGCTTGGGGTCGATGACGCGGCGCACTTCCTCGAGCGCGATCGAGAAGTTGCGCGTGACGCCGGTCACCATGGCGTCGGCGTCGCCGCGCGCGACCATGGCCGCGGCGAAATAGTTGCGATCCTGATTGATGAAGCGCTGGCAGTCGCGGAACAGGAAGCCCTTGCGCTGCAGGCGCTCGTACAGAAACTGCGCATAGTCCGCGTTGCGGGCCGAGGTGCGCGCGTTGTGGATCTCGATGCTGTCGGTGAGTTCGAGACCATTCGCCTTCGCGGTCTCCTGGATAAGGTCCTCGCGGCCGATCAGCATCGCGCGGCCCAGGCCCTGGTTGACGAAGGAGACGGCGGCGCGAATGACCTGCTCCTCCTCGCCTTCCGCGAAGACGACGCGCTTCGGATTGCGACGCACGCGATCGAAAATGCCCTGCAGCGCGCCGGCGATCGGATCGCGGCGCGCCGAAAGCTGCTGCTTGTAGGCGTGGAAATCGACGATCGGCTTGCGCGCGACGCCGGAATCCATCGCCGCCTTGGCCACCGCCGCCGGCACGATGGAAATCAGGCGCGGATCGAAGGGCGCGGGAATGATGTATTCGCGGCCGAAGCGCGGGCGCGCGCCCTGATAGGCGGCCGCGACGTCGTCCGGCACGTCCTCGCGCGCCAGCTCGGCGAGCGCGTTGGCGGCGGCGATCTTCATCTCCATGTTGATCGTCTTCGCCCGCACGTCGAGCGCGCCGCGGAAGATGTAGGGAAAGCCCAGAACGTTGTTGACCTGGTTCGGATAGTCCGACCGGCCCGTGGCGATGATCGCGTCCGGACGCACGGCGAGCGCGTCTTCCGGCGTGATTTCCGGGTCGGGATTGGCCATGGCGAAGATGATCGGGTTGGGCGCCATGGTCTGCACCATCTCCTGCGTCAGCGCGCCCTTGGCGGAGAGGCCGAAGAAGATGTCGGCGTCCTTGACCGCCTCGGCCAGCGTGCGCCGGTCGGTCTGGACGGCGTAGGTCGCCTTCCACTGGTTCATGCCGTCGGTGCGGCCGCGATAGACGACGCCCTTGGTGTCGACGAGCGTGATGTTATCCTGCGGCATGCCCATGGCGCGCAGAAGGTCGAGACAGGCGATGCCGGCCGCGCCCGCGCCGTTGCAGACGAGGCGCACGTCCTTGATGTCGCGGCCGGTCAGGCTCATCGCGTTGATCATGCCGGCGCAGGCGATGATGGCGGTGCCGTGCTGGTCGTCGTGGAAGACCGGGATGTCCATCAATTCGCGCAGGCGCTCCTCGATGATGAAGCACTCCGGCGCCTTGATGTCCTCGAGATTGATGCCGCCGAAGGAAGGTCCGAGATATTTGACGGCGTTGATGAACTCGTCCGGATCCTCGGTCCCGACTTCCAGATCGATCGAATCGACGTCGGCGAAGCGCTTGAAGAGGACCGACTTGCCCTCCATCACCGGCTTGGAAGCGAGGGCGCCGAGGTTGCCGAGGCCGAGAATCGCCGTGCCGTTGGTGATGACAGCGACCAGATTGCCCTTGACGGTGTAGTCGTAGGCGCGCGAGGCGTCCTCGGCGATGGCCAGAACCGGCACGGCGACGCCCGGCGAATAGGCGAGCGAGAGGTCGCGCTGCGTCGCCATGGGCTTCGTCGGGGTGATCTGCAGCTTGCCCGGGCGGCCTTGCGAATGGAACAGCAGGGCTTCGCGGTCGGTGAAGGTCGGGCGTTTCGGCGGCTTGGTCTTCTGATCGGACATTTTTGGCTCGGACTGGCGGGTTTCCGCGGGAGGGCGGACCATAAACGGCGCCTTCCCGCCTCACAAGGCGCGGCAGGGGGTCCGTTGGTCTTAGGATTAAGGCTGCTGCGCGCCGGCCACGGCGCGGCGCGGCGCGCTGGAGCCCAGGGGCAGGTGCATGAAGACGAGGTCCAGCCAGCGGCCGAATTTAGTTCCGACCTCCGGCAGGCGGCCTGCTTCGCGGAACCCCAGGCTTGCGTGCAGGCGGATGGAGGCGCGGTTTTCGGCTTCGATGCCAGCAACCATGACATGGAGGCGGGCAGCCTCCGCGCGCTCGATCAGCGCTTGCATCAGGGCGCGCCCCACGCCCCCGCCTTGCGCCGCTTCGGAGACATAGACGGAATTCTCGACCGAAAAGCGATAGCCGTCGAAGGCGCGAAACGGGCCGTAGCTCGCATAACCGACAACGTCGCCGCCGCGCTCCGCGACGAGCACGGGAAATCCGGCCGACTGCCGATCCGCGAGCCATGCGGCGCGGTTGGCGGCGTCGACCTCCGTGTCGTTCCAGATCGCGGTCGTGACGCGGACGGCGTGATTGTAAATGTCGCGGATCGCCGCGGCATCGGCGGGGCTCGCGTCGCGGATCGCCGCTCCCTGCCCCGGCTCGCCTGAATCCGCCATCCGATCCTCCTCTTTCAACAGTCGAGCGCACTGTTAGCAAAGTTCGTCGTGGATCGCGCCCCGTGCGCCCTCGCCCCGGCGTCCGGCTGCTGCTAGCGTCCGCCCGCCATGGACCGCCCCGTCGACGACAGACCCAGACCCGCGGCCGGCGAGAAGCCCTCGCCGATGATGGCGCAATATCTGGAGATCAAGACGGCCAATCCGGACTGCCTGCTGTTCTACCGGATGGGCGACTTTTACGAACTCTTCTTCGAGGACGCCGAGATCGCCTCGCGCGCGCTCGGCATCGTGCTGACCAAGCGCGGCAAGCATCAGGGCGACGACATTCCGATGTGCGGCGTGCCGGTCGAGCGCGCCGACGACTATCTGCAGCGGCTGATCGCGCTCGGCCACCGCGTCGCCGTCTGCGAGCAGCTCGAGGACCCCGCGGAAGCGCGCAAGCGTGGCTCGAAGTCCGTCGTGCGGCGCGACGTCGTGCGGCTGGTGACGCCCGGGACGATCACCGAGGAACGATTGCTCGAGCCCGGTCGTGCGCATCTGCTCGTCGCGGTAGCGCGGGTGCGCGCCTCCGACTCGGAAGACAGGTTCGGGCTGGCGGCCGTCGATATTTCGACAGGCGCCTTTTCGGTCTGCGAGACGGCGCTCGCAGGCTTGGGGTCGGCGCTGGCGCGGCTCGAACCGCGGGAAATCATCGCCGCCGACGCGCTGCTCGCCGATCGCGCCATTGCGCACATTCTCGAGGACGCGCGCGCGCCGCTGGCTCGCATCGGGCGCGATGCGGGGGAAGGCGCATCCGCCGAGCGGCGACTTTGCAATTTCTTTTCGGTGGCGACCATCGACGGCTTCGGCGGGGTTTCGCGCGCCGAGGTCGCCGCCGCCGCCGCCATCATTCTCTACATCGAGAAGACGCAGCTCGGCGCGCGGCCCTCGCTTGGACTGCCGCGCCGCGAGGCGCGCGGCGCAACGCTCGAGATCGACGCCGCGACGCGCGCCAATCTTGAACTCACGCGCACGCTCGGCGGCGCGCGCGACGGCTCCCTGCTCGCGGCGATCGACCGCACGGCGACGCCGGCCGGAGCGCGGCTTCTGGCCGAACGGCTGGCCGCGCCCCTGACCGACGCGGAGGCCATCGACAGGCGCCTCGACGCCGTCGGCTTTCTGATCGACGACGCCTCGTTGCGCGAGATCCTGCGCGCGCAATTGCGCCGCGCCCCGGATTTTGCGCGCGCCTTGTCGCGACTTGCGTTGGGACGCGGCGGCCCGCGCGATCTGGCGGCCCTGCGCGACGGCGTGTCCGCCGCTGCCGCCATCGGCCTGCGGCTCGTCGATACGCCGGGCTTGCCAACAGAGCTCTCGGCGCTCGCGCCTGACCTGACGGCGCCGCCACAAACCCTGTCGCGCCAGCTCGGCGCCGCGCTCGCCGAAGACTTGCCGCTCGACAAGCGCGACGGCGGCTTCATCGCGGCGGGCTACGACCAAGCGCTCGACGAGACGCGCGCGCTGCGCGACGAAAGCCGCCGGCTCGTCGCCGCGCTGCAGAGCAAATATTGCGACCTCGCCGAGACCAAGCAACTCAAGATCAAGCACAACAACTTCCTTGGATTCTTTCTCGAAGTCGGCCAGGCGCAGGGCGAGAAGCTCCTGAAGGAGCCGTTCAACGCGACCTTCATCCATCGCCAGACCATGGCGGGCGCCATGCGCTTCTCGACGACCGAGCTCGCGGAATTCGAGCAGAAGATCGCCTCCGCCGCCGACCGCGCGCTGGCGCTGGAGCTGGGGCATTTCGAGACGCTCTGCGGCGAGGTTCTTGCTGCAAGCGACGCCATCAAGCGCGCCTCCGAAGCCCTGGCCGCGCTCGATGTCGCGGCTGCGCTGGCGGAACTCGCCGATGCGCTGAACTGGACGCGGCCGCGCGTCGACCGCTCGCTCGCTTTCGACATCGTCGGCGGGCGCCATCCCGTGGTCGAAGCCGCGCTGAAGGCGCGCGGCGAAGCCTTCACCCATAACGATTGCGATCTCTCGGGCGCGAAGGCCGGCGCCATCGCCGTCGTCACCGGCCCGAACATGGCGGGCAAGTCGACCTATCTGCGGCAGAATGCGCTGATCGTCGCGCTGGCGCAGATGGGCTCCTTCGCGCCTGCGGCGAAAGCGCATATCGGCGTCGTCGACCGCCTGTTCTCGCGCGTCGGCGCCTCCGACGATCTCGCGCGGGGGCGTTCGACCTTCATGGTGGAGATGGTCGAGACGGCGGCGATCCTCAATCAGGCCACCGAACGCTCGCTGGTCATTCTCGACGAGATCGGGCGCGGCACGGCGACCTTCGACGGCCTGTCCATCGCCTGGGCGACGATGGAGCACCTGCACGATTCCAACAAATCGCGCGCGCTGTTCGCGACGCATTTCCACGAGCTGACGCAGCTCGGGCAGCGACTGAAGAGGCTGAAGAACCTCACCATGCGCGTCGCCGACTGGAACGGCGAAGTCGTTTTCCTGCACGAGGTGATTTCCGGCGCCGCCGACCGCAGCTACGGCATCCAGGTGGCGAAGCTCGCCGGTCTGCCGGGCAGCGTGGTCGAGCGCGCAAAGCATATCCTCAGCGAGCTGGAGGCGAGCGACCGGCGCGCGCCGGTGGAGAAGCTGATCGCCGACCTGCCGCTGTTTTCGGCGCGACCTGCGCCGCAGCCGAAAGCGGAGGCCAAGCGCGATGCGTTGCGCGAGAAGCTCGCGGGCGTCGATCCGGATGAACTCTCGCCGCGCGATGCGTTGTCGGTCTTGTATGAGTTGCGCAAGCTGGCGAAGGAATAATCGGTTCCCGGCAAGCCGTCATGCCCGCGCTCGTCGCGGGCATCCACGCCGGAATGCGCAGCGAATGATGCGGGAACGGCTGCGGAACTCGTCAATCATCTTCGCGACGGCTCGGCGTGGATGGCCGGGACAAGCCCGGCCATGACCGCCTTCCATCGAGGCGAGCCGGTCACGCCGCCGCCCGCCTCTCGCCGCGCAGCATATCCGCGAACGCCGGATAGCTTTCCGACAGTTCCTCCGTCACGCGTCCGCGCAACAGCGCCAAATTCTCGGCGCTCGGCGCCTTGGTCTCCGGCACGACGGCCGGTTCGTCGTAGTCGAAGCCGGTCGCCGCGCGCACATCGGCCGCCGTATAGCCTTGATGCACGCTGCGCAGCGCGAAGCGCTTCTTCTGCTTGTCGAAGTCGAACAGCGCCATGCCGGTCAGCAGCGCGTGCGGGCCGCCCGGACGCACGACGCCCTCGCTCGTTCCCGGCGCGCTGACGTAATCCACCTTCGGCACGAAGACGCGCGGCGAATGTTCCTCGCGGAACAGGATCACGCGGGGCACGAGGTAATACATGAAGGCCGAGCCGAAGCAGCCGGGCCAGCGCACCTCGCTCTGCGGATAGGGCCCCGTGCCGACGAGATTGATATTGGCCTCGCCGTCGATCTGCCCGCCGCCGAGAAAGAAGGCGTCGACGCGGCCCTGCGCCGTGCAGTCGAACAATTCCACACCGCCGTTG
Organism: Rhodoblastus sp.; assembly: GCA_046349085.1. Taxonomy (GTDB): domain Bacteria; phylum Pseudomonadota; class Alphaproteobacteria; order Rhizobiales; family Beijerinckiaceae; genus JAJXWB01. Next base: position 498,364 of record JAXMDA010000001.1, read on the forward strand.
GTGAAGAAATTATGCTCCTCGGAACCCAGGATCGAAATGCGCACGCGCTGCTTGCCGGCAATCTCGTTGCGCGCGCGCAAGAGCATGGCGCCGGCGGCCGGCATGGGCGAAGACGCGCCGACCGCGACATGGCGGATGCCGTCCAGCAGGTCGGCGATGGTGGCGATGATGAGTTCGCGGTTGGAATAGCCGGGCATCACGCGGCCTCGCGCAGGCGGCGGGCGAAGCCGTCCATGTAGGCGGCAAATCCTTCCGGCGTGCGCGCCATCGCCGCGTAGCGGGCGACCTCGGCCGTGTCGACGCCGTATTCGCCCCACAGCCCCAGCGGCCAGGCGCCGCGCGGCGCGACGGCGATCTTCGTGACGTAGAGCGCAGGCAGGACGCCGGCCGCGGAATCTTCCGTCTTCAGCAGCGATTCCTCGGCGATGCGCTCGACGGTGACGATGGTCGCCTTCGAGGCCTGCGCCATGGTCAGCAATTCGCGGCGCCGGCCGATGCGCACATTGCCGAAGCGATCGGCCTCCGGCGCATGGAAGATCGTGACGTCGGGCTGGATCGCCGGCACGACGATGATCGGATCATCTTCCTCGGCGAATGGGTTCTGTATCGTCTTCCAGTCGGTCCGCGTCTTCAGCAGGTCCGAGCCGATGATGCCGCGAATGGGGAGGAAGGGCACGCCCTTCTGCGCGGCGATGAGCCCGGAGTGGACGGCCGGACAGGTCGCATCCATGAGTTTGAATGCGCCCTTCTTCACCGCATCCTGAAAGCGCGGCGCGCCGCCGGCCTCGCCGAGCGTGACGGCGCTGGTCTCCAGCACGCCGACCAGACCTTCGCCGATCAGCATGTCGCCCTGCATCCCGGTCACCGGCACGCAGACGACGTGCAGATTTTGCGGCCGGTTGGCGACGATGGCGGCGGTCGCGCTCATCGCCACGCCGCAATAATCGGCGGGCACGGCGAGCTTGCAACCGGGCTTTACCTCGGCGGCGAGCTCTTCGAGCGAAACGATCTCTCCCATGGCCTTCTCCCTTTGACGCGATGATTTCGCGGCCAAAGGCCAGGGTCAAGCGCGCAGGGCGCATGGTCGCCGTGCAGCCGCGTCGTCGCGTTGATCGCCCGAGGCCAGGAAATCGGGGAGGCCGAGAAGTTCAAGTTCGCCCATCTGGTACTGGAATCGGGGCGCTAGAGCCGGACGAAATGCGGCGGCTGTCCGAAACAGGCGTCGGGCAGCCGACGCCTGCGGCGAAAACGCGGCCAATGCCAAATCGCCACAGCGTAGGGAAAACCGGCGCCGCCCGCGCCGGGTCGCTTGCGTGTGCGGAACTCTCCTCGCTAGCCTCGTGAGGCTGAAGGGGGCGGGGCCGGCGCGCTGGGGAGCCGGCCTTTCGACGGCGGCGGCGATGAAGCGCTCGTCCGATGAACCTCTCGTCTCTATCGACGACCAACCGCCCGCTCGCGCCGGCGCATTCAGGACGCCGGCCTGCAACCGCTCACCAGGGCGTCGACGTCCATACAGCCTTCCTTCGCCATGGCCATGATCGCCTCAGCGATCGCCTTCTCGCTCTCCGGCGAGTGAGCGCCATTGTCGATCCGCTGCTGCACGGCGCGGACATAAGCCTCCCGCAGGGCGCCCAATTCTTCCGGCGTCCACTTCTCCTTGATCGGATGTCTCACGTCGGCAGCCTCCTCTTGTTTTGAAGCAAGTGTAGTCGCTGGCCGGGACGAGGCATTAACGCACGTTAGTGCGGACACCGCGGAGAGGCGCGCCATTCAGGGCGCAAAAAAGAATGGCCGGGACAGGCCCGGCCAACTGCAGCTTTGGCGAAAGCGGCGCCCGCTCAACGCGGCGCCAGGATCATCACCATCTGGCGGCCTTCCATCGAGGGCTCGGCCTCGACCTTGGCCATGGTCACCGTCTCCTGCTTCACGCGTTCCAGCAGCCGGTAGCCGATGTCCTGGTGGGCCATTTCGCGGCCGCGGAAGCGCAGGGTGATCTTCACCTTGTCGCCTTCGACGAAGAAGCGGCGCATGGCCTTCATCTTCACGTCGTAATCGTGGTCGTCGATTCCCGGACGCAGCTTGATCTCCTTGACCTCGACGATCTTCTGGCGCTTGCGCGCCTCGGCGGCCTTCTTCTGCTCGTTGAAGCGGAACTTGCCGTAGTCGAGAATCTTGCAGACCGGCGGATTCGCGTTGGGAACGATTTCGACCAGATCGAGGCCCGCTTCCTCGGCGAGCTGCATGGCTTCCTGGATGCCGGTCGGGCCACGATTCTGGCCTTCGGCGTCGATGAGCTGGACGGTCGGAACGCGAATCTCGCGGTTGGTGCGCGGCCCCGATTTCTCAGGCGTCGGGGGCGCTTTCATGGGACGACGAATGGCTAGATCTCCGTGACTGTTGCAACTTTCCGGCAATGTCCTGCGGCCGGGCGCCCCGGTCTAGACCGGGGCTGGCGCTGACGCGCCAGGCGCATATGACAAATCGGCCGGCGGCTCGCGCCGTCGGTCGATCGGCGGTGAACATCGTAGCTCAGGGCCGCCAAGTCAACAGGCGCCGTCAACCGGCGGGCGGCGGTTCCAGCAGGCTTTCGTAGACGGAAAGCGTGGCCGCGCACATGCGCTCCACCGAGAACCGGTCGCGGACGTGGGCGCGCGCGCGCAGGCTGAGCGATTCACGGGCCGCCATGCCGAGATCGAGCGCCTCGGCAATGGCTGCGGCAAGCTCGTGCCGGGCGCCCGACGGAACGAGCCAGCCGGTGCGTTGAGCCGGCGGCGCGCCGGGCGGGGCGACGACGGTTTCGGCGCTCGCGCCGAGATCGGAGACGACGACCGGCGCGCCCATCGCCTGCGCCTCCACGGCGATGCGGCCGAAAGCCTCGGGCTCGATGGCCGGGGCGACGACGCAGGCCGCCGACATCAGCGCCGCCGGCATATCGGCGCAATGGCCGACGCGCCGGACAAATCCTTCCAGGCCGGCGTCGGCGATGGCGCGGTCGAGTTCGCGGGGATAGGCGTCGCGCTGCTCGTCGCCGGCCAGAATGAACAGAATGTCGCTGCGCCCCTGCTCCCGCAACATGCGCGCGGCGTCGATCAGAACGCGATGGCCCTTGCGGCGGGCAAGGCGCGCCGGCAACAGCACGATGCGCATGTCGGGCGGCGCGCCCCATTTTTCGCGCAAGGCCCGAACCCTGTCCGGCTCGACGGCCTCGGGCGAGAACAGGCGCAGGTCGACGCCGCGGTGGATGGTGACGATCTTGCCTTCGGCTTGCGGATAACGCTCGAGAATATGCGCCGCGGTAAAGGCGGAATTGGCGATGACGCGATCGCCCATGGCCATGACGGAATTATAGCGCGTCTTGATCGCGTTCCGGTCGGAATAGACGCCGTGATAAGTCGTCACAAACGGCGTTTTCGTGCGGCGCGCGGCGCCGAGCGCGACCCAGGCCGGCGCGCGCGAGCGCGCATGAACGATGTCGACGCCTTGCCGCTCGATCAGCGCGGCGAGCCTGCCGACATTGCCGGCCATGGCGAGCGGGTTCTTGGTCGCTGCGCCGAAAGCGTGGAATTCGCCGCCGAGGGCCTGCAATTCGCCGACGAGCCTGCCGCCCTCGGCCGCCACCAGCGCGCGGGCGCCGGCGCGCACGAGGGCGTCCGCGATTTCCAGCGTCGTGCGTTCCGCGCCGCCGGAATCGAGCGTCGGGATGATCTGAAGGACGGTCTTGCCGGCGATCGGACGGTCGACCTGAAAGAAGCGCTGATATTGCGGCATCGCTGCTGATAAGTAACGCGACAGGGTTTACGGTCGCTTACACATCGAATCGAACCTGGAATCGAACCTGGAATCGAAGCGGCGGATTGGAGGAAACGGGCGTGCAGGCGGAAACGGGACGGATGGCGGTCGGCAAGGGCGCGGAGGCGCGGGAGATCGCTTATGTCGCCCTGCCGGCCGCCGGCGCAGGCGCGAAACTGCCCGGCCTCGTCTGGCTCGGCGGCTTCAAGTCCGACATGACCGGAACCAAGGCGATGGCGATCGAGCGATTCGCCGCCGAGACCGGCCGCGCCTGCCTGCGCTTCGACTATTCCGGCCACGGCGTCTCCGGCGGCGCCTTCGAGGACGGAACGATCAGCCGCTGGCTTGAAGAGACCCTCGCGGTCATCCGGGCGAAGACTGCGGGCCGCGTCGTGTTGATCGGCTCCTCCATGGGCGGCTGGCTCGCCCTGCTTGCGGCGCGCGCGCTGGCCGAAGCCGGCGAGGAGAGCCGCATCGCCGGCATGGTTCTGATCGCGCCGGCCGTCGACTTCACGGCGGCGCTGATGGAGCCGGGCCTGAGCAAGAAGGCGAAGGCCGAGATCGAAAAGACCGGGCGCTGGATGCGGCCGTCGGAATATTCGCCCGAGCCCTATCCGATCACCCGCGCGCTGCTGGAAGATGGCCGCAAGCACCTGATCTTCGGCACGGCGATCCGCACCTACGGCCCCGCGCACATCCTGCAGGGGATGCAGGACCCCGACGTGCCGTGGAAGCATGCGCTGGCGCTGGTCGAGCATCTGGCCGACGACCCCGCGACGCTCTCCTTCATCCGCGACGGCGACCACCGCCTTTCGCGCGAGCAGGACATCGCCCGCCTGATCGCGGCCGTCGCAGAGGTCAAATAGTTAAGCTGTTTTAATACTTTCCTGTTTCCATACGATTTATGGGCCAACCGCTGTTGCGCGCGCGACACATGCGCTGGCGCACAGCTTCAGCCCCGTCGCCGGCCTATGGGAAGCATGTTACCGTACGAACAAGTCTCGGGGATCTTTTCGACATGACGCAGCGGACACGGAAAGCCGCGCTTCGGTCCAACGTTTCGGCCCTTGTCGCCGGCGCCGCCTTCGCCCTTGCCGCCGCCGACACGGCCGCCGCGCAGGGCTTCTGGAACCTGTTCGCGCCGCAGCCCGCGGCGCAGGCGCCTCGCTCCGCGCCAGTCGCCAAGCCGCGCGTCCGCGATCTCTCGACGCCGGCGCGCTACAAGAATCCCGACCTGAAGAAGAGCGCCGGCCTGCTGCCGGCCTCGGCCAGCGGTCCGATCACCATCGTCGTGTCGACCGACCGGCAGCACCTGACCGTCTACGACGGCGACAAGCCGGTCTCCGACACCGTCATCTCGACGGGCACCGCGGATCATCCCACGCCCCACGGCGTGTTCAGCGTGATTGAGAAGCAGGTGTTTCACCGTTCCACGATCTACGATGACGCGCCCATGCCGTTCATGCAGCGCCTAACCTGGTCGGGAATAGCGCTGCACGAGGGCCGCGTGACCGGGCGACCGGCCTCGCACGGCTGCATCCGCCTGCCCGCCGCCTACGCCAGGGACCTCTACCGCTTCACCAAGCGCGGCGTGCGCGTGGTGATCTCGCGGGAAGACGTGAAGCCGGCGCCGCTGACCGATTTCGCGGGCGTGTTCCAGACGCCGCCGCGCCGCTATGTGATGGGCGAGGCTGTCGAAACGGCGCGCACGCCCGGCGAGATCGAGGGCCCGAACGCCACGGTCGGCCAGTACAAGGTGAAGACGACGCTCGATCTGGCCGCCGCCATGCCAATTTCCGTGCTTGTCAACCGCAAGGCCGGCAAGCTCTACGTGCGCCGCAACTTCAGGCCGCTGTTCGAGGTTCCGATCGACATCGACCAGCCCGACCGCCCGATCGGCGCGCACATGTTCGTCGCGCAGGCGGGCGAGGAGGGCAGGACGGCCTGGTCGAGCCTGACCGTTCCCGGCCGCACGCGCGAGGCGATGCTCGGCGATGCAGTGGCGAAAAAGGCGGGCGACCTTTCCTCCTTCGGCGTGGCGCCGAACGCGGCGGACGCGTTGCGCCGCCTGCACATCGCGCCGGGCGTGGCGCAGCGTCTGGCGGGCCTCGTCGGCCCCGGCGCGGTCTTCATCATCTCCGACGAAGGCGCGCGCAACAAGGAAACGTGGGACGGCACGAATTTCATCGCGCTGGTGGATTGAGGCGGGCAGGGAGCCGGGCTCCCAGAAGTGTCATCCCGGACGGCCGAAGGCCGATCCGGGATCCAGCCGGCTACTTCGCCGGGCTTACTTCGCGCTCGTCACGCCGCCGATCGGCTCCCAGGTCTTGCCGTCGAAGCGCGACATCTGGAGCTTGCCGTAGCCGGAATAATCGTCCGGCGTGATGGTGACGGTGACGCCTGGCAGGCCGAGCGGCAATTGCTCGTCCCTGATCGACGTAATCACTTTCATCAGGTTCTCGCGCGACAGGTCCTTGCCGGCGCGCTCCAGCGCCTTCACCGTCAGCCAGGCGGAGCCGTAGCCGATGGAAACGCTGCCGTCGTTGGGCTCCGCCGTCGGCTGCCATTCCTTGAGGAAGGCGAGATAGTCCTTGACGTCCTGCGCGTCTGCCCAGCGCGGATCGGAAGGGATCTTGAAGGCGAGCGCGCTGATCAGGCCCTTGGCGTTCTCGAGGCCGGCGGGCTCCAGCGCCGTCTTGATGTGGCTCGACACGCTGACGATGTAGAACAGCGGCTTCCACTCGATCTCGGCGGCGCGCTTGATCGCCTGCGCGCCGAACTTCGGCACGGTGATGCAGAAGAAAACGTCCGCGCCGGATTGCTTGAGCGCGATCATCTGCGAGTCGAGCGTGGGCGAACCGACTTCGTAGGGAATTTCCTTGACGATCAGCTTTTCGGCCTTGTCGCCGAGGCCTTCCTTCAGGCCCTTGAGATAATCCTTGCCGAAATCGTCGTTCTGGAAGAGCACGCCGATCTTTGCGTCGGGCCGCGTCTGCAGGATGTAGCGCGCGGCGACCTTCGCCTCCATCGTGTAGGATGGATAGAGCGGCACGGTGAAGGGATAGTTCTTCGGGTCGTTCCACTTGTCGGCGCCGGTCGAGATGAAGAGGTGCGGCGCCTTTTTCTGGTTCATGTATTTGTGGATCGCGGAATTGGTCGGCGTGCCGAGCTGGCCGAAGGTCGCGAGCACGTCGTCCTGCTCCACCAGCTTGCGCGTCTGCTCCACGGTCTTGGGCGGGCTGTAGCCGTCGTCGTAGGAGAGGAAGACGATCTTGCGGCCGTTGACGCCGCCCTTGGCGTTGATCATGTCGTAATAGGCGGATTGCACGCGCCCCTGCGCGGAATAGCCGGACGCCGGGCCGCTGTAGGGCATGGTGTTGCCGATCTTGATTTCCTTGTCGGTGACGCCCGGCGCGTTCTGCGCCAGCGCCGGCGCGGACAGGGCCATCAGGCCCGCAGCCAGCGCGGCGGCGATCTTGTTCGGCGAATGCATTTTCCCTCTCCCTCTTTCGATGCCCGCCTGCCGGCGGGCGCCTCTCATTTCGTCGCAGGCGTCCAGTTCGGCTTGCGCTTTTCCAGAAAGGCCGTGAGGCCCTCGCGGAAATCTTCCGACTTCACGCAGAGAATCTGGTTGCGATCCTCCATGGCGATCGCCTGCTCGATCGAGCCGGCATCGACGCTCATGTTCAGGCATTCCTTCGACAGGCGCAGCGCCAGCGGCGCGGTGAGCAGGAGATCGTCGACGTAGGATTGCGCGGCTTTTTCCAGATCGGCCTCCTCGACCACTTCCGACACGAGGCCGACGGCGAGCGCGCGGGCCGCATGAATGAAGCGGCCGGTGAGGATGAGTTCGGAGGCGACCGACACGCCGACGAGGCGCGGCAGGAAATAGGACGAACCGATGTCGCAGCCGCCGACGCCGAGCTTGATGAAGGCGCAGTTCATGCGCGCGTTGCTGGCGGCGATGCGGATGTCTGAAGCGAGCGCCAGCGCGAAGCCGCCGCCGGCGGCCGCGCCCTGCACGCAGCAAACGATGGGTTGCGGGCAGCGGCGCATCTTCATGACGATGGCGGCGATGCGACGCTGGCCGTCGAGCGAGGCCTGCGTGTCGGCGCCGTAGCCGCCTTCCGAATTGCGCTTCGCGCTCGCCTTGATGTCGAGGCCGGCGCAGAAATTCTTGCCCGCGCCGCGCAGCACGACGACGCGCGTGTCGTAGTCGCGCTCGAGGCCTTCAAAATAAGCGTTGAGCGCGTCGACGAGTTCGGGATCGAGCGAATTCAGCGCGGCGGGACGATTGAGCGTCACCCAGTCGACGGGCCCGCGCTTTTCGATGAGGAGGACGTCGCTCATGGTCGATGCTCCCTGGCGCGTTGCACTCGTGGAGATTGTCGTCCCGGACGACGGCGCAACCGTCGATCCGGGATCCAGCAGGAAGCATTGCCGTCTGGATCCCGGCTCTCCGCTTCGCTTCGGCCGGGATGACAGTCGTCGTGTCGTCAGATCACCGCGGCGCCATGCGGATCGCGCCGTCGAGGCGGATCGTCTCGGCGTTGAGCATGGCGTTCTCGACGATATGCACGGCTAGCGCCGCATATTCGGAGGGATCGCCGAGGCGCGAGGGGAAGGGCACCTGCGAGGCGAGGCTGCGCTGGGCTTCTTCCGACAGGCCCTTCATCAGCGGCGTGAGGAACAGGCCGGGCGCGATCGTGTTGACGCGGATGCCGAAGCGGGCGAGGTCGCGCGCGATCGGCAGCGTCATGCCGACGATGCCGCCCTTGGACGCCGAATAGGCGGCCTGGCCGACCTGGCCGTCGAAGGCGGCGACAGACGCCGTGTTGATGACGACGCCGCGCTCCTCGCCGAGCGGCTCCTGCTTCGACATGCGCTCGGCCGCCAGGCGCAGCATATTGAACGAGCCGATGAGATTGACGTCGATGATCTTCTTGAAGGCGTCGAGCGGGAAGGCGCCGTTCTTGTTGACCGTGGTGATGGCGTTGCCGATGCCCGCGCAATTGACCAGCACGCGCGGCACGCCGTGCGCCTTCTCGGCCGCGTCCAGCGCCGCCTTGGCGTCGGCCTCGCTCGACACGTCGCCGCCGATGCCGATTCCGCCGATTTCCTTGGCGACCTTCTCGGCATTGTCCTTGTTGAGATCGAAGCAGGCGACCTTGGCGCCCTTGGCCGCCATCAGGCGAGCCGTCGCCGCGCCGAGGCCCGAGCCGCCGCCGGTGACGAAGACGGAAAGTCCGTTGAGATCCATGCGATGTTCCTTTCGTATGTGGGTGTTGGGAATTCCTGTCAGCGCGGCGCGCCATTTCCGCTGCCTGCTCCTCCCCTTGTGGGGAGGGAATTGGCCGTCAACTCCACGCCGCCAGCGCGGCCGCGGGCTCGATGCGCCCCTCCATCGGCGCGGATTGAATCTGCGACTGCGTGCGCGAAAAGCGCGGCGCGGGCGCGGGCTGCACGGCGCCGCCGTGCTCGACGAATGTCTTGCGCGCGACGAGATGCGGATGCGCCTTTGCCTCTTCCATCGAATAGACGGCCATGGCGCAGGCGTCCGTGCCTTCGAGCAGCGCGGACCATTCGTCGCGCGTCTTCGTCTTGAAGATGGCTTCCATTTTTTCGCGCAACGCTGGCCATTTCGACCGGTTGTTCTGATCCTTGAAATCCGGATCGTCGATGCCGGCGCGTTGCAGGAACTCGGCGTAGAATTGCGGCTCGATCGCGCCGATGGTGAAGAACCTGCCGTCCTTGCACTCGAACGGCCCGTAGAAATGCGCGCCGCCGTCCAGCATGTTCTCGCCCGGCGCGCCCGCCCACACGCCCATGGCCTTCAGCGAATGGAACATGGTGATGAGGCTGGCGACGCCGTCGCACATGGCGACATCCACCACCTGCCCCTTGCCGCTCGCACGCGCGGAGATGAGCGCGGCGAGCGCGCCCATGACGAGATAGAGCGCGCCGCCGCCGTAGTCGCCGACGAGATTGAGCGGCGAGACGAGGCCGCCCTTTCGCGCACGGAACGAGTCGAGCGCGCCGGTGACGGCGACGTAATTGATGTCATGGCCGGCGGCGAGCGCCAACGGGCCTTCCTGCCCCCAGCCGGTCATGCGCGCATAGACGAGGCGCGCATTGGCCTTCAGCAAGTCGTCGGGACCGAGGCCGAGCTTTTCCATCACGCCTGGCCGAAAACCCTCGACGAGAATGTCGGCCTTTTCGACCAGCGCCTTCGCGGTGGCGACGTCTTCCGGCTTCTTGAGATCGAGTTCGATGGTGCGGCGGCCGCGATTGACGAAATTGCCGGGATGATTGCGGCCGTGGCCCGGCCGCTGGATGGCGATGACGTCGGCGCCCATGTCCGACATCAGCATGCAGGCGAAGGGCCCCGGCCCGATGCCTGCGAATTCGACGACGCGTACGCCCGCGAGGGGGCCGGTGGCTTTGGTCAATTATTCCTCCCGCGCTTTTAAGGCGATTTTTTCGCCGTCATTGCGAGGAGCGAAGCGACGAAGCAATCCAGGGTCATGTTGCGGCTCTGGATTGCTTCGCTTCACTCGCAATGACGGTCGCCATCGTGAGTCTTACCGTCCCGTCCAATTCGGCTTGCGCTTCTCGGCGAAGGCCTTGGGGCCTTCGATGAGGTCGGCGGAGCCGAACATCGCCTTCACGGCGGGGAAATCCATCTGCGCATTCAGCGCGTCGGCGAGCGACAATTCCGCGCCGCGGATCGCGACCTGCTTGGAGGCGCGGATCGACATCGGGCTCAGCGTGCAAATGTGATTGGCGATGGTGCGCGCCGCATGCAGCGCCTGGCCGGCCGGCGTCACCTCGTGCACGAAGCCGAGCTCCTTGCCCTCCTGCGGGCTGACGCGGCGCGCGGTGAGGATCATGCCCATGGCGCGCTTCATGCCGATGGTGCGCGGCAGGCGCAGCAGGCCGCCGGCCATGGCGGCGAGGCCGACCGAGGGCTCGGGCAGCGCGAAGACGGCGTTCTCGGCCGCGACAATCAGGTCGCACGCGAGCGCGACCTCGAAGCCGCCGCCCATGGCGAAACCGTTGACCGCCGCGATGATCGGCTTGTCGCAATCGAAGCGCGACACCAGTCCGCCGAAGCCGCTCCTGCCCCAGCCGCGCTCGCCGCCGGCCGCCTGATACTTGAGATCGTTGCCCGCCGAAAACGCCTTGTCGCCGGCGCCGGTGACGATCGCCACCCACTGGTCCGGATCGGCGGAGAATTTGTCGAAGGCGTCTTCCAGCTCGAAATGCGCCGGCTTGTGCAGGGCGTTGAACACCTGCGGACGATTGAGCGTGACGATAGTGATCGGGCCTTCGCGCTCGACCAGAATATGTTCGTAGGCCATGGCTTGCGAAATCCTCCCGATTGTTTCCATCCGATCGCGCCTTGTCGCGACGCTTGTCCCTTGCACTTATCGCATGGCGGACGCGCGGGCAAGATTTTAGTTAGTCGATTGACTAAATCGCCGGCGGTCCCATAAGCTGTCCGACAATCCAATACGAACGATCAGGGAGATGAACATGGCCGAAGCGTACATTGTCGCGGCCGCGCGAACAGCCGGCGGACGCAAGGGCGGCAGGCTGTCGGGCTGGCATCCGGCCGATCTCGCCGCGCAGGTTCTCGACTCGCTGGTCGAGCGCGCCGGCGCCGATCCCGCCCTCATCGACGACGTCATCATGGGCTGCGTCGGGCAGGCCGGCGAGCAGGCGACCAATATCGCGCGCAACGCCGTGCTCGCCTCCGGGCTGCCGGAAAGCGTGCCGGGCACGTCCGTCGACCGCCAGTGCGGCTCCTCGCAGCAGGCGCTTCACTTCGCCGCGCAGGCCGTGATGTCGGGCTTTCAGGACATCGTCATTGCAGCCGGCGTGGAAAGCATGTCGCGCGTGCCGATGGGCCTGCCCGCCGCCCTGCCCGCCAAGCACGGCTTCGGCTTCTACAAGAGCCCGAACATGGAGGCGCGCTATCCGGGCGTGCAGTTCAGCCAGTTTCCGGGCGCCGAAGCGGTCGCCAGGAAATACGGACTGACCAAGGACGAGCTCGACCTCTTCGGCTACGAGAGCCACCAGAAGGCGATCCGCGCGACGCAGGCCGGCGCGTTCGACAAGGAGATCGTGCCGGTCGAGGTGACCGTCGAGGGCGAAAAGCAGATGCACAAAGTGGATGAGGGCATCCGCTTCGAGGCGACGCTCGATGGCATCAAGGGCGTGAAGCTGCTGCAAGAGGGCGGCATGATCACGGCCGCGACCTCGAGCCAGATCTGCGACGGCGCATCCGGCGTGATGGTCGTCAACGAAAAGGGCCTGAAGGCGCTGGGCGTCAAGCCGCTCGCGCGCATCCACCACATGTACGTGATGGGCCACGATCCCGTCATCATGCTGGAGGCGCCGGTGCCGGCGACCAACAAGGCGCTGGAAAAGGCCGGCATGAAGATCGACGACATCGACCTGTTCGAGGTCAACGAGGCCTTCGCGCCGATCCCCCTCGCCTGGCTGAAGGGCACGAAGGCCGACCCCGCGCGCCTCAACGTCAACGGCGGCGCCATCGCGCTCGGCCATCCGCTCGGCGGCTCCGGCACGAAGCTGATGACGACGCTGCTGCACGCGCTGGAGAGCCGCGGCAAGCGCTACGGGCTGCAGACCATGTGCGAAGGCGGCGGCCTGGCGAATGTGACGATCGTGGAGCGGCTGTAAGGCCCCCTCCCCACCCCTCCCCCGCTGTGCGGGAGAGGGAGCAGATTCGTCGTTTCACAGAGACTGGCGACCACGAACGCCTGCCGTCCCCTCTCCCGCACAGCGGGGGAGGGAAAGGGAGGGGGCGATGCCACCCGACAAGTCCTGCGTTGAACTCTCCTTCCCCGACCGCATGCTCGCGGTCGTGCGCAAGTTCGCGCCCGACGTCGAACGCCTCGACAAGGTCGTGCGCCTGTCGGGCGGCGCGAGCCAGGAGACGTGGTCGCTGATCGCGATGCGCGCGAGCGGACCCGAGCGGATGATCCTGCGGCGTCAGCCGGCGGGCGTGCCGATCGTGGAAAAGATTTCGCTCGAAACCGAAGCCGCGCTGATGCAGGCGGCCGAGCGCGCCGGCGTGCCCTCGCCGCATGTGCACTACGTCATCGCGCCGGAAGACGATTTCGGCCGCGGCTTCTTCATGAGCCATGTCGATGGCGAGGCGCTCGGCCGGAGAATCGTGCGCGACGAGCAATTCGCCGCGATCCGGCCGCAGCTCGCGCGACAGGCCGGCGAGATTCTCGCGCGCATTCACGCCATCGATCCGGGCGGGCTGCCCGAACTGCCACGCGTGAAAACGGCGGAAGACGTGGCGACGATGTTCGAGAACTATCGGCGCTGGAGCGAGCCGCGGCCGGTGTTCGAGCTCGCCTTCCGCTGGGCGAAGGAGCGGATGCCGGGCGAAGGCGCGACGCCGCGCCTCGTGCACGGCGATTTCCGCAACGGCAACATGCTGGTCACGCCGCAGGGCGTCTCCGCCGTGCTCGACTGGGAGCTGGCTCATATCGGCGATCCCCTGCGCGACCTCGGATGGATCTGCACGGCGGCCTGGCGCTACAGCGTGATCGACAAGCCGGTCGGCGGTTTCGGCGAACGCGAGGACCTGATGGCGGGGTACGAAGCGGGGGGCGGCGGCCGCGTCGATCCGCAAGCCCTGAAATTCTGGGAATTGCTGGGATCGCTGCGCTGGGGCGTAATGTGCATCGGCATGGGTTTTCGCGCCCGGCAATCGGACCGGCCCGTCGAGCTCTCGATGATCGGGCGGCGCACGTCGGAAAACGAAATCGATCTGATGCGGCTGCTCGCGCCGCGCGGCGCCTGAACGGAGAGAGAGATGCAGGACAAGCCTTCTCCCTCGGACCTTCTCGCCGCCGTCGCGCACTACCTGCGCGACGAGTTGCTGCCGACACTGACGGCGCATCACGCCTTCCAGTTGCGCGTGTCCTGCAACGCGCTCGATCTCGTCGCGCGCCAGATCGCGCAGGAGCCTGCGGCCGACGCCGCCGAGGTCGAGCGGCTGACGAAATTGCTCGGCCACGGCGGCGCGCTCGCCGATCTCAACGCGGAACTCGCCATGAAGATCGCCGAAGGCGCGATGACGCTCGAGACGCCGGGCCTTTCCGACCACCTCTGGGCGACGACGCTGGCGAAACTCGCCGTCGATCAGCCGCAATACGGCGCCTATCGGCGCGAGGCCGGGCGGTGGACGCCGCAATGCTGAGCCGTCATCGCGAGGAGCGAAGCGACGTGGCGATCCATCCACGCATCTGGATCAAGGCACGGTGGATGGATTGCTTCTTCGTTGCCCTCCTCGCAATGACGGTCGGTACACAATCAAGACAATAAGGAAACGCCCATGAACTTCGATCTGCCGACCGACATCACGGATTATCTGAAGGAGCTGGACGCTTTCGTCGCGCGCGAGATCAAGCCGCTCGAGAACCAGGACGACAATATCCGCTTCTTCGATCACCGCCGCGAATGGGCGCGCACCGATTTCGAGAACGGCGGCCTGCCGCGCAAGGAATGGGAGGCGCTGCTGCGCGAGGCCAAGACCAGAGCCGACAAGGCCGGCCACCTGCGCTTCGCCCTGCCGAAACAATATGGCGGCAAGGACGGCTCCAACCTCGCCATGGCGACGATCCGCGAGCATTTCGCCTCGCAGGGGCTCGGCCTGCACAACGACCTGCAGAACGAGCATTCGATCGTCGGCAATTTCCCCGTCGTCATCATGCTCGACACCTATGGGCGCGAGGACCAGAAGAAGGCGCTGATATCAGGCCAGTTCACCGGCGACGTGCGCATCTGCTTCGGCCTGACGGAAGCCGCCCACGGCTCCGACGCCACGCATATGGGCACGCGCGCCGTGCCGGAATCGCGCGGCGGCAAGGCCGGCTGGCGCATCGACGGCGAGAAGATGTGGATCACCGGCATGCATCACGCCACACATTGCGCGGTCTTTGCGCGTACGTCCGGCAAGGATGGCGCGGCGACCGGCATTTCCTGCTTCCTCGTGCCGGTGCCGTCGGATGGCCTCGTGATCGAAGAGTACATGTGGACGTTCAACATGCCGACGGACCATCCGCGGCTGTCGCTCACCAATGTCTGGGTTCCCGAGGACGCGCTGTTCGGCGATCTCGATCACGGGCTCGCGCTGGCGCAATGTTTCGTGCACGAGAACCGCATCCGTCAGGCCGCCTCATCGCTCGGCGCGGCCGTCTTCTGCATCGAGGAGAGCATCAAATACGCGCGCGTGCGCTCGCCCTTCGGCAAGCCGCTGTCGTCGAACCAGGCGATCCAGTTCCCGCTCGTCGAACTGGCGACGCAGGCCGAAATGCTTCGCCTGCTGATCCGCAAGACGGCGTGGGAGATGGACCGCACGGAGCGCGCGGGGCTGGAGCACAAGCTCTCCGACAAGGTCTCCATGTGCAATTACTGGGCGAACCGGCTGTGCGGCCAGGCCGCCGACCGCGCCATCCAGGTGCACGGCGGCATCGGCTATTCGCGCCACAAGCCGTTCGAGCACATCTACCGCCACCACCGCCGCTACCGCATCACCGAAGGCTCGGAGGAAATCCAGATGCGCAAGGTGGCGGGCTATCTGTTCGGATACATGGGGCCGCGCAAGAAGCAGTTCGCGGAAATGGGTTTGTAGCAGCCGTCATTGCGAGGAGCGGAGCGACGAAGCAATCCATCCTCGACAATGCCCCGGTAGATGGATTGCTTCGCTTCGCTCGCAATGACGAGCTTCTGAGAGGAAATTCCGATGGCTGATTTCAATCGCGTGAAAGTGGACGTCGAAGACGGCGTCGCCGTGCTGACCCTCAATCATCCCGAAGTCATGAACGCCATTTCGCTCGACATGCTCGAAGGGCTGATCGAGGCTTTCGACTTCATCGAGGACAGGGCGAACGGCGTGCGCTGCGTCGTCATGACCGGCGCGGGCAAGGGGTTCTGCGCGGGCGCGAACCTGCAAGGACGCAACACGTCGACGTCGAAGAGCGGCGGCGCGGGCTCGGTGCTGGAAAGCCACTACCATCCGCTGCTGCGCCGGATGCGCCGCCTGCACTGCCCGATGCTGACCGCCATCAACGGCGCGGCGGCGGGCGCGGGCATGAGCCTGTCGCTGATGGGCGACCTGAAGCTCGCGGCCAAGTCCGCATATTTCCTCCAAGCCTTCCGCCGCATCGGCCTGGTGCCGGACGCGGGCTCCACTTATATGCTGCCGCGCCTGATCGGCACGGCGCGGTCGATGGAACTGTCGCTGCTCGGGGAGAAGCTGCCCGCCGAAAAGGCTCTCGATTGGGGCCTCATCAACCGCGTCTACGACGACGCGGACCTGATGGCCGAGGCGAAGAAGATGGCGAAGGAACTCGCCAACGGCCCGACCAGGGCGCTGGCGCTGATCCGCGGCCTCTATTGGGACAGCCCGGAAAACACCTTCGAGGAGCAACTCGATCTCGAATTCCGCACGCAACGGATTGCCGGAAGCACCGCCGATTTCAAGGAAGGCGTGACCGCCTTCCTCGAGAAGCGGCCGGCGAAGTTCCGGGGCGAATGACATGGAATTCAAGCGCGTCCGGATCGAGATCGAAGAGGCCGTCGCGGTCCTGACGCTGAACGATCCGGACGTGATGAACGCCGCCGGCGAGCCGATGCTCGACGACATTCTGGCGGCGCTCGACATCGTCGAGGACAGGGCGAACGGCGCGCGTTGCCTCGTCATCACCGGCGCTGGCCACGCCTTCTGCTCCGGCGCCAATCTGAAGGATCGCGGCAGCGGCAAGGCGAAGCCCGTCGGCATCGTGCTGGAAACGCACTGGCATCCGCTGCTGCGACGCCTGCGGCGGCTGCATTGCCCGATCGTCGCCGCCGTCAACGGCGCGGCGGCCGGCGGCGGCATGGCGCTGGCGCTCGCCGGCGACATCGTCATCGCCGCGCGAAGCGCCTATTTCCTGCAAGCCTTCCGCCGCATCGGCCTCGCGCCGGACGTCGGCTCGACATGGCTGCTGCCGCGCCGCATCGGCGTCGCGCGCGCCATGGAATTGTCGCTGCTCGGCGAAAAGCTGCCGGCTGAAAAGGCGCTGGCGTGGGGCCTCATCAACCGCGTCGTGGACGACGGCGCGGCGCTCGATGAAGCGATGAGGATGGCGCGCGAGATGGCGGCGGGGCCGACGCGCGCGCTGGGACTGATGCGCGGGCTCTACTGGGATTCGACGGAAAACAATTTCGAGGATCAGCTCGATCTCGAATACCGGACGCAGCGCGAGGCCGGCGCGTCGGAGGATTTCAAAGAGGGCGTGGCGGCGTTACTGGAGAAGCGCGCCGCGAAGTTCAAGGGTAAGTAAGACGTCATTGCGAGGAGCGAAGCGACGAAGCAATCCATCCATGCGGATAGTCCGGTGGATGGATTGCTATGCGGAGCCTGTCATCGGGCGCGCGCTTCGTGCGACCCGTTGGCTCGCAATGACGGGAAGCGCAGGGAGAAAATAATGCTCAAGACACGTTTCACCGAATTGTTCGGCGTGCAGCACCCGATCGTGCAGGGCGGGATGCAATGGGTCGGACGCGCCGAGCTGGTCGCGGCCGTCGCCAACGCCGGCGCGCTCGGCTTCATCACGGCGCTGACGCAGCCGACGCCGGACGATCTCGCGAAGGAGATCAGGCGCTGTCGCGAGATGACCGACAAGCCGTTCGGCGTGAACCTCACCATCCTGCCCTCGATCAATCCGCCGCCCTATGCCGAATATCGGCGCGCGATCATCGAGAGCGGCGTGAAGATCGTGGAGACGGCGGGCTACAAGCCGCAGGAGCATGTCGACGACCTCAAGGCGCATGGCGTGAAGGTCATCCACAAATGCACGGCCGTGCGCCACGCCGTTTCCGCGCAGCGCATGGGGGTGGACGCCATCTCGATCGACGGCTTCGAATGCGCCGGCCATCCGGGCGAGGACGACATTCCCGGCCTCATCCTCATTCCTTGCGCCGCCGACAGGATCACGATTCCGATGATCGCCTCGGGCGGCTTCGGCGACGGGCGCGGGCTCGCCGCCGCGCTGGCGCTGGGCGCGGACGGCGTCAACATGGGCACGCGCTTCTGCGCCACGAAGGAAGCGCCGATTCACGACGCCTTCAAGCAGCAGATGGTGGCCAACGACGAGCGCGCCACCGAGCTGATCTTCCGCACCATGCACAATACTGCGCGCGTGGCGAAGAACGCGGTGAGCATGGAAGTGGTCGCAGCCGAGAAGCGCGGCGCCAAGTTCGAGGAGGTCAAGCATCTGGTCGCCGGCGTGCGCGGCCGCGCGGGGCTGGAGAGCGGCGACGTGAACGCCGGCATATGGTCGGCCGGCATGGTGCAGGGCCTGATCCACGACATTCCCAGCGTCAAGGAACTGGTCGACCGCATCGTTGCGGACGCGGAAGCCATCATCACGCGGCGCATGGCCAACATGGTCGTCGCGCGCGCGGCCGCGGCGGAGTGACGCCGTGCGTGTGTGTGTTTCGTATTTGGGGACCGTCGCCGTCATGCCCGTCCTTCTGCCGGGCACTCACGCCACGCCGTATCCGGCGATTGCGTTGCTGACGACCGCCGGGTGGGGATGGCCGGGTCAGACCCGGCCATGACGGCGCATGGAGGCAGTCACTTCTTTCCCCATGGCGTGATCCAGACGAAGCCCGCCGTCGCCGCGCCGTAGGCGAGCATCGACAGGCCGACGACGACGAACATCGTCCATTGCGGCGCATCCCACGAGGCGAGCCACAAACCGCCGACGATGACCACGGCGAGGCGGATCGTGCCGGCCAGCACCGGGCCCAGCACCTTGCCGGCGCCCTGCGAGGCGAAATAGAGGCACAGGCCGAGGCCGTAGAAGAAATAGGCGAGGCCCGACCAGACGAGATAGATGCGGGCGGATTCGAGCACGTTGGCGTCGCTGGTGAACATGCGCGACCACAGGTGCGGGAAGGCGGCGAAGAACAGGCCGACCGCGCCGAGCATGGCGGCCGACACGAGGCCGCCGGTCCACGCGACCCGCCGTGCGCGAAGAACGTCGCCGGCGCCGATCGCCATGCCGACCATGGGCACGCAGGCCACGCCGATGGCGAAGGCGATGGGGATCAGCAAAAATTCGAGACGCGAGCCGATGCCGTAGCCGGCGAGCGCCGACACGCCGAAATGCGCGACGAGGCGCGTGAGGATGAGCACGGTCGCCACCGTCTGCAAGGGCGAGATGCAGGCGAGGCCGCCGACGCGCAGGATGTCGCGGAACAGCGCGCCATCGGGGGCGAAGGCCGAGGGTTTCAGGGTGACGCGCGCGCGGCCCGACATCAGGAACCAGGCGAGAAACAGCGCCGAACCGCCGTAGGCCGCAACCTGCCCGGCCGCGACGCCGCCCATGCCGAGGCGCGGCAGGCCGGCCAGGCCGAGCCCGAGCGCGCCGCCGACGACGATCTGCGCGAGCGCGGCGATAAAGATGGTCGCCGAGGGCGCGCGCATGTTGCCGCAGCCGCGCACGATGGAGGCGAGCGTGTTCGTCATCCACACGCAGAAGGCGGCGATGGAATAGATGCGCGCATAGGCCACAGCCTCGTCGAGCGCCGCGTCGCGGCCGCCGAGCAGCGCAAAAATCGACGGCCCGAACAGGAAGATGACCAGCGCCATGACGAGGCCCGCGGACAGGCCGATGAAGCTCGCATGCAGCGCCAGCGCATTGGCGCGCGCGACATCGTTTGCGCCGAGCGCGCGCGCGATGGAGGCGGAAACGCCGCCGCCCATGGCGCCGCCGGACATCATCTGCTGCAGCATGACGAAGGGAAAGACGAGCGCGAGGCCCGCCAGCGCCGGCGTGCCGAGAATTCCGACATAGGAAGTCTCGGCGATGGCGACGAGCGAGGTCGCCACCATCGCGCCCATGTTGGGCAGGGAGAGACGCATCAGCGTCGGCAGGATCGGACCTGTCAGCAGCGGGTTCTGCGCGTTGGGCGCCAGCATGAGAGCCTCGTTGGACTTAGATGTATATGCAGATATCGGCCATTCGGATCAGTCCGCCAGCCGGTCGAGCGCGCGATCGAGCGCGGCATTGAGCGCCCGCATTTCCTCGGCGCCGAGCGCTGTGGCGATATGATCCTGCGCGGCGCGCCAGCCGGCCATGGCGCGGTCGAGCGTCGCGCGGCCTGCCGGCGTCAGCTTCAGCTTTCGCACGCGGCCGTCGTCCCGATCCGCCTCGGCGGCGACGAGGCCACGCCGCTCCAGCGGGCGGAGGTTGCGCGACAGCGTGGTTGCGTCCATCACCATGCTTTCGGCGAGCGCGCCGATGGCGGCGCCGGGCGCGGCGCGCAATTGCGCGAGCAGGCCGAATTGCGTGACGGTGAGATCGTAGGCTTCGAGCTCCCGGTCGTAGATTTGCGACACGCGACGGCTCGCCTTTCGCACGCGCGCGGCGGTGCAGACGTTCGGGGGCGTCGAACTGAGAGCCATGCCGCAGGAATATCTGCATATGCATCTTTCTGCAACCCTGCGCGGCGCATGGCTGCCGCGCGACTGGAAAAGCGGGGCGTCCTCGGCTAAGCGAAGCGCATGTCGCATCCCGCAGATTTCCGCCTTGCCGGCGTCATGGGCTGGCCCGTCATGCATTCGCGCTCGCCGCGCCTGCACAATCATTGGCTGAAGCGCTTCGGCATTTCCGGCTATTACGCGCCGCTGGCGATCGAGCCGGGCAAGGTGGAGGCCGCGCTGCGCGCCCTGCCCGCGCTCAACTTTCTGGGCTGCAACGTTACCCTGCCGCACAAGGAGGAGGTCGTGCGGGTCGCAGACCGCATCGATCCGGCGGCGAAGGCGATCGGCGCCGCCAATTGCGTCGTCGTGCAGAAGGACGGGTCCCTGTCGGCCTTCAATTACGACGTCTTCGGTTTCATGGAATCCTTGCGCGCGCAGGCGCCTGGCTGGCGTGCGGCGAGCGGGCCCGCCGTCGTGTTGGGCGCCGGCGGCGCGGCGCGCGCCGTCGTCTACGGGCTGATCGCGGACGGTGCGCCCGACGTGCGCGTCGTCAACCGCACGCTGGAACGCGCCGAAGCCTTCGTCGCGGATTTCGGGCCAAGGGTGACGCCGCTGCGCTGGGAGGAGCGGTCCGATGCGCTCGCGGGCGCGGCGCTGCTCGTGAACACGACCAGCAACGGCATGGTCGGCCAGGCGCCGCTCGACATCGCGCTCGACGTCCTGCCGAAAGGCGCGCTCGTCAACGACATCGTCTACACGCCGCTCGAAACGCCGCTGCTGGCGACCGCGCGCGCGCGCGGCAATGTCGCGGTCGACGGGCTCGGCATGCTGATCCAGCAGGCCCGCCCGGCTTTCCGCGACTGGTTCGGAATCATGCCGGACGTGACGCCGGACGAGCGCGCGATGATGGAGACGGCGTAGTCGACGCGTCGTCGTCATTCCGGCCGTAGCGAAGCGAAGAGCCGGGATCCGTAGGCCGCGCCGGTTTACGGGGTCCCGGATCGGCGGCCGCGCCGCCGTCCGGGATGACATCCTCAGCCCACTGGCGGCACGCGCGCGATCTGGGCGAGCTTCAAGGCGGGCGGCATCTCGTCCTTCGGGACAATTCCATCGGACCTGCGCGCGTAGAGGCGCGCCGCATCGAGAATTTCGGCCGCCGAACCGCGAGGGAAGTCGCCGTACAACACGCTCCACTTCCCCACCGCCGCCAGCGCAATGGTCACTGGCCGGACGCAGACCTTGAAGCATTCGACGGGCTCGATGACGACGTCGTCCGCCCCGG
This sequence comes from Rhodoblastus sp., assembly GCA_046349085.1. GTDB lineage: Bacteria > Pseudomonadota > Alphaproteobacteria > Rhizobiales > Beijerinckiaceae > JAJXWB01. The sequence goes on from JAXMDA010000001.1 coordinate 519,954, forward strand.
CGGCGGCGGCCAGCATCTCGCGGTAGAGATGCGACCCCATGCGGTCCTCGATCGGCCCCTTGGGCTCGCCGGCCGCGCGGCATTTCACGCAGACGAGAATCTTCGTTTTTTCGCTCATGCCTCGTCTTATACGAGAAGCGCGGCGAGGAAGGCGAGCGCGAGAAACTGAATGACCAGCGCGCGCCGGTAGAGTTTCAGCGCCCGCCGGATCGTATGACGGTCCACCGGCTCGTCCGCGTCGCCGAGCCATGCGCCGTCGACGACATTGCCGCCGTAGGCGCGCGGGCCGCCGAGGCGCACATGCAGCGCGCCGGCCATCGCCGCCTCCGGCCAGCCGGCGTTGGGCGAGGCGTGTTTGCCGGCGTCGCGCCGCATCACACGCCAGCCGCGCAGCGGCCAGGTCTCGCGCCCGAAGGCCGCCGCGGCGACAATCAGCGCGCCCGAAATGCGCGCGGCCGCCCAGTTGGCGACGTCGTCGATCTTGGCCGCCGCGAAGCCGAACTCGCGATAGCGCGCGGTCTTGTGGCCGATCATGCTGTCGGCGGTATTGATCGTCTTGTAGAGGGTGGCGCCGGGCAGGCCGAGAAGCGCGAGCCAGAAGGTGGGCGCGACCACGCCGTCGGAGAAATTTTCCGCCAGGCTTTCTATCGCCGCGCGGGAAACGCCGGCTTCATCGAGTTCATCGACATTGCGGCCGACGATGCGCGCGACGGCCATGCGACCGTCTTCGAGCGAGCCGTCGAGGCCGTCCGCGACATCGCGGACATGCGCATAGAGGCTGCGTTGCGCGATCAACGTGGCGGCGAGGAGCGCGAGCGCCGCCTGCCCGACGATCGAGACGGCGAGCGCGAAATGCAGCCAGAGCGCGCCGAATCCGACCGCGAAAAGCAGGCCGATCATGAAAGCCGCGCCACGGCCGCGCCGGTCCTGCGCGGCGCGGTCGGGCGCGTTCAGCCTGCGCTCGGCAAAGCCGATGATGCGGCCGACCCAGCTCACCGGATGGCCGATCGCGGCGTAGAGCCAGGCGGGATAGCCCAGAAGCGCCTCCAGCAACAGGGCGGCGAGCGCAAGGCCGATATTTTCCGTCAGCTCCATGGCCATGGCTGTAGCGGGCCATGACGGCGCGTCAAGTTTCGGTCGCGGACGCCCTCCTGTATGAAGGGCGGATGTTGCAGATGCGATCCCAACCGGCCAATCGACGCGCGCTGGAGCACGGCGGCGATCTTGCCGCGGCGCGCCGACGCTTTCCCGACGCGCCGGCGCCATGGATCGACCTGTCGACCGGCGTCAATCCACACCCCTACCCCGTTCGTCCGTTGCCGCAGGATTGTCTTGCGCGGTTGCCGGAGCCCGGCGCGCTCGCGGCGCTGGAGGCCGCCGCCGCGCGAGCCTATGGCGCGCACGACGCGCGCAATATCGTCGCCGCGCCCGGCGCGCAGGCGCTGATCCAGATCTTGCCGCGCCTGCTGGCGGGGCGCCGGGTTGGCGTGCTCGGACCGACCTACGAAGAACATGCGCTGAGCTGGCGGCGCGCGGGCCGCGACGTCGCCTCGTGCGCTTCGCCCGAGGAACTAGCGGATTTCGACATCGGCGTGATCGTCAACCCGAACAATCCGACCGGCCGCCTCGTCGCGCGCGAAACGCTTGCGGCGCTGTCGCGGCGGATGCGCCTCGTCGTCGACGAATCCTTCGCCGATTTTTCGCCCGGCGCGAGCGTCGCGGACGAGGCCACCGACATCGGCGCGATCGTGCTGCGCTCCTTCGGCAAGGCCTATGGACTTGCCGGCCTGCGTCTAGGCTTTGCGATCGCCCCGGCCGATATCGCCGCAGGATTGCGCGACGAACTCGGCCCGTGGCCGGTCTCCGGACCCGCAATCGCAATCGGCCGGCAGGCGCTATGCGATCACGCCTGGCGCGACGCCGCGCGTCGCGGCCTCGACGAAAGCGCCGGCCGTCTCGATTCATTGCTGGCAGCGGCGGGATTCGAGATTGTCGGCGGCGTCTCCCTGTTCCGGCTGGCCGCGCACGAGCGCGCGCAAACCATCGCCGATGCTCTCGGGCGCGCCGGAATTCATGTGCGGCGGTTTTTCGCCGCTCCGCATTGGCTGCGCTTCGGCATGCCCTCAGATCGAGAATGGCCGCGTCTCGAAGCGGCGCTGGCGTCGCAGAGAGCGGGCCGATGACGGAAGCGCGAAACGCCAATCTGGTCTTCGTGATCGGCGGAGCGCGCTCGGGCAAGAGCACGTTCGCCGAAGCGCGCATGGCCGCGCTGGCGCCGCCGTGGACCTATATCGCCACCGCGCAGGCCTTCGACGACGAGATGCGCGCGCGCATCGACATGCATCGCGCGCGGCGCGACGAGCGCTGGCGCACGATCGACGCGCCGCACGACCTTTGCAACGCCGTGCGCCACGCGCCACACGACGCCCCCGTGCTTGTCGACTGCCTCACATTGTGGCTCACCAATCGCCTTCTTGCCGGCGCCGATCTTGTCGTCGAGCGAGAGGCGCTCGTTGCGGCGCTCGCAGCGCGGCGCGCGCCGACATTCGTCGTGTCGAACGAGGTCGGTCTGGGCATCGTGCCCGATAATGCGCTCTCCCGCCGATTTCGCGACGAAGCCGGATTTCTCAACCAGGCGGTCGCGGCGATCGCGGATGAAGTTCACCTGATGGTCGCGGGCCTGTCCATCCGTGCCAAATAGACGCGCGCGCTTCACCGCAGGGGACATCGACGCGGCGCTGCATCGCGTCTTCGGCTTCGCAGGGTTTCGCCCGGGCCAACGGGAGATCGTCGAGGCGGTCCTGGCCGGCGACGACGTGTTTGCTCTCATGCCGACGGGCGCCGGCAAGTCGCTGCTCTATCAATTGCCGGCGCTCGTCGGCGTCGCGCCTGTCGTCGTCGTCTCGCCGCTGATCTCGCTCATGCGCGACCAGATCGCTGCGCTGCGCGCGAAGGGCGTGGCGGCCGGCGCGCTGAATTCCGGCAACGAGCCCGAGGACAACGCCACGACGCTGGCGATGATCGAGGCGCGGCGCATCAAGCTGCTCTACGTCGCGCCCGAGCGGCTCGCGCTCGACGACACGGTCGACATGCTCGCGCGCATGAGGCCGAAACTTCTCGCCATCGACGAGGCGCATTGCGTCTCGCGCTGGGGACATGATTTTCGCCCGGACTATGCCCGCATCGGCGAGATCGCGCGCCGCTTCGGCGCGCCGCAGACGATCGCGGTCACCGCGACCGCGGCCCCGCGAACGCGCGCGGATATCGAAAGTCTGCTCTTTCATCGCAAGCCGCGACTCTTCGTCCATTCCTTCAAGCGGCCGAACATCGCGATTTCGGTCCGGCGGCGCGGCCACACGCTCACCGATGTGGCGGGCGTGATCCGCCGGCGTCGCGGGGAAAGCGGCATCGTCTATTGCGGCTCTCGCGCCGCGACCGATCAGCTCGCGCGCGCTCTCGCGGCCAATGGCGTCGCCGCTCTGCCCTATCACGCGGGCCTCGACGCTGCGACACGCAGCGCGAACCAGGACGAATTTCTCGCCCGCCCGGACAGCGTCATGGTCGCGACCATCGCCTTCGGCATGGGCATCGACAAGAAGGACGTGCGCTTCGTCTGCCATGCCGACCTGCCGCATTCGATCGAGGCCTATTATCAGGAGATCGGCCGCGCCGGTCGCGACGGACTGCCGGCGGAAGCGGTCGCCTTCGTCTCGCGCCTTGCCTGGGCCGCGCACGGCGCGCCCGACCTGGACACCTCGCACGAGACGCGCGCCGACGAAATTGAAGCGATCGGCAATTTCGCGCGCGGCTTCGATTGCCGTTGGCGCGCCGTGCTTTCCTACCTCGGCGAGCGGAGCGGCGCCTGCGGTCATTGCGACAATTGCCGGCGACATCTTGTCTGGTTGCGGACGCCTCATGCTTTGGCGCGAGCGGCGCGCGATGCGGTCGCGGGACGCATCGTGCGCCTGTTCGCCTCACGCGGCGCGAGTCTGGAAACCGATGACGCGGCGCCTGAAAGCCTGACGACGCCGCTGGCGGCAGTCGATGACGATACAGAGGCATTGACTGTCGAACAGGCGCGCCGGTTTGTGCGCCTGAAGGAATTGCGCGCGCAGATCGCGCGCCGGTCGCGCACGGCGCCATCGCAGATTGCCGACGATGCGACGCTTGCCGTCATCGCGCGCTTCGGCGACCCGAATGCGGCCATGCTCGCGCGAGGGGACAAGCTCGAACCGGCGACGGCTGAGTTCCATAGAGCCTTGATGGCCGAAAATAGCTGGAAGGCTTGACGCGCGGCGCGCCGGATCAGGCGGCCCGTTCAATATAGGGCAAGAGGCCCATACGCGCCTTCTCGTATTCCTGCTCGAGCTTCTCGACGTAAGCGAAGCCTTCGGCCGCGAACTCCTGCGGGCTGATCTGCCGCCAGGACAGGCACAGACTGTAGATGGATTTTGCGCCGACATTGGCCGAACACGAACGCAGGGCATGCGCCTCGTCCCGGAACCTCTCGACATCGCCCTCCTGCGCGGCGGCGGCGAGCTCCTTGAGGATCAGCGCCGCGTCGGCGACGAACTGGCTCGCGACCTCGCGCACGAAATCCACTCCGCCCAGGCGCTCGAGATCGGCGAGGGCGCCGGGGTTGATGTGCTCCTGGCCAACGGGATGGACATTCGTTTCGTCCGCCGGGGGCGGCGCTTCCGGCCCCGAAGACGCGCTTTCGTCTTCGCGCCGAACCGACAGAGGCGAATGGGTCCGGTCGACCAGAAGCCGATCGATGGCCGCAAGCAATCTGGGAAGATCGATCGGCTTTGTGATGCAATCGTCTATGCCGACGGCCATGCAGCGCGCCCGCGTCTCGTCGGTGACGTCCGCCGTCAACGCAATGACCGGCGTTCGCCTGCCCATGGACCGCTCGAAGATGCGCAGGCGGCGCGTCGCCTCGATGCCGTCGACGCGCGGCATGTTGATGTCCATCAAGACAACGTCGAACTGCTCGCGCGCGAGAATGTCGAGCGCCGCATGGCCATCGTCGACGATCGTCGCCTCGCGTCCGACGAGCGACAACATCTTGCCGATGACTTTTTGGTTGGTCTTGTTGTCTTCTGCGACGAGGATCGAGAGATCGCGCGCCGCGCCCTGCCCCGGCTCGATCTGCGGCGCCTCCGGCTTTTCGTCGCCGGCGACCAGAAAGACCGCGTCGTTGAGCACCTGCGGATCGCAGGGCCAACGCAGCGCGACCGAACATCCCGCCGCGCGCGCGTGCAGGTCGAGACGGCCCGCGTCCTCAACCAGGAAGATTGCGCCGCGCCGACCGACGGACCGGAGCAGCGTCGACGCCTTTTCTTCGCCACCGCTTACAGCGTCGCGTAGATCGGCGATGACCAGCCCTTGCGTCGTCGAACCCGGGATGGCCGGATCATCGATGGCGACAGCAGCGGCGGCGCTTTCACACGACAGTCCGACAGACTGCGCGAGTTCGATCACCCGCGGATCGCGGCCGATATAGACGGCCTTGTGCCGTCGCGCGCCGCTATCCTCGTCCGCCGCGGCGACCTCCGCTTCGAACTCGAACCAGAAGGTGCTGCCGACGCCCCTGGCGCTGGCGACATGAATTTCGCCGCCCAGCCCGGCGACCAGTTGCTTGGCTATCGCCAGGCCAAGTCCGGAACCGCCATAGGTCTCGCGGATGCCTTCGTTGGCCTGCGTAAAGCGGTCGAAGATGCGCGCCTGCTCGTCGGCGCCCATGCCGATGCCGGAGTCGCGGACCTCGAAACGAAGCCGCGCCCGCGCGTTGGACAGGCGATCGGACCGCACGGCGATCTCGACGTAGCCGGCAGGCGTGAATTTGATGGCGTTGCCGACGAGATTGACCAGGCTGTCGCGCACATGCCGCTCGTTGGTGACGATCCAGCGCGGCGTCGGCATGTCGATGCGCAACAGAAGCCGCACGCCCTTGGCCTGCGCCGACACGTCGAGCAAGTCGCGCGTCGACCGCAACATGTCGAACAGGTCCACCTTGTCGCGAACAGCGGATTGCCGGCCAATCTCCAGGCGGGAGAAATCGAGGATCGAGTCGATCTGGCCGAGCAGCGAACGCCCCGCCTGGCCGATCATCCGCGCCATATCGGCTTCCTCGCGCGGCAGCTTGGAGGCGGCCAGAATGTCGCCCAGCCCGATGATGGCGTTGAGCGGCGTGCGCAGGTCGTGACTGACGGCCGCGACGAACATGCTCTTGGCGCGGCTGGAATCTTCCGCTTTCGCCTTGGCCTGCCAGAGATTGCGCACGAGATTGAGCGCATAGGCGGGAATAATGATGAGGCCGACGATCAGGCCGCCGGCGAGCAGGTCATTGTCGCGCCAGAGAGGCGAGAGACGAACGACGAACCCGACGGCGACGATCGACATGAGGCCGGAAGCGACGATCCATTTCACGCCGTAGCGGAAACCGAAGCCGTAGATGATGAGCAGATAGCCGGGATAGAGCAGCCCGACATAGGCAGGGCCCGAATGATAGGCGACGTAGGTGAGCGCGCAGATGTCGGAGCCGAGAATCGCCACGCGCCGCCAGGCTCTTGCGCGCGGCCACATCCACACATGCGCGAAGAACGTGGCGGCGAGCGCGAGATAGGCGAGATAGGCGCCGGCCATGAAGCCGGAGCCGGTCGAGGCGCCGTCACGGCCGAAGATGCTGACGGCGCCGAACAGAATGGTCGTGATGACCATCCTGTTGATGGCCATCTGGCGTTCGTTCTCCGCCCATTGCTCCTCAGCTACGGGGCGGGAGTCGAGAAACGAGGCGTCCGGACGCATGGGCGGCTAGGCCGACTTGGCGAGCGGGCCCGACTGCATGAACAGGGCCGACACGTCTTCGAAAGGCGCGGGCCGCCCGAGCAGGAAGCCCTGCACGATCTCGCAGCCGATCTCGCGCAGCCCCTGGAGATGCTTGTGCGTCTCGACCCCCTCCGCCACGACGTCGAGCCCAAGGCTGCGGCCGAGCGTGATGATCGCGCGCACGATCGCGGAATCGTTGGGATCCTGCGTCATGTTGCGCACGAAGCTCTGGTCGATCTTGATGCGCTGCACCGGCAGCTTCTTGATGTAGCTGAGCGAAGAATAGCCGGTGCCGAAATCGTCGATCGCTATCGATATGCCGAGGCGGTTCAGCTCACGCAGGTCGTTGGCCACCGCGTCGATGTCCTGCATGACGATGTTCTCGGTGAGCTCCAGCTCGAGCCGGCGCGGATCGAGGCCGGTTTCCGAGAGGATGCGCGCGACCTGCAGCGGCACGTTCTTCTTGCGGAACTGGATCGGCGACATGTTGACGGCGACACGGAACATCGGGAACCCGTCGCGCTGCCAGATGCGCGCGTCGGCGCAGGCCTTGCGCAGAACCCATTCGTTGATCGGAATGATCAGGCCGTTTTCTTCCGCCTGCGGCAGGAAGGCGCCCGGGCCGACGATGCCGACGCCCGGCCTGTTCCAGCGCAACAGCGCTTCGACGCCGATGATCTTGTTCGTGGAGACGTCGAATTGCGGCTGGTAGTAGAGAACGAATTCGTCGTTGGCGAGCGCCATGCGCAGGTCGGCCTCGAGGCTCATGGCGCTGCGCGCGCGCGCCTGCATGTCGGCGGCGAACAGGCAATAGGCGTTGCCGCCTTCAGCCTTGGCCTTGTACATGGCGAGGTCGGCGTTGCGGAGCATTTCCTCGGGATCCGCGCCATCATTGGGATGAATGGCGACGCCGATGGAAGCCGTCGATTTCATCTGCGGCGTTTCGGGATCTGTGAACGCCGCGATCGCCTCGCAAATGCGCGCGGAAAACTCCGCGACGTCGTAGTTGGATCCGACATCGGACTGAAGGATCGCGAATTCGTCGCCGCCGAGGCGCGCAAGCGTGTCGCGCTCGCGCACGACCTCGCGCAGGCGCCCGCCAATGCCCTGCAGGAAGCGGTCGCCGACCGAATGGCCGTAGACGTCGTTAACGGCCTTGAAGCCGTCGAGGTCGATGAGATGCAGGGCGAAGATCTTGTCGCCGCGCCGTGCGCGCGCGATCGCGCCGCGCAGCTTCTCCGACAGCAGCGTCCGGTTCGGCAGCGAGGTCAGCGGATCGTGATGCGCGAGATAGCGCAGGTGTTCTTCCGTACGCTTGTGCGCGGTAATGTCGAGCGAGCTCGTCAGCACGCCGCTGACGGCGCCCGTGTGGTCGCGCAGCGGCGTCTTGGTGGTGAGGAAACTGCGTCGGCGATCGTCGGCGCTGGTCAGGTTTTCCTCGAAGGCCGGCAGCGCGCGGCCGGTGGTGAAGACGAGCTGGTCGAGCGTCTGGTTGCGCTCGGCGTTCGACTTGCCGATCAGTTCTGCAAGCGGGCGGCCGATGACGGCCGCCGGATCGACGCCGAAGAAGTCCGTTTCGAACGCGTTGACGAAAAGCGTGCGGCCTTCGCGGTCCACCGCGTTGATCAGCACGGGCAGCGTGTCGATCACCTGGGCGAGGCGCTCGATCGAATCGCGGATTGCGCGTTCGCGCGAACGCTCGCTGTCGGCCAGTTCCTGCGCCAGCGTGTCGGCGCGGTCGGCAAGCAGTTTCTGGTGGCGCCGCAGCGCGAGCAGGTTGCGCGTGCGCGTGATGAATTCATGATGGTCGACCGGCGAATTCAGGAAGTCGGTCGCGCCCGCCTCCAACGCCCGAAGCCGGTAGGAACGCTCCTCGTAAACGGTGATGACCACGACCGGAATGTCGGCTGCGCCCTTGATCGCGCGCAGCGCGCGCACGAAGTCCGCCCCGTTCATCTCCGGCATCTTGTAGTCCGTGACGACGAGATCGGCGGGGTTCTCGGCGAGCCAGTCCAGCGCTTCGCGCGGATTGCCGAAGGAGCGGACCTGAATGTCCGGCGCAATCGAGGCGGCGAGCTTGGAAAAGATGTTCCTGTTCGTTACGCGGTCGTCGACGATAGCAACAGTCGCCATGACAAATTTCTCTGACCTGAGAAAGACTTGGCGGAGATCTGGCTACCCGCGCCCAGGACAGAATGCCGCAAGTTGATTAAGCAATTGCTTCCAAGATCCAAGCCTCCGTGTCCATTTGCCTGCAGGATTCAGTAGGATAGGCGACGCAATCCGGGAGCCGCCGATGAACCCTGCCGACATGTCCGCCTACGACCTTCGCCGCGCCTATGCGGCCAGAACCCTCTCGCCGGTGGAGGCGCTGGAGGCCGTCATCGCGCGCGTGGAGAAGCTCGAACCGCGCCTGATGGCGCTCTGGGCCGTGGATTTCGAGGGCGCGCGGGCCATGGCGGGCGATTCGGAGGCGCGCTGGCGCAAGGGCGCCCCGCTCGGCCCGATCGACGGGGCGCCGCTGACGATCAAGGAGAACATCGCCACCCGAGGGGCGCCCATGCCGCTGGGGACGGCGGCCAGCGAACTTGCGCCCTCACCCGCCGACGCGCCGCCGGCGGCGCGCTCGCGCGAGTCCGGCGCGGTGATTTTCGCCCGCACGACCATGCCGGACTACGGCATGTTGTCCTCATCGAAATCGAGCTTCCACAAGCTGACCCGCAACCCCTGGGACCGGACGAAGACGCCCGGCGGCTCCTCCAGCGGCGCGGGGGCGGCGGCGGCGGCCGGCTACGGTCCCCTGCATATCGGCACCGACATCGGCGGCTCGGTGCGGCTGCCGGCCGGCTGGTGCGGGATATTCACCCTGAAGCCGAGCCTCGGGCGCATTCCCATCGACCCGCCGTTCCAGGGCCGCGTCGCCGGTCCGATGACGCGCTCGGTGGAAGACGCGGCGCTGTTCATGGAGGTTCTGAGCCTGCCCGATCCGCGCGACCACATGAGCCTGCCCTACGAGAAGATCGACTGGAGCGCGCTCGACCGCGACGTGAAGAGCCTGCGCATCGGGTTGCATCTCGACGCTGGCGTCGGCCTGCCGGTCGAACCCGAGACCCGCGCGGCGGTGGAGGCTGCGGCGCGCGCCTTCGAGGCGGCCGGCGCAATCGTCGAGCCGCTCGCGCCCTTCATGACGCGCGAGATGCTCGACGGGCAGGACAGATTCTGGCGCGCGCGCGCATATGCGGATGTCGTTGCGCTGCCGGAGGAGCGGAAGGCGAAAATCCTGCCCTTCATCCGCGCCTGGGCGGAGTCGGCGGCGCCCTTCAGCGGGAGCGACGTCTATACGGGCTTCGCGCAATCCATGGCGCTCCGCAAGGCGACGGAGGCGGCGACGCGACGCTTCGACTACGTGCTTTCGCCCACCGCCCCGATCCCCGCTTTCGACGCGGAGCTGCCGAGCCCGACCAACGACGCCGAACGCCCGTTCGAGCACATCGCCTTCACCCTGCCTTATAACATGTCCGAGCAGCCGGCCGCCTCGATCAACTGCGGCTACACGTCGCGCGGACTGCCGATCGGCCTTCAGATCGCAGGCCGACGCTTCGACGACCTCGGCGTCCTTCAGATATCGCGCGCATGGGAGAAGATGCGGCCGCCGCAGCGGGAATGGCCCACGGCTTGAGCGGCGTGCGCCATCGCACACCCGCCATCTTCGACAGGCTTGCGCGGCTTCGAGGCGCGGCGCAGTATTGCGATGCGGCGGGTTAATCCACCCATGAGGGGGGCGCCAAAGTGGACAGACGATCTTTCCTTGGTCTTTTCGGCGGTCTTGCTGCGGCGGTGACGCTGTTCAAGGCCTCGCCGAGCGACGCGATGCCGGCGGCGAAGCCGACGGACGTCGCGCCGGCGGGACCTGAGCCCGCCGTTGCAACCGACGCAGACATGGAATCCGCCAAGACCGAGAAGGCCTATTGGCGTTATCGGCGCTACAGGCGCTGGCGCCGTCGGCGCTATCGCGTCTATCGCCGCTACTATCGCCGGCGCTGGCGGCGGCGTTATTACCGTCGGTGGTATCGGCCGGTCTATTACTACCGTCCGCGTTACTATTATCGCTGGTGGTAAGCCGATGATGGCGGCCGGCGCCCTCGGTTGAGGACGCCGGCGAGCTGTTCATACGAGATCGCCGGTCATTTCAGTTCGGCGGCGAAGAATTCCATCGTCCGCAGTTCGGCCTCCTGCGCGGCTGCGGCGTCGTAGCTTTCACGCTCGTCGCAATTGAAACCGTGATCGGCGGCATAGACGAAGACCGGGACCTCCGGCTGCGCAGCGCGAATCCTCTCGACGTCGGACAGCGGGATATGCTTGTCGCGCTCGCCGAAGTGCAGCATCAGCGGAATGCGCGGCTTTTCGCTGGCGATGCCGGCAATGCCGCCGCCGTAATAGCCGACCGCCGCCGCGACGCCCGGCAGGCGGCAGGCGGCTGCGTAAGCCAGGGTGCCGCCCCAGCAATAGCCGACGACGCCGACCTTGCCGCCTTCCTTTGCGGCCTCGATGGCGGCAGCGACGTCGGCGAGCGTCTCCGCGAGTTTCGTGCGCCCGCGCAGGTCCATGGCGCGCGGACGATCCTCCATGCCGTAGCCGAGCTCGACGCCCTTCTCGACGCGATCGAACAGGGCGGGGGCAATGCTGAGATAGCCGGCCGCCGCATATTTGTCGGCCACCGCGCGAATGTGGTGGTTCACGCCGAAGATTTCCTGCAGCACCACCATGCCGCCTTTCGGCCTTCCCTGGGGACGCGCGCGATAGGCGGAAATCTGCGCGCCGTCCTTGCAGGTCAATGTAATCGTCTCGCCCATGTTTCGCTTTCCCTCCGTAAGGCTGGCCCAGCCGTTTCCGCGATGCATTATAGATAGACCTTCGCGCGCGACCCGCGCGAGCGCATCCGCGACCGTCTTCCCGCCGATCGGCCGCTCTGCGCAGATTTCCGCGAGCGGCGCCAGCACGAAGGCGCGATTCAGGAGTTCGCGATGGGGAATGACGAGGTCGGGATCGTCGAGAGCCGCCTCGCCATAGAAGAGAATGTCGATGTCGATGGCGCGCGGCCCCCAGCGCTCGCCGTCCAGACGGCCGAGATCGCTCTCGATTCGTTTCAGCGCGGCGAGCAGGTCTCGCGGCGCAAGGCGCGTCTCGTAGAGCGCGCAGGCGTTGAGAAAGTCGGGCTGGTCGAGGCGACCCCACGGCGGCGTGCGCCACAGCGAGGACAGCGCGAGACGACGCCCGACGCCGCGCCGCTCGATCTCGCGCACGGCGCGCGCAATCGTGGCCGCGCTGTCGCCGACGTTGGCGCCGAAGCCGAGCCCGACCGTTACGGATTCAGCCATGCTCGATCGCGTCCCAGACGGCGAGCGCGGCGCGATGTTCGGCAACGTCATGCACGCGGAAGATACGCGCGCCGCGCGCGAACGTCGCGAGATTGGCCGATATCGTGCCGATGAGACGGGCGTCGACGGCTGCGCCGAGCAGCAGCCCGAACAGGGATTTCCGCGAAACGCCGATCAGCACCGGCAGGCCGTATTCGGTCGCGAGCCGGTCAGTCGCGCGCAGCGCCGCGAGGTTCTGCGCCTTGGTCTTGCCGAAGCCGATCCCGGGATCGAGCATGACGTGGGCGCGCAGGATTCCCGCCCGACGCGCGAGATCGAGCGAATGATCGAAGAAGCGCTTCATGTCGTCGGCGATATCGAGAGCCGGATCGACGCTCTCGCGATTGTGCATGACGACGACGGCCGCGCCGGTTTCGGAAACCGTGTCCGCCATGGCGGGATCGCGCTGCAATCCCCAGACATCGTTGACGACGCACACGCCGCGCTCGACCGCATAGCGCGCGGTCTCGGCCTTGTACGTGTCGATGGAAAACGGCGCGTCGACTTCGGCGAGCAGGGCGTCGAGCAAAGGGGCGAGCCGGCGTATTTCTTCGTCGGCGGCGACAGGCGTGTGGCCGGGGCGTGTCGATTCCGCGCCGACGTCGATGATGTCGGCGCCGTCGGCGGCGAGTTTCCGGGCCTGCGCGATCGCCGCATCGCGGCCGACGAATTTGCCGCCATCGGAAAAAGAATCGGGCGTGACATTCAATATGCCCATGAGCGCGCGCCCTTCGGAAACGACGCGGAGAAAGGCGTCGCGGCGCGCGGCCATGCGGGTGGCGGCATCGGAAATGGTCTGCGTCAAGAATCAACTCCGCCGTGTCAGGCGATCCGGTCAGTCATCATAGACCAGATAGGCGGAAGCCGCGTCTGCGGGCGTCCCCTCCAGCGCGCCGCCTTCGGCGGCCGGCCGCCAGCCGACGACAGATTCGATCTTGCGGGCGAGTTCGAAATCCTTGTCGGTGACGCCATTCGCCGAATGGGTGCTGAGCCTGACCTCGAGCGATGGATAGTCGAGGACCAGTTGGGGATGATGCCAGGCGGCCTCGGCCAGATGCGCGACAGCGCCCGCCGCCAGCAGCGTCGCCTTCCAGTTTTGCGTGCGGTAGACCCGCACCAGCGCGCCGTTGGCCAAGCGCCAGCGGGCGAGATCGCCGACAAGGCGCGCCGCGATCTCCGCGTCGGAATAGACGCGTTCATATCTCGTGGTCATGAGCTTGCTCCGGCGGGCAGGCGATTGCCCTTATCTAAGGTTGCAGTCCGGCGCAGCAAGGTTGCGCCGGGCGCAGGCTGCGGCCATACCTTGCGCATGAAGGCCGGGTCCCGTCTTGCGCCCCTGTTGGCGGCGCTTGTCTGCGCCGCGTTTGCGCCAGCGACCGCGCGCGCGCAGATGTCCTTCAACCGCTTCGGCTATTGCGCGCCGCCGGTTCCGCCGTCCTGCGTGGAACAGACGCAGGACGCGAGCGAGAAGAAGCTGAAAGCGTGCGAAGCCGACGTCGAGCGCTACGTGGCGAGCGTCTTTTCCTATCGCGGCTGCATCGCCGCCGAGACCGAGCGCGCGGTGCGCGAGGCCAATGCGACGATTCGCAAGATGCGGTGCGCGCGCGATCCGGGTTTCTGCCCGCAGGCGCCGGCGGAGGCGGAGCCTGACGAGACGCCGAAGGGAAAGAAGAAGGGGAAGTAGCCGGGACCGCCGGCTTCCAGCCGGCTCCCTGCCGCCGACCGGAGGCCGGCGGTCCCGGATTGCTCCATCGGCGCCATTCGTGTTGCATACGCCACCCCAACGAGACCCGGAATCATGGCCGCACCCAAACCGCCCGCCTTCGAAACGCTGAGCCTGCACGCCGGCCAGCATCCCGACCCCGCAACCGGATCGCGCGCGACGCCGATCCACCAGACGACGAGCTACGTCTTCCGCGACGCCGACCACGCCGCCGCGCTGTTCAACCTGGAAGTGGGCGGGCACATCTATTCCCGCATCTCCAACCCGACCGTGGCGGTGCTGGAGGAACGGCTCGCCGCGCTCGAAGGCGGGTCCGCCGCCGTCTGCACGGCGAGCGGGCAGGCGGCGCTGCATCTGGCGATCGCGACGCTGCTGAACGCCGGCGACCATATCGTGGCGTCGGCCTCGCTCTATGGCGGCACGGTCAACATGCTGGCGCAGACGCTGCCGCGCTTCGGCATCGCGACGACCTTCGTCAAGCCGCGCGATCACGCCGGCATCAAGGCCGCCATCAAGCCGAACACCCGGCTCGTGCTCGGCGAGACCATCGGCAATCCCGGCCTCGAGGCGCTGGACATTCCGGCCGTCGCGCAGATCGCGCACGACGCCGGCCTGCCGCTGATGATCGACAACACGTTCGCCACGCCCTACCTCTGCCGGCCCTTCGATCTCGGCGCCGATATCGTCATGCATTCGATCACCAAATGGATCGGCGGGCATGGGATCGCCATCGGCGGCGTGGTGATCGATGGCGGGCGCTTCGACTGGCGCGCTTCCGGCAAATTCCCGACGATGACCGAACCCTATGCGGGCTACGACAATCTCGTCTTCGCCGAGGAATTCGGGCCGATCGCCTTCGCCATGCGGGCGCGCGCGGAAGGCCTGCGCGATTTCGGCGCGTGCCTGTCGCCCACGCACGCCTTCCATCTGCTGCAGGGCGTGGAAACCCTGCCGCTGCGCATGGAGCGCCATGTTTCGAATACGGCCGCCGTGCTCGCCTTTCTGCAGAAGAACGAGGCGGTCGCCTGGACCAATCATCCCACCCTCGAGTCGCATCCCGATCACGCGCTGGCGCAAAAGCTGCTGCCGAAGGGCGCGGGCTCCATCGTCACCTTCGGCGTGAAGGGCGGGCGCGAGGCGGGCCGCAAGTTCATCGAGGCGCTGCAGCTTGCCAGCCATCTCGCCAACGTCGGCGACGCCAAGACGCTGGTCATTCATCCGGCCTCCACGACGCACCGGCAGATGAACGCCGAGCAGCTCGCCAAGGCCGGGGTCGGCGAGGACATGATCCGGCTGTCCGTCGGCCTCGAAAATGCGGCCGACATCACGGGCGATCTCGCGCAGGCCCTGCGCATCTCGCAGAAGGGTTGAGCGATGGACATTTCGATCAACGGCAGGAACGTCCACGCCTCGACCGGCGGCGTTCCCTTCGATGCGGGCAAACCCGTCGTCGTCTTTCTGCACGGCGCCGGCATGGATCACACCGTATGGTTCCTGCAATCGCGCTGGTTCGCCTATCGCGGACGTGGCGTGCTGGCGCTCGATTTTCCGGGCCACGGCCGATCGGACGGGCCGCTGCTGTCATCGATCGAGGACATGGCCGACTGGGTCGCCGCCGTGCTCGATCATCTCGACGTGAAACAGGCTGCGGTCGTCGGGCACAGCATGGGCGCGCTCGCCGCCATCTCCTTCGCCGCGCGGCATCCGGACAAGGCGCGGGCGCTCGGGCTCGTCGGCGCGGCGCTCGCCATGCCGGTGTCGAAGGATCTGCTGGGCGCGGCGGCGGCCGACCATCACGACGCGATCGACATGGTCAACCTCTGGGGCCACGGTTTCCATGCAGGCATCGGCGGCTGCGAATGGCCGGGCGTGTGGATGACGGGATCGAGCGAAGACCTGCTGGAGCGCGCGGACAAGGGCGTGCTGTCGAACGATCTGGCCGCCTGCAACGCGCATCAGGCCGTGGCGGAGAACGCGGCGAAGATCGCCTGCCCCGCGCTGGTGGTGCAGGGCTCGCGCGACATGATGACGCCGCTGAAGGGCGCGCGCGCGCTGGCGTCCGCAATGCCGAAGGGCGCGATCCAGATCGTGCAGGGCGCAGGCCATATGGTGATGATCGAGCGCGCGACGGAAACGCTGGAGGCGCTGGCGGGGGCGATGTGACGCCACGGGCGTCCGGCCTCCCCGCAAGCGGGGAGATCGCGATGCGCAGCATCGCGGGTGGGGACCGGATGGACGTGCGCCCGAACGTTTCCGTCTCTGCGGCGCCGCGCCCCACCCGTCGCCTGCGGCGACACCCTCCCCGCAAGCGGGGAGGGAGGGGGTCCTGCCCTACTTCGCCTTTTCCTTCAGCGCCTCGTCGCGCAATTCGCGGCGCAGTATCTTGCCGACGTTGGTCTTCGGCAGCGTGTCGCGGAACTCGATGTGGCGCGGGCGCTTGTAGCCAGCGAGATTCTGCTCGGCGAACTTGCTCAGCTCTTCCTTGCTGACCGGCTTCTTCGACACGACATAGAGCGCGACCTTCTCGCCGGAATTGGAGTCCGGCAGGCCGACGACCGCGCATTCCAGCACGTCGGGATGCTCGGCCATCGCCGCCTCCACTTCATTCGGATAGACGTTGAAGCCCGAGACGAGGATCATGTCCTTCTTGCGGTCGACGATGCGCAGGTAGCCGTCGTCGTCCATCGTGCCGATGTCGCCGGAGCGGAAGAAGCCGTCTGACGTCATCACCTTGGCCGTCTCGTCCGGACGGTTCCAGTAGCCAGACATGTTCATCGGCGCGCGGATGGCGATTTCGCCGGGTTCGCCGTGCTTCACCTCATTGCCGTCGTCGTCGAGAATCTTGATCTCGACGCCGGGCATCGGCAGGCCGATCGTTCCGGTGAACTTGTCCGAATCCGCGCGGTTGCAGGTGACGCCGGAGCAGGTTTCCGACAGGCCGTAGCCCTCGATGATCGGGCAGCCGGTGATGGCGAACCATTTCTTCGCCACCGCCTCCTGCACCGCCATGCCGCCGCCGTTGGAGACGGCCAGTCCCGAGAAATCGAGCTTGGCGAATTCGGGATTGTTGACGAGGCCGTTGAACAGCGTGTTGACCGCCGGGAAAGTGTTGAAGCGGTACTTGCTCATCTCCTTCACGAGGCCCGGCAGGTCGCGCGGATTGGGGATGAGCACGCACAGGCCGCCGAGCCGCATGGCGAGGAAGGCCACGGAAACCAGCGCGAAGACGTGATAGAGCGGCAGGGCGCAGATCGAGACGATCTGTCCCTTGATCTTGCCGGTCGACATGGCCGGCTGCAGCCAGGCCTCCGACGCCAGCACCGCGGCGAGCAGCGCGCCGTGCGTCAGCACCGCGCCCTTGGAGACGCCGGTCGTGCCGCCGGTATATTGCAGGATGGCGACGTCCTCGCGCTTCATCGCCGGCGCCGAGAACGGCTTGCCCGCGCCTTCGGCCAGCGCGGCCTTGAAGGTCACGTGGCCCGGCAGCGACCAGGCCGGGACCATCTTGCGGCGCACGACGAAATTGACGAGCGCGCCCTTCGGGAAGCCGAGCATGTCGCCCATGCTGGCGACGACGACGTGCTTGACCTGCGTCTTCGGCAGCGCCTCCTGCAAGACGGAGGCGAAATTCTCGAGCACGACGATCGCGACGGAGCCTGAATCCTTGAGCTGGTGCTCGAGCTCGCGCGGCGTGTAGAGCGGATTGACGTTGACCGCGATGAAGCCCGCGCGCAGCACGGCGGCGAGCGCCACCGGATATTGCAGCACGTTCGGCATCATGATGGCGACGCGGTCGCCCTGCTTCAGGCCGCGGCCTTGCAGCCAGGCGCCGAAGGCGCGCGACATCCGGTCGATATCGCCGAAGGTGATGGCCTTGTCCATGCAGACATAGGCCCTGTCGTTGGCGTATTTCTTGAAGCTGTCCTCGAACAGCGCCGCCAGCGAGGCATAGCCGCTCGTATCGACTTCTGCCGGGACGCCCTGCGGATAGCTCTTCAGCCAGATCTTTTCCATGTTCCCTCCCCGCGGCTCTTGAGCGACCGCATATGGTTCACTTATAGACCAGCATCGGGCGCTTGTCTTGCGGCGCGCTCTATCCGGCGGGCGCGAACATCGGGACGTTCTGCCCGTTCTCGGCCGGCTTGAACACGACATGGACGCGCCGGCCGATGCGCAACGAATCAAAATCGCAATCGACGATGTTGCTCATCATGATCGGCCCCGCGTCGAGCTTCACGAAGGCGATGGCGTAAGGGACAGGCGCGCGCCGCATGACGGAAAAGGAATAGATTTCCCCCTCGCCGTTCGTTTCCAGCCATTCCGTTTCGCCGAAGCAAAAGGGGCAGAGCGCGCGCGGGTAGAAATGCGGCTCGCCACAGGCGCGGCATTTCTTGACGAGCAGCTTGCCGGCGGCCGCGGCGTCCCAATAGGCAAGCGTCTCGACATTGGCGGTCGGCGCGGCGATCTTGCGGTCGTTCGTCATCATGCGCGCTCCATCACCAGAACGCCCGCGCCGTGGCGCGTGCCGAGCGAACCGCCAGTGCCGCTGGCGACGGCGAGATCGCAGTTCTTCACCTGCACCGCAGGATGAGCTTCTTCCCGCAATTGCCGCACGGCTTCCAGCACCTTGGTCAGGCCGCCGCGATTGGCGGGATGGTTCGAGCAGAGCCCGCCGCCGTCCGTGTTGAACGGCAGCCTGCCGACGCCGGAAATGAGATTGCCGTCCGACACGAACCTGCCGCCCTGTCCTTTCGCACAGAAGCCGAGGTCCTCGATCTGCATCAGAACGGTGATGGTGAAGCTGTCGTAAAGGGAAGCGTATTTCATGTCCGCCGGCGTCACGCCCGCCTCCTCCCAGGCGCGTCGGCCGGCCGCCGCTACGCCCGTGTAGCTCAGGTCGATGCGCCCGCCGTCCGTGTGCTTGGGTTGCTCGCCTGCGCCCAGTATGTTCACGACCGGCCGCTTCAGGCTCTTTGCGATCTCCGGCCGTGTGACGATGATCGCGCAGCCGCCGTCGGTGATGACGCAGCAGTCGAGCCGATGCAGGGGATCTGCGACGAGCGGCGAGTTTACGACCTCTTCCACCGTCACGACATTGCGCAGCAGCGCATGTGGATTGTGCTGCGCGTGGCGCGAGGCCGCGACCTTGATCCAGGCGAGCTGGTCGCTCGTCGTGCCGTGGTCGTGCATATGGCGCATCGCGACCATGGCGTACATGTTGGCGATCGTCGGCGCGTAGGGCTGCTCGAACTGCGCGTCGGGCACGGCTGGCGGCACGATGCGCGGCGCGGTCCCGGTCGCCATGCCTTCCGAGCGCGGCTTGCCGGCAAGCGTGACGAGCGCGACATTGCATTTTCCCGCCGCGATCGCCTGCGCGGCATGGGAAACATGCAGGAGATAGGACGAGCCGCCGACATCGGTGGAATCCACATGGCGCGGGTTCAGACCGAGATAGTCGACCATGGAGATCGGGCCCATCCCCGGCGCATCGCCCGCGCAGAAATAGCCGTCGACGTCGTCCTTGGAGAGCCCGGCGTCCTCCAGCGCGCCCTTCGCGACCTCGGCGTGCAACTGGGCGAGCGACTTGTCCGGCGCATGCCTGGTGGGGTGTTCATATATGCCGGCGATGCATGCCGCCCTCTTGATGCTCATTCGGAGTCTTCCGTTTCTTCCCTGTCCGCTGTTTGCGTGCGATCCTAATGGCGGGCAGCAGGACCGCCAATGCGCGGGCGTGCACAAAAGACATGCGGGAGGCGCAGATGGCGAAGGCGCTCGACAACAAGGCTCTCGGCGGATTGAAGGCGCTGGATTTCTCGACCACCATCGCCGGGCCCTATTGCGCGCGGCTGCTCGCCGACCTCGGCGCGGACGTGGTGAAGATCGAATCTCTCGAAGGCGACGTGTTGCGCGCGCGGCCGCCTTTGCGCAACGGCGCGAGCTCCGCCTTCGGCCAATTGAATGCGGGCAAGAAAAGCGTGACGCTCGACCTGAAGAAGCCCGCCGCGGTCGACGCCGTTCACCGGCTCGCCGAACAGGCGGACATCATCGTCGAGAATTTCCGGCCGGGCGTGATGAAGCGCCTCGGCCTCGACTACGAGACGCTGTCGGCGGTCAATCCGCGGCTCGTGTTCTGCTCCATGTCGGGCTACGGGCAGACCGGGCCGTGGGCCGAGCGGCCGGCCTACGCGCCTGTCATCCATGCGGCGTCCGGTTACGATCTGGCGCATCTCGCTTATCAGCAGGGACGAACGCGGCCGGATTTCTGCGGCGTGTTTCATGCGGACGTGGTGAGCGGCGTCTACGCTTTTTCCGCGATCACGACCGCGCTGTACCAACGCGAGCAGACCGGGCGCGGGCAGCACATCGACGTCTCCATGCTCGAAAGCATGCTGAGCCTCACGCTCAACGAATTGCAGGGCGCGCAATTCTCCGTAGAGAAGCCGACCCGACCGATGTTCGGGCCGATGGAGACGAAGGACGGCTATGTCATGGTCGCCGTCGTCACCGAAAAGGCCTTCCGCAATTTCGTCACCGCCGCGGGACGCGCAGACTTCATCACGGATGCGCGCTTTGCCGAATATTCCAGGCGCCGCGCGCATTGGGACGAACTGATGACGGAACTGGAAAACTGGTCGCGCACGCTGACGCGCGACGAATGCATCGCTGCGCTCGAAACGCACGATGTCGCCTGCTCGCCCTATCGCACGGTGGCGGAAGCGCTCGCCGACGAACAGATCGCGCATCGCGACGCGCTTGTCGATGTGACGGACGCAGGCGGAACGTTCAAGGCGCTGAACCCGCCGTTCCGCATGTCGGCGGCGCAGACGCGCGTCGGCCCGCATGCCCCTTCGCTCGGCGAACATACGCGCGCCGTGCTGAAAGGCGCGGGGCTCTCGCACGACGAAATCAAGGCGATCATGGGCTGACTACACGGCCTTTCGCCGTGCGCCCGGCGCCTTGCCTTCCTCGAGCGCCGCGCAAGTCGCGCCGATATGGCTCATCAGCAATTCGTGCGTCGCCGTCGGGCGCCAGCCGCGCCGTATCGTCAGCCCGATGCGGCGCGCGCTGCGGGGCGTCGGCACGGGCAGCGGCGCGAGAAGGCCCAGCGACTGCTCGGTCAGGATCTGATGCTCGGAGATCAGCGTGAGTCGGTCCGAGCGGAGGAGCGCGCCGCGCACGACAATGAGCGAACTCGTCTCCAGGAGGCCCGGCAGGTTTTCGCGCGCGGCTGGCGGGAACATGGATTCGAAATAATCGCGCGTCGGCGCGCCGGGCGGCGAGACCACCCACGGAAACGCCATGAGATCGGCCTCGCCGATCTTGTCGCATGCAAAGAGCGGGTGGCCGGCGCGCGCGACCACGGCGAGGCGGTCGTCGAACAAGGCGATCTGCTCGATATCGTCGATCGGCGCGGGATCGCGCAGCGCGCCGATCAGCATGTCGATTTCGCCGTGGCGCAGGCCATGCAACAGGTCGCGGTAGGGACCGTCGATCACGCGCACATGCACTTTCGGCCGCTCGCGCATCAGGCGGTCGATGGCTTCCGGCAGGATGTGGCTGCGCGCGAGCGGCATGGCGCCAACGACGAGGCGGCTGGAATCCCCGCCCGACAATTCCGCGACTTCCGCAAAGCCGTGCTCGATCTCGACAAAGGCGAGGCGCGCCTGCTGGGCGAGGAATTGCGCGGGACGGGTGAGCTCGATGCCATAGGTTGCGGCGTCGAACAGCGATATGCCGGCGAGCCGCTCCAGTTCCTTGGCGGCGCGATGCACCGAGGGCTGCGACAGGCCGATGTTGCGCGCCGCCAGACTGAAGTTGCCGGCGGTGGAAACGGCAATCAGCGCACGCAATTGCGCGACCGTGATGAGCCGGTCGAGATCGGGGGCGGTTCGGCCGCGGCCGGCGGCGCGCGAAATTTCTCGGGCGCCGGCGCGCAGGAATTCGAGCGCGGTCGCCGCGCGCGCGCAGAAGAGCTTGCCGGCCTGGGTCGAGGCCATGCCCTCCGGCCCGTGCTCGAACAGCGCCGCGCCCAGTCGGGCCTCCAGCTTGTCGATGGCCTGCGTGATGGCGGGCTGCGACAGGTGGATGCGCTCCGCCGCACGGCTGACGCTGCGCGTCTCCGCGACCATGCAGACGGCTCGCAAATGCCTCAGATTCGGTATGTCCGACCTGTCGCTCTCGGCCATGCCTGCGCCATCCTCCCATCGCACTATAGCCAGAACTTATGCTCTTGCGGAGAGTTTGAAATGGCCGGCGCCGAAGCCCGCCGGATAATGGCCGGAAACGACGTCCAGGGGACCGGACACCAGGCCCGAACGGGAAAGGAACGCCATGCCGATCGTCCGCACGAAAATCGAACGCGCCGATCCGGCCGTGATCGCCGGTCTCGCCGAATGCGGCGTCGCCACCGTGCACGAGGCGCAGGGCCGCACGGGGCTTCTCGCTTCCTACATGCGGCCGATTTTTCGCGGCGCGAAGATCGCGGCCTCCGCCGTCACCGTCTCCGTGCCGCCGGCCGACAATTGGATGATCCATGTCGCGGTGGAGCAGATGCAAAAGGGCGACGTAATGGTCGTCTCGCCCTTCTC
Source organism: Rhodoblastus sp. (assembly GCA_046349085.1). Classification (GTDB taxonomy): domain Bacteria; phylum Pseudomonadota; class Alphaproteobacteria; order Rhizobiales; family Beijerinckiaceae; genus JAJXWB01. The sequence continues at coordinate 542,513 of JAXMDA010000001.1, forward strand.
GCCATCGGACGCCGGCTATTTCGGCGACTTGCTCGCCGGCTCGGTGATGGCGCGCGGCGGCGTCGGCCTCATCATCGACGCCGGCGTGCGCGACATCGCCGATCTCACCGAGATGAAATTTCCCGTCTGGTCGAAGGCCGTCTGCGCGCAAGGGACCGTCAAGGAGACGCTGGGGGACGTGAACATTCCGGTCGTCTGCGCCGGCGCGATCGTCAATCCCGGCGACGTGATGGTGGCCGACGACGACGGCGTCTGCGTGGTCAGGCGCGAGGAGGCCGCCGAGGTGCTGAAGAAGGCGCAGGCGCGCATCGCCAACGAAGGCGAGAAGCGCGAGAAGCTGAACGCCGGCGTGCTGGGCCTCGATCTCTACAAGATGCGCGAGGCGCTCGCCGCGAAGGGCCTGAAATATGTCTGAGGGCGTGCGCTGCATGTGGATGCGCGGCGGCACGTCCAAGGGCGGGTATTTTCTCGCCGGGGACCTGCCGGGCGACAGAGCGGCGCGCGACACATTCCTGCTCGGCATGATGGGCTCGCCCGACAAGAGGCAGATCGACGGCATGGGCGGCGCCGATCCGCTGACGTCGAAGATCGCTGTCGTGAAGAAGTCGGAGCGCCCCGGCGTCGACGTCGACTATCTCTTCCTGCAGGCCTTCGTCGACAAGCCGATCATCACCGACGCGCAGAATTGCGGGAACATTCTCGTCGGCGTCGGCCCCTTCGCCATCGAGCGCGGTCTGGTGAAGCCGACGGGCGACGAGACGGAAGTCGTCATCTACATGGAAAACACCGGGCAGATCGCGGTGGCCAACGTGCGCACGCCCGGCGGCGGCATGCCGACGTACAAGGGCGATCGCGCGATCGACGGCGTGCCGGGAACGGCGAGCCCGATTCCGATCGAGTTTCGCGACACGGCCGGCTCCTCCTGCGGCGCGCTGCTGCCGACCGGCAAGGCGTTCGACGTCATCGACGGCGTCGAATGCACGCTGATCGACAATGGCATGCCGGTGGTGGTGATGCGCGCGAGCGATCTCGGCATTGCCGGCACGGAGACGCGCGACGAACTCGATGCGCACGCGGAGCTGAAGAAGAAGCTCGAATCGATCCGCCTGCAGGCGGGGCCGATGATGAACCTCGGCGACGTGAAGGACGCCTCCGTGCCGAAGATGACGCTGGTGAGCGCGCCACGCGCAGGCGGCGCGATCTCGACGCGCACGTTCATCCCGCACCGCTGCCACGCTTCCATCGGCGTGCTCGGCGCCGTCAGCGTCGCGTCGGCCTGCATGATCGCGGGCTCGCCCGCGGCCTCGCTCGCCAATATTCCCGACGGCGACCCGAAGACGCTCGACATCGAGCATCCGACCGGGGCTTCGACCATTCGCGTGAAGGGGTCGGGGTCGAGCGCAACGGCGGCGGTCGTGCTGACGGCAAGGAAGCTGTTCGACGGGATGGTGTTCGCGCCGTAGCAAGACGAACCGAACCACGCATCCTCATCCTGAGGAGCGATGCGCAGCATCGCGTCTCGAAGGATGGCCGCATCAATATTGTTGGTCTTGCCATCCTTCGAGACGCCGCGCTGGTGCGCGGCTCCTCAGGATGAGGATTGCGGGATACGAGCGTGTTTCAGCCGCCGCCCTTTTTCTTCTTCTTGAATTTTGGCTGCGCGCGCGCCGCGTCGTCCTGCGGCTGCGTCTGACTCGCCGCGCGCTTCTCGAACTTCTTTTTCTTCGGCCGCTCGCGCTCTCCGCCGCCTGCGTCCAAGCGCTCGACGCGCACATTGTCGCCGCCGGGGCGGCGCATGCCGACGAGAAAATTCTGGGCAACCGCTTCCGACACTTCGAATTGCGTCTCGTGATCGTAGATGCGGATGACGCCGATGTCCTGCCGCGTGACGCCGCCCTTGCGGCAGAGCATGGGCAGCAGCCATTTCGGATCGGCGTTGCGCTTGCGGCCGATGTCCATGCGGAACCACACGGCGTCCGGCATGGCGCGCGGCCCCTTGGGCGTGCGCGCCGGCGCGCCGCCGCGCGGCTGGACCTGCGGCGGCGCGACGGGGCCCGGCGGCTCGATGTCCTCGACGCCCGGCAGGCGGGCGCGGTAGAGGCGCACGAGCGCGGCGGCGATTTCTTCCGGGGCGCGCTGGGTGAGAAGCTGGCGGCCCATATCGAGATCTTCCGGCGAAGCGTCCTCCGTCAGCGCGGGATCGCGCAACATGCGTTGGCGATCGAGATCGGCGATTTCATCCGCAGTCGGCGCGCCACCCCACTGCGCCTCAATTTCGGCAATAGCCAGGAGCTGCGCGGCGCGGCGTGCGCGCGAGGGCGGCACGAGCAGCGCGCTCACGCCCTTGCGGCCAGCGCGCCCCGTGCGGCCCGAGCGATGCTGCAAGGTTTCCGCGTCGGTCGGCAGTTCCGCGTGGATGACGAGTTCGAGGTTGGGCAGGTCGATGCCGCGCGCGGCGACGTCCGTCGCCACGCAAACCCGCGCGCGCCCGTCGCGCAAGGCCTGCATGGCGCGATTGCGTTCGTGCTGGCTGAGTTCGCCCGACAGCAGGACGGCGGAAAACCCGCGCTCCTGCAGCGTCGCCTGCAAATGCCGCACGGCTTCGCGCGTGTTGCAGAAGACCATCGCAGTCTGCGCCTCGACGTAGCGCAGCAGGTTGACCACGGCGTGCTCGATCTCCTTCGGGCCGACGCGGATCGCGCGATACTCGATGTCGGCATGGCCGCTCGCCCCGGCCTCGACCTCGATGCGCAGGGCGTCGCGCTGGTAGCGGCGGGCGAGCGCGACGATGCCCTTCGGCATGGTCGCGGAAAACATCAGCGTGCGACGCGTCGGAGGCGTCGCGTCCAGAATGAATTCGAGGTCCTCGCGAAAGCCGAGGTCGAGCATCTCGTCGGCCTCGTCCAGCACGATCGCCGCAAGTGCGGAGAGATCGAGGCCGTGGCGCTCGATATGGTCGCGCAGGCGGCCCGGCGTGCCGACGACGATATGCGCGCCGGCTTCCAGCTTGCGACGCTCCTGGCGGGGGTCCATGCCGCCGACGCAGGCGACGATTCTCGCGCCCGCGTATTGGTAGAGCCACATCAGTTCGCGCTCGACCTGCAACGCCAGTTCGCGCGTCGGCGCGATGACGAGCGCAAGCGGCGCGCCGGCTCCGGCGAAGGTTTCATTGCCGCAAAGAAGCGTCGGCGCCATGGCGAGGCCGTAGGCCACCGTCTTGCCGGAGCCGGTCTGGGCGGAAACGATGACGTCGCGATCAGCCGGGGCTTCGAGGACGGCCGACTGGACGGGGGTCGCCTCGGCATAATTGCGTTCGTTGAGGGCGCGGGACAGCGCGGGACTGGCGATAGTGAATGTCACGAAGATTCCTGGAGCCGCTGGGGCCGAAAGGGCGGCCAGATCGTCGGCAGCCGGATTGGCGCGTTCCATACGACATAGCGGCCGCCAAGGCCAATCGCGCGTTTCGCGGCGGCGACGCCGACTATCTGCCGGGCGTCGTGCTGAAAGAGCCGAAGAAACCGGGCTGCAAGGCCGCCGCCTGCGCCTTTGCGGCGATCGGATATTCCATGCTCTGTGAATAAGCGACGTGCGGCGTGCGGATCAGCCGCATGAAGGCGCCGGAATTGGCGTCCTCAAACCGGAAGGACAGGGTCTCGACGTCGTTTTCCTTCTGATGCGCAACCTCCGAGATCACGGCGCCCGGACGCGCCTGCATATCGTCGAGGAGGCTGGCGATCGGCCTGGCTGGCGCGGGCACATGCAGTTCCATCGCGACGAACTTCACGCCGTCCGGGGAACGGCCGGCGAGGAGATAGCCGACTTCGTGGCCATTGCCGCCGTCGTCCACCGTCACTTCGACGTCGCGAAACTCGACCGGCATGCTGATCGTGAAGGATCCGCCGGTCGGGCTGGCGAGGCCGGGCGCGACCGAGGCGCGATGCACCCGCGCGCCGGCGTGGGCCGTCGTCAGCGCGACAAGGACGGAAATCGCGAGGGCGGCGAGAATGGCGAGAAGGCGCGCAGCAAACATGTCGAAAGCCCCCACGGGTTATGGCGGCATTCGGCCCTGCGGCCGGGCGATGCGCGATGCGCTAACGCACATCGCGTCCCAGGATCAGCGCGCTCTGCGGGCAGCCGCATGCTATGCAGGCGAAAATGGAGGAGACCGGACCGGATGAGAACGCCCGCCTTGCCTGAACAGGTCGTAACCTCCGCCGATCTCGCGCGCGTCGAGGCGGCGGCCACGCGCCACGAGACGCCCTGCGGCGCCGGCAAGATGATCTGGCGTAGCTGGGGCGAGGGAAAGGCGGGGACGCCGCCCGTCGTCCTCGTGCACGGCGGCTCGGGCAGTTGGGCGCACTGGGCCCGCAATATCCGGGCGCTGGTCCAGCAGGGCCGCAAGGTGTTCGCCTGCGACCTGCCGGGCTGCGGCGAGTCCGACCGGCCGCCCGTCGGCGAGGATGGCGACGCCCTGCCGCCGTGGATCGAAGAAGGGACGAAGTCGCTGGGCCTGCCGCGTTTCGATCTCGTCGGCTTCTCCTTCGGCGCCATGGTCAGCGGATTCTATGCGGCGCGCTATCCCGACAGGGTGCAGGAGCTCGTGCTGGTCGGCGCGCCGGCGCTGAGCGAGAAGCCCGGCGCAAAAATCGCGCTGCGGGAATGGCTGCGCCTGCCCGACGGGCCGCAGCGCCAGGAAGCATTCCGGCACAATCTGCGGCTTCTGATGCTCGCCAACGATTCCAGCATCGACGAACTGTCGCTCGAGCTCTATGTGCGCTGCCTCAAGCAGGACCGGCTGACCAAACGCCGGATCGCGCGCACCGATATTCTCTTGCGTACGATGCCGAACATTCGCTGCCCGGTATTCGCGACATGGGGCGCAGAAGACGTTCTCGCGCGCGGCCGTTTCGACTCGCTCGAAGCGGGACTTCGGCGCGCGCCGGATTTTCGGGAGCTGAAGCTCATTCCGGACGCCGGGCACTGGGCGCAATTCGAGCAAGCGGCCGCCTTCGACGCAATGCTGCGGGGGTGGCTGGCTGCCTAGCGCGTCATCCTCGTGCCGTCATTGCGAGCCAACGGGTCGCGCGGCTAAAACTCCACCACGCCGATCTCCGAACGATCCAGTTCCTCTTCGACGCGATGATAGGCGTCGTCGCCGATCTCGCCGGAGCGGCGCAGTTCCGACAGTCGCGTGCGCGCGGCCGTGATGGCGCGCTGGCGCAACCGGTCCTCTTCCGAGAGGGGCGGCGCGTACGCGCCATCTTCCGCATCGGCGACGGCGACCAAGCCGGCATATTCCTCGCGCACGCGGCGGGCGGCGTCGCTCTCCTCCCCATCGAGGCTCGCGAGCGCGGCGCGCAAAGCCTCCGTGCGCGCGAATCCCGCTTCCGCCTCCAGCAGCTTGTCTTGCGGCAGATCCAGCAGGCGAAGCAGCGGGCCGAGCGTGAAGCCTTGCAGGACCAGCGTGCCGAGCACGACGAAGAAGGCGCAGAAGAGAATGAGATCGCGGTGCGGGAAGGCGTTCTCGCCATCCGGCAGGGCAAGCGCGGCGGCAAGCGTGACGATGCCGCGCATCCCGGCCCACGAGACGACGAGCCCGCCGCGCCAGCCCGGCCGCACGCCGGGATTGATCGGGCTGAAGCCGCGCAGCCGGCCGTAGAGCCAGACGCCCGCGCCGTTGAGGAACACCCACACGAAGCGCACGACGATCACGGTCGCCAGCACCGCGCCGCCGACCAGGAGATAGCGGGCGCGGGCGTCCGCATCGAGCCTTTCCAGAATGGGAGCGATCTGCAGGCCGATGAGCACGAAGGCGAGCACGTTCAGGAAGAAGATCGCGGTCTCCCACACCGCCCAGGACGGCAGGCGCAGGCGCGCGGGCGTGCGCGTGGTGCGCGACGCCGTCGCCGCAAAAGCGACGAGGGTCAGCACGCCCGACAGATGCAGGCGCTCGGCCAGGAGCCAGACGCCGAAAGCGGTGATGAACTGGAACAGGATCGCCGTCGGCGCGTCGGCGATGCGGCCGCTGAGGCGGGGCGCCGCCATGCCGAGCGCCCAGCCGGCGAGCAGCGAGGCCGGGACGCTCAGGAACAACAAGGGAATCGTCGTGGCGGTCATGGCGAAGGTCGCCGCCACGACCGCGCCGCGGAAGATCACGAGCGCGCTGGCGTCGTTGAACAGGCTTTCGCCTTCGAGAATCGACACGAGGCGGCGCGGCGGCTTGATGTGACGCAGCACCGCGGAAGCCGCGACCGCATCGGGCGGCGCGACGATCGCGCCGAGCGCGATGGCCGGCGCCCAGGCGAGGCCCGGCGTCAGCCAGCGCGCGACGATGGCGACGGCGATCGTGGTGGCGACGACGGCGCCGAGCACCAGGCTCGCCACGGCGACCCAGTCGCGCTTCAATTCGCGGATCGACATGTCGAAGCCGGCGTCGACCAGCACCGGCGCGAGAAACAGCGCGAGCGCGAGATCGGGCGAAAGATCGACGCGCGGCGCGCCGGGCAGGAAGGCGACGCCCGCGCCCACGAGCGCGAGAAAGGCTGGATAGGGCGCGCCGACGCGGCGCGAGACGGCGGCCAGGATCAGCGCCACGGCGAGGATGAGCAGGATGGATTCGAAAAGCGACAGGACAGGGCTCCGGCATGTCGGCCGGCGCGCCGACCCGAGGCTTCAAATAGGCGCCGATCTGCGCGCGGCCAATCCGCATTCCTGCAAATGGCCGCCCGTCGAAATCCGCATGGCCGCACGCGCGACAAACCAATGCGCGGGCCTATATGCTCCCTCCACATGCAAGCACTCGGAGCCTCGGGAATGAGCGAGACCAAGGATTATACGCCGCCGAAAGTCTGGACCTGGGACAAGGCGAGCGGAGGACGCTTCGCCAACATCAACCGTCCGATCGCCGGCGCGACGCACGACAAGGAGCTGCCCGTCGGCAAACATCCGCTACAGCTCTATTCGCTGGGAACGCCGAATGGGCAGAAGGTCACGATCATGCTCGAGGAGCTGCTGGCGGCGGGCCACGGCGGCGCCGAATATGACGCCTGGCTGATCAACATCGGCCAGGGCGACCAGTTCGGCTCCGGCTTCGTCGCGATCAACCCGAATTCGAAGATCCCCGCCCTGCTCGACCGCAGCGAGCCAAAGCCGGTGCGCGTTTTCGAGTCCGGCGCGATCATGGTCTATCTCGCGGAAAAATTCGGCGCCTTCCTGCCGACCGAACGCGCGGCGCGCGCGGAATGCCTGTCCTGGCTGTTCTGGCAGATGGGCGCGACGCCGTTCCTGGGCGGCGGCTTCGGCCATTTCTACGCCTATGCGCCGGAAAAGATCGAATATGCGATCAATCGCTACGCGATGGAGGTGAAGCGCCAGCTCGACGTGCTCGACCGACGTCTGGCTGAAGTCGAATACCTTGCGGGCGATTACACGATCGCCGACATGGCGGTCTGGCCGTGGTACGGGGGCCTCGTGAAGTCGAACCAGTACGGAGCGGCAGAATTCCTCGCCGTGCACGAATACAAGAATGTGAATCGTTGGGCGGAGCAGCTTGCCGCGCGCCCCGCCGTCAAGCGCGGGCGCATCGTCAACCGCACGCAGGGCGAACCTTCCGCGCAATTGCACGAGCGCCACGACGCCGCCGACTTCGACACGAAGACGCAGGACAAGGTCGGCGCCCAGAACGCAGCCGGTTGAGGCCGCGCGCGAGCCGGCGCTTTCAGGGATCGGTTTTCGCGCGCGGCTTGCGACGCGAAACCGTCGCGCGCGGGCGGCGCGCGGCAGGTTTGGCCGCACGCGCGGGCGGCCGCGGGTTCATCGCGTCGAAGGCGCGGCGCGCCTGCGCCAGGCAGTCGGCGCCCGCGCCGTCCGCCTGGTACAGCGCGAGGCCGAACACGTTCTCTCCCTGGACAGCGGTTGGCCGCACGGCGACCAGCGCGGCGGAGAGCCTGCGGCCGACGCTCGCCAGATCGACGTCGTCGGCGATCAGGCTGAGGCAGACGACGATTTCGTTCGGCGCGAGCAACGAGACGGCGTCGCTCTTGCGGACACGGCCCGCAAGCGCGGCGATCATGTCCGTCATGACGTGTTGCGCGGCGGCGGCCCCGTCGGCCACGACAATGTCGCCATAGTCCGACAGCCTGAAGTAAGCGACGGCGGCGGTGCGCTGCCAGTTCCACGAGGCTTTGGCGGCAATATCGAGACGTTGCTCCAGCGCGTGCTCGCCATGCGCGGGGTGGAACGGATTTTCCGGCAGATGGCGCGGCGCCGGCGGGCGCTCGCGCAGCACGGCGGGGGTCGCGTCTCTGAGAAAGGCCGTCTGGTTCGACCGGCGCGAGACGACGATGAAGCCTACCAGCGCGAGGAAGGCCCCCAGCGGCGCGCCAACCCGCAGAAGCCCGCTCGCGGGGCCGTCTTCATCATCGACCGACGCGGCATGCGCGGCGGCGGGCGCGGTAGTCCGCGCGATCTGCTGCGGCTGAATGGCCGCCTGCGGCGGGACCTGCGGACGCGAAACATCGGCGGCGACGCGACGCGTCCAGCCGAAGGGCTGCAAATGCCTCGCCTCGACAGGATCGAAGCACTCCCGGCTGGAAAGCAGCGCGGCTATCAGGGCCAGCGCATGCAGCGTAGCGGGATAGTAGGCCTCGCCCTCGCCCAGCCAGTAGAATTCGCGCGGGAACGGCTGGCCGCCGACGGCGCAGGCGCGCAAGGCCGCAAGCGCGCGGTAGCCGCGGCCGGTCGCCATCTCGTCCGTCTCGCCGCTGCGCAGGTCGCGTATCGGCACGCCGGGAGCGCCTGGGGGGAACATGGTTTCGAACCGGGCGAGGCGCCCGATATTGTCGCGCGGCGCAAAGGCGAGATAGAGCGGGATGCGGACCGCGTCGTAGCCCGCTTTCGCGGGAAACCGGCGAGCCGGGGCTGCCTTCCTGTCGGCGAGCGCCGTCCAGTTGCCGACCCGCGCAGGCGCCTGCGACTGGATGGCGTCGAGGATGGCGAGACCTGTGCGGCGAACGGCCTCCCAATCCTGACCCGGGGCGAGTTGAGCAAGCCGCGAGAAGGCGGGGAAAACCCAGTAGGAAAGGTTCACGACCGGCCCGTCAGGCTGGTCAGACTGCGCGAAACCGAAACTCGCCGGCAGCAGGACCGGACCGACGCCGACGGCGTCGAGCACCAGGTGGCGCGCGACAGCGGCTGCGACGAAGGCGCCCGCTTCGGCATAGGCCGGCGCATTCCAGAGATCGGCGGCTTCCGCCAAGGCCCAGGCGATCAATATGTCGCCGTCGGTGGCGTTGTTGCGATCGGACACCGCGCGCGACACCGGATCCCAGCGCCAGGCGAACAGATTGTCCAGGCGGACGGCGAGATTGGCCTGCGTCCAGCCCCAGATCCGGTCGAACGCCGGTCGATCGCCGGCGGCCACCGCGAGCAACATGCCATAGCCCTGGCCCTCGCTGTGGCTCGCCCCGCGCGCCGCCGTATCGACGACCCGGCCGCTGGGCCGGACGTAGCGGCGCGACCATTCCGCCCACAGCGGCGATCCGGCGATGACGTCGCCGATACGGACTTCCTTTCGGTCCTGGCGCGCATCGGCCGAAGCCGCCGCCTCCGTTGCGCAGACGGCGCCGAGCGCGCAGGCGAGCCACGTCGTCAAGATCAGGATGCGCGCGCTGCGCCCCGCTTTGTTCAGGAAGAACATCTTCGTCAACCCCAACCACTGGGGCAGCGTGGCGCAGACTTGTTAACAGCGGGCCATGAAATCGCGGATCATCGTAACGAGAAGTGTTGAATAAATGCAGCTTGATCTCTGTCAATGCGAACAGCTTGACGCTACAAGACTGGCAAGGCGCACGTACATTCGAGAATAGATCAAGCTAAACCACGACCGTAAGCCTTTGCGCGGCGCGCGTCACGCCCGTATAGAGCCAGCGGGCGCGATGCTCCCGGAAGGCGTAGCTCTCGTCGAAGAGATAGACGCTGTCCCATTGCGAGCCCTGCGACTTGTGGACGGTCAGGGCGTAGCCGAAATCGAATTCGTCCGATTCCCGCCGCAACGAATAGGGAATTTCCTCGTCGCCGCCGGCAAAGAACTGCGGAATGACGCCCACGCGCTGCGGCTTGGCGCCGGGCGCGTCTTCCGGCGACACGGAGAGGCGCACCTTGCCGCGCCGCACGGTCCCGGCCCGCGCCACCCGGAAGATGCCGCCGTTGAGCAGGCCCTTCTTGCGATTGTTGCGCAGGCAGACCAGCTTTTCGCCGGCCTGCGGCAGGTCGCCCGAAAAGCCCAGCAATTCGCGCAGGCGCCTGTTGTAGGCGCGGCGCGTGCGGTTGAGGCCCACCAGCACCTGATCGGCGGCCTTGACCTCCTCCGTGTCGACCTCGTCGCGGCCGATCACCTTGGAGCGGCCATAGGCGCCGCGCGCGAGCCGATTCCCTTCGCGGATGTCCATCGAAAGGCGGATGATCGGATCATCGGCCGCCTGCCGATGAACCTCGGTCAGCATGACGTCGGGCTCCGCCTCGGTGAAGAAGCCGCCGCCCTTGACCGGGGGAAGCTGGGCCGGATCGCCCAGAACCAGAACCTTCTTGCCGAACGACAGCAGGTCGCGGCCGAGCTCCTCGTCGACCATGGAACATTCGTCGATGACGATCAGGCTGGCGGCGGCGGCCGGCGCGTCCTCGTTCAGTTCGAAGGACGGCTCTTCGGATTCCACCTCCTTCGGCCGGTAGATCATGGAATGGATGGTGCGGGCGTCCGCGCAGCCCCTGGAGCGCATGACCAGCGCCGCCTTTCCGGTGAAGGCGCCGAAAGCGGTCTCGCCGTCGACGCTTTCGGCGAGATGACGGGCGAGCGTCGTCTTGCCCGTGCCGGCATAGCCGAAGAGGCGGAAGACCTGCGGCGCCTTGCTCTCGGCAAGCCACGCCGCGACGGCTTCGAGCGCGCGGTCCTGTTCGGGCGTCCAGTTCATGGCGCCATCTAGCACCCCCGCGTTGAGTCGGGCGAGGCGGCTGGCCAGCCCGGGCCTTCCTTGCAATTTGGGCGGGCCGGTTTATCAACGCCCCTGTCATGCGGAACGAACGACAGGAGCGCGCGGGGACCGCCGCGGCCGGGACGACCCGGGCCGCCGGCAGGGCGCGGCGCGCCCGGGCTCTGGGCGCCGAAGCCGCGCCGAAGGACGAGGAGGCCCCGGCCGCCGAGGCGTCGCTCGGCCATCTCGACAATGTTCTGGGCTATGTGCTGCGCCGCGCGCAGGTCGCCGTGTTCAACGACTTCCGGCGCACCTTCGCGGGCTACGATCTCAGCCCGACGCAATATTCCGTGCTGTCGATCCTGGCCGAGACGCCGGGCATGAGGCAGGGCGACGTGTCCGCGGCGCTCGGCATCAAGCGCACCAATTTCGTCGCCGTTCTCGACGAACTCGAACGACGCGGGCTTGCGCGCCGAAAGGCGGTCGCCGCCGACCGGCGGTCGCGCGCGCTGTTTCTCACGCCCGAGGGCGAGCGGCTGGCCGCCGAAGCGCGCAAGCTGCAGGACGAGCACGAGGTGCGGCTCGCCGCCCTCCTGCCGGAGGGCCAGCGCGATCATCTGATCGCGCTTCTGCGCGAGCTGACAAAGGGCGTCGGCGCAAGCGTGGACGAGGAATAGAAGCCAAACCCGAAGACGAGGATTTCGGCCGGATGCGGCTTTCCATCGCCATACCGATCTACAATTTCGCGGATTTCATCGTCGAGACGCTCGATTCCATCGTCGCCCAGGACGGCGCGGACGAGGTCGAGATCGTCGTCGTCGACGGCGCCTCGACCGACGCCACGCCGCAGGTCATGGCCGACTATCAGGCGCGCCACGCAAACGTGCGCTACGAGCGCCTGCCCGCCAAGGGCGGCATCGACCGCGACATGGCCACGGCCTTCGCGCTGACGCGGGGCGAGTATTGCTGGCTGTTTTCCGGCGACGACATCATGCGGCCGGGCGCGTTGCGCCGCGCGCTGCAGGAGATCGAAAGCGGCTGCGACGTCTACCTTTCGCAGCACATGGAATATCTGAGCAACGGGCGCGGCTGGACGGCATGGCCGGTGCTCACGGGCGACGGGGCGCGGACGTTCGAGCTATCGAACTCCGTCGAGCGCCAGGAATATTTCGCGGCCGCCGCCAATACCGAAGCCTTCTTCAGCTTCATGGGCGGCATGATAAACCGGCGCGCAAGCTGGGACCGCGTCGCCTTCAACGAGGCTTTCGACCGCTCGTGCTGGGCGCATGCGGCGCGGCTGTTCGAATTGATGCCGCAGGGCCTGAAGCTGCGCTTCGTTCCCGAATGCTGGCAGGACCGGCGTCCCGACAACGATTCCTTCATGGGCGGCGGTCTGGTGAAGCGGCTGGCCCTTTCCATCGACGGCTACAACCGCATCGCCGACACGTTCTTCGGCCACGACAGCGTCGAGGCGTTTCACGTGCGGCGCGTGGTGCGCGAGGAGATCGGCATCGGTTCGCTCATCATGGGCAAATATGTCTGCGCGCTCGATCCCGAACTCGAAAGCCGCACGACGCTCGATCGGCTGGCCGCCAAAATGTACGGCGACTTTTCGTGGAAGAACCTGCACGCGCGCTTCCTCTACGCCACGACGCCGGGCGCGAAGATCAAGCGCTGGGATCCCGAATGGGCGGCGAAGGAGGAGCGCAAGGCGCTGATGCGTCGCGAGCTGCGCGCGGCTCAGCGGAAATAGGACGAGGCGATGCGCCGCGCGAGCACGCCGAGATCGTGGCGGCGCGTGGCGCCGGGGCGCTTGCCCGCATCCGTCCAGGCCAAGCGCAGCAGGTTTTGTTGCATGCCCGCCTGTCGCGCCGCCGCCCAATAGGCGCGCTGCAATTCATTCTCGGTCGCATTCGCCTGCCAGGGCTTGGCGCCGGCGTAATGGGCGATCGCCGGGTCGCGCCACGCCTCGCGCAGGCCGGGCCTGCCTGAAAAATCAGCGCCGGGAATGCGCGAAAAATTTGCGATGCAATTCCATTCGGGGCCGAGGGTCTTGTAGTCGCCATCGAAGGCGAAGTTCAGCGCGTCCTGATCGTTGTTGATCGCGATCGCGCCTTTGTCACGCAGGAAGCCGCGAGCGGTCTCGATGCGACCGGAGGCGGCGAGCGCCGGCACGTCGATCAGCAGCAGGCCGGCGTTGAAGTAACGTTTCCAGTCCGCGACGCCGACAACGTCAGTCACGTAAACCTGCGACGGCCGGGTGTTGCCGGCCGGCCCGAACTCGACGCCGAGATAGGGCAGCACGTCCACCAGCGTATGGTCGATTACGGCGCCGAGCGCCTTGCCTTCGAGATCGGTTTCGTAGAGCGCGCCGAGATCGCGCCGCGTCAGCATGTCGACGTCGAGATAGAGGACGCGGTCGATGCCGGCAAGAATCTCGGGCAGGATGAAGCGCGCATAGGTGACGACGCTCTGCGGGCCGTTGACCTCGATCTTCTCGTACCGCGCGCCGATGTCCTGAAACTCGACGCGCATGTTCGCGCTACGCGGCGCGTGCTGCATGGCCAGCGGCGTCGGGCCGTCGTGCAGCGCGTGTATCGTCACCGGCGCGCGCGTGTGGCGCGCGATGGAATGCGCGAGGACGACGAAGAGAATTTCGAACCGGCGGTCGAAACAACAGGCGATATGGATCATGCCGCACGGTCCGGCATTGTCAGCCTTTCACGGCCATCCGGCCGGTGTAGTCGACGATCGTGAGCATGGGCGCGCGCCCGCCGGCGGTCTGGATGGCGCCGAAATATTCGTCGACCGCCTGACGCGAGCCCGCCCAATGGCCGTAGTCGTCGACGATAAGCACGCCGCCGGGAACGAGATGCGGATAGAGTTTCTCCATCTCGACCTTGGTGCTGTCGTACCAGTCGGTATCCAGACGCAGCAGGGCGATGGGGTTCATCTCCACCTCGTGGATCGTCTGCCTGATATCGCCGACGACATATTGCACGAGGTCTGCGGGGTATCCCACCTGCGCGACGTTCTGCTTCACCTCGTCGAGCGAGGCGTAGCAGATGATGCCGCCGGGATCTTTCGGCAGGGTTTCCAGCAGGACGGCGGCCGACTGGCCGCGATTGTTCACATCGACGGCGCCGGGTTCGGTCATGCCTTCGAATGTGTCAAACAGCCATACGCGCCGGTCCGCGGCGTTCAACAGACGCAAAGTCGCCATGGCGATCATGATCGAGCCGCCGCGCCATACGCCGCATTCGACGATGTCGCCCTGAATGCGGTTCTGCACGATGTGCCTGATGGCGCGGAACAGCGCGAGACCGCGCGCGAACGACGTCATCGTGTAGGGCTGGCACTGCTCCCAGATCGCCTTGAAGGCCTCGTCCTCGCGCGGCAGGTGGGAGTGCGACCACTCGAGCGCCGGCTCGGCCGACGCCTCCTCGGCGCGTCCCTTGCCGAACAAGTTGCGCAAGCGCTGCGAAAACGGTGTGGCCGAATGCGCCTGGCTCATGGCGAAATCTCCTGTCTTGTCACTGGCGCCGCCGCATGCCGCAAACGGCGCGCCCGCTCACGCGCTTGCGGGCTTTGTCGCCAGCGCGCCAACGCCAACGTAGATGAGGTTGACGTCGGACTGTTCGTCGGTCGCATCGATGACGCAATCGTTGGGAAAACACGCATCGGCCATCCGATGGCGGCGCACGTCGCCCATCTTGCGCAGCAGCGCGACGGACGCGTCGTAGAGCGCGCCATAGGCGCCCGCCGTCCGCGCCCGCGAGCCGAACCACTTCTCCGAGATGAAAAGCTTTGCGCGCTCGTTGGCCGTGATCTTCAGCAGCTTGTCGGGCCGGAAGCCGGCCCGCGCAACGAGTCGCCGGAGTCCATGCGCCGTCCAGCGCCAGTAGTCGTGCGGACAGGCGTGATCCCAGAAGGTGCCGTGCGTCGTCAGCAGCAGCTTGCCGCCGGGCTTCAGAACGCGCAGGCACTCGGCAAGATAGGCGTCGGGATCGAGAACATGCTCGAGCACCTGCGACGACAGAACCAGATCATAACCGCCAATGTCGGCCGGCAACATGCTGTCCTCGCCATAGGCGAAGTCGAGATCGGCCCCGCCTTCGAGATCGGCGCGGTGATAGGTCGCGCCGGAAAACAGCGAGCGATAGGGTGAACCGCCGCAGCCGTAGTCGAGCACCTTGCCCGCATCCTTCGGCGCGACGCTCTTGACGGCGGCGAGCAGGTCGATGAGGCAGAGATAGTCGGGATCGCCCGGGCGGGGCGCGATCCGCTGGCGCACATATTCGTTTTGCGCGAGGATTTCGGCTGCCGGGTTCATCATTCCTCACATCGGGCGCGATCGAGCCCGTCGCGGCGCCGGCCGCTCAAACGATCTCGATCTCCGGGAAGGGGAAGATCATCTTGCCGCCGTCGGCGAGAAACTTCTGTTCGCGCTGGAGGATGTTGTCCTTGAAGTGCCAGGGCAGCACCAGATAATAGTCCGGCTTCATCTTCAGCGCGTCCGCTTCCGAGACGATCGGAATATGCGTGCCGGGCGTGACGTGGCCGAACTTGTCCGGGTTGACCTCGGCGATGGCCTCCACGAGATCCGGGCCGATGCCGCAGTACTGCAGCACGACATTGCCCTTGGTGGAGGCGCCGTAGCCGATTATGCGCTTGCCGTCGTCGCGCAGCGCGGCGAGCAGGCGGCGCAGGTCCTCGCGATGCCGGAAGACGCGCTCCTCGAATTCGCGATAGGGACGGGGCGTGGCGAGCCCCATGCGCTCTTCCTGCGACAGCAGCCAGTCGATGACGGCGCGATTGGCCTTGCGGGTCGTGTTCTTGTGACCTGCCGTGACGGCGAAGGAGCCGCCGTTGACGGCGTTCATCTGCACGTCCAGCACCTTCATGTCAGCGGCGGCGAGGATCTTCTCGACCACGCCGAGCGAATAATATTCGACATGCTCGTGGCAGATCGTGTCGTAGGAGGTCAGCCGCAGCATCGAGGGCATGTAGCTCTGCTCGAAGTGCCAGACGCCGTCGGGGCGCAGACAATGCGCGATGTCGCGGGCGAAGGCGATCGGGTCCTCGAGATCGTAGAACATGGCGATCGAGGTGATGATCTTCGCGCGTTCCTTCGACACGCTGTCGAAGTTCTTCGCGGTGAAGAAATCCGGCACGAGCTTGATGTCGTCGGGATAGTACTGCCGGAATTTCGCGCCGGTCGGGTCGATGCCGATGCGCTTGAGCGCGGGCGTCTGATAGGCCTTGAGCGAAGTCGCGTCGTTCGAGCCGATGTCGAGGACGGTATCGCCGGCCTGAAGCTCGGCGAATTGCTCGAGCTTGCCGATCTTCTGCGTCAGATGGCGCACCATCGAGGCATTGAGGCCGGAGCGGTAGCCGTAGTTCTCGCCGTACATCTCGCTGGCCTCGTAGACATGGGCGAGCTGCAGCAGGCCGGAATCGGGGCACCAGACGAGTTCGAGCGGGCCGACCGTCACCGGCGTGGAGGATGAAGCCGGAAACACGCCCGTCAGCGCCTGGTCTCCGAGCGAGAGGACGGACAAAAGGTTGGTGGAACCGCTAATCCGGCATTTTTCAATGCGCTTCGTCATGTGGAGAGGGACTCCGATCGGCCGGGCGACCATGCGGCCGACATGAAGGCGACCTTGGCGTTTTGCTTGCGAATTTGGCGCTGCTTTTAAAGAGAAGGCCTCCCAAGTGTCAATTCCGCGGCGTCTCAGCCGGGCGGGCCGGCGCTCGCCTTGGCGCCGCGGCCCGGGATTGGTATGGCAGCAGTCGTTCCGCCGTGCGGCCTCCCATTCGTCCCGCGCGCCGGCGACCGGCCAAGCTATCAGGACAGAACATGCGCTCGACGAGCGGCGAATATTACGAAAAGCTCGACCATGTGCGCGCCTTCGCCTGCTATGCCGTGTTCGTCTGGCATTTCATCCACGGGCCGAACGGCGAACTCGCCGCCTATGGCTCGCCCCCGCCTTTCTTCCCGATCGCGCTGCTCGACGAGGGCTATATCGGCGTCTCCATCTTCATGTGCCTCAGCGGCTATCTGTTCGCGAAAATCCTCGACAATTCGCAGATCGTCTACCGCACCTTCCTGTGGAACAGGTTCCTCCGGCTGGCGCCGCTGCTGGTTCTGGTGTTCTTCCTGTCCGCCTTCCACCTGATCCTGATCCTGAAACTCGTCGACCTGCGCTTCTATCTGACGTCGCTGCTCAAGGGCTTCATCTTCCCCGTCTGGCCGGCCGGCGGCTGGTCGATCGCCACCGAGATCCATTTCTACGTGATGCTGCCGGGCATCCTGTGGGCCGTGCGCCGCTCCACATGGTTCGGGTTCGCGCTGATCGGGGCGGCGATCGGCCTGCGCACCGGCATCTGGCTGTGGAAGGGCGAGGTGCAACTGGCGTCCTACTGGACGATCGTCGGCCGCTTCGACGAATTCGCGCTCGGCATCATCCTGTGCAAGCACAGGGCCTGGGCTGCCGGCAGACACTGGCTCGCGGCGGCGGTGTTCGTCGGCTTCTCGTTCTTCTACTACCAGTTCGACAAGGCCGGCGGGTTCCTGAATTTCCGCGGCGGCGGCTATCCCTCCGGCACGCCGCTGTGGATCGTCATGCCGACCATTCAGGCGGCCTGCATCTCCTTCCTGATCGCCTGGTACGACCAGACCGACCTGTTCAGGCCCGGACGCATTTCCCGTTTCATCGCTATGATCGGCGGCATTTCCTACTCGATCTACCTGCTGCACCCGTTCTTCGTGTTCGATCTGGCCAAGCTGCTGTTCGGCCGGGGGCTCAACTACGCCGAAGTTCTCGGGCTGGCGACGCTCGCCTTCCTGGCGATGATTCCGATCGGGCTCGCGAGCTTCCGGTGGATCGAGGCGCCGCCGCTGCGCTACCGCCGGCGCTACAAGGCTGTCGCCGCGCCGACGCCCGCCGCTGCGCCGAAGATCGAGACGGTCGCCTGATCAGGCGCTGAGGCGCCGCGCGATCTTCTGGCCGCGCCTGTGGGTCGGCAATTCCACGAGGACGTGGATCGCATAGGCCACGGACACCGCCAAGGCGATCGTGATGACGATCGCCAGGTCCGCGTTCACATGCAGCCGCATCAGCGCATGCAGCGTGATGTAGCCGGCGACCCCGTGGACGACATAGAGCGGATAGGAAATGTCGCTCAGGAATTTCGTGACGCGCGTGCGCTTGAACGACGTCTGGAAGCGCATCGCCGCCATGAAGACGATCAGGCCTCCCGCATAGTAGCGAAGAACCGTGACGAAGGGCATGTGGCCAATGTATTGAGCCGCCGCGAACAGGCCGAAGCACAGCGCGATAGCGGCGGCCGTCTGCGGGAGGGTCAGCTTGCCGCGCTGACGCAGGTTGAGCGCGACGCCGCAGAACATGAAGATAATGAACACCGGATCGGTGTGGAACGAGGCCAGCTTGCGCGCGACGCTCGGATATTCGTGAAAATAGGCGACCGTCTGGTCGACGCCGAGCCAGAACAGGAAGATGCCGACCGGGAAGAGCCAGAGCGTGCGCCGTCCCTCGCGCAGGTGGTTCGCCGCCAGCGCGCAGATTCCGTAGAAGAACATCTCGATCTCGAGCGTCCACATGACGGAATCGATGCGGCGCGCGTCGGCGATCGCCGAGTACGGCGGGAAGAACTGGCTGGCGGCGTCGCGGAACGAGAACGGGACCTGCCCGCCCATGAAGTGGACGCCGATGAGAACGGCCGCCACCGTCACCGAAAGTCCGGCCCAGCAGGTGGGCCAGATGCGCCAGAGCCGGCCGACGACGAAGCCCTTTACGCTGTACTGCTCGAGCGAGAAGGGAATGACGAAGCCGCTGATGGTGAAGAACAGCGCGACGCCGAAGGGACCGAGCCAGGCGAGGTCCACGAGCGCTGGAATGATCGGCGCCTCATAGGGCGCGTAGGGGACGCCGGTCAGTATGTCGACCATGGGCCCCATGAACCAGTAGACGGCGCAGAGATGGCCGACGATCACTGCGAAGGCCGCAATCCCGCGCAGCGTGTTGGCGAACTCGATGCGGCTGCCGGCCACGCTTTTTGCCGCCGTTGCGCCGGCGGGAGCGGCGGTCGCCTCGACGGTCGCGCTCATGCCCGCTCCTCGCTGAGGCGGCGCGCGATCTTCTGGCCAATCTGGTGCGTGGGCATTTCGACGAAGCGATGCACGAGCCAGGCGAGCCCGATCATGAAGAGGATGGTCGACACCGAAGCCACGTCCGAATTCCATCCGTGGCGCATCATAGCGTTGAGGATCACATATCCCGCAACGCCGTGGATGATGTAGATCGGATAGGAAATGTCGCTGAAGAAGCGCAGGATTCCCACACGTCCGAACCAGTCCTGCGCCATCATGCAGGCGACGAACAGGCACAGGCCCAGCCCATAGACCACGGCGCTCGACTTGATCGGCGTCTGGCTGATCTTCTGAGACACCGCAAACAGCGCCATGCACAGGGCAATCGCCGCCACCGTTCCGGGCAGGCGCAGCCTGCCGCGCTGGAACAGGTTGAGGGCGACGCCCGTGAACATGAAGACGATGTAGGGAGGATCGAGGTCGAAATAGGTCAGGCGCCGCACGAGCACGGGATGGCTTTCGCGCAATTGCGCGACGACCTGGTCGATGCCCAGCCAGACCGCGAAGACGGCTATGGGAACGAGCCAGAGCGTCCAGTGGCCGTCACGCAGGCGGGCGGCGGCGAGCGCGCAGACGATGTAGAAGAACATCTCGATCTCGAGCGTCCACATCACGGAATCGATCTGGCGCGAATCCGCGATCGCCGCCAAGGGCGGAAAATAGTGGGTGATCACGTCGCGGAACGTGAAGGGCACGACGCCGCCCATGACATGCACGCCGATCAGCACGGCCGCGACGGTGATCGACAGGCCGACCCAGCAGGTCGGCCAGATGCGCCAGAGGCGGCCGACGATGAAGCCCTTCACGCTGTAACGCTCCAGCGAGAAGGGAATGACGAAGCCCGAGATGACGAAGAACAGCGAGACGCCCCAGCCGCCGAGCGCATCCGGCACGATGCGGGAGAGAAACGAGGGCTGCGCCGGCACGTTCGGGATGCCGGTCAGCATCTGCACGACATCCGGCCAGTACCAGAAGGTGTTGCCGAGATGGGCGCAGATCACCGACATGGCGGCGACGCCGCGCAAGGTATTGGCGAATTCGATGCGCGCGGCGGCCGATTTCCTCGCCGCCGCCGCGGAGGCCGCTGCGGGCCGTTCGCCCGGCGCGACGGGCGCAGCGCGCCCGGCCTCCAGCTCGGCAGACATTCGGTTCGTCCTGCGTCGTAAATGCCGGGCCTCTATAGTCGCTTGCGCCCGGATTTCCAAACCGCGCCGGCTACCCCGCCGAAATGACGCGATCTGACGGCGTCTCGCCGTAAAGTTCCTGCACCAGCCCCGCGCGGTGCGCGAGCGCGGCGCGCTGATTGATCGAGCCCTTGTCGGTCACTTCGCCGTGGTCGATCGACGGATGCTCGTCGAGCACGACGACCCGCGACACGCGCGTCGACGATCCCGTGGACTTCGACTGGAACAGCTTCAGCTTCTCCGCAAGCGCGGCGCGAAGGCCCGCATGCGCCGCGAGCGTGGCGGGCTGGCTATCGGCGAGGTCGGGGAATTTCGCGCGGCAGCCGTCGGAATCGAGCAGCAGGATTGCGGCGATCTCCTCGCGATCGTGGCCCGCGATCACGGCGTCGCGCAGCAGCGGCGCGAAGGTCGCGATCATCGACGCGCGCAGGTTGCCGACGCTGACCCAGGTGCCGGTCATCAGCTTGAAATCCTCGCTGACGCGGCCATCGAAGACAAAGCCCTTCTGCGGATCGGCCGGATCGACGAAGCGGATGGCGTCGCCCATCTTGTAGAAACCCTCCTCGTCGAAGGCCGCCGCCGTGGCGTCCGGCTGGCGCCAGTAGCCGGGCGTGACGTTGGGCCCGCGCACGCGCAGCTCCAGCTTGCCGACGTTGGGCACGAGCTTGATCTCGCAACCGGGAATGGGGTTGCCGATCATGCCCGCGCGCACTTCGCCGCGCGTGACGAAGGTGACGCTTGGCCCCGTCTCCGTCGCGCCGAGGCCGGTGACGATGCGGATCTTCTCGCCGATGGTCTCGAAGGCCAGCCGCTCCAGCTCGTCCCAGACGTGCTGCGGCAGGCTCGCGCCGGCGTACATGAAGAATTTCACGCGGCTGAAGAAATTCTTCCGCAATTGCTCGTCTTCGGCGAGGCGATGCACGAGCAGCTCGAAGCCTTTCGGCACGTTGAAATAGCAGGTGGGCGCGACCTCCTTCAGATTGCGGATCGTCGCGTCGAAGGCGCCGGGCGTCGGCTTGCCGTCGTCGATATAGAGCGCGCCGCCGGAATAGAGGGTGAGATGGATGTTCTGGTTGGAGCCGAACGTGTGGTTCCACGGCAGCCAGTCGACGAGGACCTGCGGCTTGGCGATCTCCGCCATGGCGAAAGCCGCTTGCGCGATGTCGGCGCAGATCATCGCCTGAGAATTGATGACGCCCTTCGGCATTCCGGTCGAACCGGACGTGAACAGGATTTTGGCGACCGTATCGGGGCCGACCGCCGCATGGGCGGCTGCGACTTTTTCCCGCGCGTCCGCCGACAGCGCGTCGAAGGCGGTGGCGCCGAGATCCGCGCCGCCCGAGACGGCGACGATTTCGACGCCCTTGGGCGCGGCGGTCCGAATCGCCTTGCCATAGGCTGCGCCGTCGTCTGCGAAGATCAGGCCCGGCGTGAGCAGGTCGAGCACATAGCGCAGCTTGCCGTAGTCGCTCGAAACCAGCGAATAGGCGGTGGAGATCGGCGCGGCCGGCACGCCGACATGCATGCAGGCGACGAGCAGCAGCAGATGCTCGATCGAATTGCCGGAGAGGATGGCGACGGGCTTGTCCTGCGACAGGCCGCGCGCCAGCAGCGCGGCGGCGATGCGTTCCATGCGGTCCACGAATTGCGCATAGGTCAGCTTGCGCCATTCGCCGTCCGGCCCGCGCTGCGCGACGATGACGGCGTCGGGCGTCTGCTTCGCCCATTTCAGGAGAGGCGTGGTGATCGTGCGCGGAATCTCGCCGAGCGCATGCGGGCTGCGCGCATAGACGATGCCGTTCCTGTGCCGGTCGATCTCGACGTCCTGCGGTCCGAGTTCGACCGCGCGCTCCGTGATCGCGTTCGTCATGTCCCCTCCCGCGACGCTCTTCGGGTTCGCCCGAGCATCGTCATGAATTTTGTTATACTGTATAACTAATTTCGCCGCGACGCAACTGGCGGCGCAACCGGCCGGCAGAAACCGCCTTTGGCGATTTCCGCCCGAGATCGCGCCGCCGGCTTCACGCCGTCAATGCGAGCCGTGCGCGGACGCGGGCTGGCCGGCGGCGGCCGCGGGAGCGCCGCTCCAGCCGCCGAGGCGCGGATCGACCATGCCGAAAACCATGGCGACATGGCCGACGACGAGGAAGAGCGAGATCAGGCCCGCATGGATCGCGAGTTTCTGGCGCGCGTCCTTGTTCTTGAAGATCAGGCCGAGCTCCAGGAGCGCGATGCCGCCGAGCGGCACGACGCCGGCGAGATAGGCGCCGACCGCCAGCACGTCGATCCAGCCGCGCCACTGGCCGGCCTGACTGATCGGCAGGACCGCGTTGAGCATCAGGTAGACGAAGACGCCGAGGAAATAGACGCCGACCGCGATGCCGGCCGCGCGGTTGACGGCGCGGACGGGGCCCGACTTGGCGTTGGTGTAGAGAATGTAGAACTCGGTAATGGCCAGCGTTTCGGCCAGCACGACCGGGATCGCCATGAACAGCAACAGGTTCAGCGGCGACGTGAGAAGCTCCATGTAATGCGTCATGGACATGACGAAATCTCCTCGCAGAGGATTGATGGGATTGAAGGCGAGAGGAGTTGCGTCAGCCGCGCGGCGGCGGAGCGGGCGGGGCCTGGCTGAGGCTCGCGAAGGCGCGGCGCGATTCCAGATGCGGCAGCCGCACGACGGCGCGCGACGTCATCGGCGCGGCGGCGAGAGCCGGCAGCGCGCAGCAGCAGACGACGCAATCGGGCGCCGCATGATGCGAGGCCGGCGCCGGCGCCGGTTCGCTACAATCATGATGGAAGACGCTGGCCTGGGCGGCATGGCCTGCGTCGTGACCGGCCTGCGGCGCAACGACATGCGCCGGCGCAGCGGCCATTGCAGGCGCGCCGACAAGCGCCGGCGCGGCGAGCGCGAGCGCGGCGGCGATCAGCAGGCGGGCTATCCGGTCAACGAACCGCATGCCCGGAACTTGCGGCCAAAGCGCACATTGTTCAAGTCCGCGATGCGTCGCGGAGGCTAGGCGGCACGCGCAATGCTCCTCCTCCGAAAGTTTATATCGAAACCGCTTGACATTTTGTGCGGCGCACCATAATTTTCTCGTCATGCAACGAGCCTCCCTCGTTGCTAGCCCTCCTTGGGCGTTTCCTCCCTAGACTTGGGCCGCCGGCTTGCCGGTGGCCCTTTTTTTTCGGCGGCGGCCGATTGCTCCCCGGCCTGTTTTCTGGCGCATTGTTCGTGAGGAAACAACAAGGACGCCCCATGCCGATCGACCCCGACGCCCAAAATCTGCTGGCCATGCTCAAGGCCGCCGGACGGCCGCCGCTGAACACGCTGAGCGCGCCGGAAGCGCGCGCCGCCTATCTGGCCGGCCGCGCCCTGCTCCAGCCGGACCTGCCGGAGGTGGAGGAAGCGCGCGACCTCGCCGCGCCCGGCCCGCACGGCCCGATCCCGCTGCGGCTCTATCGCGGCAAGGATCTGGCCGCCGGCCCCGCGCCGACGCTGATCTTCGCGCATGGCGGCGGCTGGGTGATCGGCGACCGCGACACGCACGATTACGTCTGCCGCAAGCTCGCCAACGACGCGCGCTGCGTCGTCGTCTCGATCGACTACCGGCTGGGGCCCGAGCACAAGTTCCCGGCCGCGATCGAGGATTCGCTGGCCGCCGCGCAATACATCGCCGACCAGGGGTCCACGCTCGGCGTCGACGCCAACAGGCTCGCCATCGGCGGCGACAGCGCCGGCGGCAATATTTCCGCCGTGCTGGCGCTGATGGCGCGCGACGGCGTCGCTCCGAAGCTCGTGCACCAGCTCCTGCTCTATCCCGCCGTCGACATGAAGATGGACGCGCCCTCCTTCGGCCGTGTGCCGGACGATTATCCGCTGTCGCCGACCATCGCGCGCTGGTTCCGCGACCATTACATGGCGGGCGGCCACGAGCACGGCGACTGGCGCGCCTCGCCCCTGCACGCGCCCTCGCACAAGGGCGTGGCGTCGGCCTTCATCCTCACCGCGCGGCACGACCCTCTGTGCGACGAAGGCCGATACTACGCGCACAAGCTGGAAGAAGCTGGCGTGCGCGTCTGGCATCTCGACATGAACGACCAGCTTCACGGCTTCCTCACCTGGGGCAAGGTGGTGCGCGCCGCCGACGCCGCGCTCGAAATGGCGGCGGCCTCGCTGCGCTACGCGTTTTCGACCGCGGGGTGAGCGCGCTATCTGTGTAGCCACACCCGTCATTGCGAGGAGCGAAGCGACGCGGCAATCCATCCTCGACGCTGGATGAAGTCCCGGAGGCTGGATTGCTTCGCTTCGCTCGCAATGACGGCCTCGAATTACAGACTCAGAGGACACCATGACCGACGTCGCCTACCCCAAAGTCCGCCTGCTGATCGACGGCGAATGGACAGACGGAACCTCCGGCAAGAGCCAGGAGATTCTCAATCCCGCGACCGGCCAGTCGATCGGAACCGTGCCGCACGCCTCGAAGGCCGATCTCGATCGCGCGCTCGTCGCTGCGCAAAAGGGCTTCGACCAGTGGAAGAAGGTTCCGGCCTTCGAGCGCTACAAGACGATGCGCAGGGTGGCCGACATCATGCGCCAGCGCGCGCCCGACATCGCCAGGATCATGTCGCTCGAACAGGGCAAGCCGGTCGGCGAGGCGCTGCTCGAGACCAATCTGGCGGCCGATCTCATCGACTGGTTCGCGGAAGAAGCGCGGCGCACCTACGGGCGCATCGTCCCGGCGCGCATGAGCAACATCGAGCAGCTGGTCATCAAGGAGCCGGTTGGCCCGGTCGCGGCCTTCACCCCGTGGAACTTCCCGATCAACCAGTCGGTGCGCAAGGTTTCGGCGGCGGTGGCGGCAGGCTGCTCGATCATCGTCAAGGGGCCGGAGGATACGCCGGCCTCCTGCGCGGAGCTGTTCCGCGCCTATGTCGACGGCGGCGTGCCGGCCGGCGTCGTCAATCTTGTGTTCGGCGTGCCGCACGAGGTCTCGGAATATCTCATTCCGCACCCGGTCATCCGCAAGATCAGCTTCACCGGCTCGACCATCGTCGGCAAGCATCTCGCCGCGCTCGCCGGCCAGCACATGAAGCGCGTGACGATGGAGCTCGGCGGCCACGCGCCGGCGATCGTGTTCGACGACGCCGACATCAAGAGCGCCGTCAGCATTCTCGCCGCCAACAAGTTCCGCAACGCCGGCCAGGTCTGCGTCGCGCCGACGCGCTTTTTGGTGCAGGACGGCGTGTACAATGATTTCCTGTCGCAGTTCGTGGAAACTGTGCGCGCAATCAAGGTCGGGCCGGGCGTCGATCCCGATTCGAAAATGGGCGCGCTCGTCAGCCAGCGCCGCGTCGATGCGATGGAAGGCTTCGTCGCCGACGCCGTGCAGCATGGCGCGAAGATCGAGACCGGCGGCAAGCGCATGGGCAACGAAGGCTTCTTCTTCGAGCCGACGGTGCTGACCAACGTCTCGAAGGATTCGCGCATCATGAACGAGGAGCCATTCGGCCCGCTCGCCCCCGTCTCGCGCTTCTCGAGCTACGAGGAAGTGGTCGCCGAAGCCAACCGCTTGCCCTACGGGCTCGCGGCCTACGCCTATACGCGCTCGGCGAAGACGGCGGCCGCCCTGTCGCAGGATGTGGAGAGCGGCATGTTGTCGATCAACCACCACGGCCTGTCGCTTCCCGAAGTGCCGTTCGGCGGCATGAAGGACTCGGGCTACGGCTCGGAGGGCGGACTGGAGGCGATCGAAGGCTATCTCAACACCAAGTTCGTGACTCAGGCGAACGTGTGATCGCGCCCGAGAAGCGCGAAGTCGGCTGACGGCAGGCGCGGACATGACCGCAGCCGATGTCCGCACGAGCAGCCCCGCGCGCGGCGGGCCTTAACTGTCAAGCTAGGCGCCGCGCGCATGAAAACCGGCAAGCCGCCGTTGGCGAGGCGCTCCCCAACTTCCGGCTTTTACGCCCGGCGCGAATAAGGTTAGGCTCCCCGCCGAGGTCGCGCGGCAACGCATCGCGCGCCCGTTTCGGGAGTTGAAACGCATGAAGAACTTTAGACTTGCGAGCGCCGTCGCGCTCGCTGCCGGTCTGGCCGTTTCCAGCGCCGCATTCGCGCAGAAGAAATACGATACGGGCGCGACCGACACGGAAATCAAGATCGGCCAGACGATCCCTCTTTCCGGCCCCGCCTCCGCCTACGGCACAATCGGCAAGGCGCAAGCCGCGTATATGAAGATGATCAACGATCAGGGCGGCGTGAACGGCCGCAAGATCAACCTGATCCAGTACGACGACGCCTACAACCCGCCCAAGACCGTGGAGCAGGTGCGCAAGCTCGTCGAGAGCGACGAAGTGCTGGCGACGTTCCAGCTCATCGGAACGCCGCCGAACGCCGCCGTGCAGAAATATCTCAACGACAGGAAGATCCCGCAATTGTTCGCGGCGACCGGCGCGACCCGGTTCACCGATCCGAAAAACTTCCCGTGGACCCTCGGCTTCAATCCGAACTATCAGTCTGAAGGCCACATCTACGCGCAATATATCCTTGCCAATCATCCCAACGCGAAGATCGCCGTGCTCTATCAAAACGACGATCTCGGGAAGGATTATCTGAAGGGCCTGCGCGACGCGCTCGGAAGCAAGGCTTCGATGATCGTCGCCGACGCATCCTACGAACTGAGCGATCCGACCATCGACTCCCAGATGGTCAAGCTCAAGGGCTCCGGCGCCGACTTGTTCTTCAACGCCACGACGCCGAAATTTGCCGCGCAGGCGATCAAGAAGGCCGCAGAGCTCGGGTGGAAGCCGGTCCACATCCTCGACATCAACGCGACATCGGTTGGCGCCGTCATGGCGCCGGCCGGTCTCGAGAATTCGACCGGCATCATTTCCGTAAATTACGGCAAGGACCCGCTCGATCCGCAGTGGGACAACGACGAGGGCATGAAGCGCTACAAGGCGTTCATGGCCAAATACTATCCGGACGGAGACGCCAGCAGCAGCTTCAATTCGTACGGATATTCGACTTCGCAGGTGCTGATCCAGGCGCTGAAGCAATGCGGCGACAACCTCACCCGCGCCAACATCATGAAGCAGGCCACGAACCTCGACCCGAAATTCGTCCCCGATCTCGCCCTGCCCGGCATGACGTCCGGCGGCGAGCCCGACGATTATCGCATCAACAAGCAGTTCCAGATGATGAAGTTCGACGGCAAGCGCTGGGTGCTGTTCGGACCGATCCTGACGGACACGTTCAAGATGACCAACTGACGCGCATTCGCCTGAATGCGGAAGGCGCGCCGGCGACGGCGCGCCTTTTTTCGTTCACGCCGCCGGATCGAGAATGAATTCGTTCTCGATGTCGGCGAGCCCTTCGGGCGACGGCAAGGCCTCCGCATAGGATGGCCGGTCGCCCGCAAAGATGATGCCGCTCATCAATTCGTCGGCGCCCATCACGGCGGCCATCGCCGCCCTGCGGTCGCTCGTCGTCTCGAGCGCGTTGCGCTTGATCGACTTCTTCCAGTCCATTTCCTCGGGCCGGAACGTGATGCAGGGCGACAGCACTTCCACGAAGCTGAAGCCCGGATGCTTCATCGCCGCGACCAGAATGTCGGCGAGCGGCTTGACGTCCAGCGCGAAGCCGCGCGCCACGAAATTGGCGCCGGCGGCGAGCGCGATCGCCACGGGCGAGAACGGGCTGACGCCGACGCCGCCCGGCGCGATGTCGCTATCCCAATCGGCTTCCGTCGTCGGCGAGGGCTGGCCCTTGGTCATGCCGTAGACGCGATTGTCCATGACGATGTAGGTGAGGTTCACGTTGCGGCGGCAGGCGTGCATGAAGTGATTGCCGCCGATCGAATAGCCATCGCCGTCGCCGCCGACCACGACGACTTCGAGATCGGGCCGCGCGAGCTTCAATCCCGTCGCCACCGGCAGCGCGCGCCCGTGCACGCCGTGAAAGCCATAGGCGCTGGTATAGGCCGGCAGGCGCGAGGAACAGCCGATGCCGGAGACCAGCGCCACCTCGTGCGGCGGCCGGCCGTTGGCGGCGAGCGCGCGCTGCAGCGATTGCAGCACGCCGAAGTCGCCGCAGCCCGGACACCAGATCGGTTCGACGCCCGACTTGAAATCCTTCAGCGTCAGGTCGGGGCGGCTGCACGCCGCCATTTCATGCGCAGTTGCGTCCATGTCGGCCTCAAGCGATGTGAGCGGCGATTTCGCCGGGACGGAAGGGAGCGGGGCCAGGCCGCGCGAGACTCTCGGCCTCGGGCGGCAAGGCCTTGGCGCCGAGCAGATGGCGATAGAGCTGGCCCGTGTGATTCTGCTCGACGACGATGACGCGGCGCGCGCCCGAGATCGCCTCGGCGATTTCTTTCTTCGGAATCGGCGCAATGAGCCGCAAGCCGACCACCTTGATCGCGACGCCGCGCTCGCGCAGGCGGCGTGCGGCTTCCTTCACCGGGCCGACGCTCGACCCGAAGGCGAGGATGACCGTATCGCCCTCGCCCGAGACCTCGCCCCACAAGTCGCCGTAGTCGAAGCCTTCGATCTTGTCGCGGCGCTTGTTCAGGCCCGCGACGTGGAAACGCGCGGCGTTGGAGGGATGGCCGAATTCGTCGTGGCTCAGGCCTTCCGCCACCCACTGCCGGCCTTCGGCGCCGGGCGCGGGCATGGGCGAAACATGGTCTGATGTCGGCTGATAACGGCGGAAATCGGCGCCGGTCCTGTCGCTGTCCATCAGCCGCGTCATCGGCGCGGCGCGTTCCGTCGGCTCGTCGATGATCGTCTGCGTCTGTCCCAGCGATTGGTCGGAGAGGACGAAGACCGGCGTCTGCAGGGCTTCGGCGAGATGCACGGCGCGCTCGGTCGTCAGCGCGCAATCGGAAATCGACATGGGCGCGAGCACGATGCGCGGCGCGTCGCCATGCGTGCCGTAGAGCGCGAGATCGAGATCGCCCTGGTCGCTCTTGGTCGGGATGCCGGTCGAGGGGCCGACGCGCATGACATCGACGATGACCAGCGGAATTTCGGCGGAAATGGCGAGGCCGATGGTCTCGACCTTGAGCGACAGGCCAGGACCGGACGTCACGGTCAGGGAGGGCGTTCCGCCAAAACTGGCGCCGACCGCCATGTTGATCGCCGCGATCTCG
The DNA here is from genome assembly GCA_046349085.1 of Rhodoblastus sp. Classification (GTDB taxonomy): domain Bacteria; phylum Pseudomonadota; class Alphaproteobacteria; order Rhizobiales; family Beijerinckiaceae; genus JAJXWB01. The sequence continues at coordinate 571,992 of JAXMDA010000001.1, forward strand.
TCTTCCGCCAGCATGGCGCGGCCGCCGACCGCCTTCATGCGCGGCGCCAGCCATTCGGTGATCTCGGTCGCCGGCGTGATCGGATAGGCGGCGACGAAACCCACGCCGCCGCGCAGCGCGCCGAGGCCGATCGCCTCGTTGCCGCTGCCGAACCAGCGGCGGCCGGGATGGCCGGGCTTCAACGATATGTCGCTTTCAATTGGCCGCGCCGCCGCCGCGCCCGCGGCGACCGCCGCAAGGCTCGCCGCGATGGCGGCCTCGCCCTTGCCGCCGATCAGCGCGCGAATGGATTGTTCCACCGCGCCGCCGTCCAGACCCGCAAGGGCGGCCGCCGCGCCGAGCGCGACCATGTTGCCGCGCCCCTTCACGTCGGCGGCGAGTTTGGACAGGGGAAAATCGACAAGACGCGCGCCGGTCGCGACGATGGCGTCGGCCGGCTTGCCGGCGGCGGGATCGGCCAGCACGATGCTCGCCGCGTCCATCGGCAGTTCCGGCGCGAACTTGCCGACATTGTCCCAGTCGAGCGCGACCAGAACGTCGAAGCGGTCGGGCTGGGCGTCGAGCGGCGCGACGCCGATCTCGACCAGCGCCGCGGCCTCGCCGCCGCGCACCTGCGCGCCGGAGAGCTTGGTCATGAGGCCGTAATAGCCGGCGCGCGCCGCCGCCTGCAGGAAGGCGCTGCCCGCCGTGATCGCGCCGGCGCCGCCGGAGCCGGCGAATACGATTGAAATGGAGTCCCGCATCTGCGCCTTCCGTGGGTCGCTGTCGACGAACCCATGCCAAATGCCGAATGTGTCCCGCCTGATTCCAGATCAAAGCGCGCATGTTCCCCATTCGTTCGCGTCGCCGGCCGAATCGTGCTAGTCGATTGCGATGGATCGGATTCTCTTCGTCCTCGCCGGCGCGCCCGTCCGCCTGCTGGACGTGCTGCTGGTCGGCGGCGCGACGGCGCTGCTTCTCCTGACCGTCGTGTCGATCATCCTGATCCGCGCGTCGCGCATGCGCCTGTCGGACGCGGCCGTCGCCGCCGAGCGCCAGCGCGAGATGGACGACAAGATGGCCGAGCTGAACCGCGCCTCGGCGGAACTCGCCGGCCGGATGCAGACGGTCGCCGAAGTGCTGGGTTCGCGGCAGTCCGATCTCGCCCGCCTCGTCTCCGAGCGGCTCGACGCCGTGCAGCATCGCGTCGGCCAGGGCATCGAACAGGCCGCGCGCACGCAGGGCGAGAATCTCGGCAGGCTGAACGAGCGACTGGCGGTGATCGACGCCGCGCAGACGCGGCTGAACGGGCTCGCGCAGGAAGTGGTGGGCCTCAAGGATATTCTCGCCAACAAGCAGGCGCGCGGCGCCTATGGGCAGGGCCGCATGGAGGCGATCGTGCGCGACGGCCTGCCGCCGGACGCCTACGATTTCCAGTGGACGCTGTCGACGCGCGTGCGGCCGGACTGCGTCGTGCGGCTGCCGGGGGACGAGCGGCTGCTGGCGGTCGACGCCAAGTTTCCGCTCGAGGGCTTCACCGCCTTTCGCGAGGCGCGCTCGGACGAGGAGCGCGGCCGCGCCGCGACGCGCGTCAAGAACGACCTCCTGAGGCACGTGAAGGATATTTCGGAGAAATACCTGATCCCCGGCGAGACGCAGGACCTGGCCGTGCTCTTCGTGCCGTCGGAAGCGGTCTACGCCGATTTGAGCGAACATTTCGACGAGGTCGTGCAGCGCGCGCACCGGGCGCGCGTCATTATCGTCTCGCCGTCGCTGCTGATGATGGCGATCCAGGTGATGCAGGCGATCGTGCGCGACGCGCGCGTGCGCGAGCAGGCGCACATCATCCAGGACGAGGTGCGCAAGCTCGCCGACGACGTGCGTCGCCTGCGCGACCGCGTCGTCAAGCTCGACACGCATTTCCGGCAGGCGCAGGACGACGTGACGGCGATCGTCACCTCCTCCGACAAGATCGCCAAGCGCGGCGACCGGATCGACCAGATGGACTTTTCGCAAGCCTCGGCCGCGCCCGCGCAACGAGACCTGCTCGGCGGGACGCGCACGGCGGCGGAGTGACGCGAGGGAGATAGGCGTCAGGCCCGGCCATGACGCGCAGGGGATTTTGACACAGCCGCCTCCCGTCGATTGGCGTTTTCCGCCCGCCGTTTTCTGCTAGGGAACACGCAACAGCAGGGAGGCGCCCTTGAATTTCGACCTCAGCGAAGACCGCGTCGCGATCCGCGACATGGCGCTCGACTTCGCGCGCGAGAAGCTGGCGCCTCATGCGCTCGAATGGGACGAGAAGAAGCATTTCCCCGTCGACACGCTGCGCGAGGCCGCCGCGCTCGGCATGGGCGGCGTCTACATCAAGGAGGACGTCGGCGGCTCCGGTCTCGGGCGGCTGGATGCGGCGCTGATCTTCGAGGCGCTGGCGACGGGATGCCCGACGATCGCCGCCTACATCTCGATTCACAACATGTGCGCCTGGATGATCGACGCCTATGGTTCGGACGCCCAGCGGCGCATGTGGCTGCCGGCCCTGTGCAGCATGGACAAGCTCGCCTCCTATTGCCTGACCGAGCCGGGCGCGGGCTCCGACGCCGCCGCCCTGCGCACGCGCGCCGAACGCGACGGCGACCATTATGTGCTCACGGGGCAAAAGCAGTTCATCTCCGGCGCCGGCAATCCGCACGATTTCTATGTGGTGATGGCGCGCACGAGCGACGATGGCGCACGCGGCGTCTCGACCATCGTCGTGCCCGGCGGGACGGAAGGCCTGTCCTTCGGCGCCAACGAAAAGAAGATGGGCTGGAACGCGCAGCCGACGCGCGCGGTGATCTTCGACAAATGCCGCGTGCCGGCGTCGAACCGCATCGGACCGGAGGGGATCGGCTTCAAGATCGCCATGGCCGGCCTCGACGGCGGGCGCCTCAACATTGCCGCCTGTTCGCTCGGCGGCGCGCAGGCCGCGCTCGACAAGGCGGTCGGCTACATGGGCGAGCGCAAGGCCTTCGGCAAGACGCTCGCCGAATTCCAGGCGCTCCAATTCAAGCTCGCGGACATGGCGATCGATCTGGAGGCGGCGCGCACGTTTCTCTGGCGCGCGGCCGCCGCGCTCGACGCGAAGTCCCCCGATGCGACGCGGCTGTGCGCCATGGCCAAGAAATTCGCGACCGACGCGGGATTCGACATCGCGAATGCCGCGCTGCAATTGCATGGCGGCTACGGCTATCTCAGCGATTACGGCCTCGAGAAGATCGTGCGCGACCTGCGCGTGCACCAGATCCTCGAAGGCACGAACGAGATCATGCGGATGATCGTCGCGCGCGGGTTGGTGGGGCGGCAATAAAGCCGCCGTTGCGCGCAGCGAAGGAATTCGTTCACCGGGCCAATTCGCAACGAACGGGTTGCTGCGTCGCTTCGGCGGAAACCGCCTGCGGCGAACAGGCCGGAGCTCCTCGCAATGACGCCAGGGCTTAGCGGGAGATCACGCCAAACCGCCCTTCTCCAGAATGAATCGCTCAATCGTGTCCGCGCCTTCGCCTGATTTCATATTCGCCATCACGAAGGGCCGGTCGCGGCGTTGCGTCTTCGCGTCGCGCGCCATCACCTCCAGCGAGGCGCCGACGTAAGGCGCGAGATCCGTCTTGTTGATGACGAGCAGGTCGGAGCGCGTGACGCCCGGACCTCCCTTGCGTGGAATTTTCTCGCCGCCCGACACATCGATCACGTAGATGGTGAGGTCGGCAAGTTCCGGCGAAAAGGTCGCCGCAAGATTGTCGCCGCCCGATTCGACCAGAATGATGTCGAGGTCCGGAAATTTCTTCCGCATATCCGCGATGGCCGCGAGATTGATGGAAGCGTCCTCGCGGATCGCCGTGTGCGGACAACCGCCGGTCTCCACGCCCATGATGCGGTCCGCCGCCAACGCGCCGGCCTCGGTCAGAATGCGCGCGTCCTCCTTCGTGTAGATGTCGTTGGTGATCGCCGCGATCTCGTATTTCTCACGCAGCCGTTTGCAGAGAACTTCCATCAGCGCAGTCTTGCCGGACCCGACGGGGCCGCCGATGCCGACGCGTAGCGGGCCGTGAGAGGACGCCATGATCAACTCCTGAAGAGACGGGAATATTGCGTTTCGTGCCGCATGGAAGCGATGTCCGAGCGGAAGGCGGCGGAACCCAGATCGTCGCGCGAGGCCTGCGCCGCCGCTGCGCCGAGCGCGGCGACGGGCGCAGCGAGCGCCGCCAGCGCGCGCTGCCCCTGCGTCTGGCCGATGATACTGAGGCGCACGGCGGCGGAGACGAGATTGGCGACGAAGCCCAGCGCGAAAGCCTCGCAGGCGCGAGCCACGGGAATGTCGTGCGCCGCGCAGGCGAGGCCGACGGCGATCGGGTAAGCGATTTCGTCCGTCAGTGTTGTATCGGCCCATTCGATCGTTGCGTTGGACCAAGCGGCTGATATGGCGACGTGAAAGGACCGGCCCTGCTGCGCGGTTTCGAGACGCCGCTCCGATGAGGGGGCGAGCGCGAGCGCGAGATCGTTGACGTCATGCAGACGCTGTGCGTCGCGCGCCGACGTCGCGCGGGCAGATTCCGCAAGCAGAATTGCGTCCGCGCGCGCACTGCCGTGTTCGACGAGATCGGCCAGCCATGCGACGAGCGTCGCCTCGTCGCGCACGTCGCCCGCCTCGACGGCCCATTCGAGCCCATGGCTGTAGGCGAAGGCGCCGACAGGGAAGGCCGGCGAGAGCCAGAGGGTGAGGAGAATGTCGGGGGACATTACGCCGTCATTGCAAGCCCGACAGAAGTCGGCGCCGGGAAGTCGGCTTTTGCCGACTTCCCTTGAAGTTGCCGACTTCGTCTGAAAGCGAAGCAATCCGTCTCCGGGCGTTCGGCCGGATGCGGAGATGGATTGGCTCGTCGCACAATACGAAGCCGGATACATCCGGCTTTGAAAATTGCGCCTCGCAATGACGCACTAACCCGGCTTGTGCGCATGATCATGATGGTCGTGACCGCAGCCGCAATGATCGTGGTCGTGGTCATGGTCATGATCGTCATGATGATGACCATGCGCGTGATCATGGTCATGATGATGCCCGTGATCATGCCCGTGCGTCGCGACATGCTGCGCATAGGCCCCGCCTTCCGGATCGAAGGGCGCCTCGATCTCCCGCACCTCCGCGCCGAGCCCGCGCGCCATTTCGGCGATCACGTGATCCCTGCGGATGCGCAGCCTGGCGCCCATGATCTGCGTCGGCAGATGACGATTGCCGAGGTGCCAGGCGACACGGACCAGATGCTTCTGGTCGCGCGCGGCTATTTCGAGCAGCGGCTCCGGCGCGGAAAGCACTTCCACCAGCCGCCCGTCTTCCAGCGCCAGCGCATCGCCGGAGCGCAGCATGATCGCTTCGGGCAGGTCGAGTACGAAGTCGAGGCCGCGAATGCCCTTCATGGCGATGCGGCGACGATGGCGATCGTCGAAATCGAGCACGACCGTATCGGCGGCCTCCTCGCGCCAGGATCCAGCAGCCTTCACTTCAATCGCACGCACGCTCATCGCTTTGCCTTTTCGTCGCTCAGAACAGCCGTGCGCCGTTCGGCACGGGCATGTCCGGGGAAAACAATACGACCTCGCCTTCCGCATCGGGAAAGCCGAGAGTCAGGACTTCCGACATGAACTTGCCGATCTGGCGCGGCGGAAAATTGACGACCGCGGCGACCTTCCTGCCAACCAAGCTTTCCGGCGCATAGTGGCGCGCGATCTGGGCGCTCGATTTCTTCACGCCGACGCCGGGGCCGAAATCGATCTCGAGCTTGAGCGACGGCTTGCGCGCTTCGGGAAACGGCGTGGCGGCAAGGACCGTGCCGAGCCTGATGTCCACGGCGAGAAACTGCTCGAAGGAAATCTGCGGCGCAGGCGACGCTTCGTTGTCACGAACGAGATGCATCACATGATCTCGACCTTGCCGTCGGAAATAATCTCGATCCTGCGCGATGTGATCCCTTCGGCGCCGGCCTTGCGCCAAACCTTGAAATGTTCGGCGTTCATGTGCGCGGTCAGCGCGTCGCGATTTTCCCAGCGCTCGACGAAGACATATGTCCCGGGCCTGGTCACGCTCTCGTGCAGGTCGTAGCCGATGCAGCCCTTCTCGGCCTGCGTCGCCGCGATGGCGACGCGCGCGGCGGCGAGCGTCTCCTCGCGTTTTTCCGGCCTTATCGTGATCGTGGCGACGACGTAGATCATGTTCCCTCGCTTGCATTTCCGCGCGTCAGCCGCCGAGCGGCCCGATCTTCGCGACTTCCACGACTTCGATCACGGGCGGCTCGGCGACGCAAGTGGGCACGACGCTCATGAACTTCTTGATGTGATCCGTCTGGAAATGCGCGTCGACCGCTTCTTGCGACTTCCAGCGCTCGTTGAACACGAAGGTGTTCGGCTCGGTCTGGCTCTCGAAGAAGTCGTATGAGATGCAGCCGGGCTCCTTGCGCGTCTCGACGATCTGTTCGCGCGCCGCCGCGATGAAGGCCTCGCGCCGATCCGGGCGGACGACGCCCTTCGCCAGAATGATCATCATTGCCGTTCCCTCCCTGTTCGGGAGGGCGAGACTAGAACAGGAAATAGCGCTGCGCCATCGGCAGCTTGTCGGCAGGCTCGCAGGTCAGCAGGACGCCGTCCGCCGTCACGCGATAGGTCTCGGGGTCAACGCGGATGTCGGGCGTCGCGTCGTTGTGAATCAGGCTCTTCTTGGAAATGCCGGATCTGGTGTTCTTCACCGCTACGAGCGGCCGCGAAATCGCGAGCTTCGATTGCAGGCCCTTGTCGAGCGCGGCCTGCGACACGAAGGTGAGCGACGTCGCCTTTCGCGCGCCCGCATAGGCGCCGAACATCGGCCGGTAGTGCACGGGCTGCGGCGTCGGAATCGAGGCGTTGGGATCGCCCATCGCGGCCGCCGCGATCATGCCGCCCTTGAGGATCAGGTCGGGCTTCACGCCGAAGAAGGCCGGCGTCCACAGCACGAGATCGGCGAGCTTGCCGGCTTCCACCGAGCCGATATAGGCCGACACGCCATGCGCGATCGCCGGATTGATCGTGTATTTCGCGACATAGCGTTTTGCGCGCAGATTGTCGTTGTTGTCTTCGCCCGGCAGAGCCCCGCGCTGCCGCTTCATCTTGTCCGCCGTCTGCCATGTACGAATGATCACCTCGCCGACCCGGCCCATGGCCTGAGAATCCGACGACATCATCGAGAGCGCGCCGATATCGTGCAGGATGTCTTCGGCCGCGATCGTCTCCTTGCGAATGCGGCTCTCGGCAAAGGCGAGGTCTTCCGGGATCGACGAATCCAGATGATGGCAGACCATGAGCATGTCGAGATGCTCGTCGAGCGTGTTCTTCGTGAACGGCCGCGTCGGATTGGTCGAGGACGGCAGGACGTTCGGCAGGCCGGCGACCGAGATGATGTCCGGCGCATGGCCGCCGCCCGCGCCTTCGGTATGGAAGGCGTGGATGGTGCGGCCCTTGAAGGCCTTGATCGTATCCTCCACGAAGCCGCTCTCGTTCAGCGTATCGGTGTGGATCATCACCTGAATGTCGTGATCGTCGGCGACCGACAGGGCGCAATCGATGGCGGCCGGCGTCGTGCCCCAGTCCTCGTGCAGCTTGAGCGCGCAAGCGCCCCCCTCCACCTGCTCCACCAGTCCGGCCGGCAGCGCGGCGTTCGCCTTGCCGGCGAAGCCGAGGTTCATCGGGAAGGCGTCGGCCGCCTCGATCATGCGCGCGATGTGCCAGGGGCCGGGCGTGCAGGTGGTGGCGAATGTGCCGGTCGCAGGCCCCGTGCCGCCGCCGAGCATGGAGGTGACGCCCGACATCAGCGCCTCCTCGATCTGCTGCGGGCAGATGAAATGGATATGCGTGTCGAAACCGCCGGCCGTGAGTATCTTGCCTTCGCCGGCGATGATCTCGGTGCCCGGCCCGATGACGATATTCACGTGCGGCTGGATGTCGGGATTGCCGGCCTTGCCGACGGCCGCGATCCTGCCGTCGCGAATGGCGACGTCGGCCTTCACGATCCCCCAGTGATCGAGAATGACGGCGTTGGTGATGACCGTATCGGCCGCGCCATCGGCGCGCGAGACCTGCGACTGGCCCATGCCGTCGCGGATCACCTTGCCGCCGCCAAATTTCACTTCCTCGCCGTAGGTCGTGAAGTCGCGCTCGATCTCGATGAAAAGGTCGGTGTCGGCGAGGCGCACCTTGTCGCCGACCGTGGGGCCGAACATGTCGGCGTAGGCGGCGCGGGGGAGCGAGGTCTTCCTGGCGTTGCTCATCCGGCGCTCCTCAAACCCTGCCCATCACGTCCTGGCGGAAACCGTAGACCTCGCGCTTGCCTGATATCGCCACCAGCCGCACCTCGCGCGACTGGCCGGGCTCGAAGCGCACCGCCGTGCCGGCGGGAATGTCGAGCCGCATCCCCTTCGTGCGCGCGCGCTCGAATTTCAGCGCCGGATTGGTCTCGAAGAAATGATAGTGCGAGCCGACCTGAACCGGCCGGTCGCCGCTGTTGGCCACCGTCAGCGTCAGCGTCTCGCGCCCCTCGTTCATCACGATCTCGCCTTCAGGCGTGACGATCTCGCCGGGCGTCAACTTCGAATGCGGACCACGGATCGGGCGATGGACGGTCACGAGCTTCGTGCCGTCCGGGAAGGTCGCCTCCACCTGCACGTCGTGGATCATTTCGGCGATGCCGTCCATCACCTGCTCTGTCGTGACGACATGCGCGCCGGCTTCCATCAGCTCGGCGACGCTCCTGCCGTCGCGCGCGCCCTCGACGACGAAATCGGTGATGAGCGCAATGGCCTCGGGATGGTTGAGCTTGACGCCGCGCTCGAGACGGCGGCGCGCCACCATCGCCGCCATGGCGATCAGCAGCTTGTCCTTTTCACGCGGCGTCAGGTTCATCGAAAACGCTCCGCAATTTGTCTGAATGTCTTCTATTGCCACACGCGCGGCGCGGCGCGGCCGAGGAGATGCGAAAACAGGGAGAGAATAGCCAGACGCAGGTTTTCTGGCGAGGACGAAACGAGGCGCGCGACGAGAAAGCCGTCGAGCGCGCTGACGCCGGATTCGCAAGGCGCGTCCGTCAGCGCGGCGCGACAATCCTCGAGCCGCGCGGGCGCATCAGGCGCGACGTAGAGCAGCGTCGCCAGCGCGCGCGCGCCGGCGCCGACGGCGGGGCGCGCGAGCAGCGCGGCCGGGGAGTCGAGCCGCACGTCTTCAGCGAAAACGAGTTTGCCCGCGCGGCGCACGCGCCAGCGGTCGAGGAAATTTCCGGCGACGCAAGTCTCGCCCATGGCGAGACGGCCGAAGACGACGCTCTCGCAGGCGACGAGCCGCGCGTCGGCGGCCATGTCGACGTCGAGCGAGCGGACGAGCGCGGCGCGGTCGAACAGGATGGTTTCCTGCGGCAGCCAGTCGAGCGTCGCGCCGGATTCCAGCTTCAGCGACGTTTCGATACCGGCGGGCGGTCCGTCCGTGCGGTAGATTTTTTCCGCCGATTGCGTGGTGAGCGCGACGCGCGCGCCGGGGCCGGCGGCAAGCGAGAGACGCGCATGGTCGCCGCCGACGACGCCGCCGGCCGTATTGACGATCACGCCTTCACAGAAGTCGCGCGCTTTCGGAAAGCGCAGGCGCAGGCCGCCGGTCTCGTAGAGACGATCGATGCGGGTGTGTGCGCCATGCGCGGCGAAGTCCGCGCGAATTTCGCCACGGGCGCGGGGCATGACCGGCGACGCTTGGGACCCTCTCTCCCGCGAAGCGGGGGAGAGTTGGAGAGGGGGCCTTGCTTGCAGCATCAACTAGCGGCCTAACCCCCCTCCCTATCCCTCCCCCGCTTCGCGGGAGAGGGGACGACCATCGTTCGTTGTGGAGCCTACACCGAAATCTTCTGCCGCACGTCCTTTTCGTTCATGGAGGCGCGGTCGCCGGCCATGACGACCTGGCCGCGGTCCATGACGATGAAATCGTCGGCGAGCTCCTTGGCGAAGTCGAAATATTGCTCGACCAGCACGATGGCCATCGTGCCTTTGGCGCGCAGATGCACGATGGCGCGGCCGATGTCCTTGATGATCGAGGGCTGGATGCCCTCGGTCGGCTCGTCGAGCACGAGCAGCTTCGGCCGCGTCACCAGCGCGCGGCCGATGGCGAGCTGCTGCTGCTGCCCGCCGGAGAGGTCGCCGCCGCGCCGGCCCATCATGGAGGCGAGCACGGGAAAGAGATCGAAGATTTCGTCGGGCGTATATCGCTCGCCGCGCGGCGCGGCGGCGTAGCCGGTCTCGAGGTTCTCCTTCACGGTGAGCAGCGGAAAGATCTCGCGGCCCTGCGGCACGTAGGCGACGCCTTTTCGCGCGCGCACATGCGGGGTGAGTTTCGAAATGTCGTCGTCGCCCCACAGGATCTTGCCGGAGCGGATCGCCTGCTGCCCGACGATGGCGCGCAAGAGCGAGGACTTGCCGACGCCGTTGCGGCCGAGCACGCAGGTCACCTTGCCAACGGCGGCCTTCAGCGAAACGCCGCGCAGCGCCTGCGCAGCGCCGTAGAAGAGATCGATGTTTTCGACCGCGAGCATGGTTCAGCGCCCCAGATACACTTCGATGACCTGCGGATCGGCCGACACCTGATCGAGCGGCCCTTCCGCCAGCACCGCGCCCTCGTGCAGCACCGTCACCTTGACGCCCAGTTCGCGCACGAAATCCATGTCGTGCTCGACGACGACGACGGAATGGTCCTTCGCGATCTCGCGCAACAGCTCTGCGGTCTGCATGGTCTCGGCGTCGGTCATGCCGGCGACGGGCTCGTCCACCAGCAGCAATTTCGGGTCCTGCGCGAGCAGCATGCCGATCTCCAGCCATTGCTTCTGGCCATGCGAGAGATCGGCCGCCATGCGGAAGCGGTGGTCGGTCAGCCTGGTCGTTTCGAGAATCCTGTCGATGCGCTCCGCCGTTTCCGGCGCTGGCTTGCCGAACAGCGTCGCGCGCGCCGTGCGCGGCGCCTTCAAGGCGAGAAGGATATTGTCTTCCACCGACTGGCTTTCGAACACGGTCGGCTTCTGGAACTTGCGGCCGATGCCGAGCTCGGCGATCGAGGCTTCGTCGAGCTGGGTGAGGTCCTGCGAGCCGCCGAAGAAGACGACGCCCTCGTCCGGCCGCGTCTTTCCGGTGATGACGTCCATCATCGTCGTCTTGCCGGCGCCGTTCGGGCCGATGATCGCGCGCATCTCGCCGGGCTCGAGAATGAGCGAGAGGCCGCGCAGCGCCCGGTAGCCGTCGAAGGACACTTCGACGCCGTCGAGATAGAGCAGGGAACGCGTGAGGATCGCTTCGTCCATCTTTCTCACCTCGCCGCCGTCTGCGCGCCGTTCTCGGCGACGTCGCCATTGGCGGGCGCCCGCCTCTGTTTGCGCTTGAGATTGTCGATGAGGCCGAGCACGCCTTTCGGCAGGAACAGCGTGACCAGAACGAACAGAAGGCCGAGCGCGAACAGCCAGTATTCCGGCAGAGCGCCGGTGAACCAGGTCTTGGCGAAGTTGACGATGAGCGCGCCGAGCGCGGCGCCGACCAGCGTGCCGCGCCCGCCGACCGCGACCCAGATGACCGCCTCGATGGATTGCGCGGGCGAGAATTCGGACGGGTTGATGATGCCGACCTGCGGCACGTAGAGCGCGCCGGCGACGCCGGCCATCATCGCCGACAGCGTGAACACCGCGAGCTTGTAGTTCTCGACGCGGTAGCCAAGAAATCGCGCGCGCGATTCCGCGTCGCGGATGGCGATCAGCACCTTGCCGAACTTGGATGTGACGAGAAAGCGGCCGATCAGGATCGAGGCGATCAGCGCGAGCGCCGAAACCGAGAACAGCGCGGCGCGGGTCGCGTCCGACTGCACGTTGAAGCCGAGAATGTCCTTGAAGTCGGTGAGGCCGTTGTTGCCGCCGAACCCCATGTCGTTGCGGAAGAAGGCGAGCAGCAGCGCATAGGTCATCGCCTGCGTGATGATCGACAGGTAGACGCCGGTGACGCGCGAGCGAAAGGCGAGCCATCCGAAGGCGAAGGCGAGCAGGCCGGGCACGACCAGCACCATCAGCATGGCGTAGCCGAACCAGTTGAAGCCCCACCAGGCGACCGGCAATTCCTTCCAGTTCAGGAAGACCATGAAGTCGGGCAGGACCGGGTTGGCGTAGACGCCGCGCGCGCCGATCTGGCGCATGAGATACATGCCCATGGCGTAGCCGCCGAGCGCGAAGAAGGCGCCGTGGCCGAGCGAGAGAATGCCGCAATAGCCCCAGACGAGATCGAGCGCGACGGCGAGGATGGCGTAGCACAGATATTTGCCGATGAGCGCCACGACATAGGGCGGCATGTGCAGCGGAAAACTCTGCGGCGTCGCCAGAAGTAGGACCGGCACGAGGATGGCGGCGGCGGCGAGCAGGGCGACGGCGATGGCCGAGCGGCGGTCGAGCAGCGCGAGGAAGCGGGAGGTCAGCATGGCTCAGGCCTCCACCGCGCGGCCCTTGAGCGCGAACAGTCCGCGCGGACGCTTCTGGATGAACAGGATGATGAAGACGAGCAGGGCGATCTTGCCGAGCACGGCGCCGGCGAAGGGCTCGAGAAACTTGTTCGCGACGCCGAGCGTGGCGGCGCCGAGCAGCGTGCCCCAGAGATTGCCGACGCCGCCGAAGACGACGACCATGAAACTGTCGATAATGTAGCTCTGGCCGAGGTTCGGCGAGACATTGTCGATCTGCGACAGCGCGACGCCCGCCATGCCGGCGATACCGGAGCCGAGGCCAAAGGCCAGCGCGTCGATGCGGTTGGTGTCGATGCCCATCGAGGAGGCCATGCGGCGGTTCTGCGTCACCGCGCGCATCCGCAGGCCGAATGAGGTGAAGCGCAGCAGCAGTTGCAGGGCGGCGAAGACGACGAGCGCGAAGACGATGATCCACATGCGCCCATAGGTGATCTCGAGGCCGCCGAGCTGGAAGGAGCCGGCCATGAAGGAGGGCGCGCCGACCTCGCGATTGTTGGCGCCGAAGATCGTGCGCACCGCCTGCTGCAGCACGAGCGAGACGCCGAAGGTGGCGAGCAGCGTCTCGAGCGGGCGGCCGTAGAGGAAGCGGATGATCGTGCGCTCGATCAGAACGCCGACAAGGCCGGTGAAGAGAAAGGCCAGCGGGATCGCGATGAACAGCGAATAGTCGAACAGCGCCGGCCATTTCGCGCGGGCGTATTCCTGCACGACGAAGGTGGCGTAGGCGCCCAGCATCACCATTTCGCCATGCGCCATGTTGATGACGCCCATCACGCCGAAGGTGATGGCGAGCCCGATGGCGGCGAGCAGCAGGACGGAGCCGAGCGAGAGCCCGTACCAGACGTTCTGAAGATTGCGCCACAGCGAGAGACGGGACTCGATCGCGGCGACGGCGGCCTGCGCCGATTGCTTGACGATGGTCTCGGGGCCGGCGGCAAGGCCCGTGAGAATCGCCAGGGAATCTTGATCCCCCCGTGCGCGCAGCGTGGCGACGGCCTCGATCTTGTCGGCGTCGCTGGCGTCGGCCTTGGCGAGTACGACCGACGCGCGCGCCTGCTGCAGCGCGGTTTTCACGCCTTCGTCGGTTTCCTTGGCGATGGCGGCGTCGAGCGTCGGCAACGTGCCTTCGTCGCGCGACTTGAAAACGGCGGCGGCGGCCTCGCGGCGGCGCGCCGGATCGGGCGACATCAGCGTCAGCGCGCCGACGGCTGCATCGACGACGCGGCGCAGGCGATTGTTGAGGCGCACGGCCTTGAGATCGCCCGGCGCGGCCGCGATTTTCGCGCCGGTCGCGGCGTCGGTCAGCGCCTCGTCCTTACCCTTGACGAGAACGCTCTTGCTCTCGGCCGAGTAAAGAAGACGGCCATCCTGCAAGGCCTCGATGATCGCGGGCGCGCGGGCGCTGCCGCTCTGGGCGATGCTCTCGACGGCGGCGGCGGTCGCCGAATAGCTGTCGGAAAGAAAGCCGGAGAGCGCGGGGCTGATGTCGGCGTCGGCGGCGCGGGCGGGCGAGAGGTTCAGCAGCAGCGCGAACGCGAGACACAGGCTGACGAAGATGTTGCGCATATTCCCGGCTTTGCTGTCTCGGCGCGACCCCCTCCCCACCCTCCCCCGCTGCGCGGGAGAGGGAGGAGGTTGCTCGCTGCGATTTTCCAAACGAGGTTCTTTGCCGTCCCCTCTCCCGCGCAGCGGGGGAGGGAAAGGGAGGGGGCGATACGATCGCCCCCCTTTTTTCTAGGTCGCGATTACGCGCCGCCGCACTTTCCGGTCTTGGTGTTCCAGTTGCCGCACTTCTTGTCCTTCCAGTCCCCGACGAGGTCCTTGGAGCCGTCGAGATACTTGGACCAGGCGTCGCCGGGCACGAGGCCGTCGGTCTTCCACACCACGTCGAACTGGCCGTCCGCCTTGATCTCTCCGATCAGCACCGGCTTGGTGATGTGGTGGTTGGGCAGCATTTCCGAGACGCCGCCGGTCAGGTTCGGCGCCTTCACGCCGACGATGGCGTCGATGACCTTGTCCGGATCGGTCGTCTTGGCCTTCTCGACCGCCTGCACCCACATGTTGAAGCCGATGACGTGCGCTTCCATCGGATCGTTGGTCACGCGCTTCGGGTTCTTGGTGAAGGCCTGCCACTTCTTGATGAAGTCCTTGTTGGCGGGCGTGTCGACCGACATGAAGTAGTTCCAGGCCGCGAGATGGCCGACGAGCGGCTTGGTGTCGATGCCGGCAAGCTCCTCCTCGCCGACCGAGAAGGCGACGACCGGAATGTCCTTGGCCTTGATGCCCTGGTTGCCGAGCTCCTTGTAGAAGGGCACGTTGGCGTCGCCGTTGATGGTCGACACGACCGCGGTCTTCTTGCCCGCCGAGCCGAACTTCTTGATGTCGGCGACGATCGTCTGCCAGTCGGAATGGCCGAACGGCGTGTAGTTGATCATGATGTCCTCTTGCTTCACGCCCTTGGCCTTGAGGTACGCTTCGAGGATCTTGTTGGTGGTGCGCGGATAGACGTAGTCGGTGCCCGCCAGCACCCAGCGCTCGACCTTCTCTTCCTTGGCGAGATAGTCGACGGCCGGAATGGCCTGCTGGTTCGGCGCCGCGCCGGTGTAGAAGACGTTGCGCTCGCTTTCCTCGCCCTCGTATTGCACGGGATAAAAGAGGATATTGTTGAGTTCCTTGAAGACGGGCAGAACCGACTTGCGCGACACGGAGGTCCAGCAGCCGAATACCGCCGCCACCTTGTCCTTGGCGATAAGCTCGCGCGCCTTCTCGGCAAACAGCGGCCAGTTGGAGGCGGGATCGACGACGACGGCCTCCAGCTTCTTGCCGAGCAGGCCGCCCTTCTTGTTCTGCTCTTCAATGAGCATGAGCATCACGTCTTTCAGCGTCGTCTCGCTGATCGCCATCGTGCCCGACAGCGAATGCAGGATGCCGACCTTGATCGTATCGTCCGCAGCTCTGGCGCCGAAAGCCGACAGGGCGAGCGCCCCGCTGACGGCCATACCGGCGGCGCGCATTACAAATCGCCGTGTGAAGGACATACGCTTTCCCCATCATGGTGCGGGACCGTTCCGTCGGCCCGGGTTGACGTCCGGCTGGACGCGCAACGGGGTTGCAACCGGCGTGCCAGATGGGCAATCGACTGGAATCTCAAGGCGATCTGCCGCAAAACGGGCGCGTCGGGAATTTTCTGCGGCGCCGACGCGCAAATTGCGCCGGCTTTCGCCGGCCGGCGCCTACGGCCGGGGCGGCGGCGGCACAAAAAATAATCAGGGGTTGGGCGCCTGCCTAATGCGCAGGCGCCACGCGGGCAGGCCACGGTGATCGAGATCGTCCCCGGCCTCTTTCTCGACGAGCGCGATCTCGAAGAGCGATTCGTGCGCGCAGCCGGACCGGGCGGCCAGAACGTCAACAAGCTGGCAAGCGCCGTAGAGCTGCGCTTCGATCTCTACCGCTGCGCCACCCTTCCCGGCGAAGTCAGGTGGCGGGCCTCGCAGCTTGCGGGCCGGCGGCTCAATCGCGAGGGCGTCATCGTCATTCAGGCGCAACGCTTTCGCACGCAGGACGCCAACCGCAAGGACGCGATGGCGCGCCTTGCCGCGTTGATCCAGGCCGCCGCCGAGCCGCCGGCGCCGCCGCGAAAGAAGACCGCCGTGCCGCGATCGCAGAAGCGCGCGCGCCTCGACGACAAGCGCAAGGCGTCCGAACGCAAGGCGGGACGCGGGCGGCCGCGCGGCGATGACTGATTCTTAGCCATAGCTCGAGATGGCGTGCGGGTGTGGCTGCGCCCCTACAGGCGTGTACCCTCGCGCATTGTAGATTCGGACGATTCTTCCCAATTGCGGGGAAAGGCTCCAGGTTCGCGTCATGTCCGTGAAACCGTCTCGCCATTTCGACGACCCGGCCGCTGGAGCGGCCCACATCATCACGCGCCTGGCGATCGCGCTTCTTCTTATCGTCACGCCCATCGCCTCCGTCGGCACGCGCACCGCCATCTACGTGCTGGCGCCGGTCGGCGTCGTGCTGACGCTTGTCGCCTGGCTGCTCGAACCGGGCACGCGCGGCCCGCGCCAGTTGCGCGCCGCAATCTTCTCGCCGACCGGCTTCATCGCGGTGTTCCTGGGGTGCTGGGCGCTGCTGTCGCTGATCTGGACGCCCTTCGGCACGGGGCCGTCGGAGCGATTCGTGAAGTCGGCGAGCACGTTCGTGCTGGCGGCGGTCGCGGCCGCCCTGCTGCCCGAGCGCACCCGCACCTCCAATCTCTACCTGCTGCCGATCGGCGCGGCGGCCGGGGCGATCGCGATCATCGCGCTCTCCGTCTTTTCCAGATCGCCCTCGGTGCATTCCGGCAACCCGGAAATATCGCTGCTCGCCCGCGCGGCGTTCGGCCTCGCGCTGCTGGTGTGGCCGGCGCTCGGCGCGCTCATCGTGCGCGAGAAGACGCGCTGGGCGATCGGGCTCGCGGTTCTGGTCATCATCGCCGAACTCTTCGCCGGCGTGCCGCTGGCGCTGGCGGCGACCGCGCTCGGCGCGCTGGCGTTCGCCGCCGCCATGGTCGACAAGCAGACGGCGGCGCGCTGGCTGGCGATCTCGGGCGCGGCGCTGTTCCTGATCGCGCCGATCGTCGCGCTCTTGGCCTACGCCGTCGTCACGATGACGCCGACCAGCCCCATCCTGCCGACGCTGGTCTGGGGTTCCTACATCGTGCACGACGGGTTCCGTTCCTTGATCGGCCACGGATTCGATGCGGCGCGCCTCGGCGTCGCCATGGGCTACCTGCCGCCGGCGACGCCGCGCTCGCTGCTGTTCGAGGCATGGTTCGAACTCGGCTTCGTCGGCGTCGCGGCGGCCGCGTTGCTCTGGGCGCAGATCGTGCGGCGCGCGGGGCGCGCGGGACCGACGCTCGCGCCCTTCCTGCTCGCGGGTTTGACCGCCGCCTATGTGATGAGCGCCTTCGGCCTGGGAGTCGCGCCGGTGTGGTGGGTGACGCTGCTTGCGCTTTCCGGCCTCGCCTTCGCGCTGCTGCAGCACGGCCACGGGCGGGCGCAGCGCCCGGTCATGTCGAATTTGCCGTCGGGGGACTAGCGGCCGGCGCCGCCTTGCGCCGTCCAGCGTCAGCCGGTTGGTCGGGCGATTGCGGATGTGACAGATTCGCGCGCGGGGATCGTTTCACCGACGCGTCATCCCGGCCGAAGCGAAGCGGAGAGGCGGGATCCAGCACTCCGGTCTTGCCTTCCGGATCCCGGACCGGCCTACGGCCGTCCGGGATGACCCGCTCAACCCTCCTCAGCCATTCCTGCCTCGCCTCAGCGCTTCTTGCGCGTCTTCGCCGCCGGCCGTTCTTCCGGCGGCGGTTCCGGCGGCAATATATGGGCCGCGATGGCCGACGAACGCGCTTCCGTGAACATCAGCGCGCAATAGCCATGTTCGGTCTCGCGCTGGTAGCTGCGGCACAATTCCTCGCGCCGCGAGGAAAAGGCGGCCTGCTCGTGCGCGATGCGCGAGACGAGCGCGCGGTCCTTGCCGGCCGACCTGATCCATTCCTTGAATTGCTCGCGCACCGTCTGTTCGGCGCGATGGCGCTCGCGCTCGATCTCCTTCGTGCGCTTCGGGCCGATCTCGCTCGCCGGCTGCCCCCAGAGGCCGGCGGGATCGACCCGGCAATCGGCCGCCTTGAACTCGCAGGCGCCGCCCTCGCGCACGACATTGACCGCGCCATTGAGAATATCGATCGCGAACGGACAGGCCGGCAGATCGATCTGGTAACGGGTGACGCCGGCCGGCTTCTCGGCCGGCGCAAGCGCGATCGGCTCGGATGACAGATCGACCTCGCAGCGCTCGCCGCCGCGCGAAATGAGATCGCCCGCGAGCTTGAGTTTGACCACCTGCAGATCCTTGCCCGACCGCGCGAACTGGATGACGCCCGCCGCGCCGTTCTGCATCAGCGGCCGGCCGATCACGGTCTCGTCCGCCGGAACCTTGGGCGGGGGCGGCGGCTTTTTCGGGCCGGGCTTCTTCACCGGCGCGCCGTCGGCCGGCGGTGCGACTGTTCCGGCCGGCGCGGGGTTGAAGGCGCCGGGCAGTTGCAACTGCGCGTGCGCCGGCGCCGCGAGGGCTGCCGCGCCGAGAAAGACAATGAAGAGGCGCAGCGTCCTAATGCTCTGAAAAATGATGTTCATCAAACCCGAGACCGCTCTCGCCCGAGAGTTCCAAGGCAGCACAAAACGCCGCAGCCCGCAAGACGCGCAGCGGCCTTGCCGGCGCTTGACCGGTTTCGCGCGCGGGCTCTACATGCTCTCCAAACGAACAAAATACGCAGCGAGGAGCGCGCCATGAACGTCCACACGACCAAGTCCGGCTTCCAGTGGGACGATCCCTTCCTTCTGAGCGACCAGTTGACCGAAGACGAGCGCATGATCCGCGACACGGCGCACGCCTATGCGCAGGAGAAGCTGTTTCCGCGCGTCGTCGACGCCTACCTCAACGAGCACACCGATCCCGCGATCTTCCGCGAGATGGGCGAACTCGGCCTCCTCGGCGTGACGATCCCCGAGGAATACGGCGGCGTCGGCGCGAGCTACGTCTCCTACGGCCTCGTCGCGCGCGAGGTCGAGGCGGTCGATTCCGGCTACCGCTCGATGATGAGCGTGCAATCCTCGCTGGTCATGTATCCGATCTTCACCTACGGCTCGGAAGAGCAGCGCAGGAAGTACCTGCCGAAGCTCGCGAGCGGCGAATTCATCGGCTGCTTCGGCCTCACCGAGCCGGACGCCGGCTCCGATCCCGCGGGCATGAAGACGCGCGCCGAAAAGGTTTCCGACGGCTATCGCCTCGTCGGCTCGAAGATGTGGATTTCCAATGCGCCGATCGCCGACGTCTTCGTCGTCTGGGCGAAGTCGGAGGCGCATGGCGGCGAAATCCGCGGCTTCGTGCTGGAGAAGGGCATGAAGGGCCTGTCGGCGCCGAAGATCGGCGGCAAGCTCTCGCTGCGCGCCTCGATCACCGGCGAGATCGTGATGGACGGCGTGGTCGTGCCGGAAAGCGCGCTCTTGCCGAACGTGTCGGGCCTCAAAGGTCCGTTCGGCTGCCTCAACCGCGCCCGCTACGGCATCTCGTGGGGCGCGATGGGCGCGGCGGAAGATTGCTGGAAGCGCGCGCGCAACTACACGCTCGACCGCAAGCAGTTCAAGCGGCCGCTCGCCGCCACGCAGCTCGTGCAGAAGAAGCTCGCTGACATGCAAACGGAGATCTCTCTTGGCCTGCAGGCCTCATTGCGCGTCGGCCGCCTCATGGACGAGCACCGCGAGGCGCCGGAGATGATCTCGATCGTCAAGCGCAACAATTGCGGCAAGGCGCTCGACATCGCGCGTCAGGCGCGCGACATGCACGGCGGCAACGGCATCCAGGTCGAGTACCATGTGATGCGCCACGCCCAGAACCTCGAGACGGTGAACACCTACGAAGGCACGCACGACGTGCATGCGCTGATCCTCGGCCGCGCGATCACGGGGCTGCAGGCGTTCTTCTGAGGGTCCGGGCGTCATTGCGAGAAGCGCAAGCGACGAAGCAATCGATCCATGCGGCTAATCCCGGCGGATGGATTGCTTCGCGGAGCCCGTGATCGGGCGCTGCGCGCGACCTGTTGGCTCGCAATGACGACCGCCGCCTATCCCACGGCCTTCTTGAAATTTTCTCCGGCCTTGTCCCAGTTCACCACGTTCCACCAGCCCTTGAGATAGTCGGCGCGGCGGTTCTGGTACTTGAGATAATAGGCGTGCTCCCAGACATCGACGCCGAGGATCGGCCTTGCGCCCAGCTCAAGCGGCGTGTCCTGATTGGCGGTGGAGATCACGTCGAGCTTCTTGTCCTTGACGACGAGCCAGGCCCAGCCGGAGCCGAAGCGCGCGAGGCCGGCGGCGTTGACCTTTTCCGAGACGCCCGCAAGGCCGCCCGTGGCGTCGATGGCGCTCTTCAGGTCGCCGGTCGGCTCCTTCGCGCCGCCGGGCGTCATCAACTCCCAGAAGAAGGCGTGGTTCCAGTGGCCGCCAACATTGTTGCGCACGCCCGCGCGCACCGCTTCCGGCGCCTTGGAGAGATCGGACAGGATCGCTTCGATCGGCGTCGTCGCCAGTTCCGGCCATTTGGCGACGAGGCCGTTGGCGTTCGCCACGTAGGCGGCGTGGTGGCGGTCGTGATGGATCATCATCGTGGTCGCATCGATGTGCGGCTCCAGCGCATCGTTGGCGTAGCCGAGCGGCGGCAGCGTAAAGGGGCCTTGCGGCGCAGCCGCCTGCGCAAGAACGCGCCCCGGCGCGACAGCCGCCAACGCCACGGCGCCGGACAGGAATTTCAGGCTTTCGCGTCTGTTCATTATCGCCCCCAACCCGCCCGCGCGGTCTCGCGAATTGGAGGATGCGGGCTTGGTAAGCGCAACTAACATTTGCGTTATCGCCTGCCGCGCGGCGCCTTGCTCAGCGCGGACGCCTTGTGCGCGGCGCGCCCGCCGCTCTTGTCGCTCTCCACGATATATTCGGGATTGTCCTTCGAGGCGGCGACCTCGTGTCGCCTGATTTTGGCGCGCGTCGTCTGCTTCTTCAACACCTTGCCGACGCTGCGGCCGCCCGATGATCTCCACGCAACCCTGTCTCCCACCTTGATCTTGTCAGACACGATTGCCTCCTGCCGGGGTAGTCGGGCTAGAATGCCGCGACCCAAGAACAATTCCCCAATCCCGGAAACGCTCCCAAAATGACCGAACCACTCGCCGGCATACGCGTCCTCGAACTCGCCCGCATTCTCGCCGGCCCCTGGGCCGGGCAATTGCTCGCCGATCTCGGCGCCGACGTCGTCAAGGTCGAGCGCGCGCGCGAAGGCGACGACACACGGCAATGGGGGCCGCCCTTCGTGGAGAGCGAGGACGGCGAAAAACTCGGCGCGGCCTATTTCTACGGCTGCAATCGCGGCAAGCGGTGCATCGAGGCGGATTTCGAGACGGAGGACGGCCGCGCGCTGGTGCGGCGGCTGGCCGCCAACGCCGATGTGGTGATCGAGAATTTCAAGGTCGGCGGCCTGAAGAAGTTCGGGCTGGACTACGAGGGCCTGAAAAAGGTCAGGCCCGACGTCATCTATTGCTCGATCACCGGCTTCGGCCAGACCGGCCCCTATGCGCCGCGCGCGGGCTACGACTTCCTGCTGCAGGGCATGGGCGGCATCATGCACGTCACCGGCCAGCCCGACGGGCCGCCGACCAAGGTCGGCATTTCCATCGTCGACATTTTCACCGGCATGTACGCCGCCAACGCCATTCAGGCCGCGCTCATCCGCCGCCAGAGGACGGGCGAAGGCGCCTATATCGATTGCGCGCTGATCGACAGCGTGACCGCCGTGCTCGGCTTCCAGGCGCTGAACTATTTCGTCGGCGGTACGGCGGGCAAGCGCATGGGCAACGCCCATCCCAACGTCACGCCCTACGACGTCTACAAGGTCGCGGACGGCGACATCATCATCGCCACCGCCAACAACGGCCAGTTCCGCAAGCTCGTGGCCGCGCTCGGCGCGCCCGAGATGGCCGACGATCCGCTGTTCGCCGAAATGCCCTCGCGCGCGGTCAATCGCAAGGCGATGGACGAGAAGCTGAACGCGCTGACCTCGAAGTTTTCTCGCGCCGAGCTGCTGCCGAAGCTCGACGCGATCGGTGTGCCGGCCGGGCCGATCAACACGATCCCGGATGTCTTCGCCGATCCGCAGGTGATCCATCGCGGAATGCGCATCGACCGGCCCAATCCGAAGGCGAAAGGCGGCTCCACGCCCGGCCTGCGCTCGGCGATCATGATCGACGGCAAGGCCGCCGCCTCGCCGCGCCACGCGCCGGCACTGGGGGAACATACGGCGGAAGTGCTGGCGGATCCGAGGTGGGGTGGCGGCAAGTGAAACCCCACTCCAACCTGCGCACCGGCGGCCAGATCCTCGTCGACCAGCTCGCCATCCAGGGCGTGCAACACGTGTTCTGCGTGCCCGGCGAATCCTATCTCGCGGTGCTGGACGCGCTGCACGATTCATCCGTCGAGATCACCGTGTGCCGGCAGGAGACGGGCGCGGCGCTCGCGGCGGAAGCGACAGCGCGGCTGACGGGCCGACCCGGCGTGGCCTTCGTCACGCGCGGACCCGGCGCGACCAACGCCGCGCACGCGATCCACATCGCGGAGCATGATTCCACGCCGCTCATCCTGTTCGTCGGCCAGATCGAGCGCGCGATGCGCGCGCGCGGCGCGTTTCAGGAGATGGACTTCAAGGCCTTCTTCGGATCGACGGCGAAATGGGTGGCCGAGATCGACGATCCCGCGCGCATTCCGGAAATCGTCTCGCGCGCCTTTCACGTCGCCATGCAGGGCCGCCCCGGTCCGGTGGTGATTTCGCTGCCGGAAGACATGCTGGTGGAAACGGCGGAGGCCGTCGATTGCGTGCGCGTCGAGCCCGCGCCGACATGGCCGGGCCTGACGCAGATGGCGGAACTGCAGAAGCTCCTGTGGGGCGCCAAGGCGCCGATCGCCATTCTCGGCGGCCCCGGCTGGAGCGCGAAGGCGGTCGACAGTTTCGTGCGCTTTGCCGAACGGTTCGACCTGCCCGTCGCGACCTCGTTCCGCCGCGCCATGCTGTTTCCGAACGCGCATCGCAATTTCGCGGGCGAGCTCGGCATCGGCCCCAATCCGAAACTGCTCACGCGCGTGAAGGAAGCCGATCTCGTGCTGCTGGTGAACGGCCGCATGGCGGAAATGCCGTCGCAGAGCTACACGCTGTTCGAAATTCCCGTCCCGCGCCAGACCTTCGTGCATGTGCATGCCGACGCCAACGAACTCGGGCGCGTCTATCATCCCACGCTCGCGATCAACGCGACGCCGCAGGCGTTTTGCGCGCAACTGGAAAGCGTGCAGCCGCCGAATGCGCTGGCATGGGCGGGCGCGGCGCAGGCGGCGCATGACGACTATCTGGCCTGGACGGAAAGCGCGCCGGAAATTCCCGGCGCCATGCAGTTCGGACGGGCGCTCACGCAATTGCGCGAAAAGCTCGGCGACGATTTCATCGTCACGTCGGGCGCAGGCAATTACAACACGTTCGTCGGCCGCTTCCTGCGCATTCCCAGATTCGGTTCGCAGCTTGCGACGACGTCAGGTTCGATGGGCTATGGCGTGCCGGCCGCCGTCGGCGCCAAGCGCGCCCTTCCGCAAAAGACCGTCGTCAGCTTCGCCGGCGACGGCTGCTTCCTGATGAACGGGCAGGAATTCGCCACCGCCGTGCAATACGATCTCGCCATCGTCTTCGTCGTCGTCGACAACGGCATGTACGGCACGATCCGGATGCATCAGGAGCGTGAATATCCGGGACGCATCAGCGGCACGGTCTTGAAGAACCCAAACTTTGCCGACTATGCCCGCGCCTTCGGCGGGCATGGGGAGTTCGTGGACAGGACCGACGACTTCATGCCGGCGTTCGAACGCTGCACGGCGTCAGGCAAGCCGTCGATCATTCACGTGAAGATCGATCCGGACGCGATCACGCCGGCGACGACGCTGACGAAGATCAGGGAAGCCGCGCTGGCCAAACGATGATCAGAGCCGGGATCGCCGGCCTCCGGCCGGCGGTCCCAGCTACTTCCGCACCACCGTCGCGAAAATCTTCTGCGCGACCTTCCATGTCCCTTCCGCCTTCGCGAAGACGAGATAGTCGGTGAAATAGGCCGGCGGGAGCTGGCACTTCACTTTCACCATCGCCGTATCCGGTCCGGACTGGTCGAACGACAGGATGGCGTCGTCGCGCGCGGAGCCCTTGGATTTCGCCGACTCGCGCTTGCGCACGTTGTCGAGCCATTGGTCGCGCGACCAGACGACGAGCTTGCCCTCCTGCACGAAGGTCAGTTCGCTGGTCGGATGAAACACCGAGGCGAGCTTGTCGGCGTCGCCCTCGTAGAGCCCGTCGAAATAGGTCTGCACGGCGTGTTCGACTGCGGCCTTGTCGGTCGACATTGTTTTCCTCCCCTTGTTCCCCTGTCATGCCCGCGCAAGCGGGCATCCAGAGCGTTTCCGGCTGCTGGATTCCCGATCGCGCTGCGCGTCGGGAATGACATTTGCGTTTTACGCCGCCTCTTCCAGCTTCTTCGACACCATTTCGCGCAAAGCCGTCAGATCCTTGGCGAAGAGGCGGATGCCGTCGGACAGTTTTTCCGTCGCCATTCTGTCTTCGTTGAGCAGCCAGCGGAAGCTCTTTTCGTCAAGATTCATCTTCGCGGGCGCTGCGCCCGGCTTGTCGGGCGAGAGCTTGCGTTCGAGCCTGCCGTTGTCCTTGGACAATTCCTCGAGCAGGTTCGGCGAGATCGTCAGGCGGTCGCAGCCGGCCAGGGCCTCGGTCTCGCCGGCGTTGCGGAAGGAGGCGCCCATCACCACGGTCTTGACGCCATATGTCTTGTAATAGGCGTAGATCTGGCGAACCGAGAGCACGCCGGGATCGGTCTCGCTCGTGTAGTCCTTGCCCGTCGAAGCCTTGAACCAGTCGAGAATGCGGCCGACGAAGGGCGAGATGAGGAAGGCGCCCGCGTCCGCCGCGGCCGCCGCCTGCGCGAGCGAGAACATCAGCGTCATGTTGCAGTCGATCTTTTCCTTCTGCAGCACGCGCGCCGCCTCGATGCCCTCCCAGGTCGAAGCGAGCTTGATGAGGATGCGCTCGCGGCCGACGCCGCGCGCCTCGTAATCGGCGATGAGCGCGCGCGCCTTGTCGATCATGGCGGCGCGGTCGAAGGACAGGTCCGCGTCCACTTCGGTCGAGACGCGGCCGGGCACGATCTTCGACAATTCCGTGCCGAAGTTGATCGCGAGCCGGTCGGTGATGCGGCTCGATACGCCGTTGTGGCTGCGGCCCCAGACGATCGCCTCTTCAACGAGGTGCCTGTATTGCGGCATGCCCGCCGCCTTCAGGATCAGCGTCGGGTTGGTGGTGCAATCCGTCGCGCCGAAGGCGCGAATGGATTCCATGTCGCCGGTGTCGGCGACGATGGTCGTCATGGTTTTGAGTTGTTCGAGCTTGGAGGTCATGCGGGGCTCCTTCGAGCGGATCATATCAGATGAACTGACGCGCGAGGCGATGGGTGAGATCGCTCATGAAATCGTGCACCAGCCTCACCCGGGCAAGATCGCGCACGTCATCGTGCGTCACGATCCAGTAGGTGCGCGTCACGCGCTTTTCCGGCAAAACGCGCACGAGGTCGGGAAGGTTGCGGACAGCGTAGTCGTGCAGCACGCCTATGCCCGAGCCCGCCCGCACGGCCTCGATCTGGCCGAGCATCCCAGCGCATTCGAATTTCGGATTTTCGGCAAGACCGAACTCGCCGAGATAATCGAGCGCAGGCGAGAACAGAAGGTCCGGCACGTAGGCGACGACGCGCGCGCCCGCAAGATCGCCCCTGGCGATCGCCGGCCGGCTTTCGAGGAAGGCGCGGGACGCGTACAGGCTCAGGCTGTAGTCGGTCAGCTTCTTCACCGTCAGCCGGCCCTCGACCGGGCGGTCGATGGTCACGGCAATGTCGGCCTCGCGCTTGGCGAGCGAGAAGGCGCGCGGCAGCGGCACGAGCTGCACGTTGAGGCCGGGATGCTCGTCCATCAGCGAGCCGAGATGACGGGCGAGCACGAAGGTGCCGAAGCCGTCGGGCGCGCCGACGCGCACATTGCCTGACACCGCCACGTCCGCGCCCGAGAGAGCGGCCTGGGCGCGCAGCATTTCCGTCTCGATGCGCTCGGCTGCGCCCAGGAAAGTCTCGCCGGTCGCGGTCAGCGCGCAGCCGTTGGTGCGCCGCTCGATCAGCTTGACGCCCAGCGCGCTTTCCAGGGTTGCGATGCGGCGGCTGACGGTCGCATGATCGAGGCCGAGCTTGCGGGCGGCGCCGAGCATCTGCCCGGTGCGGGCGACGGCAAGGAAGATGCGGGCGTTGTCCCAGTCGAGCATGGTGAAGATGTGCACAGCGGTTGCGCGATATCGCCAATTGATATGCGAAAAATCGTGAACGATAAAGGGCGGCGAAAACGGACGTACAGTCCCGCCACCTCATCCTGAGGAGGCGGCGCAGCCGCCGTCTCGAAGGATGGCCGTAATCCCATGCTTCGAGACGCGCCCTGCGGACGCTCCTCAGCATGAGGCGCGTAGGGTTCCAGATCGACTGCGAGGAGAGGACCATGGCCAAGGAATTGACCCATTTCATCGGCGGCAAGCACGTCAAGGGAACGTCGGGCCGCTTCACCGACGCCTATCAGCCGATGACCGGCGAAGTGATCTCCCGCGTGCCGCTCGCCTCCAAGGCCGAAGTGCGCGCCGCGGTCGAGAACGCCAAGGCCGCGCAGGTCGCCTGGGGCGCGACCAACCCGCAGCGCCGCGCGCGCGTGCTGATGAAGTTCCTCGATCTGGTCGCCCGTGACATGGAGCCGCTGGCCGAGCTGCTGGCGCGCGAGCATGGCAAGACCATTCCGGACGCGAAGGGCGACATCCAGCGCGGCGTCGAGGTCATCGAATTTTCCTGCGGCGTCCCGCACCTGATGAAGGGCGAGTACACGGACGGCGCGGGCCCGGGCATCGACATCTATTCGATGCGCCAGCCGCTCGGCGTCGTCGCCGGCATCACGCCGTTCAACTTCCCGGCGATGATCCCGATGTGGAAATTCGGCCCGGCGATCGCCTGCGGCAACGCCTTCATCCTCAAGCCGTCCGAGCGCGACGTCGGCGTGCCGCTGCGCCTCGCCGAGCTGATGATCGAGGCGGGCCTGCCAGCCGGCATCCTCAACGTCGTCAACGGCGACAAGGAAGCCGTGGACGCGATCCTCGACGACCGCGACGTCAAGGCGGTCGGCTTCGTCGGCTCCACGCCGATCGCCGAATACGTCTACACGCGCGGCTGCGCGGCCGGTAAGCGCGTGCAGTGCTTCGGCGGCGCCAAGAACCACATGGTCATCATGCCCGACGCCGATCTCGACCAGGCCGTCGATGCGCTGATCGGCGCGGGCTACGGCTCGGCCGGCGAGCGCTGCATGGCGATCTCCGCCGCGGTGCCCGTCGGCAAGGGCACGGCCGACGCGCTGATGGAGCGCCTCATCCCGCGCGTGGAATCGCTGAAGATCGGCCCCTCGACCGATCTTTCGGCCGATTACGGGCCGCTGGTGACGGCGGAAGCCCTGCAGCGCGTGAAGAACTACGTCGACATCGGCGTGAAGGAAGGGGCCAAGCTCGTCGTCGACGGCCGCGACTTCAAGATGCAGGGCTACGAGAACGGCTATTACATGGGCGGCTGCCTGTTCGACGACGTCACCAAGGACATGCGCATCTACAAGGAAGAGATTTTCGGGCCGGTGCTGTCGGTGGTGCGCGCGGGCGGCTACGAGGAGGCGCTCTCCCTCGTCAACGATCACGAATACGGCAACGGCGTCGCGATCTTCACCCGCGACGGCGACGCGGCGCGCGACTTCGCCTCGCGCTGCCAGATCGGCATGGTCGGCGTCAACGTGCCGATCCCGGTGCCGATCGCCTATTACACCTTCGGCGGCTGGAAGCGTTCCGGCTTCGGCGATCTCAACCAGCACGGCCCGGATGCGATCCGCTTCTACACCAAGACGAAGACGGTCACGTCCCGCTGGCCCTCGGGCGTCAAGGACGGCGCGAGCTTCGTCATCCCGACGATGAACTGATCGCCGCTCAATGCATGATTGCGTCCCGCTGACGCAATCTCGCCAGAACCGAAACCCGGTGCGATGCTGATCCATCGCATCGGGTTTTTCATGATCGGTTCTGTTCCGGATTTCTTGGGCGCGACGGCATGAGCGTCTCCTCGCCCTCGCGCGCGAAAATCGTCGCGCGCATCGGCGTCGCGCAGCTCATCGGCTATGGCGGCACCTACTACCTGCCGGCGATCCTCGCCGCGCCGATCGGCCGCGACCTCGGGCTCTCGCCGAACTGGACTTTCGCGGGACTGTCGGTTGCGCTCGTCGTGTCGAGCTTCATCGGGCCCGCGGTCGGGCGCCATGTCGACCAGGGCGGCGGGCGCGGCGCGCTGGTCGCGGCCAATATCGCCTTCGCGGTCGGACTGGCGCTGCTCGGCCTGGCGCAGGGACTGGCCGTCCTGGTCGCGGCCTGGCTCATCATGGGGCTCGGCTGCGGCCTCGGCTATTACGAGACGGCCTTCGCCGCGCTCACCCGGCTCTACGGCGCCTCGGCGCGGAAACTCATTTCCGGCGTCACGCTGATTGCAGGCTTCACCTCCACCATCTCCTGGCCGCTGATGGCCTGGCTCGAGGGCGAGATCGGCTGGCGCGGCGTCTGCTTCTTCTGGGTCGCCGCCAATCTGCTGATCGCGCTGCCGCTCAATCTGATGCTGCCGGACGCCGCGCCGGCGCCGGCGCGCGACGCTGCGCCGGGCGACGAGGGCGAAGCCGCGCGTGTCGTCGACGCGACGCTGGAGCGCCGCGCGATGACCGCCATCGGCCTGATGTTCACGGCGACCGCCATCGTCAGTTCCGGGCTGTCGGCGATCATGCCGCAATTGCTCGGGCAATTCGGCGTGTCGCAGACCGCCGCCATCGCCGCTTCCGCGCTGATCGGGCCGGCGCAGGTCGCCGGGCGGCTGGCGGAAATGGGCTGGCTCAGCCGCTACCACCCCCTCCAGTCGGCGCGGCTCGCGACGATGTTCCTGCCCATCGGCACGGGCGCGTTCTTCGCAGGCGGGGCGGCGTTCGCCATCCCCTTCACCATGCTCTACGGGCTCGGCAACGGCATCCTGACCATCGCGCGCGGCGCCCTGCCGCTCGCGATCTTCGGGCCGGCGGGCTACGGCCGGCGCGTCGGCCTGCTCGCTGCGCCGTCGCGGATCGCGGCGGCGATCGCGCCGGTGTCGGTCGGGCTGCTGTTCGACGCTTCCGCCACGGCGGGCCTCCTCGCCATGGCGGTCTGCAACATGATCGGCCTGGCCGCGCTGTTCATCATTTCAGCGCGGCCGCGCGATTGAATCGCCGCGCTCAGCCCCTGCCCGCGACCTGATGATAGACCCAGAGCACGACGACCGCGCCGACGACGGAGACAATCAGGCTGTAGATATTGAGGCCGGTGACGCCCGCCGCGCCGAAGAAATTGAAGATGAAGCCGCCGACGACCGCGCCGATGACGCCGAGCGCGACGTCGAGCAGGAATCCCTGTCCGCTCTTGTTGACGATCTTCGATCCGATGAAGCCGGCGATGAGGCCCAGGATGATCCATGCGATGATCGACATGCGCTTTCTCCAACCCGACCGGCGCACGAGCGCTCCGGCTCGTTGCGGAATGTCGTGACACTTTCGCCAAAACGCAAGTGACGAAGGAGTGTGCGGCGGCAGACTTGTATTGGCCATGATCCGGCACGACATTACCCGCGCGGCGGCGGCCAGGCCGCGAGGACGATCTTGGGGGACTTCTCGCGTCGCAATGCGAAGACCGCGTTGCGGCCTCGACGAAACAGGGAGAGTGCTATGGGTTTCTTCGACGACGCCGTGCAGGATGCAGTGCCGGGCGGCAGCCTCGCCAAGCCGATCGCCATCGCCATCGGCGCGCTTCTGCTCAAGAACATGTTGAGCCGCAAGTCCGAGCCGGAGCCGGCGCCGGCCCCTGCGCCCTCGCCGTCCCTGCCGCCGCTCGGCGGCGACGGCGGCGGCGGCCTGATCGGCGGGCTCGGCGATCTCGTTTCCAAATTCGAGAAGGCGGGCCAGGGCGGCACGATCGGCTCGTGGATCGGCACGGGGCAGAACCAGCCGATCCAGCCGGGCCAGCTCGGCTCGACGCTCGGCCAGACGACGATCAGCGATCTGGCGCGCGCCGCCGGCGTCAGCGAGCAGGATCTGCTCGCGGGCCTCGCGCAGGCGCTGCCCGGCGTGATCGACAAGCTGACCCCGCGCGGCCGCCTCCCGACGGCCGAGGAATTGTCGGCGCGCTGAAGAGCGCGACATCGAACGATTCGCATCCGGCGGCGCGAGCCGCCGGATTTTCCTTTTCTCTGGACGGCGTTACGCGGCGCGCGCTGTGGATGCGGGCGGCGCGAGCAGGCCGGCTGCGGTCAGCACCAGCGCCTTGGTGTAATCCTTCGCGCGCGCCGGCGAACGACGAAAACGCGCGACGATGACCTCCGCGATCTCGTCGATCACGGCCTCGTCGCCGTCGCGGATGATCTCGGCCTGCAGGCCGGCGTTTCGCATGAGGAGCGCCAGATCGCGACGGCTGGCGGCGGCGCCGTGCGGCAGATTGGAGAGAGCGCAGCGCCAGGCGCGCCAGTGCAGGTCGGCGAGCGCCTTGCCGGAGGCGGGTTCGCGCGCGGCGGCGTTCCAGAAAACCGTCAGGCGATCGCGCGCGAGCGGCTCCGCCCATAGCAGGATATCGGCGGCAAGCCTGGCATTGTCGAGTTGCACGATGTGGGGGTCCGTCGGCGCAGATCGGATGAAGCGAACGGGCGTCTGATACCACAGCTTCGACAGCATTCCGCAGCGTCAAAAAAATTTTTGGTGCGGCCTTTTTGCGCGGGCGAAACGCAAAGAAAAAAGCCGCCGCGCAATGCGCGGCGGCTTTGAAATTTCGAAAAGCGTATCGCTTATTCGGCAGCGATGCGAACGATGGGCGCCGCGTCCTTCACCTTCTCGTCGACGTGCGGCTCGAACTTCACGAAGTTCTCGCGGAACATGGCGACGAGCTTCTTCGCGGTCTCGACGAATTCGCCCTTCGACTGCCAGGTCTTGACGGGATCGAGGATGTGCGGCTCGACGCCCGGCACCGAGGTCGGCACGGCCAGACCGAAATAGGGATCGGTGCGGAAGTGCTCCTTCGACAGCGAACCGTCGAGGGCGGCGCGCAGCAAGCGGCGCGTGACGCGAATCGGCATGCGGCGGCCGACGCCGTACTTGCCGCCGGTCCAGCCGGTGTTGACCAGCCAGCAGTCGACGTGATGGCGCGCGATGAGGTCGCGCAGCAGGTTGCCGTAGACCGAGGGATGACGCGGCATGAAGGGCGCGCCGAAGCAGGTCGAGAAGGTCGCCTGCGGCTCGGTGACGCCCTTTTCCGTGCCCGCCACCTTGGCGGTGTAGCCCGAGAGGAAGTGATACATGGCCTGGCTCGGATCGAGCTTGGCGATCGGCGGCAGGACGCCGAAGGCGTCGCAGGTCAGCATCACGATGTTCTTCGGGTGCGGCGCACGGCCGATCGCCGAAGCATTCGGGATGAAGTCGAGCGGATAGGCGATGCGGGTGTTTTCCGTCTTCGAACCGTCGTCGAAATCGGGAACGCGGGTGATCGGGTCGAGCACCACGTTCTCCATCACCGTGCCGAAGCGCTTGGTGGTGGCGAAGATTTCGGGCTCGGCCTCTTCGGACAGCTTGATCGCCTTGGCGTAGCAGCCGCCCTCGAAGTTGAACACGCCGTCCTTCGACCAGCCGTGCTCGTCGTCGCCGAGCAGCGTGCGCTCGGGGTCGGCCGAGAGCGTCGTCTTGCCGGTGCCCGACAGGCCGAAGAACACGGCCGTGTCGACGTTGTCGCCGACGTTGGCCGAGCAGTGCATCGGCATGACGTTGTGCGCGGGCAGGACGAAGTTGAGATAGGTGAACACCGACTTCTTCATCTCACCGGCGTAGCTGGTGCCGCCGATGAGCACGATCTTGCGGGAGAAATCGACGGCGATGACCGTCTCGCTGCGGCAGCCGTGGCGCTTGGGATCGGCGCGGAACGAGGGCAGGTCGACGATGGTCAGTTCCGGCACGAAGGAGGCGAGGTCGCCGCGGTCGGGACGGATCAGCATGGTGCGGATGAACAGCGAGTGCCAGGCGTATTCGGTGAACACCCGCGTCTTCACGCGGAAGGTCTGGTCGGCGCCGCCATAGAGGTCCTGCGCGAAGAGCTCCCTGCCCTTGGCGTGCGCGAGGAAGTCGGCGAGCAGCGTGTCGAAGTTTTCCTTCGTCATCTTGCCGTTGTTGTCCCACCACACGGCGTCATGGGTGAGCGCGTCGTCGACGACGAACTTGTCCTTGGGCGAGCGGCCGGTGTGCTGGCCGGTCTCGGCGACCAGCGCGCCGCCGCGGGCGAGAATCGCCTCGCGACGCTGCATCGATTCCTCATAGAGGAACGGCGCTTCGAAATTGTAGGCGACCTGCTTGAGGTCGGTGAAGCCGAATTTGTCCGCGCCATAAGCGGGATTGAAATCGCCCAGTTGTTTCATGCGTTTCTCCCGATCGGTCGGGGCCGTTCCCTATCTGGAATCGCGGTCCGGACGCATCGTGTCACATCAGTGAAAGTGGCGCGACGTTTAGTGCGCGCGCGCCCTCAGGGCAAGACGCCCAAAGGCCTATTAGGCGGACAATATCAATAGCCGGTTACATTGGCGATGAGGATTGCGATCCGGCGGCGCGCGCCTGCCGCGCCAGCGCGACTAGAATGCCACGCAGCGCGTCTGCTGTTGCGATGCGGGAAGGAAAGGCGATTCGCGAAGTCCGGTCGCCGGCCGCCAGATCGAGACCCTCGGGATCGAGGCCCGTGGCATGCCAGCGCGCCTCCGGCTGGCCGTCGAGTTTCGCGGCATAGAGTCGCAGCGCATCGGCATGGTCGGCGTTGAGATGGCCAAGCGCGCTTTCCTCGGCGGCGATCAGATCGTCGGCGCCAGCGAGGTCGGCGAGAATCGTCGCGGGCTCGAAATCCGCGGCGCGCGCAAAGCCGCCGTTGAGATGAAAGCCGGTCGGCGTCATGCGCCAGAACGAGAAGTCCGCGAAATCCGCATAGAGCGCGGACTTGGGGTGGCGCGCCAGAAAGCGGGCGCGCAACGCCGGATCGGCGTCGCGGGCGAGGCGCCCGGAAACCGTGAGGCGGGGATGGGCGAGCGGGTCGCCCTTGCCGGTCTGGGCGAGCAGGATGGAAGCCTGCGGTCGCTCCTCGAGGTTGCGGGTATGGGTCGCCAGTTTCGACATCAGCAGGATGGGCGCGCCGTCGTGCGCGGTCGCGACGTTGACCAGCGTGGCGAAGGGAAAACCCTGCCCGTCCAGCGTCGCCAGCGCGCCCGCGCGGATGGCGCGCAACAGGCGCTTGGCCTCGCCGACGGCGTCGTATTGCGGCTGCGCCGTGGCGGGAATGTCGGGCTTTTCAGGGGTTTCGGCAGGCAAGGTCTCGATTTCCGGCGGTATGACGCATATATTCGCTGGACTGTCGCATTTTGGCCGGAAACGGCCAAGACATTCCGCCCGCGCGCCGCAGGCCGGCGCCATTCAGGCCGCATTCACTCCCGGCGGCCCAGATTTTCCCGGGCGCTACGCTGCGAACTGCACGCAGTTCCGCCGCGCCGCCGCCCCAACGACCGAGGATTTCACGCTTCATGCCGACCATCGCTCTCGTCGACGACGATCGCAACATCCTGACTTCCGTCTCCATTGCCCTGGAAGGGGAAGGCTATCGCGTCCAGACCTACACCGACGGCGCAACGGCGCTCGACGGGCTGCGGACCAATCCGCCGGACCTCGCCATTTTCGACATCAAGATGCCGCGCATGGACGGCATGGAGCTGCTGCGCCGCCTGCGCCAGAAGTCCGACCTTCCCGTGATCTTCCTGACGTCGAAGGACGAGGAGATCGACGAATTGTTCGGCCTGAAGATGGGCGCGGACGATTTCATCCGCAAACCCTTCTCCCAGCGCCTGCTGGTGGAGCGCGTGAAGGCGATCCTGCGCCGCTCGAGCCCGAAGGAGGCCGCCACGCAGAAGGAGCAGGAGGTCAAGCTGCTCGAACGCGGCGCGCTGCGCATGGACCCGGAGCGCCACACCTGCACCTGGAACGGCCAGCCGGTGACGCTGACCGTGACGGAATTCCTGATCCTGCAGGCGCTCGCCACCCGCCCGGGCGTGGTCAAGAGCCGCAACGCCCTGATGGACGCCGCCTACGACGATCAGGTCTATGTCGACGACCGCACGATCGACAGCCACATCAAGCGCCTGCGCAAGAAGTTCAAGGCGGTAGACGACGATTTCGAGATGATCGAAACCCTCTACGGCGTCGGCTATCGCTTCAAGGAAGCCTGAAACGCCCCGAAAAAGCTGGAATCTCCCGGACTGATGGAGCCGAATGAGCGTCGAGGCGCATAGCGAACCGGTCGTGCGGCCGATCCGACGGCTGAAGCGGCTCGTGCGTGTGCGCCAGTTGTGGCGCGCCACGCTGACGCGCTTCTCCTCGTCGCTGACGCGCCGCATCATCGTCCTCAACCTCGGCGGCCTGTTCGCGCTGCTGCTCGGCTTTCTCTACCTCAACCAGTTTCGCGCCGGCCTGATCGACGCGCGGCTGCAGAGCCTGCAGAGCCAGGGCGAGATCATCGCCGCCGCCATCGCCTCGTCGGCGACGGTGGAGACGGATTCGATCGCCATCGATCCGGAGAAGCTGCTGCAGCTCGCGCCCGGCCAGAGCTACGGCCCCTCGGACGAAGCCTCGCCCAGCCTCGAATTCTCGATCAATCCCGACCGCATCGGGCCGCTGCTGCATCGCCTGGTTTCGCCGACGCGCACACGCGCGCGCGTCTACGACCGCGACGGCTACATGCTGCTGGATTCGCGCTCGCTCACCAGCCGCTCGCTGATCGTGCCGTCCGACCTGCCGCCGGTCGGCGGGGCGCCGAGCTTCCTGGAGAGCCTGTGGGCGCAGTTCAAGCGCCTTTATGGGCCGAGCAACCAGTCGAACGAGATCGAATCGACGGCCGGCGACGGTCGCGCCCTGCCCGAGGTCGCGCGCGCGCTGTCGGGAACCGCCGGGTCGGTCGTGCGCGTCAACGACCGCGGCGAAACGGTCGTCTCCGTCGCGGTGCCGATCCAGCGCTTTCGCGCGGTGCGCGGCGCGCTGCTGCTGTCGACGCAAGGCGCCGACATCGACAAGATCATCGCCTCCGAGCGCTGGGCGATCGTGCGCATCTTCCTCGTGTCGGCGAGCGTGATGCTGCTGCTGTCGATGTTCTTCGCCGGCACGATCGCCGAACCGATCCGCAGGCTGGCGGAAGCCGCCGAGCGCGTGCGCCGCGGCGGGAAGGCGCGCCACGAGATTCCGGACTTCTCCGACCGCCCGGACGAGATCGGCCATCTGTCCGCGGCCTTGCGCGACATGACCGGCGCGCTCTACCTGCGCATCGAGGCGATCGAGAGTTTCGCCGCCGACGTCGCGCACGAACTGAAGAACCCCCTGACCTCGCTGCGCAGCGCCGTCGAAACGCTGCCCATCGCGAAAACCGACGATTCGCGCCGCCGCCTGCTGGAGGTCATCGAGCACGACGTGCGTCGCCTCGACCGTCTGATCAGCGACATTTCCGACGCCTCGCGGCTCGACGCCGAACTCGCCCGCTTCGACATGGCGGAGGTCGACCTGTCGGCCGTGCTGCAGGCGGTGGTGGGCGTGGCGCAGAGCGTCGACCGCGGCGACGGCGTGCGGGTCGAGTTCGACCTGGCGCGCGCCCCGGCGCTGGAGAACGGCCGCAGGCCCTGGCGCGTGCTCGGCCACGATTCCCGCCTTGGCCAGGTGTTCAACAATCTGATCGACAACGCCCGCTCCTTCTCCGAACCCGGCGGCGTCGTGCGCGTCAGCCTCAAGCCGGCGCGCGGGACGGGCGCCAACGGCGGGCGCGAGGGCTATGAGGCCATTGTCGACGACGACGGGCCCGGCATTCCCGCGCACGCCTTCGAGCGCATCTTCGAACGCTTCTACACCGACCGCCCGAACCAGGGCTTCGGCCAGAATTCCGGGCTCGGCCTGTCGATCTCCCGGCAGATCGTGGAAGCCCACAACGGCCGTATCCGCGCCATGAACCGGACCGATCCGAAAGACCCCGAACGCCCGCTGGGGGCGCGCTTCACCGTCTGGCTGCCGGCCGCGCCATGAACAAGGCCGAGGGCGGGGCGGCGACGGCCACGATCCACGGCGTCGCCGTGGCGGTCGGCAGCGCCGGCGTGCTGCTGCGCGGCAGATCGGCGGCGGGAAAAAGCCGTCTGGCGGAAGAACTTGCCGAGGAGGCCCGCCGTCGCGGCTGGTTCGGCCGGCTGGTCGCAGACGACCGCGTCCGAATTGTCGCCCACGGTAACAGGCTCGTGCTTTCGCCGCACAAGGCGATCGCGGGACGCATCGAGCGGCGCGGCCAGGGGATTTTTCCGGTCGATCACGAAGCCGCTGTGGTGCTGCGGCTGGTCGTCGATCTGGTCGACCGCAACCGGGAAAGCGATCATCCGCCGCGAATGCCGGGCTCCGCCGACAAGATCGCGGTCATCGAGGGCGTCGAGACCCCGCGGCTCGCGCTCGCCATCGGCGAGGCGGGTGCGGCGCAGGCGATTCTGGAGCTTATCAACCAAATAGGCGCCTAAATTCGTAGCCTCGGCGCGCATTTCACTTGCCAAGCGCGCCGCAACGCACAAAATGGCCGCCCCGCTGCACGGGCGATCGTGCGGCCCGGGGTCGTCGCGGCCCCGTGCGGCCCGCGCGATCGTTTCAGGAGCTTCTGAGCGCGCTTCATGCGAATGACCCGTTTGCACTCTTGCGCAACGCATTCACGAGGCGGGCTGGACCGCGACAGGATAATCAACCAATTCCGGAAAGCCCGCGGACGCCTGCGTCGCGCGATCGGCTCCGGCGGCGGCGAATGAACGGTTGCATCTGATGATCGGCATGGTCCTCGTGACCCATGGTTGCCTGGCTACGGAGTTTCGCGCGGCGCTCGAGCATGTCGTCGGGCCGCAGAAGCAATTGGCCACGATCACCATCGGCCCGGAAGACGACATGGAGAAGCGGCGCGCCGACATCATGGCGGCGGTCAATTCCGTCGAATCCGGCCAGGGCGTGATCCTGCTCACCGACATGTTCGGCGGCACCCCGTCCAATCTCGCGATCTCCGTGATGAACGGCGCCAAGGTGGAGGTCGTCGCCGGCATCAACCTGCCGATGCTGATCAAGCTCGCCTCGGTGCGCGACCACAGCAATCTCGAAACGGCGGCGGCGCAGGCGCAGGACGCCGGCCGCAAGTACATTCAAATCGCCAGCCGTGTTCTGAGCGGAAAGTGACGATGGACGGATCTGGTCAGGACGAGGATTGCTCGGGCGTCGCCAATTTCCCCGAGGGCGCGATCGTGCGCGACATGCCCATCGTCAACAAGAAGGGGCTGCACGCGCGCGCCACTGCGAAATTCGTGCAATGCGTCGAGAATTTCGACTGCGACGTCTTCGTATCGCGTTGCGGCGAGACGGTCGGCGGCACGTCGATCATGGGCATCCTGACGCTGGGCGCGGGCATCGGCACGACGATTACGGTCGCCGCCACCGGCGCGCAGGCGGAGCAGGCGATCGAGGCGATCACGACGCTGGTCGCCAACCGTTTCGGCGAGGACGAATAGAGCCTTCAGGGCATTTTGCTTGGCCGGAACGAGCCTGAAGGCTCGCGGTCCAGGCACGGCGCTCATTCATCAAGCGACCTTGCCCGACGAGATCGACACGGCGACGTCGATCTCCGGCAAGGCGCCGGACAGCTTCTCCGGCCTGCCGAAAAGATAGCCCTGCATCAGCCTCACGCCGGCGGCGCGCAGCGCCTGATATTGCTCGTAGGTCTCGACGCCCTCGGCCGTCACCTCGATGTCGTAGGCGCAGGCGAGCTGGATGGTCGCGGCCACGATCGCGGCCGAGCCGGCGTCGCGCGGCGCGTCGGTGACGAAGGAGCGGTCGATCTTCAGCCGGTCGAACGGAAAGCGCTTCAGATAGCTCATCGACGCAAAGCCAGTGCCGAAATCGTCGAGCGCGATGGAGACGCCGCTTTGGCGCAGCTTGCGCAGCGCGACGAGATCGTCGCCCCGGTCCTGCAACAGGACCGACTCGGTGATCTCCAGTTCGAGACGCTCGTGCGCGAGGCCCGTTTCCTCCAGCGCATCCAGCACGACGCCGGCGAAATCGCCATTGGCGAGCTGCAGCGGCGAGACGTTGACCGCCACGCCGACATGCGCGGGCCAGGCGATGGCGTCGGCGCAGGCGCGCTTCAGCACCCAGCGCCCGAGGTCGCCGATCTGCCGCGTCTCCTCGGCGAGCTTGACGAAGCGCAACGGTGAAATGGGCCCGAGCTGCGGATGGCGCCAGCGCAGTAGCGCCTCCATGTAGCGGATTTCGAGCGTGTCGGCGTCGACAACGGGCTGGTAGGCGAGTTCGAGCGCGTCTTCAGCGATCGCCCTGGCGAGGTCTGCGGCGAGCGCGCGCTGCGTCAGCGCTTCGAGCTCCATATGCGGTTCGAACATGCGGCACACGCCCGCGCCCGCGGCCTTGGCGGCGTAGAGCGCGAGATCGGCGCGGCGCAGCATGTCGTCGGTCGACAGTTCACAATCCTCGATGATCGCCACGCCGGCGCAGGCGTTGATCTCGAGCACCTGCCGCTGCCAGGCGTAGGGCTCGCGAATGCGCCCGACAATGCGCAGGGCGAGCGCTTCCGCGTCGATATCGATGCGCGCGCGCAGGCCGAGCGCGATAGCAAATTCGTCGCCGCCCAGCCGCGCCACGACATGGGCGTGCGGTACGGCGTCGAGCAGGCGCGCGGCGCATTCGCGCAGGATGCTGTCGCCGGCGGCATGGCCCTGGCTGTCGTTGACCGGCTTGAAGTCGTCGAGATCGAGCAGGACGACGACGAGCGCCTCGTAATCCCTGCCGATCCGGCCGCGCAATTGCGCGAGCGTGTGCAGGAAGAGCGCGCGGTTGGCGAGCTGCGTCAGCTCGTCGTGCATGGCCATGTGCGCAATGCGCTCGTTGGCCTGCTCGCGTTCGGTGATGTCCTCGTGCGTCACGACGATGCCGCCGTCGGCGCAGACCGCGTGATTGATGAGGATCGACCGGCCGTCGTTGAGAATATCGACCCGGCGGTCGGTGAAGCGGCGCGACAGCGCGTCGCGCGTATAGGCTTCCGGCGAGGTCCCCGGAAAGACGCCGTTCGCCGCGCGCAGCTCCAGCACTTCCCGCGCCGACATGCCGGGCCGTATGGCGTCGGGCTCGAGCCGGTAGAGGGTCGCGTAGCGCTCGTTGCAGATGACCACTCGGGCTTGCCTGTCGAACACCACAAGCCCCTGCGACATGCTTTCGAGCGCAACGGCGAAGCGCTGGTTGGACAATTCCAGCGCGCGCGACTGCGCGCGCAAAGTCGCCTCCTTGTCGGCGAGCTTGCGGAACTGGTCGTGCAGCGCGCGCATCAGGAAGCCGGCGATGACGAAGGCGAGCAGGGTGGCGAGGGCGATGGCGGCCGCCTGATCGCGCCAGTGCGCCAGCGCCGTCTCCTTGCGGATCGACACCGTGACGATGAAGTCGCTGAACGGCACGGGATTGAGCGCGACGAAACGCCTCTGCCCGTCGAAGGCGCTCGCGGTCTCGTAGACGCCGCCGCCCGCGGCCGCGGTTGCATAGAAGGGCGAGGCGCTCGGCAGCGCCTGACCGGCGCCGAGCGATACGCCGTTCGGATAGCGCGCCAGAACGCGTCCTGAATGCGCGAACAAGGCATAGCTACGACCGGCCATCGCCGAGATCGGCGAATAGGTGCTGACAAGCGCGGCGGGCTTCACGAGCGCGCGCACGACGCCGATGTAACCGCCATTTGCGCCGGCCACGGGCTTCGCCACGTCGACGACCAGTTCGCCCGTCGCCTCGCTGACGCGCAACATGCCGATCCGGGCCCGCCCGTCACGGCCCGCCGCGATCGCGGCCGCGTCCGCATCGCGCGCGGGTTCGAGCGCCGGCAAGCCGCGCGAGGTCGCAAGTTTGCGCCCGTGGGCGTCGAAGACTTCGATGAGGTCGATCGCAGGCCGCTTGTCGGCGGCCTCGGCCATGGCGCGCAGCGTCTCCGCGCGCGCCGCCGCCACGGCGAAGGCGGCCGGGGTGTCCGCCGCCAGCGCGGCCTCGGTCTCGTTGATGGCGAAATCGACGGCGCGCGTGGATTGCTGCACCTGTTCGGCCAGCATGGCCGCAAGGCTGGCGACGCCATGGCGGGCGTCCGCCAGCGCATCGCGGCGAAGCTTCCACAGCGCGGCGGCGCTGACGCAGGCGACAGCGAGCGCCGCCGCCGCGACGAAAAGCGCAATCCGCTTGAAACTCGAGCCGTTCAAATCCGCGCCTTCCTGCCGGAAAACCGCTGCTGCCGGCAGAAGAATGCGGATCAAGAGTTGCGAATGTCTTTCCGTCTTCGGCGCTTACCTTACGGAATTCTTTCCAGTTTCCGGCAATTCCGAGATGTCGCCGCGTCAGCCGGCGAGATGCCTGCGCCAGCCGATCAGCCCTGCGGTGGACCCGTCGAGCCCGGCCGTCGACCTGCTTTCGTCCTGCACGATCGGCGCGAGGCGGTTGCACAATTCCTTGCCCAGTTCGACGCCCCACTGGTCGAACGGGTTGATATCCCAGATCGCCGACTGCACGAACACCTTGTGCTCGTAACAGGCGACGAGCCGGCCGAGCGTGCGCGGATCGAGCCGGCGATACATGAAGGTCGAGGTCGGCCGGTCGCCGGCGAACACCTTGTGGGGGGCGAGCGCTGCGATCTCGTCCTTCGACAGGCCCTGCCTGCCCAGAATGTCCTCCACCTCGGCGCGCGAGCGGCCGCGCATCATCGCCTCGCTCTGCGCCAGGCAATTGGCGACGAGCAGCGCATGATGGCCGGCGTCCGCATCCGTCGGCTCGGCGGCGACC
This sequence comes from Rhodoblastus sp., assembly GCA_046349085.1. GTDB lineage: Bacteria > Pseudomonadota > Alphaproteobacteria > Rhizobiales > Beijerinckiaceae > JAJXWB01. Next base: position 613,280 of record JAXMDA010000001.1, read on the forward strand.
AGAAAATCGATCGGCGCAATGTCGGTTCCCTGATGCAGCAACTGGAAAAAGGCGTGCTGGCCGTTGGTGCCGGGCTCGCCGAACAGGAAGGGGCCGGTCGCCATGGAGACGGGCGCGCCTTCCCGCGTCACCGACTTGCCGTTCGATTCCATGTCGAGCTGCTGCAGATAGGCGGGGAAGCGGGCGAGCCGCTGGTCGTAGGGAATGACGACGTGCGTCTGCTCGCCCCAGACGTTGCGCCTGAAAACGCCGAGCAGCGCCATGACGACGGGAATGTTGCCCTCTAGGGGCGCGGAAACGAAGTGGCGGTCGATATCCTGCCCGCCGCGCAAGAAATCCTCGAAGCCCTTGGCGCCGATGGCGATGACGAGCGACAGGCCGATCGCCGACCACATGGAATAGCGCCCGCCGACCCAGTCCCAGAAGCCGAAGACGCGATCCGGCCGGATGCCGAATTCCGCGACCTTGTCGAGGCGCGTCGAGACGGCGGCGAAGTGATCGGCCACCGCCGCCTCGCCGAGCGCGTCGGCGACGAATTTTCGCGCGGAGGCGGCGTTGGCCATCGTCTCCTGCGTGGTGAAGGTCTTCGACGAGACGATGAACAGCGTCTTCGCGGGATCGAGACCCTTGAGCGTATCGCCGAGATCGGCGCCGTCGACGTTGGAGACAAAATGCAGACGCAAACCTGGCGCGCAGAAAGGCGCCAGCGCGCGCACGGCCATGGCCGGGCCGAGGTCCGAGCCGCCGATGCCGATGTTGACGATGTCGGTCAGCGCATCGCCGCGCGCGCCGCGAATGGCGCCGGAGCGCACGGCCTCCGCGAAGGCCGCGACGTTCGCACGCACGTCGCGGACTTCCGGCATGACGTCCTTGCCATCGACCAGCATCGGGCCGCCGTCGAGATTGCGCAGCGCCATGTGCAGCGCCGGGCGATGCTCGGTCAGGTTGACATTCTCGCCGGCAAACAGCGCGGCGCGGCGCTCCTCGACCCGCGCGGCGCGGGCGAGCGCGACCAGCAGCTCCATGGTGCGCGCATTCGCCTTGTGCTTGGAAAAATCGAAGAGGAAATCGTCGAGCCGCAGGCTGAAGCGCGCGAAGCGATCGGGCTCGGCGGCGAAGAGATCGATGGCGCGCTGCCTGTCGATCTCGCGGCGGTGGTCTTCGAGCGCGGCGAGGGCGGCGCGAACTTCGGGGCGGCTCATGTCTGGTCCATCGTGGCTGGCGGAATCGGGCGCGTGCATTCGGTTCAAAATCTAGAGCGCGCGTCAGCCGTCGTCGAGAAAGGCGCGCAGGCGCGCGGCGAGCGCCGCCTCGTCGGCGAGCTCGCATTCCCAGACGACGAGCGCGCGCCAGCCGCGTTCGGCGAGTTCGGCCAGGTGTTTAGTGTCGCGCGCGCGGTTGCGGCCGATCTTGGCCTGCCAGTATTCGGCGTTAGTTTTCGGCATGCGCGCGCCGCGCCTGCAGTCGTGACCATGCCAAAAACAGCCATGCACGAAGATCGCCTTTTGCGCGCCGACATAGGCGATGTCGGGATTGCCGGGAATGTCCTTGCGATGCAGCCGGTAGCCCGGCGCGAGCGGGCGCAGCAGGCGGCGCACCTTCATTTCCGCCGACGTGTCGCGGCCGGGCACGGCGCGCATGATGGCGGAGCGGTCGAGGGGCGCGGCTCGTTTCGCGCGTTTCATTCCGCCGCCAGCAGCGGCGCCGCCGTCGCGCCCGCGAGAGGCTCCAGCAGATGCTGGCCCAGAAAACGCACGACCGGCGCGACGACGCCGTCGCCGAGCAGGTGGCAGGCCTCGGTGTAGCCTTTCGGCAGCCTGTAATCCTCGGGCAGGCCCATGAGCCGCGCCGCCTCGCGGCCCGACAGCAGGCGCGCGCGCACACGGCCGCGCTCGACCACGAGGATCGACTGGCGGCTCGATCCGCCGGCCGGCGTGCGCAGGCAGCCGGCGACCCCGTCGAAGCGCACTTCGGCGCGTTGCGCGCGATTGCCGTCCCCGTCCCGCCGCGTGCGCCGATAGAGCGCCCCGACCATTCTCGCGCGGGACGTTTTCGCTGCTTCCACGCGCGCGCGATGCAGGGGCGCCATGAGGTCGAGGAGCCGCGCCGTCTTCTGCGCATCGAGCCAGTCCACGTCGCGCGGCCGCGCCTCGACGAGGTCCGCGAGCGCGACGTTGCGCACGGGCGGCGGCGGCAGGCGCCACCATAGCCAGTCGCCGGCCAGATCGGCCGGCAGGTTTTCCCGCGCGCGCAGCAGGGCGGCCGAAGCCCAGTCCGGGCACGGCGCGGAGGCGACGCAGGCCGGCGGGACGGCGGCGTCGCGGTCGATCGCCACCACGAACAGGCGCGGCCGCGATTGCGGCACGAAATGCGCGGCGTCGATAGTCAGCGCGCCGAAGCGGTAGCCGAGGTTTCGCAGAGCGCGACAGAGCGCGACGAAATCGCCGCCGCCGTTCGAGGTCAGAAGTCCCACGACATTTTCGAGCGCCAGCATCTTTGGCGCCCGCCCCTCGGCGCGCAGGCCGGCGACCAGCGCAGCCAGCCCGAAGAAGGCGCCGGAGCGCGCCCCGTCGAGCCCCCTTCCATTGCCCGCCAGCGACAGATCCTGACAGGGAAAGGAGGCCCAGGCGAGATCGGCGCGGCCCGGCAGATCGGCCGCCGTCAGTCTGTGAATGTCCTCGAGGCGGAAGTCGTCTGCGCCCCAATTGTCGGCATAGGATGCGGCCTTGCAGCGATCGAAATCGTTGGCGAGCAGGCAGCGCCAGCCCGCGCCCAGCCCCGCCCGCGCCATGCCGCCGCCGGCGAAGAATTCGTAGAAGGTCGGCTTGGCCATGCGATTCGCTTTCGACAGCGAGCCTAGGCGAACCGTTCGGGAAGGTCAGCCCGCCTCACACCCGCATCGGCATCAGCACGTACAGCGCGGCCGCGCCGTCGCGGTCCTGGATGACGGTGGGCGACCCCGCGTCGGCCAGGCGGAACAGGGCGGTGTCGCTGTCGAGCTGGTTGGCGATGTCGAGCAGGTATTTGGCGTTGAAGCCGATATCGAGCGGGGTCGAATCGTAGTCGACCTCCAGTTCCTCGATCGCCGCGCCGGCGTCGGGGTTGGTGACGGAGAGCGTCAGCTTGCCGTCGGCCAGCGCCATTTTCACGGCGCGGCCGCGCTCGGAGGAGATCGTCGACACGCGGTCGACGGCGCGGGCGAAATCGGAGCGCTCGACGGTCAGCCGCTTGTCGTTATTGGTCGGGATCACGCGCGCATAATCGGGGAAGGTGCCGTCGATCAGCTTGGAGGTCAGCACGACCGCGCCGAAATTGAAGCGGATCTTGCTCGCCGACAATTCGATCGTCACCTCGGCGCCGGCGTCCTCGATCAGCTTCTGCACCTCGCTGACCGCCTTGCGCGGCACGATCACGCCGGGCATGCCCGCCGAGCCCGCCGGGGCGGGAATTTCGACGCGCGCCAGCCGGTGGCCGTCGGTCGCCACGCCGCGCAGCATGGCATGGCCGTCGACCTCGGTCGCATGCAGGAAAATGCCGTTGAGGTAGTAACGCGTCTCCTCGTTGGAGATGGCGAATTGCGTCTTCTCGATCAGCTTCTTGAGGTCGCCCGCGCCCAGCGTGAACCTGTGCGTCATCTCGCCGGCGGAAATGTCGGGAAAGTCGCTTTCGGGCAGGCTCTGCAGCGTGAAGCGCGAACGGCCGGACTTCAGCAGCAATTGCCCGCCGTCGCTGGCGCCGTCGAGCGAGACCTGCGCGCCGTCGGGCAGCTTGCGCACGATCTCGTAGAGCGTATGCGCCGGCAGGGTGGTGCCGCCCTTCATGCCGACGTCGGCGGCGACCGTTTCCGTCACCTCCAGATCGAGATCGGTCGCCTTCAGCAGCAGGTTGCGGCCGTCGGCCTGCAGCAGCACGTTGGACAGGATCGGAATGGTCGTGCGGCGCTCCACCACGCGATGGACGTGACCGAGCGACTTCAACAGGGCCGCTCTTTCCAAGGTGACTTTCATTCTTCCGATCCCGACGGCGAACTGGACGTAACTCTCCCGCGAAGCGGGCGCAGACTCTGGCAAGACCGGAGCGTAGACGCAAGCGCGCCGCCGCGCTGCGCGCCGGAAGAACGGCAGTTATTCAGAAGATTCCGGCCGGCATTCCAACCCATTCAGGCTGAAAGTCTGGCCGAAAATTCAAGAGCCCTCATCCTGAGGAGCCGCGGAGCGGCGTCTCGAAGGATGGCCGGGTCGGAAATGCTGGTTTTGCCATCCTTCGAGACGCGCCACCCAAGTCGGGCATGCCCGACCTGGGCATTGCATGTCGATCTCGGGCAAGCCCGAGATCGATGGCGCTCCTCAGGACGAAGATAGGGCCACAGAAGCCTTCTACGCTTCCTGCTGCTGCTCCGACCGCCGCTTGCGCTCGCGCGGCGTCACGAGGTCCCAGCGGGTCTTGAACACGGTGTCGCAGATGTTGGACGAGCCGAAACCATCCGAATAGGACACGTTGCCACGGCTGTGATGCTCGGCATGGGCCTTGCTCGAAATGCGGCTGGCGACGAAGCGGAGAAGCGCATTGTCGCTTTTCGCCAGCTTCACGCTGAAATCGTAGCCCGAATGCTCGTAGAGCCCGCCGAAGGCGCCGGCCGTGACCGCGAAAAAGTGGAAGGTCAGGTCCGTTCCCGCCGAGCCGATGGCGGTGATCGCGATCAGCGGCAGCAGGTAGGGCGCGGCGATCTCCATGAGGAAATCCATCGGGCTCATGAAGCAGGCGCTGACCGAGCGGCTGGCGGTGGTGGAATGATGCACGGAATGGCCGAGCGTGCGCATCAGCGTCGGGCGATGCAGGATCCAGGCGTGCGAGACATATTGCACGAGATCATGGCCGATGGTCATGCCGATGAGGCCGACGACGAACATGAGCGGCGATATGTGCGCCGGGCCGACGAAGGCGAGGCCGGCCTTTTCCACCAGCACCATGGCCGGCAGCAGGATGAACGCCTGATTGAGGAGCACGCGCGGCAGCACCTGCGCGTAAGTCCATGAATCGACGGGACGCATCTTGTAGTCGGCGAGCCGGCCGCTGCGGTCGAGCCATTCGAACCAGAGGCCGAAGCCGTGGTAGGCGACCATCTGCACGATCCACACGAGGACCGACAGCGGCAGCCAGGCGGGAAGGTCTTGGGCTGTCATGGGGGGCTTTCTGGCGCAGTCGGCGCAGATGCGCAACCTTGTGGATCAAAGGGGGACGACGGCCTTACAGGCCGGCGATGCGCCGCGCCGCGTCGAGATCGGCGAGAAAGAGCTTCCATTCCGCCTTTTTTGCGTCGCGGTCGGGCAGGCGGAGCAGATAGGACGGGTGGACCGTCGCCCGAAACGCGACGCCGCCGGGCAGTTCCAGCGTCTGTCCCCTGACGGCGCGCAGCGAAGTGGCGCGGCCGGCCAGCGCGGTCGCGGCCGTGGCGCCGAGCGCGACGACGAGGCGCGGGCGCACGAGCTGCATTTCGCGAATCAGCCAGGCGTTGCAGGCGGCGATCTCGCGCGCGCCAGGCTTCTTGTGGATGCGCTTCTTGCCGCGCGGCTCGAATTTGAAATGCTTGACCGCGTTGGTGACAAAGACCTTTTCGCGCTCGATCTCCAGCCGCTCCAGCGCCGCGTCGAACACCTTGCCGGCCGGTCCCACGAAAGGCCGCCCCTGGATGTCCTCCTCGTCGCCCGGCTGCTCGCCGACGAACATGAGTTTCGCCCCCGCCGGCCCCTCGCCCGGCACGGCCTGGGTCGCATAGCGGCAAAGGTCGCAGGCGGCGCAGGCGTTGATCGAGGCTGCGAGGGATTCGAGGTCGTCGGCCTCGGCCGCCGCGCCGGCCGCGGCGCTGTCCGCGGCTCTGTAGGACGACGTGCGGCGCGGGCTGGACGGCGCGGCGGCGAGCATGGTCCGGGCGCGAGCCTCGGCCTGACGCGTCAGCGGCGCGATCAGGTCGGCTTCGGGCATGTTGCGCCAGTATTTGCGGGGCATCTCCTTGACCATCGCCTTGAGGTTCAGTCGCGCCGGATTGAAGATCGCGCGGTAATAGGCGCGCCACACGTCCTCCAACGCATCGCCGCACGGCGCGTTCCGCCTGTCAGCGCCGGGGCCGAGCGTCAGTTGCGCGCCGTCCCAGCGCGCGCAGGCGCGCGGGGTGAGGATCGACCAGCGCATGGACGCGAAGCGCCGCACGAAGAAGGGCGCGGCGGCGGCGACGATGTGATGGTGCGGCTCGAACCAGGCGATGAATTCCTCCGCGCCGTCATTCCCGCCGACGCGGCGGAAGCGGACGAAGGCGGTCATCTTGTGCATGTCACGGCGCACGGCGCGGGCGAGCGCATCGAGGCGCGCGACGTCGGGATCGGTCGCAATCGACATGAGGCGGGGAGTGTCGCGCAGGCGCCAGAGCAGGCGATAGCAGAGATCGTGACGGCCGCGGTCCACGTGCAACAGCGCGCGTCGGGCGAGTTCGGCGAAGGCGCGCGGCGGCGCAGCGATCGGCGATGCCTCGCGCAACGGCGCCGGTTCGTCGCCGCAAAAGAGATCGCCGGTCGCCGCCGTTTCGCCGGCGATGCGCCAGACGACCGTCTGCGGCGTCCTGCCTGCCGCGATGAGGCGCGCGGCGAGGTCGAAGAATTGATCGACCTCGGCCGGACCGCAAAGCGCGACGCGGCGCAGCGCGGCCGATGGCGCGCTCATGCCGCGAACAGGTCGAGCTGCCGCGCTTTTTCGCGCGGCCTGAGAGCGGCGGGGTCGAGCGCGCCGCTCGGGCGCCAGTCGGCGGTCACGACGAACGGGCGAACCCTGCGCGCCGAGCGCGTAAGACGGTCGAGATCGACGAGCCGGATCGCCGCGTGACGGCGCGCCGCAACGATGCGATCGACGGCGCGCACGCCCAGCCCCGGCACGCGCAGAAGCATTTCGCGCGGCGCACGGTTGACGTCGAGCGGGAAGTTTTCGGGGTGGGCGAGCGCCCAGGCGAGCTTGGGATCGATGGCCTGATCGAGCATTCCGCCTCTGGCGCTCGACGCGACTTCGTCGAGCGAAAAATCGTAGAAGCGCAGCAGCCAGTCGGCCTGATAGAGCCGGTGCTCGCGCGTCAGCGGCGGCGGCGCGCTCGGCAGCGCCGCGGAGGAATCGGGAATGGGCGAGAAGGCCGAATAATAGACCCGCCTGAGGCCATAGCTCGCATAAAGCGTCGCGCTCGACTTCAGAATGTCGACGTCGCTCGACTTGTCCGCGCCGACGATCATCTGCGTCGACTGGCCGGCGGGCGCGAAGGCGGGCGCCGACCGAAACTTCCTGCGCTCGTCGCCCGCCTCCTCGATCCGCTGGCGCAGACCCGCCATGGCGCGCCGGATGGCCGGCATCCGCTTCTGCGGCGCAAATTCCCGGAGGCTCGGCTCGCTTGGCAGTTCGACGTTGATCGACAGGCGGTCGGCGTAGCGGCCCGCTTCCTCGACCAGCGCGGGATCGGCGTCGGGAATTGTCTTGAGATGGATGTAGCCGCGAAAATCGTGCTGCTCGCGCAAGGCGCGCGCGACGCGCGCGAGCGTCTCCATCGTATAGTCGGGCGAGCCGATAATGCCGGACGAAAGAAACAGCCCCTCGATGTAGTTGCGCTTGTAGAAGTCGAGCGTGAGGGCGACGATTTCCTTTACCGTGAAGCGCGCGCGCGGCACGTTCGACGACACGCGATTGATGCAATAGGCGCAGTCGAACATGCAGGAATTGGTCATCAAGATTTTCAGGAGCGAGATGCAGCGGCCATCCGGCGCGAAGGCATGGCAGACGCCCGCCCCCGTGACCGAGCCGACGCCCTTCCCGCCCAGCGAGTCTCGCTTGCCGCCGCCGGACGAAGCGCAGGAGGCGTCGTATTTGGCGGCGTCCGCCAGGATCGAAAGTTTTTCGGCGACCGAGAGCTTCGCCATGTCCAGCCTCCAGATAAATGTTCTTCTTTTGTTCTAGCGCAGAATCGACGCGCCGCAAGGCCTCGCGCGCTGCGGGAATCGGCGTTAAGAGCGGTCAACGGAGGAAACGCACGTGAGCCAGACCGATCTCGACGCCAACGCCCGCAAGCTGATCGCGCTGCGCGAGGCCGCAGGCAAAGCCGACCTGCCCGCGCCCCCGGCCGGTCTGGCGAGCGCCTACGCCCTTCAATTTGAAGCGGAACGCATCCTCGTCGCGGAAAAAGGCTTTGCGCCGATCGGATGGAAGATCGGCGCCACCAATGCCGGCGCGCGGGCGAATTTCAAGCTGGACGACCAGTTCCTCGGCCGGCTCTACCGGCAGATGACCGTCGCTTCGCCCGCGAACCTGCCGGCGCGGCCCGGCCTCTACCGCGCCTACGAAGCCGAATTCGTGCTGGAGCTCGGCGCCGATCTCGACACGACAAAGGGACCCGTGGACGCCGCCGCCGTGCGCGCGGCGACGAGGCGCGTGGGCTGCGCGATCGAAATGGTTGGCGGCTTCATTCCCATGGCGCCGCCGCACGGCGCGCATTCCTTGATCGCGGATTTCGCTGGCTGCGCGAACTGGATTCAGGGACCGATGACGAGCGACGTCGCCGGCGTCGATCTCGATGCGGCGACGGTGACCTTCTCTCTCGACGGCGAGACGAAGGCGACCGGCAAGGGCGCGAATGTCGACGGCGGCCCGTTCGGCGCGACCGCCTGGCTCGCCAATGCGCTGGCCAAGCTCGGACGCGGATTGAAGGCCGGCGACCTCATCACGACCGGCACGGCGATCCCGCCGGTCCCCTACGCCGGCGACGGCAAGCGCGCGGTGGCGGATTTCGGGCCGCTGGGGAAGGTGGAAGCGACGATCGGCTGAGGTTCCTCAATCGACGACCGCAATCGCCTCGATCTCGATCAGCCAGCCCGGCGCCGCCAGCGCCTCGATGCCGACGAGCGTGCTCGCCGGCGGCTGGCCCGCCGGAAAGAACGGCCCGCGCGCAGCGCCGATGACGGCGCGATGCTCGGGCCTGTAGCCGACGACATAGGTGGTGATTTTCACGACATCGGCGAAACCTGCGCCGGCCGCTTCGAGCGCGCGTCCGAGATTGCGCATGACCTGCGTCGTCTGGGCGCCGAGATCGCCCGCGCCGACCAGCGCGCCGTTCTCGTCGAGCGCGACCTGGCCGGAGACGTAGACCGTACGCGCGCCGGAGGCGACGACGACATGCGAATAGGCCGGATTGATCTGCAGCCCCTGCGGGCTGAGACGGTCGATCGTGCTCATGGTCGCCTCCTTCTTTCGTCCCCTACTTCGTTCCGTACATCCGGTCGCCCGCGTCTCCCAGTCCCGGCACGATGTAGCCGTGATCGTTGAGATGGCTGTCTATCGCCGCCGTCCAGATTTCGACGTCGGGATGCTCGGCGCGCAGTTTCGCGACGCCCTCCGGGGCGGCGAGCAGGCAGACGAAGCGGATGTCCCTTGCGCCGCGTTCCTTGACGCGCTCGATGGCCGCGGTCGCGGAATTGGCGGTGGCGAGCATCGGGTCCATCACCACGACGAGCCGCTCGTCGATGTCGTGCGGCGCCTTGAAGTAATATTCGACGGCGACCAGCGTCTTGGGATCGCGATAGAGCCCGATATGCGCGACGCGCGCGGAGGGCACGAGTTCGAGCATTCCGTCGAGGAAGCCGACGCCGGCGCGAAGAATGGGGGCGAAGACGAGTTTCTTGCCGGCCAGAACCGGCGCCTTCATCCTCGTCAGCGGCGTCTCGATCTCGATGTCCTCGAGCGGCAGGTCGCGCGTCACCTCGTAGCACAGCAGAATGCCGATCTCGTTGAGCAACTGCCGGAAGCCCTTGGTCGAGCGCCCCTGCTCACGCATCAGCGTGAGTTTGTGCTGCACGAGCGGGTGGCCGATGACATGCACGCCTTCCATTCGATTCGGTCTCCTGCAATCTCGAAATGTTAGCCGTCATGGCCGGGCTTGTCCCGGCCATCCACGCGGCGCCGGCGCCAAGACGACGGCAGGATTGCAGACGGGCGCCGAACGCTCTCATCGCGGAACGGCGTGGATGCCCGGGACAAGCCCGGGCATGACGGCGCTGGAGCCGCTAGAACACCGTGCCATCGCTGACGATATCGAGCGGCGGCGCGCCGTCCGCGCGCTTTTGCGCCGCGATGCGGCGGCCGGCGGCCCATGTGCCGCCTTCGAGCACTTTCGCCAGCGGCAGCGCGTCGGCGCTCATCTTCAGTTCTTCACGCACGAGCGCGGCGATCTCGTCCAGCAAGGCGACGGTCAGCGCGCGCCATTCGACGACGAATTCGGAATCGACCGTCTGCGGCCTGCGCGCATTCTCCGCGTCCTTCGGAACCAGCGCGCCCAAATCCACCAGCAAACCGCCATTGCGATATTCGGGCAGGCCGGTGAGGCCGTCGATGTCGGCAACCTCCACGCCCGCGCGCTGCAAGGGTTCGATCAGCGAATAGGACAGCCATTGCGACAGTTTGTGGAAAGGGATGACGCCGTCCGTGGCGTCGTCGGCGCGGACCTGCGGGTGGCGCCAGGCGTCGCCGAGCGGAACGCCGGCGATCGCGAGGCGCGACGGCCAGATCAGGCCGAGATGCGTGAGAACGGCGGAGAGGATTTCCTCCGCCTTGCGACGCCGCCCCGCGAGCGCGTCGAACAGCCCGCCAACCGCGCGCTGTCTTCGCAACACCGGCGCCTCCAGCGCCGCCAGGCGCGCGCGGCCCAGCCGAGTTGAGCAGATCGACGCGGCCACGGCGAAGACCGACGAGCGGATTGTCGCAGTGGACCTGAAACCCGGTCGCGAGTCCCGCGCCGTGATTGCCGCCAGCCGCTCCGCATCCGCGCGCAGCGGATCGTCCTTCCGCGCAGAGAAAAGACCGGCCGCGAACATGTCGAGGCTGGCGATGGCAAGCCTTCAGAGCGCGGAGACCGTTCCGTCCCCCTCGCGGCCGGCGCCATCCTGCGCCCGCCGCCCGCGTCGAGCAGCACGCTGGCGATCGCAGGTCGAATTCCGCGCGCGCGCGGGCAGCCCCGTCCTTCCAGCGCGCGCGCGCGGCGCCGCCCGATCGCGCCCGCCGGCGGAAAAATGCCGCTGGCGCGCGTGAAAGGGTGTCGAGGCCGGGATAATTGTCGCGCATCACGCCGAGCGTGAAGTCGACGACGTCAGGCAATCTTGTGCGGTCAGGCGCCAGTGCGCGAGGCGATCCTCGTCGCATAGCTCCAGCATCTGCAACGCACGCGCGCGCACCGCGCGCACCGACGAAAGCGCGCGCGCCGCGCCAGCGTCTTCGTCGCGCATCAGTATTTTTCCAGCGGACGGCCGCTCGTGCGCATCAGATCGTCGGCGCTCGGCGCCCGGCGTAATAACCGGCCGCCTTCTTGGCCTCCATCTCGACGGGGCGTCCCGGAGGAATCGAGGCCGTCGGGGATCGGCACGCGCTTCGCCGATCTCGATGCCGGCCGTCGCAGCGACTCGTATTTCATGTTGCTCATCGACACGAGGCGGTCGACGCGGTCGACGCCGAGCCAGTGCAGCACGTCCGGCATGAGTTCCTGGAAGCGCGCGTCCTGCGCCCGCGACGCATTCGGTGCGCGTGAAGTAATTGGCGGCGGTGTCGCCGCCTTCCTGCCGTTTGCGCGCATTGTAGACCAGGAATTTCGTGACCTCGCCGAGCGCGCGGCATGTGCAGTTATAGACCCGATGAATGGCGCCGCCTGCTGCGCCTGCCGCACGCATTCCTCGACGCCATGCGGCGAGATAGGGCCGGCATGCAGATATCGGAGCCGAACACATCCGACCCGTTGCATTCGTCGCACGCGGCACCCGACTTATGCTGCAGTTCCAGGCCTTGCCGGTCGCCGAACACATGGGCGGTCGCGCCGCCGATGGGCGGAAGGAAGACATGCGCCGTGGCCGCGTGACGAGTTCGGGATACATGCCGCCCGTCTGTTCGAACAGCGTGCGGCGCGAGGCCGTCTCCTCGACGCCGAAGCGCGCGGCGACGCCCGGCAGATGCCACAGTTCGATAGCCGATCTTCGGCGACGGCGATATCGCCCGAGGGCCTCAACACCTCGCCGTCGGCCTCGAGACGCCGCGCGCACGGCATCGGCGATCTCCGGCAGCCGAATTCTCGCGCGCGTCACGGCGATGGTCGGCCTGATATCCACCCCCTCCCCGATCTCCCTGGCGAACCTCCTGCGCGACATGGCCGAAGGGATCGAGCGAGACGATCGCGCCGCATCAGGCCATTGCGGATGAGGGCCGATCTGCGCGGCGGGATGCGTATTCGTGGTCAGGTCGCGCCAACTGGGTCATGGCGCCGGCGACGGCGAGCGCACGGTAGACGCCGTAGGCGCCGCCATGCGCGCCGATGGCGTTGCAGTCGGCAGGCCGCATGGCCGTGGCGACGATCGGCGCATTCGCGGATCGCGCGCGCGCCCCGAACGTCGAGGCGGGCACGACGGCGCCGGGCTCGAGATGCGAGGTCAGGCGGATGTGGCCGACTTGTTCAACCAGTCGCTGGCCTCCCCACGCGCGCTGCGCGGATATGGCCCGCGCATCGAATGCGTGCCGCGGCAACAGCCAGACGGCAAATATGGCACCCGCCCGCTGGATCGAACTGTTCCGACCGCGCGAACAAATTCGCACCGGCGTCGTGAACCCGTCGTTACGAGCCGGCGCTTCACTGGTCGGACGACAACTCGACCGGGGAATGACCGTCATCGAAGACGCTCGACCTCGTCCTGGTTCATGGTGCGCGCTCGCCGGCTTCGGCGTCGTGCTGCTCGATGATGATCTCGAGCGCTTCGAGCACGAAACCATCGCGTGCGGGTTCTGCGCGCGCTCGGCGCGGCCGGCTTCATCATCGGCCTTGTCGCTCTATTCGTCCCGACGGCGCCGTGGTCGAAATCCAGGCGGCTGTCTATGCGCCCCCGCCGCCCGCGCCGCGCACGCTGTCCGGCAACCCGCTGGCGCTTGAGGCCGGCGTAAAGCCCTTTGCCGAGCGCCTCGACGACGCAATCGAAGCGTCCAACGAATACGACGCACGGTCGGCGTCATCTATTACAATCTGGACGCCTATCGCGAGATCGCGCGCACGCAGGGCGTCGCCGCCGCCGAGGCGGCCATGGATTTCGTCGCGGGCATGTTGCAGATCGTGCTACGCGATTCCGACCCGGATCGAACGCATGGTCGCGGCCGCTTCCTCGTGTGCGTCGTGCTGCTCAAGGAGCGTCAGGCCCTGCTCGACGTCGCGCGCCGCATCGAACGCGCCATGCGCAACATGCGCCTCGAGGCGATGCGGCGCGCCCATCGTGCAGGACGCCGGCACGGCCATCTATCCGATACGAAGCCGACGGCTGGCGCTGATCGCGCGCGCGAGGCCGTGCGACGCGGCCTATGATCGCCGCCTGCGCGAGATTGCACGCGCCCGCAAGACGGCCGCGGATCGCCGGCGCGTCATAGGCCGTGCAGCGTCCAGGACTGTGGAAGCGCGAAGGCTTCGCCCTTTGCGACGGGCCGCAGCCCCAGGTGGCGCGCGATGGTCTGCCCGATGTCGGCGAGCTCGCGCGACAGCCGACGTCGAGCCGCGCCGCCCGACCAGGCCGACGACAGGCGCGTTTTTCGCGTATGGTCCGTGCCGCGCCAGGTCGGATCGTTGCCGTGATCGGCGGAAATCAGCAGCATGTCGTCGGCGCGCAAAGTGGCGAGCAGCGTGGGCAGGCGCGCGTCGAAGGCCTCGAGAGCGCGCGCATAGCCGGCGACGTCGCGGCGATGGCCGTGGTCGGTGTCGAAGTCGACGAGATTGACGAGAGCCAGTCCGCCGTCGGGCATGATCGGCCATTCGATATCAGCGCATCGACTCCCCGTTGTCGCGGCCCTTGATCTCGCAGCCGGTGGCGCGATGACGGAAAATGTCGCCGATCTTGCCGAACGACAGCGCCGCGCGGCCGCTTCTTCGGCGATCGAGCAGATTGCCCGGCGGCGGAGGAATGGCGAAGTCCTTGCGGTTCGGCGTGCGCGCAAGTTCGCGCGGTCGTTCCGACGAACGGCCAGGCGATGAACTCGGCCAACGTTCCAGCGATCTGCAGTTCTTCGCGCGATGCGGCAGGTCTCGTAGAGCCGCTCGAGCCCGAAGGCCTCTTCGTGCGCCGCGATCTGGAGAACGGAATCCGCCGACGTATAGACGATGGGCTTGCCACGATCTTCAGATGTTCTTCGCCGAGTTCCTCGATGAGGGCGATGCCGGGCGCATGGCGGTCGCCGAGAATGCCGGGCAGTTTCGCCGTGTCGACAAGCTCCTGCACGAGTTCCGGCGGAAAGCACGGTCGCGTGTCGGGAAAATGGCCGAGGGCGCCAGGGCAGCGGCGCGCCGGCGGCCTCCCAATGGCCCGACAGCGTGTCCTTGCCGAAGGATATTTCCTGCGCGCAGCCGTAAGATAGCGTGCGGCCCGGCCGTGCAAAGGCCGGCGAGCGCCGGTCGATGTTTCGCACGCGCGGCCGAGGCCGAGCGCGTCGAGATTGGGAACGTGCAACGAAGCCCGCGCACCAGGCCATCGCCGTCGGCCGCGCCGCGCGCGCAGGCCTGCGCGATATGGCCGAGCGTATCGGCGTAGCCGTCGCCGAAATCGGCGGCGTCAGGCGCGCCGCCGCAGCCCAGCAGATCCAGAACGAGCAAGATGGCGCAGGCCATTGCCGGCGGCCGCCTGATCCGCGGCCGCAGTTTCCGATGCGGAAGGCCGCGGCGAACAGCTTTCTGAGTATAGTCCGACTTGGGCGCGGCGAAGATATCGGCCGCTGGCCCCTGCTCCACCACCTGGCCGTGACGCATGACGATGAGATCGGTCTTCAGCGCCTTCACCGACCTTGAGGTCGTGGCTGATGAACATGTAGGCGAGGCCGCGTCTGCGTTGCAGGTCGCGCAGGAGATCGACGATCTGAGCCCTGCACGGACATGTCGAGGGCCGACGTCGGCTCGTCGAGCAGAACGGCGAATTTCGGCTCGAGCGCGATGGCGCGCGCAATGGCGATGCGCTGGCGCTGGCCGCCGAGAATTCGTGCGGATAGCGATCCATCGCCGCGGGGTCGAGGCCGGGTGTCGGCCAGCGCGCGCGCGACGATCTCGCGACGTTCGCGATGGTGGAGTCGCTCTTCTGGACAGTCAGGCCTTCCTCGATTTCCGCGACCGACAGGCGCGGCGAGAGCAGGCCGTAGGGATCCTGAAAGACGATCTGCATGTCGCGGCGGGCAGCCGCATGTCCTGACGCACGACCGTCGATGCGGCGCCCGAGAAAGACGATGGGCCCTTCCAAGAGCGGATGAGGCGCAGCATGGCGAGGCCGAGCGTCGTCTTGCCCGACCCGGATTCGCCGACAACGCCGAGCGTCTGGCCTTCGCGCACTTCGCAGGTGACGCCGTCGACCGCCTTGATGTGTCCCACTGTCTTGCGCATGAAGCCCGCGCGGATCGGAAACCACCGCGCAGGTCCTTTGCCTCGATCAGCTTCTTCGCCGTCAGGGTCGGCTTGAGGCGGCGCGCCCCTTCGGCTCTGCGGCGAGCAGCGCGCGCGGTAGGCGTGACGCGGCGCGCGAAGACTTCGTCGACGGACCC
The DNA here is from genome assembly GCA_046349085.1 of Rhodoblastus sp. Lineage (GTDB taxonomy): Bacteria > Pseudomonadota > Alphaproteobacteria > Rhizobiales > Beijerinckiaceae > JAJXWB01. The sequence continues at coordinate 628,889 of JAXMDA010000001.1, forward strand.
GGCCTCGACGATGCGACCCTTCTGCATCACGCAGACGTCGTCAGCGATCTGCGCACGATGCCGAGGTCGTGCGTATTGAACAGCATCGCCATGTTGCGACGCTGCGGGTCGCGCAGGAGACTGAGGATCTGGGCCTGCACGGTCACGTCGAGCGCGGTGGTCGGCTCGTCCGCGATAAACAGCTTCGGGCAATTGGCGAGCGCCATGGCGATCATGACACGCTGGCGCTGGCCGCGGAAGCTGGTGCGGATAGGCGCCGAGCCGTCCCTCGGGATCGCGAATGCCGACTTCCTTGAGATCCTCGATCACATGCGCGCGCAGGTCCGCCCTGTCGACCGCGCCATGCTGCGTGATCGTTTCGGCGACCTGCTTTTCGATCGTGTGCGGCCGGATTGGGCGAGGTCATCGGCTCCTGGAAGACCATGGAATTTCCGCGCCACGCACGTCGCGCATGTGCTCCTGCGTGGAGCGCAAAGTCCTTGCCGTCGAAGAGGATTTCGCCGGACGGGTGGCGCGCCGTCGGCGCGAGAAGGCGCACGATGGACAGCGCCGTGATCGGTGCCCAGAGCAGTTCGCCGACGAGCGCCAGCGTGCGGCCCGCCTCGAGCGTGAAGGAGACGCGGTCGACAACCAGCGATTCCTTCGCCCCCGAGCCGAAGGCGATGGAGAGATCGCGGACGTCGAGAAGAAGGCCTGTCGGTCATTTGAACGCCTTCCTCGGATCGAAGGCGTCGCGGACGCCTCGCCGATGAAGACGAGCAGCGACAGCATGAAGGCGATGACGATGAAGCCGGTGATGCCGAGCCAGGGCGCATTCAGGTTCGACGCCTGCAACAGCAATTCGCCGAGCGACGGCGAGCCCGGCGGCAGTCCGAAGCCGAGAAAATCCAGCGACGTAGGCGTAGTCGAGGAGTTGAGCACGAAGGGCAGGAAGGTCAGCGTCGCCACCGCGGCGTTGGGCAGGACGTGCGGCCATGATCTTGGCGTTCGAGAGACCGAGAGCGCGCGCAGCGTTCACATATTCGAAATTGCGCGCACGCAGAAATTCCGCGCACGGCGTGCACGAGCACGACACCCACGAGAGCTTGTCGCCCAGGATGAATAGCGGGACGAAGAAGCTCGGCGTGATGATCAGAGACGATGATCAGCAGATCGAGATCGACGGCAAAGACCAGATCTCGATGAAGCGCTGGAAGACGAGATCGATAGGGCCGCGCCGAAATAACCCTGAATTGCGCCGGCAGTGACGCCGATGATCGAGGAGACGATGGCGAGCGTGAGCCCGAAACGGAGCAGGATCGGAAACCGTAGAGCAGGCGCGCCACGACATCATAGGCGATCGTCCGTCCCCAGCCAGTTCCACTCGATGCCGAACAACCTCGGTTAGGCTTGTCGGGCCCTGCGGCGCGCGCGCCTGCCTTCTCGCACTTCAACCAGGGCAGGTCGGCGGCGAAGGCGCAGGCGAGGAAGGTCGAGATTGTGCGTGGAATAAGAATAGCGGATCGGCGGCCAGATCGCTGGCCTGCGTGCGCGTCGATCTCCTTCTGAATGAAGGGATCGCGATAGTCGGTCATGGCGAGGAACCCGCCGAACTTGTCTTCCGGATAGTCGACAAGGACGGGAAGAGCAGCTCGCCCTTGTAGGAGACGACGACCGGCTTGTCGTTGGCGATGAATCTGGCAAACAGCGAGACGACGAACAGCGCCAGGAAGAATTTGCATGAGACGTAGCCTCTCTTGTTGCGCTTGAAATTGTCGAGACGGCGGCGATTGATCGGCGTGAGCTGCAGCCAGCCGCGGTGTTCGAGCGACGGCGCGAGCGGCGCGCCGATGCAGCCTGAGAACCGCGCGGTCGTTCAATCAGACCCTGAGTCCCCGTCGATGCGCCGATCGATCCACATGTAGGTAAGGTCGGAGAGGAGATTAACGACGAGCCCCAGCAGCGCGAAGATGTACAGGTTGGCGAAGACGACGGGATAGTCGCGATTGACGATGGATTCGAAGGACAAGAGCCCGAGGCCATCGAGCGAGAAGATGGTTTCGATCAGCAGCGCGCCGGTGAAGAAGGCGTGCACGAAGGCGCCGGGGAAGCCCTGGATGACGATCAGCATGGCGTTGCGGAACACGCGACCGTAGAGCACCTGCCGCTCGCTCAAGCCCTTCATGCGCGCGGTCTGCACATATTGCTTCGATCTCGTCGAGGAACGAGTTCTTTGGTGAGGAAGGTCGAGGTCGCAAACGAGCCGAGCGCCATGGCGGTGATCGGCAGGGCGATGTGCCAGAGGTAGTCCTTCACCTTGCCGAACAGGAGAGGGCCGCCGAAGTTTTCCGACGTCGTGCCGCGCAGCGGAACAACTGTCCGATGTAGGGAAACAGCCGCCGGCAAAGAGCACGACCAGAAGAATGGCTGGTGCATGAAGCTCGGGATGGCGTAGTCGACGATGACGACGGCGGATGTCCACACGTCGAAGCGTGCCGTCGCGAACCGGCCTGGCGATGCCGAGCGGAATCGAAATGGAATAGGAGAGCAGCGTCATCCAAACGCCAGGCGGGATCGACACCGGTAATTTCTGCCAGATGAGCGTCAGCACCGGCGTGTCGCGGAAGTAGGAGCGACCGAAATCGAAGGTCGCATAGTTCTTCAGCAGCTGATCAGGTGCCGTTCCCAGGCCGGCTTGTCGAAACCGAACTGCTTTCCAGCCCTTGATGAATTCCTGGTCGAGCCTTGCGCGCCGCGATACCGCGATGGGCGTCGCCGCTCGGGCTCTGGCTGGCTTCGCCAGAGGGCGCCGAGATCGCCGCCGCCTTCCGCCAAAGGATGTGGCGCCGGGCGGTCCTGGCCCCAATTGCGCGATGATGCGCTCGACAGGGCCGCCGGGCGCGAATTGCACGGTGACGACGAAAGAGATCAGCATGATTCCGAACAGGGTCGGATCATCGCGGCCAGGCGTCGCGCAACAGTAGGCAGCCATCAACGCCGCCTGACAAAGTCGATTTTCCTGGCGCGCGCGTCGTCCTACCACCAGGTGGATATGATGCCCGACTATATTAGCGAACGCCTCGCTGGCCGAAAACATCCCAATGCGCGATCCAGCGCGTCGGCTTGTACCAGTGGGGAACTCCAGTAGCGGTTGGCGCGCAGCACGCGATCGAGCGCGCCGATGGCGACCAGCTCCTCGCGTCTGCGCCAGCAGGCCTGAGATCAGCGCATCGACGACTGGCCGGCGATGCCGTTCAGATTGCGCGAACTGCGCGTGTTCGCCGCCTCCTGAACCGAAGAGCGCGCCGCGCAATTCCTCTGGGAAAATCGCCATGGAGAGGCGGCGCGGGATGACGTCGAAATCGAAATCCTCGAGCCGCCGCTGATGGCCGGTGGCGTCGACGATGCGCATGCGCGCATCGATGCCGGCGGGGGCTTGAGATTCTTGATGAAGGGCTGCGTATACGCTCGAGCGCGGAGGAGAAATCGAGTAAAACCCCGATCTCCAGCGGCTTGCCGTCCGGCATCATCAGGTTCATGCCGTTGCGCTTGCAGCCGGCCGCAGCTAGAGATCGCCGCGCGCTTCAGCCAGCGCGCGATCCTGGCCGGAGCTGTCGGTCAGCGGCGGCGTGAAGGGGTCGCTGAAAACCTCGTCCGGAACTCTTGCCGCGGAAGGGTTCGAGCACGCGAGTTCGCGGGGCCCGGCGGACTTCTGGCCTTCATGTCGGAATTCTCGAAATAGGATTCCGTGCGCGTGTAGGCGCCGTATAACGTTCTTGTTGGTCCACGAAGTCGAAGGCGTAGCCCCATCGTTCGCGCGCACGCGCGGGTCCTCTTGTCGCGGCGCGGCGCGTGCTGGAAGAACCAGCCCCTGAATGCCGGAAATGCTGGCGTCCGGGATTTCGCCGCGTGAACCACCCGCTTCTCGCGGAAGGCCGGAAATCGTAACCTGTCGCCCAGGTGGCGGAGGGAATCTTCGTGCACGGTGAAGGCGCCGGCCTTGAAGGCCTCGAAGGCGACAGGCCGGTCGTTGAAGCCGATCGAAGCGCACGACGTCGAAATTGTTCTGTCCGACGTTCACGGGAAGATCGCGCCCCCAGTAGTCGGGAACAGCCGATCGAGGAGATGAAGCGGCCGGTCTCGAACTACCTTGTAGGGGCCGGACGCCAGCGGCGGATCGAGCGTCGCTTCCTCGAATTTGCGCTTGGCGTAATAGGCGGAGGAAAAGATCGGCTGGCGCGCGACGATCAGCTTGAGATCGCGGCTCGCGTTCTCGGCCAGCTTGACGACGACCACATGGTCGCCGTCCGCGACGACGCTTTCGAGATCGCGCAAGGCCTGCCGAATGGTCGGGCGACCCTTTTCCTTCAGCGTCTGCAGCGAGAAGACGACATCCTTCGCGGTCAATGGCGAACCGTCGTGAAAGCGCGCTTCCGGCCGCAGTTCGAACGATGCTGCGCTTGTCCGGCGAGGTGGCGACGGACTTCGCGACCAGCGGATAGAGCGCGTCGCGCTCGTCCAGGCTCGAGGTCAGCAGGCTGTCGTAGATGATCTCCATGCCATCCGGCGCGTCGCCGGCCAGGATGAAGGGATTGAGCGAATTGAACGGGCCGTAGCTTTCCTGCGATACGACGCCGCCCTTTGGCGCATCGGGCCGCACATAGCCAAACGCCTTGAAGTCGGGCTTTTCGGCCAGTTCGCCAAAGACCGACATGCCATGCGAGACGGTCCAGCCTGCCGGCCGGGGACGCGGCCTGCTCCTGCATGGCGGCGCGTAGCCAGAAAGGGCGCTCGCGCCGACGCCTGCGACGAACGTCCGGCGCCAGCGGGTTCGTCGATCCAGTGAGAAAACGCAATCCTACCTCGCTCTCAACCTCGACCGCTCTGCCGGCGGTCTTGCGATGATCTGGCGATTATGTAGGTTTTTCCGGGGCAGGCCAGCCCACAGCGCCCCTAAATGCAGAGAGCCGGGGCTGACCCGGCTCTCGAAAACGCTCGGCGCGGCCAGTCGCCTTACTTCGGCAGGTCCGCGGGGTGTCGGCGAGCGAGCGCAGATAGGCGACGATGTCGGCGCGCTTGCCGTCGTCCTTCTCGCCGGCGAAGGCCATCTTGGTGCCGGGAATGTCCTTCTTGGGATCGGCGATGAACTTGTTGGAGTTCTCGTCGTAGCTCCAGTCGCCGCCCTTGGCCTTGAGGGCGTCGGAATAGGCGAAGCCCGCGACATGGCCCTTCGCGCGATTGAGGACGCCGTAGAGCGGCGGCCGACCTTGGCGACGCCGGGCTTGGTGAAATCGTGACAGGCCGCGCAGGGCTTGGCGAGCGCCTCGCCCTTCTTGGCGTCGGCCTTGGCGAGCAGGGACGGGGAACGGCTCGACGCAGCCGCCTTGGCCGTATCCGCCTTGCCGCCGGCGGCCTCGCCGGCTTGCGTTTTCGTAGCCCGCCTTTTTCATGTGGTCCGGCGCGTAGAGCAGATCTTCGAGAACATGCCCAGGCCCATCACGCCCAACAGCGAGCCGAGCACGGCGCTCATCTTGTTGATTTCCATGTTCATATGAGCGGCGCTCCGATCCGTGCGCTGATTGTTCGCTTCGTCCGTCCGCATTTGCGGGCGACGGCGCGATTGCTGATTACCCGTTTTGCCCGCGCCTTGGCAACAGCCTATAACCAGCCGCTTTCTCTTCGACTTTCCGCCGCCTGCATGTCGCATCCGATCATCCTCATTCCCGCGCGCGGCTCGCCCGCAGCGCCTGCCCGCCAAGGCGCTCGCCGACATAGCCGGCAAGCCGATGACGCGCGTGTGGGAGCGGGCGGTCGCCGCGGACGTCGGGCCCGTCGTCGTCGTCACCGACGCGCCCGGGATCGCCGCGGCGGTGACGGCCGCGGGCGGGCGGGCGATCATGACCGCGCCGGCCCATGCCTCGGGCTCGACCGGATCGCCGAGGCGCTGGCCAAAATCGACCCGGCCGGCGCCTACGACCTCGCGGTCAACGTGCAGGGCGACGAGCCGCTGGTCGAACCCGAGGCGATCCGGGGCGGCGGTCGCCCTCATGGACGATCGGGCCGTGGACATCGGCACGCTCTTGCGCGCCCGCCGGCCCCGGCGAGCGCGACGACCTGAACGCCGTCGTCGCGGCGGCGCAGGTCGCCCCGGCCGCTTGCGCGCCCTGTATTTTTCGCGGGCGCCGATCCCCTGGGGCGAAGGGCCGCCCTGCGCCAGGCCGCTCGGCCTCTACGCCTATCGCCGGGCCGCGCTCGCCCGTTTCGGCGCTGCCGCCCGCCCCGCTCGAACGGCGCGAGCGGCTGGAGCAATTGCGCGCTGGAAGCCGGGATGCGGATTGATCTGGCTCTGGTCCAGAAGGCCGCTCGCGGTGTAGACACGCCCGCCGACCTCGCGCGGGTGCGCGCGGCGTTGCCGGAGAAGGCCAGACGGAATGAGCAGACCGAAATCGCCTATCAGGGAGAGCCCGGCGCCAATTCGCATATCGCCTGCGCCGATGTCTTCCCGGACATGGAGCCTCTGGCCTGCCCGACCTTCGAGGGATGCGCTCGCCGCCATTTCCGAGGGCGCGGCCGCGCTCGGGATGATCCCGATCGAGAATTCGCTCGCCGGCTGGTGGCGGACATCCACCAGTTCCTGCCGATCTCCGGGCTGCATATCGTCGGCGAATATTTCTTGCCGATCCACTTCCGCTCATGGCTACTTCAAAGGCGCTGCCATCGACGGGCTGACGGATGTCTACAGCCATATCCACGCGCTCGGGCAGTGCCGCAAGATCATCCGGCGCTACGGGCTGAAGGCGCATGTCTTCGGCGATACGGCGGAAAGCGGCGCGGCAGGTGGCGGAATGGCAAAATCCGACGCGCGCCGCGCTCGCGCCGAAGATGGCCGCGTCCATCTACGACCTCGAAATCCTCGCGGACAACGTCGAGGACGCCGCGCACAACACCACGCGCTTCGTCATTCTCTCTCGAAACAGCCGGACTGGTGCGCGCCGCGCAACGGCCCGACCGTCACGTCCTTCGTCTTCCGCGTGCGCAACGTGCCTTGCCGCGCTCTACAAGGCGCTCGGCGGCTTCGCCACCAACGGCGTGAACATGACCAAGCTCGAAAGCTACATGCTGGAGGGCGAGTTCACGGCGACGCAATTTCTGGCCGACGTCGACGGCCATCCCGACGACCGCCCGCTGGAACTGGCGCTCGAGGAACTGGAATTCTTCTCCAAGGAAGTGCGCATTCTCGGCGTCTATCCCGCCCATCCCTTCCGCATCGAGGCGCAGAAGAAGGCGGGGTTGACGGTCCGTCATTCGCCCGCGGCCTTCGCCGACGCATCCTCGCCGAACTGCGCCTCCACCAGCGCGCGATAGGCGGGCTCGCGCGCGAAAAGCTGCTCGGCGTGCGCGCCGCGCGCCACCAGGCGTCCCCTGTCGATCACGCAGATGGCGTCCGCCGACAGGATCGTCTCCAGGCGATGCGCGATGACGATGGTCGTGCGGCCGCTGCGCAATTCGTCGAGCGCCTTGCGCACCTCGCGCTCGCTCTCGAATCGAGCGCGGCGGTCGGCTCGTCGAGCACGAGGATCGGCGCATCCTTCAGCATGGCGCGGGCGATGGCGATGCGCTGCTTCTGGCCGCCCGACAGGTTCTGCCCGAGTTCGCCGACATCCGTGCCGTAACCGTTGCGGAAGGCGCGGATGAAATCTCCGGCATTGGCGCGGGCCGCCGCGAGTTCGATTTCTGCTGCGTCGCGCCGATGCGGCCGAGCGCGATGTTGTCGCGGATCGTGCCGCGGAACAGGAAGACATCCTGCGGTACATAGGCGATGTTCTCGCGCAGGAGCGCAATTCCACGCCGGCAATGTCCTGCGCGTCGATGAAGATGGCGCCGGCCTGCGGCTTGTAGAATCGCAGCAGCAGCGCGACGATTGTCGACTTGCCGGCGCCGGACACGCCGACCAGCGCGCGGTGGTCTTGCCGGGTTCGAAGACCAGGCTCAAATCGTCGAGCGCGGGCTCGTCGCGGCGATAGGAAAAGCCGAGCGGATCCGGCGATCGATGCGCTCCATGCTCACGCGGCGAGTACTGGTTGAGCGCGGCGCTTCGCTCGCGGGCGTATCGAGAATGTCGTAGATCATGCGCGCCTGGTCGATGCCCGCCTGCATCGATGCACGCGCGCGAGTCGCTTGCCGGGCTCGTAGGCCATCAGCATGGCGACGACGAAGGAGAAGAAGGCGCCGGCGTCGGCGCTCGCCACCGTCACGCGCCAGGCCGTAGAACAGGATGACGGCGATGGCGAGGCCGGCGATGAAGTCGGCGATCGGCTCGCCAGCGCCATGCGCACGGCGGCGCGGTCGGCGGCGCGCGCCACCCGCTGACCGACGCGCCCATGCGCGCGCGCATTTCGTTCTCGAGATTGAACGCCTTGAACGACGCCGATGCCCTGCAACGTCTCCCGCAGCGTCTGCATCACCCGCGCGGAGCCGTCGAAGGAGCGGCGCGATGGCGCCGGACGCAGGAGACGAGCCGCGACAGGCCGAAGCCCGCGAGCGGCATGGCGGCGACCGCGATCAGCGCGAGCGCGGTGTCCTGCACGAACATGACGACGACGAGGCAGAACAGGGTCGCCGCGTCCCGCCCGACCGAGGTCGTCATGACCTGCAGCGTGTCGCGCACGCCCGACGCCGCGATGGTGACGCGCGCCAGCATGTCGGAGGAATGGGTGTCGCGCAGGAAGGCGACGTCCTGATCCAGCAACCGGTCGAACAGGCGCATCTGCAGGCCGGCGACGATGCGCGCGCCGGTGCGCGCCAGCAGGACCTGCGAAAAATACGAGGCAAGGCCGCGCACCGCGAAAAGCCCGGCGACAGCGAAGGAGAGTACGCGCATGGCCTTCAGGCCGTCGGGCTCGACCATCTGATTGAGCACGGGCTTGAGCAGGTAGGCGACGAGCGCGGTCGCCGCCGAGCCGACGCACATGAAGACGAGCGCGGCGACATAGGCGACGCCGTAGCGCCGGCCGTGATCCATCAAGAGCCGGCGAAGGATCGCAAAACTACTCGCCGGCCGCGTATCGGCCTGTTCGGACAAAACCGCCAGCTTCCGCTTTCTTCCGCGTAGCCGTAGGACCTGAACGGGCGGGAACAAGGGCGAAATGGCGCTGAACCTTAATCCGGCCCGGCGCGTTGTCGGGCTGTACCAGCTTGCGCCAGACCGAGGGACAGGCCCATGAAACGCGAAAACGAACCCGACATGCCCGAAATCGCCGTCGACAAGGTGTGCTTCGTCGCGACCATGAGCCGGGCGCTCGCGGCGCAGGACGAGGGCGTGGGCCCCGACGCCTCCAACCCTGCCGACGACCGCGAGGCCGTCGCGCTCACCAGCGCCGCCGACGCCGGGACGCGGCGCGAACTCACGCAATTCATCGAAGCCGCTCGACGGCCGACGAGCAGGACGCTTTGGTGGCGCTCGCCTGGATCGGGCGCGGGGATTTCGAGGCGGACGACTGGCGCCTCCGCCGTGGCCGAGGCCGCCCGGCGGCGCGAGGGGCCGACCGCCGCCTATCTGCTCGGCGTTCCGCTCTGCCCGACTACCTGGCCGACGCGCTGTCGGCCTTCGACCAGTCCTGCGAGACTTCGAGGCGCGCGAATAGGCGCGTTCAGCCCTCCAGCTCCTCGCGCAGCATTTCGAGCTCCTGCCGGAAGCGGTCTTCGGCCGCGGCGAGGTCCCTCTCGACCCGGCCACGCCGCGAAGGCCTGCTCGAATTTTGGGCTCGCGGGACAAAGAGATCGGGATCGGCGAGGATCGTCTGCGCCTTTTCGCGCATCGCGCGCAGCTTTTCCATTTCGGCGGGCAAATTTTCCAGCGCGTGCTTCTCGTTGAAACCGGCTTGCGTTTCGGCTTGGCCGCGCCGGCGCTGCCGGCCCCGGGCTGGCCGCCGGCCGGAAGTCGGCGTTCCCGGCTCGCGGGCTTTTCCACCGCGCGCGCGCCGACGCCGGCGCCGCGCTGGGCGACCATGTCCGTATAGCCGCCGGCATATTCGATCCACCGGCCTTCTCGCCTTCCGCCACCAGCACCGAGGCGCCGCGACGCGGTCGAGAAAGTCGCGGTCGTGGCCGACGACCAGCACGGTGCCGGACAATCGGCGAGCATTTCCTCGACGAGATCGAGCGTTTCGAGATCGAGGTCGTTGGTCGTTCGTCGAGCACGAGGAAGTTCGAGGGCAACGCCAGCGCGCGGGCGAGCATGAGGCGCGCCCGCTCGCCGCCCGACAGGCGCGAGACCGGCGTGCGCGCCTGTTCTGGGCCTGAACAGGAAATCCTGCACGTAGCCGACGATGCTTCTTCTCGCCGGCGATCGATCCATGTCGCCGCGCCGGTGAGGAAATTGGCGACGGCGTCGGCAGGATCGAGTGCGGCGGTGATCACGAGCGCGGCCGTCCTCGATATTGGCCGAGCGCACGCGGCCCGCGTCGGGTTCGAGCTGCCGGTCAGGAGATTGACCAGCGTCGTTCTACCCGCGCCATTGGCGCCGACGAGGCTGGGCTGGTCGCTGCGCAGCACGCAGCGACAGGTTCTTCACGATCGGCTGCTCGCCGAAGCTCTTGCACAGGCCTTCCGCGTCGACGACGAGCTTGCCGGACAACTGGGCTTCGCTCACCCGCAATTCGCATCGGCATTTCCTTCGGCGCGGCGCGCCTCGCGCCGGGCGCGGCGCAGCTCGCCGAGTTCGGCCATGGCGCATGTTGCGCTTGCGCCGGCCCGAGACGCCGTAGCGCACCCAATGTTCTTCGGCGACGATCTTGCGGCTGAGCTTGTGGGCGGCCGCCCTCTTCCTCCTCCAGAACCTTGTCGCGCCAGGCCTCGAAATCGCCGAAGCCGCGGTCGAGGCGGTGGTGCTCGTTCCGCGATCCAGCCAGAGCCGGTGGCGCGCGCGGAGATCCCGCAGAAAGCGCCGGTCGTGGCCGATGAGCACCAGCGCGCCGCGCACGCGGCGTTCCTCCGCGCCATTCGATCGCCGTAGGTCGAGATGATTGGTCGGCTCGTCGAGCAGCAGAATGCCGGGATCGGGCGCGGAGCGTGCGGGCGATGCCGCGGCGCCTCGCCGGCGGAGTTGGCTGGGTCTTCCTCGCCGGTGAGGCCGAGACGTTCGAGCAGAGGAAGCGGCGCGTGGGGATCGTCGGTCGGACCGAGGCCGGCTTCCGCATAGGCCAGCGTCGTCGCGAAGCCCTCGAAATCCGGCTCCTGCGGCAGGTAGCGGATGGTCGCGCCGGGGCTGGATGAAGCGCGTTCCGCCATCGGCCTTCGACGAGGCCTGCCGCGATCTCGGCAGCGTCGACTTGCCCGAGCCGTTGCGGCCGACGAGGCAGAGCCGGTCGCCCGGCTCGACCGCAAGCTCGGCGCCCGAAAGCAGCGGCGCGCCGCCGAGCGTCAGCGCGATATTCCGAAGGTGCAGGAGCGGCGGGGCCATGGCGGGGCGGGTTTGGCCCATCGCCACGACAATCGCAACCCTTTGCGCGCTGTTACTTGTGCGCGCCCTCTTCCAGCGCCGGATCGCCGAGCGCGAGCGTAAGCACGCCCGCCGCGATCATGAAGCCGCCGATGACGGCGATGGACAGGACGTTAGCCCCGGCCTGATCGGCGACGATCTTCATGGCAGGCGCATTATCCTTACGATCCAGCCGACGAGATAGGGCCGACGGAAGCCGCCGACATTGCCGATGGCGTTTATGAGCGCGATGCCGCCGGCCGCCGCCGTGCCGGTGAGCAGCGCGGTGGGCAGGGTCAGAGTCGGTAGGGCCATGAACGTGCCGACGGACCCAAGTCAGCGCGATCATGGCGAGCAGCGGCGAGGAGATGCGAGCCGACGATCAGCCCGAGGCCGCCGAGGAAGGCCGGCAGCGCGACGTGCCACACGCGTTCGCGCGTCGCGTCCGAATGATGCGTCGGGGAACCATGACCGCCGCGCCGGCGGCGGGAATGGCGACGACCCAGCCGGTCTGCGCGATGGTGAGGCCGAAGACACCCGACGATCTGCGGCGCCCGGAAAACCGAAGCCGTAGAGGCCGATGACGATGCCGAAATAGACGAGCGCAAGACCATTGACGCGCGGATGCGACGGCGCCTCGCCGAGCGAGAACTTGCGGATCGCCTCGCGGCTCGCGCGTTCGCCTTCGAGATGCGCGATGACCTTGCCTTTCCTCCGCCATCAGCCGTGCCGTCAGCCGGGCCGTCGTCGAGATGAAGAAGACGACAAAGCCCATGACGACGGCCGGCAGCACCTCGATGATGAATAGCCATTGCCAGGAGGCGGGCCGCCGACGCGTGAACGCGTTGGAGATCAGCTCGACAGCGGCGCGCCGTGGCAGAGGACAGCGGCACGGCGACCATGAACATGCCCACCACCTTGGCGCGCTCGGCCGCGGTGTGCAATAGGTCAGATAGAGGATGATGCCGGGGAAGAAGCCGGCTTCGGCAAGGCCGGAAGACGAGGAAGCGGACGAAGTAGGCTTCGTCTCGCCCTTCACCAGCGCCATGGCCGCCGAGATCAGGCCCCAGGTGATCATGATGCGCGCGATCCGCACGCGCGCGCCGACTTCTCGAGGAGAAGGTTGGGCGGCACTTCGAACAGGAAATAGCCGAGGAAGAAAATGCCGGCGCCGAGCCGGGGAACTTCTGCCGAAGAGCTGGGAGTCTTGGCAGGTGAGCGCCGCGAGCCAGTTCACGCAGTCGAGATACGATGAGCGCCCAGACGATGAGGAACGGAATGAGCCTGCGCGCGATCTTGCGCGATGTTTCCGCGCGCAAGGCGGTCGCCGTCCGTAAATCTGTCCATCCATTCCTCCGCTGAGCCGGGCATCCGTGCAGGCGAGCAGGATCACGCGGGGTGGGCAACGCAAGGTCGACTTGACGCGCCAGACCGCGCTTTCAGCGTAGATAGCCGCGTGACCTCATCCATCAGCAAACCTTCGTCGCTGGCGCTTTGGCGCGACCGCGCAGCGCCTTCTCCGCGCTGCGAACGCTAGCGCTCGCGATCACCATTCTGCCCGCCCTGCCGCTGCTGGCGCATCGCGACTTCCGGCAATCTCGGCCGCGGCCGCCCCAGCCGATGTCATGTGACGAACACCAGCGCGAATCCGGCTGCCACGGCGGCGCTCGCGATCACGCCGCTCATCGAGCTTGTGCGCCAGCCGCGCCTGGTCGCGGCGCGACGCGTTCTCGGCGTATCCGTCTTCGTCTGGATGATCGCGCATTTCGTCGCCTTCGTCGCCGACAAGTCCTTCAACCTGTCCGTAGTCGCGCGAGCTTTTCGCGCGCATCTATCTTCCCGACCGGCGCGATCGCCTTGCCATGCTGGCCGCGCTCACCGCGACCTCGACCGACGGCGCGGTACAGCGCCCTCGGCGCGGACAAATGGAAGCGCCTGCACCGGCTCGTCTGCGCCATCACGCTGCTCGGGCTCGCGCATTTCTTCGCGCGATCGAGCTCGATGTACGACCGGAACCCCGCGACCGCCCGGCCGGCGCCGGCCAGCGCTGCTTGGCCTGCGCCTGCGCGCCGCTTCGGCCGCGCGCGGCGCCGGCGCTCGCGCTGGCGCTGGCGGCGGCGGCGGCGGCGCTCGTCGCGCTGGCCGAGGCCGGCTGGTATGCATGGCCAAGGCGCGCCGTTCGATGCGCTGATATCGGCCGATTTCAGCCTCGAGCTGGGCGTGCGCCCGTGCTGAAGGCGATGGCGAGTCGGGTACTCGCTCTCCATGGCTTGTCGCGCGATGGAAGCAGCCGCAGGCGCCGCGGCGCCAGAGCCTCGCTCAGCCGCGCGCAATCGACCTGACGGCGGCCGCCGCATCTTTTCGCCACATCCGCGTGAGAATGCGGATCGGCGCCTCAGCAAGAAAGGCGCGGATATTTTCAACCGTGTCGCCGTACCAGGTCGAATAGACGTCCTGCGTGACGAAGCCTGATGCGGCGAGGACGACATTGTCGAGACCGCGCGAGATGATCCTTCGGCAGCGGCTCGACGTCGTAGACGTCCAGCGCCGCGCAGGCAATTTTTCGCGCATGCAGCGCCACGATCAGCGCCGCCTCATCGACCCAGCAGGCCGCGCGGCGTATTCCTGCAGAACGGCGTGCGCCTGCATCGATCGAATTCGCGCGCCGACAGTATTGCCTCGAGCGCTCGCCGAGCACGAGGATGCAGGCTGACGACATCGGCTCGTGCAGGACAGCGTCTCCTTGTCGACCAGATCGAAGCGCCATGCGCGCGGCGGTCTCGGCCGTCATGTTCGGGCTCACGCGACAAGCTCATGCCCATCGCCTTGGCGAGCGCCGCCGCGCGCGCGCCGATACGGCCGAGACCGACGACGCCGAGACGGCGGCCGTGCAGCGTCATGCCGAGGCCGAACTGCCAGCCGCCGCCGCGCATGTCGCACGCCGTCCTCGCGCGCCACGTTGCGCGCGCCCGCGGAGATGAGCGCGAGGCAGAGCTCGACCGTCGCCGGCACGGAAGCGCCTGCGGACGTATGCGAGACGACGACGCCGTATTCGTCGCCGCGCCCTGATCGAGCAGGCGCTGATGCTGCAGGCCGGTGACGCAGAGCCGCTTCAGCAGCAACCGCGCGAACAGGCTCACGCCCGGCCATTCCATGCGCTCGCGCATCGTGCTGACGATTTCGATCCTTCAGCTTCTCGACCATTTCCTCCTCGCGCTTGAAAGGGCTTGTCGAAAACGGTGAATTCGGCGCCGGGTATGCTTTCGATCCAGCAAGGGCGAGGGAGCGATGTTCTGATAGTCATCGACGATGGCGATGCAGTCATGTCAGGAGGCGTCTCGATCGGATGTGCGCTTTCCACGTCATTGCCCTCCAGATCGCGCGCTTCGACGCTGGGCGATTTCGCCCCGTTGGGCAGATAGGTAAGGCGGAGCTGGGGATCTTCGACATTGAGAATACCCCCGGTCATCTCGAAGACGGGATCTTCGCTGCCTGACGACGAGATGGTCGACATGGCGGGCAGGATGCTTGGCAGCCCGTGGAATGATCCATCTGCGTACCGGAATAATTCGGGTGCCGGATCGTAAGTTGCGCCTCGCGACGGCGCGCGCTGCCGACCTCGCCCGCCGGAATATCGTGGAAGGTCATGTGCCCATGTCCGCCGCAATCTGGCCTGTCGCCCGGCGGAGGCGCCGAACGGCCATCGGCGGCGACGATAAAGCCTTGACGTCGTGCAGCGATCCATCGAGGCGCTCGGCGACGGTGCACGTCCGTGATGTTGTTGATCCGCGCGTCGAATCGAGGTGAGGCCGGACTGCGGACCGATCACGAGGGAAGTCGCCGCCAAGGGGCGCCAGGTTCTGGTCGATCACCAGCGAGACTTTGCAGATTGTGGTCGCGGGCCTGTCGGGCGCGATCGTCAGGGGGACGATCGAAGGATCGTAATATTGCACCGGCAGTCGCAGCGTGACGACGTCCGCGCCATCGGCCATGGGCGCGCCATCGAGATTTCCTGCGCGGCAGGGCTCCAGCAGATCTCCGGCCACTTCCGCGCTCGGTTGGCCGGCGCCGGCGCGGGCAGGGGACCTGCGCAACGGCGGCGGCTCCGCCAATCGCGAGGCAAAGGCAGCCCAAGCAGCGCGACCGGCGCCCACAGCGGAGCCTCGTTGGGCATGGCCGTTCCTCTTTCGCCCGCCGTCGCGGGCGCGGCGAGCCTGGTGAAGGGTCGGACAGCCGGCAAGACGGGGCTTCGTGCAAGGGGACCTGGCGGGGCGCTCATTGCCGCCGCGGCGCGCAGGACCTATGACGCTGGCGACAGGAGCCAGAGCCGCCGGACATGACCGCCTTCCTCGCCAGCGTCATCCAGCCCGCCGAAGCGCTGGTCGCGCTCGACTACGGCGCCGACATCGTCGATTACACCGATCCGGCGCGCGCGCGCCGCGCTCGGCGCGCCGGCGCTGAAGACGGTGGCGGCGATCGTGCGGGCGGTGGCCGGAGCCGGGCCGGTCAGCGCGCTGGCAGAAGGCCTCGATCTCGGCGCACGGCTGGTCGCCGCCGTGACCGCGCTGCACGCGAGGCGGCGCCGATATCGAAGGTCAGGCTTGCCGGCGAGGCCGTCGGCCGCACGATGCGAATCGCGGCGCTCGCGCCGCAGGCGCAAGACGTTCAACTGGTCGCGGTGCTGCTGGCCGATCGCGCGCCGCCGCTCGGCATGATCGCCGAGCTGGCGGCCGCCGGATTCCTCAGCCATGCTCGTGCCCGCGATCGACAAGACGCGCAGGCGCTTTCTCGAGACGCTGGACGCCGCCGACGCCGCCGATTCATCGAGAAGTGCCGGGCGGCCAGCCTGTCGGCCGGCGTGTCCGGATCGCTGGGCGCCCGACGTGCCGCGCCTCGTCGCGCTGGACGCGGATTTCCTCGGCTTTCGCGGCGCGCTGTGCGGCGGCGCCGGCCATCAAGGAGGGCAGCATCGACCGCGGCGCGGTCGCGACGATCCGCGTTGATCGACGCGGGCCTGCACACGCGGGCGAAGGGCGCAGCAGACCGACAGGATTTTCGTGCGCGACTTCCTGATCGGCGCCCATATCGGCGCCTACAAATGCGAGACGAGCGCAGCGCATGCGCTTCAACATCAAGGCCGAAATTGCCTCGCGCCAGAGCGCGTCGCCGACGACTTCCGCGACATCGTCTCTTACGACGTGATTATCGACGCCATCCGCCGCATGATCCAGTCAGGTCACGTCAAGCTGGTCAAGACCATGGCGGAGATCGCCGCCGCCGCGCTGCTGACGAAGCGCGTGAAGCGCGTGCGCGTGCGCGTGGAAAAGCTCATTTATCATCGATGGGCGCCGTCGGCGCATCGAGATCGAGCGCGAACAGGCGGCAGAGCGCGCACGCGGCGCCGTTCGCGGCCTGCCGAAGGCGAGGCGGGCGAGTAAAGCGCCGTGCCTCCCCGTTGGGGAGCAGTCTCGCGTCTTCATCAATATTCGCGGTGCTTAGCGCCTGTCCCCCTCTCCCGCGCAGGCGAGGAGAAAAGAACGGGGACACGCGACGATGCGGCGCGATGCGCACCTGCATTTCCTGATATCCGTGCACGAAGGAGGAGTAGACGCGCTTGGGCAGCCAAGGCCTCGATCTTCATGTCGCGCTTCGGGATCTCTTCCCGAAGGATCTTGAGCTGCAGCTCGCCGAGACGGTTGCCGACGCTTGCAGCGGTAGATGCGAAACCGAAGGAGATGCTGGCGCGGGCGCTCGCGGTCGATGATGAACTGATCCGGGATTCTCGATCGAGTCGCCGTCGCGGTTGCCCGAGATGTACCACATGGCAGCTTGTCGCCCTTCTTGATCGTCTTGCCGCCGACTTCCGTGTCGGCCAGCGCCGTGCAGCTGTAGGCGAAACGGCGTCTGGTAGCGGATGATCTCCGGCACGGCGGGATTCGGTAGCGCGGGATTGGCGCGCAATTTCGCTGAAATACTGATCGAGATTCCTGATTGAAGAACCAGACGGACCCGATCATCGAATTGCGCGTCGTGTCGTTGCGCCGACGATCAGCAGGATGACGTTGCCGAGATATTCGCGCGGGTTCATGTTGCGCGTCGCCTCGCCGCTCACAGCATCGAGATAGAAATTCGCCGCCGAGCTCATCAACGGCGTTCGCGCTGGTTCAGAGCTGCGCTGAAGGCGCCGAGGCATTCGCCGAACACGGCTTCGCGCTCTTCCTCGGAATTGATGAGGCGGTCGGGATTGTTGAGGTCGGTGGTGGCGACGTCCGACCAGTAGGTGAGCTTGCGGCGCTGCTCGAAGGGGAAGTCGAAGGCGTCGCCGGCATCTGGCGGTCAGCTCGATAGAGATGCTCGCCGGCCGACCCAGTCGAAGGGCGCCCACGCGGCGAGGATCGAGCGTGTTCTGGATGCCGGCTGCCGGATCAGGCCTTCAAACTTGGCGAGATTGGCCGGCGAGACGATCGGCTGCACGATCTGCGCTGCCGTCGTGCTTGGGCAGATCCCTTGGCGATGAACATGGGCAGTTCGAGATCGCCGAGGGCTGCGGTCCGCAGCGTGATGCCGCCGAAGGTCGAGGACGAGGAGAAGGCCTTGTGGTTCACCTCGACCGAGACGATGTCCTGTGCCGGTGATCGACCAGAACGGCCCGATCAGGCTGTCCAGCGAGGTAATGCACCGGCGCGTCGCGGCGCGGCCGGTCGAAATAGTGCATCCAGACGTCCTGCCAGGCCAGGCTTGGGATCGGAGACGTTGATATCCTCGATCCACGGCATGCTCTGAGCAGGCTGCGCGCGATCGGTAGCGGCATGTTCGTTCGCCAGCATCACTCGACGACATGACATCTTCGTTAAGTACGGCATTTGCGGCCGCGCGCCGCGCGCGCAGGCGATCAGTGCTGGCTTTCCAGCAGATGGACGACCAGCCCATCGAGTTCCGGCGTGACCTTGATCTGGCAGGACAGGCGCGAAGTGTCGCTTACGCTGTCGACGAAGCCGAGCATGCTCGTCTCCTGCTCGCTCGCCGCCCCCACCTTATCCTTCCGTCGTCGATATAGACGTGGCATGTGTACCAGGCGCATTCGCCGCCGCAATCGGCGTCGATGCCCGGCACGGCGTTCAACTGCGCCGCGCATCACGGATTCGCCTTGCCGACACGTCGACAGCGCGGTCGCGCCATCGTGCGAAATATAATGAATTTCGGCATTTCCCGGTCCTGGCTCGGTTTGTTTTCGCTTTGTCCAAAAAGTATAGGTAAACGGGTTTCCTGCAAAACCCGTTACCCCTATTTCGGAGAGCGAAACGCCGAGCCGGCGGCTGCCGGCTTGCCGTCATCCCGGACGGCCGAAGGCCAATCCGGGATCCAGCGACGGATGTATGCGTGCTCTGGATCCCGGCTCTTCGCTTCCGCTACGGCCGGGATGACCGACAGTACCGACCATCAATGATCCGGCTTGCTGGACCTTGCGCCAGCAAGGCCGAGGGTGAGACGCCTGGGCGTCCGTCAACGTAGTCAGCTTCACGCCGATCTTGGCGAGGTGGAGCGCGGCGACCTTCTCGTCGAGATGCTTGGGCAGCGATGTAGACGCCGACCGGATACTGGCTATAGCCGTCCAAGGCTCGATCTGCGCGAGCGCTGGTTAGTGAAGAGGCCGACATGACGAAGGAGGGATGGCCGGTGGCGTTGCCAGGGATGCGAGGCGGCCTTCCGACAGCAGGGATGATGCGCTTGCCGTCGTTGAACTCGATCTCGTCGACCCTGCGGCTTGACGAACATGCCGCCAGGATTCTTGAGGCCACCGGCCTGAGATCTCAGGATCAAGGTGCCCGATGTTGCAGACGATGGCGCAGTCCTTCATGGCGCGCATGTGGTCGACGATGATGACGTCGACGTTGCCAGTCGCGGTGCAGAAGATGTCCGCGCGAGGGGCGGCGTCCTCCATCGTGGTGACCTCGTAGCCTTCCATCGCCGCCTGCAGCGCGCGGATCGGATCGATCTCGGTGACGATGACGCGGCAGCCGGCGTTGCGCAGCAGGGGCGGCCGAGCCGCTGCCCACGTCGCCGTAGCCGGCGATGCAGGCGACCTTGCCGGCCATCATCACGTCCGTGCCGCGACGGATGCCGTCGACGAAGTTCACGGCGGCCGTAGAGATTGGCGAACTTCGAGCTTGGCCCAGCGCTGTCGTTGGCCGTTGATCGCCGGCCACGAGGAGCTTGCCCTCGTACGCCGACATAGAGGCGATGCGCGTCGTAGTTCTCCTCGGTGACGCCCTTGATGCTTTCGGCGTTGCGCGCTGCTGGCCGGGGTTGGCCTTCAGGCGCTTCTTGATCGCGGCGAACAGGATTTCCTCCTCCTCGTTCGTCGCCTGCAGCAGCCGAAGAGCGTGTCGCCGTTGCCAGCGCGCAGGCTCCCGAGGTGGATGAAGGACAGCCATGCCGCCGTCGTGGGGTCGTATTTCGGGCAGCCGCCGTCGCCCATTCGCGAAGATCTTGTAGGTGTAGTCCCAGTAATCCTGAGGCTCTCGCGCCAGTAGCGAAGACCGGCGTGCCGGCGGCGGCGATAGCCGCGGCTGGCAGCGGTACCGTCGAACCGATGTTGCGGCGCCCAGCGCATCAGCGCCAGCGCCTTCAGCGTCTCGTCCAGCGCGATAAGATGATCGCCATACGGCGAGCCGGCGATGCGGGCGCCCTTGAGCGGCTGCGACAGGCCGTATTCGGCGCGCACGTCGCCATCAAGCACAGGCATTTCCGTCTCGGCGATGTTCAGCTCCTTGCGGCCCCAGTCGGCCAGGCCGATGTCGGCCACAACGTAGTCATTGAAATGCTTGGTCATTTGATAATTTCCCGGCTCTGCTGATCGCCGGCTGGAACGGTCTACCCAGCAGGCGACGCGAAATAGCGCAATAAACATATAAAGATTTCTTTATGTGATTAGCGCATTGCCTGTGCGCCGGCGCGGCACGGATTCGGCGTGTCGAAACCGCTGGAACAAGCCCGTCATTGCGAGGAACGCGTAGCGCGACGCGGCAATCCATCCCCGCAACTGGATCGAGAAACGAGGATGGATTGCTTCGTCGCCTTCGGCTTCTCGCAATGACGGCTACGGCTTCAGCCGATACCCCGTCCGGAAAATCCAGATCAGCAGGCCCAGGCAGCGCGATCACGCCCATCCTTAAACCGAGGCTGGCGGCGAGCGACACGTCTCCCGTCCCATGAAAGCTCCAGCGAAAACCGCTGATGAGATAGACGACGGGGTTGAACAGGCTGACCACGCGCCAGAAGGGCGGCAGCATGTCGATCGAATAGAGCGCTTCCGCCGAAGGTAAACGGCGTGATGATCAGCGCCGGCGAAGTTGAGCTGCGCAAAAGTCTTCGCCAGATGCCGATGGTAGAAGCCGAACAGGCTGAAGGTGAAAGCCGTCAACACGAGGAAAAGCGCCATCAGGCCAGGAGTGGTGAAGATCGATATGCAGCGGCGTGAAGAAGGCCCGCGGTGGCGAGAATGATAGGGCCGATGACACCGATTTCGCCGTCGCCGCGCCGACGCGGCGCCGACCACGACTTCGATCGCCGATAAGGGCGCGGACAGGTTTCGTGAATCGATCGTGCCGGTGAACTTCAACAGATGCCGATGGAGGCGCGGAGATGCTCTGCGTGAGCAGCGACAGCATGATGCAGGTGCTCCGGCACGATGCAGCGCTGGGGCGCGCGGGCAAAAAAGCTGGTAGGCGCGGAAGACGACGACGTGCGCTTTTCGGCAATAAGGGCAAAAAAAAGTGCGCGTTGGATTCCGTAATAAAAAAAAAAAAAAAAAAAAAAAAAAAGGGGCAAGCGTAGAGGCAAAGGGAGCGTCAGATAGCGCGGCAGGCGCGGAGGCGGTGGAGCGCGCGCGCGTTTCTAGGGGGAAGACGACGGGCGTGTGCGCCACGCAGTCAGCACCGGCGTCGCGGACGCCGCCCCCCCCCCCCCCCCCGATTGACGTCCTTCCGCAAAGTAGTGCTGGGTGTGTGCGCGCGCGCGCGCGGGGGGGCAGGCAGGCGCGCGCGCGCGCGCGCGCGCGGCGGCGCGCGCGCGCGCGCGCGTGCGCGTGTTTTTTTTTTTTTTTTTAAAAAAAAAAAAAAAAAAAAAAAAAAAAAAGTGCGCGCGCGCGCTATTATCTGACGCGCGGGGGGGGGGCGCGCGCGCGAAATAGGGGGGGGGGGGGGCCACACACCACCAGGCGGGGTGGGACGCCTTGTTGAAACGCGGCGCGCGCCCACACACATGCGCGCGGCACATATGCTGCGCCTGACGATCGACGAAAAAAAAATCGAGCGCGCCTGAGTGATTACCGCCGCCTTGCGGCGATATTCCCGGACATGCGGCACGCCCGCTTGCCGAGACGCTGCCGGATGATCTGCGCAGAAAAGCGCCGCCTCCCTTCTCCGCGCCTTCCGCGAACGTGGTGCGGCGAGCTGGCGGCCGCCCTGCTCCAGTTCGGACTGCCGCGGGCTGTAGCTCTCTCTCTCTTCGGGCTGTCGAGTACGGTGCGGTAAAGCTGCGAGAGCTTGGCCAGGGTCAGCACCAGCCATGCGCGCGCGCGCGCGCGCGCGCGCGCGCGCGCGCGCGCGCGCGCGCGCGCGCGCGCGCGCTGCTTGCCGGCTTGGGTGCATCAGCGCCTGCTTTCTCGACCAGAACGAACGTGGAGGCCGCCGATTTCCCCGAGCGCGACGCGCAAAGTGGTACCCGCCGCCATTTCTCGGCTTCGATGTAATGCGTGGTGAGATGCCGATGGCAGGCATGCTGCCGCGCAAAAAAAAAAAAATCGCCGGGAACGCTCTTCTTCTTCTTCTTCCTCTCACAGTCATCGCGTAGTGGGGGGGGCAGCAGGAGGCAAGTGCGCAAGTGTGTGTGCGTGCAAAAAAAAAAAAAAAAGTGGAAGCCACGGCGAGAGATTACCAACACGCCGTCGACGCCGGCCGTCGGCTCGTCGAGGAAAAAGCGGTGGATGCTCGGCGCTCGCCAGTGCTGGCGCTCGGCGATCATATACCGCGCGGCCATGTCGCCCGACACCCGATGATCCTGGGCGCGCCGCTTCCTGATGGCGGAGATCGCGGCAGGCGCTCGATGGGTCTGTCGGCGGCTTGCCGAACAGCGCAAGGCCGAAGGAGGATACCGCATGCATAGAAGTGCTCCTCTTGACGTGCGAAGATGTCGGCTTTAATTTCGCGGCACGAGGCGTCGATCTTGCGGCGCTTTTTAGAGAGAGGCGCGGATAGTCGCAGGTCGGCCGTCGATCAGACGGCGCCGCCGTTTTTTCTCTTCTGTTTTTTCTGCGGCTCATCGACACCGCGCGAGAGAGAGAGAGACGCAAGCGCGTGAGGTTTTTTTGTTTTCTTTTCCGGCCTTTTCCTTCCTTTTTTTTTCGTGGGCAGTTTTTTTTTTCCGCGTTTGCCGAAGCTTCGCGCGTTCGCTTCTTCTTCTGCGTAAATTCGCCAGTGCGCGCTCGATCTTCGAGATCGATATCGCGGCAGCGCAGTGAAATTGCCGTAGCTCGCCGACGCCGGCGATGGAGACCCCCCCCCCCCCCCCCCCGTGTGGGTGGGCGCGCGTGTGCATGGGGCCAGACAAGGTGGGCGCGCGCGCGCGCGCGCGCGCGCGCGCGTGTGCGCGCGCGCGCGCGCGCGCGCGCGCGCGCGCGCGCGCGCGCGCGCGCGCGCGCGCGCGCGCGCGCGCGCGCGCGCGCGCGGGCGGCGCGGCGCGCGCGCGCGCGCGCGCGCGCGGGGGGGGGGGGCGCGCGCGCGCACGCATGGCTCCGTAGCAAAGATGTGTGTGCCGCCG
Source organism: Rhodoblastus sp. (assembly GCA_046349085.1). Taxonomy (GTDB): domain Bacteria; phylum Pseudomonadota; class Alphaproteobacteria; order Rhizobiales; family Beijerinckiaceae; genus JAJXWB01. The sequence continues at coordinate 652,167 of JAXMDA010000001.1, forward strand.
GGGGTCAGCCGGCGGCGGCGTTGACGGCACGCGCGCGCGCGCGCGCGCGCGGGGGGGGGGGGGGGGGGGGGGGGGCGGCGGACAATGTCCCGATGGCTACTCGCCCGCGCGCCGTCATTGCGAGTGGGTGCGCCCTCCTCCGCCCCCCCCCGAGATCACCCCCGCGCGTGTGTCCCGGGGGGGGGGGGGTGCGCGCGCGCGCGCGGGGGGGGGGGGGGGGGGGGGGGGGGGGGGGGGGGGGGGGGGGGGGGGGGGGGGGGGGGGGGGGGGGGGGGGGGGGGGGGGGGGGGGGGGGGGGGGGGGGGGGGGGGGGGGGGGAGTCCCACAGGCAGCGGCGGGGGGGGACTGCTTGCACCGCTGCGCGCGCGCGCAAATTCGGCGGCGCCGATGTTGGCTGGGTGGGTGTGTGCGGTAGTGGGTGTTTATCTCGCTTGCGGCCTGCGGCCTTCAGCTTTTATCACCCGCCTTGCGGCGGTGGCGGCAGGGGGGGGGAGAAGCTTCACCGCTGGGTTGCCGGCCGCGCCGATGACTTTGCAGACGAGCGAGATCGCCCGCAGCCGGTCGTCGCCGCCTTCGATCGCAGCCGGAAAATCGTTGGTGAGATCTGCGCCCTGCTGCAAGCCTGCGCGCACGCGGCCGCGGTGTCGGCATGACGTCTCCCTGATGGAATCGATGTCCATCGCGTCCGAAAAACGATCAGCTTTTCGCGCGAAGCCTGCGGCCGCGCGCCGCCCACCAGTCGATCAGCTCTTTCGCCGGCCTCGATCGGGTCCTTGAACTGGCCGCGCGCCAGTCCAATCCGCCACCCAGTCAAGCGCCTGCGCAGGAATTGGTCGTGCCATAGGCGTCGGCAGGAAGACGAGAAGATTGCCGGAATAGGTGTCGCTCCACGACTGCAGCACCGGCGGCGACCGCGCACGCGCTTGCTCGTCCGTTCCGGCGAGCGCGGCATAGACCACGGCAGCTCGTGCGCGTTGGTGCCTATGGCCTCGGCTTCGATCTCCATGGGCGATATGCACGTTGGACGTGCCGGTGAAAGCGTCGCCGATGCCTTCCTTGCAGGCCTGCAGCGCCAGCGCTGCCAGAGATAGCTGTGATGCCGGCGCGTGCCGAAATCGCCGACGCGCAGCATTTCTTCTTCAATTGCCGCAGCCGCTCGATCTTGTTCCACAGCTTGCCTTGGCGCGGGCGTAGAGCACGTCCAGCTCGAAACGCCCTGCATGCCGTGCAGCACTTTCCGCGCGCAATTCGTTGGATGACAGCGCCGGAATTTCCCACATGGTCGTATAGGGCCAGCTGCGGGAAGGTCGCCCTGTACCGTCCGTCGCGGCGCTCGAGCTCGCGGTATTCCGGCAATTGGAAGTCCGCCAGCGCATTCGATGAAGTCGGCTGGAAGACCGGCGAACGCCGTAGAACGTTGCTCTGCCAGCCAGATCTGCTCGCGCTGACGAGAAACGAAGGCAGTGGCAAGTGGCGTCGAGTTGGGTGCCCGAAGCTCGGTCTCGGGAACTTTCGCCGATGACCCGCACCGCGGCGGTGCGGTTGACGATGCCGAAGGTGACGGGCGTGTCGCGATGCTTGCGCCAGATCATCTGCAGCATGGCGCAGCTCGTAGAAGTTCAGGCCGAGCAGGGTCCGCAGGACCGGATCGAGCCGGAACGAATGGTTGTACGCCCGGGCCGCGATGTCGGTGAAACTCATGGAACGCTCTTAAGGCCTCCCCGGCCTGCTTCTCGATCTCGGACCAGCATAGGCGATAGCGGAGCCAAAGCCAAAGCCTCGGCATTTCCGCGATTGCGGCAAGGCTCCCAAACGGCCCGCGGCACGCGGGGCCGTGCGAGGCCTCACAGAGGATTCCGCATGCGATGGACAGGTTGCCGACGATAGCGATCTCGCCGCGGTCGCACTGGGCTCGATCCTGGCCTCTTCTCGGGCGCACGGGCCGTCTTCCTGCTTGCCGATCTTGTCGTCCGCGCCGGCCAGCGGAAAGCGCCGTCTGCACCTCCAGCTTCTTCGGCACCGAGACGCGCGGCGCGCGACACGAAAGCGGATCGCCTCCGCGCGCGGCGACCGCGCCTACGTAGCGGGTGCATGCTGAGGCGCCTGTCGCCTGTCGGCGTAGGCCGGCTTCGAGGCGGGCAAGGCGGATCGCGGGAATGCGCGCCGACGCGAAGTGGTCTGCGTGACCGCAGACGCGGGCTCGCGCGCCGCCGGATAGACCGAGCCACGCGGGCACTGCGCGGTCCTTGTCTGGAATCATCGAAAGGCGCGAGGGGCGGACGGTGTATTTGAGACAATGCGCCTACTGGCGGGGGTGAGAGCGCGTCCGGCGTCCTGTTAGTCGATCTCGACCGCCGCCCGCGCCGTCATGGCTGCGCTTGCCCCGGCCGTCCACGTGGAAGGACGGCAGACGCCCATCCGACATGCAACGACCCGCGGATGCCCGGCGCAAGGCCGGGCATGACGGGCGATGGCCGCCACGAAGAGCAACGCGACCCGGCTGACCGAGAAGAGGCGGAAGCTCAACTATCCATCTTCAACGCCGCAATGAACGCTTCCCTGCGGATTTCGACCTTGCTGAACTGCCGCATGCGCTTCTTGCCTTCCCTTCTGCTTTCTCCAGCTTTTCAGCCAGCGGAAACGCCGCCAGCACTTGGCGGTCACGTCCTTGCGCAGCGCGCACGGTCTCGCGGGCGATGATCTTGGCGCCGATCGCCGCCTGGATCGGAATCTGGAACAGCGCGTGCGGCGGAATCAGCTCCAGCCCACCATGGCGCGTCCGCGGTTGTCCGCGCGCGTGCGGACGAGCATGGAGAGGGCGTCGACCGGCTCGGCGTTGACCAGGATATTCATCTTCTTCACGAGGTCGCCCTCGCGATAGTCGGTGAGCTGATAGTCGAAGTCATGCAGCCCTTGGAGATCGATTTCAGGCGGTCGTAGAAGTCGAACACGACTTCGTTGAGCGGCAGGTCAAGGTGACCATGGCGCGCTTGCCGACGTAATTGAGATCGACTCGGGACGCCGCGCCGATCCTCGACAGATGAAGCCGTGCCACCGCGCCGAGGATCGTCGGGCGTCAGGATCGTCGCCCTGATCCAGGGCTCGTCGATATGGTCGATCTTGACGGACATCGGGCAGGGTGTCGGACGGGATTGTGCATCTCCATCACGTCGCTGCTGGTCATGAATCTTGTAGATGACCGAGGCTGCACGTGATGACCGAGGATGAACTGGGCGGTAGCCGCTCCTGGATGATCTCCTGATGCAGCAGGCCGAGAAAGCCGCAGCGGAAGCCGAAGCGAGCGCGCGGCCGAGGATCTCATCTCGTAGAGAAGCTGGCGTCGTTGAGTCGCAGCTTGCCCATTGCGGCGCAGCTCGAAATCGGCGGCGTCCACCGGAAAGAGGCCGCAGAACACCACGGCTGCGCCGGCTTGAAAGCCGGCCAGCGCCTCGGCGCATTGCTCTTCTCGTCGGCGATCGTAGTCGTGTCGACGCGCGTGTCGGCCACCTGCTTGATCTGCGCGGTGATGAAGCCGACCTCGCCGGGCCGAGCTTTTCGACATTCTCCATCTTCGGACGGAACACGCCGATGCGGTCGATCTCGTGTGGGCCGGCGTCCGTGCCCATCATCAGGATCTTCTGGCCCTTCCTCATCTTCGCCGATGACGCGCACGAGCACGACGACGCCGAGATAGGCCGCCCAAGAGTCGACCAGCAGCGCCTTCAGAGGCGCTCTTCTCGTCGCCCTTCGGCGGCAGACGGGTGACGATGGCTTTGGCTACCGGGAATGCCGAGGCCGGTCTTGGCGGAGATCGGCACGGCGTCGGAGGCGTCGAGGCCGATCACGTCCTCGCTGATCTGCTGCTTGATGCGGTCGGGCTCGGCCGCCGGCAGGTCGATCTTGTTCAGCACCGGCACGACTTCGTGGCCGGCGTCGGCGCAGGCCATAGATGCTTTCGGCAGCGCGCCGGCCTCGACGCCCGGTGAAAGTCGATGATCGAGCAGCAGCGAGCCTCGCAGGTGGCGAGCGAGCGCGAGACCTCGTAGGCGAAATCGACGTGGCCGGGCGTGTCCATCAGGTTCAGGACGTAGGTCTTGCCGTCTTCGCCTTGTGTCGAGCCGCACCGTTCGCGCCTTGATGGTGATGCCGCGCTCGCGCTCGATATCCATGAATGAGCACCTGCTCGACCATGCTTCGCGCTCCGCCAGTCCGCCGGTCGTCTGGATCAGGCGGTCGGCCAGCGTCGACTTGCCATGGTCGATGTGCGCGACAATCGAGAAATTGCGGATGTTGTCGATCGGGTGCGTCGTCATGGTTCCTGCCGTTCTGCGCCGCGAGATGGGTGCCGGCCAGCGAAAGGCGGCGGCAGGAATAGATTTTCAATCCGCCGGGCGCGGGAGCGCTTTGCCGCTAAGTCATTAAAGTCGCTTTATGAATTTCGTGATGTTGTCAATGTCAACACAGCGTCTTCGTCCACGGCAGGGGCGAGCTTGATTTGAGCGTTCTTTCAGGCATTTCGGCCTGACGCATGCGCCGCGCGATCTTGCGGACGGATCGGCGCTCGCCCGGGCTCTTCCATAGCCCCGCCAGGCATGGACCCGACCACCGCAGGCCAGCGGCTGCGCGCCGCGCAAATCGCCGTCATCGCGCGCTATTCGCCCGCCATGCTGGCCGTCAATCTTTTCAACGGTTTCATCCTCTGGCGGCCGCGCTTCAGCCTTCAGAGCGAGCCGACGACGACTTTCGTCTGGCTGGCGTCCCTGCTCGCCCACGCCTGCCTGTCGCCCGCCGCCTTTACAGGCGGCGCCCACAAATCCCCGCCGGCGACCGTCGGGCCGAAGGCGGTGCGTCGCGCCGCTCAATGCGGCCGGGCTGGGCGCGATCTGGGGCCTGGCCGCCATCCTGTTCTTCGACCGGACCGAGCATGTGCAGATCGTCGTGGTCTGCGCCATCGTGGGCATGATGTTCGGCGGCGCTGGCGCTGGCGAATATTGCCGCAGGCCGTGGTCGCATCTGCCACGCCGGGGCTGACCCTCGGCAGTTTCGTCGCCCCGTGCCGCGCGGAGCGGACGCCCTGGGCAACATCACCGCGCCGCTGCTGCTGAGCTACAGCATCGCCATGGTTCTCGCCGCGCTCGCGCACGGCAAGCACCGCGATCCGGGTCGCTGCGCAGGCGCGCGCCAGCCTGGTGCTGGACGACCTGCTGACCGGCTTGCCGAACGGCGCCTTCGAGGGCGCGACGCCTGCCAGCGCCTGAAAGGTATGGCGAGCGTTTCGCTGTTCTCTACATCGACTCGACGACTTCAAGATCGTCAACGATCACATGGTCATCAAGCCGGCGACCAGCCCTGAAGCAGATGGCCGTCTTTCGGTCTGTCTGCGCGAAGCCGACCTGCTGGCGCGCCTCGGCGGCGACGAATTCGTCATGCTCGCGCGAGGTCTCGTCTCGACGATGGACGCCGCGGCGCTGGCCGACCGCTTGTCCGATGCTCGACGGCGCCTTCGCCATCGAAGGCGGCAGTCTCGAGTGCCGCGCCAGCGTCGGCGTCGCGCTGGCGCCGCCGACGGCGCCACGCCTGCAGCTCGATCAGCCGCGCCGATTCGGCGCTTTATGCCGCCAGCGCGAACGCAACGGCGCGTTCCATCTGTTTGCGCATGGCGGCAATCAGGAAGTCAGCGACCGCGCGCCGCGGTGATGGCGCGCTCAAGCGCGGCGAATTCTTCCAGCGTTCCAGCCGATCCAGGATCTGGCGAGCGGGCGCATCAAGTCCAACGAAGCGCTCGCGCGCCAGCTTCTGGACCCGAGCGCGGGCTCGTGCCGCCGGTCCAGTTCATCACGATCGCCAACAAAGGCTCGGCCTTATCCATGAACTCGGCGAGTGGATCATGTTCGACGCCTGCCGCGAGGCTGCGCTGGCCCGGCGACGTGGGCGTCGCCGTCAACGTGTCGCCAGAGCAGATCTGCGATCATTCGATCGTGATGATCGCCGACGCGGCGCTGCGCGCAGTTGGCCGCCCGACGCGCTTCATCTGGAAGACTGAATCCGCCATTCTCGCCTCGGCGAGCGGCACGGTCGTGGCCATCGAGCGCCTGCACGAGGTCGATCGCGGCTCGACGATTTCGGCACCGGCTTTTCGTCGTTCGACCATATCCGCCGCCTGCCGACGCAAGGGCTGAAGATCGACCGGCGTCCTTCGTCGCCGGACTGCCTGAGCGCAGGAACCAGGCGATCGTCCAGGCCGTCGCGCATCTGGCGCGCTCGCTCGACGGTATCGACGGCGTAGCCGCATCGAGACGCAGGCGCAGTTCGATCGTGGCGGCGGCCGGCTGCACGTATGCGCAGGCTATCTGATCGCCCGGACCTCAGGATGCGGAAACCATGCGGCAAAGGCTCGCAGTTCGAGAGGCGGCCTGAAATGGGTGATATCCGTATTAATCCTGATAAATCAATATATTAATACGATACGCCGCAGGCTGTGGCGTCATTCGCCTTGCCGGACTGACACATTCGTGACTGAAAGACGGAGCCTATCGGCGGCTTGACGGAACTGGGCGGGGGCGTTCCTACGTTCCCCGCCTGACGCGCGGACTTTCGCGCCCCAAGAGGCCGTTATGGCTACTGCAAAAGTCACGGACGCCAGCTTCGAAGGATTGCCTCAAATCTTCCGAACTCCGTCGTCGTCGATTTCTGGGCGGAATGGTGCGGACCCTGCAAGATGATCGGCCCTTCGCTCGAGGAAATCTCCACGGAGATGCAGGGCAAGGTGAAGATCGCCAAGCTCAACGTCGACGAGAACCCCGGCGTCGCCGGCGGCAAGCTCGGCATCCGCTCCATTCCGACGCTGATGCTGTTCAAGGCGACGAAGTCGCCGCCCAGAAGGTCGCATGCCTGCGCCGAAGGGCGAACTGGTCGGGCGGATCAACGCTTCGGTCTGATCCCGCGTCCGATACTTGCAAAGGGCTGCGCGAGCGGCCCTTTGTTTTGCTTGTCCGTCCGCGGCGCTTGCCGCATGTTCGGCGGAACAACGAACGACCGGAGGACGAATGGCCCGGCGCACTCAGGCGTGCAGCATGCCCGAGACGCGGCTTTCGACCAGGGTCTGCGCGTATTTCGCCTATCGCAATCTCGGCTACGACGAGGCGACTCCTGGGCAGGTTCGGCGCGTCAACGTGATCCGCGCCGCCTGGGCGAGCATCCCCACGGCGCGTGGTGCACATCTTCACGAACTCGATTTCCAGTTCGTCTACGTGCTGAAAGGCTGGGTCGAGTTCGAATACGAGGACGTCGGCTTCGTACGGCTGGAGGCCGGCAGCATGGGCATGCCGCCGCGCATCCGCCATCGCGGCCCAGCTACAGCGACGACGTCGAGATTCTTCGTGGCATCGACGCCGGCGGAATTCGTGACGCGCGAGGGGTCGGCGGCGCCACAGGCGGCGGCGGAGTGAAAGGCGGGCTCGTCGCCACGGCCGCCGTCGCGCTCGCGCTGCTCGCGCTCGCCGCCTGGAACGACCTCTTCAGCCTGAAGCCGACATGGCGCCGCCGCCTACTCGACGGATTTGGCCGGCTCGTCGCCTATGCCGGCAAGGAGGCGGCGGCCTGCTCCCCGCAGGACGCCCGTACCCGCCGTCATCCTGGGCGATCGCCAACCGCACGTCGCGAATTTCGGCGCGGCGCGGCTGGCGAGGCGCATGGCGCGCGCGTCGTCAATTTCTTCGACGGTTCGTGCTGGATCGCGCGCTCGCCGCTCTACGGCGCGGACTGGTATTCGGCGAGCCGCTGACGCCGCTCGGCGACGGGCTGATCGCCAATGGCTGCTGCGATCGCGTCGTCGCCGTCGCTGATCGGGGCGATCCATCGGCTATTTCGCCAGTGGGCGCCCTTGCGACCGATGCTGGACGCGACGATCGCCTGCTTGCAAAGCGCTACAAGCCGACCGCGATCATCTGGCATCAGGGCGAAAGCGATTCGGCGCCTGCGACATCGGCGCAAGATTACAAGCGCGATTTCGACACCGTCGCCGCGCGATTGCGGGGCGGCCTGCCGGATACGCCGATCCTCGTTTCGGTCGCGACGAAATGCCTGCCGATGTTTCTCGGCTGGCGCGCGGATAATGCGATCAGCAGCAGGCGCAACGCGAGCTGGTCGATCCCGCGCGCCGCATTCTTGCGGGGCGTCGACACCGACGCGCTGTTCGGCGATGCGGACCGCTCCGACGCCTGCCGGCGTCGAAGAGCGGGCAGGACCTTCGCCGCGGCCTATGCCGCGCTTATCGCGAGTTGCAGGCGCGGCCGCCATGAACACCGCCTGGAGCCGTTCAGGGCGAGCGCCGCCGCGCCTGCTAGGTAGAGCGAGCTGCAGATGAGGATGCGCGGCGGCGCGCGCCAGCGCTCGCGGAAATGTGGGCCAGCGCGCGTCCTCGATCGCCGGCTTCGTTTCCGCAACAGCTCGAGATCGCGCGCCGCCTCGGCGACATCGGCGGGCGGCGGTTGCAATGACGCCTGGACACGGGCACGGCGACGACGCTGGGCGATCGGTGAAATGCGCGAGAAAGGCGCGCGCGTCCTTGGTCGCGAGAAGTCCCGGACACGAGCGCGAGCGGCGCGTCGTTGCGCGCGGGTGCTGCGCCTCAGCGAAGTGCGCGGCGACGCGCGCGCCATCCTCGTTGCGCCCGCCGTCGATCCAGATTTCGCCCTTCGGGGCGCGCCCGATCGAGGCGCCCGCGCGAGATGCGCTGGAGGCGCGCCGGCCAGCCGACAGTTCTCTATGCCGGCTCCCGGAAAGCGCGCGCCGGAACTTCGGGCGCGACGGCGCGCAACGCGGCGATGGCGCCGCCGCGCCTGGTGCTGGTGGCGGCCGGCAAGACGCGGCGTAGCGAGATCGAGAAGGCCGCGCTCGTCCTCGAAGATGAGGCGGCTGTTCTTCTCGCGCACGTCGAGGAAGTCGCCGCGCCACGATGCAGGGCGCGCTCGCCCTTCGCGCGCGCAGGCTTCGAGGACGCGCAGCGCTTCTCGTCGGACTGGAAGCCGATCACGCCTGCGCGCCGCGCTTGAATATGCCGCCCTTTTCCTGCGCAATGCGCTCGACCAGGCCGCGAGAAATCGCGTGATCGATCGACACCGGCGTAACGATGCTGGCCGCCGGACCATCGATCACGTTGGTCGCGTCGTAGCCGCCGAGGCCGACTTCATGTCACGTCGGCGGGCAGCAGCGAGATCGAAGGCGGCGGCCGTGCCGATTCAAAGAAGGTGATGGGCTGGCTCGCGTTGACGCGGCGTCACGCCGAGCGCGGCGATCGCGTCGCGTCGTCGATCAGCTTGCCGCCGCGAGCCGGGATGCGTTCGTTGTAGCGCAAGAGAGCGGGCGAGGTGTAGACATGCACGCGCTGGCCGGCCGCCTCCAGGATCGCGCGCAGGAAGGCGATGCCGTCGGGTTTCCTGCTGCCGTTGGTGCCGGCGACATGGATCGTCTTCGGCAGGCGCCTGTGCGGATCGCCGAGCGCGGCTCGTAGTGCGCTGCTCGGTGCGGCCGGAGCGAGGTTGATCTTGCGCGGATGCAGGTCGAGCAGACGCGCGAGGATGGAGCCCAGGTGAAGAGGCAGGTTGCGTCATGCACGAAACCTCATCCTGAGGAGCCCCATCGATCCCGGGCTTGCCCGAGATCGGCCGAGGTCACCGCGTTCGATTTGGGTGGCGCGTCTCGAAGGATGGCCGCTGGCGATGCCTTCGTGCCGATCGGCGCTTCGCGCCCCCTCAGCATGAAGGCTTCATCGTTGACACGGACTAAGCCGCATTCGGCGCAAGCTGCGCGGGCCGCTTCGTCATCAGGCGCACGTAGCCGTACGTAGTCGCGCGCATTCGGCGCGCGGCACGACCATGTCGACCATGCCGTGGTCGCGCAGATATTCGGCGCGCTGGAAACCCTCGGGCAGTTTCTCGCGGATGGTCTGCTCGATCACGCGCGCGCCGGCGTAGCTGATGACGGCGCCAGCTCGGCGATGTGGATGTCGCCGAGCATGGCGTAGGAGGCGGTCACGCCGCCCGTCGTCGGATTGGTCAGCACGACGATGTAGGGTAGCTCGCCGCGCGCAGACGCTGCACGGCGGCGGTGCGGCATCTGCATCAGCAGGAATACGCCTTCCGCATGCGCGCCGCCGACGCCGGTGAAGATGATGAACGGCGTCTTGCGATCGACCGCCGCGCCCGTCATGCCGGCGATGATCGCCTCGCCCGCCGCCATGCCGAGCGAGCCTCCGAGAAATTCGAAATCCTGCAGCGCGACGACAACGTCCTTGCCTTCGAGCTTGCCGGCGGCGAGCGCACCGCGTCCGGCTGGCCGGTCTTGGCGCGGTTTTCCTTCAGGCGATCGGTGTAGCGCTTCACGTCGCGGAACTTCAGCGGGTCGAGCGCGCCGGGCGTTGGCAGAGCGGCATAGGGCGCCGTCGTCGAACAGGGCCTTGAGCCGCGCCTCCTCGGCCGCGGTCCAGCAACATGGCCTCGAGCCCGGCATACCCGGTATCGGCCTCGAGATCCTTGTTGAAGACGAGTTCGCCGCTCTCCGGGCATTTGTCCAGAGATTCTCCTGCGTGTCGCGCTTGAGCATCGACCGGATTTTCGGCGGGACGACGTTGGATATCCAGTTCATGGATCTTTCCTCACATGCGCCTCATGCTGAGGAGCCGCCGAAGGCGGCGCCTTCAGCGTGGGCCGCCTCATCCTTCGAGACGCGATCCTTCGGATCGCCTTCAGGATGAGGGATTGTTGCTTCCGCCGCGACCTTGCGGCCCGCGCGCACGCCCGCCGCCAGATCGCGCACGGCGAGGCCACCGCCTCGACCGTGCCGGCGGTCGCCTGTTATGCGAATCCAGCGACTTCTTTCAGGGCGTCGACCAGCGCCGTGCCGACGACGACGCCATCGGCCTGGGCGGCGATCCGGCGCGTTGTCCGCCGTCTTCACCCCGAAGCTGACCGCGACCGGCAATGTCGTGTGGCTCCTTGATGCGCGCCACCGCTGCGCCGACCTTGCCGTAATCGGCGATGGCCGCGCCGGTGATGCCGGTGAGCGAGACGTAATAGACGAAGCCCGACGCATTGTTCAGCACGCTCGGCAGGCGCCGGTCGTCGGTCGTCGGCGTGGCGAGGCGAATGAAGTTGAGGCCGGCCTTCAGCGCGGGCAGGCAAAGCTCGTCGTCCTCCGGCGCAGGTCGACGACGATGAGCCCGTCGACGCCGGCTCTTCGCGGCCGCGAGAAACTTGTCCACGCCCATGACGTAGATCGGATTGTAGCCCATCAGCCAGATCGCGTAGTCGTCGTCGTTTCCAGGAAGTCTGCGACGAGCGCGAGCGTCTTCTTCAGCGTCAGGCGCTCGCCTGCGCAGCGCGCGCAGGCCCGCTGCTCGATCGAGGGCCATCGGCCATCGGACGGTGAAGGGGCATCCTGATCTCGATCACGTCGGCCTTGGCTTTCGGCAGCGCCTTGATGATTTCGAGCGAGGTCGCGGTCTGGATCGCCGCCCATCGAAAGGTAACGAGCGCGGCGCGGTCGGCGGCGGCGAGGGTTGCGAAGCGCGGGTTGATCGTCGTCATCTCCACATTCCGCCCAGATGTTCGGCGACGGCAAAATATCCTTGTCGCCGTACATGTTCATCACCACGTGGTCGCGCGGCAGCTTTGGCGCGAGCTCCATCACCTTGGCGAGCGCATGTGCCGGCTCGAGCGCGGAATGATGCCCTCGAGCTTGAGCAGAGCTGGAAGGTGTCGAAGCGCCTCCTGTCGGTCGCCGAAAGATAGGTCACGCGGCCGTTGACGTCGCGCAGCCAGGCGTTCGGGCTGATGCCGGGATAGTCGAGGCCGGCGGAAATCGAATGGCCTTCGAGCATCTGGCCGTCGTCATCGATAGGTGCGGCGCAGCACGCTGGGCTTGCTGCCGGCGAGTTGCGCGCTGTCGTTGTCGACATCGAGGCCGTGCCCGGCCGCCTCCACGCCGTAGATCGCGACCGACTTGTCGTCGAGGAACGGATGGAACAGGCCGATGGCGCTGGAGCCGCCGCCGATGCAGGCGACGAGCCGGTCCGGTGGCGCGCCTCGGCGGCCATCACCTGCTCCTTCGCCTCCTTGCCGGATGATCGACTGGAAGTCGCGCACCATGGCCGGATAGGATGCGGGCCGGCCGCCGTGCCGATGCAGTAAAACGTGTTTTCGACGTTGGTGACCCAGTCGCGCAGCGCTTCACCGCGTCCTTGAGCGCGCGCCCGACTGTACCGGCACGACGGTGGCGCCGAGCATCTTCATGCGGAAGACGTTCGGCTTCTTGCCGCTCGACGTCGACCGCGCCCATGTAGACCACGCATTCGAGGCCGGCTTGGCGCAGGCGGTCGCCGTGGCGACGCCGTGTGCTGGCCGGCGCCGGTCTCGGCGATGATGCGCGTTTCTTGCCCATGCGGCGGGCGAGCAGGATCTGACCCAGCACGTTGCTGATCTTGTGCGCCGGTGCACCAGCTCGTCGCGCTGAAGATCTTCGCGCCGCCGAGATGCTCGGTCAGGCGCCTGCAAGATAGAGCGGGCTCGGGCGGCCGACGTAATGGGTGTGCAGATGCGCGATCTCGGCGCGGAAGGCCGGATCGGCCTTCGCCGTCTCGTAGGCTTTCTCCAGGTCCAGGATCAGCGGCATCGCACGCCTCGGCGACGAAGCGGCCGCCGAATGCCGAAGCGGCCGTGGTCGTCCGGACTGCGCGGAAGGAATTGGGCGTCTGGGCTGGTTCAACGTGCTGCGTCCAGTGTTGGCGTAGTGCGGTCTCCTCCCTGGCCTTCCCGCAGAGGGGGAAGGCCAGGATGCCGAGGCCGCAGCCACCTGAAAATCCCGCTTCTCTTACCTCTCGCGCCTGTCGGCGAAAGGCCGCGCACAGTCCTTCACGAACGCCCGGATCGCCGCCTCGTTCTGACGCGCTTCACGCCCGAGATGTCGACGCCCGGCGCGCCGGTGCGGGTCAGGGCCTTCTGCGACATTGCCGGCGTCAACCCGGACAGCAGCCAGGGCTTTGCCGGCGAAAAGCCGTCGAGGATCGACCAGTCGAAGGCCAGGCCATTGCCGCCGGGCCGGGTCGCGTCCTGCGGCGGCTTGGCGTCGAGCAGCAACCAGTCGCAGACCGCCGCGAAGGGCTGAATGGCGGCGAGATCGGCGCGGTCCGACGCCAATCGCCTTCATGACCTGTTTGCCGGTGCGCGCCGACAGCGCAGGCGCGCGCTGGCGTCTCCTTCCCGTGCACCAGCAGGATATCCGGCGACAGGGCGCGCGAGATGGCGTCGATCAGCGCATCGTCGGCGTCCACCGTCAGGGCGACCTTTTTCGCGCGCCTTCACGAGGCGGCCGAGCGCCTCCGCTTCCGACAGCGAAGAAAGGGCTCGGCCTGAAAAAGACGAAGCGATCATGTCGGCGCCGGCGTCCAGCGCGGCGGCTGCTGGCGGCGGTCGAGAGGCCGCAATCTTCACGAGCGGAGGCTTGCGCGTCATGGCGAGGCAATTGCCCCGAATGGGCGCGGGGTCAAGCGACACGGCCTTCAGGCGGTTGCCCGGATTCTGCGGGCGGCAGCGCCGCGAATTGCGCGCGCTCCATGCGATCAACCTTGTCGCGCAGGTCGTCGGCCTGGCCGCGCGCCTCCACCGCTTCGGCCCTTGGCCTCGCGCGCCTGCTTGCGGGAATGCCCCGCGCCGGAACCAGGACCGTCATGCCGCCGGCGAGCACGCCGACTGCCCTTCGGCCAGAACAGCAGCAGGAACAACGGCGCAGTGAGCTGCGGGCCCTGGATGTCGTTGCCCGGGAAGGGATCGAAGGAAACCATCACCAGATGGCGATTGGCGACCGCGAACAGGACGATAAGCACCGCCAGCGGCAGAACGACGAGGAGACGGAAGAGCGTGCGCATGGATGCCTTTAGAGCGCGGGCGCTGGCCCAGCGCAAGCCGGTCGGACAAGCCGCCGTCACGGGCCGCCGTCGTTCAGCCGTTCGCGCATTTCCTTGCCGGCCCGAAGAACGGCACGGATTTTTCCTCGACTGAGACAGGTGCGCCGGTGCGCGGATTGCGCCCGACGCGCGCGTCGCGGCGCCGGATTTGCGCTGGCGCCAGCGCCGTACCGATGCGGTCGCCGCGGGCGAGCGCATTGGCGATTTCGTCGAGGATCGCGCTGACGATATTCTCGACGTCGCGCTGGAAAAGCTGCGGATTGCGCTTGGCGATGCGCTGAACGAGCTCCGACTGATCACCGGTGTGGTCCCCATACCGAAAGCGCCGACATAATCACATGGTCGACGTTTGCGAAAAAGTTTTCAATTCAATGCCGAACCCTGCCAGCAACAGACCTCGTCAAGCAGCCGAGTTGCCGTGCTGATCGGCCAGCAGGCCGAACACAGCCGCCAGACGGTCGAGGCCGGCTGTTCGCCAGCGCGCCGAGGACCTGAAGGTCTCGATCTTGCGCGGCTTCTTCCAGTCCTGACCTTCAGGCCCTTCGCGACGCCTTTTTCCGCTTCGAGCCAGGCGACGGCTTCGCGCTCGCCGCCAATGCGGTCGACCAGCCTGGAGCTCGACGCCCTGGCGGCCGGTGAACACGCGCCCGTCGGACACGCTCGCCAGACCCGCATCGTCCAGCCAAGGTCACCGAACGAGCGCCGGAACCAGGCGAATCGCCGATCATGGCGGCGATCGGCGGCGCGCGCCTTCCGGCGTGACCGGCTCGAACGGATTGCGCGGCCTTGAGCGGCGAGGATTTGACCTCCTCCATCTTCGACAGGACTGCTCCCTACCTGGGCCTGGACGCGTTCGGCCTGCATGAGCACGCCGATCGAGCCGACGATGGAATTGCCGCGCGCCACGATGCCGTCGGCGGCGAGCGCGGCGACATGGGGCCGCCGACGCCGCCATGCCCTCAACCACGGCGACCGTCGGCTTCTGGCGGCGAGCTGGCGCACCGTCGTAGAGGGCTTCGATGCCTGTCGTCGCCGGGGCTGTCGATCGAGACGATGGCCGCGCCGGCCGAAGAGGCGGCGACGTCGCGGACCAGCTTCAGCAGGTCGCGGTCGTCGCCGATCACGCCCTTGATCGTCACGCGCGCGATATGCGCGCCGATGTGCGAGCGGTCGCCGGCAAAGCCGCCAGCCGGCAACGGCTACCGCCATGACAATCAGCGCGCCAAACGCGGCGATGCGCCAGAACGAGAGCTTGCGCGTCAGCAGGCGGCGTTCGACGAGATAATCTGGAGGCGGCGGATACATGTTCGGTTTTCGCGAAGCGCCAGCTGAAGCCGCGACGGCCCGCACGGACAAGCGCGGAAAATTGGCCTGTCGAACGAGTGGCCTGGCGCGGATCGCTCCGCGGCCGTTCATGCAGAAGAGGAAGAGGCTCAGTCGTCGCTCTTCTTCTGCTGGTCTCGCGGGCCTTCAGGGCCGCGCCGAGGTTGCCGGCGAGCGAATCCGCCGAGCCGTACTGGGCATACTTCCTCGGCCACCTCGAGCGCCTTGATCGACACCGAGACCTTGCGGCCTTGCGGTCGAACAGGTGACGCGCGCGTCGACCTTCTCGCCGACGGCGAAGCGCTCGGGGCGCTGGTCTGCGCGGTCGCGGGCCAGTTCCGACCGCTTGATGAAGGCGTTGAGGTCCGTGCCGACGATCTTGATCCTCGAGACCGCCGTCCTTGACCTCGACGATCTCGTAGAGGTCACGACGCTGCCCTTGCGCAGGTCGCCGCCTTCCTCGCTGCCCTTGGCCGACTGGAACGGATCGCTGCCGAGCTGCTTGATGCCCAGCGAATGCTCTTCGACGTCGACGTCGAGAACCTTGGCCTTGACCATCTCGCCCTTCTTGAACTCGTCGATGACCTGTCGCCGGGGCGGTTCCAGTCGAGGTCGAGATGGACCATGCCGTCCACGTCGCCTTCCAGACCGAGGAACAGACCGAATTCGGTCTTGTTCTTGACCTCGCCCTCGACCTCCGAGCTGACCTGGAGGCTGGCGAACGCTTCCCACGGGTTCTGCAGGGTCTGCTTGCTTGAGCAGCGCGCGCGCTTGACCGGATCGACTTCCAGCACCTGAACGTCGACTTCCTGGCTTCGGCCGAGACGATCTTGCCGGGGTGGACGTTCTTCTTCGTCCAGGACATTTCCAGACGGACGAGGCCTCCTCGATGCCTTGCCCAGCTCCACGAAGGCGCCGTAGTTCAGGATGTTGGTGACGCGGCCGTGCAGGCGGGCCTGCAGCGCGGGTACTTCGCTCTCGATGCCAGGCCTTCCTGGAGCTGCTTCATGCCCAGCGAGATGCGGTGCGTCTCGTGGTTGATCTTGATGACTTCACCTTCACCGACTTGCCGATGTTCAGCACCTCGGTCGGGTGGTTGACGCGGCGCCAGGCGATGTCGGCATGTTGCAGCAGGCCGTCGATGCCGCCCAGATCCACGAACGCGCCGTAGTCCGTGATGTTCTTCACGACGCCCGATCACCTGGCCTTCTTCGAGGCTGGCGACGATCTCGTGGCGCTTGCTCGGCGCGGCTCTTCTGGGTGACGGTGCGGCGCGACACGACGATATTGCCGCGGCGATGTCCATCTTGAGGATCTGGAAGGGCTGGGCGACGCCCAGCAGGGCGTGACGTCGCGGATCGGACGGATGTCGACCTGCGAGCGGCAGGAAGGCCACGGCTTCGTCGAGATCGACGCGGTGAAGCCGCCCTTGACCTGGTTGAAGATGACGCCTTCGACCTTCTCGTTGGCCTCGAAGGCCTTCGAGCTTGACCTGCTTCTTCGTGGCGCGCCTTGTCGCGCGAGATGATGGCCGAACAGCGCGTTCTCGATGCGCTCGAGATAGACTTCCATATCGGTGTCGCCGACGACCGGCTGGATCGCGGCCGTGGCCGGTGAATTCCTTGAGGGCCACGCGGCCTTCAGTCTTGAGGCTGAGGTCGATGATTTCGGCGATGTCCTTCCTCGATGGCGACGACCTTGCTCTTGATTACCGAACCTTCGAAAGCTTCGTTCTCGCCGTAGCTTTCCTCGAGCATAGCGGCGAAATCATCGCGCGACGGGGCGCGTTCCTGGAGAAGCGGACACGCCGTTTCCTGGGTAGCTCGGCATTGAACAGCGCCGGCGGGGTTTGTGTTGCGGTTGCTCGTTTTCGCCGACGGGCGCAGGCTCGGCATATCGCCTTCGACCCCACCGTTTTGAAACGGGCCGGCGCGGCCGAAGCAACCGGTGCTGCTCAGCGCGCCCGGCGGCTGACGGGCTTCACGGCGCTCCATAAACCCGTTGAGCCGTACGGCAAGCCGAAACCCCCGCATTTTCGAACGTTGACCGCAATAACTCCAGCCCGCGGAGGGGCCATGTCGACCCGCTTCCAGATCGCCGCAATCGTTTTTCTGATCGTCCAGTCGGCTGCCTTCGGCGCCTTGCTTCGTCGTTCTCCAGAGCGGCCTGCTCGACGGACGATGAGGCTACTCGCCCTGGATGACGGTTGTGAGCGCCTTCGTTCCCGGCCCGACGCCCTGGACGATCGCCACGGATGCGCGCCGAGTTCGCTGGCAGTGCTGGCAGGCGCCATCTGGCGGCGTTGGCTGAAAGCCCTGCCGGACGCCGGCAATGCGACATTTCCGTCCTGCTCGCGCTTCACATCGACCTGGAGGGCACGTCCATGTCGGTTCGCTTCCAGATCGCCGGTCTATCTGATGGTTCAGGCCGTGCTGTTCGGCATCGGCGCTGTTCTGGTGTCAGCTACGCCGCTGGCCAACACCGCCATGACGCTGATGCCCTGGGTCATCATCGGGACGGCGGTCCTGTCGGCGCTGATTTCCTGGCGCCGCGCCGCGCCTGCAGGCCTCGATTCTGGCGTGAACGCGGGCTTCAGGGCGACGCCATTCTATTGATCCCGGTCAGAACCTGTAATTGACCGCCGCGCCGCCGCCGACCGGCTCCTTGCGGGTCGGATAGGGTTCGGCGATTGCACGGGCGGCTTGGCCATCATGATCGTCGGCGCCGCCGACGGACATGGAGTCGTTGATGACGACGTCGTCGGGACCTCCGCGGCGATGCGCGGAGGGGGTCGGCAGGTTCTGGCCGTCGTCCTCCCACGCGCAAACGGGGTCGCCGGGATAATTGGCGCGCGCGCATTGAGGCGCAGACGCAGCGGCCGCGGCGGGCGCTTTCGTTTGCCGGGATTTTGCCGGCTCGGCCGTCGCCGCGCCGCCGAGAACGAGCGCGAGCGTCAAGCCCAGACCGGCCATGGACCGCTTGTGTTGCATAGGTCCTTTAACGTCGGCCGCACCGAAAAATCCAGTCGCAACGCGGCAACAGGGCGGCGGAATCAGCCGCCGCCGGCGCCCGGCGGCCTGAGCCGGCAGGCCGGAAGCATCGGAACAAGCGCGATTTTCGGCCTCGCGCCGCGGCCCCGAGCAGGCTCTGCGACAAGGGCGCGGCCGTGAAAAAAATCCCGGCGGCGAGCGAAGGGGTGTTTTCACTCGGCGTCCACGCGGCCGAGCGGCGCGCGCGAAAGCTCATTGTTGCCTTCCACCATCTCGCCGACCAGGCGCATGAACAGCTTGCGGTCGGCGGCCGAAAGCGGCTTGAGCAGCCGCTTTTGCGTGGCGATCACGCCGGGCTCGATCGCCTCCAGCAATTGCTCGCCGGATGGCGTGATGTGCAAAAGCTTCACGCGGCGGTCGTCGGCGGAGGGGCGGCGATCCACCCAGCCCTTGGCTTCGAGACGCTCCAGCACATTGCCGAGCGTCGAACGGTCGAAAGCGACGGCGGACGCGAGCCGCGTGGCGTCGACGCCCGGCTGGCGCGCGATCTCCGACAGGCAGGCGTATTGCACCGGCGTGACATTATGGTCGGCGCATTCCTCCATGAAGAGCGCGACCGATATCTGGTGCGCCCGGCGGATCAAATGGCCGGGCATGGTGTGGAAGTCTTCGCGATTCGCCATGGTGGTTACTGGTCGTAGATGAAAGCCTTCTTGCTTATAACGTGATTCACGGGCTAGGCGCGCGAGGCGCCGCCATGCCCGATGGGCGCCGGCGCGAGTTCGACGATGCGGTCGAACAGGGCGGCATATTCGCGATTCGGACCCGTCCACGGATCGAAATTGGCGGCGAAGGCGCGATCGATCTCCGCCCAGTCCTCGGGCTTCAGATCGCGGCGCGCGATCGGGATGAGTTCATCCTCTTCCACATTCAGATGACGCCAGTTGAAATCGAGATAGCGCGTCACGCAATCCTGGAATTGCGCAAAGGCGCCCTGCCCAAAACCCTGCCAGCGCACCAGCGCGTGTTCGAGCTCGCGGGTGAGCGCGTAGCCCTCGACATGCTCCTTCTCGAGCCGGTCGATGATCGCGCCAGCGTCGGGCGAACGCAGCTTCATGCGCGCGAAGAGAAAGTCGTCCTCCTTGGGATGATGCACGATTTCCGGCACATCGGCGATATAGACCATCATCGCCGAGAGAAGCTGGAAGTCCGGCTGGAAGCGGCCGGCGGCGACGCCGTCGACGATTTCGCGCAGCGCCGCGAGCACCGAGGCGAGCGCACGATGCTCGCCGCGAATGATGTCGATCGATTTCGCCATTTCCCCTTTTCCTCTCGCCGTCATCGCGAGGAGCGAGGCGACGTTGCGATCCATCCGCGGTTCTGGATCAAGTCCCGGTGGATGGATCGCTTCGCTCGCGATGACGCGCCCAACATGATTGCGCTCAGACGCTGAGATAGGCGTCTTGCGCCTGCTTGTCGGCCTCGAGCGCGTCGCTGTCGCCGGACCAGACGATCTCGCCCTTCTCGACGATGCAATGCCGGTCGGCGAAGCGGAGCAGCGCGTCGATTTCCTTGTCGATGACGATCATGGCGAGGCCGGTCTGCTTCAGGGCCTCGAGCTTGTTCCAGATCTGCTGGCGGATGAGCGGGGCGAGGCCTTCCGTCGCCTCGTCGAGCACGAGCAGGTCGGGATTGGTCATCAGCGCGCGGCCGATGGCGAGCATCTGCTGCTCGCCGCCCGACAATTGATTGCCGCCATTGGAGAGACGTTCCGCAAGCCGCGGAAAGAATTCGAGCACGCGCTCCAGCGTCCACGGGTCGCGGCGCTCAGGCCGCTTGATACCCGCCATGACGAGGTTTTCGCGCACGGTGAGGTTGGGGAAGATGTGCCGGCCTTCCGGCACGAGGCCGAGGCCGGCGTGAGCGATCGCATGGGGCGCGCGCGAATCGATGCGCGCGCCCTTGAACCGGATTTCGCCGGCGCTGGGGCGCAGCAGACCCGCAAGGCAGCGCACCGTCGTCGTCTTGCCCATGCCGTTGCGGCCGAGCAGCGTCGCCACCTCCCCCTCGCCGACAGCGAAGCTCGGCCCGAACAGCACCTGGCTGCGGCCGTACCCTGCCTCGATATTGCGAACGTCGAGCAGCATGGCGTCAATGCCCGAGATAGGCGGCGCGCACGTCGGGGTCCGTGCGGATGACCTCGGGCGCGCCGGTCTTGATGATATGGCCGGCGACGAGCACGCTGATGCGGTCGGCGAGCGAGAAGACGGCCTGCATGTCGTGCTCGATCAGGATGATCGAATAATCTTTCTTCAGCCGCGCGAGCA
This sequence comes from Rhodoblastus sp., assembly GCA_046349085.1. GTDB lineage: Bacteria > Pseudomonadota > Alphaproteobacteria > Rhizobiales > Beijerinckiaceae > JAJXWB01. The sequence continues at coordinate 672,767 of JAXMDA010000001.1, forward strand.
ATTGCGTCATGACGACGCCGTCCTTGCGGCCCATGCCCGCCATCGGCTCGTCGAGCAGCAGGAGGCGCGGCTGCTGCGCGATGGCGATGGCGAGTTCGAGCTGGCGCGCCTCGCCGTGCGAGAGATCGCGCGCCAACGTATCCTCGCGCGCCGCAAGACCGACCGTCGCCACCGCGTCGCGCGCCGGCGCGAGAAGCGCGGGATCGCGTCGCGCGTTCCTCCAGAAGCGGAAGGAATGGCCGAGCCGGGCCTGAACGGCGAGCGCGGCATGATCGAGCACGGAGAAGTCCGGCACGAGCGAGGTGATCTGGAAGGAGCGCGCAATGCCGAGGCGCGCGCGCTTGTGCGCGGGCTCGACGGTGATGTCGCGGCCGTCGAGCGCGATCGTTCCGGCATCGGGGGCGAGCATGCCCTGCAATTGCGAGATGAACGTCGTCTTGCCGGCGCCGTTCGGACCGATGATGGCGTGGCATTCGCCGCGCAGGACCTCGAGCGACAGATCGTTGGTCGCGCGCAGGCCGCCGAAGCTCTTCATCAGCCGGTCGACGAGGAGGATGGCGTCAGCCATGCTTCGCCTCCCCTCGCTTGCGCGAAAACAGCGTGTGGCCGAGATCGGCAAGCCCGCCGCGCAGGCTGACGACGATGAGCACCACGACGATGCCGAAGACGAACTGCCAGTGCGTGGTCCACGACGACAGCACGAGTTCGAGCACGACGAAGACGGCCGCGCCGAGCGCCGGGCCCCAGACCGCGCCGATGCCGCCGAGCACCGCCATGACCACGAGATCGCCGGAGCGATCCCAGCCCATGTCGACGGGCGAGATGAATTGCTGGCCCGCCGCCAGCAGCGCGCCGGCGACCGCCGTCAGCACGGCGGAGACGACGAAGGCCGCCAGACGGTACAGCCAGGGATCGACGCCGACGGCGACGACGCGGGTTTCGTTTCTGGACGCCGCCCGCAGCACCATGCCGAAGCGGCTGTCGACGAAACGGCCGATGAGCAAGAGCGTGAGCGCGAGAACAGCGAGCGCGAGATAGAAGAACCGGTAGCGGTTGGAGACGTCGAGGCCGCCGAGCGTGATCGTGCTCATGATCTGCAGGCCGTCGTCGCCGCCGTACTTCTGCAGCGCGACCGCGCCGTAATAGAACATCTGGTTGAAGGCGAGCGTGATCATCAGGAAATACGGCCCGCTCGTGCGCAGCGAGATTGCGCCGACGATTCCCGCAATCAGGCCGGAGACGACGATCGCCGCCGGCAGCGTGATCGCCAGATTGGACGTTCCGGGAATGAACCAGAGCGGCTCGGCGTTGAAATCGTGCCAGGCAAGAATACCGACGACATAGCCGCCGACGCCGAAGAAGCCGGCGTGACAGAGGCTGACGAGTCCACCGTAGCCGACGACGAAATTGAGCGCGGTCGCGGCGATGGCGAAAATGACCACGCGCGTCGCGACCTTGACGATGAACGGATCGTTCAGGGCGAGCGCGATCATCGGCGTGGCCGCAAGCGCTGCGAGGATCAGCAGCGGGGCGGCGTTTTCGCGCAGGCGCGCGCCTGTGGTCGTGGGCTCAGCCATGGGCGGGGAACAATCCCTTCGGCCTGATGGCGAGGATGGCCGCCATCATCACGAAGATCGCCATGCTGCCGAGCGCAGGCGTCAGCAGCACGCGGCCGAGCGTGTCGACGACGCCGACGAGCAGCGCCGCCACGAGCGCGCCGCGGATCGAGCCGACGCCGCCGATGACGGTGACGACAAGCGCGAGGATGAGGATGGGCTCGCCCATGCCGACCTGCACGGACAGGATGGGGCCGGCCATGACGCCGGCGAGCCCCGCAAGCGCGGCGCCTGCGCCGAACAGCGCGGCGAAGACGAGCGGCACGTTGACGCCCATGGCCGAGGCGATCGGCCGGTTGCTCGCGCCGGCGCGCACCCACATGCCGATGCGCGTGCGCATGATGATGAAGTAGAGGCAGAGCGCAACGACGAGCCCGACGACAAGGATGGCGAGCCGGAAGGCCGGGTAAGGCACGCCGAAGATTTCGACATGGCCGGAGAGCGCAGGCGGCAGGCTCATGCGCAGCGGGGTAAGGCCGAAGATCATGCGCGTCGCCTCGTTGAGCGCGAGGATCGAGCCGAAGGTGACGAGCACCTGGTCGAGATGGTCGCGGCCGTAGAAGCGTTTCAGCAAGGCGCTTTCGAGCGCGAGGCCGGCGATGGCCGCCGCCAGCGGCGCCACAAGGATGGCGAGCAGGAAGGAGCCTGTCGCCGCCTGCGTCGCCGCGCCGGCGAAGGCGCCGATCATGTAGAGCGAGCCGTGCGTGAGGTTGATGAAGTTCATGATGCCGAAGACGAGGGTCAGGCCCGCCGACATCAGGAACAGCATGACGCCCAGTTGCACGCCGTTCAGCATTTGCTCGGTGATGAGCGATGCGTTCACGATCTTTCGTCCCTTGGCCCGTCGCGCCCGCGCTTGTCGCGGGCGTCCACGCCGCGCCGGACATGATTGCCAAGGCGCAGGCGAGAATGCGGTTCTTCGACTTGCATTGATGCGCCGATGGCGTGGATGGCCGGGGCAAGCCCGGCCATGACGGCGCGTGACGATCAGTTCGCCGCCATCTTGCACTGGCCGACATAGGCGTCGCGATGATCGCTGTCGATCTTTTCGCGCACCGCCATGACGGGGCGGCCCTTGGCGTCCTTGACGATCTCGGCGAGATAGAAGTCCTGGATCGGATAATGGTTCGTGTCGAAGCGGAACTTGCCGCGCACGCTGTCGAACTTCACATTCTCCAGCGCCTTGCGGAAGGCCGCCTTGTCCTCGATCTTGCCGCCGATGCTCTTGGCCGCGGCGTCGATGAGGCGCGCGGTGTCGTAGGCGTTGGCGGCGTTGGGCGAGGGAATCCGTTTGTATTTCGCTTCAAAAGCCGCGACGAATTTCTTGCTCGCGGCGTTGTCGAAACTCTCCGCCCAGAAGGCGGAGGCGAAGGCGCCGACCGCGGCGTCGCCGATCGCCGGCAGCGTCGTCTGGTCGAGCGAGAAGGACGGGCCATAGAGCGGGATCGTCTTCTTCAGGCCGGCCTGGTCATATTGCTTGACGAAATTGATGCCCATGCCGCCGGGATAGAAGAAATAGACGCCGTCCGGATTGGCGGCGCGCAACTGCGCGATCTCGGCGGCATAATCGAGCTGGCCGAAGGTCGTGTAGACCTCGCCGACGATCTCGCCCTTGTAGAAGCGCTTGAAGCCCGCAAGAAAGTCCTTGCCCGCCGGATAGTTCGGCGCGAGCAGGTACATCTTCTTCACGCCCTTGTTCTGCAGGTAGAGGCCCATCGCCTCGGAGGCCGTGTCGTTCTGGAAGGACGCGGCGAAATAATGCGGATGGCATTGCGCGCCCGCATATTGCGAGGGGCCGGCGTTCGAGGAAACGATGAAGGCGCCGGCGTCGAGCGCGGGCTTGGCGACCGCCAGCATGACGTTGGAGAAGTTGATGCCGGTGATGATCTGCGCCTTGTCGCGCTCGATCATCTTGTCGGCGGTCTGGCGGCCGACGTCGGGCTTGGCCTGGTCGTCGCCCTGGATCACCTCGACCGGACGTCCGCCGATGGTCTTGCCGTTTTCCTCCAGCGCGAGATTGAAGCCGTCGAGCAGCTCCTGTCCCAACTGGCCGGTCGGACCCGAGAAGGTCGACAGGAATCCGATCTTCACGGGATCGGCGGCCCATGCTGCGCTCGACAGAAGCGACAGGACGAGCGCGGACGCGGCGAGTTTGTTCATTGAGTTCCTCCCTCGAATTTTATTCGGCTTTGCCGATTGTCTTTGTCGCGCCGCTTACTTCTGCGGCGGCGCGATCGTGATCGAAATGTTCGCGATGCCGTCGACGCCGCCCTCGACCTTGTCGCCGACCACGATCGGGCCTACGCCCGCGGGCGTGCCGGTCATGATCACATCGCCCGCTTTCAGGCGGATCGAACGCGACGCGAAGGCAATGATCTCCGGCACGTTCCAGATGAGCTCGGCGATGTCGGCGTCCTGCTTGATCGCGCCGTTGACGCTCAGCCAGATGCGGCCCTTGGCGGGATGGCCGATTTTCGACGCCGGCTGAACCGGCGCGATGGGCGCGGAATTGTCGAAGCTCTTGCCCCAGTCCCAGGGACGGCCGAGATCGCGCGCGGCGAGCTGGAGATCGCGGCGCGTCAGATCGATGCCGACCGTGTAGCCGAAGACGTGATCGAGCGCCTGCGCCTCGGGAATCTCGAAACCGTCCTTCCCGATGACAACGACGAGCTCCATCTCGTAGTGGAAATTCTTCGTCTCCGGCGGATAGGGCACGGCCGTTCCATCCGGCACGATGGCGTCTGCGGGCTTGGTGAAGAAGAAGGGCGGCTCGCGCGTCGGATCGCGGCCCATCTCGCGCGCGTGCGCCTCGTAATTGCGGCCGACACAGATGATGCGACGGACAGGAAAGCGATCGTCGCCGCCGGCGACGGGAATGGACACGACCGGTGGCGGCGGAACGACATAACCCATGATGCTCTTCCTCGGATGAAGTGAAGGCGAGCATAGCCCCGCGCCGCGCGGGCGCGATAGAGCTTTCCCTCCCCTTCGTTCTTCGTTATTAGACATTATGCTGATATTCAGACGTCTGTCAATCTCCCGGCCACATTGACGCCGGCGCGTCCGCGCGGGAAGACGGGGCGAGGGAGGACAACATGCGGCTTCACGGTTATTTCCGCTCGTCGGCGGCCTATCGCGTGCGTATCGCGCTCAACCTCAAGGGCGTGAGCGTCGAGCACGCGTTCCGCCATCTGCGCAAGGGCGAGCAGCGCGCGGCCGACTATCTCGCGATGAACCCGCAGGGGCTCGTGCCGACGCTCGAAACCGACGACGGCGCGCTGCTGACGCAGTCGCTGGCCATCATCGAATGGCTGGACGAGACGCATCCGGCGCCGCCGCTGCTGCCGGCCGATCCGCTGCAACGCGCGCGTGTGCGCGCCTTCGCGCTCGCCATCGCCTGCGAAATCCATCCCGTGCAGAACCTGCGCGTTCTGGGCGCAGTGCGCGAACTCGGCGGCGAGCAGGCGGCGCAGGACTGGGCGAAGCGCGTCAACGCCGACGGGCTCGCCGCCTGCGAGAAGCTGATCGCGCACGAGCCGGGTCCGTTCTGCTTCGGCGCGGCGCCGACGCTCGCCGACATCTGCCTCGTGCCGCAGCTCGCCAATGCGCGCCGCTTCGGCGTGGACGTGACGGCCTATCCGCGCCTGCTGCAGGCGGAAGCCGCGTGCAAGGCGTTGCCGGCTTTCGCCGACGCCGCGCCGGACAAGCAGGGCGACGCGGAATAAGTTTTGCCTTTCACACCGCCCCTCGCCCTGAGGGGCGAGCGCAGCTCGCGTCTCGAAGGGCGGCCGCAGCATGCATGATGCGGCCCATGCTTCGAGACGCGGTCCCTTGGACCGCTCCTCAGCATGAGGGGGCGAACCTCATCGCGTCGCCGCAATCCATTCTTTCGCGCGCGCTTCCGGGTCTTCGGCGCGCACGACATCGGTAACGACGGCGGCCGAATCCGCGCCCGCCTTCAGACACAGAATCGCGCGCTCCAGCGTCAGGCCGCCGATGGCGACGAGCGGGCGGGCGCCGACCAGCGTCTTCCATTCGCCGATGCGCTCGAGGCCCTGCGGCGCCCAGGGCATCTGCTTCAGCAGCGTCGGGTAGATCGGGCCGAGCGCAACGTAATCTGGATCGTAGGATAGCGCGCGATCGAGTTCGGCGTGGTCGTGCGTGGATATGCCGAGCTTCATGCCGGCGCGGCGGATGGCCTTGACGTCGGCCGTGTCGAGATCGCCCTGGCCGAGATGGACATAGTCGCAACCGGCCTCGATCGCCTCGCGCCAGAAGTCGTTGACGACGAGCTGCGCGCCGGCGGATTCGCACATGTTCTTCGCGCGCTCGATGTCGCGGGCGATCTCGAAGGCGCCCAGGTCCTTCATGCGCAATTGCACGAGCTTCGCGCCCGCGCCGACGAGGCGCAGAACCCAGTCGGCGGAATCGACGATGGGATAGAACTTGTCGAGGCTCATGCGCTCACCTGAAGGCTACGCCAAACACGGGCGTTGAAGGCGCGGCCATGTCGCGCGGCTCCATCGGCGTCGCGAGATAGGCTTCGCGGCCGGCCGCGACCGCGAGCTTGAACGCATGCGCCATGGCCACCGCGTCGCCCGCCCTGGCGATCGCCGTGTTCAGCAGCACGGCGTCGTAGCCCATTTCCAGGGCCTGCGCGGCGTGCGAGGGCGCGCCGATGCCGGCGTCGACGACGAGCGGCGTATCGGGAAAATGCGCGCGCAGCGCCTTCAGCCCGAAGACGTTGTTGAGCCCGCGCCCCGAGCCGATCGGCGCGCCCCAGGGCATCAGAACCTTGCAGCCGGCGCCGAGCAGCCTTTCCGCCACGACGAGATCTTCGGTCGTGTACGGGAAGACCTCGAAGCCGTCTTCGCCGAGGATGCGCGCGGCTTCGACGAGGCCGAAGACGTCGGGCTGCAGCGTATCGTCCTCGCCGATGACCTCGAGCTTGATCCACGGCGTGTCGAAGATCTCGCGCGCCATCTGCGCCGTCGTGACGGCTTCGTTCACCGTCTTGCAGCCGGCCGTGTTGGGCAGCACGCGCACGTTCATGGATTTGATCAAATCCCAGAAGGAGGCGCCCGCGCGAGAACCGCCGGCCTCGCGGCGCAGCGACACGGTGACGACCTCGCAGGCCGAGGCGCGCACGGCGTCGGCGAGAATGGCCGGCGAATCGTACATCGACGTGCCGACGAACAGGCGCGAGGATAGTTTCGTTCCATAGACTTCCAGCGCGTCGTCGGGCGCGCGCGCGACGTCTTTCATCTCAGCCTCCCTGCCGGGGCGTCAGTATTTCCACTTCGTCGCCGTCCGCGAGCTTCGTCGCCGCGCGGTCCTTCTTGCGCACGAACGCCTGGTTGAGCGCGGTCGCGACGGTCTGGTCCGCGTAGTCGAGCTCGGCGAGCAAGCCTTCGAGGTCGGCCGCCGTCACATCGCATTCGATTCCGTTGACGCGAATGTTCAATGCATCAGCTCCGGAAAGCGCGCGTCCTTCATCACGACATCGGCGGCGCGCGAGGCGAGCGCTGGCGCTAGCAGGAAGCCGTGGCGGTAGAGGCCGTTGATGGCCAGCGTCCTGTCGCGCAACGTGAGTCGCGGCAGGTTGTCGGGGTAGGTCGGGCGCACGTCGCCGCCGACCTCGACGATCTCGGCCTCGGCGAAGGCCGGGCAGATCGTGTAGGCGGAGCCGAGCAGCTCCATCATCGAGCGCGCGGTAATGCGGCCGGGCTCCTCGTTCTCGACCATCGAGGCGCCGACCATGAATTCATGCGGATCGGTGCGCGGCACGATGTAGACGGGCCGGCGCGGATGCAACATGCGGATGGGTCGGGCGATGGACACGTCCTTGGCGCGCAGCACCAGCATCTCGCCCTTCACGCCGCGCAACTGCGGCAGCGCGGGCTTCGCGGCGAAGCCGCGGCAGTCGATCGTCCAGTCGAAATCTTTCGTCTCGCCGTTCGCTTCCGTCGAATAATGCAGCGTCGCATTCGGCATTTGCGCGAGCGCCTTGCCGAGCGCGGCGGTCGCGTCGCGCGGTTCGAGATGGGCTTCCTTCGGAAAGAACAGGCCATAGGGAAAGCGGTCGGCGAGATCGGGCTCGATTTCGCCGATGCGGCGCATGTCGCATTCCTCGAATTCGCTCGTGCGTTTGGAAAAGCTGACGACATCGGCGCGATCGCGCGGCGGCGCCACCACGAGCGAGCCGGCGACGGTGGCGACAGGCAGGGTCTTCGTCCAGAAGTCGAGCGCCTCGATGCCCAGTTCGGTGACGACGGGCTCGGCCGCCTGACGCTCGCACCAGGGGGAAATCATGCCGCCCGCGTAATAGGAGCAGCCGAGCCCCGGCCCTGCGCGGCGCTCGAACACGTCCACGTCGACGCCGCGGCGCGCAAGTTCGAAAGCGGCCGTGAGCCCGACAATCCCTGCGCCGATCACCTGGACCCGCATTCTTTCCCCTCGACGAGACCTCCCCTCCTCCTTGCGGGAGAGGGAACAGAATGGCGCCGTCCCAATCGTTGCGCGCTCTGTGAGGAAAGATGGAAAGTGGGCCTCGGGCCCGCAGCCATCCCTCCGCCAGTGCGAACTGGATCAGGTTCTAAGGATCGCCGGGCCGCTTCAGCTTTCGCTGTCGCGCCGCCGGCCTCTCAGCCCCCTGGCGGGGATCTCCTTGGCAGGGGCTAATGTGGGCGTCAGGGGCGGGCGGCGTCAAGAGGAGCCGCGGCGCTCCCCCTCCCCGACCCTCCCCCGCTGCGCGGGAGAGGGAGCAGATGCACGGCTTCACGGAGATTCGCGGAGCACAAATGTTCGCCGTCCCCTCTCCCGCGCAGCGGGGGAGGGAAAAGGGAGGGGGGCCTCGCCCTACCGCCCCGGCTTCGCCTTGCCGAACCCCACGCCCTTGGTCGTGAATTTCCCGCCGCGCTGCGGGCCGTTCTTGCGGCCGCAACGCGCGCCCTCGCCCGCCTTGCCCGTGCCGGCCGGCTGCCAGGCCGGGACGAGTTGATGCTTGGCCGGACCGATCAGATCCGGGCGGCCCATGGCTTTCAGCGCCTCGCGCAGCACCGGCCAGTTCTCGGGGTCGTGGTAGCGCAGGAAGGCCTTGTGCAGGCGGCGCTGGCGCAGGCCCTTCACCGCGTCCACCGCCTCCGACACGCCGCGCCGCACGGGCTTCAGCGGATTGAAGCCGGAATGATACATGGCCGTCGACAACGCCATCGGCGAAGGCAGATAGGTCTGCACCTGATCGGCCCTGTACCGGTTCTTCTTCAGCCACAGCGCGAGGTTCATCATGTCCTCGTCGCTCGTGCCGGGATGGGCGGCGATGAAATAGGGGATCAGGAAATATTGCTTGCCCGCCCGCTTCGCGGCGGCGTCGAACAATTGCTTGAACCGGTCGTAGGAGCCGATGCCCGGCTTCATCATCTTCGACAGCGGGCCGTCTTCGGTATGTTCGGGCGCGATCTTGAGATAGCCGCCGACGTGATGCTCGACCAGCTCCTTCACATAGGCCGGGCTCTTCACCGCGAGATCGTAGCGCACGCCGGAGGCCACCATCACCTTCTTCACGCCGGGCACGGCGCGCGCCTTGCGATACAGCGCGATCAGCGCGTCATGGCTCGTCTGCAGGTTCTTGCAGATGTCGGGATAGACGCAGGACGGGCGGCGGCAGAGGGCTTCCGTCTCGCGGTCCTTGCAGGCGATGCGGTACATGTTCGCCGTCGGGCCGCCGATGTCGGAGATGATCCCGGTAAAGCCCTCGGTCTTGTCGCGGATATGCTCGATTTCCCTGATGACCGAGTCTTCGGATCGCGACTGGATGACACGGCCCTCGTGCTCGGTGATCGAGCAGAACGAGCAGCCGCCGAAACAGCCGCGCATGATCGTCACGGAATGGCGGATCATCTCCCAGGCCGGGATTTTCCGGCCTTCGTACGAAGGGTGCGGCGCGCGGGCGTAGGGGAGTTCGTAGACGCCGTCCATTTCCTCGGTCGTCAGCGGGATCGGCGGCGCCGTCAGCCAGACGTCGCGGTCGCCGTGTCGCTGCGTCAAAGGCCGCGCGTTGCCGGGATTGCTTTCCCGGTGCAGCACGCGCGAGGCGCGCGCATAGGCCTCGCGGTCGGCCTGCGCCTGCTCGCAGGACGGCAGGCGGATGACGACATCGGTCTCGCCGCGCCGCCGAGCGCCCTCATCGGGCGCGTCGAGATCGTCGACCGGCGCTTCCGTCCAGCCCTCCGGCGTGCGTTCGCGCGAAAAGGCGAGGCCGCGAATGTCGGAAAAATCCTGCGCGATCCCGCCCTTGGCGATGCGATGGGCGACCTCGACCAGCGCGCGCTCGGCATTGCCGTAGATCAGCAGGTCCGCCTTCGCGTCGAGCAGGATCGAGCGGCGCACCTTGTCCGACCAATAATCGTAATGCGCGATGCGGCGCAGCGAGGCCTCGATGCCGCCGATGACGATCGGCGCCGTCGCATAGGCCTCCCGGCACCGCTGCGCGTAGACGATGGTCGCGCGGTCCGGCCGCTTTCCGCCCTCGCCGCCCGGCGTGTAGCTGTCGTTGTGCCGCAGCCGCCGGTCCGACGTGTAGCGGTTGACCATCGAATCCATATTGCCGGACGTGACGCCGAAGAACAGGTTCGGCTTGCCGAGCGCCTTGAAGGCCTCGGGCGAGCGCCAGTCGGGCTGGCTGATAATGCCGACGCGAAAGCCCTGCGCCTCCAGCAGCCGGCCGATGATCGCCATGCCGAAGCTCGGATGATCCACATAGGCGTCGCCGGTGACGAGAACGACGTCGCAGCTATCCCAGCCGAGCGCGTCCATCTCGGCGCGCGACATCGGCAGAAAGGGCGCGACGCCGAAGCGATGCGCCCAGTGCTTGCGGTACGAGAACAGCGGCTTGGCGGCCGGGGGGCGCGACATGCCGGTCGCGGCGTGCGTTTTCCCGCTGGGAAGATGGGCGTGCGGCTGGGACATGAACCTGCCTGTACGGGACGATTGCGCCCTCAATTAGAGCGCGGGGCGTCGAAACCAAAGGCGTCGCCCGGCTGGAGCGCTGCTTTTCGGCGGCGCGTCGACCTGCTACCTGACCATTTGCAACATCCGGCGGCCCGCCACAAGCCGTCGAAGTCACCGGCCGGGGGCGCATCCATGTCCGACAGCAATTTCGATATCAACGAAGGCGCGCCGGGCGCGGATGCGGTCGACAGCTTCACCGAGACGACGCAGACGTCGTGGCTCGCGCGCATCTGGGAATCGATCACGGGCGTGCTGTTTGGCCTGCTGCTGCTGCTCGTCGGCGTCATACTGCTGTTCTGGAACGAGGGCCGCGCGGTGCAGACCTACCGGTCGCTCGCCGAAGGCAAGGGCCTCGTCGTCAGCGTGGATCCCGCCCGCGTCGATCCCGCCAACGAGGGCAAGCTCGTGCATGTATCGGGCGAGGCCAGGGCGCCCGGCCGCGTCAGCGACAGCGAATTCGGCGTGACGACGGAAGGCCTCGCGCTGGAGCGCAAGGCGCAGATGTACCAGTGGAAGGAGCAAACCCAGACCGAGAGCCGCAAGAAGCTCGGCGGGGGCGAGGAGACCGTGACCACCTACAGTTACACGCAGGTCTGGTCGGACCGGCGGATCGATTCCGCGTCGTTCAAGCGGCCGGCTGGCCACGCCAACCCCGAGATGCGCTTTTCGGGCAAGGAATTCTACGCAAGGGACGCCAGGCTCGGCGCCTTCCGGCTCGACGACCAGGTCCTGTCGCAACTCTCCGCGACGCGCGACGTGCCGCTCGACGCCGGCCTCGCCAACAGCCTGCGCGGGCGTCTTGGCGGGCAGGCGCAGCCCTATGACGGCGGCCTCTACATCGGCGCCAATCCGGCGCAACCGCGCGTCGGCGACCTGCGCATCGCCTTCGCCGCCGCGCCGGAAGGCCCGACAAGCGTCATCGGCCGGCAGGCGGGCGACGGCTTTGCGCCCTACCAGACACATGCCGGCGACAGGCTGCTGATGGCGGAGGCCGGCGCCAGGACGTCGGACCAGATGTTCAAGGAAGCCGGCGACGAGAACCGCATCCTGACATGGGTCCTGCGCTTTTTCGGCGCGATCCTGATCTTCGCCGCCTTCGGCCTTATGCTGAAGCCCCTCGAAGTCGTCGCCGACGTCGTGCCGATCATCGGCAATATCGTCGGCTTCGGCTCCGGGATCGCCGCCGCGGTCCTGACCGCCGTCGTCGCCCCGCTCGTCGTCGCAATCGCCTGGTTCTGGTATCGCCCGCTCGTGTCGCTGGCGGCGATCGCGGCGGGCTTCGGCGTCGCCTATGCGGTCAAACGGTACGGCGCGCGAAAGGCCGGCGCTCCGCCACAGGCGGCGCGGGCCTGAGGTCGGCGCTTCACTCCGCCTGGAGCGAGGCGTCGCCTCCGGCGGCGGCAAGCGAGACGCTGCGGGCGACGGCGCCCCGCCAAAAGGAATGCAGCGCCTGTTCGGCGTAGGGGTCCTCGCTCGGCATCGCCGCCGCGCGACGCACGAGATGCAGCGCACGTCCGCTCAAGCCTTCCGACTCGACCACGGCAAGCGCATCGGCGAGCGCGTCGGCAAACAGCGGACAATCCGAAAAGCCTGCCAGCCAGCGCGCGATGCGCAATTGCTCCACGGCTTCCTCGGGGGATTTGGGCGTCTGCGCCACGGCGGCCTGCGTCAGGGTTTCCGCGCGATCGAGATGCTGCGCCGCCGCGTCGAGATCGCCGCGCAGCCCGGCGTCGATTTCCGCGGCATGCAACGCGCTGAGCATGTCGAGCGTGACGAAAGTCGCGCGTCCCACGGGCTGCCTCCATTTCCGCGACGGCGCCGCAGGGGAAACGATTCGCCGGCGCGCGACAAGTCGTGACGCAGCGTCAGCTCACCGAGACGTGATCGCGTCATCCGCCCGGATTGATCGGCCGGTTTTCCGTCCAGTCCCACGTGCCCTGGTCGCGGTTGCGCACGGCCTCCTTCCAGCCGACTTCTTCCGCGCGACGCTTGAAGTTGAAGCCTTCCGGCGAATGGCGCGTGATGCCGTCGAACAGGGTCGCGAACATCTGCGTCTGCTTCAGGCCCATGGCCTCGATCGCCTGGTTGATCATCAGCTTCTGCATCATGAGTTGGTTGACCGGCACGCTGGCCATGCGTTCGGCCAGCGCCTCGACTTCCGCATCGAGATTTTCACGCGGGACGGCCTTGTGCACGAGGCCGATGCGGGCGGCCTCCACACCGTCGATTTTGTCGCCGGTGAACAGCATGCGCTTGGCCTGCTCCGCGCCCAGGCGGTAGACCCACATGGCCGTCGTCGGACAGCCCCAGACGCGCGCCGGCATGTAGCCGATCTGCGCCTTGTCCTCCATGACGACGAGGTCGCTGCACAAGGCAATGTCGGAGCCGCCCGCCACCGCATAGCCGTGCACCTTGCAGACCACGGGCCGATACGAGCGCCACAGGCTCATGAAGAGTTCGGTGTTGCGCATCATGAAGGCGTAGTCCTGCATGGGATCCCACAGCGGGATGTCGTCCGCCGAATGGCGCTCCTTCGATTGCGCGTAATAGGTGAGATCGTAGCCCGCGCAGAAGCCGGGGCCGTTGCCGGAAAGTACGATGACATGCACGCCGCGATCGGCGTTGGCGCGCTCGACCGCCTCGGCCAGCTCGCGCGGCACGTCGTCGTCGATGGCGTTCATCGCCTCCGGGCGATTGAGCGTGATGCGGCCGATGCGGCCGTCCTTTTCGTAGAGAATTTTCGACATGGGTCCTCCCGGCGGGGAGGATCGGGGCGCGCGGGCGAGTTGGCAAGATTTGGGACGCGGCGGCGCCCCTCCCCAGCCCTCCCCCGCTCCGCGGGAGAGGGACAGGAAGGGGTCAGGCGGCGGTTTCCGCCGCCTTCGCCCCGAACCGCCCGAACACGCGCGGGTCGATATCGGCGACCGGCATGACGACGAAGACATCCGTCACGCCGAACTGCCGGTCGATCACAGCGCCGTCGCCGAAGGTCGCGCCGCAGCGCAGATAGCCCTTCACGAGCGGCGGCAGTTCGGCCAGCGCCGCGCGCCGGTCTATATGCGCTTCGTCCGGCGCGGACATGGCGACGCGGCGATCGGCGCGCGCGTTGACACGCCAGTCGGGCGCGCTCGACGCGCATTGCGCAAGATAATTCAGCGCGCGCATGTGACGCGCGGGATCGGCGCCCGCGAAGCTCGCGCAACCGAACATGACGTCGATCCTGTGATGCTCGATGTAGAGGCCGATGCCGCGCCACAGCAGGTCGAGCACACGCTTGTCTCTGTAAGGCCCGAGCACGCACGAGCGGCCCAGTTCGAGGAAACGCTTGTTCGCATGGCGCGCGAGCAGGGGCGCGATATCGTATTCGCCGGCGCTGTAGAAACCGAAATTCTTCTCCGCCGCATCCTGCCGCAGAAGGCGGTAGGCGCCGACGACCTTCGGCCGCGCGCGGCCGAAGCGGTTGAGCGCGGCGTGATCGACGACGAGCAGGTGATCGCAAACCCGATCGAAGGCGCAGACGTCGCGGCGGATCAGCGCCGCCGTGCGATCCGGGATCGCGCCGCCCTCCTCGTAGAACACCTTGTAGCGCAGGCGCTGCGCCTTGCGGATTTCGCGCTTGGTTTCGGCGAGCCGCAGCTCCAGCGCCCCCGCGCGCAGCAATGTTCCGCCGAAAGTCCCCCGCTTCCTGACGGATTTCGGAAAGCGCAGCAGCGCGCCGTCGGCGGCGGTCTGTGGTTCTGCTTTCTCGCGCGGCATGTCGAATCGTCTCCGGTAGGCAGTAGAGCCACGAAGCCAGTTCTTGCCAACGGGATTATGACAGTCGCGCCTAGGCCCCGACCGCTTGCCCGCGCGCCGACGCCGCGCGCGCGAGAAGCGCCACTTCGCGGGTCAGCGCCGCTGCGTCGAAGGGCTTGACGAAGAAAGCGGCGAAGCCCGCCGCCTCCGCCGCGCGACGGTCCTCTTCGGCCGCATTGGCGGTCAGCGCGATCAGCGGCGTCAGCGCCACGCCGACGGTCGCCTGCACGGCGCGAATGCGGCGCGCGGCCGCCAGTCCGTCGAGGCGCGGCATGCGAATGTCCATGACAATTGCATCGAACGGCGTGCGCTTGCCGTTGGCGGCGTCCTCGATCTCGGCGAGCGCCGCAAGACCGTCGGCGACGCGTTCGGCCATCGCGCCGGCGCGTTCGAGGCAGCGCTGCGCAATCAGCGCGTTGATGTCGTTGTCTTCCGCCACAAGCACGCGCAGGCCGGCCAACGGGCTCGGCGCGGGCGCATCCGACGTCGCGGGCGCAGCGTCCGCGGCGCCGGCAAGGCGATCGGAAATGCGAGCGAGCAGCGAGGCGTGGCGCACGGGCTTGACCAGCCAGCCGTCGAAGGCGCCGAGCACATTGCGGCCGATGGTGCGGCGCTCGAAGGGCGAGACGAGCACCAGCGTACGGCCGGCGTGCGCTGCGCGCGCCGCTTCGGCGATACGGCGGGACGCCTGCTCGCCCAGCGCGCAATCGACGATGACGACATCGGGCGGATCGCGTTGCGCAAGCGTCAGCATCGCCGCGTCCTCGCCCTCCGCGCGGTCCACCTTGGCGCCGACCGCAGCGAGCTGTTCGCCCAGGAATGGCGCCTCGAAAGGAGATTGTGCGACGATAAGCGCGCGACGGCCCTGCAGCGACGGGGCGACGCCCTGCGGCGCGCATTCGGCCGGCAGAGGCAGCGAGAGCTGGAAGGTCGAGCCCGCCGCGTCGGAGCGCGCGAGCCTGAGCTCGCCG
Source organism: Rhodoblastus sp. (assembly GCA_046349085.1). GTDB lineage: Bacteria > Pseudomonadota > Alphaproteobacteria > Rhizobiales > Beijerinckiaceae > JAJXWB01. Next base: position 688,158 of record JAXMDA010000001.1, read on the forward strand.
CCCATGCGTTCGGCAAGCGCGCGGGAAATCGCCAGTCCGAGCCCGGCGCCGCCGTGCGGCGCGGTGGCCGAGCCGTCGCCGCGCTCGAACTCCTGGAAAATGGCGGCGCGTCGTTCGGCCGGGACGCCCGGGCCGGTGTCTTCCACGCAAAAGAGGATGGCGTCGTTGTCGCCGCGTGCGACGCGCAGGCCGACGCCGCCGCGCTCGGTGTATTTCACCGCGTTGCCGGCGAGATTGATGAGGATCTGGCGAAGGCGCGCGGCGTCGCCGACAAGACGCGCCGGCACGCCCGGCGCGACATGCGCGGCGACCTCGATGCCCTTGCCCTGTGCGCGGGGGGCGACGAGCTCGACCACGCCCTCGACCAGTGGCGCGAGATCGAAAGGCGCGTTGTCGAGTTCGAGGCGGCCGGCCTCGATGCGCGAGAAATCGAGAATCTCGTCGATCAGCGTGCCGAGCGCTTCGCCCGATGTGCGGATGGCGGCAAGATAGGACTGCGCCTCGGCGTCGAGCTTCATGGAGGCGAGCAGGTCGGTCATGCCGAGGATGCCGTTGAGCGGCGTCCGGATTTCGTGGCTGACGGTCGCCAGAAAGCGCGACTTGGCTTCGCTGGCGGCTTCCGCGCGGTCGCGCGCGGCGGCGGCGGCCTTCAGCTCCCAGACCTCGTCGCGCAGTTTCTCGGTCTCCTGCTCGACGCTTGCCGGCGCCCGGCGCTCGCCGCCAACCGCTTGCGCGAGGCGACGGCCGAGAAGGACGCCGGCCATGAGGGCGGCGATAGCGGTTGCGAGAAGAGCGAGAAGATGCGGCGACATGACCCGGGTTCCAGCGCCTGACGCAGGCGCGTCGCCAGAGTGACGCCGCGGAGTTGAGAAAGGCTTGCCGCGGGAATTCCCGTGATTTCTTCGTTAACGGGTTTTTGGCGATGCGACGCGCGGTCTCACGCCGCCGCGTTGGCGGCGCGATCCATGCCGGTGCGATAGGCCAGAGCTTCCGCCAGATGCGGGCGGCGCACGCTGGAGGAGCCGTCGAGATCGGCGATCGTGCGCGCGAGTTTCAGCACCCGGTGGTATCCGCGCGCCGAGAGGGCGAACCGTTCGGCGGCCTCGCGCACCAGCGCCTGCGCGCCGGCGTCGGGCGCGGCGAGGTCCTCGATCGCGCGCGTTGGCGCAGCGGCGTTGGTCGTGACGCCGGACAGGCCGACCGCCGCGTACCGCTCGGCCTGAACGGCGCGCGCCGCCGCGACGCGGCGGGCGACCTCGGCCGAACCTTCGGCGGGGGCGGGCAGGATCAGATCGGCCGCGGAAACCGCCGGCGCTTCGATCTGCAGGTCGATGCGGTCGAGCAGCGGCCCGGACAGACGGGACTGATACTGCGCCGAACAGCGCTGCGCGGCGCCGCGCGCGCAGGCATAGCCCGGGTCGAGCGCATGGCCGCAGCGGCAGGGGTTCATGGCCGCCACGAGCTGGAAACGCGCGGGATAGACGGTGCGGTGGTTGGCGCGCGCAATCGCGACTTCGCCGGTTTCCATCGGCTGACGCAGCGAATCGAGCACCTGCGGCTGGAATTCCGGCAGTTCGTCGAGGAAGAGCACGCCGTGATGGGCAAGCGAGATTTCGCCGGGGCGCGCATGGGCGCCGCCGCCGACCAACGCCGGCATGGAGGCCGAATGATGGGGGCTGCGAAACGGCCTGCGATCGGTGAGCCTGCCGCCGGCCAGCGCGCCGGCGACGGAATGGATCATCGAGACCTCGAGCAATTCCTTCGGGTTCAGCGGCGGCAGGATCGACGGCAGGCGCTGCGCCAGCATGGATTTGCCGGCGCCGGGCGGGCCGTTCATCAGCAGGTTGTGCCCGCCCGCCGCGGCGATCTCGAGCGCGCGCTTGGCGCTTTCCTGCCCCTTGATGTCGCGCAGGTCGGGAAGCACGCCGCCGGCCGTGCGCACGCCCGGCTGCGGGCGCGACAGCGCCTGCGTTCCCTTGAAATGATTGGCGAGCTGGATGAGCGAGCGCGGCGCGATCACCTCCATGTCGCCCGACGCCCAGGCCGCTTCCGGCCCGCATTCGGCCGGGCAGATCAACCCGTGTCCGCGCGAATTTGCGGCGACCGCGGCGGGCAGGACGCCGGCGACCGGGGTCAGCGACCCATCGAGCGCAAGCTCGCCCAAAACGGTGAAGCCGGCGAGAGCGTCGACCGGCAAAGCGCCGATCGCCGCCATCACGGCGAGCGCGATCGGCAGGTCGTAATGCGAGCCTTCCTTGGGCATGTCGGCGGGCGCCAGATTGACGGTGATGCGCTTGGCCGGCAAAGCGAGCCCGGAGGCGGTCAGCGCGGCGCGCACGCGCTCCCGGGATTCGGCGACGGCCTTGTCGGCGAGACCGACGATGGTGAAGACGACATTGCCGGACGAGAGCTGCACCTGCACGTCAACGGGACGCGCGTCGATGCCCTCGAACGCGACCGTGGCGACCCTGACGACCATATGCGCCCCCGTTTCAACCCCGTACGCAGACTAGCCGGAGCGACACGGTCGCGCAAGAACATTTCAGGAACATTTGTGAGCCGCCGCGAGCTGCGGCAAGCTGCGACAGACAAGGACGAGGCCAGGGACGGGAGGCGCGGACATGGAGCAGGCGGATTTCGAGAAGCTGCTCGATCGCTTTACGCGCGCAGCCGAGGCCGGCGACGGCGAGGCCTTTGCGCAATGCTTCACCGAGGACGCCGTCTATCACGACTACATCTACGGCGATCACGTCGGGCGGCCGGAGATCGCGCACATGATGGCGCATCTCTTCCACGGCGACGCCGGTCCCGACTATCGCTGGGAAATGTTCGACCCGATCGTGAAGGACGATCTCGCCTACGCCTGGTCGCTCTCCTCGTTCACCTCGACGCGCGCGGAATTCGAGGGCCGGCGCGTCGTCATCGACGGCATGAGCCGGTTCCGGCTGCGCGACGGCCTGATCGCGGATTATGCGGAATCGGTGAACGGCGGCGTCGCCATGGCGCAGCTCGGCGTGCAGCCGGAACGCATGGCCAAGGTCTTCCGCAAGTGGGGCGGCTGGCTGGAGGCGCGGCCGCAGACGCAGGACTATCTTTCGCGCGCCAAGGGGACGCGGCGCGTCTAGCTGTTTCGCCGGCGCGTCAAGAAAATGCGGCCGATCCCGAGGACCGGCCGCGGCTGAAAATGACTTTGGCTTGAACAGGCGCCAGCCCGCCTCACCAGAAGCGATAGCCGACGCCGAAATTCGCGATGACGCCGCTAACCCGTTTGGTCACGCGCTGCCCGGCGACCTGAATCGGACCATTGCCCATGCCGGCGACGCAGGCGTTGAGGGGGCCGCCGAGGCCGCTGGGGATGCAATATTGCGACCCCGCGCCATAGGCCAGAACCGAGACCTTCCCGAGGTCATAGTACAGCGCCTCCGTCTTGATGTAGGCGCTTTCGCCGAGCGCATATTTGAAGCCGGAGCCGAACGTCCAGCCCTTGCGCACCGCGGCGGTCGAGCCGGACCAAAGCGCTTGCGAGCCGAAGAGCGTCTGGCCCGACGCGCAGCCGATGCCGATGCAGCCGACGCCGCTGACCTGGTTGGCGTCCGCCCAGGCGGTGGTGAAGTCGAGACGCGGCCGGCCGAGCGCGAGACCGCCGGTGACGTAGGTGAGCAGACGGCCAACCGAGAAACCGGCGCTGCCGCGGAATGTCGAGAGCCAGTCGAGCCTGGACGATTGCGCGCCCGTCGCCTGGCTCTGGCCGGAGGCCGAGCAACTCGAATAGGGCGGCTCCGGGCAATAGGGTATCTCGCCGACGCCGGGCGGCCAGAGCGGCGAGGTATTGCTGGCGAAGGCCGAATAGCCGCCGTTCGACTGCCAGGACCGGGCGTTCTTGGGCGTATAGAACCAGTTGAAATCGGCGAGCGCCCCGAAAACGGCAAATCCGATCTGCTGATCGTAGCCGAACTCGACGCCGCCGCCGCCGAATATGTTGCCCTTGTTGAGCGCGGTCGGCGCATTTGAATAATTCGTGCCGGAAATCGAGCGTGCGCCGCCGGGCGGCGCATTGTTGAAAATGTTCCAGGCGAGATTGCTGCCGGCGCTGAACGTGTAGGAGGTCAGCGACTGATAGCCGGGCGGCGTCGGCAGACCGAGCAGGTTGACCGGCGGAGCGACCAGGCCGGGAATGCCGAGCAGGTTGACGGGCATCAACGGATCGGCTTGCGGATTGACCGCGCCGACGCGGTTGTTCAGCCCGGCGAAGGGATCGAACAGGCTGATCGCCCGGGCGCCGTCGTAGCCGCCGGACAAGCGGCCGCCAAGATAGAAGCCCGTCCAGTTGCGGACGGGCGCGGCGATCTCGGCGGCGCCTTTGTAAACCGGAGCGGGCATATCCGCGGCGACCGCCGCGCCGTGAAACGCGCCGAACGCAAACAAGAGGGAGAGTGTGAATTTTCTCATTGCCTGGCCCTGTCTGGAAATTCTGCTGCTTGCACCAAGAACCAATAAAATCAGCGATGACTAGCGCATAATCATGGTTAATTATAGCTTAATTTATCAATCCTGCCTCATATTTGTTTATGTAATATTATGAGTTAGATCATTTATACTTAAGCGCTGAGATTTAATTTCGACGTCGTGAAAACTATTATTTCGGGACACGTCTCGGCGTCGAAGGACGTTTCGTCATTGACTGTCGTATTGGCGCGCGGCGCGAATCGAAGGCGCCGGACGAAGGACGAGCGCTGTCGAATCAACCCGCGGGCCCGGGAGGCGGCAGCCCCTGTTCCGGAGGCTCGGGCGCCGCCTGCCGACCCCGGCGCCCGAGCCCTTTGCGCCGCCGGCATGGCGGGCCGCCCAAGTTCATATTTGAGGACACGTTCTCGGGAATTGCGCCGCGCCGACGCGAGCAAAGGCGCAATCGGTGCTAATTGTGGCCAATTGAATTTCAATCAGACGATTCGCGATGCTCGCCCCCCATTTCAGCGGTCGCGATGGCGACCACGCCTACATTCGCACCACCGCGCTGCTCGGCTTTCACGAGCTCGTCGAAAGGATCGGCGGCGATCCCGACGCCTTGCTGCGGATGGCGGACATTGCCGCCGGCCCGCTGCATGACATCGGCGGCCTCATGTCGTTCAGGCGCTATGTCGATCTGCACGAGATTTCGGCGCGCGAGCTCAACCGTCCCGCATTCGCGCTGGAATGGGTGCGCGCGACGCCGTCGCATTTTCCAAATCTCGGGCCGCTCGCCTATCTCGGCTATTTCGCCACGGACATCCGGGAATGGGCGGAAACGGGCCTGTGCTACTGGCGCCTGCACTGCAACGGCTTCACCATGCAATTGTTCGAGGACATCGAGGGGCCCGACGCGATCTTCCGCTACAGGCACCTCATGCCGTCGCTGCCGATGCGTCAGGCGACCGAACGCACGCTCGGCAATATCGTCGAACTCACGCGCGTCATCGGGAACCATCCCGACAAGAACCCGACGCTTGTCCGGTTCCAGCACGCGCGCCCCCGAGACATAAGCCTGCACGAGGCCATGTTCCGCTGCCCGCTGGAATTCGACGCCGAACATTCCGAAATCCTGTTCGACAAGGAAGCTCTCGACTACAAGACGGTCGGCGCCATCAAGCTTCCCCGGACCGTTCTCGGCTTCTACATCCGGTCGCGCCTGCGCGCGATGCCGATCTACGACCAGACGATGAAGGCGACCGTGGAGCTGGCGGTCGCCGGCGTCATCGGCACGCGCCGCTGCAACGTGCAATTCGTCTCGGACTCGCTCGGCCTCACGCCGAAGAAATTGCAGCGGCTGCTGGCGGAGGAGGGGACATCGTTCTCCGACATCCTCGACGACGCGCGCCGGGCCGCGGCCATTCGCATGGTGAAGCGCTCGAACGCGCCGATCGCCAATATCGCCAGCCTGCTCGACTATTCCTCCACGCCCGCCTTCATCCTCGCCTTCAAGCGCTGGATGCGGATGTCGCCGACGAAATTCCGGCGGTCCGGGACGACGAGCACCGCCGCCTGACCGAGGCTACGACGCCGTCTTCTCGAGGAAGCTCGCGCGCAGCGTCGGCTTGTGCACCTTGCCTGTCGCGTTGCGCGGCAGGGCGTCGATGAAGAGCACGCGCGAGGGGCATTTGAAGCGCGCCAGGCGCTCGCGGCAATGGGCGATCACCTGCGCCTCGGTCAGCTCCTGCCCCGGCTTCTTCACCACGATGGCGAGGCCCGTCTCGCCCCATGTGCCGTCGGGCTGGCCGATGACGGCGGCCTCCGCGATCTGCGGGATCTGGTAGAGCGTGTCCTCCACCTCCGCCGGATAGACGTTTTCGCCGCCCGAAATGTACATGTCCTTGGTGCGGTCGACGATGTAGTAGAAGCCGTCCGCGTCCTGGCGCGCGGCGTCGCCCGTATGCAGCCAGCCGTCGGTGAAGGACGTCTTGTTGGCTTCGGGGCGGTTCCAGTAGCCGGGGGTGATGTTGGGGCCCTTCACCCACAATTCGCCCATCTCGCCGGGCTTCACCGGATTGCCTTCCTCGTCGACGATCTTGAGCTCGCCATGCAGCACGGGGCGGCCGGCCGAGCCCGCCTTGCGGGCGGCGTCCTCGGCGTCGAGCACCAGAACCGCCGGGCTCGTCTCGGTCATGCCGTAGCCCTGCACCAGCGTGCAGCCGCGCGCCTCCCATATCTTCAGCAGCGGCACCGGCATGGGCGCGCCGCCGACGCCGGCGATTTGCAGGCGCGAGAAATCCGTGTTGGCGAAGGCGGGATGGGCGCCCATGAACTGGTAGATCGAGGGCACGCCGAAGAAATGCGTGAGGCCGATCGCCGGATCGCCGATGATGCGCAAGGTTTCGCCGGGATCGAAGGCGCGCATGACGATGTTGCAGCCGCCGGCGTGGAAGACCGGATTGACGTAGCAGTTGAGGCCGCCGGTGTGGAACAGCGGCAGCACGCAGAGATGCGTCGTCTTCTGCGAGATGAACACGCCAATGCCGAGATTGATGCAATTGATGAAGTTCATCAGATGCGTGGTCTGCGAACCCTTCGGCTTTCCGGTCGTGCCGGACGTGTACATGATGGTGCACACGTCCTCCATGCCGCAGGGCGTATGCTGCGCCAGACGGTCCGAGGCGGCGACCGCCTTCTCGTAGGCCGCGCCGTAAGCGAGAAGATGCGGCACGCCGCATTGCTGCTTCAGCTCATCCGCCATGGACGCGAAATCGCCGTCGTGCGCGAGCACTTGCGGCGCGGCGTCGGAGACGATGAAGGCGAGTTCGTGCACGGTGAGACGGATGTTGAGCGGCGTGAAGATCGCGCCGAGCCGGAAGCAGGCGAATTGCGTTTCCAGAATGTCGGTCGAATTCACAGCGAGCACGGCGACGCGGTCGCCCTTCTTCACGCCGAGGCCCGCCAGATGCGTGGCGAGCCGGTCGATGCGCTCGTCGAATTGCGCATAGGTGAAACGGCGCTGCGTCGCGAGGTCGATGGCGGCCGTGCGGTCGCCGCGCACTTCGGCGTGATGGGCGATCCAGTCGAAATAGGCGAAAGACATGTTTCCCTCCCCTGACCTAGAAATTGCGTCTTTCGGTCGCGTCTGTCGCGCGCGCGTCTTTTGAATTTGAGGTTGCCTCAGAAATCATGTAGCGTCAATCGCGACGGTCGGACAATCTTGTCCGTCGACTACTCACCGAACGCGTCGCTTGGAGGGAAGACAAAAATGCAATCGAAACTTATCGCCGCCACGCTTGCCGGCGCGATGTCGCTGGTGGCCGGCGCTGCGCTGGCGCAGAAGAAATACGATGCCGGCGCCAGCGATACCGAGATCAAGATCGGCAACACCTACGCCTATTCCGGCCCTGCCTCCGCCTATGGCGTGATCGGCAAGACTGAGGCCGCCTACTTCAAGATGATCAACGATCAGGGCGGCATCAACGGCCGCAAGATCAACTTCATCACCTACGACGACGGATACAGCCCGCCCAAGGCCGTCGAGCAGACCCGCAAGCTGGTGGAGAGCGACGAGGTCCTGTTCATCTTCAATCCGCTGGGAACGGCGACGTCGCTGGCGACGATCAAATATCTCAACGCCAAGAAGATCCCGCAGCTGTTCATCGCCGCCGGCGGCACGATGTTCGGCAATCACAAGCAGTATCCCTATACGATGGGCTGGCAGCCGAACTACCAGAGCGAGGGCCGCATCTACGCCAAGCACGTTCTGGAGAAATATCCGAACGCCAAGATCGGCGTCATCTCGGCCAACGACGATTTCGGCCGCGACTCGCTCAAGGGCTTCAAGGACGGGCTCGGCGACAAGGCCAAGACGCTCATCGTCTCCGAAACGACCTACGAGACGGCCGACCCGACGATCGACTCGCAGATCCTGAAGCTGAAGGCGTCGGGCGCCGACATGTTCGTGAATTTCACCACGCCGAAATTCGCGGCGATGGCGATCAAGAAGAACGCGGAGATCGGCTGGAAGCCGGTGCACATCCTGCACTCGGTGTCGCAGTCCACGGGCTCGGTGATGAAGCCCGCCGGCATGGAGAACGGCAAGGGAATCATCTCGGCCAATTACGGCAAGGACCCGGACGATCCCTCGTGGAAGGACGACGCCGCCGTCAAGGAATGGATCGCCTTCATGGACAAGTACGTTCCGGACGGCGACAAGCACTCGACGCTCTACGTCTACGGCTACAACGCCGCGCAGACGATGGTGCAGGTGCTCAAGCAGTGCGGCGACAATCTCACGCGCGAGAACGTGATGAAGCAGGCGGCCAGCCTGAATTTCGATCTGCCGATGCTGCTGCCCGGCATCAAGATCACCACCGGCCCGACCGATTACTTTCCGATCAAGCAGATGCAGCTGCAGGAGTTCGACGGGGAGAAATGGGTGCGCTTCGGCCCGGTCATCAAGGGCGAAGTGTCTATCGACTGAACAAACGATGCGCGCGGCAAGACGCGCGCAGGCACGACAAGGGAAAGCCGGCGCTTGCGCCGGCTTTTTTCATATTCTGCCCATCAGCAACAAGACCACGAGGACGACGACTATCAGGCCAACGCCGCCGCTGGGGCCATAACCCCAGCCTGAACTGTACGGCCAGGTCGGCAGCAGCCCGAGAAGCGCCAGTACCAGGATGATGAGAATAATTGTGCCGAGCGACATCGTTCAGCTCCCGTCTTGGCGGCCCCGCTTGGAAAAGAACCTCGTGCTTGAATGTTCGTTCCACAAGCGCGGCTGCAGCCTTCCCCGGCGATACAAGCGCACCCCGAGAATTTGCTGCGGCGGGCGAACCAAAGACCTGCCGATCGGGTTCTACGGGGGTCGCGACGGCGCCGTCGTCGTTTGCATGATGGAGAGGAAGATGAAATCCAATCTCGTTGCTGGCGGATTGATTGCCGCCGCCATGACCACTTCCGCCTTTGCCGCGGCGACGCTTTCGGCGCCGCCGCCGGAAGGCATGTCGGTCACCAACTATTACAAGCAGTCCGTTTATGACCCCAAGGAATCGAAAATCGGCGAGGTCGACGACGTCCTGCTCGACAAGGCGGGCAAGATTTCCGGCCTCGTGCTCGGCGTCGGCGGCTTCCTCGGCGCAGGCGAGAAGGACGTGATCGTTCCCTTCTCCGCGGTGAAGATGATGAACAAGGACAACAAGACCTGGCTCGCGATCGACGAGACCAAGGATTCGCTGAAGGCCGCGCCCGGCTTCTCCTACGATCGCGCGACCACGACCTGGAAACCGGCAAAGTAACGCAGGCGCCCGCACGATTCATTACGCGCGGGACGAAACTCCCGCGCGTAATGTTGAAGCATCGCTCTAGGGCGGGGCGGCGCTTCTGTCGGCGCGCAGCATTTCGTCGCGTCCGGCGAACGTCGCCTCGGAGATCGCGCGTTCCCGTCCAGCGACAATTTCGACAAATTCCGAACCGCCGCGCATCACGCGGAAGGCCGCATATCCTCTTTCCAGAAACGACTGCAGCGCGCCGAGCCCGGCGAGTTCGGCCGGCTTGCGCATCATCTTCAGCGCGGCGCCGATGAAGGGGTGCCGGGTCAGGCCGTCCAGCGAGCGTCCGAGATGTTCGATGAGATCGATCTGGCGCGTCCGTTCGGCGCGATGGCCGATTGCGCGATAGGCTTCCGCATAGGCCGAGGCGTCGAGCGTTTCCACGCGCTCTCCCAGCGCCGAGATCATTGCCGCGTCGAGTTCTTCCGAAAGCGCGTCGAGTTCGATGGCGTCGGCGACGGTTTCGATCGCGGCGGCCGGCAGGGTGCGGCTCATCACCGGCACGATGCGGCGCACCTCCTGCGTGTGCACGCTGATGTCCTGCGGCCCGTAGAGATCGCTGAGGAAAAATTCCGCGGCCGCGCCGAAGCGCGGGCTGGCTAGGAGGTCCGCATGTGTGCGCGCGAGCCGCGCCGCCTGCCAGGCGCGAAAGTCCGCGCGGCGCGCAAGGAACGTCGGATCGGCGCTCGCCACGGCGCGCGCGTTCTCGGCGCGCTCGAGTTCGCCGACGAGACGGGCTACGGCGTCGTCATGTGTCATGCGCCTCCTTAGCACGGGCGGTCTAGGCTGCGCCGCCTAGAGGAGAACGCGTCGCTTTCACGCAGTTTTGCGGAGCGCCGCGCGCAGCTATGATCGCGCCATGGAGGGCGGGCATGAGCCATAGCGAAAGAATGTCGCCGGTGGACACGGCATGGCTGCGCATGGACCGGCCGCACAACCTGATGATGATAACCGGCGTGATGACGCTGGGCGGCCCTGTCGACGTCAAGGCGCTCGAAAAGGCGCTCGGCGAGCGCATGCTGGCGCACAGGCGGTTTCGCCAGCGCGCGGTGACGACGCCGACGGGCGCCTTCTGGGTCGATGATCGCGCCTTCGACATTTCCCGTCATATCCAGCGCGTGCGCCTGCCCGGCCGCGGCGGCGAGAAGGCGCTGCAGACCTATGTCGCGCAGCTCGCCTCCGAGCCGCTGGATCACAACCACCCGCTCTGGCAAACGCGCATCGTCGAGAAATACGAAGGCGGCGTCGCCATCGTCACGCGCATCCATCATGCGGTCGCCGACGGCATCGCCCTGATGAAAGTGCTGCTCGGCCTCGCCGACGACGGCGAGGATGCGCGGCCTGTCGCGCACGGCGGCAATCACGACGAAGGCTGGCTCTCCTCGCTGATGGCGCCCTTCGCAGGCGCCGCCGACATGAGCCTCAAGCTGACGCAGGGCGCGCTGCGCGAAGCAATGTCGCTCGCCACGAACCCGATGCGCGCCGCCAAGCTGCTCAAGACCGGAGCGGGCGTAGCCGGCGAACTCGCCTGGCTGCTCGCCATGCCCAGCGACAGCGAGACCCGGTTCAAGGGCAAGCCGCACGGCGCCAAGCGCGTTGCCTGGACGCGGCCCCTGCGCCTTACCGAAGTGAAGGCGGCGAGCTGGGCGCTCGACTGCTCGATCAACGACATCCTGCTCGCCTGCGTCGCGGGCGCGCTGCGCGCCTATCTCGAGGACAAGGGCGACGAATCCCGAGGCGTCGAACTGCGCGCGCTCGTGCCGATTAACCTTCGTCCGCCCGGGGCCGAGGACGAACTGGGCAACCGGTTCGGCATTCTCGGCGTGGAGCTTCCGGTCGGCTTCGCCGACCCCCTCGAACGGCTTGCCGAAGTGCGGCGCCGGATGCTCAAGCTCAAGAGCAGCTACGAGCCGCCTGTCACGCTCGGCCTCTTCGGCGCGCTGGGCATTGCGCCCAAGCTGATGCAGGACCAGTTGTTCGACCTTCTGATCTCGCGCGCGACCGCGGTCATGACCAATGTGCCCGGGCCGCAGAAGGAGATCACGATCGCCGGCTGCCCGGTGAAACAGGTGATGTTCTGGGTGCCGCAATCCGGCGACATCGGCATGGGCGTGTCGATCCTGTCCTACGCCGGCAACGTGCAGTTCGGCCTGATCACGGACACGGCGCTGACGCCGGACCCGGAGGCGATCATCGGCCGCTTCGAACAGGAATTCGAAGGTTATCTCTACCACGTGCTGCTGGAGGCCTCCGCGCGCGCCGACGAGCGGGCGGAAGCCGAAGCGCGGGCGGAAGCGGGCGAGCCGGACGAAGCCGCCGCGGAAGCGCCCGTCATGCGCAAGCGCGCGAAACGGCTGCGGGCGTAGGACCGCAAAGCCGATTGCGCGCGCACGGGCCTGTCGCATAGACTTGCGGCGACCTGTCGGGGGGCGCATGGGTCGGCGCTGGTTCGTCAGCTACAATTCCCAGGATCAGGCGCTCGCAGACCGGGTCGCCAGCGCATTGCGCGCGCGCCTGCCCGAAGCCCAGATCTTCTTTGCGCCCGCAAGTCTGCGCGCGGGCGGCTACTGGCTGCCGACGCTGGCGCAGGAAATCGCCGCGGCGGACGTATTCCTGCTCCTCGTCGGCGAAAAGGGCCTCGGGCGCTGGCAAGTGCTCGAATATTACGAAGCGCTGGATCGCGACCTGAACCGGCCGGACCGCCGCCTTTTGTTCCTTCTCGCCGAAGGGCAGCCCGCTCCGGGCCTGCCCTTCCTCGGCCAGTTGCACTGGACGATCGCCGCCGACCCCGCCTCCGACGCCGCCATCGCCAGGCTGCTCGACGGGGCTTCGGGCGCCGCCTCCGGCCAGGCGGAACTCTGGCGCCACGCGCGGCCCTATCTCGGCCTGCTCGCGATGACGGAGGCCGACAGCGACTATTTCTTCGGCCGCGAGGCGGAGACCGCCGCCACGCTCGCCGCGCTGGCCGATACGCCCGAGAGCGTCACACTGCTCATCGGCAATTCCGGGGTCGGAAAATCGTCGCTCGCGCAGGCAGGCGTCATCGCCGCGCTCAAGCGTCAGGCCTGGCCCGCGGCGGACGGCGCGCCGCGCCCGTGGCCCGCGCGGTTCGGCGAAAGCCGGCGCTGGTGCTTCCTGCGCATGACGCCCGGCGAAAAGCCGGTCGAGGAACTGGTGCGGCAATTCGAGAACGAATGGCTGTACGACGCGACCGACCCGGACGCCGAGCGACGCCGCGCGGGCTGGGTCGCCAACCTCATGGACGGGTCGTCCTCGCTGGCCGGCCTGATGTCGGCGACGCTGATGCGGCTCGCCGAGATCGGCCGCGAAGCGCCGTCGGGATTTCTGGTCTATGTCGACCAGGGCGAGGAACTCTACGTACGTGCGGAAGCCGGCCAACGCCGGCGCTTTTCGGAAATTCTCGTCGAGGGCGGACGCGACCCGCGACTGTCGCTGCTGATGAGCCTGCGCGCGGATTTCACCGGCGAACTGCACGCCGACCGCGCCCTTTTCGACGCGCATCGCCGCATCGACGTGCCGCCGGTGCGCGCCGAAACGCTGCGGCTCATCGTCGAGGAGCCGGCGCGGCGGCTGGGGGCGCGTTTCGATCCGCCAAATCTCGGCGCGGATATCGCCGCGCGCGCTGATGAAGAATCGACGGCCGACGCCGGCGCGCTGACGCTGATGTCCTACATGCTCGAGGACATGTGGTCGGACATGGTGCGGCGGGGCGACGGCATATTGCGGCTGCGCGCCGATTCGATCGAGCTCGGCCGCGTGCTGGCGCATCGCGCCGACGCCTTCTTCGATACGCATCGCGCATCGGCGAAGGAGATCGAGCGCATCTTCACCCTCAAGCTTGCTTCCGTGCGCGAAGACGGCGAGCCGGTGCGGCGGCGCGCGCTGCGATCCGAGTTTTCAGACGCGGAATGGCGGCTCGTGTCGGAACTCGCCGACGCGCCGAACCGGCTGATCGTGACCGCGCAGCGCGGCGGCCTCGAAACCTACGCGGAAGTCGGGCACGAAGCGATCTTCAAGCGCTGGGGCCGCCTGCGCGAATGGGTTGGATCGCGCCAGAATTTTCTGGTGTGGAAGACGGGGCTCGAGAGCAAGCGCCACGAATGGAGCGAAGGCGCCGAGAGCGAGGACCTGCTGCTGCGCGGCGCGCCGCTGGCGCAGGCGCAGGCCTGGCTCGCGACCCATGCCGAAGACCTCGACAAGGCCGAGCGCGGCTTCATTGCGCAGAGCGGCGCGGCGGAAGCCGCCTTGCGCGAACGCGCGGAGGCGGAACGGGCGCAGCGCGAGACCTTGCAAAGGCGATTGCTGCGCGGCGCGTTCGCCGCCGTCGTCGCCGTCTCGATCGTCGGCGCGGCGACCGTCTGGAAATGGCGCGAGGCCGAACAGCAGAGGTCGGAGGCCGAAGCGCAGAAGCATGAAGCGCAGCGCCAAAGCGAGATCGCCGAGCGTAATTTCGGTGCGGCCAAGAGTGCGGTCGATGGATTGATCTTCGACATCACGCAGGGATTGCGCGATGTCGAAGGAATGCGCACGGAGACGACGATGCGCATTCTCGACCGCGTCAACGGCATCGTCGACCGTCTCGCGCGATCGGCGCCGGACCGGACCGAATTGCAGCGAACGCGCAAGGTGATGCTCGACGAGATCGGCACCACGCTGCGGACGCAGGGCGCGACGGCGGAGGCCCTGGCGCGCTACCGCGAGGGCCTTCGCATCGGGGAGGAGCTTGCCGCGCGGGATCCCGACAGCGCCGACCGGCGCCGCGACCTTTCGGTCAGCCACATCAATATCGGCAACGTCCTGCAAGACCAGGGACAGCTCGCCGAAGCGCTTGCCGAATTTCGCAAGGACCTTGCCATCGCAGAGGCGCTCGCGGCGAAGGACCCCGCCAATACGTTCTTGCAGCGCGATCTGGCGGTCAGTTACGAGAAGGTTGGCGACGCCTTGCGGGAAGATGGCGACAAGACCGGCGCGCTCGGTTCTTTTCGCAAGAGCATCGGGATTCGCGAGACGCTTCTGGCGCGCAACAAATCGGACCGCCTGGCGCAACGGGACCTTTCCGTCAGCCACGAGAAGATCGGAAACATCCTGGCCGATCAGAACGACCTGGCCGGCGCGCTCGTCGAATATCGCAAGAGTCTGGAGCTGCGCGAGCAGCTCGCCAAGGTCGATCCCGGCAACATGCTGTGGCAACGCGACATTTCCGTCAGCCAGGAAAAGATCGGGAACGTCCTTCGCGACCAGGGGGACAAGGCGAGCGCGCTCGTGGAATATCGCAAGAGCCTGGGGATCCGCGAAATGCTTGCGGTGCGCGATCCCCTGAACACCCAGTGGCGGCGCGACATATCGGTCAGCCATAACAAGATCGGCGACATCCTGCGCGACCAGGACGACAACGCCGATGCGCGCGACGCCTACCAAAAGGGGCTGGCGGCGATCGAACCGTTGGCGGCGCGCGATCCGCTCAATGCGCTATGGCAACGCGACCTGGCGATCAGCAACGAGCGCATCGGCCTGATCAGGCAAAAGAGCGGCGACATGGAAGGGGCGCGGCGCTCGTTCGAGGCCGAGCTCGATATCTGCCGCAGGATCCTGCAGCGCAATCCCGACGATATCCAGACGCGGCTCATTTCGGTTTTCGCGCTGTGGAGTCTCGGGCGGCTGAAAGGCGCCGAGGGGCGCGCCGATCTCGAGCAGTCGCTCGCCATCCTCAAGCCGCTCGCGACAGCGGAAAGGGTCGACGCATACCGGCGAGGCTGGATACCGCTCATCGAAGCCGATCTCGCCAAGGCCGTGGCGCGCCCGCGGGAGGGGCGCTAGAGAGCGCCGCTTTCGCTGGCGCCAGCCGGTCACGGCACGGCGTAGATCGGCAGGAGGACGAGCGCCAGCGCAAGGCAGGCGATCAAGGCCAGCCACAAGGTCAGCGCAACGGGATGGGCAATGCGTCGTTCGTTCCGGTTCGTCATGCGTCGTCGCGCTCCGGGCGGACGCTATGCGCGCCGGCCGACTGCATGATCGACGAGGAGACGCGCAGCGGCGGCGACGAAACGCACGAAGCCGGCGCGCAAAGGCCGTTCAGTCCTCCAGTTCGTCGATCGCGGATTGCTGGTCGAGGCGCTCCATCGCGTCGTGCGCCTTGCAGGCGGCGGCCTCCTTGTAGAGCTTCGTCGCGGCGTCCAGCTTGGACTTGCCGAACAGGCTGACGAAGCCGTTCGCCTGCTCGATGCGCGCGATCGCGGAATCCGGCGTGAGCTTGCGCGCCGTCTCGAAATGCTTGATCGCGGAATCCTTGCTCGCGCCATAGGTGAGCCCGGCGACGAGGCCGCCGACCTTGGCGACCACTTCGGCATTATAGGCGCCCAGCGCAATATGGGCTTCGGCGTGGTCGGGCGCGAGCGCCAGCGCCTTGTCGAGGCTCGCCTTGATCTTGCCGCCCAGCCCCATCGCCAGCGCCTTGGCGACCGAGATGCCCTGCCCGTAGCGGCCGAGCGCGGAGGCGTGGAAGTAAAAGGCGTTGGGGAAATCCCTGGCGATCGCCTGCAGCTTTTCCGCGCGCGCCGCCGATTGCTGGAAGATTTCGAGCTGCCGCGCGTCGTCGGTCTCGAGGTAGGTCGCATAGATGTTGGCGGCCTTGTTGGCGACATTGAAGCCGAGCGGGCCCAACGCCTCGCCCTGCTCCGCCGCCGCGGCAAAATCTCCCGCGTGATAGGCGCGCCAGGCCGATTGCAGCGCTTCGGCGGCCTTCGCCGGCGGCATTTTCGGATCGAGCTTCGGGTGCGCCTCGATCGCCTTCTTCACCCAGGCTTCGTCGGGAAAAGGTTCGCAATCGCCGCGATGCAGCGCGCTCCACGCCTTCTTCAGCGCGGGGCCGGCGTAGTCGTAGGCCTTGTCGGCGTAAGGAAATTTCTTCCAGGCGGTTTTGGCCATCTGCGCTTCCTCTCAGTTTGCGTACCGGGTCGCCAGTTGATCGAGCAATTCGCGTTCGCGCGGTGCGAGATAGGGAGCGGCGAGCGCCAGCACCTGAAAGACGCCGCGCCCGAGGCCGTGGCCATCCTGCGCCGCGCGCGGATTGCGCGCGAACTCGAAGGATAGCCAGTAGGTCGCGACCAGCGCCATGTTTTCCGCGAGCAGCGCGATCTCGCCCGGCGTCGCCTTCATCTGGCCGGCCCTGGCGAGCCCGGTCATGATCTCGCGCGCGACGCGGATCTTGTGCGCGAGGATGCGCTTGAACTGCGTCTCGACGCAACGATAGCGCGCGATCAGCTCGTTGATGTCGCGATAGATGAAGCGGTACTTCCAGATCGCCTCGAACACGAGATGCAAGAAAAGCCAGCAATCCTCGGCGTCGGGAAGGCGCTGTTCGGGCGCCGCCAGCGTGTCTTCAATCTCGGCCCGGTAAGCGGCGAACAGGTCTTCGACGATCTTTTCCTTGGAATGATAGTGATAATAGAGATTGCCGGGACTGATGCCCATTTCGAGCGCGATCGCCGCCGTCGTCACCGTCGGTTCGCCATGCGCGTTGAACTGGGCGAGCGCGGTCTCAAGAATGCGCTCGCGCGTCCTTCTTTTTGGCTTTGCCGCCATCCGCCCTTCTCCCGGCCTTGGCAATCTTCTCACGGGCCGGGGCGGTCGCGCCTTGAGCCAGCGCATGGTCGAGACGGCCGAGCGTCGTCGCCAGCCGCCGGGTTTCGGCGGCCAGACCCGTGGCTCGTCGCCCGGGCGCGGCGATCAGCCGGCGGTCCGGATCGGCCAGCGCCGCATGGTCGAGGCGTACGCCGTGCCGGGCGAGGACCGGCTCCAGTTCGGCCGCGCGGCGGCGCAGTTCCGCGCGTGTATGGCTGTAGGCGTGTTCGGCGAGGCGGCGCCTGTCGGCGTAGCTGAAGACGTTGGCGAAAAAGATCATCGCATCGTCCCGCGCCGGTTCGAACAGCACAATGTCGGCGTCCGGAAATTCATGGGCATAGCGATCCATGCCGACCTTCATGCGCGACTGGATGAGCGCGCGGAAGGTCTGCGACAGCACGGTGGCGAGCCCTTCGTCGACAAGATGGGTCGGCCCGCGCCGGCCTTCGCCCGAGGCGAGCCGCGTATTGAAAGGCACGAGCGGATTGACGCAGACGAGCAGCTTCGCGCCGGCTTTCAAGGCGACCGAGGCGTGCAGCGTCTTCTTGAGCGCGCCATCGACGTAGTCGCGCTCGCCGATGCGGGCGGGCGGATAGAGCCCGGGCAGCGCGGAGCTCGCCTTGACCGCTTCGGAGATCGGCACGCCGTCGTAGCCGGCCGAGCCGAAGACCACCGCTTCGGCCGAATCCAGGTCCGTGGCGACGATGAACAGCTTGTGGCGCAGCTCGCGAAAATCGTTGGTGCGCCCGCTGCGGCCGAACATGCGCGCCAGATAGGCGGCGGCCGCGTCATTGTCGAAAACGCCGGTCGGCAAGGCGCGCGTAAAGCCTTGCAGCGCCTCGAGGAGCCCGCGCGTCGGGCGGCCCGCGCCGGAGCGGTCGAAATAGGCGGCGACGGCGCCGAGCGCGAGATCGGGCAGACGCGCGAGGCGCCGCGCATATTCGGCGAGCGCCGGGCGCATCAGGAAGTCCGGCTCGAACGGCTCGGCGTGATCCTCGCTCTCGATGAAGCGCAGGCACAGGTCGCGCGGCGTCAGGCCATTGGCGAGGCTCGCGGCGATGAAGGCGCCGGCGCTGACGCCGACGGTGGCGTGACATTGCGTGAAGTCGACGCCGTCGAAGGCTTCCTGAAGGGCGACCAGCGCGCCGATCTCATAGATCGAGCCGAGCGGTCCGCCGCCCGCGAGGGCCAGTCCGATCTTCGATTGCCGCGCGCCTACCATCTCGTCCTCCGCAGGCGAAGGGAGGCCGCATGACGCGGCCTCCCCCTGGCGATCCAGACCGAAGGCTTACGCCTTGGCGACAGCCTTCTTCTTCTCGTCCATCATCTTGTTGGTCGCCTCCGTGAGTTCGGCGACGCGCTTGGAGAGCGTGTCGATGTCCTTGCGCGTCGGCACGTTGAGGCTGTGCAGCGCGCGGGCGACGCGATCCTCGAAGACCTTTTCCAGCTTGTCCCAAGCGCCGGCGCCACGCGACTTGATCTCGGAGATGCGTTCGTCGGCCGCGGTCTTGGTCTCTTCCTGCACGCGCTGACCCTCGGCCACAAGCGCATCGAAAACCTTCTGTCCCTCAGCCTGCGCCTTGGCGAAAGCGCCGAGGCCGGCGAGCCAGATCTGATTGGCGGATTCGCGGATGGTGGCCGCGAGATTGTCGTCGTGTTTGGCGAGAGCCTTGAGTTTCTTGGCCATGACAAGTCCCCTTGCGAACTTGCGGCCCTTCAGATTTGGAACATGCCGCGCCCAAGAAGCGGCCCCCGCTTCTTGGCGGCATGTCCAGGCCGCGATTGCGACAATCCACCACAGAAATTTAGAGTCCGCCGCCCAATTCTCTGGGCGACTTCGCCTAAAGCGAGCATTTAGACTAAAAATGCGCGGAACAGGGAGGCGGCGATGATCTATTTCGTAACGGGCGCCAGCGGCTTCATCGGCAAGCGCTTCGTCCGCAAGCTTCTGACGCGCAAGGACGCGCGCGTCTTCGTGCTGATGCGCGAAGCGTCCGAGGAGAAGCTCGAGCGCCTGCGCGAATTCTGCGGCGATACGGAGAAGCGCATCGTCGCGGTGCAGGGCGACATCACCGCCGAGAAGCTCGGCGTCGACGCCAAGGACCTGCGCAAGCTCAAGGGCAAGATCGACCATTTCGTGCATCTGGCGGCGATCTACGACCTCACCGCCGATCCCGCCGACGTGGAGCGCGCCAATATCGGCGGCGTGCGCAACGCGCTGGATTTTGCGCGCGCGGCTGGGGTGAAGCGCTTCCATCACGTGTCGTCGATCGCGGCGGCGGGCCTCTACGAAGGCGTGTTCCGCGAAGACATGTTCGAGGAAGCGCGCCACCTCGAGCACGCCTATTTCCGCTCCAAGCACGAGTCCGAACGGCTCGTGCGCGCGGAAAAGAAGATGGCCTGGCGCATCTATCGTCCCGCCATCGTCGTCGGCGACTCGCGCACCGGCGAAATGGACAAGATCGACGGCCCCTACTACTTCTTCAAGCTCATCCAGAAATTGCGCCACGCCATCCCGCAATGGCTGCCGGCGATCGGCCTCGAGGGCGGGCGCATCAATGTCGTGCCGGTCGATTTCGTCGTCGACGCGCTCGACTATCTCGTCGCCGCGCCGGACCTCGACGGACGCACGTTCCATCTCACCGACCCGGCGCCGCTGCGGCTCGGCGACATGCTGAACCTGTTTGCGCGCGCCGCACATGCCCCGCAATTCACGCTGCGCGTCAACGCCGCCATGTTCGGCTTCATCCCCGGCGCGCTGGCCAAGGGATTGATGAGCCTCACGCCGTTCCGCCGCATCCGCAAGCTGGCGCTGCACGAACTGGGCCTGCCCGACGACATCCTCACCTTCGTCAATTATCCGACGCGCTTCGACAGCCGCGAGACGCAGAAGGTTCTGGCCAAGGGCGGCGTCAAGGTTCCGAGGCTGGAGGATTACGCCTGGCGGCTCTGGGATTATTGGGAGCGCCATCTGGATCCCGATCTGTTCCTCGACCGCTCGCTGCGCGGGCGGGTCGCCGGCAAGCGCGTGCTGGTCACGGGCGGTTCGGTCGGCATCGGCAAGGCGGTGGCGCACAAGCTCGCGCAGGCCGGCGCGACGACGATCATCTGCGCGCGCGACGCGGCGGCGCTCAAGGAGGCGAAGGACGAATTCGCGGCCGACGGGCTGACGCTGCACACCTACAGCGCCGACATCGCCGATCCCGAGGCCTGCGCGAAATTCGTCGCGCGGCTGACGGCCGACCATGGCGGCGTCGACATTCTCGTCAATAACGCCGGCCGCTCGATCCGGCGTTCGATCGAACATTCCTACGACCGCCTGCACGATCTCGAACGCACGATGAAGGTCAATTATTTCGGCGCGGTGCAGGTGGCGATGGGCCTGCTGCAAGGCATGGCGGAGCGGCGCGAGGGGCACATCGTCAACGTGTCCTCGATCGGCGTGCTCACCAATGCGCCGCGCTTTTCCGCCTACGTCGCGTCAAAGGCGGCGCTGGAGGCCTGGAGCAATTGCGCGGCCTCGGAGTTCCTGGATCGCGGCGTGCATTTCACCAACGTCAACATGCCGCTGGTGCGCACCGCCATGACGGCGCCGACCAAGTTCTACGCCAACGTGCCGACGCTCGATCCGGACGAGGCGGCCGATCTCGTCATCGACGCGATCATCCATCGCCAGTCGCGCGTGGCGACGCGGCTGGGGCGCTTCGGGCAGGTGATGCACGCGCTCCTGCCGAACTTCGCGCATATCGTGATGAACACGGCCTTCCGCATGTTCCCCGACTCGGCCGGCAAGGACGGCGCGCCGCAGGCCCCGACGGCCGACCAGATCGCCTTCACGCAGGTGCTGCGCGGCTTGCATCTGTAGGGGCGCTACTTCCGTCGTCATTGCGAGCGGAGCGAAGCAATCCATCCCGGAATCTCTCGAAAGATGCGGGGATGGATCGCCGCGTCGCTTCGCTCCTCGCGATCACGAACCGGATCAGTGCGCCTCGGCCTTCTTCATCTCCGATGCGCCCGCGCCGTTGAAGAAGGCGTTGAGCGCGACGGTGACGATCGTCGTCAGGAGGATGCCCGACTCCAGCAGCGGCTTGAGCTGCTTGGGGAAGGCCTCGAAGAAATTCGGCGCGATCAGGGTGAGCATGCCGAAGCCGATGCCGAGCGCGACGATCAGCAGGTTGTTGCGGTTGCCGGTATAGTCGACGCTCGCCAGAATGCGGATGCCGGTCGCGGCCACCATGCCGAACATCACGAGCCCGGCGCCGCCGAGCACGCTGACCGGGATGGCGCCGAAGATCGAGGCGAGCTTCGGGATGAGGCCGAGGATCAGCAGGATCACGCCGCCGGCCACCGCCACCCAGCGCGAGCGCACGCCGGTGACGCCGACGAGGCCGACATTCTGCGAATAGGACGTGTAGGGGAAGGTGTTCATGATGCCGCCGAGGATCGTGCCGACGCCGTCGGCGCGCAGGCCCTTGGTCAGTTCCTTCGCGTCGACATTCTTGCCGGTCATTTCTCCGAGCGCGAGGAACATGCCCGTCGATTCCACCATGACGACGATCATGACGATGCACATGGTCACGATCGACCAGAAGTCGAAGGTCGGCATGCCGAACTGGAAGGGATAGATAAGTCCGAACCAGGGGGCATTGGCGATCAGCGCCGTATTCACCTTGCCCAGCGCCAGCGCAACGATGGCGCCGACGATGATGCCGAGCAGCACCGCGATATTCGCGAGAAAGCCCTTGAAGAAGCGCGAGATCAGAAGGATCGCCACCAGCACGATGGCCGCGATGGCGAGGTTCTCGGGATGGCCGAAGGCGGGGTTGGGGAAGTCGCCCATCACGCCGTCGATCGGCTTCTTCACGGTCGGCAGCGCGCCGCCCGCCCAGCCGATGCCGATGCGCATCAGCGTGATGCCGATGACGGCGATGATCGTGCCGGTGACGACCGGCGGGAAGAAACGGATGAGCCTGCCGACCAGCGGCGCCACAAGGAGCGCGAAGACGCCTGACGCGATCACCGCGCCGTAGATGTTCAGCAGCGTCGCGACGGGCGTCGCGCCGGCCGCCTTGCCGGCGCCGATCATGGCGAGCATGGGGGCGACGGAGGCGAAGGTGACGCCCATCATCACCGGCAGGCGGATGCCGACGCCGGGGAAACCGAGCGACTGGACGATGGTCGCCAGGCCGCAAGCGAAAAGGTCGGCGTTGATGAGCAGCGTGCGCTGTTCCGGCGACAGGCCGAGCGCGCCGGAAATGATGAAGGGCACGGCGACCGCGCCCGCGTACATCACCAAGACATGCTGGATGCCGAGCGCGGCGAGGCGCTGCGGCGGCAGGACCTCGTCCACGCCGTGGTTCGTCTGTTCGCTCATATTCGCCTCTCCCGTTGTGCGCGAGTCTGTCGTCGCGCTTCACATGCAAAACCGGCGCCCGTTCACCCCGGCAGTCTGTCGCGTAGGCGCAACAGCGCGATTTTGTCGATTTGCGTCAGCGCTTCTGCGAATTCTTCGTCAGACGTGTGACCGATGCGGCGCTCGAAGGCGGCGAGAATATCGTCTTTGGTCGCGCCCTTTACCGCCATGATGAAGGGGAAGCCGAACTTCGCCTTGTAGGAATCATTGAGTTCGGTGAAACGCGCGAGTTCCGCCGCGGTCAGCCTGTCGAGACCCGCCGAGCCCTGCTCCCTCGTGGAATCGGCGGTCAGGCTCTTGGCGAGCGCGAGACGCCCCGCAAGATCGGGGTGAGCACGGATCAGCGCGAGCTTGTCGTACTTCGACATGGCGCGGGCGACGGCCGCCATCGCGCCGTGCAGGCCGCTTGCCGTGTCGCATTCGGCATCGAGGCCACTGGCGTGCGCGCCCGCCGCGATCTGCGGCGTGTGCTCATAGATGTCGCCGAAAACTTCCGTGAACAGCGCGCCGCCCATGCGGCTCGGCGCATAGCCGCCCCGGGGCGGATGGGTCTTGATCCAGTGGCGGGCGATGTCGAGACGCGTGGCGACCCAGACGCGCGCATGGCCGCGCACATAATCGAGAAAGCGCGCGAGCGCGGCGGCGCGGCCAGGCCTGCCGACGAGACGACAGTGCAGGCCGACCGACATCATCTTCGGCCGGTCGTCGCCTTCGGCGTAGAGCGTGTCGAAACTGTCCTTGAGATAGGCGAAGAACTGGTCGCCGCTGTTGAAGCCCTGCGGCGTGGCGAAGCGCATGTCGTTGGCGTCGAGCGTGTAGGGGACGAGCAATTGCTGGCGTCGGCCGTCGTCATGCCAGTAGGGCAATTCGTCGGCATAGACGTCGGCGGAATAGAGAAAGCCGCCTTCCTCTGTCGTCAGCGGGATCGTGTTCTCGGATGTGCGGCCCTGATAGAAGCCGAGGGGGCGCTCCCCCACGACTTCCGTGTGCAGACGGATAGCCTCGGCAATGTCGGCGCGTTCCTTTTCCGCGCTCGCGTCCTTGTAGTCGATCCACTTGAGGCCGTGGCTCGCCATTTCCCAGCCTGCCGCCTTCATGGCGGCGACGGCTTCCGGATTGCGCGCGAGCGCGGTGGCGACGCCGAACACCGTGACCGGCATGGCGCGCTCGCGGAACAGGCGCAGCAGGCGCCAGAAGCCGGCGCGCGAGCCGTATTCGTAGATCGATTCCATGTTCATGTGCCGCTGGCCGGGCCAGGGCTGAGCGCCGACGATTTCCGACAGGAAGGCCTCGGAGGCGGCGTCGCCATGCAGGATGTTGTTCTCGCCGCCCTCCTCGTAATTGACGACAAATTGCACCGCGATGCGCGCGTCGCCCGGCCAGCAGGCGTGCGGCGGCGTCTCGCCGTAACCGATCATGTCGCGGGGATACGCCGCCATGATCAGGAGCCCCGGTACGTAGAAAAGGCCCAGGGCGAAACGAGCAGCGGCACGTGATAATGGCCGGCCGCGTCAGCTATGCCGAAGCGGATCGGCACGACGTCGACGAAGGCGGGCTCGGGCAGCGCCTGCCCGGCGGCGCGAAAATAATCGCCGGCGTGAAAACGCAACTCATAGACGCCTGTCGTCAGCTCGTCGCCGGTCAGAAGCGGCGCGTCGGTGCGGCCATCGGCATTGGTGCGAACGCTCTTCACGGGCGTGGCCGCGCCGTCCTTGCCGATGCGGACGAGTTCGATCGCCACATCTGCGGCTGGCCGCCCCGCCTGAATATCCAGCACATGCGTCGACAGACGGCCCATATCCCGCTCCCTGCTGCTGTCATTCTAGCAGCGCGCAATCGTTCCACATTCAAATATTTTTTGAAACTGCGCGCGTGGCCTGCGCGTCAATCGCCGCTGACGGCGCGGCGCTTTCGCGCCTTGCCGGGCCGGGCGTCGGCCAGCGCGGCCTCGATATGGTCGCGCGCTTCGTCCGCCAGCGCGTCGGCAAACGCCCGCACCTTTGGCGGAACCATGCGCTGATAGGCGTGCAGGATGGCGAGCGTCACTGGCGTCGGCGGATTGTCGGGAAGAACCGGCACGAGGGCTCCGGAACGGAGGTGTTCGGCGACTTCGAAAAGCGGCTTCATGACGATGCCTTCGCCACCAAGCGCCCATTGCGTCAGCACGTCGCCTGCGTCCGCGTCGAGGCCGCCCGAGACCATGGCGGAGACGGCGCGGCCGCCGCGCTGCAAGGTCCATCGAAACTGGCGCGATCCTGGGTAGCGCAGCATCAGGCAGCGATGCTTTTCGAGATCGGCGATCGACTTCGGCGCGCCGCGCTTCTCGATATAGGCGGGCGCGACGCAGAGCACGCGCTCGATATCGGCGATCTTGCGCACGATGAGCGAGGAATCAGGCAGCCGGTCCATGCGCACGGCGACATCGACCGCCTCGGTGAAGAGATCGACGAGGTAATCTGAAAGCCGCAGCGTGACGTCGATTTCCGGGTAGCGCGCCTGAAAGCGCGGCAGAAAGGGCGCGACCACGCGCTGGCCGAAACCGAGCGGCGCCGTCACCTTCAGCAGGCCGCGCGGCGGCGCGCCCTTGTCGGAGACGCTGGCCTCGGCGCGTTCCAGCGCCTGCGAAACATCCAGGCAGTGCTCGTAAAACACGCGGCCCTGCTCCGTGAGAAACATCTTGCGCGTGGTGCGATTGAAAAGACGGCAGCTCAACGCCTTTTCCAGACTGCGGATGCGATGGCTGACGACGGCCGCCGACAGCCTCATGCTGCGGCCGGCGGCGGAGAAGGAGCCGAGCTCCACGGCGCGGACGAAAACGCGGATGTTGTCGAGGGAGAGCATTCATCGATCCCGTTTGAAAGTCTACGCGCTTTCCAACAATATCGTCATGCGCCTCGCCGGCCTAGAGTGGCGGAGCGAGGGATGGAGAAGCGGGCATGGACGCGATCGCGTTGGAATGGGGCGGGCTCCTTTTGCGATGGACCCACATCATCACCGGCATCGCCTGGATCGGCTCGTCTTTCTATTTCATGCATCTCGACGCGGCCTTGCGCGCCATTCCGGAAATTCCCGCGGGCAAGGGCGGCGAAGCCTGGGAGGTGCACGGCGGCGGCTTCTACCAGGTGCGCAAATATCTCGTCGCGCCGGATCGAATGCCGGCCGAACTCATGTGGCACAAATGGGAATCCTATTCGACATGGATTTCCGGCTTCTCGCTGCTCGTCTGGGTCTATTATCTCGGCGCCGATCTCTATCTCATCGACCCCAATGTGCGCGCGCTGGCGCCCTGGCAGGCGGCGGCGATCGGCGTCGGCGGCCTCTCGCTCGGCTGGTTCGTCTACGACTTCCTGTGCAAGTCGCAGCTCGCCAACAACGAGGTTGCATTGGCGGCCGTCGGCTTCGCCTTCGTGATGGCGATGGCCTTCTTCTTCCAGCAGATGTTTTCCGGTCGCGGCGCGCTCCTGCATACCGGCGCGCTGATGGGCACGATCATGACCGGCAACGTGTTCATGAACATCATTCCCAACACCAAGATCGTGGTGGCCGATCTGATCGCTGGCCGCGCGCCCGATCCGAAATACGGCAAGCAGGCCAAGACCCGCTCGACGCACAATAACTATCTCACCCTGCCCGTGCTGTTCCTGATGATCTCGGGCCATTACCCGATGACCTTCATGTCGCCTTACGCCTGGCTGATGGTCGGCTTCGTGCTGATCGCGGGCGCGCACGTGCGCTACTTCTACAATCAGCGTCACGCCGGCAAGGGCGACAAGTGGTGGGCCTGGGGCGTCGCCGCCGTTTCGATCCTCGTCGCCGTCTGGCTGTCGATGCTGTCCAATCCACTCGGCCGCCAGAAGCTCGGAATGCCGGCGCTGGCGACGCCGGCGGTCGCGGCGGCGCGCGCGCATGTGCCCAAGGATGTCGAAGACGTGCTGACCAGCCGCTGCGCCATGTGCCATGCGGCGGAGCCCGTGTGGGCGGGCCTTGCCGCCCCGCCCAAGGGCGTGCTGCTGGATACGCCGGCAGCCATCGCCGGCAACGCCGAACTGGTGCGCATCCAGGCGGTGCTGACCACGGCCATGCCGCCGAACAACATCACCGAAATGACGCGCGAGGAACGCATCGTGCTCGCCAACTGGCTCGCCAAGAAATGACGCGACTGCTGAAGCTGGAGCCGCTGACGCGCGCGGCCTTCGCGCCGTTCGGCAACGTGATCGACGCCGAGGGCGCGGCGCCCATCACGATCAATCAGGGATTTGCGCAGCGCTGCGACGGGCAGGCGCGCATCGACGTCGGCAGCGAAGGCGGCGCGGTCAACGTCAGCCTGTTTACCGCGCAGCCGCGTCCCGCGCCGATCGAGATCGCGCTGATGGAGCGCCATCCGCTCGGCAGCCAGCTCTTTGCGCCGATGCAGGCGCAGCCGTGGCTGGTCGTCGTCTGCGGCGATCCGCGCGACGCCGCGACCTATCGCGCTTTCCGCGCGAGCGGCCGGCAGGGCGTCAATTATGCGCGCAACGTCTGGCATCATCCGTTGCTCGTGCTCGATGCGAACAGCCTGTTTCTGGTCGTCGATCGCGCCGGACCGGGAAACAATCTCGAGGAAGTTGAATTGGACGCAGCCGAACGGCTGTCGCTTGCGCCGTGAGCGCAGGGAAAGAGGACAAGATGGAGCGCAGCTATTATTCCGCGATGGGCGGGCATCCGCCGCAGACCGACATGCTGACCGGGCGCGCGGTCTTTACCGAGGCCTATGCGGTCATTCCGCGCGGCGTGATGCGCGACATCGTGACGAGTTGCCTGCCGCACTGGAGCAAGACGCGGCTGTGGATCATCGCCCGCCCGCTGTCGGGCTTCGCGGAGACGTTCTCGCATTACATCATGGAAGTTGCGCCGGGCGGCGGCAGCGACCGGCCGGACACCGATCCGCGCGCGCAAAGCGTGCTGTTCATGGTCGAGGGGCAGGCGGCGCTGACCATCGGCGACGCCAGGCATGTCCTGAAGAAAGGCGGCTACGCCTATCTGCCGGCGGGCGCGTCATGGCGTCTCGCCAACGAGGGCGAGGCGCCGGCCAAATTCCACTGGATCCGCAAAGCCTACGAGGCGGTGGACGGGATCGAGAGGCCGGACGCCTTCGTCGCCAGCGAGGCCGACGTCCCGCTGCGCGCCATGGCCGGCACGGATGGCAAATGGGCGACGCAGCGTTTCGTCGAGCCGGACGACCTGCGACACGACATGCACGTCAACATCGTGACCTTCGAGCCGGGCGCGATCATCCCGTTTCTCGAGACGCACGTCATGGAGCACGGCCTCTACGTTCTCGAAGGCAAGGCCGTCTACAAGCTCAATCGCGATTGGGTGGAGGTTGAGGCCGGCGACTATATGTGGCTACGGGCCTTCTGCCCGCAGGCCTGTTACGCCGGAGGACCGGGTCGCTTCCGCTACCTGCTGTACAAGGACGTGAACCGCCACCCGAAACTTGGCGGTTTCTAGATCCGCACGAAAGCGGCGGATCCAAAAGAAAACGGCAGGGCGTGAGCCCTGCCGCTTTTTTTGGACGCGATACGATTACTTGCAGTCAGCCGAAGCGGAAACCACGGCGCCCGAACCTTCCGGCTTCGCGGCCGAGGCGGTCACGACGGCGCTCGAACCTTCCGGCTTCGCGCCCGAAGCCGTCACCACCGCGCCCGAACCTTCCGGCTTGGCGCCCGAGGCGGTCACCACGGCGCCCGAGCCTTCCGGCTTCGCGGCGGACGCGGTCACGAGAGAATTGCCGGCCTCCGGCTTGGCGGCGGACGCGGTCACGAGAGAGTTGCCAGCCTCCGGCTTGGCGGCCGAAGCGGTCACGAGCGAGTTGCCAGCTTCCGGCTTCGCCGCCGAAGCGGTAACCGTCGTGTTGCCCGCTTCCGGCTTGGCGGCCGAGGCGGTGACCGTCGAGTTTCCGGCCTCCGGCTTGGCGGCGGACGCGGTCACGAGAGAATTGCCGGCTTCCGGCTTGGCGGCCGAAGCGGACGTAACGTTGCCGTTGCCCTGCGGGCACGGGCCCGCGGCAAAGGCAGGGGCCGCGAAAGCCATGGCGCCGGCGACGAGGGCGAGCTTGAGAGACTTCATTTTATCCTCCAATGGTGGAACCGGCGCTTGCTGACCGGGATCGTCCGTTGCCAGCGATCGTGAGCAGTTACGTGACATCTCTTCGAAAAGTTTCACCAGCCATGCGCTAATTCTTGTCGATCACAATTTCGTGTCTCCCGCAAGAGGCGGCGCTTCGGCGCTTTTTTCCAGGGAAACCGGTCAACCGGACGCCGTTTCCGCCGCTCTCCTTGCCCGTGTCAGAAACACCGCGCCCCGCAGGTCATGACGTTCGCCCCAATTTTCGGGGGCCTCTCCTGCCTGCGCAATGAGATCGGCGGACACAACCATGCTGTCACCGTCGGCGAAAGCCTCTCGCGCCCGATCGGCCTCGTCGATGGCGCGACCGACGACAACCGGCGATTTCGAATCGGCGGCGGTCAGGGCCGCGGGATCGACCAATATCGGCCCCAGGTGCGCGAGGATGGCGGCTTCGATCGACACATTCCAATGATCCAGCAGCACGCGCGACAGGCGCTCGATCTCCTTTTCCAGCTCCCGGACCGTTGCAAGAGCGCGGCGCGCGGCGCGGGCCGCGTCGCGGCCGACCGGGAAGCAGGCCCACCCCTGTTCGCCGCCGAATGCGAGAACCAGACCGCCCTGCGCACGTACGGTCTTGTCGAACGTTCGATAGAACTCGGTCAGCGCCCATTGCAGATCCTGCGGCAACATGGCGGACGAAAGGGCGCTTCGATTGCCGAGCCTCAGAAGGACGAGCGCGCAGATTTCCTCATGCGCCGACTGCGCGGCCGCAGCCTCCACGCTGTCGAGCGGCGCGACGGAGACAGGACCGTTCGGCCGCAACTGGCAGGCCAGACGCATGTCCGGCGCGGCGGAAATGCGCTCGAGCGTCAGGATTTCGTTGCGGCCGGCAGGCGGACAATTCTCCTGGCCCTTGAGCACACGGACGCGACAGGTCGAACAGCGCGCGCGCCCGCCGCAGGCGGAGGCGTGCGCGATGTGATTGGCGCGGCTGGCCTCCAGCACGCTCCAGCCGAGCGGCGCGCGCACCCGGGCGCCCGGATAAGCGATCTCGACCGTGACGCCGCGCAGCCGCTCGTAGCCCCAGCGCAGGAAGCGCGCGGCGAACAGGCAGGCGACGAGCGCCATGTAGATGTCGACCGTGCGATCGCGCCAGCGCGCCACCCCGGCCATCGTTTCGACCGAGGGCCCATGGCCCGCCGGCGGGACCGCGCCGAAACGGGTCAGTTCGCGCTGCATTTCGATGAAGCCGAGCGCGGAGAGGATCGGCAGCACGAGAAAGACGCCGAACAGAAGCGGCAGCCACTGGCGCCACCAGCGCTTGCGCCCGAAGGCCGCCTGCAGCCCGAGGCAGCCGTGGATCCAGCCCGGGGCGAGGATTGCGAACTGGCGCGTCTGCGAACTCGATTGCCAGAGGTCGCGCACGACGTCCGCATAAAAGAGCTGGTAGTCGTACAGTTCCATCGCGAGGCGCGTGGAGGCGGCGTGCGCGATCAGCAGCACCGGCAGATTGAGCCCCAGCGCAATTCGCAGAAGATCCCGGAACGGCATGCGCCGGAGCGTGCGGCGCTGATAGACCGCCTCGAAGGCGAGGCCGACATGCGTCAGCGCGGCGCCGTACAATAGAAGAGTGCCGGCGCGGCTTTGCCAGACCATCATCGCATAGTCGAGGCCAGTCTCCGCCACGGCGAGCGAGACGAGACCCAGCGCGTGATTGGTCAGGTGCGTCGTCAGATAGACAAAGAGCACCACGCCGGATGTGAAACGCAGCCCGCGCCGCGTCGGCGCGAGCCGCCGCATCCATTGCTGCAGACGGGCGTCAGGTCGAGCGCGCGGCTCGTCCTGCGCCGTCGCGCTCATTTTGCCTCACCGGCCGCAACCTGATCGGGCGGCGCCTGCCATTTCAGCGGCAGGGCGACATATTTCATGCGGCCCTGGCTCTCGACGAGCATGGCGATGTAGTCGCGCTTGGCCTGCGTCGCGATCCTGATGGCTGCGGCCATTTCCTCCGGCTGCGCGATCGGCTGCAATTGCACGCTGGCGAGCACGTCGCCGATCATCAGACCGGCGTCGGCGGCCGGGGAACCCGACTGCACCTCCGTGACGACGACGCCCTTGCGGCTCGGCCCGATCTTGAATTGCGCGCGGGCCTCGTCGCCGAGCGGCGCGCACATGAAGCCGAGGTCGTTCGCCTGGCCCGACGCCACTGCAAGCCGCATCGGGGCGGAGTCCTGATTCTGCGCGCCCGGCCATTCCACCGGCGTGAGCGAGACGGTCTCGCTTTTCCCGCCGCGAAGGATTTTCAGGCGCACCCTTTGCCCGAGGGATGCGGCGACGTCGCGGCGCAACATGCGCATGTCCTCGAGCGTATTGCGATCGATCTCGGTGATGATGTCGCCGATATGCAGCACGCCGTCGGCGGGCCCGCCCTTGACCGTATCGGCGACGACCGCTCCGGATTTCGCGGAGACGCCGAGCGCATTGATGATTTCGGGCGTAAGGCTCGCCCCCTCGACGCCGATCCAGCCGACCTTGAGATAGCCGTACTTCCGCAGAAGCGCGGCCACTTCCTGCGTCGTCTCCGAGGGAATGGCGAAGCCAAGGCCGATGGAGCCGCCCTTGGCGTTGCCGCCTGTATAATAAGCGGTGCTGACCGCGATCACCTCGCCCTTGAGATTGAAGATCGGGCCGCCGGAATTACCGTGGTTGATCGGCGCATCCGTCTGGATGAACGAATCAAACAGGGAGAAGCCGAGATCGCGATTGAGCGCGCTGACCACGCCGGTCGTGACCGTCGTCCCCAGACCGAAGGGGTTGCCGATCACGACGATCTGCTGACCGAGCTCCAGCTTGTTGCTGTCGCCGTATTTCACCGGCTGGAGCTTCTTTGCGGTCTCCACCTTGAGGAGGGCGAGATCGACGTCGCCGCCGTGACCGAGCAGCTTGGCGCGCATCGGCGCGCCATCCTGCAATTGCACGATGATTTCGTAGGCGCCTTTGACGACATGGCGGTTGGTGACAATGTAGCCGGCCTTGTCGACCACGAAGCCGGAACCGTAGGACTCCTTGACCTTCATTTCGCCCGGCTTGGCGTCGGCCGCATCGCTCTTCTCGAGCGTATGGGTCGTGATGCGCACGACGCTCGGCAGCAGCTTCTCGATCGCGCCGGCCCGCTCGAGCTTGGGTGTGCGAAGATAAAGAATCGCGGATACGAGCGCGACGACAAAGATCGTGAGCGCGAGAATGTTCCTGCGGGCGACGGTCATCGTCTCCTCCTTCAGCGGCAACGCGCATGGCCACGGCGAACGCCCGCCGAGCGCAAGGCGAAATAGGACTGCTGCGACTGGATTTCGATGGCTCCAGACGCTTTCGGACACTTGTGGCCAGCCTGCTGCGCCAGCACGGCTTCGCGCAAGAGGGTCGGCGCGGATTTGGCGAGCGCCCTGTTCCTTGGCGGCGACCTGCCGCACAGGCCGCGAATCGACCGGCCCTACGCGACATGCTAGGTAGAGCTTGACCATCAGGGGCTCAAGGGAGGGCCTGCCGATTAGGCGGCGGTATGAACCTGTCGATCGCGGGCCGGCGGCGGCGCCGCGCCGTCGCGTCTTGTCGTCCGCCACGGATTTGGCGGCCGGGAACGATGTGTCGCCGCTGCTCGTCCGGGTCGCCACGCACGACGACAAGGCGGCCGGGGAGGCCGCCGCCCGGCACATCCAGACGCGCGTTCGCCGCCTATTCGGCCAATTGCCGCCCGAACAGGCGGCAGCGCCGATCGGCGCCTTGAAAGCGCTGATACGCCCGGCCGGTCGCGCCGGAGCGGCGGACCCCTGCGACAACCGGAAATTTGGGCGCTAAGGTCGCGGCTTGGAATCGAATGGCGGAACAGGCTTGAGCGACGAGATCAGAAAATCCGAAGCGCTGGCCGCGGCGCAGAGGCTGTCCCAGCTGATCCAGCGGACCGGACAGGGCGACCGTGCGGCGTTTCGCGAGCTTTATCTCAAGACCTCGGCGAAACTTATGGGCGTGGTCGTCCGTATTCTCAGATCAAGGAGCGAGGCCAGCGACGTCCTGCAGGATGTCTACCTCAAGGTGTGGACGAACTCCTCGAGTTTTGCGCCGGAGAACGGCTCGGCCATGGCCTGGCTGGTCTCCATCGCGCGTAACCGGTCGATTGACATCGTGCGCGCCCGCAAGTCTGCGGCGACCGAGACCCAGGAGACCGACTGGTTCGAAAAGCTGCAGGGCGCAGCCGACGTGGAGGGCGATTTCATGAGCAGGGATGCCCTTATCCGTTGTCTGGAGCGCCTGAATCCGCAGGTGCGCGAGGCGATCATGCTGGCCTATTATGAAGGATTGTCGCGCGACGAACTGGCGGTTCGGCTGGCGATGCCGGTCGGCAGCGTCAAGACCTGGCTGCGCCGCGGCTCGCTGGCTTTGCGCGACTGCCTGGACGGCAAGTCATGAGCGACGATCTTTCCATGACAGCGCTGGAATATGCGCTTGGCACGTTGCCTGCCGATGAGCGCGCCGCTTTCGCACGACTGGCGGCGACGGACGCGGCGGCCCGCGAAGCCCTTGCCGACTGGGAGCGCAAACTTGCGCCGATGGCGGCGGCGATCGAGCCGGTCGAACCGGATAACGCCATCTGGCGCGCGCTTGAGCAGCGATTGGACCGGCCGGCCGTCGGGAACAACGTCGTGGCGCTTCACCGGTCAGTGAAGAGATGGCGCTCGGCCGCGACCGCGACGAGCGCGCTTGCCGCGACGCTTGCGCTTTACGTGGGACTGAAGCCCACACACGAGATCGAACGTCCGGCGTTGGCGGCCGCCGTGCAGAAGGCGCCCGCGCCCTCGGCGCCGACGGCGTCAGTGGCGTCGACGGCCGGTCGCGTCCCGGAGGGCGGCGGCGGCATTACGACCGCGTCAGCAAGCCGGCAAAGCGAGAATCTCGTGGTGACCGCGAACGGCAGCCGCGACGGCGCAATTCGCGGCGGCCTCAACGTGCAGCCCGCGCGCGACACGGAGGCGACGCCGCCCCTGGTTGCGGCCCTGACGCCCGCTGCCACGCCGGCGGCTTTCCTCCTGCGCGCCGATACTTCGACGAATACGCTTGTCGTTCGCCGGGTGGCGGCGACGGCGCCGACCGGCTCGGTTCTACGACTCTGGCTCGTGACGCCGGGCGCGGCTCCGCGCGCGCTGGGCGCGATCAAGGAAGACACGACGCGGCTCTCGTTGCCGCGCGACGTCTCGCTCGTCGGCGCGACGATCGCGGCGACCATCGAACCGGAAGGATCGGCGGCCGAGGCGCCCGGCGGCGCCTACGTCTACGAAGGCAAGCTCGTGCGCGAGTGACGCGCATCTCCCGGCGATGGCGGAAGAGAGAGGGAGTCGAACCCACCAGGGACCGGCTCGCGGCCCCTCCCGGATTTGAAGTCCGGACGCCCCACCGGGGACGATTCTCTTCCATGCGCAGCGTTTCAGCCTAAACGCCCGGCGGCGCGCCGAACAGGTCGAGGCGATGACGGTTGATACGCCTGAGATCGCCGCGCCGAAGGGTGACGCCGTGGCGATCGAAGAACTCCAAAATCTGGATCGCGACCTTCCGGCCATTGTCAAGCCGGTCGCGGAATTGCGCCGCGGTGAACTGGCCCTGCGGCGCGTTCGCGGCGAGGTCCGCCGCAATCGCGGCCATTTCCGCGACCGTCGGACGCAGGAAGAAATGGTCGTGCGCGACTTCGTCCACCTTGCCCATGCGTCCGAGCTTCTTCATCAGGCGGCGCACGTCCGGTTCGTGAAGGTCGAGAAGATTGGCGATGTCGCGGACGCGCGGCGGACGAAAGCGTTCGGCCTCCGAGATGAGCGGCGCGATGCGCCGCCAGGATTCCTCGTCTTCCGGCTGAAGCCGGACTTCATGCTCGGCGAGCCGCGCCCAGGCGCCGTCAAGCGCGACACGGCCGGCGAGCGCGGGCGATTGCAGCAGCGAGCGAAAGACAGGGGCTGGCAGGCGCGGCTCGATCGCCATGCGCAGCCGCTCGAAGCCGAGGCCGGGCAGATCGGGATTTTCTGCGTGAAAGGCGACGAGCGTCGAGAGAAGGCTGCCGATCAGCCGCTGGAAAGTTTCGCGCGACAGGCCGACGGTCGCGCCGCCCCCTGCGAGTTCAACGATATCGAGGCGCTGCGCGATAGCCGCGAATGCATGTGCGCCGAGCGCGCGGTCACGCGCGAAGGCAGCGAGGTCGACATGGAATGGCGCGCTCGCAAGCAGGGCTTGCAAGGCGTCGGCAGGGTCCGCGCGCGACGCAGCCGCGAGGATCGCGCGCCGCTCCGGCGAACGCCGCTTGCGCGTCGGCGCGCGCAGATCGACGAAGACGCCGCCGCCGATCGTGCGCTGCGCGGTGGTGTCGCGCGCGACGAAACGGTCGCCGACGGCGGCCGCGATCGGCTTTTCCAAAACGAGTTGCGCAAATGCCTGGTCGCCCGGCGCGATCGGATCGTCGCCGAGCAGAACGATGCGCGCGGCGATGTCGCTGGCGGCGTGGTGCAGCCGGATCGGCGTCCATTGCGCAATGGATTTCCTTTCCGACGACAGCAGGCGGAACGACACGTCGATGCGCTCGGTCGGCGCATGGAGTTCGGGCGCAAGCACGAAATCGCCACGCGCGATGGCGTCTTTCGAAATTGCTTCCCCGGCAAGATTGAGGGCGCATCGTTCGCCGGCGCGGCCACGCTCGGCCGGACGGTTCTGCGCATGGATATTTCGCACGCGCGCAGGCCGACCTGACGGACTGACGACGACACGGTCGCCAACAGAGACTTCGCCCGAAAGCACGATGCCGGTAACGACCGTGCCCGCGCCCGAAAGCGTGAACGAGCGGTCAACCGCGAAGCGAAAGGCGCCTTCTTGCGATCGCGCGCGCGTCGCGTCGGACGCGGCAAAAAGCTTTTCGCGCAAGACATCGACGCCAGCGCCGGTCGCCGACGAAACCGGCGCGATCTCGGCGCCGGCAAGCGACGACGTCGCAAGCAGATTTTCCAGATCGTCCGAAACCTCGGCGACGCGCTCGGGCGGGACCATGTCGATCTTGGTGAGCGCGACAATGCCGCGATCAAGGCCGAGCAGATCGAGAATCGCGAGATGCTCGCGCGTCTGGGGCATGATTCCGTCGTCGGCGGCGACAACAAGGAGCACGAAATCGACGCCGGTCGCGCCGGCGAGCATGGTGTGCACGAATTTTTCGTGGCCGGGCACGTCGACAAAGCCCAGCGCCGAGCCGTCGGGCGCCGGCGCATAGGCGAAGCCCAGATCGATGGAAATGCCGCGCGCCTTCTCTTCCTTGAGGCGGTCCGTATCGACGCCGGTGAGAGCGCGCACCAGCGAGGATTTTCCATGGTCGATATGGCCGGCGGTGCCGACGATCATGTCGCGCCCGTCGTCTTCTTCAGATGCTCGAGATTGGCGAGAAACGCGTCTTCGTCCGTCAGACAACGCAGGTCGAGAACAAGCGCGCCTTCCGCTACGCGCCCGATGACTGGCCGGGGCAACGCGCGCAACGCCTTGTTGAGAGCGATCACCGCGCGCTGTCCGCCGCGCGAGCGAACGGCGAGGCCGGCGCTCGCAATCGTCTCGACCGGCGAGGCGCCGGAGCCGACTTCGCTCGCGCAATCCGCGACCTCGACGAGAAAATCCGCCCCTAGCAATTCCCGCAGGCGCGGCGCGAGCCGGCGCGCCTGCGCCGCGATCTCGTCGCGCGGCCGCGCGAGCGAGGCGAGCGTCGGCAGCGTCTGCGCAAGCCGGTCGGGATCGCGATAGAGTTTCAGCGTCGCCTCGAGCGCGGCGATTCTGATCTTGTCGACGCGCAACGCGCGCTTCATCGGATTTTTGTTGATGCGCGCAATCAAATCCTTGCGGCCGACAATGAAACCCGCCTGCGGTCCGCCGAGCAGCTTGTCGCCGGAGAAAGTCACGAGGTCCGCGCCTTCGGCAACCGCCTCGGCGACGGTCGGCTCGCGCTTCAAGCCGTAGCGCGTGAGATCGACCAGAACGCCGGAGCCGAGATCGTTGACGAGCGGCGTCTTCTTCTCGCGCGCAATGGCGGCAAGCTCCCGGGCGGAAACGTCCTTGGCGAAGCCCTCGATGCGATAGTTGGAGGTGTGGACTTTAAGAACGAGGCCGGCCTCCTGCTCCAGCGCGGCGATGTAGTCCTTCGCATGGGTGCGGTTGGTCGTCCCGATCTCGACGAGCCTGGCGCCGGCGCGCGCCATGATGTCGGGCATACGGAAGGCGCCGCCGATCTCGATCAGTTCGCCGCGCGACACGACGGCGCGTTTTCCGCGCGCGAGCGTGTTGAGGACCAACAGCACCGCGGCGGCGTTGTTGTTGACTATCGTCGCGTCTTCCGCGCCGGTCAATTCGCAGAGAAGCGCGCGCAGATGATCGTCCCGCTCGCCGCGCCTGCCGCCGCCGACGTCGAATTCGAGCGCGACCGCCTCGCGCATCGCCTGCGCCGCAGCGTCGATCGCCGCTTCGGCGAGGCGCGCGCGGCCGAGGTTGGTGTGCAGCACCGTGCCGGTGAGATTGAAGACGGGCTTGAGGCTCGGCGCGCTGGCCCGTTGCAGACACTCCGCCGCGCGCGCGACGATCGCCGCGACATCAGCGATCCCCTTGCTCTCGCGGGCCTCGGCAAGCGCCTGCCGAACGGCGGCCGTGAATGCCGCGCGCCCAAAATCTTCGATGGGCGCGGCAGCCGCGCCATTGCGGAGAACTTCGTCGACCGCCGGCAGGCGACGGGGATTATCGGCTTTGGACGCAACTCCTTTCGTTCTCATGCGCTAATAGCCGAGCAGAAAGGGATTGACGGCGCCGCGGCGGAACTCTCCGCCCTGCAACAACATGTCGAGCGCCAGACTTGCGACATCGTCGGCGACGGGGTCGAGCGTCGGCTCCTTGTGCTGCAGCATGATCTTCAGATACCGGCCGCATTTTGCGCAGGTCTCGGCGCGCACGAGGCCTGCGCCCGGACCCTGCTCCACTTCCTGGTAGCCGATGCCTTCGGTCGAGCCGCAGCACACGCATTTCACGCGCACCTCGTGCCACAGCGTCGAACACAGCGCGCAGGACGCGAAGCGCACGCCATGCGCGCCCTGCCAGCCGACGACGAGGCTCGCGACCGGCGGGCCGCCGCAGGCCGGGCAGGCGCCCTGGCCGACTGGCGCGAGCGTCCTGGCGTCGAGCCGCGACGCGAGGCGCGTCGCATGGACCTGCATCCCGGCCGCGACAAAAGCCTGCTCCGCAAGACGCGTCGGATCGAGACGATTGTCGAAGGCGGCGCGGGCCATCGCCTCGCGCTCGGCTCCGTCCATCGCCGTGACCTTGCCCAGCGCCTCGCAGGCTTCGGCCGGCATTTCGATCTGGCGCGCGAGATCGAACAATTTGTCGAAAGTCGCGGCAAGCGCCGGATCTTCGCCAAAGCGGTTTCGATCGATCGGCGGCATCGCGTGCTCGCGCGCACGCGCGCGTTCGTCGGCGCTCGGCATGAGCGGTTCGGGCAGTGCGGACTCGTTCGTGCGGTGCTGCGCTTCGGCAAGGCCCGCCATGAAATGCAGGTAGGGCGCAAGCTCGTGGCTTTGCGCGAGCACGGCGAAACGCTGCGCGCGCAGACGAAAATGCGTTGCTGGATCGGGAAGGCGGGCGAAGGGCGGTTCGGCGCGCGAACCGATCTCGACGGGGGCAAACGGCTGTGCGCCGGATTCACTCATGATGCTCTGCTCACGAACCGCACGGGCCACGTGGAGCGATCGCGTGTTTCGCGCGACCGCAGGATGAAGCCTGCGCGCCTGACGCGCGCAGGAATTGCACTCTACCGCTGACGGTCGGCCGTCACCAGCTCCTTGAGCCACTTGCGGTGGTGTCGCCAGGCCCAGCCGCCGGTGACGCTGCCCTTGGTCATCGCGCTGATCGTGCCGCGCACCCAGATCGCGGCATAGACGTGCACGATCCACACGCTGATGATGACGACGGCCGCGACGGCGTGCACGAGCACGGCGATGCGCTTGGTCGGGATCGACGTGTAGGCGAAGAAATACGTGTCCCAGATCGTCAGCCCCGACAGGATCAGGACGACGATCAGCAGCGACATGCCCCAGAACACCATCTTCTGGCCGGCATTGTACTTCCCGACCTCCGGCATCCGTTCCTCGTGGCCGGCGACGAGGTCGCCGGCATGCGAGAGCCACTCGCCGTCTTCACGCTTCCACAGATTGAGCTTCCAGAAGCGGAAGAACAGGCCCGAGAAGGAGAAGAACAGGACGACGCCGATCCATGGATGGATGGCGCGCGTCGCCTGGCCGCCGCCAAACAGGCCGGTCAGGAAGAACAGGCTCGGATGGAACAGCGCCAACCCCGAGAGCGCGAGCAGGATCAGGCAGATCGCCGTCACCCAGTGATTTGCGCGCGCGCTCGAGGTGTAGCGGTCGACGACGACAGGGCTTCCGGGATGGATCTTGTCGCCTGCGTCGATGTCGTCCGCGCTCATCTTTCTCCTCCCGCCAGCCGTTGGGCGTTGGCTTCGTCTTCAGCGGAGACCTTGTTCGGTCCGGCAATCATGTGATGCACGAAACCGAAGGCTGCGACCGCGCCCATGACCGCCAGACCGGCGTATTTGGTGACGCCCTTCCAGGCCTCGACCAGCGGAGAGATGCGCGGATTGTTCGGCAAGCCGGCATAGATCTCCGGCTTGTCGGCGTGTTGCAGCACGTACATGACGTGCGTGCCGCCGACGCCCTGCGGATCGTAGAGGCCGGCGTTCCTGTAGCCGCGCGACTTCAGGTCCGCGATGCGGCCGTCAGCCCATTTCTTCATGTCGTCCTTGGGGCCGAACACGATCGCCTGGGTCGGGCAGGCCTTCTGGCAGGCCGGCCCCTGGCCGACCGCGACGCGGTCGGAGCAGAGCGTGCACTTGTAGGCCTTCTGGTCGACCTTGGAGATGCGCGGAATATTGAACGGGCAACCTTTCACGCAATAGCCGCAGCCGATGCACTTGTCGTGGTCGAAGTCCACGATGCCGTTCGAATATTGCACGATGGCGCCGGGCGCCGGGCAGGCCTTGAGGCAGCCCGGATCCTCGCAATGCATGCAGCCGTCCTTGCGGATCAGCCACTCGAGATTGCCGGTCTCCGGATTGTCCCATTCGGTGAAGCGCATCACCGTGAGGCTCGCCGGGGTCAGGTCGTTCGGGTTGTTGTACGTGCCGTTGTTGGTCCCGATCTCCTCGCGCAGATCGTTCCATTCCATGCAGGCCGACTGGCAGGCCTTGCAGCCGATGCACTTCGACACGTCGATCAGCTTGGCGACCTGGTTCTGGCGCTCGGCCGGCGGCGTGACCGTCGAAGCCGAGCGACGCACCAGGTCCTTCTCGCCGAATTTCGGGCTGCCTGCCGCGACAGCGGGATTTGGAAGCGGTGGGTACATGTCTTCCTCCTCCCGTTAGGCGACCGGGCCCGGAATGGGCTCGATGTTGACCAGGAACGCCTTGAATTCCGGCGTGTCGGTATTGGCGTCGCCGACGAAGGGCGT
This sequence comes from Rhodoblastus sp., assembly GCA_046349085.1. Lineage (GTDB taxonomy): Bacteria > Pseudomonadota > Alphaproteobacteria > Rhizobiales > Beijerinckiaceae > JAJXWB01. The sequence continues at coordinate 728,673 of JAXMDA010000001.1, forward strand.
GAGCGAATTCGGACCCCAGCCCTTCTTCGCCGCGCCGACGAAGCCCCAATGCAGGGGGATGCCGACGATATGCACCTTCTTGCCGTCGCACATCATCGGCTTGATGCGCTTGGTGACGACGGCGCGCGCCTTGACCGACCCGCGCTTCGACCACACGCGCACCATGCCGCCCGCCGCGATGCCCTTCTCCCTGGCCAGCTCCTCGCCGATCTCGACGAAGAATTCCGGCTGGAGCGCGGCGTTGATGCGAACGTTCTTGGTCCAGTAGTGGAAGTGCTCGGTCAGACGATAGGAGGTCGCCGCGTACGGGAACTCCTTGGAATCGCCGAGCTGCTCGAGATCGCCCTTGAAGATGCGCGCGACGGGATTGCCGCGGATCTTCGGCGCGATGACGTTGGCGACGGGCGATTCGAACGGCTCGTAATGAACCGGGAACGGTCCTTCGCGCATCATGCCGCGCGAGAACAGGCGCGCGGTGCCTTCGGCGTTCATGATGAAAGGCTGGACGTCCTGCGGCTTGGCGGTCGGCGCGATGTCCGGCACGTCATAGCCGGTCCATTTCGCGCCGTCCCACCACAGCAGCTTGCGGCTGTCGTCCCACGGCTTGCCATCCATGTCCGCGGAAGCGCGGTTGTAGAGAATGCGCCGGTTGACGGGCCACGACCACGCCCATTTGGCGTAGGCGCCGGTCTCGTCGGGATCGCTGAGATCGCGCCGGGCCATGTTGTTGCCCGCCTCGTTCCAGCAGCCCGAATAGATCCAGCAGCCGCAGGCCGTGGAGCCGTCGTCGCGCAGCGCGGCGAAGCTCACGACCTGCTTGCCCTTTTCAAGGAGCTTCTTGTTCGGATCGTTCGGGTCGGGCACGTCCGCGAGGACATAGCCATTGAGCTCCTTTGCGAGCTCTTCCGGCTCGGGCTCGCCCGGATCCTTGTAGCGCCAGTCCAGATTGAGGATCGGCTCGGGAACGACGCCGCCCTCCTTCTTGTAGAGCTCGCGCACACGCAGGAAGATGTTCGCCATGATCCAGGTGTCGTGCTTGGCCTCGCCCGGCGGCGTGCCGCCGGCCCAGTGCCAGTGCAACTGACGGCCCGAATTGGTCAGCGAACCCGTGTCCTCCGCAAAGCAGGTCGAAGGCAACTGCAGCACTTCGGTCTGGATGCTCGCCGTGGGCACGTCATTGTGCTCGCCGTGGTTCTCCCAGAAGCGTGCGGTCTCCGTCTGCAGCGGGTCCATGACGACCAGCATCTTCAACTTGCTCAGAGCTTCCGTCAGCTTCTTCCGGTTGGGGAAGGCGAGCAGCGGATTGAACCCCTGGCAGAAATAGAGGTTCATCTTGCCCTGATGCATCATGTCGAAGGCGCGGAGCACGTCGTAGCCGGCGACGTCGAGCTTGGGCAGCCAGTCGTAGCCGAACTTGTTCTCCGGCGTCGCCGCGTCGCCCCACATGGATTTGAGGAAGCTGACGAAGAACTTGTTGTAGTTCTGCCAGTAGCTCATCTGGTTGGGGCGCATCGGCTTGAAGCCGCGCGTCGACATGTAGGACTCGTAAGTCGTCTCCTTTTCCGTCGGGATCGTGAGATAGCCGGGGATCAGGTTCGACATCAGGCCGATGTCGGTCAGTCCCTGGATGTTGGAGTGCCCGCGCAGCGCGTTCATGCCGCCGCCGCGCACGCCGATGTTGCCGAGGATCAACTGCAGCATCGCCATGCAGCGGATATTCTGCGAGCCCTTCGAATGCTGCGTCCAGCCAAGCGCGTACATCGAGGTCATCGTCTTGGTTTTCGAAGACGTTTCCGCGATCGTGGCGCAGATTTTCAGGAACTTGTCCTGCGGCGTGCCGCAGATGCGCTCGACCATCTCGGGCGTGTATTGCGCGACATGGCTTTTAAGCAGGTTCCAGACGCTGCGCGGATGGTCGATGTCGGACTGCACATAGCCGTCCGCCCCGAGTTCGTAGTCCCAGGTCGAGCGGTTGTAGTCGCGACGCGCCTCGTCGTAGCCCGTGAACAGGCCGTCCTGGTAGCCGAAGCCTTCCTTGACGATGTAGGGCGCGTTGGTGAACGCCTTGACGTAATCCCACTGCACCTTGTCGTTCTTGATGCAGTAGTTGATGACGCCGAGCAGGAAGGCGATGTCCGTGCCCTGCCGGATCGGGGAATAATAATCAGAGACGGCCGCCGTGCGCGTAAAGCGCGGATCGACGACGATCAGCTTCGCGCCACGATTGGCCTTGGCTTCAGTGACCCACTTGAATCCGCAAGGATGCGCTTCGGCGGCGTTGCCGCCCATCACGAGCACCAGATCGGTATTCTTGATGTCCGTCCACGAATTCGTCATCGCGCCACGGCCGAATGTTGGAGCCAGACTGGCTACCGTTGGGCCGTGTCAAACGCGCGCTTGGTTGTCGAATACCAGCATCCCCATGCCGCGGACCACCTTGTAGGTCGTCCAAGCGGTTTCGTTGGTCGTGGCGGACGCGGCAAGGAAGCCCGTGGTCACCCAGCGGTTGACCGTAGCGCCATCCTTGTTCTTGGCGACGAAATTGGCGTCGCGATCGGCCTTCAGGGCCTTGGCGATCTTGTCGAGCGCGGCGTCCCAGGAGATGGGCTCGAACTTGTCGGAGCCGGGCTTGCGGAGCATCGGCTGCTTCAGCCGGCTTTCCGAATGCACCATGTCCAGCAGCGCCGCGCCCTTCGGGCAGAGCGTGCCGCGATTGGTCGGGTGGTCCGAATCGCCCTCGATGTGGGTGATCTCGGCCTTCTCGCCCTTGGCGAGATTGCCCTTGGAGTAGAGGATGATGCCGCAGCCGACGGCGCAATAGGTGCAGGTGTTGCGGGTTTCCGTCAGGCTCGTCAGCTTGAACGGCCGGATGGTCGTCGCGAAGGCCTGTTCGACCTCGCCAAAACCAAACGCGCCGAGAGCCGTGCCTGCCGCGCCCGCGCCAGCGCCAATCACAAATTGGCGCCGAGACAGCTCGACGTTCATGGTGACCCTCCCCTCGGAAGGGCGCGCGGCCTAGAGATTGTCGCTCTCGTTGGGGGCCGCGCGACCTTCGACTCGAAGCTGACATTTCAGCTTGCGTGAAAGCTATGTGGCGGCACGGGCGCTGTCAAATGCCTCAAATTCCGAAAACGCATTGATTTTGCAATGCAACACGCGCTTGCGCTCAAGTATTTGACCGCAGGCCGCATGGCGCCCTAGGCTCGGCGCAATGGTTTGTCGGACGGCTCCCGCGTGGCGGGGCTCCATTGCGCAAAGCCTAGCTTTTCTGATGCTCTTCGCCCTGCAGGGCGGTGCGGCCAAGGCCGATTCCGTAAGACTGCAGCCGTGGGCCGGACCGGCGCCCGCCTTTTCCCTTGCGGATTCGCGCGGAGCGACGATCGGGCTCCGCCCCGGTTCAGGCGAGATAACCATCGTTCACTTTTTTGCGACGTGGTGCGAGCTTTGCCGCGAAGAACTGCCGGCGCTCTCGCGCCTGGCGCAGAGGGCGGGCGCCGCGGCGCGGGTGATCGCCATCTCGGTCGCCGAACCGGAAATGCGTGTGCGGCGCTTCCTGGCGACGACGCAAACCGACTTTCCCGTCCTGCTCGACCCCGACCGCGCGACCGCGCGCGCATGGGGCGTCTCTGTCCTGCCGACGAGCTTCGTACTCGACGCCGCGCTCGCGCCGCGGCTTGCCGCCGAAGAGAGCGTCGCCTGGGACGAGGTCGAGCCGCATCTGCTCGCGACAGGCTTCAAAGCAGGCGCGACAGCGCAAAAATGAGGGAGGAGAACATGAGGGAGGAGAAAATGAACATGGACAGACGCGCGCTTCTGGCTTCCGGCCTTGCGGCCGGCGCCGCCGCCCTGGCGCCGCGCATGGCGCAGGCGCAGGGAACATTCGCGCCCGCGCCCGGCGGCTGGCGCCGCTTCGCCGTGACGACGCGGCTGGACATCGCCAAGCCCGAGGGCGCGACGCAGGCGTGGCTGCCGCTTGCCTCCGTGCAGGAACGCGACTGGTTCCAGGCCGAAGGCGCGGACTGGCGCACCAACGGCAAGGCGACCGTCTTCCGCGACGGACGCCACGCGGCGGGCATTCTGCGCGTCGAGTGGAACGCGCAGGAAAAGGCGCCCTATGTCGAGTTGACGAGCAAGGTGGCGACGCGCGACCGCGCGGTCGATCTTTCGAAGAAGCACGTCGTCACGCCGCTCTCGTCGAGCGCGCGGAAGCACTATCTCGCGGCCACCGACCTCATTCCGACCGACGGCGTCGTCAAGCAGACCGCCGACAAGATCGTCGCCGGCGCGCGCAACGATCTCGACAAGGCCCACGCGATCTACGAATGGGTCGTCGATAATTCCTATCGTCGCGCCTCGACGCGCGGCTGCGGCATCGGCGATATCGCGGCGATGCTGAAGTCCGGCGATCTCGGCGGCAAATGCGCCGATCTCAACGCGCTGTTCGTCGGCTTGGCGCGCGCTTCCGGCGTTCCCGCGCGCGACGTCTACGGCATCCGCATCGCGCCCTCGCGTTTCGGCTACAAGAGCCTCGGCGCCAATTCCGACGTCATCACCAAGGCGCAGCATTGTCGCGCCGAAGTGTTCCTCGACGGCTATGGCTGGACGCCGATGGACCCGGCCGACGTGCGCAAGGTCGTGCTCGAAGAGCCGCCGGGCAATCTGCCGGTCGGCGACGCGAAGGTGGCGGCCGCGCGCAAGGCTCTGTTCGGCGCGTGGGAGACGAACTGGCTCGCGTATAATTTCGCGCACGACGTCGCGCTGCCGGGATCGAAGGGGCCGAAGCTCGGCTTCCTGATGTATCCGCAGGCCGAGACCGCGGGCGTGCGTCTCGACTGTCTCGACCCGGACAATTTCCGCTACACGATCAAGTCCAAGGAAACGACCGCGATCTGATCGCGGGCCAAGGAGAGACGACATGAATGCGCCCGTGGTTCGCCTGACAAGCCTCGCGCATGGCGGGGGCTGCGGGTGCAAGCTCGCGCCCGCCGTCCTGCGCGAATTGATGGCGGGCCAGCCCGCCGTCAGTCCCTACGCCAACCTGCTCGTCGGCACGGAAACCGGCGACGATGCGGCCGTCTGGAAACTCGACGACGGAACCTGCATCGTCGCGACCACCGACTTCTTCATGCCGATGGTCGACGATCCCTTCGACTTCGGGCGGATCGCGGCGACCAACGCCATCTCCGACGTCTACGCCATGGGCGCGACGCCGATCATGGCGCTGGCCATCCTCGGGATGCCGGTCGACAAGATCGCGCCCGAGACGGTGCGCAAAATTCTCGAGGGCGGCCGCGCGAGCGCGGCGGAGGCCGGCATTCCGGTCGCCGGCGGCCATTCGATCGACTGCCCCGAGCCCGTCTACGGGCTTGCCGTCATCGGCGTGTGCAAGCAGGAGAACATCCGTCGCAACAGCGCGGCAAGACCCGGCGACGCGCTGATCCTCACGAAGGCGCTGGGCGTCGGCGTCTATTCGTCGGCCGTGAAGAAAAACATGGTCGACGGCGACATGTACGCCGAGATGGTCGGCTCGATGACGACGCTGAACAGGATAGGCGCGTCGCTGGCGAGCGATGCGGACGTGCACGCCATGACCGACGTGACCGGCTTCGGCCTGCTCGGCCATGCGCTCGAAATGGCGCAGGGGTCCGGCGCGACAGTGACGATCGAGGAGGCGCGGCTGCCGTTCCTGAAGGAAGCGGCAAGCCTCGTGCAGAAGGGCTGCGTCACCGGCGCCTCGCATCGAAACTGGACGAGCTACGGCGAACATGTCGCGCTGCCCGAGGGTTGCGACGACTGGCGGCGGCATCTGCTGACCGACCCGCAGACGTCGGGCGGGCTGCTGGTCGCCTGTGCGGCCGAACGCGCGGACGAGATCGCCGCGCGGATCGTGGCGGAGGGCTATCCGTTCGCGCGGGCGATCGGGCGCGTGAGCCAGGGGCCGGCGCGGGTTGTGATCGTGTGATTCAGCAAAAATCCTCGTCCTGAGCGCCTGACTCGAAATGCGTCGCAATCCCGAATCCCTCATGCTGAGGAGCGGGCGTAGCCCGCGTCTCGAAGCATGATCCAGAGTCTCGGGTCTCGGCCACCCTTCGAGACGCGCCTTGCAGGCGCTCCTCAGGGTGAAGGCTAGAGTTATCCGTCAGAGGCCCCATGCTTCGAGACGCGATGCTGCGCGTCGCTCCTCAGCGTGAAGGTTGTCGTTCAAAACGACCGCGGCAATCCCAGCACATGCTCCGCGACAAAGCTCAGGATGAGGTTCGTCGAGATCGGCGCGACCTGATAGAGGCGCGTCTCGCGGAACTTGCGTTCGACGTCGTATTCGCAGGCGAAACCGAAGCCGCCGTGGAACTGGATGCAGGCGTTGGCCGCCTCCCATGACGCCTTCGCCGCGAGATATTTCGACATGTTGGCCTGCGCGCCGCAGGGCTCGCCCGCGTCATAGAGGCGGCAGGCCTCGAAGCGCATGAGATTGGCCGCCTCCACCTCGATGTAGCTTTCCGCGATCGGAAATTGCACGCCCTGGTTCTGGCCGATCGGGCGGCCGAAAACGACGCGCTCCTTGGAATAGGCGGAGACCTTGTCGACAAACCAGTAGCCGTCGCCGATGCATTCGGCCGCGATCAGGATGCGTTCGGCGTTCAGGCCGGTGAGGATATACTTGAAGCCCTGCCCTTCCTCGCCGATCAGGTTCTCTTCCGGTATCTCGAGATTGTCGAAGAACAGCTCGTTGGTCTCGTGATTGACCATGTTGAGGATCGGTCTGACGGTAAGGCCCTTCTTCACCGCCTCCTTGATGTCGACGATGAAGATCGACATGCCGTCCGACTTCTTCTTCACCTGGTCGAGCGGCGTGGTGCGCGCGAGCAGGATCATGAAGTCCGAGTGCTGGATGCGGGAGATCCAGACCTTCTGGCCATTGATGACGTAGCGGTCGCCCTTCTTCACCGCCGTCGTCTTGATGCGCGTCGTGTCCGTGCCGGTCGTCGGCTCCGTCACGCCCATCGACTGCAGGCGGATTTCGCCGCTGGCGATGCGCGGCAGGTATTTCTGGCGCTGCGCTTCCGAACCGTGCCGGATCAGCGTGTTCATGTTGTACATCTGGCCGTGGCAGGCGCCGGAATTGCCGCCGGAGCGGTTGATCTCCTCCATAATGACGGAGGCTTCCGTCAGCCCCAGGCCCGAGCCGCCGTATTGTTCGGGAATGAGCGCGGCCATCCAGCCGGCCTTGGTCAGCGCGTCGACGAATTCTTCCGGATAGCCGCGCGCCTCGTCGACCTTGCGATGATATTCGGCGGGAAACTCGGCGCAGAGCGAGCGCACGGCGTCGCGGATTTCGTGATAATTGTTCGAGACGCTCATCGTGCTGTCCGCCCTCGGTCTGGTCCTGGCTGCCGGCAAACTAGCGAAGGCGCGCGCGTTTAGAAACGCCTGCGCGTCGCAATTCCCGCCGGGCCGCCATGCGGCGCGCGCTTAATTGGGCGCAAAACCCAGCGCGGCGCGAAAACGGTTCTTGAGATGGACGCCGTCGCGCGGCGGCAAGACGCGGGGCGAATTCTCCGGCTTGATCCTGACTACCGCGAGACCCGCTCCCCCGCGCGCCGCCATTCGTTCGCGCAGGCGATCCACGCCCGTCAGGTCGGCGACGGCCAGCGTCCAGGCGAAGCCGAGGCTCGCCGCGACCTTGTCGATCTCGACGCCGAGGCCGGTATGGCTCGCCTGCATTCCGGTCTCGCCGAACCGGCCGTTGTCCAGCACGACGACGGTCAGATTCCCCGGCTTCTGCACGGCGATGGTGGCGAGCGCCCCCAACCCCATCATCGCCTCGCCGTCGCCTGTGACGACGAGCACGGTCTTGTCGCGCTGCGCCTTGGCCAAACCCAGTCCAACCATCGCCGCGCCGCCCATCGCGCCCCACAGATAGAAGTTGCGGTCGTCGTCGCCGGCCGCCATCACATCGTATGTGGGCGAACCGAGGCCCGTAACGACCAACAGGTCGCGGCCCCTTCCGGCGAGAAGGCGCGCGACGACCTCCCTGCGGTCGAGCGCGCTCAAGACTTCACCCATTGCTTTTCGCCGATCAGGCGCTGGCCGAGCAGCACGGCGCAGGCGCAATCGTCGTTGAAGGCCATGGAGGCCGCGCCGTGCAGCAGCGGCTCGACGTCCTCCGCCCTGTCGGCGCGCCAGGTGAGGACGCCCATCAGGTTCAGCGCCTTCTCGGTCGCCTGCCCCATCGGGTTTTGCCAGGGGTTGAACTCGGCCCAGTCGCCGCGCATCGTCACGATCATCAGGAGCGGAAAGCGCCCAGCCGCCGGCAGGGCCAGCATGTTGATGCAATTGCCGACGCCCGAGGACTGCATGAGCAGCGCGCCGCGCTCGCCGCCGAGCCAGGCGCCGGCGAGGTAGGCGACGCCTTCCTCTTCCGTCGTCAGGACGACGGAGTTCATTGCGGGATCGGCGACCGCCATCTCGATCGCCGCGGCGTGGCCGGCGTCGGGGACATAGGCGACGTGCCTGACGTCGTGGCGCTTGAGCGCCCTGAAGACATCCGCGCGCCAGCCGGACGGCTGAACGGTCTCAGGCTCCTTCGCCATCTAATGCTCCGTGCCCGCTTCCGCGCCTGCCCGCGAACGAATTTTCGCCGATGCGGGCAGCGACATCAAGGCGGGGGCCTGATCGCGCCACCGCTCCGCACCGCGGAATGCAGTTGATAATTGTCCGACGCTTCCTCACTATGCGTCTGCCGACAGGGGGTTGCAGGCGACATGGGCAAGCCGCTCAAGATGCTCGCGTTCTGGAGCGTGGCGATCGCCGCCTCGCTGTGCTGTCTTGCGGCGGCGGAGGCGCGGGACTTCCGGGCGGCCGATACGCAGACCGCCGACTATCCCACCGTGCAGGCGGTCGAATATATGAGCCGCATCGTCGCCGACCGCACGCAGGGACGCTACCGCATTGTCGTGTTCCATTCGCGCCAGCTCGGCGAGGAGAAGGAAACAATCGAGCAGACGCGCGTCGGCGCGATCGATCTCAATCGCATCAACGCGGCGCCGCTCTCCGCGCTGACGCCCGAAATCGAGACGCTTGGCCTGCCGTTCCTGTTCAGGTCCAACGAGCACATGTGGTCCGTCCTGCACGGCGAAATCGGAGAGGAGATTCTCGCCTCGCTGTACCCGCACGGCCTGGTCGGCCTTACCTTCTACGAGTCGGGCGCGCGCTCGATCTACAACAGCGTGCGGCCGATCCGAAAGCCGGAGGACGCCAAGGGCCTGCGCATTCGCGTGCAGCAATCGGACCTTCAGAAAGCCATGATCAAGGCCATCGGCGCCGAGCCGATCGCGTTGGCCTACGGCCAGGTGATGACGGGGTTGTCGACCGGCATCATCGACGGCGCGGAAAACAACTGGCCCTCCTACGTCACGACCAACCATTACAAGGTCGCCCGTTACTACACGCTGACCGAACATACGATGATCCCGGAAGTGCTGGTCATGTCGCGCAAGGCATGGGACGCGCTGACCCCGGACGACCAGAAGGTGTTTCGGGAAGCGGCGCGCGAGTCCAGCAACTACATGAACCTGCAATGGCGCGCCTGGGAGGAGCGGGCGCGCGAAGAGGCGCGGTCGGCGGGCAACAGCATCATCGAGGACGTGGACCGCCGTCCTTTCGAGGCGGCGATGAAGCCCATCTACGACGAGGCGATGCGCGACGCGCGCGTGCGCGAGATCGTCGAGAAAATCCGCGCGGCCAAATGACGAGCGCCCCGGAGCCGGTCGGCCAATCCGCTGAAGGCGCGGCGTCGAGCGGCCTTACCTATCTGGTCGAGAGCGTCGTGCGGCGCTTTCGCATCCGCACGCGCATTTTTCTCGTCGCCGCGGTCAACATCGCCGTCATCGTCGTTCTCGCCATCCTGCTGTGGATCAGCTCGAAGCTGCTCAACGACACCTGGACCGAATTGCAGGCCGTGCGCAGCTCGGAGCGCCTCGTCGCCACGATCGAATCCGAGGCGAGCCGCGTCCAGTCCCTTATCCATCGCTATTTCATCCAACCGACGCCGGAAGTTCTCGCCGAAGTCGAGGCCCGGTGGAGCTCGATCACCGGCACTCTGTTCGAACGCGCAGCGACCGACCCGGCCCTGGCTTCGGAAGCCCACACGCTGCGGGACATCACCAATCGCCTCGTTTCCGGCTTCGACCAGTTGCGCGCCGCGCGCACGGAAATCGCCACGCTCTACGAGGAGCAGATATTGAAGCCCTCGCGCGAGATGAGCGGCCTCTATGCGATTCTGGAAAGCACGATCGCCGACCGCACCGCGCTGATCGCGCCCCCGCTCAGCAAATCGCGCGAGGCCTTTGCGACCACATCGGTTGCGATCAACTCCTACTATCTTTCGACTTCTTCGACGCCCGCCGACGAAGCCCTGAGCAATCTCGACACGATCATCAATACGATTCCCGTCATGCTGGACCTGTCGAACGGCGACATTCAGCGCGCCGCGCTCCAGCGGCTGCAGACGCGCGCCCGGCAGCTCAAGGAGGGCCTGCAGAAGCTGACCGCCGAATTCAAGGAGCAGAACAGGCTGCTGCAAAATGTCGTCGACAAGAGCCAGGCGCAGATGTCGGAATTGGCGACGGCGCTGTCCGACAACATGCGGCGGCGCGAGACCCGGGTCCAGGGACAGCTCGATCGCGCCCTGAACGCCGTCTTTCTCGTCATCGCCATCGTGACCCTCGTGTCGCTCGCGGTCATCGGATTTTTCGGCGCGGTGTTTGCGCGCTCGGTCAGCCTTCCGCTGCAATCGCTGATGCAATCCATGAACCGGATCGCCGCGGGGCGGCTCGACACGCGCGTCGGCGGAACGGAGGCGCGCGACGAAATCGGCGGCATGGCGCGGGCGCTGGAAATCTTCCGCGAGAACGCCATCGCCAAACTGCAGGCCGAGGCGGATCTCATCGCCTCCAAGCGGCGGACGGAAGTCGCCTACGAGGAGTTGCGCGAAACCCAGAACAGCCTGATCGAGGCGGAAAAACTGGCTGCGCTCGGCGGTCTGGTCGCAGGCGTCGCGCACGAGGTCAACAATCCCGTCGGCATCAGCGTGACCGTCGCCTCGACGCTGGCGCGGCGCTGCGAAGCCTTCAGCGAAGAATTGAAACGGGGGGAACTCCGGCGCTCGCGCCTCAACGAATTCATCGACGGCAACCGGGAGGCCGCAAATATGCTGCTCTCCAACCTGCACCGCGCAGCCGAACTGATCCAATCCTTCAAGCAGGTCGCCGTCGACCGAAGCCACGCCGAACGGCGAATATTCAACATGCGCACGCTGACCGACCAGATCATGCTTTCGCTGCGGCCGACGCTGAGCAAGCGCAATATTGCGCTTCGGATCGAATGCCCCGAGCATGTCGAGATGAACAGTTATCCCGGCTCCTGGGGTCAGGTCCTGACCAACCTCACGCTCAACGCGGTCACCCACGCATTTACGCCCGACGTGGACGGCGCGATCGACATCAGGGTCACGAAACCGGACGCCGAACATGTCGAGATTTCCTTCGTCGACAATGGCCAGGGAATGACGGACGACGTGAAGCGGCGCGCCTTCGATCCTTTCTTCACGACCGCGCGCGGACGCGGCGGGACGGGACTCGGTCTGCATATCGTGCACAATATCGTGACCAACCAGCTCGGCGGCCGCATCGCCATCAGTTCCGAGCCCGGGCGCGGTGTGCGATTCCGCATGGTCTTGCCGACGAACGCGCCGCAGTTTGCCGCCCAGGAAAAGCCACTCGAAGCAAAAGCATGAGCGACGACGACCTCATCCGCCTCGTCGAAGACGACGCAACGCCGCCCTCGCGCCCTGAAGCCAAGGCGTGGAAAGTCGCGATCATCGACGACGATCCGGCAGTCCATGACGGCACACGGTTCGCCCTCTACGACTATTCGCTCAATGGCGACGGAATCGAACTCCTGTCGGCCTATTCCGCGGCCGAAGGACGGCGCCTGCTCGCCGCCACGCCCGACATAGCGGTCGTGTTGCTCGACGTGGTGATGGAGACCGATCAGGCCGGGCTCGAACTCGTCGACTACATCCGCCGCGAACTACGCAACGAGGCGGTGCGCATCATTCTTCGCACAGGCGAGCCGGGCCAGGCGCCTGAGCGGCAGGTGATCGTCGACTACGATATCAACGACTACAAGGCGAAGACGGAGCTGACCGCCGACAAGCTGTTCACCTCGCTGACAGCCGCGCTGCGCAGCCACATGCAGTTACGCACGATGATCGAGACCCGTCGCGGACTTGAAATCATCATCGAGGCGACGCCTACCCTGTTCGATTTTCGCTCGATGCAGCGCCTCGCCGAGGGGGTTCTGACGCAGGTCGCCTCGCTGCTGGCGGTCGACTGCGCCGGCATACTCATCCTGCGCGAGCTCGGCGCGGGCGGCAGAAGATTTGCCGTTCTGGCGGGATCAGGCTGTTACCGGGAATGCGTCGGCGCCGACAATCTCGAGGGCCTCGACCGCGACCTGCTCGATCTCGTTGACCATGCCTTCTCGACGCGGCGCACCGAATTCAGGGATCGACGCACCGTTCTGTACATATCCACGCATAGCAGCGCCGAAGTCGTGGTTTTTCTCGACGCCGGCAAGCGCCTGACCGATACCGATCGCGCGCTGATCGAGGTCTTTTCGAGCCGCTTGTCAATCGCCTTCGACAATGTCGTTCTCTATTCGCAGCTCCAGCAGGCCAATGTCGATCTCGAGCGGCGCGTCGAGGAGCGGACCGCTGAATTGCTCGCCGCCAATCGCCGGCTCGAGGCGCAGTGGCGGCGCGTGCGCCAGGTCAACGATTTTCAGAGCGAGGTTCTGGGCAAGGTTGCGCACGACCTGAAAAATCCGCTCAACGTGATTCTCGGGCGCTCGGAAATCCTGGAGGAAATATTCTCGAGGAATGCGGAAAGCGCTCAGGTCGCAACGCCGCAATTGCGGCATATCCGCGCCTCGGCCTTGCGCCTGACTTCAATGATCGACGAACTCATCACAGATGCGATGAACGACGCGCTCGACATTTCCGTGCGAAACGAGGTTGTCGACCTGGGCGCGATCGTGCGCGACGTCGTGGAGGCGAACCGGCCGCTGGCCGAGCGCAAGGACCAGCGGATCGAACTCGCCACATCCGGAATGCTGGCGACCCAGTGCGATCCCGAACGCATTCGCGAGGCGGTCGACAATCTCGTGAGCAACGCGATCAAGTACTCTCAGATCGGCGGCTCGATCGGCGTGGAGGTCTTCTCTGCCGGCGACAGCAATATCGTCAAGGTCACGGACGCCGGACCGGGCTTTATGCCGGAGGACATGACGCGGCTGTTCGGCCGCTTCCAGCGCCTGTCGGCCAAGCCCACGGGCGGCGAGACGTCGACGGGTCTCGGGCTGTCGATCGTGAAGAGGATTATCGATCTCCATGACGGGTCGATCGCGGTCACGCAGGGCGAGACGGGCGGCGCGTCCATCTCGATCGGGCTCAAGTCCGCGCAGCATGGAATGAGGGCATGAGCAAAGGCCAGATGATATTCGTCGTCGACGACGACGCCGACGCGCGCGACATGGTGGGCGACTACCTGCGGATGCACGGCTTCGACGCGATGCTGTGCGATGGCGGGACGGATCTGCGCGAGGCGCTGAAGCAGGCGACGCCGGAGCTGGTCGTGCTCGATCTCAACATGCCCGGCGAGGATGGGCTGTCGCTCATCCGCTTCCTGAAACAGACCTGCGGCTGCCCGATCATCATGCTGACCGCTACCGCCAGCACGATCGACCGCGTCGTGGGACTGGAGCTCGGCGCCGACGACTATATCGCCAAGCCCTGCGAATTGCGTGAGCTCGTGGCGCGCATCCGCTCTATCCTGCGGCGGATCAAATGGTCGCCGGCGCGCAATTCGGAGCGGCGCCTGGCGGCGATCGTCGCTTTCGATCTCGTCGATTTCAGCCGCTTCGTGCATGAGGACGAAGTCGGGACGCTGGCCGCGCTCGATCGCATATTCGCGGAAGTGGTCGTGCCAACGCTCGTGCAATGGCATGGCGTCCTGTTCAAGATGCTCGGCGACGGCGCCCTCGTTGAATTTCCGAGCGTGGTCGACGCCATGGAATGGGCGGTGATGTTCCAGACCGCCATGGCGACGCGCGAAGAGGCCGAAGGCGCGCGCGGCGGCATGAAGTTTCGCGTGGGGGTCGCCGTCGGCGACGTGATCGTCAGCCAGCTCGACCGTCTCGGCGAGGGCGTGGCGCTGGCGGCGCGCGCGCAGGAGATCGCGGAACCCGCAGGGATCGCCGTGACCGAGCAGGCCTATCAGTTCCTGCGCGGGCGCACGGCGATCGAACTCGAAGACATCGGCGTGAAGCAGCTGAAGAATATTGCGACGCCGATGCGCATCTGGACCTGGCCGGCTGCCCGCGTGAACTGACCGCGTCAGTCGATGGCAAGGCGCGCGCGCAGGGCGTCGAGCGACGCAACGATTTCACCGCCGCTCGCGTGGATGAAATATTCGACCTGGAGGTTGACGGTCGAGCCGACATTGTCAGCCGCAAGACGAAAGTCGCCGCGATAACCGACGATGCGCTTGCCCCGCGCGAATGCATAGCCAATCTCGGCCGCCGCGCCACTATCGACATCCACGCCGTCGAGCACCGCCAGCACGAGGCCGCAGCCGTCGATGGCGCGCATGTTGGTCTCGCCGATTTGCCGGTTGAGCAGGCGCCAGGCTTCGCGCTGCGCGTCCAGGGAGGACAGACGCGCAATGCGTTCGATCTCCCCCGGCGGCGCGAGCGCGAAGGGGTCGATGACCTCGTAGCCCAGGTCTCGCGCGAGCGCGGCAAGCGCGGACTGGCCGGCACGGCCAAGTTCGGAAAAACCGAGCGGGCCGGCGAGATAGACGCTTCTCGAGTTCGACGCCATGCACGACCGCTCCGCGTTGCTTTTGCCATCATAGACGACAGGGCCGAATTGCCGAGGCGCCTCGCTTGCGTCGAACCGCGGCTGGCGCGGGTGTCGGACGGGAAGACAGGCGGGGCGACCATGCCCGAAGGCATGTGATTTTTGCGCTGCAACAATGCACAAATTGCTAGAGAGCCCCAAACCAGCATGCTAGAAGGCGAGCGCAAGCGGAGCGTACGTCCGCTGTGGAGGGAGAACAGAGTGAAGCTCAGACATTTCGTGATTGCGCTCGCCGCTACGACGGCGCTGACCGCTTCGGCCCATGCCGCGGATTCGATCAAGATCGGCCTTTCCGGACCGTTCACCGGCGGCTCGGCCTCCATGGGCGTTTCGATGCGCGACGGCGTCAAGCTCGCGACTGAAGAAATCAACAAGGCCGGCGGCGTGCTCGGCAAGCAGATCCAACTGATCGAACGCGACGACGAAGCCAAGAACGAACTCGGCGTGCAGATTGCGCAGGAGCTCATCAACAAGGAGCAGGTCGTCGCCACCGTCGGCTACATCAACACCGGCGTCGCGCTCGCCTCGCAGCGCTTCTACCAGGAAGCCGAAATTCCGGTCATCAACAACGTGGCCACCGGTTCGGTCATCTCGCAGCAGTTCAAGCCGCCGGAGCACAAGTCCAACTATATCTTCCGCACCTCGGCCAACGACACGATCCAGTCGGGGATGATCGCCAACGAAGCGATCAAGCGCCAGGGCTTCAAGAAGCCGGCGATCCTGGCGGACTCGACGAATTACGGCCAGCTCGGCAAGGACGATCTCGTCAAGACGCTTGCCGGCATGAGCGTCACGCCGGTGGCGACCGAAAAATTCAACATCGGCGACACCGACATGACCGCGCAGGTTCTGCGCGCCAAGGAAGCCGGCGCCGACGTGATCCTCACCTACGCGATCGGTCCGGAACTGGCGCAGATCGCCAACGCCATGGCGAAGCTCGGCTGGAAAGTGCCGCTGATCGGCTCCTGGACGCTGTCGATGGCCAGCTACATCGACACGTCCGGCGCCAACGGCGACGGCGCGATCATGCCGCAGACCTTCATTCAGTTGCCGACGACGCCCAAGCGCAAGGCGTTCATCGAGGCCTACCAGAAGAAGTACAACATCGACCGCATGCCCTCGCCGGTGTCCGCCGCGCAGGGCTACGACTCGGTGTATCTGCTCGCCGCCGCCATCAAGCAGGCGGGTTCGACCGACGGCCGCAAGGTCCGCGAGGCGCTCGAGAATCTCAACGAGAAGATCGAGGGCGTGGTCACGATCTACGACAAGCCCTTCAGCGCCACCGACCATGAAGCGATCACGGCGAACATTCCCGTGATGGGCCTCGTCAAGGGCGGCCGGGTCGTGCCTGCGCATCCGGAGGATCTGGAAGGCGACAAGGCGATGCGCATCAAGCCGAAGGGCTGATCCGAAACGTTTCCCGGGGCGGACAAGGCCCCCGGTCTCACTCGAACGCCGCGCCCTCGGGGGCGCGGCGTTTCCACGCGAGCGCGCCTGCCATGAATATCTTCGCCCAACTCATCGTCAGCGGCGTTTCCGTCGGCATGATCTATGCGGTCATCGCTTTCGGCTACCAACTGACCTTCGCGACCTCCAAGACGCTGAATTTCGGACAGGGCGAAGCCCTGATGCTCGGCGCGCTGGTCGGTCTCACGACAATCAATTTTCTGATCGGCCAGTCGATCGGCACGTTCTGGGCCTATCTGCTGATGCTGCCGGTCGTCTTCGTCTTCGGCCTCGCGCAGGGCGCCTTCGTCGAGTGGCTCGGCGTGCGGCAGGCGATCAAGATCAAGTCGGAAGCCGGCTGGATCATGGCCACCATCGCGCTCGGCATCATCTTCAAGAATCTCGCGGAAAACATCTGGGGCCGCGACCCCCTGAAATTCCCCTCGCCGCTGCCGGAGGCCGCGCTGCAGATCGGGCCCGTGCGCATCCAGCCGATGGAAATCGCCATTGTCGCGGGCGCGCTCGCGCTGATGGCCGCCGTCGAAATCTTCAACCGCCGGTCGATCTTCGGCAAGGCGGTGGTGGCGACCGCCAACGACCGCGACGCCGCCGGCCTGATGGGCGTCAACACCTCGCTCGTCATCACCTTCTCTTATGCGCTTTCCTCGCTCTCGGCGGCGTTTGCCGGCGTTCTGGTCGCGCCGGTGACGCTGACCGGCGCCGCCATGGGCGCAGTGCTCGGGCTCAAGGCTTTCGCGGTCGCGATCATCGGCGGCCTGTCGTCGGGCGTCGGCGCGATCGTCGGCGGGCTTATCCTCGGCATCGTCGAGACGCTGACCGGCTTCTACATTTCGACCGGGTACAAGGACGTGCCGGGCCTCGTTCTTCTGCTGCTCGTGCTGTCGTTCAAACCGTCCGGCCTGTTCGGCGTCGCCACGATCAAGAAGGTCTGAGCCGATGCGCAAGATCCTTCCCCTGCTGGCCGCCGTCGTCGCCGTCCTCGTCATTCCTTTCGTCGTCTCGAGTCCTTACTACCTGCATCTCCTGCAGACGATCGCCATCTTCGCCATCGTCGTGCTCGGGCTCGACATCGTGTTCGGCTACACCGGCGAGGTCTCGATCGGCCACGCGGCGCTGTTTGGCATCGGCTCCTATACGGCCGGCGTCCTGTCGATGCATTTCAACGTCGGCTTCTGGCCCTCTCTGGTCGCGGCGCCCATTGTCACGGCCGCCTTCGGCGCGCTGCTCGCGCTGCCGGCGCTGCGCGTCACCGGCCCCTATCTCGCCATGGTGACGCTGGCCTTCGGCACCATCGTGCAGATCCTCATCAACGAAATCGTGCCGCTGACCAACGGGCCGCTCGGCGTCAAGTTCTCGACGCCGGCGCTGTTCGACTGGCGCGACTATTCCAACGTGCTGCCCTTCCTCGACATGTCGGCGAAGCGCATGAAGGAGTCGCAGTTCTTCATTCTCTCCGGCATTGCGCTCGTCGGCGTGATCGTGATCATCAACCGCATCCTCGCCTCCCGCTTCGGCCGCGCCTTCGAGGCGCTGCGCGACAGCCCGATCGCCTGCGACTGCATGGGCGTATCGGTCTATCGCCACAAGGTGATCGCCTTCGTGACGAGCGCGGCCTTCGCGGGCTTTGCGGGCGTATTCTTCGCCTATTCCGAGCAATATATCGCGCCGAACAATTTCTCGTTCGAACTGTCAGTGCTCTTCCTGCTCGCGGTGACCATGGGCGGCCGCAAGTCGCGGCTCGGTCCGCTGATCGGCGCGGCGATCATCGTCTACCTGCCGAACCTGCTCGCCGACATCAACCTGTTCCGCATCGTCGCCGGCGTCATCGCGGCGGTGGCGGTGCTCGCGGGCGGCGCCTCGGCGATCCGCAATCCGGAAAGCCGGTCGCGGGTGGTCACGCCCGTCCTGCTGTGCGTCGCCTTTTTCATCTTCTCGCTGTTCCTGCAGAAGATCACGGACTTCAAGCTGACGCTGTTCGGCATGATGATCCTGTTCGTCGTCTATTATCTGCCGGACGGCATCGTCGGCTTCCTGAAGCAGATTTTCGCGCAGGCCATGCCCGGCATGTTCGGCCGCGCGCAGATGTCGACCAAAGGCGGCGCGGAAAGCGACGCTTTCGTCGCCGCGCCCGTCGTCGCCAAGGATCGTCCGCTGCTCGACGTCGGCCGCGTCGTCATGCAATTCGGCGGCCTGAAGGCGCTCGGCGGCGTCGACCTTTCGGTCAAGCCCGGCACGATCCACGGCCTGATCGGCCCGAACGGCTCGGGCAAGAGCACGATGATGAACGTGCTGACGGGTATCTACACGCCGACCGCAGGCGAGGTGAAGTTCGAGAGCCACAGTCTGGCGGGTCTCAATTCGCCGCAGATCGCCGCGCTCGGCGTCGCGCGCACCTTCCAGAACGTGCAATTGTTCGGCGAGCTCACGCTGACCGAGAACGTACTGGTCGGCCTGCAGCACGCCTACCGCTCCGGCATTTTCGAGATCGCGCTGGGGCTGCCCCGCGCCAGGGCCGACGAGGCGGTTGCGCGAAAGCGCGCCGCCGCCATTCTCGACTTCGTCGGACTTGCGAGCCTCGCCAACGAAGAGGCGCGCAACCTGCCCTACGGCAAGCAACGCCTGCTGGAGATCGGTCGCGCGCTCGCGCTCGATCCGAAGCTGCTGCTGCTCGACGAGCCGGCGGCAGGCCTCACGGCGCCCGACATCAAGGAGTTGATGAGCATCATCCGCAAGATCCGCGACCACGGCATCACGATCATCCTGATCGAACATCACATGGACGTCGTGATGAGCGTCTGCGACACGATCACCGTTCTCGACTTCGGGGAGAAGATCGCAGAAGGAAAGGCCGCCGAGGTGCAGGCCAATCCACGCGTGATCGAAGCCTATCTCGGCGGCGCGGCCGCGACCGCAGTCTGAGGAGCCGACGATGCTCAAAGTCGACAATCTCGTCGCCGGCTATGGCAAGGTGCAGGTGCTGCACGGCATTTCCCTGCAGGTGCAGGAGGGCCAGCTCGTCACCCTGATCGGCTCCAACGGCGCCGGCAAGACGACGACGCTGCGCGCCGTCTCCGGCATGATCAAGCCGCAGTCGGGCTCGATCCAGCTTGGCGGCGACGAGATCGCGGGCCAGCCGGCCTATCGCATCACACGGCGCGGCGTCGCCCATTCGCCGGAAAACCGGCGGGTGTTCACGACCCTGCCGGTGCGCGACAACCTGCTGCTCGGCGCCTTTCCGCGGCTCACCGGCGCACGTCCTAAAGGCGACGTCGACCGCGATCTCGAGCGCATGTTCGAACTCTTTCCCCGGCTGGCGGAGCGCCGCGACCAGCTCGCGGGCACGCTCTCGGGCGGCGAGCAGCAGATGCTGGCCATGGCGCGCGCTCTGATGCTCGACCCGCGCGTGCTGCTGCTCGACGAACCGTCCATGGGCCTTGCGCCGCGCCTCGTCGAGGAAGTGTTCGCGACGGTGGCGCGCCTCAAGGCGTCGAAGGTGACGATGTTGCTGGTCGAGCAGTTTGCGGCGGCGGCCCTCAATGTCGCAGATTTCGGCTACGTCCTGGAGAACGGCTCGATCAGCGTTTCGGGACCGGCGGAAAAGCTGCGGAACGATCCGGCGGTGCAAGCGGCCTATCTCGGCGCCGCGCACTGAGACTGAAGGAAGAAACGCCCCGCCGACGCGCCATTGTCTGGACAATCTCGAACATTAGATAGAAATTCGGTCGACCAACGACAGCTCGTGTAGCGGAGTGGAGCAATGTCGTGGAATTCTGTCTGGCGGCTTGCCGCCTCATCGTTTGTGCTCGGCTTGGCGTTTCCCGCGGCCGCGCATGCGCAGGGCATGCCGACGCCGTGGCCTTCTCAATCCTATTACGGCGCGCGAGCTGCGCCGGATTACGACGCCGATGACGACTACGACTACCGCCGGCCGATGACGCGGCCGCGCGGCGGCGTGCAGACCGAGAGGGATTTCGACGACGATACGGGCGGGCGGCCGAGACAACTCGGCCCCCAGCGCAGGTCCCTGAGGGCGGCCTTGCCGCCCGACGCCGACCCGGCCTATTCGACGGCCATCAATTACGATGACGAGATCGACTGGAGAGACCAGACGCGCAACCTCGTCGGCGACCCGACGGGCCAGCCCGCCGGAACCATCACCGTCGATACCAGGAGCCGCAAATTGTACCTGTCGCTCGCTGGCGGGCAGGCGATCGAATATGGCATTGGCGTCGGCCGGCAGGGCTTTGCATGGAAAGGCGCCGCGCATGTCGGCCGCAAGGCCTACTGGCCCGGCTGGACGCCGCCGCGCGAGATGCTGCTGCGCCGCCCCGATCTGCCGGCGCACATGGAGGGCGGCATCGAGAATCCGCTGGGGGCGCGCGCGCTCTATCTGTTCAAGGGCTCCAAGGACACTTTGTTCCGCATCCATGGCACGAACGAGCCGGAGACCATCGGGCAGGCGGTTTCCTCCGGCTGCATCCGGATGCTGAATTCCGACGTCGTGGACCTCTACCGACGCGTGCCGAAGGGCGCGCGTGTCGTCGTGCTCTGACAAGCGGACCGACAGCGCAGCGCGACCTGCGCCTAGCCGGCTCGTATCGATTTCGACGCCGCGACGAGCAGCGGATCGCTGGTTCCGTCGCGTATTTCAGGCAGGTTCAGGAATTCGTCGCGCATCTTGCGCGTCCAGAACTTGTTGATGTGCTCCGCGATCGAACGCACGGCCTGGTCGTGCGGGTAGGGACGAAAGAAGCTCGCGATCTGCCCGGCCATCACGATCAGCTTTTTCGACTGTGCGCTCATTTCGCCGCGACCAGTTCCGACGCGCCGATACGGCGCAGGCTCACATCTTCTTCGGCATTGCGTTCCTGCCATGCCGAATGCTGGTTCGTGCGGCGCACCTGCACCGCCGTCACCTTGTATTCCGGGCAATTGGTCGCCCAGTCGGAATTTTCCGTCGTCACGACGTTGGCGCCGGTGAGCGCGTGATGGAAGGTCGTATAGACGACGCCGGGCTGCACGCGATCCGTGATCTCGGCGCGTAGCGCTATCTCGCCCGTTCGACTTTCGAGCGACACGAGGTCGCCGGCGCGTACGCCCCGGTTTTCGGCGTCGAACGGATGTATCTCGAGCACGTCCTCGTCATGCCAGGCATTATTGGCGGTGCGCCGCGTCTGCGCGCCGACGTTGTATTGCGAGAGAATGCGGCCGGTCGTCAGCAGCAGTGGGAAACGCGGGCCGGCGCGTTCGTCGGTCGGCACATATTCCGTCAGCATGAAGCGGCCCTTGCCGCGCACGAAACGGTCGATGTGCATGAGCGGCGTGCCATTGGGCGCCGCGTCGTTGCAGGGCCATTGCACGGAGCCCATTTCGTCGAGCCGGGCGTAGCTCACGCCCTTGAAGCCCGGCGTCAGCCGCGCGATCTCGTCCATGATCTCGCCGGGACGCTGGTAACGCATGGGATAGCCGAGCGCTGCGCTGAGATCGCAGGTCGCCTGCCATTCCGCCTTGCCGCCCAGCGGCTGCATCACCTGTCGCACGCGGTTGATGCGGCGTTCCGCATTGGTGAACGTGCCGTCCTTCTCGAGAAACGACGCGCCGGGCAGGAAGACGTGCGCATATTTTGCCGTCTCGTTGAGAAACAGGTCCTGCACGACGACGCATTCCATCGCGGCAAGTCCCGCCGTCACGTGCTGCGTATCGGGGTCCGACTGGGCGATGTCCTCGCCCTGCACGTAAAGACCCTTGAAGGCGCCGTCGACGGCCTCGTCCAGCATGTTGGGAATGCGCAGGCCGGGCTCGCCGTCGAGCGTAACGCTCCAGAGGCGCTCGAACGTCTCGCGCGTCGCAGCGTCGGAGACGTGGCGATAGCCCGAGAATTCATGCGGGAAGGAGCCCATGTCGCACGAGCCCTGCACGTTGTTCTGGCCGCGCAGCGGGTTCACGCCGACGCCCTCGCGGCCGACATTGCCGGTCGCCATGGCGAGATTGGCGATGGCCATGACAGCCGTGGACCCCTGGCTGTGCTCGGTCACGCCGAGGCCGTAGTAGATCGCGCCATTGCCGCCGGTCGCGTAGAGCCGGGCGGCGGCGCGCACGTCGGCGGCCCGAACGCCCGTATGTTTTTCGGTCGCCTCGGGCGAATTGTCGTCCTGCGCGACGAAGCGCGCCCAGGCGTCGAAGTCGGCGGGATCGCAGCGGTCCCGCACGAACGCCTCGTTTACGAGGCCTTCCGTGACGATGACATGCGCGAGCGCGTTGAGCAGCGCGACATTCGCGCCCGGCCGCAATTGCAGGTGGTGCGCGGCCTGAATGTGCGGCGCCTTGACCAGCTCGATGCGGCGCGGATCGGCGACGATGAGTTTCGCGCCGGCGCGCAGGCGCTTCTTCAGGCGCGATGCGAACACCGGGTGCGCGTCGGTCGGATTGGCGCCGATGACGACGACGACGTCGGATTTGTCGACGGACTTGAAGTCCTGCGTGCCGGCCGACGTTCCGAAGGTCTGCGACAGGCCGTAGCCGGTCGGCGAATGGCAGACGCGCGCGCAGGTGTCGACATTGTTATTGCCGAAGGCGGCGCGCACCAGCTTCTGCACGAGGAAGACCTCCTCGTTGGTGCAGCGCGAGGAAGTAATGGCGCCGACCGACTCGCGGCCGTACGCCGCCTGGATGCGCTTGAACTCCGATGCCGCGCGCTGGATCGCCTCGTCCCACGATACTTCGCGCCAGGGGTCCGTGATCTTCGCGCGGACCATCGGCTTCGTGATGCGGTCCCTGTGGGTCGCATAGCCCCAGGCGAAGCGCCCCTTGACGCAGGAATGGCCTTCGTTGGCCGCGCCGTCCTTGTAGGGAACCATGCGCACGAGCCGGTCGCCCTGCATCTCCGCCTTGAAGGAGCAGCCGACGCCGCAATAGGCGCAGGTCGTCACGATGGAGCGATCGGGTTGGCCGTGCGCGATCACGCTCTTTTCGATCAGCGTCGCCGTCGGGCAGGCCTGCACGCAGGCGCCGCACGAGACGCATTCCGATGAAAGAAAGTCAGTCGGTCCAGCCGCAACGCGCGAGTCGAAACCGCGGCCCGAGATCGTCAGCGCGAACGTGCCCTGCGTTTCCTCGCAGGCGCGCACGCAGCGGTTGCAGACGATGCATTTTGCAGGGTCGTAGGAAAAATAAGGATTCGTCTCGTCCTTGGCGTCGCCGAAGTGATTGTCTCCCGCATAGCCGTAGCGCACCTCGCGCAGGCCGACGGCGCCCGCCATGTCCTGCAGCTCGCAATCGCCGTTGGCGGCGCAGGTGAGGCAGTCCAGCGGGTGATCGGAGATGTAGAGCTCCATCACGCCGCGCCGCAGCTTGGCGAGACGGTCGGTCTGCGTGCGCACGACCATGCCCGGCTCGGCGGGCGTGGTGCAGGAGGCCGGCGTCCCCTTGCGGCCTTCGATCTCGACAAGACAAAGCCGGCAGGAGCCGAAGGGTTCGAGAGAATCCGTGGCGCAGAGCTTCGGAATCGTCGTGCCCGACATCATGGCGGCCGCCATGACCGAGGTCCCCTGGGGCACGCTCACCTCGACACCGTCGATGGTCAGCGAGACAAGGGTCTCGCTCGCCGGAATCGGCGTGCCGAAGTCGATCTCCCTGATGAGGCCCGCGGCTGGCGTCGGACGCATTCTTGTCTCCTATTCCGCGGCCACGTTCTGCGGCGCGCGGCGGAAATCTTCCGGGAAATGACGCAGCGCGCTCATCACTGGCATGGGCGTCAATCCACCCATGGCGCAGAGAGAGCCGTCCGTCATCAGTTGATTGAGATCGGCGAGAACGTCGAGGTTCTTGTCGCGCTCGACGCCGGCGACGATGCGGTCCATCGTCTCCACGCCGCGCACCGCGCCGATGCGGCACGGCGTGCACTTGCCGCAGCTTTCCTTCGCGCAGAATTCGAAGGCGAAACGCGCCTGCCTCGCCATATCAACGCTATCGTCGAACACGACGACGCCGCCATGGCCGAGCATGGCGCCCATGGCCGCGAAAGCCTCGTAGTCGAGCGGCGTGTCGAACTGCGAGGCCGGCAGATAGGCGCCGAGCGGGCCGCCGACCTGCACGGCGCGGATCGGCCGGCCTGTTCGCGCGCCGCCGCCGAAACCTTCGACCAGATCGCGCAATGTCGCGCCGAAGGGCAGCTCGACAAGACCGCCGCGCTTCACATTGCCGCCGAGCTGGAACGGCATGGTCCCGCGCGAACGGCCGACGCCGTAGTCGCGATAGGCCTGCGGTCCCTCGGCGAGGATCGACGGCGCGGCGGCCAACGTGAGCACGTTGTTGACGATCGTCGGCCTGCCGAACAAACCGTGCAGCGCCGGCAGCGGCGGCTTGGCGCGCACCACGCCGCGCCTGCCCTCGAGGCTCTCCAGCAGCGCGGTTTCCTCGCCGCAAATATATGCGCCGGCGCCGAGGCGCGCCTCCATGTCGAAGGCCCGGCCCGAGCCGAGCACGGAGGCGCCGAGGAGGCCGGCCTTTCGCGCCGCCTCGATCGCGGCCGTCATCGTGCGAAACGCGTGCGGATATTCGGACCGGATATAGACGAAGCCCTTGGTCGCGCCGACCGCGAGGCCCGCGATCGCCATGCCCTCGATCAGCAGGAAGGGATCGCCTTCCATCAGCATCCGGTCGGCGAACGTGCCGCTGTCGCCTTCGTCGGCGTTGCAGACCACGTATTTCTGCGGCGCGGCCGCATCGAAGACGGTCTTCCATTTGACGCCGGCCGGAAAGCCCGCGCCGCCGCGGCCGCGCAAGCCCGACGCCGTTACCGCGGCGACGATCTCCGCGCCGCTTGTCTCCAGCGCGCGCGAAAGACCTTTCAGGCCGCCATGCGCCCGGTAGTCGCCCAGCGAGAGCGGGTCGATGACGCCGACGCGCGCGAAGGTGACGCGCTCCTGCCGGCGCATCCAGTCCATGTCCGCCACGGCGCCTTGCGACAGAGCGTGCGCGCCGCCGCCGAGGAAATCCGCGTCGAACAGCGAGGCGACGTCGCGCCCGGAAACCGGCCCGTAGGCGGTGCGACCATTCGCGGTTTCGACTTCGATCAGAGGCTCGAGCCACACCATGCCGCGCGAGCCGGTGCGCACAATCTCGATTGCCGCGCCGCGCCGCGCGGCCTCCTCGCCGATCAGGCGCGCGACGGCGTCGGCGCCGACCGAGAGCGCGGCGGCGTCCTTCGGAATGAAGACGCGCGCCGGGCTCATCGCGGCGCTCCGGCGTCAGCGCAGAGTTCCCACAGGCGATCGGCGTCGAGCCTTGCGACGAGCTGGCCGTCAACCAGCGCGTTGGGGCCGAGCGCGCAATTGCCGAGACAATAGACGGTCTCGATCGTCAGCCTCTCGTCGTCCTGGCGGTCGGCGTCGACGCCGTGGCGCGCGCGCAATTCGTCGACAAGCTCTTCGCAGCCGTTGGCCTGGCAAGCCTCGGCGCGGCAAATCTTGATCGAGCGGCGACCCGCGGGCCGGTCGCGGAAATCATGGTAGAAGCTGATCGTCCCGTGCACTTCGGCGCGGGAGAGATTCAGCGCCTCGGCAATCAGGCCCACCGCCGAAGCGTCCACGAATCCAAACTCGTCCTGAAGCGCGTGCAGAATCGGCAGGGTGGCGCCTTCCAATGCGCGCAGCCGATCGACGATTTCCCGGGCTTTGCCTTCGTCCCACCGCGACGTGGCTGACATGCTTCCTCCACACCCGTCCTGCCCGCGGGTTTGCCCGCCGATTGTGATAGTGTCGACGCGACACATTTCAAATCAAATCTTTCGTGGGCGACCGCAGGCCGCAGTTCCCCGCCCGGTCACCATACTTCAATATTATCAAAATGATACGCTCTTTGTCGCCAATCTCGGGTTGGCGAGGCTGCCCGGCCATGCCGACGCGGGTCGCTGGCGTCGCGTTCCGAAGCAGCTTTGCCGGCGCGCTGCTTGACGCCAATCAGAGCGGCTTACCGGAAACGAGACTAGAAGTCGCATTCCGAACGGCGCTGTCCTGGCGTGAGGAAGAGGAGAGGAGTACGCGATGATCCCGAAAATTCGCGACGCGGCGAAACTTCTCGAAGGCAAGCGCGGCCTGGTGATCGGCATCGCGAACGACCAGTCGATCGCCTGGGGCTGCGCGAGGGCGTTCAGGGGACTCGGCGCAGAATTGGCCGTCACCTACCTGAACGAGAAATCGAGACGTTTCGTCGAACCGCTCGCGCGGGAACTCGAAGCGCCGCTATTCCTCCCGCTCGATGTGCTGCAGGATGGCCAGCTTGAAGCGGTCTTCGAGGAGATCGGCGCGAAATGGGGGCATCTGGATTTCGTCTTGCACTCCATCGCCTTCTCGCCGAAGGAGGCTCTGCATGGCCGCGTCGTCGACGTCAGCAAGCAGGGATTCCTGACCACGATGGACGTCTCGTGCTGGTCCTTCCTCCGCACGGCGCATCTTGCCGAACCGCTGATGAAGAACGGCGGAACGCTGTTCACCATGAGCTATTATGGCGCGCAGGCGGTCGTCGAAAACTACAATATCATGGGCGTCGCCAAGGCGGCCCTCGAAGCGTCGGTCCGCTATCTCGCCGCCGAACTCGGACCAAAAGGCATTCGCGTCCACGCCATCTCGCCGGGGCCGTTGGCGACGCGGGCGGCGTCCGGGATAGCCGAATTCGACGAGCTTCTGGAAAAGGCGCGTTCGAAAGCGCCGGCCCGCAGTCTGGTGAGCATCGACGACGTCGGCATAGCCACGGCGTTCCTCGCGCTCGACGCGGCGAAGCTCATCACGGGAGACACGATCTTCATCGACGGCGGGTATCACATCATCGACTGACGCGAGGCCCCGATCGAGTTCTGACGGAGAAACCTGGCCAAGCGGCGCAATGCCGGCTCGCTGGACGCCACGCACATCAAACGGAGTATCGTCATGTCTCGCCCTGAACACGAAAGCACCGGCAATCCGTGGTTCGACTACATGCGCGACGCCTTCGAGCGTTCCGTGCTCTTCATGGATGTGCTCCGCCAGCGCGGCAATAATTACGAGGAACAAATAAAGCGGATCGCGCCCAACGTCCTGACGTTCGAACCCGAGGTCGTCTGCGATGGCCGAACGCTGCCGAAACCGGTCAATTACGTTCTTGTGAAGATCCTGGCGCCCGAGGGCGTCGAGATCGACCCGAGCAAACGCCCGTTCATCGTGTTCGATCCGCGCGCGGGCCACGGGCCTGGAATCGGCGGCATGAAGCACGACAGCGAACTCGGCGTCGCGATGCGCGCCGGCCATCCATGCTATTTCGTCGGCTTTCTTCCCGAGCCGATGCCGGACCAGACTGTCGAAGACGTCTGTCACGCGGAAGCGCATTTCGTGAAGCTGGTTGCGGAGCTGCACGCCGAAGCCGACGGCAAGCCGGCGCTGATCGGCAATTGCCAGGCGGGCTGGCAGATCATGATCATGGCGGCGCTCTATCCCGAGCTGCCGGGGCCGATCGTGCTGGCGGGCACGCCCTTGTCCTACTGGGCGGGCGTGCGTGGCAAGAACCCTATGCGCTATCTCGGCGGCATGCTCGGCGGAAGCTGGATGACGACGCTGGCGGGCGACCTCGGCGCCGGCAAGTTCGACGGCGCGTCGCTCATCGCCAATTTCGAGTCGAACAACCCGGCCAATACGATCTGGAAGAAGCCGTACGACGTCTACGCGAAAGTCGATACGGAAGCGGAGCGCTTTCTCGAATTCGAGAAATGGTGGGGCGTGCCGGTGATCCTGAACGCCAAGGAGATGCAGTTCATCGTCGATGAACTGTTCGTCGGCAATCGCCTGACGACCGGCAAAACGATCATGAGCGATGGCCAGCGCGTCGATCTCCGGAAAATCCGCTCCCCCGTGGTGGTGTTCTGCTCGTTCGGCGACGACATTACGCCGCCGCAGCAAGCGCTCGACTGGGTGCTCGACCTTTACGACAATGTCGAGGACATCATCCAGAACGGACAGACGATCATCTACTGTCTGCATCAGAGTATCGGGCACCTCGGCATTTTCGTATCCGGGGCTGTGGCGACCAAGGAGCACGAGGAATTCGCGCTCAACATGAACATGATCGATGCGATGCCGCCCGGCCTCTACGAGGTCGTGCTCACCGAGCTCGCCGGAGATACCGAGAACCCCGATCTTGTGCAGGGCCGTCACGTGGCAAAGCTCGTCCCGCGCACGCTCGACGATATTCGCGCGCTCGGTTTCAACAATGCCGAGGATCAGCGGAAATTCGAGACGGCGGCCCGCGTCTCCGAGATCAACCAGGGGCTCTACCGGACCTTCGTGAGCCCGTCGGTCCAGTCGGCGACAACGCCGGCGAGCGCCGACTTCCTGCGCGAGATGCATCCGAACCGCGTATATTTCAGCGCTTTCTCCGACCGCAACCCGTGGATGGCGCCGATCGCCGGCGTCGCGGAAAACATTCGCGCGGACGGCCATCGACACCCTGTCGCGCCCGACAATCCATTCCTGCAGTACGAGAAGGCGATGTCGTCCTGGATCGTCTCCAGCCTCGACAATTTCGCCAAGGCGCGCGAGGCGTGGACCGAGGCGGTTTTTCACTCGACCTATGGATCGCCGGCGCTGCAGGCGGCCGTCGGCCTCAAGTCCGACGTCGCCGATGCGCCGAACCGGGAGGCCGGCGCGTTGCAGCGCGCAGAAAGCCAGGCGGAAATAGCCGCGGACATGGATCGCGGGGGATTGCTCGCAGCAGGCATTCGCGCGCTGCTCCACGTGATGCGCGGCGGCGGCGTCGACGAACGCCAGTTCAACGCCCTCGAACAGATTCGTGCGGCGGCGCCTGACAATCAGCATGTGTCGTCCTCACAATTGAAATCGATCCTGCGCCGTCAGGCGACGCTGTTGCGGGCGGACACGCCGCGCGCCTTGGCCGCGATTCCGCGCATGCTGCCGGACGACCCCGGACGGCTCGAGAAAGTCGTCGCCACGATCGAGAAAGTCGTCGGCGCAAAGGGGGCGCCGGATCCGGAGATCGCAGGTCGGGTCGCGGAAATCCGGCAGCTCTTTGGCGTCAATCGAAAAGCTCGTTGAGGCAGGTGGCCATGGACGCGGTTCAAAGAACGAAAAGTCACGAGAAGTACCACGTGCTGGTCGAGCGTGCGGCCAAGGCCGGCAGCATCGCGGTGGCGGTGGCGCATCCCTGCGACGCCGTTTCCCTCGAGGGGGCGGTCGAGGCGGCCCGGATGAAGCTGATCCGGCCCATTCTCGTCGGCCCGCAGGCGCGCATCCGCGAGGTCGCCGCGGCGAACGGAATCGACATCTCGGGTTTGCCGATGGTCGACGCCGCGCACAGCGAGGACGCCGCGGAGAAAGCCGTCGCCCTCGTGCGCAAGGGGGAGGCGGAGGCCTTGATGAAGGGCAGCCTTCATACAGACGAGCTGATGGGCGCGGTGGTCGCGCGCGAGACCGGCATCCGCACCGCGCGACGCATCAGTCATTGCTTCGTTCTGGACGTGCCCGGCCATCCGGACGCGCTGATCATTACCGACGCGGCGGTGAACATAGCGCCGACCCTGGCCGATAAAGTCGACATTGTGCAGAATGCGATAGATCTCGCGCACGCGCTCGGCGCGCCCGAGGTTCGCGTCGCCATCCTCTCGGCGATGGAGACGGTCAACCCCAAGGTGTCGTCGACCGTCGATGCAGCCGCGCTCTGCAAGATGGCCGACCGCGGTCAGATCACCGGCGGCGTCCTCGACGGACCGCTCGCGCTCGACAACGCCATCAGCATGGAGGCCGCGAAGGTAAAGAAGATCGTCTCGCCGGTTGCGGGTCGCGCCAACGTGCTGGTCGTGCCGGATCTCGAGGCCGGCAACATGCTCGCCAAGAGCCTGTCGTTTCTCGCCGGCGCAGATTGCGCAGGCATCGTGCTTGGAGCGCGGGTTCCCGTGATCCTGACCAGCCGTGCGGACTCGCTCGTTACGCGCTATGCGTCCTGCGCCGTTGCGGCGCTGATGGCGGCGGCGCGACGCGCCAACGCGTCGGCCGCAGTGCGGTAAACTGCTGCGGTGCCCGCCCCACGAGGTTTGTTCATGTCCAGCATCGCCGTCATCAACGCCGGCTCATCGAGCATCAAACTCGCCGTCTACAACAACGCGCGCGAGCCGGAACTGCTTCTGAAAGGTCGCTTCGAGGGCATAGGCTCCGCACCGAAGGGACTTCTCTTTGCGCCGGACGGCAAATTGCTCGCCGAGAAGACTACCGGGCCGTTGGGCCACGACGGAGCGATGGACGTGCTGGTCGAGCTTGCGGGCGACGCCCTCAAGGGGACGGAACTCGCGGCGGTCGGACATCGCGTCGTGCACGGCGGCCCCCGATACGCCGAGCCGGTTGTCGTGACGGACGCGCTCCTGCAGGAGCTCGAGAGCTTCGTTCCGCTGGCCCCGCTTCACCAGCCGCACAATCTCGCGCCGATCCGCGCGATTCGCGCCCGACAGCCATCGCTGCCGCAAGTCGTCTGCTTCGACACCGCCTTCCATCGGGCGCAATCCTGGGAGGCGCAAGCCTTCGCCCTGCCGCGCAAGTTGTCCGAGGAGGGGCTTCGCCGCTACGGCTTCCACGGCATATCCTATGATTTCATCGCGTCGCGCCTGAAGGATATCGCGCCGGAGATCGCGCGCGGAAAAGTTATCGTCGCGCATCTCGGAAATGGCGCGAGCCTTTGCGCCATCCACAACGGGCGGAGCGTCGCGAGCACGATGGGGTTCACCGCAGTCGACGGCCTGATGATGGGCACGCGGTGCGGCACGATAGACCCCGGCGTCTTGATCTATTTGATGGACCGGCACGGCCTGGATGCGCGCGCGCTCGAGGATCTCGTCTACAAGCGGTCCGGCCTGCTCGGCGTATCGGGGATATCGTCCGACATGCGGGCCTTGCGGGCTTCCAGCGAGCCGGGGGCCGCGGAAGCGATCAATCTATTCGTCTATCGCGTCGTGCGCGAAATCGGATCGCTCGCCGCAGCGCTCGGCGGTCTCGACGGACTCGTGTTCACAGCCGGCATTGGGGAGAACGATCCGGCGACGCGCGCCGAAGTCGTGGCCGGCTGCCGGTGGCTCGGCGCGGAAATCGATCCGGCCAGAAACGCCGCTTGCGAATGCGACATCGGCGCGGCGACGTCGCGGGTCAAGGTCATGATGATCCCGACGAACGAAGAGCTGAACATAGCCAAATCCACGATCGCCCTCGTGTCGAGCAAAACGCGGCAAACCGGAGAGGTCCCATGAAGGCGGCGAAAGAGGACATACTCAAGCTGTTCCCTTACAGCGTGCGGATATCCGATCCGAGCGACATGACGAAAGACGCGCTGACGCAATGGGAAGACGCCAATCGCGCGGCGGAATGGCGCATGCCGCACGACTACGCGCATCGGCAAAGCTGGAGCGCGGATCCGGGCGGAAGCTGGGAGCTCGCGTCGTCCAAGACGTATTACTTCAAGTCCGCTCAGGACGCCGAACTGTTCGAGCGGCGGTTCGACTGACGGCCTGATGCGCCTTGCGCGGCGAAAGCGGGGCGCGCTCCTGACGCGTCCTCCAGCGCCGCGCTCGGCGCCGCCGGATACCGACGGAATTCGGAGCGACTTCCATGCTGCGGGCGCGCGCAAGCGGATGAGGCCGGCGCTTCGGCCGGCGCGCCGGAGACGATGCTCAAACGCAGTCTCCCGTCTCGATAAGACCGGCGCGCGCGCCAGATTCGTCCTGACGAAACATTGGCGGCGGCGTCAGGCTTGAGCGTCCTCCTCCGGCTCGCTGTTCCAGGCCGCGATCAGCTCCCAAATGACCGCCAACACGATCGGCCCCAGGAACAAGCCCGTCATGCCGTAAGAAATTGTGCCGCCGACCACGCCGATCAGGATCGCCAGCATGGGGGTCGTCAAGCCGCGCGCCATCACGATGGGGCGCAGGACATTGTCGATGAGACCAACCGGAATCATGTAGGCGGTGAACAAGACCGCCGACGCAGGCGTCATCGTCATCCATGACCAGATGATCGCGGGAACGATCACGACGCTCGGGCCGATCTGGACGATCGCAAGAACGAGCGCAGCGGTGGTGAGAAGACTGGCGCCGGGAATTCCCGCCAGCGAAAATCCGACGCCGGCCAGCAAGGCTTGCAGGGCGGCGATTCCGATCACCCCTCGCGACACCGTCCGGATCGTGGACGCAGCCAGGGCAAGCAGGCGCTCGCCCCGCTCCGAAGCCAGCCTGCGCGCAAATCGCTTCGCCGCCTCGATCAACGAGGGCGCCGGCGCGAACAGAAATCCCGCGACAATCACGGCGCAGAAGAACTTGATCGCGCCGACGCCCGCGCCGGCCGCAACGCCCAGCAACATGCTTCCGAGGGGCTTCAGTTGCGGCGCGATCTTCGCAAGGGCCGCGCGCAGATTCGTCGAGGCCAAATCCCAGAACTGGTAGACGGGCTCGCCGACCAGCGGCCAGGTCTTGATCCCGACCGGCGGAGAAGGAACAGACCATTCGGACAGATCGGCCTTGGCGGCCAGAACGCCGACACTGTCGATCAGGTCCAGCGCCAGCCAGGTCACCGGACCGATGACCACGGCCAGGCAGATCAGTGTGAGCGTGGCGGCAGCCAGACGGCGCCGGCCGCCGAACCAGCGAACCATGCGTTCGTGCGCCGGATAGAGCGCGACGCAAAGCACGACGCTCCAGATCGCAATGCTCAGGAACGGCCGTATCAGAACGAACGAGAAGTATAGGAGAAGGCCAAGAAGCCCCAATTTTACCGCCAGATCGACGCCGTCGCGGATGAGGCGGTCGTGACGGGCGTCCTGGGTCTCAATACTCATGGTTCCTGCTTCCATCCACGCGCATGCCGCAGGCGGGCTGAGTTTCCCGCCTGTCGCTCGATCAACCCCGGGTCCTCCATCGAAGCGGCATCGGCGCTATCCAGATTGATTGCATACAACACTAGCGGACGACGGCGTCGCTCTCTTCCAGCATGCGGCGCAACACGTCGAAAATGACCGCGGTCGACCACCCGAACATCACGATCCCGTTCATCGCCGTTATCGGGCCGATGAGCCTCCATTGTGCGACGGGCAGGATGTCGCCGTAGCCAAGCGTGGTGAAATTCACGAAAGCAAAATATTCGAAGAACTCCGTTTCGACGGCGCCTATCAGGCGGTAGGTCTGCGCCCAGATCATGACCTCACAAAAGTGGGCAATCATCAGGGCGGAAACCGTGGCCACCATTACGATCACAAGACGCATGTCGGGTTGCGCAACGCGCACGTTTCTTGCGGTGCGCGCCGCCCACAAGACCAGCAGCATGAACAGGGAATGGATGGCGACGTTCGTGAGGCTCGCAGCGGAGCCGACCAGTATCTGACGCAGCACGCGCAGCTTCCTTCGTCCTAACCGCCCGGCCCTGCCTCTGCTCGGGAACGCCGCGGCGCAGTACATCACATTGTTGAAACCACAATATCTTCGTAGATGCGGCGGCGGGGGATCGGAAAGCGGGGCCGAACGTCTCGATCTTGCCAGCGGTCATCGGCCGCCCCCTATGAACTCCGCCACGGCCAAGTTGTCTTCCCATATTTGTTGGGTCGTCAAGACCGGAAGACGACAGTGCTCCGCGAATTTGATTCGGGCGCTTCTCGTAGTACGGTCGATGCTACGTGCCGGGCGCTGCTACAGTTGAGGCCTCTTGATCGGTCTGATCGGGCGAAACGCCATTACTGAACAAGAAATTCGCGAGACATGACCGACATTCCCCTGGCGCAACTGGCCTCTGTGGTCCTCGAAAAAATGGAAATCCTCGACGGGCCCGATCCCACGCCCGCGGGCGCGCGCCTTCTCGGCGTCGAGCGGCTTGCGGCGGCGTCGCGCACGCGTCCGGACAGTCGCTAGAGCCCCGTCACTCCGCCGCGCCGTCCGGAGCCCGCAAATAATCATGTTTCGCTTCATTCATTCGAGCGATCTTCATCTCGGCAAGCGCTTCGGCAACTTCTCCGGCGACCTGCCGAGCCGTTTGCGCGAGGCTCGACATGCCGTTCTCTCGCGATTGGCTCAGCACGCGCGCGAGCAAGGCGTGACAACGATCCTGCTCGCCGGCGATACATTCGATACCGAAACGCCCGCCCCGGACGTTCGACGGCAAGCGCTCGCCGAAATGAGGCGGCATGCGCCGATCCGGTGGGTCATCCTGCCGGGCAATCACGACTCGCTGCAGGCGACGCAGCTCTGGGGCGCTCTCAAGACCGAGTCGCCCGAGAATGTCCTCCTGGCCGTCGACGCTCGTCCGCTCGCATTGGCTGAAGGCGTCTTCCTGTTGCCGGCGCCCTGTACGACACGACGGCCAGGCCGCGACCTGACCGAGTGGATGGACAAGGAGGCGACCCCTGAGGGCGCGATCCGGATAGGATTGGCGCACGGACCCATTCAAAGCTTTTCGGAAGACTCCGCCGCAACCGACGTCATCGCGCCCGATCGCGCGCGACGCGCAGGCCTGGACTATATGGCGCTTGGCGATTGGCACGGCGCGCTCGAGATCGACGCGCGAACCCGCTACAGCGGCGCTCCGGAGCCTGATCGCTTCAAGCATGACCGCGCCGGCGAAGCGCTGCTCGTGAGCATTGCGGAACGCTCAGCCTTGCCGCAGGCGGCGCCTTTCGGCACGGCGACTTTCTCCTGGCGCAATCTGAATTTGCATCTGCTCGACGGCGACGATCCGGCATCGACGCTCGCAGCGCTGCTGCCGGACGAAAATCGTCGCAACATCTTGGCGCGTGTCGAGGCGACAGGGCGCGCCGATCTGGCGCGGCGGGCGGCGCTGGGCGGCGGGATCGCAGGAGCGGCGCCCGATTTTGCGTTTCTGGAGTTGGACGATTCGCGCCTCCGGGTGGATTGCGACGTCCAGGACCTCGACCAGATCGATCGCGCCGGCGCGCTTCGTGAGGCGGCAGACAGGTTGTTTGCGGACGCAAACGATCAAAATCGCTCGTCCGAGGAACGCGACATCTCTCGTTCCGCGCTGGCGCGTCTCTACGCGTACGCACAGCAGGTCGCGCGATGAAGATCTCCGCCCTCCGCCTGTTCAACGTGAAGCGCTTCGCCAACCGTGGCGTTGCCATTGAAGGCATCGACGACGGCGTCAACGTGCTGTGCGCGGCCAACGAATTCGGCAAGTCGACGAGCTTCGAGGCGCTGCACGCCCTCTTCTTTCAACCCTATTCCGGCACTCCCGGCGACGTGAAAAATCTCAGGCCTTACAGCGGCGGCAACCCGCTGGTGGAGGCCGACATTGCAACCCCGACGGGAAATTTCCGGATCACAAAGCAATATTTCGGCGGGAAGTTTGCGCGCATTGTCGACCTTGAATCGGGGCGCCTGATAGCTCAGGCCGACGAGGCCGAGAACTTCGTCGCGGCGCTGGTGAAAGGCGGCGCAGTTGGCCCGGCGGGGCTCTTGTGGGTGCGTCAGGGCCTCACGGGAGTCGAGAAACGCAGCGGGCGGGAGGAGGAAAACGAAAAGCAGGTTCGCGCGAGCCTGCTCGAATCCGTTCAAGGCGAGGTCGAGGCGGTCACCGGCGGTCGGCGCATGGCCGAGATCATGGCGGCCGTCGAAGAAGACCTGTCGGCGCTGGCGACGCCGAAGGGTAAGCCGCGGGAGCGTTATGCCGCGGCGATCGAAGGACGCGACAAGCTTGACGCAGAGCGGCAAAAGCTGTGGGCGGACCTCACTCGCCTGCGCGAGGCGCTCGATCGCCGGACCTCGGCCATGAAGCGCCTGGCCGAACTCGACAGTCCCGAAGACGCGCAACGGCGGCGCGCTGCAATTGAAACTGCGCAGGCGGCTTTCGACGCCGCGAAGGTGCAAAGCGAACAGTTGAAGAGGGCCGAGGCCGAATTGCGCCTGGCCCACGAGCGACGAAATTCTGCGGCAGGCCATCTCCAAAATTTCCAGGCCGCATTGCAAAGTTCGAAGGAACTACGTCAGGGGATCGACGACGCGCAGCGTCTCCGGAGCGATGCTGCGGACAAGCGCCACGCGGCGTCGGAAGCGATCGACAAGGCGCGCGCGGAAGCAGACGCTGCCGACGACGACGAGCGCAAACTGCGCGAGAGACTCGCGCGGATCGAAGCCGCCCTGAAAGCGCGGGAGGACGCGGAACGCCTCATCGATCTGGAGCAGAAGCTGAGCAATGCAGAATCGCTCCGGCTCCAGGCCGAACAATGCGAAGCGAAATTCGCTCTGGCGACTATTCCGCCCGCTGCAGTGGACGAGCTTCAGGCGCTCGAAGTCAAGATTGCGGAACTTCGGGCCGTCGATCGGATGTCCCGCCCCACGGCCTCGGTCGTTTACGAAAGCGCGGCAATCGCGCCGGTCCTGATGGACGGAACGCCGATGGCGCCTGGGGAAGAGCGGAGCTACGTTGGGCAGGCTCGCCTCACAACCCCCGGCGTTGGCGCGATCATTCTCCGTTCAAATCTCCCTGCCAGGGCCAACAACAGCCTTGAACAGGCTTTGTCGAAGCAGCGGAAGCTCCTCGACTCGATCGGCGTAGCCGACCTCGCGGCGGCGCGCGATCGGCAGACGGCCGCAAACGAGATCGAAGGCCGCCTGCGGGAATTGCGCGCGAACTTGGCGCATCTTGCGCCGGACGGGTTGGCTGCGCTGCGTTCGGAATACGCCGCCCGCAGCTCCACGGTCGCAAATCCGCTCGAGAACGACGACGACATCGACACGGTCCGCGCAGCCGTGACAGACGCCGCAAGCCGCTGCCGGTCCGCGCGCCAGGCCCTGCGCGAGGTCGAGCCCTTGCAGCGCCTGGCCGACGACGCCTTCATTCGGGCGGAGTCTGCGCTCGCCCGGCTCCAGGCCGAAAAGGCGCAAATCGACGCCATTCTCGGCGCTGAACCGGACCGCGAGGCGCGCGAGCGCCACATGTCGGAGGAATTGCGCGCCCTTCAAGGGAAAGTCGTCGACGCACAGGCGCAAGCAGAAGCGGTGCGCGCTTCAGCGATCGATCTCGCATCCGCCGAGGCCACGCTGAAACGGGCTCGCTCGGTTGATCAGGCCGCAGGACAAGAGGTCAACAAGCTGCGCGAGGAAATCGCCGGCCTCAACGCCACGATCAGCGCCCGCTGCGACGAAGCTGTCGAAGAAAAATGGCGAGAGACAATTGAAGCGCTGTCAGCGGCGGAAATCCGCGTTCGCCAGTTCGCCAGAGAGGCAGCGGCGCTCCAGACGTTGCAGTCCGCGTTGGAAAGCGCGCGATCGCAGGCGCGAGAGCTCTATCTCAAGCCGGTCATGACGGAGCTGAAGCCGCTCCTAGAACTTCTCTTCGAGGATGTGTCGATCACGTTCGACGAAAAGACCCTGTTGCCGCAAACCATTCTGCGCCGCGGCCTGGAGGAGCAGGTCGATCGTCTCAGCGGCGGCATGAAGGAGCAGCTGTCCGTCCTCACCCGACTGGCGTTTGCGCGACTGCTCGCCAAGGACGGTCGGTCGACGCCCGTGATCCTCGACGACGCGCTCGTCTATTCCGACGATGACCGTATCGAAAAGATGTTCGATGCGCTGCATCGGCAGTCGCGCGATCAGCAGATCATCGTCTTCTCGTGCCGGCAACGTGCATTTCAGAAGCTCGGAGGAAACGTCCTCGAGATGACGGACTGGCTCCCGTCACAATAACTTCCCTTTGCGCGGGCCAGCCGAAAGAGTGCGGCCGCTCGGACCGCAGCAAGCGCCAGCAGGGCTCCCGCTCCTTATCTCAGGCGAGGCTCGAAAAGCCTGAGGACGGCTCCCTCGTCTCGAGGCTGGCCTTTTCCTCGCTCCCCATCCCGGTCCCGACCAGTCGCCGAACTGCGGCTGAAATCCGGCGATTGCTTGAGGTTCCCCTCGCCCCGGAAAGTCCGCGTTCAACCCGCACGACTGGCGTGCGGCGCGGGCGGTTGCACTCAGGACGCCATCGTCCCGGTGTGCGAAGCGTGGCTAACGCTGACACGCGTGTGAGGCCCTAGCCCGGCTCGCACTGGTCGCAGAGGCTTCGCGCCCCTGTTGGAGGCTTGTGCCTTCAACGCTGCACCTTCGCTCCCGGAGCTCCTGAACCTGCTTTGCCATAGCGGCAAGTGGGTCGGCGGCGCGTGCGCCCGAGTCCGCAGCTTTTCAACCGTTCCTCGAATTGCCGACCTGTGCGCAGTCGGCATGTCCGCTTGCGGACGTTTTCGCGCACGAGCTCCGAAAGGATACCAAGATGGCAAGTGACAATCCTTCCGCTGCCAATCATCGGCGCGCTTTGCGTGTGCGTGAGTATTGCGAGTTGTACGGGCGTTCCCGTTTCTGGCTCTACGAGCTCGGCTATCGCAGCCAGTGCGAAAACCCGGCAGGGCGCGCGGCGCAGCGGCGGCACAAGATTGCCCGCCGTATGGGCATCGATCCAGAATGCCCGATCAAGCCGAAGCGGATGCGGTGGCGCACGTTTGAGCAGGCTCTAGATCGGCTCGACCGCTACGAGAGCGTATGGGCGGTTGCTGTCTATGGTTGGCTACATCAGCGGCTTCGGTGATCAGCGGTTCGCTAAGGGCAGAACGGAAGTTGACAATTACGGCGTATGGCCACTGGGACGTTCGGAGCGGCAGAGATGGGCAGATATTTATGGTTCGACGCGTCTAAAGCGATCGATGACGCGAAGGCTGCGCGTCTCGCTCAAACGCTTCTCTAGGGCGACGGCACGACCCTGATCTTGGCCATCATGCCCCCGTCCTCATGCTCGAGGATGTGGCAGTGGTAGACGAAGTCGCCGAGCTGCGAGAACGGAATGTCGACATAGACAGTCTTGGTTGCGCATTTGCCGCTGCGCCATTGATCGACCGAACAGACGCCGTTCTGCGAGTTCATGACGAGGTCCGAGATCGTGGCGTCCGGCGTCGCGACGCCGAGTGGCAGGTTGTCCTCGACGATGCCCATGGTCGTCGGCGCGGACGTGAAGGGCGACGGCGCCGCCGGCTGATCGATCACCCGGAACTTGGTCTGGTGAATGTGGAAATTGTGATTCTCGGTCGAGAGCTGCACCAACTCCCAGGTCTCGTGCACCGGCTGCTGAAACGCGCCCAGCGGCAAGCAGACTGTCGGGTTGTCGGGATCGAAGCGAGCAACCGGAACCTGCGTGCCCGGCACCGGATTTCCGCGTGAATCGACCTCCTCATAACCAAGGCCGAACGAAACGCCGTCCGACAGGTCGGCCAGACCGAAGAAGATGCGTCGGCGGTTGCCTGCCGCGAGCGCCTTGCAGCCCGCCGGCAGCGGCGCCGGGGTCGCGGCGGCAGGCGCGGCGAACACGCCGCCCGTCTTGACGATGCGCGACGCATCGCCCTGCACGCTGAGGGCCGCCGGGGGCTTGCTCTGCACCTGCGCCGGCCCGAACACGACGCTGGCGAGGTTCAGAACGGGCCAGGCGTCGCCGGTCCCCATTGTCAGGCCGTCCATCCTGAGCGTGGCGGTGGCGCCCGCCGGCGGAATGTCGACGTTTCCCCAGCTGTCGCGATGCGCGACCCAGACTTCCGCGCGCGAACTCGGAAACATCACCAGGTCCTTGGCGCAAACGGGCTGCGGCTGCGTCTGCGGCGTGACGCCGGGGCATTGGACCGGCGTGAATTTGGCCCCGGCCAGCTTGATGACCGACGATGCGGAGGCGTCCTGCGGCAGCGAAACGCTCACGCCGTCGATCGCCACGATCTGCAGGATCATGTCCTGCCCGGTTGAGTCCTCAATGAGCTTGAGTTTGTAGGACACGCCGCCGGACGCGTTGGTCAGGCGCCAGATGTCGCCGTTCGGCGAGGAGACCGGAATGGTCGGGTAGACGCGGCCATTGATGGTGAAATACCACCTGCCTCCGCTGTAGTCGTTACCGCCGCCGTCACCGTCGGCGGTGTTGGCGAGGCGCTCGACGGTGGCGGCGGTGCCGGGACATGAGCCGCGCCGTATAAAGTCGACCATGCCGGGATCGCAGAAGCCCGAATCCTGCTGGTTGAGGACTTCGCCGTTGCTGACGGCGGCCGGCCCGTTGTCGAAATTGACCACGCCGGCCGCGAGCACCTGCAGGTCTTTCAGGATCAGATGCTTCGTGCTCGGCGGCGTAAAACCGGAGAGATAGCTGGATGAATTGCCGATGGTGATGATGCCGGCCATGCCGCTCTGAATTTGGTTGAGCGCGAGGCCGTGAACATGCGGATGGAACCAGAACAAGCCCGAGGGATGGTTGTAGGGAATGTCGATCCGGTAATCGACATAATCGGTCGCCACGAGGCTGTGCGCATGGACCTTCATCGCCGCGGGCTGTCCGTTTGCCGAATTGAACACGTCGACGAAGACGTAGTCGCCGTAGGTCGGGTCGTTCGCAGTAGCGACGCGCGCCGGCACGATCAGGCCGTGCGTATGCAGATTGGTCGGATTGAGCGGCAGATTGGCGCCGCCCGGATCGCTGGAATGAGTGACCTTGACCGGATCGAGCGGCGGCAGGCGGTTGACGAACCGGATTTTCAACCTGTCGCCCTGCTGCAGCGCCAGCCGCACGCCGCCATAATCCGAGACGGTGGAAGAATTGGCCGGACAGTCGAGCCCCGTCGCAGGGCGCGGACAGATTTCGAATACCCAGCCGATGGGATTGATCGTATCGCCGCCCGGCGGCGTGAAGGCGATCGTCGAGATGCGCTTGGGCTTGGCGATCATCATGATATCGAGCACGCCGCCCGTGCTCGAGAAGACCGGCGGCTCGGCGTAGGCGTTCGGATCGACCGGGCTTGCGGTGGATACGCCCACCGCAAGCTGCGATAGTTTCGCGGCCAAGGCGCCGGCGTCGCGCAGGTAGTCGCGCGGCGTGACGGCTGTCGGCGATGTGCACAGCGATCCGGCCATGCCCGATTCCGAGACGCCGTCGTCCTCTGCTGTCCGCCCGACCAACGCACCAGCACAAAACAACACGGTCAAAGCGGCCGTCGCCAGACTTGCCTTCAACGCGTGAAGCGCGCCTCTCATCAAATGCCCAACCCCAGGGACGCCGATGCGCTAGTCATCCTGTAAGACGCGGCTAAGTCAATATAAGGGCAGTCAATCTAGAATTGGCCTAAAGGGCGGAGCTGCCGCCGCATCTCGAGATCGGATTGGATCGAGCCTAAGGTTAGTCGCCTCCGCTCAAATCTCGGAGGAGCGCCAAGAAAGATGCGCTAGTGGCGCTCAACCGACCCGGGGCGCAGGCGCGACGCCGCGCCGCAAGCAGGCAATGCTCGTATGTCAGTTTCCGGGCGATAGCGGACAGTCCGCCTACCGCATCCGCGTCCACAACAGGGAGCCGATCGGCACCCATGACGCGACGACGGCGACGGCCATGCAGATCACGTTGCGGCGTTGCTCAGGCGTCATCGCGGCTTCCCCATGCCCGGCGCGTCATAGTCCTGCCAATCTGCCCGAATCTCATACCGGCGCTCTCCACATGCCGTGCAACGAAACCGGAGGCGGCGCGCAATGTCCGGAAATGGCGTTTCGTCCGAGAGCGGAAGGGCGTCAAATTCGATCCGGCCCGCATGGCGGCAATAGATAGCGTGGCAGGCAATCTCGATTGCCTTCAGCCCATGCCCGCGCCAGTGGCCGATAGTCGGCGGGGGACCGGTGTAGCGTGAGTAAGGGCAGCGCATGACCGGAGAATACAGCGACGCTCGATTCGGACTGCGGTAGATCGCCCCGGAATTTGTGGGGCAGTTTTTCAGTCCGCTTTGTGGACTGCATTGTGGACCGCCCGACCACTATGCCAGAATTTCTCTGTTCTTACAGCTACTTACAGATGATTAATGGCGGAGAGGGAGGGATTCGAACCCCCGGTACCGTTGCCGGTACTCCGCATTTCGAGTGCGGCGCGATCGACCACTCTGCCACCTCTCCGCGGGGCTCCGCGCGGACGCGGATGCATGGTCGGGGCGCGAGATAGCATCGGGGGCGGCAGGCGCCAAGCCCCCGCGGCGCCGGGACGCTCGGAAATTCGCGCGAATTCATTGACAGGCAGGCCGCTTTTCCATTAGAAGGCCGCTGTCTGGCGGCGCGGGCGAAAGTTCGCGCCTTTTGGTTGTTGCAGGGGTTCCCCCTGAAACTTCTCCGGACGCCCGGTTTCATACTGCAAAGAAGCCGACCGCCGCGGATCTCCGCGTCAGGCCGGAATCGAACACAGGAAGACAAAGATGTTCGCAGTCATCAGAACCGGCGGCAAACAGTATCGCGTTGCCGCCGAGGACAAGATTACGGTGATGTCG
This sequence comes from Rhodoblastus sp., assembly GCA_046349085.1. GTDB lineage: Bacteria > Pseudomonadota > Alphaproteobacteria > Rhizobiales > Beijerinckiaceae > JAJXWB01. Next base: position 771,430 of record JAXMDA010000001.1, read on the forward strand.
CTCGCCGGCGAGCCCGGCGACAAGGTGACGTTCGAGGACGTGCTGATGTCCGCCAAGGACGGCGCGGCCGAGTTCGGGCCCAAGGTCAAGGTGACCGGCGAGATCGTCGAGCATGCGCGCGGGCCGAAGGTCATTTCCTTCAAGAAGCGCCGCCGCCAGAATTCGAAGCGCAAGCGCGGCCACCGTCAGGATCTGACGGTCGTGCGCATTGTCGAGATCGCGTAAGCAGGACGAGGAGAGAGACAGATGGCTCACAAAAAAGCAGGCGGCTCGTCCCGCAACGGCCGCGACTCCGACGGCCGGCGCCTCGGCGTGAAGAAGTTCGGCGGCGAGAGCGTCGTCGGCGGCAATATCATCATTCGCCAGCGCGGCACGAAGGTTCATCCGGGCCGCAATGTCGGCATGGGCACGGACCATACGCTGTTCGCCCTTTGTGACGGCGTCGTGCTGTTCAAAACGCCGGCCAATGGCCGAAAGAGCGTATCGGTCGTACCGGCCCAAGAGGCCGCAGAATAAAGGCGGAGGCCTGAAAGAGACCTCCGCCGGCGCCAAGCCCCGGCGAGAGGTCCCAAAGGAGCCCAAGCTCCGCCATATCAGGGACATCTGATCCGAACAGGATCGCGAAGGGGAAGCGGCGCCGCTTCCCCTTTGTCGTTTCCGGGCCGCCGAATCGGGGCCCAAATTCGGAGCAAGGCCATGTTCCCCGACTACTTCCGCGACGACGTGTTCCGGCTGGAAACGCAGCGGCTGTGGCTACGCTGGCCGACGGCGGCGGACGCGACCGGCATCGAGAAGCTGGCCGGCGAACGCGAGATCGCCGAGTTCACGGCGCGCATCCCGCATCCCTACCCCAGGGGCGGGGCCGAGGGCTTCGTGCTGGCGGCGCGCACGGCGAACGCCGAAGGCCGTGGCCTGCATCTGGCGCTGGCGCTCCGGCAGAAGCCGGGCGTGGCGATCGGCATGGTGTCGCTCGAAGGCGCGGGCGAAACGCTCGAGCTCGGTTATTGGCTCGGCCGCATGTACTGGGGCTCGGGGCTGATGTCCGAAGCAATCGGCTCGCTGCTCGATTTCGTGTGGCTGGCCACCGACGTCGAGCGGATCGAGGCGGCGGCGGCCCTGCCCAACCTGCGTTCGCAGCGGGCGCTGGAGCGCGCGGGGTTCGTTGCGACGGGCGAAGCGCTAGTGGACGCGCCGGCGCGGGCGGGAGCGCTGCCGGCGCGGAAGTTCGCGCTTGTCCGCTCGACGCCGCGCTTCGGCGCGCTGCCGGCGCAGGCGGGGCTTTCGTCCTGCTGCGCGGGAAGGTAGGAACGCGCATGAAATTCCTCGACCAGGCCCGCATCTACATCCGCTCCGGCGACGGCGGGGCGGGCTGCGTCTCGTTCCGCCGCGAAAAATTCATCGAGTTCGGCGGGCCGGACGGCGGCGACGGCGGGCGCGGCGGCGATGTCGTCGCCGAATGCGTGGAGGGGCTGAACACGCTGATCGACTACCGCTTCCAGCAGCATTTCAAGGCCAAGACCGGGATGCACGGCATGGGCAAGAACCGCGCGGGCGGGCGCGGCGCCGACGCCGTGCTGAAAGTGCCCGCCGGCACCCAGATCTTCGAGGAGGATGGCGAGACGCTGATCGCCGACATGACCGAGATCGGGCAGCGCGTGGTCATCGCCAGGGGCGGCAACGGCGGCTTCGGCAACGCGCATTTCAAGTCCTCGACCAACCGCGCGCCGCGCCGCGCCAATCCCGGCGAGCCGGGACAGGAGATGGAAATCTGGCTGCGGCTGAAGCTGATCGCCGACGCCGGCCTCGTCGGCCTGCCGAACGCCGGCAAGTCGACGTTTCTGGCCGCTGTCTCCGCCGCCAAGCCGAAGATCGCGGATTATCCGTTCACCACCCTGCATCCCGGCCTCGGCGTGGTCGGGCTCGACGGCCGCGAATTCGTGCTTGCGGACATTCCCGGCCTCATCGAGGGCGCGCACGAGGGCCACGGGCTCGGCGACCGTTTTCTTGGCCACGTCGAGCGCTGCGGCGCGCTGCTGCACCTCATCGACGCCTCCGGCGAGCACGCGGGGCGCGCCTATCGCATCGTGCGGCAGGAACTGGACGCCTATGGCGCAGGCCTGTCGGAGAAACCGGAAATCGTCGCGCTATCGAAGTGCGATATTGTGGACGACGAAACGCTGAAGCAGCAGGCGGAGCGCCTGCGCCGCGCGGTTTCGAGCTATGGGCCGGAGATTGTTCCTGGCGAAAGGCGCCGGCCGATCCTGAAACTTTCCGCCGCCACGGGCGCCGGCGTGAAGGAGGCGCTGCGCGCGCTGCTGTCGGTCGTTGAAGGCCGCCGCAAACGGGAGGCCGAGGCCGAGCCGCAACCGGAGTGGCGGCCTTGAAGGCCGTCGACTAGACATATTGTCATGACCGCTCGCCCGAAGCTTTCCGCATTCCGCCGCATCGTCGTCAAGGTCGGCTCGTCGCTGCTGGTCGACAGCCAGGCGAGCGGGCTGAAGAAGGCGTGGCTCGACGCGCTCGTTTCCGATCTGGCCGCTCACCACAGGCGCGGCGCCGACATTCTCGTCGTCTCGTCCGGCTCGATCGCCCTCGGGCGCAGCGTGCTCGACCTGCCCAAGGGCGCGCTGAAACTGGAAGACAGCCAGGCCGCCGCCGCCGTCGGCCAGATCGCGCTGGCGCGCACATGGGCGGAGGTTCTGGGCGCGCATGGCATTACGGCGGGCCAGATTCTCGTCACGCTCTGGGACACGGAGGAGCGCCGCCGCTATCTCAATGCGCGCGCGACGATGGAGCGCCTGCTGGAAATGCGCGCCGCCCCCGTCATCAACGAGAACGACACGGTCGCCACGAGTGAAATCCGCTATGGCGACAACGACAGGCTCGCCGCGCGCGTCGCGGCCATGGCCAGCGCCGACTGCCTCGTGCTGCTGTCCGATGTCGACGGGCTCTACACGGCGCCGCCGGCGACCGATCCGAATGCGAAACTGCTTCCGGTGGTGCCGCGCGTGACCGCAGATATCGAGGCGATGGCCGGCGGCGCCGCTTCAGAGCTGTCGCGGGGCGGCATGCGCACGAAAATCGAGGCGGCCAAGATCGCGACCACCGCCGGCGTGCACATGGTGATAGCGGACGGACGTGTCGACCATCCGTTGAAGCGCATCGAGGAGGGGGGGCGGTGCACCTGGTTCCTGACGCCGTCCAACCCGGTGACCGCGCGAAAGAAATGGATTGCGGGCTCGCTCGAGCCGAAGGGCGTCGTGCGCATCGACGCGGGCGCGGCCAAGGCGCTCGTCTCGGGCAAGAGCTTGCTGCCGGCCGGCGTCAACGGCATCGAGGGCGGGTTCAATCGCGGCGATTGCGTCGTCATTCGCAACCCGGATGGCGGCGAGATCGGACGCGGGCTGATCGCCTATGACGCGGGCGAGGCGGCGCAGATCATGGGCCGCTCGTCGCGCGACATCGAGAAGATACTTGGATATTCCGGCCGCGCCGCGATGATCCATCGCGACGACATGGCTCTCGGCGGCGAATAGGCGTTCCATGGGCGAAGTCGAGAGCATCACGATCCGCGTATCGGCCGCCGACGCCGCTTTCGACGAAGCCGGCTATCTTTCCGCCAATCCCGACGTGGCGCGCGCCGTGCGCGCGGGCCGGATGAAATCCGGACGGGCGCACTTCGAGAAATTCGGGCGCGCGGAAGGACGCTCCATGCGCATCGCGTCCGGCGACCTCGCCGCCCTGCGCGCCCGGAAGATGGCGAGGCTCATGCCCTTGCTGCGCGCCGACATGACGCGCGTCGAGCAGGACGGAAAACTCAATTTCCTCACGCGGGAACTGGCGGCGCAGTCCGCCATCGTCGACGTCGAGGCGGTTTCCGGCCACGGCTACGACGCCGACGTTCTCGAACTCATTCGCGCCTGCGCCGATGGTCTCGTGCTCGATTGCGGCGCCGGACGGCGCGACGTCTATTATGCGAATGTCGTGAATTTCGAGATCGTCGACTACGACACGACCGATGTTCTCGGCGTCGGCGAAGCGCTGCCGTTCAAGGACGACAGTTTCGATGCGGTGATTTCGATCGCCGTGCTCGAACACGTGCGCGATCCGTTTCAATGCGCGCGCGAGATTGCGCGCGTGCTCAAGCCCGGCGGCAAGCTCTTCTGCGCGATGCCGTTCCTGCAACCGGTTCATGGCTATCCGCACCATTATTTCAACGCGACGCCGCAAGGTCTCAAGCGCCTGTTCGAAGACGAACTCGAGACGCGAGAGCCCGTGGTCACGCCCGCCTTTCATCCGGTTTGGGCGCTGTCATGGATCCTGAATTCGTGGGCGCGCGGCCTCGATGCGCCGACGCGCGAAAAATTCGAGACGATGACCGTCGCCGATCTGATGCGCGATCCCTGGCCGCACATGCACGAGCCGTTCATCGCGCGACTGTCCGCGGAAGCGCAGCGCGAGCTCGCCTGCGGCTCGGTGCTGCGCGCGACGAAGCCCACAAACTCCGCGTTCAACCGTCTCCGCAACCTGTTCGGCAAGCGCGACTGAGCGCCGTCAAGCCTCGCCACTATCGCGTCGCAGCGTCGGCAGGCCGATGCCGGCCGCATCGAAGCCGCCGTCGACCGCAAGCACCTGGCCAGTGACGTAGGTCGAATGCGGGCCGCAGAGCCAGAACACCGCCTCCGCCAGTTCCTCCGGCAGGCCGTAGCGATTGAGCGGGATGGCGTCGTGATAGTCGCTGCGAATCTCCTTCGAATGGACTTTCAGCGCCATGGCGGTGTCGACGGGCCCCGGCGCAACCGCATTCACGCGAATGCCGCAGGACGCGAGTTCCACCGCAAGCTGCTTGGTGAGATGCGCAAGCCCCGCCTTCGACGTGCCGTAGGCGACGCGCAGCGTCGAGGCGCGCAGAGACGAGATGGACGTGATGTTGACGATCGCCCCGCCCGTCTCGCGCATCAGCGGCACGGCGGCCCTGGTCATGAGGAAGGGGCCGGTGAGGTTGACGTCCATGATCTCGCGCCAGACGTCGAGCGGCGTGTCCATGACGGGACCGAAATGCGCGATGCCGGCGTTGTTGACGAGCGCGTCGAGCCGGCCGAATTTTTCGCGGATCGACGCTACGGCCCGTCCGGCGTCTTCCGGCTTCGAGACGTCGAACGGCAGCTCCATGACTCGATCTGGCGCCTCAAGGCCGCGCATCGCCGCCGAGAGCGTCTCGACATCGTTGTCCATGAGGCCGACCGACCAGCCGGCGCCCAGAAAACGTTGCGCCGTCGCTAGCCCGATGCCGCGCGCGGCGCCGGTAATGAGGGCGACCTTGCCGCTCCTGTCCTTCATATCGCCTTCTCTCGCTCCGCCGATCGCGCCGGCGCTGGCTTAGGCTATAGCGGCCATCCGGTCGAGAGCGCCGTATTAACGCTCAATTTACCGTGTTGGGCTGATGGTCGGAGGACCGGAACAGTCCCGTGAGTTATCTCGACCCGCCGCCCATGCCCGCCGCGATCGTCGTCCAGAAGGACGTCGGCGGGCTCGTGCGCGCCTATCAGGAGCGGACCGAACTCTACCGCTCGCAGAACCGGGAGGTGCGGCTGCACGAATGCCGCTCCGCCTGCACGCTCGCGCTTTCGCTGCCCAACGTCTGCGTCTATCCGTCCAGCACGCTGAAATTTCATCAGGCGTACAACGACATCACGAAGGAAGTGGACCACGGCGTCACCAGCGAGCTCTGGTCGTCGTATCCGCAGGGCGTGCGCGAGAAGCTCGGCACGCTGACGCGCCAGTACAAGGTGTTGCGCGGTTCCGAACTGATCGCAATCGGCGTGCGCGACTGCAATGCGCCGGCCAGGCAGCCGCAGATCATGATCGCCAAGGCGACGCCCGCGCCGGCCGCGCAGGGGAGCGGGGAATTCCTGAAGGGCGTGCAGAGCGCCGTCGAAACGCTTTTCGGCTCGGGCGCGAAAGCGCCGCCCGCCGCGCCGGCCGCCAGGCGGACGGCGCCCCCGAAGCCCGCGGAACCGCCGGCGTCCGTCGAGGAAAAGCAGCCGCCGGCCCTGCAAGCCAGCGTTTCCGCGCCGCTGCCGCCGCCGCGCCCGCCGATGATCGGCGCCGCGCCGACGCCCGCGCCGCCAATTCCGCGGGATACGCCGGGCTTCCTGCGGCCGATCGCAGGATCGGCGCCCATCCTCGAGGCGCGCTTCATGCCGCTGGTCGTCGTGCGCCGTCGATTGGTGGAACTGGGCTTTGCTTTCGTCGCCCGCTGATTTCTGATAGCCAGACCCCATGGAAAACGTCGCAAAGCTCGCGGAAACCCGCGCCCATTCGGATGTCGAGACGCAGATGCGGCTGCTCGGCCGCGCCGCCCGCCGGGCGGCGCGCGCGCTCGCGCTGTCGTCCGGCCCGACGCGCGACAAGGCGCTGCACGCCGCCGCGTCGGCCATCCGCGCGCACATGTCGGAGATCCTCGCCGCCAATGCGCAGGACGTCGCCGACGCCGTTGCGCGCGGCACGGCCGGCTCGTTCATCGACCGTCTCACGCTCGACGCAGCGCGCGTGGAAGCCATGGCGCGCGGGCTCGAGGACATCGCCGCCCTGCCCGATCCGCTCGGCAAGGTGCTCGCCTCCTTCGAGAGGCCGAACGGCCTGAAGATCGAGCGCGTGGCGACGCCGCTCGGCGTCGTCGGCGTGATCTACGAAAGCCGGCCCAACGTCACCGCGGACGCCGGCGGCCTGTGCCTCAAGGCCGGCAATGTCGCCATCCTGCGCGGCGGTTCGGAGAGCTTCCGTTCCACGCAGGCGATCCACGCCTGCCTGATCGAGGGGCTTCGCGCAGCAGGCCTGCCGGACGCGGCGATCTCGCTCGTTCCCACGCGCGACCGCGCGGCCGTCGGCTTTATGCTCGCCGGGCTCGACGGCGCCATCGACGTCATCGTGCCGCGCGGCGGCAAGAGCCTCGTCGCGCGCGTGCAGCACGAGGCGCGCGTGCCGGTGTTCGCGCATCTCGAAGGCATCGTGCACATCTTCGTCGATCGCGCGGCCGATCTCGAAAAGGCGAAGAAGATCGTGATGAACGCCAAGCTGCGGCGCACCGGCATCTGCGGCGCGGCGGAGACGCTGCTCGTCGACCGCGCCGTCGCCCCGACGCATCTCGCGCCGCTGGTGAAGATGCTGCTCGACGCGAAATGCGAGGTGCGCGGCGACGCCGCGGTGCAGGCGGCCGACGCGCGCGCAAAACCCGCGAGCGAAGAGGACTGGCGCACCGAATATCTCGACGCGATCATTTCCGCGAAGGTCGTCGACGGCGTCGACGGGGCGATCGACCACATCGAGACCTACGGATCGCATCATACGGATTGCATCATTACGGAAGACAAGGCTGCGGCGGAACGCTTCCTGAGCGAAGTCGATTCCGCCATCGTGCTGCACAACGCCTCGACGCAATTCGCCGACGGCGGCGAATTCGGCTTTGGCGCGGAGATCGGCATCGCGACGGGGCGCATGCATGCGCGCGGGCCCGTCGGCGTCGAGCAACTCACCAGCTTCAAATATCGCGTGCGCGGCGACGGGCAGGTTCGCGCGTGAATTGGCGCGCGTCGCTAAGCCCCCTCCCTTTCCCTCCCCCTCTCTGCGGGAGAGGGGACGGCCAGCACTCGTGAACACGAGTCTGGGTGAAGCCAAGCATCTGCTCCCTCTCCCGCGGAGCGGGGGAGGGTTGGGGAGGGGGGCTACGTCATGATCCCCCGCCTCCCGCCGCATACGCCTGGCATGCGGATCGGCCTGTTCGGCGGCACGTTCAATCCGCCTCATGCCGGCCATATGCTCGTCGCGGAAATCGCGCTGCGCCGCCTGAAGCTCGACCGTCTCTGGTTGCTCGTGACGCCCGGCAACCCCTTGAAAGACTCCAACGGACTCCCCCCTCTCGCAGCGCGCATGGACGCCGCGCGAGAACTCGTGCGCGATCCGCGCATCGTCGTCACCGGCCTCGAGGCGCAGATCGGCACGCGCTACACTTACGACACTGTGGCCTGGCTGACACAGCGCGCGCCTTCCCTGCGTTTCGTGTGGGTGATGGGCGCCGACAATCTCAGGCAGTTTTCGCGCTGGCAGCGATGGGCCGATATCGCCGCGCTTGCGCCGATCGCGGCGATCGACAGACCCGGTTCGTCGTTTGCCCTGCTCAACGCCAAGGCCGCGCAGCGTTTTTCGCGCAATTTGCTGCGCGAGGAGGACGCGGCCACGCTCGCGTCGTCGAAGCCGCCTGCCCTCGTCTTTCTCCACGACAGGCGGATCGATCTGTCCTCCACGGAACTGCGCGCGCAAACGCAGCGTTGAAACTCCGATTGAAATTTTTCGAATCAGACTCCATCTTGACCCTGCGGCGCCGAGCGTCGCGCCGCGACACAGCGAGGACGCAGCACTGACTTCAGTCGCTCTTCCGGAAGCGGGTTTTGCTCCCCTTCCATCGGCGTCGGGACCGACAGGTTCGGCCGCCGTCACGCAGGACCCTGCGGTCCAGAAAACGCCTCTCCTGCAAAAAATCCTCGACAGCCTCGACGATTCCAAGGCGGAAAACGTCGTCGTGATCGATCTGGCGGGCAAAACCTCGCTGGCCGACACGATGGCGATCGCGCAGGGTCGCTCGAATACGCATGTCGGCGCCATTGCCGAGCGCGTCATCAAGGCGTGCAAGGAAACGGGCGTCGCCGCGCCGCGTGTCGAGGGAATGCCGCACAACGACTGGGTGCTGGTCGACGCGGGCGATCTGATCGTCCACATCTTCCGGCCCGAGGTGCGGCAGTTCTACAATCTCGAGAAGATGTGGAGCGGCGACCGTCCGACGGACAAATCGGCAGGCAAGGCCGTCGGCGCAAGAGCAGACCGCAAGGCTGGCTGAGCGGGTCTCTCCTCCATGCGCCTCACCCTGGCCGCGGTCGGCCGTCTCAAGGCTGGCCCGGAGCGGGAACTGGTCGCGCGTTATGCCGAGCGCATCGCCGCAACCGGGAAAGTTGTCGGCCTTTCCGGCCTGACGTTGCGAGAGACCGACGAAAGCCGCGCGCGACGGCCCGAGGACCGAAAGGGCGAAGAAGCGCGCGCGCTGCGCGCCCTCATCCCGGAAGGCGCGCGGACCGTGGCGCTGGACGAGCGCGGGAAAAGCCTGACGAGCGCGAAATTCGCGGCCGAGATCGGCGCGCTGCGCGACGCCGGTCAGCGCGATCTCTGCTTCCTGATCGGCGGCGCCGACGGGCTCGACGAAGGCCTGCGCAAGGAAGCCGCCCTGGTGTTGTCGTTCGGGGCGGCGACCCTCCCCCACCAGATCGTTCGGGCGCTCGTCGCCGAACAGGTCTACCGGGCGATTTCCATCCTCGCCGGCCATCCCTATCATCGCGCCTGAATTGGCCGATTCGCGCCGCATTGCCGGCGTTTTTCGCGGGTACTGCCCGGGCGCTTCATCTCTTCGGGCATTTTGATCGGGTTCGATTTGCCGCCACGCCTCCTGTCGACGCGACAAAGCTCCGGGATCGCCGCCGCGATCGCGGCTTGCCTTCTGTGGACGCCGGCGTGCGCGCAACCGGCGACCGAACCAGGGCTCGATCCGGTCGAAGGCAAGAAGCTCGAATTGCGCGGCGTCGAGGACACGATCTCGGCGTCGGCCGAACAGCGCGCGAAGATTCAGGCCGAGATCGAATCGATCCGGGAAGATCGCGCGCGGCTCAATCAGGCGCTCATGGACGCGACCGCCAAAGTGTCGGAGGCCGACGCGCGGATGGCGAAGGTCGAGCAGAGGCTCGATCGGCTGACCGGCAGCGAGGAGGCGATCCGCCGCTCGCTGGAGGGGCGCCGCGGAGTGGTGGCCGAAGTACTGGCCGTGCTGCAGCGCATGGGGCATCGCACGCCGCCCGCCCTGCTGGTGCAGCCCGAGGACGTGCTCCAGGCGATCCGCGCGTCAATGACGCTCGGCGCGGTGCTGCCGCAATTGCGCTCCGAGACCGAGGCGCTCGCCAGCGACCTCAACGATCTCGTCAATCTGCGCAAGTCGATCGCCTCGGAAAAGGACAATCTGAGCCGGGAACAGCAAAGCTTCCAGGACGAGCGCGCGCGGCTCTCGGCGCTGGTCGACATCCGGCAGAAGACGCTCGGCGAGGCGCAGAGCGCTCTGGACGTCGAGCAGAAACGCGCGGCCGAACTCGCCAGCCAGGCCACGAGCCTCAAGGACCTGATTTCGAAGATGGAGCGCGAGAACGCGTCCGCCCGCCGGGCGGCCGAGGAGGCGCGCAAATACGATGAGGAGCGCAAGAAGCAGGCGGCGCTGGAAACGCAGGAGCAGCAGGCGCGGATCGAGGCCTCCCCTTTCAAGGATCCCGCCCGGCTCGCTCCTGCCATCCCCTTTTCGAAGGCGCGCGGAAAACTGCCGCTGCCGACGAACGGCGAGATCGTGAAGACCTATGGGGCGTCGGACGCCTTCGGCAGTTCGGAAAAAGGCGTTTCGATCGGGGTCAGGCCAAAGGCGACCGTGGTCTCGCCGGCCGACGGCTGGGTGCTCTATGCCGGCCCCTATCGAACTTATGGCCAGTTGCTCATCGTCAACGCGGGGGACGGCTACTATATAGTCCTGGCCGGGATGGACAGGGTCAATGTCGCGGTCGGGCAATTCGTCCTTTCGGGCGAGCCTGTCGGGGTCATGGGAGACGGCGCAATCCGCACGGCGTCAGCTGTCGCCATTGGCGCGAGCCAGCCCATCCTCTATGTTGAGTTCAGAAAAGACGGCGCCCCGATCGACCCGGGGCCGTGGTGGTCCAAGCCTGATTTGAAAAAGGTTCGTGGATGATGCGCAACGTGAACTATGTCCTGCTCGGCGCCGTCCTCGGCGCAGCGAGCTTCGGCGTCGCCCAGAAGGCCGATATCCTCGGCCGGCCGGCCACCGCCGCCATTTCCGACACCTATCGCAGCCTCAACCTGTTCGGCGACGTCTTCGAGAAGGTTCGCACGGACTACGTCGAGAAGCCGCAGGACCAGAAGCTGGTGGAGTCGGCGATCAACGGCATGCTCACCTCGCTCGACCCACACTCGAGCTACATGGATTCCAAGAGCTTCCGCGACATGCAGGTGCAGACGCGCGGCGAGTTCGGCGGCCTCGGCATAGAGGTGACGCAGGAAGACGGCGTGGTGAAGGTCGTCACCCCGATCGACGATACGCCCGCCTCGCGCGCCGGCATTCTCGCCGCCGACCTCATCACCGCCATCGACGGCGAGACGGTGCAGGGCATGACCCTCAACCAGGCTGTCGACAAGATGCGCGGCGCCGTCAATACGACGGTCACGCTGACCGTGCTGCGCGGCAAGGAAAAGAAGAAGCTCGAGATCAAGCTGACGCGGGCGGTCATCCAGATCAAGTCGGTGCGCTCGCGCAAGGAAGGCGAGGACATCGGCTACATCCGCATCACGCAGTTCAACGAGCAGACCTATGACGGCCTGAAGGCCGCCATGCAGAAGTTCCAGCAGGAGATTCCGGCCGACAAGTTCAAGGGCTATATCCTCGACCTGCGCAACAATCCGGGCGGCCTGCTCGACCAGTCGGTGGCGGTTTCCAACGCCTTCCTCGAACGCGGCGAGATCGTTTCCACGCGGGGACGCAATGCGGATGAAACGCAGCGCTACAACGCCCGCCCGATCGACATTTCCAAGGGCAAGCCCGTGGTCGTGCTGATCAACGGCGGCTCGGCCTCGGCCTCGGAGATCGTCTCCGGCGCCCTGCAGGACCACAAGCGCGCGACGCTGATCGGCACGCGCTCCTTCGGCAAGGGCTCGGTGCAGACGATCATCCCGCTCGGCCAGAACAACGGCGCGCTGCGGCTGACGACGGCGCGCTACTACACGCCCTCGGGCCGCTCGATCCAGGCCAAGGGCATCGATCCGGACATCATGGTGCTGCAGGACGTGCCGGACGAGCTCAAGGGCAAGGACGACCTGAAGGGCGAGGCCTCGCTCAAGGGCCATCTGAAGAACGGCGAGAGCGAGGAGCACGGCTCGCAGGCCTACGTCCCGCCGGACGCGACCAAGGACAAGCAGTTGATCGCGGCGCAGGAGCTGTTGCGCGGCGTGAAGACGGCGCAGCAGCTCGCCACGCCCATGCCGGCCGTGTCGAGCGAGCCCAAATCCGACGGCAAGGCGAGCGACGGCAAGGCGCCTGACGCCAAGGTCCCGGAAAAGGCGCCCGACGCCGACAAGAAGAACTGAGTTCATTCGGGCGGCCTTCGGGCCGCCCGATTTGTTTTGCCGTCTCGACGCGGCCGGCCGGCATGGCCAGAATGCAGCGAATATTCGATTGTCGGCGTATGATTCGCGCGGTCGATTCGCCGCCGCGTTTTCCAAATGTTTCGGCGCGGCCGGAGGCGGGCAAGAGCGGCGGATGTCGGATGAACTCCACCAACCCCTGGGGCTGCCGCCGGCAGGCGCGGCGCGCCGGACCGGCGATCGCTCCGCGACGCGCCGGCTTTCCGCCTCGACGATCGCCTATTCCCTGATCGGCGCAACCGTGCTCGCCGCCGGCGGCTATGTCTGGACCTACGGCGACCCGAACGGCGGCTGGCCGCGCGCCGTGGCCAAGATCGAAGTCTACGAGCCGCCCGCCGCTTCCCGGCGCGATCCCGGGCCGACCGGCACGATCGAACAGCGCCGCGCCGAACGCCAGACCGGCCAGGAGATCGAGAACCAGTCCGGCGTGAAGGTGACGCGCGCAGGCGGCGCGCAGCCGCCGGGCGCGCTCATCATCCAGCTCGACCAGGCCGCGAGCGTCAGCCTGGCGCCCGCGCCCGACAAGCGCCTTGTGGAGCGCGGCCGCTTCGGCCCGCTGCCGCGTATCGGGGCGGACGGGGCCAAGCCCTACGAAGTCTACGCGCGCCCCGTCGTCACCTCGCAGAAGCTGAAGGCCGACGCGCCGCGGATCGCGCTGATCGTCGGCGGGCTCGGGCTGTCGGGCGCGACGACCGAGGCGGCGATGGACAAGCTGCCGGCCGACGTCTCCCTGGCCTTTGCGCCCTATGGCGACGACGTGCAGGCCGACGCCGCCCGCGCCCGCGAAAGCGGCCACGAGACATTTCTGCAGGCGCCGATGGAGCCGTTCGACTATCCGCAGAACAACCCAGGGCCGCATACGCTGAGCGTGCGCGCCTCGGACAAGGAACTCGAAAGCGATCTTTCCTGGCTGATGAGCCGCTTTGCCGGCTATGTCGGCGTCGTGAATTTCCTCGGCGCGCGCTTCACCTCCAACGCCGCGGCGATGACGCCCGTCATGCGGGAGCTGGCGCGGCGCGGGGTCGCTTTCGTCGACGACGGTTCTTCGCCCCAATCGCTGGCGGGCGTCGTCGGCGCGCAGACCGGCGCTGTCGTGGCGCGCGCCGATGTCGTGATCGACAGCGATCCGCGGCCGGAAGCGATCGAGGCGGCATTGGCGCGCCTCGAAACGATCGCGCGCGCCAAGGGCAGCGCGCTCGGTTTCGCCAGCGCCATTCCGGCGAGCGTGGAACAGGTCGGCCGTTTCGCGCGCGGCCTCGAGAAGCGCGGCATTGCGCTTGCGCCGGCGAGCGCGCTGCTGACCCGCGCCAGCGGCCCGCAGGCGGAGAACAGGCGGCCGTGAAACGACAAACCTCTTATCGCCCCTGCGTCGGCGTGATGCTGGTCAATTCCAAGGGCCTCGTCTTCGTCGGCCGGCGACGCAACAAGCGCCAGCCCGAACATGTCGCGCCCGGGCACGAATGGCAGATGCCGCAGGGCGGCATCGATCCGGGCGAACAGCCCTATGCGGCGGCGCTGCGCGAATTGCGCGAAGAGACCAATGTGCGTTCGGTCGAACTCATCGCGGAGGCGCCGGACTGGTATTCCTACGATCTGCCGCAGGATGTCGCGAAGAAGGCATGGCGCGGCGGCTACCGCGGGCAGACGCAGAAATGGTTCGCGCTGCGCTTCACCGGCGACGAGAGCGAGATCGACATTCACGATCCCGGCCCGGGCCACAAGCCGGAATTCGACGCATGGCGCTGGGAGGACGTCGCGCGCCTGCCGGAGCTGATCATTCCGTTCAAGCGGCAGGTCTACGAACAGGTCGTCGCCGCCCTCGCGCCGTTGATCGTCAGGTAGGTCGGACGATGGCGATCGACCACGTCTCGCTCGCCGTCCGCGACCTCCACCGGAGCGCCGCCTTCTACGAGGCCGTCCTCGCGCCGCTCGGCTACACGAAGCTCGTGACGCGGGAGCGCACGATCGGCTTCGGCAAGACGCACGCGGAAATCTGGATCAACCTGAGGGAGGGCATGCCGCCGGCGCCTTCCGACGTCGGGGCGCATGTGGCGATCCGGGCGCGATCGGCCGAAGCGATCCAGGCGTTTCACGCGGCGGCGCTCGCCCACGGCGGCGCCGACGACGGCGCGCCGGGCCGGCGGCCCTACGGCGCCGGCCCCAACATCTATTACGCGGCTTTCGTGCGCGACCCCGACGGCAACCGGCTGGAGGCCGTGACGTTTCTGGCGCCGGATTAGGCGCTCGTCGGCGCGGGCGCCGACTGCTTCAACCCAATCGCCTGAGCCGCCGCAATCGCCGCGACGACCGTCGCCTGCGCGATGACGGCGGCAAGACCGAACGACGTCGGCGTCGTCTGCGCCAATGTCACGAGGCTTTCGACCACCCAGAGCGCATTGCCGGCGACGACGAACCAGACGAGGCCGCGCGGCAGCATGGCGCACAAGCCGAGCGAGCCGACGAACAGCGCATAGGGCATGAGGAACACGCCGGCGCCCAGCACGAGCGCGTGCGGCAGGCCCGTGAGACTCGCCAGCGGCGCGGCGGCCGCTGCAAGCGTAACGCCCGATGCGCCGCTGAAGGCGGCGTCGACGATGAGGACATTGCGCAGCAGCGGGGATGAGACGACGAAACGCATGGGGCTTCTCCTTTTCGTCCGCTGGGTAGCGGAATGGAGGAATGCTGATCCGTCTTCCGCCGTCCGTCGATTACGCCGGAGGTAATTGGATGCGCGCGCCGCCGCGCTAGATTGCGCGCATGGGATATTATCGACCTCCCGGCGAATATTTGCGCCAATGGCGGCAGCGCCGCCGCATGAGCCAGCTCGAACTCGCGCTCGAAGCGGACATCTCCGCGCGCCACCTGAGCTTCGTCGAAACCGGCCGCGCGCAACCCTCGCGCGACATGATCGTGCATCTCGCCGAGACGCTGGCCGTGCCGCTGCGCGAGCGCAACGCGATCTTGCTTGCGGGCGGTTTCGCGCCGCTCTACGCCGAGCGCCCGCTCGACGATCCCGCGCTGTCGGCCGCGCGCGCCGCCGTCGACGCGGTTCTGCAGGGCTGCGCGCCGTTTCCCGCGCTCGCCGTCGACCGGCGCTGGAACATCGTCGCGTTCAACGCCGGCGTGTCCGCAGTGCTCGGCGGCGTCGCGCCGGAACTGCTCGCCGCCCCGAACGCCATGCGGCTGGCGCTGCACCCGCAGGCGCTGGCGCCGCGCATCCTGAATTTCGGCGAATGGCGCGCGCATCTGCTCGCGCGCGTGCGTCAGCAGATTGCGGCGAGCGGCGACGCCGGGCTCGAGCAATTGCTCGCCGAGCTCATCGCCTATTCCTATCCGGAAAATGCGGACCTTGCCGCGCACGAGGAACGAGCCGGCGGCGAGCCGGCGATCGTCGTGCCGCTGCGCCTGCGCGACGGCGACGCGCGCCTGTCGTTCATCTCGACCATCACCGTCTTCGGCACGCCGGTCGACGTGACGCTGTCGGAACTCGCCATCGAGACGTTCTTTCCGGCGGATGCGGCGACGTCGGATTTCTTGCGCGCGAAGGCGGCGGGGTGAAGATCAGCCGTCATTGCGAGATCAGCGCAACATGCGGCGCAATATCTTGCCCGTCACGGTCTTCGGCAGGTCGTCGACGATTTCGATTTGCTGCGGGCGCTTGTAGGCGGCCATCTTGGCGCGGCAATGCGCGTCGAGGTCTGCGCGCGTCGCGCTCGCGCCGGGCTTGAGGCTGACGACCGCCTTCACGGTCTCGCCGCGGTAGGGATCGACAACGCCGATCACGGCGGCCTCGCGCACGGCGGGATGCGTATAGAGCACGTCTTCCACCTCGCGCGGCCAGACCTTGAAGCCGGAGGCGACGATCATGTCCTTCTTGCGGTCGACGATGTAGAACCAGCCCTTCTCGTCCATGAAGGCGACGTCGCCGGTGCGAAAGCCGTCCTTCCGCATTGCCTCCGCCGTTTCCTTCGGCTTGTTCCAATAGCCCCGCGATACCGACGGCCCGGACACGACGATTTCGCCGGCTTCGCCGACCGGCGCCGGCGCGCCGCTCTCGTCCGCGATCCAGACGCTGGCGTTGAACTTCGGAACGCCGATGGCGAGCGCGCCGCTCGCCGCATCGACCGGCGCAACCGCCTTGTGCGGCACGGCGATGACGCCGGCGTTGGTTTCGGTCAGCCCGTAGCCGTTGTGGATGTAATGGCCGGTGCGCTTCTGAAATTCCTCGACGACGGCAGGCGGGATCGGCGCGCCGCCCGACACGACGACCTTGAGGCTCGCGAATTTGTCGGCCGTGCATTCGGGATGGGCGAGCAGGGCGATGAAGGCCGTGATGGCGCTGACGGTGAAGGCGGGCCTGTGCTCGACGAGGGCGTCCAGCACGACGCCGGGTTCGAAACGGAAGCAGAGGATGAGCGGCGCGGCCAGCGCCCATGATTTCGCGACATGCGCGATCAGGCCGGTGACGTGGAACAGCGGCGCCAATCCGAGTATGGCGTCGCCGTCCTCGGCCGAATACCAGCGCGCGATGGCCTGCGCGTTGAAGGCGACATTGGCGTGCGTGTTCATCGCCGCCTTGGGCAGGCCCGTGGTGCCGGACGTGTAGACGAGGAAGGCGATATCGTCGGGCTTCGGTTTTTCGCGCGAAGCCGGCGCATCCCTGTGCGCCTCGATGACTGCGAGCAAATCTTCCGCGCCGGCCGGCGTTCCGATGCGCGCGGCAGGCAGCACGCGCCGGTCGTCCCGCGTCTGCAGGTCGAGCGCGGAGGTGGTGAGAACGATTGCGGGTCGCGCGACAGCGTCGGGCAGCGTCGCGATCACTTCGGCGCAGAGCTGGTCAAGGCAGACGAGCGCCTTCGGCGCGCAATCCTCGAGCATGAGGGTCAGTTCGCGCTCGCGGTTCATCGGGTTGATCGGGACTGCTATGCCGCCCGCCTTCCATGCGCCGAGCGCGGCGATGAGGAATTGCGGCATGTTCTGCATGTAGATGGCCAGCCGATCGCCCGCCGCGAAGCCGCGTGTCCGCAGCGCGGCGGCAAGCGAATCGCTCATGCGGTCGAGTTCGGCGTAGGTTAGCGCGCGATCGAAATAGACGATCGCCGGCTTGTCGGCGGCGCGGGCGACGGCGGCGCGGAACAGCGAAAGCGCGTCGCCGTGTCTGGCCACGATCTCATTCGGCAGGCCGGGCGTATAGAGCGCAAGCCAGGGCTTGCTGGCATAGGCCGTCGCCTCGGACATCATGATGCTCCTTGTCGGCGGCGCCGCTTCGGTCGCCAGCGCGCCCCGGCGCTCGCCGGAATAGGTATACATCATAACAAACTCGACCGGGCGCGCAAAGCAAGGCGCGATCGGGTCAGGCGGCGGCCAGATCCTTCAGCCGCGCGACGATCGGATCGGGCGGCGCGACTGCGCAGCCGTCCTTCGCGGAAACGAAGACGATGGCGAGCTTCGCGCTCAGGCGCGGACTGCCGTCGACGGAACCGTCGATGACGATGCGCAACGACGTGCGGCCAACCCGCATCAGCGTGAGGGCGAGATCGAGCTTGTCGCCGATGCGGCAGGGCGCGATGAAATCGGCCTCGATATTGCGCAGGGGCGTGACCACGCCGAAGTCGCTGCGCATCGCCTGAAAGGACGCGCCGACGCAATCATCGAAGAAGTCCTCGACCACGCCGTTGAACATGTCGAAATAATGCGGGTAGTAGACGATGCCTGCCGGATCGGTATGCCCGAAGCGGATCTTTCGCGTGACGGTGAAAGTGGGACGGATCATGGCGTTCGTATAGCGGGTTGCAGGCGCGCTGCAACCGGCGCCATCGCAGTCGCGCTTACGCCAGCCCGAGCTCATTGCTCCAGGCTTCCGGCGCCGAGACCGGGATCGACAGCAGCAATTGCCCGAAGGTCTTGGCCTGCGTGTCGAGCCGCACCGACGAGGTGCCGCCGCCGCCGAGCGCATTGTGCATGAGGAAATTCAGCGCATGCACGCCCGGCAGGTCGAAGCGCTCGACCTCGCCCTTCACGTAATGCGCGAAATAGGCCTTCACGGCTTCCGGCGTCAGGCTCGCGCGAATGACCGGCCAATATTCCGGCTTGCGCGCGATGACGCCGACATTGGCGCCGTCGCCCTTGTCGCCGGAACGCGCGACCGCAAGCGCGATCAGCGGAACCTCGATGCGGCGGCCGGGCGGCGGCGCGCCGTCGTTCACGACGGGATGCGCGACGCTGTCCTTGTGGTCCTGCGGCGGCAGGAAGGGCGCGAAGGCGACTTCCGCGCCGTCGATACGCACGCTGATCTTCACAAAGGCCTTGTCGACGAGGAAGGAATAGAGCCGCACCATCGGCGAAGCGGACGGACGTCCGGCGTCGATGCCGCAACGGCCGGTCGATGTCGCCAGCGCCGTGCCGACGCTTTCCTTGGCGAGCAATTCGCAAGCCTCCGGCCGCGCGTGCTGCACGGCCAGGCGCAGCACGACCTCCCGCGGAACGCTGCGGCGCGGATCCGCGCTCGCGCCATACAGCGTCTCGTCGCCGATGACGTCGATCGCCGCGTCGCCGAAAGGCGGCAGGCCCGCCTCCTTCAGCATCCTGCCGACGCGATTGAGCACGGCCTCGGCCACGCGGCGCGCCTTGGCCGGCGCGTCGTAGC
The DNA here is from genome assembly GCA_046349085.1 of Rhodoblastus sp. Taxonomy (GTDB): domain Bacteria; phylum Pseudomonadota; class Alphaproteobacteria; order Rhizobiales; family Beijerinckiaceae; genus JAJXWB01. Next base: position 790,367 of record JAXMDA010000001.1, read on the forward strand.
CGGCGATGACAGAGGACGAGACCAGACGAAACCCGCCGGGATAAGTCGCCGACACCTTGTACGTCCGCGTCGGCATGCGGCCCTTCGCGCCCTCGACGCGCACGCGATCCTTGCCGTCCTGAACCATGGTCACGCCGGTGAAGTCGCAGACAACGTCCGGAAGAATATAGGCGGCGGGGTCGCCGATCTCGTAGAGCATCTGCTCGGCGACGGTGAGCGGCGTCACCGCGCCGCCGGTGCCTTCGGGCTTGGTGACGATGAATGAGCCGTCGGCGAAACATTCGGCGACCGGCCAGCCGACGTCTTCCCAGCCGGCTTCCACGTCTTTCCAGTCGGTGAAATTGCCGCCCGTGACCTGCGCGCCGCATTCCAGCAGATGGCCGCACAGCGCGCCTTGAGCGAGCAGATCGAAATCGGTCGGCTTCCACTTGAATTCGTGGATCAGCGGGGCGAGCGAGACGGCGGAATCGACGCAGCGGCCGGTCAGCACGATATCGGCGCCGGCGTCGAGCGCGGCGGCGATCGGAAAGGCGCCGAGATAGGCGTTGACGCTCATGAGCTTCGCCGGCAGCGGCGCGCCGGACTGCATTTCCCTGATGTCGAGGCCGCGCAATTCCTCTTCGCGCCCGAGCAGATCGTCGCCCTCGACCGTGCCGATCTTCAGCGCGACGCCCGCTTCCTTCGCCACCTGCTCCAGCGCCTTGCGGCAGGCCTCGAGATTGACGCCGCCGGCATTGGCGATGACCTTGATCTTCTTGTCCGCGATCTTCTTGACGAGCGGCTTCATCACGCCGAAGACGAAATCGTGCGCGTAGCCCTGGTCCTCCTTGCGGCTCTTCAGCTTGGCGAGGATCGCCATCGTCACTTCGGCGAGATAGTCGAAGACGAGATAGTCGATATTCCCCCGGTCGACGAGCTGCGCGGGCGCGGCGTTGCTGTCGCCCCAGTAGCCCGAGGCGCCGCCGATGCGGATGGATTTCTTCGCGTCGCTGGCCATGGCGTTTCGTCCCTCGAAAATTCTCTGATTGATCCCATCATACCCGGTCGCAGAAAAATTTGAACCATCCTCAGAATTTCGTAGACTGGGGTCGAAATGGCCGGCGATGGCCTGAGAAATGGGAGTGAAATCAATGGCGGGGCTGCCGGAAACGCCGGAATTCATCAAGCTCGAACGCAACGGGCCGGTTCTCGCCGTCTGGCTGAACAAGCCGGAAGCCCGCAATGCGCTGGTCGCCGGCATGGGCGCCGAATTACGCCAGACATTCGAGGCGCTGAAGTCTATGCCCGAGGTGCGCGTCGTCGTTCTGCGCGGCGCCGGCGGCACGTTCTGCGCGGGCGGCGACATCAAGGGATTCAACGCGGCCTCGAAGCCGCTCGCGCCCGGCGAGCGCGATGCGCTGAAGGAAGCCAACCGCCAGGGCGGCGCGCTGTTTCAGGCGATCGACGAGGCGCGGCAGGCGACGATCGTCGTGGTCGAAGGCTTCGCCATGGGCGGCGGCTTCGGCATGGCGTGCCTGGGCGACATCACCATCGCCAAGGCCGATGCGCAATTCGCGATGAGCGAAACGATGCTCGGCATCGTGCCGGCGCAGATCTCGCCCTTTGTCGTGCGGCGCATCGGGCTGACCGCCGCGCGCCGCTTCGGCGTCTCGGGCGCGAAGCTCAACGGCGTTCAGGCGCGCGATATCGGCATTGCGCATGAGGTGGCCGAAACTGCGGAAGCGCTGGAGGCGCTGATCGACGCGACGATCGCGCAAATCCTGAAATGCGCGCCGGAAGCGGTCGCCGTCACCAAGGCGCTGATGCATCGCGTCGCCAAGGGCGGCGAGCCGATGGACCGGCTGCTCGACCGCGCGGCCGAGGATTTCGTGTCGGCGGTGCGCAGCCCCGAAGGCGCGGAGGGCACGCGGGCGTTCGTGGAGAAGCGCAAGCCCGCGTGGAATGTCGGGTGGGGGAAGTAACGGCTTCCCCGAGCCCTCGTCCTGAGAGCCTGCCTCGAAATTCGCTGCGAACCCGCGCCCTCATGCTGCGCAGGCTCCTCGGCATGAAGGATCGTGTCGCGGCTATTTTCCGTAAACGAACGCCGCATCGTCGAAATTCGTCTTCGGAATCTCGTCCTTCTCCACCCAGTAGTCCTGGCTGTGCTGCCATTCCGGCTTGTCGAGGCGCTTGGGCAATAAATCCATGCCGCGCAGCATGTAGCCGGGATTGAAATTCTCTGCGTCGAGCCAGGGGAGGACCGGCGCGTCCTTGTCCTGCGGCCGCAGCGCGACCTCCACCCTGTGCGCGCCTTTCGCCTTCATGTGATTGAGCAGCGCGCAGACGAAATCGGCCACCATGTCGGTGCGCAGCGTCCAGCTCGCGCGGAAATAGCCGAACACCCAGGCGAGATTCGGCACGCCGGTGAACATCAGGCCGCGATAGGTGACCGTGTCCGCCCAGTCGAGCGGCTTGCCGTCGATGGCGAACTGGATGTCGCCCATCATGCAGAGATTGAAACCGGTCGCCGTCACGATGATGTCGGCTTCCAGCTCCTTGCCGGATTTGAGCAGCACGCCCTTCTTCGTGAAGCGGTCGATCTCGTCGGTGACGACGCTCGCCTTGCCGGATGCGATGCCCTTGAAGAGATCGCCGTCCGGCACGAAGGCGATGCGCTGGCGCCAGGGGCGGTAGCTCGGCGTGAAGTGCTTGTCGATGTCGTAGTCGGGTCCGAGATAGGCGCGCACCGCGCCGAGCAGCTCCTTCTTGACGGCCTCGGGCTCCTCGAAGCAGCGGCGTGTGAATTCGGCCTGGGTGTAGAGAATCTGCTTGCGCACGATTTCGTGAATCCAGGCCTCGTCGATCTGCAGCTTGCGAAGCTGTTCGGCAATGTCGATGGCGTTGCGGCCGGGAATGAAATAGGTCGGCGAGCGCTGCAGCATCGTCACATGCGCGGCGTCCGGCGCCATCGCCGGGATGACCGTCGCCGCGGTGGCGCCGGAGCCGATGACGAGAACCTGCTTGCCCTTGTAGTCCAGGTCTTCCGGCCAGGTCTGCGGGTGGACGATGCGCCCCTCGTATTTGTCCATGTCCTTCCAGTGCGGCGTATAGCCTTCGGAATGACGGTAGTAGCCCTGGCACATCCAGAGGAAATTGCAGGTGAAGGCCATGCGCTCGCCGGTGGCGAGGTTCTCGACGTCGAGCGTCCAGCGATTGTCCTTGCTCGACCAGCTCGCGTGATGGATCTTGTGCCGATAGCGGATGTGCGGGCCGAGAGCGTTCTCCTCGATCACCTCGCCCATGTATTTCAGAATCTCCTCCGCCGTCGCGATCGGCTTGCCGACCCAAGGTTTGAAGCGATAGCCGAAGGTGTGGAGATCGCTGTCGGAGCGGATGCCCGGATATTTGTGCGTGATCCAGGTGCCGCCGAACGTCTCCTGCGTCTCCAGCACGACGAAGCTCGCGCCCGGGCATTGATGCGTGAGATGATAGGCGGAGCCGACGCCGGAAATGCCCGCGCCGACGATGAGCACGTCGAAATGCTCCGATCTGGCGTGGGCCTTCTCAGCCGGACGTTCGAGTGTCGCTGTGTCGTTCATGGTCCTGCCCTGACGTTTCCTGCCCGCGCGTACGTGCGCGCGACCTTTCGTGCGTCAAGAATGCAGGGCGGCGCCCCGTTCGGCAAGCGGGCGACAGTTTCGTAGGCCGAAATCAGCGCCCGCGCTCAGCGGCCAACGCTCACATAGGCGAAGCCGTGGCGCTGCATTTCATCGGGGCGGTACACGTTGCGAAGATCGACCACGACCGGAGACTTCAGCAATGTCTTGATCTTGGCGAGGTCGAGCGCACGGAAGGCGTCCCACTCCGTCACGAGCACGAGCGCGTCCGCCCCTTCGATCGCCGCATAGGCGCTCTGCGCGAATTCGACATTGTCGAGCACGGCTTTGGCCTGGCTCATCCCCTCCGGATCGTAGGCGCGGATTTTCGCGCCATTGTCCTGCAGGGCGGGAATAATCATGAGCGAGGGCGCGTCGCGCATGTCGTCGGTGTTCGGCTTGAAGGTGAGGCCGAGCAAGGCGATGGTTTTTCCACGCACGGAGCCGCCGCAGGCGGCGATCACCTTGCGCGCCATGGCGCGCTTGCGCTGGTCGTTGACCGCGACGACCGTCTCGACGATGCGCAGCGGGCTGCCCGCGTCATGGCCGGTCTTGACCAGCGCCAGCGTATCCTTCGGAAAGCACGAACCGCCGTACCCTGGCCCCGCGTGCAGAAACTTGCGGCCGATGCGGTTGTCGAGGCCGATGCCGCGCGCGACGTCCTGCACATTGGCGCCCGTCGCCTCGCAGAGATCGGCGATTTCGTTGATGAAGGTGATCTTGGTCGCGAGAAAGGCGTTGGCGGCGTATTTGGTCAGTTCCGCCGTGCGCCGCGCCATGAACAGGATCGGCTGGTTGTTGAGATAGAGCGGCCGGTAGGCCTCCTGCATCACTTCTCGCGCGCGAATGTCATCGGTTCCAATCACGATGCGGTCGGGATGCTTGAAATCCGAGATCGCCGCGCCTTCGCGCAAAAATTCCGGATTGGAGACGACGGCTATCCGCGCGTTCGGGCGAACCTCGCGCACGATGCGTTCGACCTCGTCGCCGGCGCCGACCGGAACGGTCGACTTGGTGACGATGACGGCGTCGTCGGCCGCATGTTCCGCGATCTCCCTCGCGGCGGCGTAGACGTAGGAGAGATCGGCATAGCCGTCGCCGCGGCGCGACGGCGTGCCGACGGCGATGAAGATGGCCTTCGCGCCCGCGACGCCCTTCGCCAGATCGACAGTGAAGGACAGGCGGCCGTCGCGAACGTTCTTGTCGACGATCTCCTTGAGGCCCGGCTCGTAGATCGGCATGTGGGCCGCCTCGAGCTGCGCGATCTTGGCGGCGTCCTTGTCGATGCAGACGACGTCGTGCCCGAAGTCGGCGAAACACACGCCCGAAACGAGGCCGACATAGCCAGAACCGATCATCGCAATGCGCATGAAGCAGAGGCTCCAGAGTGGAAAATGAGAGCGCCTGCCTAGCTTTTTTAGGCGGGCGGCGCAACGCGACGCGCCGACGCTTCTGCGCCCGTTACAAGAAGCCGATTGATATCCATGGGATTGCGGCGACGACGATCAGGCCGACGAGCAGAGCCGCGAGATAGGGCCAGATGGGCCGCACGCCTTCGGCGGGATCGACCCGGCCGATGGCGCAGGCCGCGTAATAGCCGACGCCGAAGGGCGGCGCGAACAGGCCGATGCCCATCGCGAGAATGACCACCATCGCGTAGTGCACCTCGTGAATGCCGAGCTGCCGCGCGATGGGAAACAAGAGCGGGCCGAAGAGGACGATCGCCGGAATGCCCTCGAGGATCGAGCCGAGCACGACGAAGGCGACGAGCGATATGGCCATGAAGCCGATGGCGCCGCCGGGCATGGCCGCCATGGTCTGCGCGAGCTGGCGCGAGAAGCCGGATTGCGTGAGCGCCCAGGCCATGGCGGTCGCCGCGCCGATGATGATGAGGATCGCGCCGGACAGCGTCGCCGTGTCGACCAGCATCGGCCAGAGCCGCCCCCATTCGATCTTCTGCTTGAAGAACAGCACGCCGATGAGGCCGACGAGCGCCGCATAGACGATGCCGATGGTGGAGACTTCCGTCGCCGTGGCTACGCCTTCGACGACGGCGGCGCGGATCAGGAAGGGCAGGGCGATGCCCGGCAGCGCCACAAGCGCGAGGCGCGCGATGACACGCCCCGAGGCGCGCGGGGTTGTCGGCCTCTGCTCCTTGTGCGCCTGCCAGCGCACGACGAGCGCCAGCACGAGCATCAGCACGGCGCCCGGCAAGATGCCGCCGGTGAACAGCGCGGAGATCGACACGCCGGTCACCGAACCGATGGTGATGAGCACGAGCGAGGGCGGGATCGTCTCGGTCATCGCGCCCGTCGCCGAGAGCAGCGCGACGAGATCGCCGCCCTTCTCGCCGCGCGCCTTCATCTCGGGAAACAGCACGGGCGCCACCGCCGCCATGTCGGCGGCCTTGGAGCCGGAAATGCCCGACACCAGATACATGGCGCCGAGCAGCACGTAAGAGAGGCCGCCGCGCAAATGGCCGATCAGCGCGGCGAGGAACGCCACCATGGCGCGCGCAAGGCCCGTGACCTCGATCAGCAGGCCCAGGAACACGAACAGCGGCACGGACAGAAGGATGATGTGGCTCATGCCCTCGTCCATGCGCGAGACGACGACCGACCAGGGCGTGCGCGTCGTCAGCGCAATGAAGGCGAAGGTGCCGATGCCGAAGGCGAAGACGATGGGAACGCCGGCAAGCACGGCGCCGCCGACGATCAGCACGAAGAAGACGACGAGCTTGTAATTGCCCATCGCCGCCAGCGCCGGCTTGCCCAGCCACAGCGCGAGGCCGACGGCGGCGACGAAGGCGAGCGCCATCGCCACGTCGGCGAGGCGATAAACACGGCCGATGCGCATGAGCCCGGTGACGAGCATGAGCGTGACGCCGACCGGCAGGGCGGCGGCGCGCCACGCGCCGGAAATTTCCAGCGCGGGCGTCGTGATGGCTATTTCATCCAGCGCATAGTCGAAGGCCGGATGGATGACGAAGGCGAGGAAGACGAGACCGACGACCAGCGCCAGCGCCTCGAACAGCAAGCGTCCGCGCACGCCGGCGCGCGCCACCAGCGCGGACATGCGCATGTGCTCCATGCGCCGGTAGGCTATGACGGCGCCGAGCATGGCGAGCCACAGAAAGAGGATGGACGCGAGTTCGTCCGACCATACGAAGGGCCGGCGCAGCACATAGCGCGAATAGACGCCGGCGAAGAGAATGAGCGTCTCGATCAGGACAAGAAGGCCCGCAGCCGTTTCGACGACGAAGCCGATCAGGGATTCGAGCGAGCCGCACAGGCGGGCGATCGCCGAAGCCTCGGCTTCGGGTCCCGTGCTCGAGAGAGAGGGCGGGTATGCGTTCACGTGCGCTCGGGAAGCAGGAGGACGCCTTCCTTGGCGGCGGCGGCGCGCAAGGATGTGTCGAGCGTCGCGAGCGGCAGCCGCTCCGACATTGCCGCCGCCAGATAGGCGGCGTCGTAGGCGGTGAGTCCGTGGCGCAACGCGAGCCGGAACACATCCTGGCTGTCGGCAACGCCCGCGTCGCCGAGCCGGAGCGCTTCGAAGCGGCGCAGAAGAAGTTCGGCGTCGCCCACCGTCAATCGCTTTCGGCGAACCGCCTTGATCGTAATGCTGCGGATTTCATGGACGATGATGTTGGGCGACCGCGCGCCTTCCCGCGCATAGCGATCGAGCAAGGCCTCCGTGCGTGAAGTGGCCTCGTCTTCGATCAGCCATGCGCCGATGACGCTCGCATCCACCACGAAGGTCATCAGTATTTATGTCCCTCGTGCTTCCATTCACGAAGCTCGTCCTGCGAAATGCGGCCGTAGCGCTTGCGTTCGGCGCGGATCGTTTCGACGAGGGCGTTCCGGGCGGTCTGTTCGTCCAGCGGCGCAAGCCTGGCGACCGCGCGGTCGCCGCGCGCTATGATGACTTCCTCGCCGGCTTCCGCGCGCGCCACCAACTCGGAAAAATGCGCTTTCGCCTCGGCGATCTTGAACGTGACGGGCATGGCCGTTTCCGCAGATTTCGAGTGGAAAATAGCCCGCCGGAGACAGTTGGTCAACCACTTGACCAACTGTCCGGTCGAGCGGGCCCTACGAAATCTTGCCCGTGTATTTCTCGAGCACGGCCCAGGCGTCGTCGCCATACTTGCCCTTCCATTCGGCGAAGAAGCCGGCCTTCTGCAGCTTGGCGCGGAACAGGGCCGGATCGACCTCGTTGAAGACGAGGCCCTTTTCCTTCAGGTCCTTTTCCAGCGTCGCGTTCAGCCTGGCGACGTCCTCGCGCTGGGCGAGCGCGGCCTCGGCGAAACGCTTCGAAATCGAGGCCTTCGCGTCGTCGGGCAGGCTCTTCCACACCTTGCCGTTGGCGAGCTGCCAGAAGCCGTCCCACATGTGATTGGTGCGCGCGAGATTCTTCTGCACCTCGTAGAGCTTGGCGGTGGCGATGATCGCCAGCGGGTTCTCCTGGCCCTCGGCGACCTTGGTCTGCAGCGCCGAATAGACTTCCGAGAAATTGATGGCCATCGGCGCGGATTCGAAGGCCTTGAACATCGAGGTCCACAGCGGGCTCGCCGGCACGCGGATCTTCAGGCCGACGAGGTCGTCCGGCGTCTTGATCTGCTTGGTGGAGGTGGTGATCTGGCGGAAGCCGTTGTCCCACATCTTCTCGAAGGCGTAGAGGCCGGACTTCTCGATCTGCGCGCGCACGAAGGCGCCGAGCTCGCCGTCCATCGCCGGCCAGACCTTGTCGTAGCCCGACCAGGCGAAACCGACGCCGTTGATGGAGGCCGCCGGAACGAGCGTCGAGAGAATGAGGCCCGACAGCGAGAAGAATTCGAGCGCGCCCGAGCGCAACTGGCTCAGCATATCGGTGTCGGAGCCAAGCTGATTGTTGGGAAACACCTGCATCTCGACCTTGCCGCCGGTGTCCTTGCCGATGGCGGCGGCCGCCTCGCGCATCCGCACGGTCAGCGGATGCGTCTCGGGCAGGTTGTTGGCGAGCTTGAGCTGATATTCCGCAGCGCCCGCGCGCGTGGCGCGCAGAATGGCGGGAGCGGATACGGCGACGACAGCGGACGTCGTCAGGAACGAGCGGCGATCGAAAGGCATGGGATCCTCGGGTTGTCCGGTCTTGCGCCGGCAATATCCTCGCTCCGCCGCGCGACGCGCGGTTGCGGAAGCGGGCGCACTATGCGCAGGATCGCCATCCGACACAATATGCGCGCCGCGCCGCAGGGATTTCCGGCCTTTTGAACGCAATCGACATTACGGCGGACGCCACGCCCGGCGCGCTGGCGCGACTCGTGGAAATGCACGCGCTCTACTATGCCCGCGCATGGGGCTTCGGCGCCTTCTTCGAAGCCAAGGTGGCGCGCGAGGCGGGCGAGTTCGCGGGCGCGCTGCCGCGCGCGGATTCGCGGCTGTGGTTTGCGCGCGCGCAGGATCGCGTCGTCGGCTCGATCGCCATCGATGGCCGGCAGGCCGCACGCGACGGCGCACATCTGCGCTGGTTCATCCTCGACGATTCCTGCCGCGGCGCCGGAGCGGGCGCAGCGCTGCTCGACGCCGCGCTCGCCTTCTGCCGCGCGCAATCCTTTGAGCGCGTCTATCTCTGGACCTTCGCCGGACTCGACGCCGCGCGGCGGCTCTACGAAACGCGCGGCTTTCGTCTCGTCGAGGAAAAGGACGCGGAGAGCTGGGGCGCGCGCGTGCGCGAACAACGCTTCGTGCTCGAGTTGCGCGCATGAGCGAGTCGATCCGCGACCGCGCCGCCTTCATCCGCGCCAACACGCGGCTTCTCGCCGTTCCGCACGCGCCGGAGATTTCGTTGCAGCTTGCCGACGAAGCCACCGCGCTCTGGGAGAAGACGGAGGAGGAACTCGGCGAGATCGGCCTGCCGCCGCCGTTCTGGGCGTTCGCCTGGGCCGGCGGGCAGGCGCTCGCGCGCTACATTCTCGATTGTCCCGGAATCGTCGCGGGCAAAAGCGTGCTCGACTTCGCCTCGGGCTCTGGCCTCGTCGCAATCGCCGCCGCAAAGGCCGGCGCGCGCAGCGTCGAGGCCAGCGAGATCGACGCCTTCGCGATCGAAGCGATCGGGATCAATGCAAAAGCGAACAGGGTTTCGATCGATGCGCGCCTCGGCGACGTGATCGACGCCGACGAGGGCTGGGACGTCGTGCTCGCCGGCGACGTTTCCTACGAGCGCGACATGGCGCAGCGCGTCACCGACTGGCTGGAGCGGCTGGCGACGCGCGGCGCGCTCGTGCTCGTCGGCGACCCCGGCCGCTCCTACCTCGCGCGCGAAAGGCTGGAGCCGGTGGCCGAATATCGGGTGCCGGTCACGCGCGCGCTGGAGGACAGCGAGATCAAAAAAACGCAAGTGTGGAAATTTCGGTCGGCGTAGGCGCCGCCGTCGCACGGATGTCACGCCGGCATGTCCCGCTCGCCAAGCGGAGGCCTGAAATTTGCATGGCTTTTCGCGCATTTCGACAGACGGAGCATTCCATGAGCGCAATCGAAGAAAAGGTCCGCCGCCGCCTCGCGCCCTTCGTTGTCGAAGGCAAGATCGGATTGCCGCAGTTTTCCGCAATAAACGGCTCATGCGAGGGGCGGTTGACGGTGAACGTGCAGTTGAAGCCGCCGCGCGAGCGGGCGCGGGATGTCGAGACGGCGCTGCTCGCCGCCGTGCAGGATCTCGGCGCCGACGCCCAACTGGTGATCACCGGCGCCTGATTTGCGCGCAGACGCGCATTATGATCCGCCCGGACATTTCCGGACGGATTCGCACATGGACTATTCGATCAGGCCCGGCGAGGTCGCCGGGACATTGCCCGCGGAGTTCGACGCCGGCCTCTATTTCATCGGCCGCATCCGCACGCCGTGGCGCCAGCGCGGCGATTGCCCGCGCCGCGGCGCGCATGACGGGCCGGTCTGCCGGATCGAGATCGACGAACGCTGGCGGCCGGCGCTCGCCGGTCTCGAGGGTCGCGAATTCGTCCAGGTCCTCTATTTCATGCATCTCGCCCGCCGCGACCTGCTGATTCAGGCGCCGAAGGGGCGCGAGGGGACGCTCGGGACCTTCGCGCTGCGTTCGCCCGTGCGGCCGAATCCTGTCGCCTCGTCGATCGTGAAGCTGGAGGCGGTCGAGGCAGGCGCATTGCTGGCGCGCGGGCTGGACTGCGTCGACGGGACGCCGCTCATCGACATAAAGCCCAGCGACGTGAAGTGAGCCCGGCCGGAACGGCCGACCGTTCCATTTTGACCCGGTCGTCAGCATGTTGTTAACCATTGGGCGTGACCATAGGGCGACCATGTTCGACAGGCTCAAGAGCTTCATCGACGATCTGACCAGCGCCGGCCAGAAACGCGGCTTCGACGCCGACGACTATCGCGTGGCCGCGGCCGCCCTGCTGATTCACATGGCCAACGCCGACGGGCATGTCGCGCCGCAGGAACAGCGTCGCCTGCGCAAGATCCTGCAGGAACGTTTCGAACTCGATCCCTCCGCCGCCCGCGAACTGATGCGACGGGCCGAGCAAAGCGAGCGCGAGGCGATCGACCTCTACCAGTTCACCAGCGTTCTCAAGCGCGCGCTGGACGAGCCCGGCCGGCTCGCAGTCGTCGAACTGCTCTGGGACGTCGCCTATGCCGACGGACACGCCGACGAACTCGAGGAGAATACGGTCTGGCGCGTCGCCGAGCTTCTGGGGGTGGCGGCGCGCGACCGCATGATGCTGAAGCGCAAGGCCGAGCGGGGCGGCGCCGAGCCGATGCCGAACAACCCCTGGGAAGACGACGGGAGCGGCATATGAGCGATCAGCGCAGGATCGCCCTCGTCACCGGCGCCTCGGACGGGCTGGGCGTCGAATTCGCAAAGGTTTTCGCCGAACGCGGCCACGATCTGGCGCTGGTCGCCCGCCGCGGCGACCGGCTGGAGGCGCTGGCCGACGAAATCGCAGGCGCGGGGCGGCCCCGCCCGATCGTCGTTGCGCTCGATCTCATGCCAGCCGACGCGCCCGGCAAGCTGGCCTTCGCGCTCCGCCACGCCGGCGCGACGGTGGAATTTCTCGTCAACAACGCCGGCTATGGGCTGAACGGCCCCTTCGCGGAGCTGCCGATCGACGATCAGCTCGGGATGATCGACCTGAACATCCGCTCCCTGACGGCGATGGCGCGCCAGTTCCTGCCCGATCTGCGCGCGACGCGCGGCGGCATGGTCAATGTCGCCTCGATCGCCGCCTTCGCGCCGGGGCCGGGCATGGCGGTCTACTATGCGTCCAAGGCCTATGTGCTGTCCTTTTCCGAGGCGCTGGCCGAGGAATTGAGGGCCGACGGCGTTCGGGTGACGGCGCTTTGCCCGGGCCCGGTCGTCACCGGCTTCCAGAAGCGCGCGGGCATGAATGCCGAGGCCTTTTCCGCGCCGCCCGGCGCCGCCGGCGCGCAGGAAACGGCAGTCGCCGCCTACGACGGATTGATGGCCGGCCGGCGCGTCGTGACGCCCGGCCTCGTCAACCAGGCGCTGGCGGCCGGACTGGCATGGATCCCGCATTCGATTTCCCTGCCGCAACTGGCGGCCCGCCAGGCCAGGCGGCTGGGAGCCGGAAAATGAACACAAAGGCTTGTATAAGAGCGCCAATCGACGGAAACCGGAGCCGATGAAAGCGAAATCGAACCCGCGTCGCGTTCTGATCGTCCTGCACCAGGAGCATTCGACTCCGGGCCGGATCGGCCGCCTGCTGGTCGAGCAGGGCTGCGAACTGGACATTCGCCGCCCCCGCTTCGGCGATCCCCTGCCCGCAACGTTGGAGCGGCACGCCGGCGCCGTGATCTTCGGCGGGCCGATGAGCGCCAACGATCCCGACGAGTGGATGACGCGCGAGACCGACTGGATCGGCACGCCGCTGAAGGAGCAGAAACCCTTCCTCGGCGTGTGCCTCGGCGGCCAGATGCTGGCGCGCCATCTCAGCCACCGCGTGTTCAACAAGTCCTGCGGCTCGGCCGAGATCGGCTATTACAACATTCGCCCGACGGCGGCCGGCGACGCCTCGTTCGGCGGCAGGATGCCGCGCACGGTCTATCAGTGGCACCGCGAGGGGTTCGATCTGCCGCAGGGCGCGACGCTGCTCGCCGAAGGCGACCTCTTCCCGACGCAGGCGTTCCAGTACGGACCGAACGCGGTCGCGCTGCAGTTCCACCCGGAAGTGACCTACGCCATGATGTGCCGCTGGACGACGCGCGCCTACGAGCGGATGCAGTCGCCGAACGCCCAGCAGCCGCACGAGCATCTGGCCGGCTGGTTCCAGCACGACCGCGCGGTGGCCGCCTGGCTCGATATTTTCCTGCGCAACTGGCTGGCGAGCGGCGAGGCGAAATCCGCAAAGCGCGCCACGGACTCGTCGTGGGCGTCCGCCCCCATGCCCATGGCGGCGGCGCCGGCCTAGTCTGTCAGCACCAGCGTCCAGAACACCTTGTATTTCGCGCCCGGCGCATAGGCGGTGGCGATGCCCATGCGCTTCATGCCCTTGGCCAGCATGTTGGCGTTGTGCGGCGGCGAATCCCGCCACCCGGAAAAGGCTTCCGCCAGAGTGTGGTAGCCGGCGGAAACGTTTTCGACCGCGATGTTTTGGCCATAGCCGGCCGCATTCAAGCGCTGCGTCAGCGAGCCGCGGGAATCGTGGCTGATCTTGCCGTCCGCCGCCATTGCGCGGGCCTGCGCTTCCGCGACCCTCTGCAGGTTGGGATCGACGACGAGCGAGCCCAGGCCCTTGTTCGACCGGTAAAGCGAAATCATCGAACGCGCCGCGTCCGCATCGACCACGGCGCCGCTGGCGGCAAGCGAGCGATACATGCTCGGCTCCTGCGAGACCTGTGGCGCGATGTTCGGAGGCTCGGCGCAGCCGGCGAGCGCCAGCGGCAGCGCTAGCGCCATCAAGGACGCCCGGCGCATTGAGGGACCGATCAAAAAATCGTTCATGGAAAGACCGATAGAGGCGCCAGCCTAAGAGGAGATGAACGGACGATCGGCTACAGGCGGATCGAACGGGCGAGCGTCTCGGCGACATCGCCCTGCAGGGCGATGTGCGTCACGGCGGGCGGGCCGGCGATGCTTATGCCCGCTTCCCTGAATGCGGCGAAGATCGCATAGAGCAAATCGCTCTTGGTGCGGCCCGACGTCTCGACATCCTCGACAAAGCAGACCAGTTCGAACTTGAAGCCCGCCGGCTCCATTGCGACGAACATGGTCGCGGGCGCGGGAATCTTGGAGACCTTTTCGTTGTCCTTGGCCGCGCCCGTCATAATCTCCCGCACCTTCTCGGGATCGACGCCGGCGTTCAGCGTCACCGGAATACGCACGCGCGCGACGCGGTCGTTGCGCACCCAGTTCTTGACGACGCCGGTGATGAGATTGGAATTGGGCACGATCATGGTGGCGCGGTCAAAGGTCTCGATCTCCGTTGCGCGCACGTTGATCTTGCGCACGTAGCCCTGCTCGTCGCCGAGCACGACGAGATCGCCGACGCGGATCGACCGCTCCCAGAGCACGATGATGCCCGAAACGAAATTGTTGAAGATCGACTGCAGGCCGAAGCCGATGCCGAGCGACAAGGCGCCGGCGACGATAGCGATCTTCTCGAGGCCGAGTCCGACCTGCGACAGCGCCGCGGACGCGGCCAGGAAGAGACCGACATAGCCGAGGCTGGTGCGGATCGAATTGCGCAGGCCGGCGTCGAGGCTGGTCGCCGGCATGAGTCGGTTGTCGAGCCAGTTCTGCAGGCCGCGCGTCGCGACATAGCCGAGCGCGAACAGAAGAAGCGCGGCGACGACGTTCGAAGGCGAGATGGTGACGCCGCCGACGGTGAAGCCGAAGAAGGCGTTGCGCACGCCGCCCACCACGTCGTCGGACTGCAAGCCCCAGGGCAGCACGATCGCCGCAAGACCGAGCGCCAGCAAGGCGATCTGCGTCAGGCCCGAAAGCACGATGCCGATCTGCGCGACGCCTTCCCGACGCAGTCCGACGCCCGACATCAGCGTACGGCCGAAAGACGTGGTGGGCTGGAACGTCGCCTCGAGCCCGGCGGTGCAGAGCGGCGCGAGAATGCAGAGCGCGCCGATCACGCCGACGATCCAGACGAACTGCGCCATGAGGAACGAGGCGGCCGGAATGTATCCGAACAGCGCGGCGAGGCTCATGGCGACAATCGCCGTCCAGGCCGCGAGCCGCGCGAGGCCGATCCAGCGCGGGCGCGGAACGACGCGCGGGCCGAGACATTCCTCGTCTTCGTCATCTTCGCCGAGCCCGTAGATCGCGCCCGCCGTGACGATGGCGAAGACGATCGCGCCCAGCCCTTGAACCGCGGCGGTGACCGGCAACGCCGCCGCCGAAATGTCGGTCAGCGCCTGCAGAACGCTGACGACGGCGACGATGGCGGCCTGCGAGATCGCGAGCCGCGACAGGCGCTCGGCAATCGAGTCGTCGACCTCCATCAGCCGCCAGTTCGGCCGTGTCGGCGCGAACAGGCCGCGCGCCACGCCGGCGACCACCGCGACGAATCCGACGCCTTCGATCAGTTCACGCTTGAGCGGGGCGATGCGCGCGCTCATCAGCTCGAAGACGTCGAGCAGGAGGAACAGTCCGACCACGGTGAAGATCGGCGGAACGGCGACGACAATCGCCGTCCACAGCGCGGCCGCCGCCTTTCGGAAGCGGTCGGGTTCGGCGACCGTCGGCTCGCGCGAAAGGATGCGCCGCGCCAGCCGGTAGAGCGGGACGTTGATGAAGGCGACGAGGCCAAGCAGCGCGAAGAACAGGACAGCGCGCCAGCCCTGCAGCTTTGCCGCGGCGTTGCCGAAAAAGTCGCCGGCAATCATCGTCAGCGCGCGGATGTCGGCGGGTATATCCGCCGCCGCGCTCGACCAGAGCGTCGGCGACAGCAGACTGTAAGAGCGCTGCATCAGCGTGCCGACGAACAGCGCGCGACGCCGCGACACGATGCGCGAGCTGGTCTGGTCGATCTGCAGGGCGAGCAATTGCGCGCGCTTCAGCAATTCCTCGGCGCGCGCATAGCGCTTCTGCTGCTCGTCGCGGTCGCGGGTGACGTCGGCGCTTTCCGGCGGCGCCTTGGCGTCGGGCTTCGGGCCGAGTTTGTCGAGCCGATCCTTTGCGTCGGCAAGACGGGGCCCCAGAATGTCGATCGCCTGCTTGAGCTGGTCGGCCGCCGGCCCCAGCGATTCCCTGAGACTTGAAAGGGCTGCGTCGTCGAGCGAATCGCGGCGAAGCGCCGCCGTCACCTGGTCGAAGCGGCTTTTCGCCTGATCGATCAGATCGGAGGCGCGGACGCGATTGCCGGCCTCGGCCGGAGGGGCGCCCGGCGCAGGCGCAGGCTCGGCCTGCGGCGCCGGCTGCGGGGCAGGCGCTTCGACCGCAGGCGCGGTTTGCGCCAGTACGGCGCGCGACGGGGCGCTTGCGGCAAAAGCCGCGAGGACGGCGGCGCAGACGAGAAGGCGGGCGAAGCGAGCTGGCATGAGCGGGAAATCGAATCGGAATGCGGCCGAATTTCGCACGGAACGGCCGCCGCCGCACAATTTCGGGCCTTCTAACTCAATCCTCGCGATAGGAATGGACGCGGCCGGCAGGGTCGGTCAGCCGCCAACCGCCGCCCCCGTCGGGCCTCGCGGCCTCGACGCCCAGCGAAATCTTGCCGTAGCCGCCGGGAATGTCGAGCACATAAGCCGGGCGAGCGAGACCGGAAACTCGGGCCAGCATCCCGGCGGCGATGCGCCTGCCCTCCTCGATCGGCAGACGGAAGTGGGCCGTGCCCGGCGCAAGGTCCGGGTGATGCAGGTAATAGGGCTTGACCCGCGCCTCGACGAAGGCGCGCATGAGGGCCGCCAGCGTTTCCGGATCGTCATTCACGCCCTTGAGAAGAACGGTCTGGCTGACCAGCGGCACGCCGGCAGCGACGAAGCGCGCCAGCGCCGCGCGGGCTTCGAGGGCCAGTTCGCGCGGATGATTGGCGTGCAGCGCGACCCAGGTCGTAACGTCCTCCGCCTTGATCGCCGCAACGAGTTCGTCCGTGACGAGATCGGGCGCGGCCACCGGCACGCGCGTATGAAAGCGCAGCGTCTTCACGTGGCCGATCGCCGCGATGGCGCGCACGATCTCGGCGAGACGGCGCGGCGAGAGCGCCAGCGGGTCGCCGCCGGTGAGGATCACTTCCCAGATCTGCGGTCGCGCGCGGATGTAGTCGAGCGCGTTTTCCAGCGCCTGCGGCGAAAGCATCCCGCCCTTGGCGGCGCCGACCGTTTCGCGGCGAAAACAGAAGCGGCAATAGACCGGGCAGGCCGAGACGATCTTGAGGAGAACGCGGTCGAGATAGCGATGGACGAGCCCCTCGCAGGGCGAATGCGCGTCGTCGCCGATCGGGTCGGCGAGGTCCTGTGGCGCGCTTTCCAGTTCGCGAGCGTCGGGAACGAATTGGCGGGCGATGGGATCGGCGGGGTCGGCGGGGTCGACCAACCCGGCAAGATGAGAGGTCATGGCGGCGGAATAGCGCGCCGTCACATCGGCGAGCCGCGCAGCGCCGGCAGGCGCGGCCAAGCCGGCGCCGACGAAATCGTCGGGCTTTGTGAGCGTGCGGGCGCGGGGTTGTTCGGGGCGGGTCACGGCAGCCTCATACCTTTCCGCCCGCGGGAAGCGAGGAAGCTCCGCTGGGCGCAACCGGCGTCCAGAGCGTCTGCTCGATGCGCTCGGCGCCGCTCGCCAGCATGACCAGCCGGTCGAATCCGAGCGCGACGCCGCTCGCCTCGGGCATGATCTCCAGCGCGCGCAGAAAATCCTCGTCGATGGGATAGGCCTCGCCGTAGCGTCGCTGCTTCTCGGCCATCGAGGCCTCGAAACGCGCCCGCTGCTCGGCGGGATCGGCCAGTTCCCCGAAGCCGTTCGCCAGCTCCACGCCGCAGGCGTACATTTCGAAACGCTCGGAAACCTTGGGATCGCCGGGCTTCAGCCGCGCCAGCGCCGCCTCACGGGCAGGATATTCGGTGAGAAGCGTCAGGCGGCCGCGCCCGAGTTCCGGCTCGATGCGCACGTTCAGGATTTTCGAGAACAGGTCCGACCAGTCGTCGTCCGCCGCCACCCGGATGGAGAGCGCCGCCGCGGCTTTCGCCAATGCGCCGCGGTCCTCCAGCGCCGCCAGGAGATCGAGGCCGGCGAAACGGGCGAAGGCCTCGGCCACGGTCAGGACTTCGGGCGCCGCGAAAGGGTCCGCCGTCCGGCCGCGAAACGTCAGCGCCCCACGGCCCGCCGCCTCCGCCGCCGCCCGCGCCAGCGCCACGCAATCGGCCATGATCGCCGCATAGGGCGCGCCGGCGCGATACCATTCCAGCATCGTGAATTCGGGATGGTGGAGCGCGGAGCGCTCGCGGTTCCGGAAGCCGCGGGCGAAGGTGAATATCCGTTCCTCGCCCGCCGCCAGCAGCTTCTTGCAGGCGAATTCCGGCGAGGTATGCAGGTAGAGTTGGGAGCGCGACCCGTCGCCGGCGATCAGCTCCGTGGCGAAGGCCGACAGGTGCGTTTCGTTGCCGGGCGAGACCTGCAGGCAGGCGGTCTCGACCTCCTCGAAGCCCTCGGCTTGAAAAAAGGCGCGGCAGGCATTAGCAATCCGCCCGCGCGCCTTGAGGAAATCACGGCGATCGGCGTAAACGTGCGGCGCCCACCAGGGCGAAGCTTCGTGCATCAGACCATTCTTATGCGTTGCGGCAGGCCGGATCGCTTACGGGCGATCCCCTGAAGTCCGGCGGACCATAGTCCGGGCGCCCGCGACCATCAATCGAGGACGCAAATGAGAGTCATCGCCTCTTCCATCCGCAAGGGCAACATCATCGAGCACGAGGACGGCCAGCTCTATGTCGTCCTGACCGCCGAAAGCTTCCATCCCGGCAAGGGAACGCCCACGACCCAGATCGACATGCGCCGCCTCTCCGACGGCGTGAAGGTGTCGAACCGCTACAAGACGACCGAGCAGGTCGAGCGCGCCTTCGTGGAAGATCACGACTTCTCGTATCTCTATCAGGACGGCGACGGCTACACGTTCATGAACGACGAGAACTACGAGCAGGTGATCGTCACCAAGGACACGATCGGCGACCAGGCGGTCTTTCTGCAGGAAGGCATGAAGGTCATCCTGTCGATGTTCAACGGCAATGCGGTCGCCATCCAGTTGCCGGCGCGCGTGACGCTCGAGATCACCGAGACCGAGCCGGCGATCAAGAACCAGACGGCGTCCTCCTCCTACAAGCCGGCGATCCTGTCGAACGGCGCCAAGACCATGGTGCCGCCGCACATCCAGGTCGGCACGCGCGTTGTGATCCAGACGGAAGACGGCTCCTACGTCGAGCGCGCGAAGGATTGACCGGACCGCGAGCCCTCGGGCTCGCTTCGGGTTTTCAAAGGACTGCGAGCCTGAAGGCTCGCGGTCCTTTTTATTGGCGTCGACTCAGTCGAACACGACCACGCCGCGCGCCACGCCGCCCTTGCGCAATTGCTCGAAGCCCTCGTTGATCTCTTCCAGCCGGTACGTGCGCGAGATCAGCGAATCGAGGTCGAGCTTCTTGTCCATGTAGAGATCGGCGAGGATCGGGAAGTCGATGTCGGGCTGGATAGAGCCGTAGAAGGACGAGGCCAGCGTCTTCTCCTGAAAGACCATGGACGCCGGCGAAATGCCGGCCTTCACCGTGACCGAGGGAATGCCGACCATCGTCGCGCGGCCGCCGGCGCACAGGCAGTCGACGATCTGCAGCACGGTCGCTTCCGAGCCGATGGCGTCGAAGGCGTAATCGGCGCCGCCGCCGGTGATTTCGCGCACGCGCTTCACGACATTCTCGGTCTTGCCGTTGATCGTGTGCGTCGCGCCGAATTGCTTGGCGTAGTCCAGCTTGTTGTCGAGCAGGTCGACCGCAATGATCTTGCCGGCGCCGACGAGCTTCGCCCCCTGCACGATGTTCAGGCCGACGCCGCCGCAGCCCACGACGACGACGCTCGACCCCGCCTCCACCTTCGCCGCGCGATAGACCGCGCCGACGCCGGTGGCCACGGAGCAGCCGATGATGGCGGCGATTGTCCACGGCAGGTCCTTGCGGATCGGCACGAGGTTTTCGAGCGAGCAGACGACCTCCTCGCGAAACGTGCCGATGCGCGCCATCTGGTAGACGGGTTCGGCCTTGAACTTCAGGCGCGTCGTGCCGTCGGGCATCAGGAAGCCCGGCGCGGAATGGCCGTTGCAGAGCACCGACTTGCCGGAATTGCAGTAGCGGCAGTGCCCGCAATGCGACGAAAACGAGAAAATGACGTGGTCGCCGACCGAGACGTGCGAAGGGCCGGGGCCGACCTCGGTGACGATTCCCGCCGCCTCGTGACCCGGCACGAGCGGCAGTTTCGCCGGCCAGTCGCCGTTCATCATGTGCCAGTCGGACATGCACACGCCGGTCGCCTTCATTTTCACGCGGGCTTCGCCGGCCTTCGGCGGATCGAGTTCGAGATCGAGAAGTTCGAGCGGCTTGTTGATCTCGGTGAGGACGGCGGCCTTCATCATTGTCTCCCGTTTTGGTCGGACAAGATTGCGGTGGAGGGCGCGCGCGTCAAGGGCGCGCGGAGTCGCGCGTCTCGTCGCCGACCAGCAGATGATAGGCGACGCTCATCACGCAGGAATACACGCTGAGCCCGAGCGCCATGAACACGGCCGGGCGAATTCCGAGCCCGACGCCGAGGGCGAACGGCCCAAGCCCCATGAAGGGAAGAAGGACGAGGCCTGATCCGACCCATGCGACCAGGGCGAAGACAAGCCCCTTGCGCAGCGGCGTTCGGCCCGGCAGCCGCCGATAGAGGCGCGCGAAGACGAAGCCCCAGATCAGCGCGCCGTTCACGAATGTCAGCGCATAGGCGGCCCACGGCGAGATCGAGGCGCCGGTCAGCGCCTTCAGCGCGCGCTGGAAATGCTCGTAAGGCTGGAATTCCGGCAATATGCCCAGGCGCGCCTTGAGGAAGCTCAGCGTCATCTGCGCGAGCGTTCCGGCGAAGCCCGCAAGGAAGGATTTCAGCAAGCGAACCATGGACGTCTCCGAGCGCGCGGCGCCCGTCTTTGCTTTTGCGGCGAATTGCGGCAAGACAGGCGTCGCCGGTCCCGTAGCTCAGCAGGATAGAGCAGCGGTTTCCTAAACCGAAGGTCAGGGGTTCGAATCCCTTCGGGACCGCCACCGCCTTCCCGAGTTCGCGCTGTCAATCGAGGCCGTACCTGCGCCGCGCCTCGGCCACCTCGGCCTCGTCCCAATAGCCGATGTAAATGCCGCTCCTGAGTTGGAGGGCCGAGCTGTAGCCCTCGATTCGCGCATCGGGCGTGGTGATGCGGCTGTGATCGGTCAGCGCCCAGTCGAGCAGGGCCTCGCGCATCCGGGCGCACACCGACGCGCAGGCGGGATCTGCGCCGCGGTCGTGAAACTCCTGCGGATCGGTCTCGAGATCGTAGAGCATGGGCCGGAAGCCCGGCGCGTGCACATATTTCCAGCGGCCGTCGAAGACCATGAACAGATGGCATTTGTCGACCGGCAGGCCGAGGGCTCTGCGCACGTCCTGCATGGAATAATCGTATTCGCTGAACACATGGGATCGCCAGCCTGCCGGCTTCTCGCCGCGCAGGAACGGGGCGAGGGAGCGGCCTTCCACGATGTGGCGCGGCGCGACCCCGCCGAAATATTCGATGAATGTCGGCGTGAGGTCGATCGCCTCGACCAGCGCGTCGCAGACCGTCCCGCGAGTTGAATTCGCCGCTGCGGAGGGATCGACGACGATCATCGGCGCCTTCACGGAGACCTCGTGAAACAGGTCCTTTTCGCCGAGCCAGTGGTCGCCGAGGTAATCGCCGTGATCGGAGGTGAAGACGATCAGCGTGTTCTCCTCGAGTCCGCGCTCCTTCAGGAACCCGAACAGGATCCCAAGCTGATCGTCGATCTGCCTGATGAGCCCCATGTAGGTCGGGATGACGCGCTCGCGCACCTCGTCGCGCGAGAAATTGCGGGACACCCGCAGGTCCATGAAGGCGCGATAGACGGGGTGGACATCGTTGCCGCGCTCGCTCTCGCTGCGGACCGCGGGCATGACGTCCGCCGCGCCGAACATGTCGTGATAGGGGGCGGGCGCGATATAAGGCCAATGCGGCTTGATGTAGGAGAGGTGGAGGCACCAGCTCTCGCCCTTGCCCTCCGCCTCGTCGATGAAGCGCATGGCCTCGCGCGTCGTCCAGGGCGTTTCGGTGTCTTCGTCAGGCGCGCGCGTCTGCTTGTCGGCATGGACCAGCAGCCAGCCATTCTCCTGCGACCCGTCCGGCGCCTCCCCGGAATTGGCCCAGGTCTCCCAGGGATTGTCGCCGTCGTAGCCTTTCGATTTCAGATATTCATTGAAGGGCGCGCTCTTGCTCCTGCGGCCCGAGGGATGCAGGCCGTCGTCGCGATCGAAGGGCTCGAAGCCGCATTCGGACGCCAGCACGCCGATGGTGGAGCCCGGCGCGATGCCGAGCCGCTGCATGCCCTCGTCGTCCGACGTCATGTGCGTCTTGCCGACCAACGCCGTGCGCACGCCCAGCTTGCGCAGGTGGTCGCCGAGCGTCGGCTCGCCGATGCGCAGCGGAAAACCGTTCCAGTTCGCGCCGTGCGAGCGCATGTAGCGGCCGGTGTAATAGCTCATGCGCGAGGGGCCGCAGACCGGCGACTGCACGTAGGCGCGCGTGAAGCGCACGCCGCGCGCGGCCAGGGCGTCGATGTTCGGCGTCTTCAGGAAGGGATGGCCGGCGCAGCCGAGATAATCGAATCGAAGCTGGTCGCACATGATGAAGAGCACATTCTTCTTCGGCATTTTCTCTCCCGCGGCGCCCACTTCCTCTCGCGCATAATGCGAAGGCCGGCGCGCAAAGACAATTTCCGTCCGCCCGCCCCGCCATTCGACAATCCGCGACGTCGCTGCTAGACCGCGACCATCCAGACCGGGGCTGATCATGACCATCCGCTATCACGAAGGCGACCTGCCGGCCGGCGTCACGTTCGGCGTGTCGGTGGCCATCGACACGGAGACGATGGGCCTGCAGCCGCACCGCGACCGGCTGTGCGTCGTGCAGCTTTCGCGCGGCGACGGCACGGCGGACGTCGTGCGTATCGCCCGCGACCAGACGCGCGCGCCGCGGCTGGAAGCGCTGCTCGCCGACGCGAGCGTCACCAAGATATTCCACTTCGCCCGTTTCGACCTGGCGGCGCTCTACAAGCGGTTCGGCGTGATGCCGGCGCCCGTCTACTGCACCAAGATCGCCTCGAAGCTCGCGCGCACCTACACCGACCGGCACGGGCTGAAGGACCTTCTGCGCGAACTGCTCGGCGTGGAAATTTCCAAGCAGCAGCAATCCTCGGACTGGGGCGCGGACACGCTCAGCGACGCCCAGCTCGCCTATGCCGCCTCCGACGTGCTGCACCTGCACGCCGTGCGCGAAAAGCTGGAGGCCATGCTGGCGCGGGAGGGGCGCAGGGAGGTGGCGGCGGCCTGCTTCGGCTTCCTGCCGACGCGAGCCCGGCTCGACTTGATGGGCTGGCCCGAGACCGACATATTCAGTCACGAATAAGGAATTATTTCACGCTGCGGCCTTAACTTCGCCAAAGCGATGCCTTGTAAGAGCGCGCGCAAGCCGCGCGCCCGCTGGGACCGAAACTCTGATGTCCGACACGTCGCCGCAATACGAGGAGCGATCGTCTTTCGCCGATTTCGGCGGACGGCGGCCGGCCGCCTTCGTCGATGCGGGCCGGCATACGGCGCGGGTCCAGTTCCTGCGCCGCGCGATCATCGCGGTCTGCGTCGGCGCGATCGGGCTGATCGGCTTCATTCTCGCCTTCGATCCTCTGCGCCGCCTGCAGATCGGCGGCTTCTCGGTCGCCAGCGTCGGGCTCGAGGGCACGCGCATCAAGATGGACCGGCCGCGGCTGTCGGGGTATCGCGCCGACGGCCAGCCCTACGAAATCAAGGCCAATTCAGTCGTGCAGGACACGCGGCGGCCGAAAGTGTTCGAACTCGACAATGTCGACGCCAAGCTTGGCGTAAAGGATGGTTCGACTACGGCGATCCAGGCCGCCAAGGGCCACTACGACGCCGAGACGGACAAGCTCGAACTGACCGGCGCGGTGCGGGTGCGCAGCGAGGGCCAGTATGACATGAAGCTGACCCATGCGGCCGTGGACATGCGCGCCTCCAGCATCGAATCGCGCCAGCCGGTGGTCGTGGATCTGCCCAACGGCCGGATCAACGCGGCAGGCGCCACGTTCGAGGAAAGCGCCCGCAAACTCGAATTCGCCGGCCCGGTGCGCTCGGAATTCCGTGACAATACGCCCGATGCGCCCGCCGACGCGGAGAGCTCGCAGTGAGACTTCTGACCGTTGCAACCGTCCTGGCGATCGCCGCCGCGCCTGCCAGCGCGGCCATGCTGCCCGGCGCCAGCGCCAGGGACCCCTACACCGTGGACGCGGGCAAGCTCGAGTTCTTCGAGAAGGAAAACAAGCTCGTCTACACGGGCAACGTGCTCGCCACGCAGGGACCGACCAAGGTGCGCGGCGCAGTCATGATCATCTATCTCGACAAGGGCGCGGCGGGCTCGTCCGATTCCAGCGTGCGCCGCGTCGAGATGAAGGGCCCGGTCACCGTGGCCCAGAAGGACAAGGTCGGAACCGGCGACAGCGGCGTCTACGACCGGCAGGAAAACAAATGGTACCTGATCGGCAACGTCACC
Organism: Rhodoblastus sp.; assembly: GCA_046349085.1. Lineage (GTDB taxonomy): Bacteria > Pseudomonadota > Alphaproteobacteria > Rhizobiales > Beijerinckiaceae > JAJXWB01. Next base: position 814,811 of record JAXMDA010000001.1, read on the forward strand.
TTCACGCAGGGCACGACGGTCACGCAGGGAGACAAGCTCATCTACGACCTCGCCACCAATCGCGCGACCGTCACGGGCCGCGCCCGCACGGTGCTGACGCCCAAGGAGAACGAGGGCGGCAAGAAGGGCGCAGAGAAGAGCGGGGAAAAGCCGGCGGCGGAGCGATAATCGCCCGCCGGCCGCAGGCCCCGCCATCGGCGCCCGTTGCAAGGGCGCGCGGCGCAGGCTACGCCCTGTGCATCAGAAACCAGAGGCGCTTACGACTTGCACGCCCCTCTTCACCCGCCGTCTTCGGATGAGGGTCGCGCCGCGCCAGCGCGCGCAGGCCTTGTCGCGGGTCTCGTGGCGCGCGTGAAGGGACTGCTGCCCGGCGGCCGGCGCGCGCGCGAATTTCCGGACGACGGCTACGAAGGCGCGCCTGCGCCGGTCGAGCGCTCGCTGGACGTCCCGACCGAAGAGGACGTGCTCGGCATCCATCATCTCGGCAAGTCCTACAAGGGCCGGCGGGTGATCGAGGACGTGAGCCTGTACCTGCGTCGCGGCGAGGTGGTTGGACTGCTCGGGCCGAACGGCGCGGGCAAGACGACGCTGTTCTACATGATCACCGGCCTGATCCGCCCCGACGCCGGGCTCATCGAGCTCGACGGCCACGACGTGACCATGCTTCCCATGTACCGCCGCGCGCGGCTCGGCATCGGCTATCTGCCGCAGGAGCCTTCTATTTTCCGGGGCCTGAGCGTCGAGGACAATATCCGCGCCGTGCTCGAGATCGCGCAGCCCGATCCCGCCAAACGCGCGGACGAACTCGAGGCGCTGCTTGAGGAATTCGACATCAAGCGGCTGCGCAAGGTGAATTCGGTGGCGCTGTCGGGCGGCGAGCGGCGGCGCTGCGAAATAGCGCGGGCGCTTGCCGGCCATCCCTCCTTCATGCTGCTCGACGAGCCCTTCGCCGGCATCGACCCGATCGCGGTGGCCGACATTCAGGGGCTGGTGCGCCACCTCAAGCATCGCGGCATCGGCGTGCTCATCACCGACCATTCCGTGCGAGAGACGCTCGGCATGACGGACCGCGCCTATATCGTCCACGCGGGCCGCATTCTGACGGAGGGGCCGCCCGAGGCGATCGTCGCCGACCCGAACGTGCGGCGCTTCTATCTGGGGGACGATTTCCGTATGTGATCGCGCTGCAACGTCAAATGTGGCCGAAGCGCCACAGCGGAAATGTAAATTGCTCCCAATGGTTTAGCTCACGCAATGTTTCCGTTGCCCGGAAAGGACACGGCCGGTTAGCTGAAGACGCAGTCGCCGGGGGTTGTCCATGTCTCGCAGTTTCGTTCTCGCGTCGGGCGTCGCCCTGACGGCTCTTGTTCTCGCCGGCGCCGCCGCGGCGGCGGATCTTCCGAGCCGCAAGGCGGCCGTGCTCGCCGATCCGCCGCTCCTGACCTGGACCGGGTTCTACATCGGCCTGAATTCCGGCACTTCGGCGGGCGACGTCACGTCGACCCGCTCCTTCTTCGCGCCTGCCGGCGTCGGCGCCCCGGAATTCCAGACTTTGACGTCCAGGCTGCCGTTCGGCGATCTCTTCATCGGCGCGCAGGCCGGCTACAATTGGCAACTGGCCAACCGCATGGTGATCGGCGTCGAGACCGACCTTTCGATCGGCGTCCTGCGCCAGAGCGGCCACGCCGACTACGTCGACATCGTCCCCGGCTTCTTCAACACGGTGAGCGGCGTGGCGCGTTTCGGCCTCGACTGGCAGGGCTCGACACGCCTGCGTCTCGGCTACGCCGTTACGCAGCGCTTCCTGCCGTACATCACCGGCGGCCTCGCCTATGCGGCGATTGCGGGCTCGACGCGCTGGTCGACCGACGCATTCGCCATCGGCAACACCTCGATCGTCAACGGCTCGGGCTCGTCGGTGAAGCTCGGCTGGACGCTCGGCGCAGGCTTCGAATATGCGCTCGGCGGCAACCTGACTTTCAAGACGGAATATCTCTACGCGCAGTATGGCGGCGCCTCCTACGTCCTGCCGACCCTGCACAATCCGCTGTTCGGCGCCTCCGGAACCGGCCCGATCGCCTCGAGCGCCGTTGGCGTCCACACGCTGCGCAGCGGCGTCAACTACAAGTTCGGCGCGCCCGTCATCGCCTCCACCGGCGGCGGCCCGCTCGGGCTGTTCGCCGACGTTCCCGGCCCGCGTCCGGTATGGACCGGTTTCTATCTCGGCCTGAACGGCGGCTATGGCGCGAGCATGCTCGAATCGCAGCTCAACCAGTTCCAGCCGACGGTCTTCGGCTTCGAGGCCCAGGGCATTCACACGAAGCTCGGCATGACCGGCTTCTCGTTCGGCGGCCAGGCCGGCTACAATTACGAATTCGCCAACCACATCGTCGCCGGCGTCGAGACCGACCTGCAATGGGGCGGTTCAAAGACCCGCGGCAGCGCGAATTTCACGGATATTCAGCCGGGCTTCGGCCAGGGACTGGGCGGCAGCATCCGTTACGGGCAGGACTGGTACGGCTCGACGCGCCTGCGCCTCGGCTACGCCATGGGCAACGGCGCGCTCACCTATGTCACGGGCGGCGTGGCGTACGCCGGCATGGCCGCGCGCATCGGCTGGACTTCCGGCAACACAGTGTTCCCGATCGTCGGCGCTGTCGACGGCTCCGCATCGGGAACCAAGCTCGGTTGGACGGCGGGCCTGGGCGGCGAATATCCGATCAGCGACGGCCTGAGCATCCGCAGCGAATTGCTGTACGCCCGTTATGCCGGCCTGCCCGTCGGGGGCGGCGGCACCATCAACGCCGCCCCTATTGGCCCTATGGTCCAGGCGCTCGAGGTCAGGAGCGTCGGAACGTGGACCACGCGCCTCGGCCTGAACTGGAAGCTCGGCGGCTTCGCAGCGGCCCCCGTCGTCGCCAAGTACTGAGCGAGACGACGCCAGACCATCGGAGCCCGGCCCTCGCGCCGGGCTCTTTGTCATGAGGGCCGCTCCTGCATGGCGGCCCTGCCGCCCCACGATCTTGGTCGACGGCAACGCCCATGCCATCCTCGCGGCGACGAGCGGGAGGACGGAATGAGCGGCAAGGGACGCGTGGCCTGGGTGACGGGCGGCGGAACGGGCATCGGGCAGGCCTGCGTGGAAATGCTGGCGGCGCGCGGCTGGTCGGTCGCCGTGACGTCGCGGCGGGCGGAGAATGTGGACGCGGCCATCGCGAGCGCGGTCGCCAGGGGCGGCGACAAGGCGCGCCTGATGTCGGCGCCGCTCGACGTGTCCGACGCGACGGCCGTCGAAACCGCCGCAAGCGCCATTCTCCAGAAGTTCGGCCGCATCGACCTTCTCGTGAATTCCGCCGGCGTGAACGTCCGCGCCCGCAACTGGCCCGACGTCACGAACGAAGGGTGGGACCAGGTCATCGGCATCAACCTCGACGGGCTGATGTACTGCATGCGGGCCGTGCTGCCGGCGATGAAGGCGCAAGGGGAAGGCACGATCGTCAATGTCTCGTCCTGGGCCGGCAAGTTCGTGTCGCCGCTGACCGGGCCAGCCTATGTCGCCTCCAAGCACGCGGTGGTGGCGCTGACCGAATCCTTCAACATGGAGAACGCCAGGCACAACCTTCGCGCCTGCTGCGTGTGTCCGGGCGAGGTGGCGACGCCGATCCTGAAATCGCGGCCTGTCGTCCCGACGGCGCAGGAGCAGGCCCGGATGCTGCAGGCGGACGATGTGGCCGGGATTATCGTCTATGTGGCGGAGGCGCCGCAGCATGTCTGCGTCAACGAGATCCTCATCAGCCCGACGCATAACCGCAGTTACATCGCGCATACAGGGCTTTAGCCGGTTCAGGATAGGGCCTCTTAACCCCGTCGCGCGGTAATCCACAGGGCGGCTTTCCAGCGCCCCGCCATCGGCTAAAATGCTTGAAGCAAAAAGCGGGCCGTATATTATTGTGCGGCGCAGCAATGCCTCGGTCCACAAGCGGGCCGGGGCGGTTTCGAGTGGTGCGAATGGCTTTATCCACGCGGCTGATGATGCGGCAGGGCCAGGCCCTGGTGATGACGCCGCAACTGCTGCAGGCGATCAAGCTGCTGCAATTCTCGCATCTCGAACTCGCCGCCTTCGTGCAGGACGAGCTCGACCGCAATCCCCTGCTGGAACGCGCCGAGGATCGCGATCCGGGGCCGGAGGCCGCGCCCGCGATCGACCGTTTTGCCGAGGCTGAACAGGCGCAGGGCGTCGAGGCCTCCGAGGCGCCGGACTGGGCGGGCTCGGACCTTGCCGTCGACAGCGCGCAATTGTCGGCCGATCTCGGGACCGACGTCTCCAATGCTTTCGACGCCGACGCGCCGCCGACGCCTGCGGCGCCGACAACCAGCAACGAGGAGTCCGGCCTCTCGGCCGACGCCTGGTCTGGCGGAGCTGGCGGCGGCGGGGCGGCCGGCGACGGCGAGGCGCCCAATCTCGAAGCCTACGTGGCGGCCAAGCCAACGCTCGCCGAACACTTGGCGGAGCAGCTCAACGTGGCCTGCGCTGATGCGACCGACCTGCTTATCGGCCGCGCGCTGATCGACAGTCTCGACGAGGCCGGCTACTTCCGCGACGACCTCGCCGAGACGGCCGACCGGCTGGGCGCGCCGCTGGCGCGGGTCGAGCGGGCGCTGAAGACGATCCAGACATTCGACCCCTCGGGCGTCGGCGCGCGCGACCTCGCCGAATGTCTGGCGATCCAGTTGATCGAGCGTGACCGCTACGATCCGGCGATGCAGGCGCTGATCGCCAATCTGCCGCTGCTCGCCAGGCGCGAATTCGCGACGCTGCGGCGCCTCTGCGGCGTCGACGACGAGGACCTCCTCGACATGGTCGCCGAAATCCGGCGGCTCGACCCCAAGCCCGGTCGCGCTTTTGGCGGCGAGACGCTGCAGCCCGTCGCTCCCGACGTGATCGTGAAGGCCGCGGCGGATGGCGGCTGGCGGGTAGAGTTGAACGCCGACGTCCTTCCGCGCGTACTCGTCAACCAGACCTATGCGGCGACCGTGAACGCCGCGCGGATCAACGAGACCGACAAGTCGTTCCTGACGAATTGCCTGCAGAACGCCAACTGGCTGACCAAGAGCCTGGAGCAGCGGGCGCGCACCATCCTCAAGGTCGCCAGCGAGATCGTGCGCCAGCAGGACGGATTTCTCGCCCATGGCGTGGAGCATCTGCGGCCGCTGAACCTGCGCACGATCGCCGACGCCATCGGCATGCACGAATCGACCGTTTCGCGCGTCACTTCGAACAAATACATGGCGACCCCGCGCGGCCTGTTCGAAATGAAGTACTTCTTCACGGCCTCCATCGCGGCCCAGGCCGGCGGCGAGGCGCATTCGGCGGAAGCCGTGCGCTTCCGCATCAAGCAGATGATCGATCAGGAGGCCGCCGACGCGGTTCTGTCCGACGACGCCATTGTCACGCGGCTCAAGGACGCCAATATCGATATCGCCCGGCGGACGGTGGCGAAATATCGCGAGAGCCTGCGCATCCCCTCCTCGGTCGAGAGGCGGCGGGAAAAAGCGGCTCTTGCGGCGCAACCGGCCTGACCCCGGGAATGGTACATGTGTAAACATTTGATTTATAACAGTTTTCCACAGAGCGCGGCGACGGTTGACTTCGCCCGCGCGCGCTTCTAACGGTTTTCCGCTCGCCGCCAGCCATCCTGACCGAACGCCGCCGGACCATCGAACCAATAATCAGCCGACGAAACAGAAGCAGACCGAGGAACAGATGTCGTTGCGGGTATCGGGCAAGAACATGAACATCGGCGAAGCCTTGCGCACGCATGTGCAGGGCAAGCTCGCCACTGCCGCGGGCAAGTATTTCGACGGCGAGCCGAGCGGCCACGTCACCATCGCGCCCGAGGGTTCGGGCTTCCGGGCCGATTGCACGCTGCATCTCAAGAACGGCGTGACGGTGCAGGCCGACGGCCGGGCGCAGGAGCCCTACGCCTGTTTCGATCAGGCGGCCGACCGCATCGAGAAGCGTCTGCGCCGCTACAAGAGCCGGATCAAGGAGCGCAAGCACGACCGCGCCGATGCGGGCGGCGTCACCGTCGCCAGCTACGTGCTGGAAGCGCCGGACCAGGAGACCGAAGCGCCGGCCGAGCACGATTTCGCGCCGACCGTCATCGCCGAGACGACCACGCGGCTCGGCGCGATGACCATCGCCGCCGCCGTCATGGAACTGGACATGACCGGCGTGACGGTCCTGCCTTTCCGTCATGCGGCGACGGGCCGCGTGAATGTCATTTATCGCCGCAGCGACGGCAATATTGGTTGGCTGGACCCGGCCGGCGACGACAAGGCGAAGGCTTCGTCCTAGCTGCAAAGGCACGGCATGGTTATTGCGTCGATCGCGTTGGCGATTGAGTGGGTCGCGTAAGCGTGATCGACGCCGCCGCCCCGAAGTTCGGTGAAGGCGGGCGGCGAGAACAGGACAGATGCGGATGATGTCGCTCAACGATCTCATTGCCCCGCAGGCGGTCATTGCGTCGCTCAAGGCGAACAGCAAGAAGCAGGCGCTGATTGAACTCAGCGAAAAGGCTGCCGAACTGTCGGGCATCGACTCGCGCGAGGTTCTCGACGCGCTGATCCAGCGCGAGCGCCTTGGCTCGACCGGCATCGGCGGCGGCATTGCGATCCCGCACGGCAAGCTTGCCAAATGCACCCGCATCTTCGGCGTGTTCGCGCGGCTGGAGAAGCCGATCGATTTCGAGGCGCTGGACGATGCGCCCGTGGACCTCATCTTCCTGCTGGTGGCGCCGGAGAACGCGGGCGCCGACCATCTGAACGCGCTCTCGCGCGCCGCCCGCGTGCTGCGCAACCAGAGTCTCGTGACGACGCTGCGCTCCACGCGCGATCCGTCGGCGCTCTATTCGATCCTGGTGCGGTCGCCGACGCCGAACGCCGCCTGAACGCGGCTCAGGGGCGCCAGACGCGCGCCTCATAATCGATTGCATAAGCGCCGGGCGCGGCCGCAAGCGCGGCCATGCCCGCAAGCGCGGCGTCGGAGTTCACGATCAAGCGCACCGGCGTATCGACAAGGAGCGCCTGCATCGGCGCCTTGGCGGTGAGGGCGCGGCGAAAGTCGGCCGCATCGAGCCAGTCTACAAGGCGCGGCAACACGCCGCCGGCAAGAGTCACGCCGCCGCGCGCCAGGAAGATCAGCGCGAGATCGCCGGCGCAGCGCGCGACAAGACGCCAGAAAAGACGAATTGCGGCGGCCGCGACGGGTTCCCCCGCGCGCGCGGCCGCCTCCACCGCGGCGGCGTCGGCGGCCGCCGGGCCGAGCCCGCGCGAGGCGCGCAGCGCAGCGTGCAGGCGCGCAAGGCCCGGCCCCGACAGAATGCTCTCGAAAGTCACGCGGCCGTCCACCCGCTCGAGATGCGGCCAGAAAACTTCTTCCGCCGCACAGGACGGCCCGAAATCGGCGTGGCCAGCTTCTGTCGTCGCCACGACCCAGCGGCCGCCGGCGCGCAGCAGCGCCGCCGCGCCGAGGCCCGTGCCGGGGCCGAGCACGAGCCGGGGCGCTTCGGGCCGCGCCACGCCCGGGCAAATCCCGCGCGTCATCGCGTCTGTCAGATGCGGCAGGGCGACGGCCTGCGCCTCGAAATCGTTGAGCAGAAGCCCCTGTTCCAGCCCAAGCCGGCGGGCGATGTCGGCGCCCTCGATCGCCCAATCGGCGTTGGTCAGGCGCACCCGCGCGCCGTCGACCGGGCCCGCGGCGCAGACGAGCACGGAGCGCGGCGCGACGCCTCCGGCTTTCGCGGCCGCGGCGAGCGCGGCGTCCAGGCCCGCGAACGCCGCCGTGCGGTCCTTGAGGACGATCTCCGGCGGATCGCCCGGCGCGCGGCAGAGCGCGACCCGCAGATTAGTGCCGCCGACGTCGCAGACCAGAACGGGAAAGGGGAAACGCAAGGCGACCGCCGCTGCACCGTGTGAAATCAAGGACTACGGCCAAGATAGGGACGGCCGGAGGCCGTGTCTATCTGGGCCGTCCGAGGAACCGAAAGGAATGCATTGAGTTAGTCCAGTCCCATTGCTAAAGTCTCCGCTGAGCGGGGGGTGAATCCGCGGCGCCGCTCATGTTTGAAACGCCAGAATTAAATCTCTCGCTCGATGAGTTTTGCTTATTCATCGACGCAGACGGGACATTACTCGACATCGCGGCCCGGCCAGAACACGCTCGGGCGTCGCGGTTTTTACTTACTGTACTGGACGAATTGTACTTCGCCCTGCAAGGCGCGCTGGCCGTCGTCAGCGGGCGACGCATCGAAGACATCGACCGGCTTTTCGCGCCGCTGCGGCTGCCCGCAAGCGGCATCCACGGCGCGCAGCTCCGGCGCTCGCCACACGCTCCCATTCTCGAAGGCGACGCGCCCGATATTCCCGCGCCCATCGTCCGCGCGATCGCAGCCGTGGCGCGACGCCACCCCGGCGTGTTCCTCGAGAACAAGGGCAAGGCGCTGGCCGTGCACTGGCGGGCGGCGCAGGAGCGCGAATCGGCGCTGTGGACGGAACTGAGCGACGCGCTGCGGGACGCGGCGGCGCCCGCGCTGGCGATTCTGCGGGGGCATTGCGTCTTCGAGATCAAATCGCCCTCGACGACCAAAGGCGATGCGGTGAGCGCCTTCATGCAAACCGTCCCTTTTGCCGGCCGCGCTCCCGTGTTCATCGGGGACGATGTGACCGACATAGCGGGCATGGCGGCGGCCAAGGCCTTCGGGGGCCACGCCTATTCTGTCGGCCAGATGCTGGAAGGCGCCGACGGGGCGTTCGCCTCTCCATCCGATGTACGCGCCTGGCTGGAGCGGCTGGCCGCGCGGACGAAAGCGAAGCGCGCATGAAAAACGCCCAACCTCTCGATCTGGCGCTCATCGGCAATTGCCGCGTGGCGGCGCTCGTCGACCCGCAAGCGCGCATCGTCTGGTGGTGCTTTCCGCGCTTCGACAGCGATCCGGTCTTCTGTCGCCTCCTGTCGGGCAATGAAGAGAAAGGGTTTTGCGACGTCGTGCTGCACGACCAGGTCGCATCGCGGTCCTCCTACGAGCGCAACACCGCCGTGCTCGAAACCATTCTCGAGGACAAGCACGGCGGCGCCATTCGCATCGTCGATTTCATGCCGCGCTTCGGCCGCTACGAGCGCATCTTCCGGCCGCCGCAGCTCGTGCGCCGCATAGAGCCGATCGCAGGCCTGCCGCGCATTGCGATCCGCGTGCGGCCGACTTTCGGCTATGGCGGCAAGCCGACGCAGGTCGTCGTCGGCTCGAACCACATCCGCTATCTCGGCGGCGCCGACGTGCTGCGGCTGACCAGCGACGCGCCCCTGTCCTACATCGCCGAGGAAACGCTGTTTGCGCTGACGCGAACCATTACGCTGGTCTTCGGCGTCGACGAGCCTTTCCTCAGCGATCTCGATTCCACCGCGCGCGATTTCGAGAACCGCACGCGCGCCTACTGGCTGGACTGGTCACGCTCGCTCGGCGTGCCCTTCGAATGGCAGCGCGAAACGATCCGCTCCGCCATCACGCTGAAGCTCTGCAGCTTCGAGGAGACGGGCGCGATCATCGCCGCGCACACGACGTCGATTCCCGAAGCGCCGGGCACGTCGCGCAACTGGGATTACCGCTTCTGCTGGCTGCGCGACGCCTTCTTCGTCGTCGGCGCGCTCAACCGCCTCGGCGCGACGCAGACGATGGAGGCCTATATCGGCTACCTGACGTCGGTCGTCGCCGATCCCAATGAAACGATCGGGCCGCTGCATTCGATCGTGCCCGGACGCTCGCTCGAAGAAAACGACGCATCGCTGCTCGAGGGTTTCCTGGGGCAGGGGCCGGTGCGCGTCGGCAACGCCGCGGCCGAGCAGGCGCAGCACGACGTCTACGGCAGCGTCGTGCTGGCGGCCAAGCAGATGTTCATCGACCATCGCCTGCCGCGCATGGGCGACGAATCGCTGTTCCGGCGTCTCGAACCGCTCGGCGAACGCGCCGCGGATTTCGCGCTCACGCCTGACGCGGGCATCTGGGAATATCGCGGGCGCACGCGCGTCCACACCTACTCGGCGACGCTGTGCTGGGCCGCCTGCGACCGGCTCGGGCATATCGCTGCGCGGCTCGGCCTGAAGGAGCGCGCGGACTATTGGCGCAATCGCGCAGCGCCGATCCGGCGTGCGATTCTCGACAATGCATGGAACGAAAAGCGCGGCGCGCTGGTCGGCGCCTTCGGGCACGAGGAACTCGACGCCAGCGCCCTGATGGTCGCCGAACTCGGCCTGCTGCCGCCGTCCGATCCACGCTACATCAAGACGGTGGAGGCCATCGGGCGCGACCTGCGTCGCAATGGCCGCGTGATGCGCTACACGGCGGCGGATGATTTCGGCGAGCCGGAAACCGCCTTCATCGTCTGCAATTTCTGGTACGCCGACGCGCTCGCCGCCATCGGCCGGCGCGAGGAGGCGCGCGAAATCTTCTCCGACATTCTTTCGCATTCCAATCGTTACGGCCTGCTGTCGGAAGACCTGCACCCCGCCAGCGGCCAATTGTGGGGCAATATTCCGCAGACCTATTCCATGGCCGGCGTCATCAATTCCGCGATGCGCCTGTCTGACACATGGGAGAATGCCTGGTGGCGCGCCTGGTGATCGTTTCCAATCGCGTCGCCCTGCCCGGCGAGAAACGCGCCGGCGGGCTCGCTGTCGCCGTGAAGGCGGCGCTGCGCGGCCGCAAGGGCGTGTGGTGCGGCTGGAGCGGCCGCGTGACCGAAGACACGCCGGGAGCGCCAGAGATCATCGAGGGACGCAACGTCTCCTATGTCGCGCTCGATCTCGCCGCGGCGGACCACCAGGAATACTACAACGGCTTCGCCAACAGCGTGCTGTGGCCGCTGCTGCACTATCGCGTCGACCTGCAGGATTATTCGAGCCTCGACCTGTCGGGCTACATGCGCGTCAACGCGTATTTCGCGGACCAGGTGTCGAAAATCCTGCGCCCCGACGACATCGTCTGGGTGCACGACTACCATCTGATGCGCCTTGCGCTCGAACTGCGCGCGCGCGGCCATGAAAATCCGCTCGGATTCTTTCTGCACATCCCCTGCCCGCCGCCGGACATCCTGCAGGCGCTGCCGCAAAACGAGGAAACTGTCGGCGCGCTTTCGGCATACGACCTCGTGGGATTCCAGACGGACAACGACACCGAGAATTATGGGAAATATCTGGAGACGCGCGGCGCGACGCCGTCACGCGGCGGGCGCTATTTCGAGATCGACGGCCGACGCCTGCAAATCGACACCTTCCCCGTCGGCATCGAGACGGGAATCTACGCGCGCGCGGCGCGCGCGGCGACGCATTCGCCGTTCATCCAGGAGATGCTCGCGAGCCTGGGCGGACGCAAGCTGCTGCTCGGCGTCGACCGGCTCGACTATTCCAAGGGCATCGTGCAGCGGATGCAGGCCTTCGAGCATCTGCTGGCGGAGCGTCCGCGCTGGCGGGGCGCGGCCACCTTCCTGCAGATCACGCCCAAGAGCCGCGAACAGGCCAAGGGCTACAAGGAAATGGAGGACATGGTCACCGGCCTCGTCGGCCATATCAACGGCCAGTACGGCGAGGCCGCCTGGACGCCGATCCGCTATGTCAACCGCTCCTATTCGCGCAAGATGCTCGCCGGAATCTATCGCTGCGCGCAGGCGGCGCTGGTGACGCCGCTGCGCGACGGCATGAATCTGGTCGCCAAGGAATATGTCGCCGCGCAGGACGAGAGCGATCCCGGCGTGCTGATCCTCTCGCAATTCGCCGGCGCCGCCGCCGAACTCGACGGCGCGCTCATCGTCAATCCGCACGAGAGGGAAGCCGTTTCCGCGGCGATCGAGCGCGCGCTGACCATGCCGAAGGACGAGCGCATCGCGCGGCACGCGCGCATGTTCGAGCGCATCAGCGACCACGACGTGACGCGCTGGGCGAGCGAGTTCATCATGCGACTGGCCGAAGCGCGCACCAAATGGTCGCTGATCGACGGCATTCGCCAGATTTTCACGCCCCGCGCGGCCGACTCGCGCACGCCCGGCCGCCGCAGCGTCTGACCGGCTTTCCTGCCCAGCGTTTCGCCTAGCGGGCCATTCGCGCGCGGTGTATACGTGAACCATCTGCCGCAAACCTCTGCGTGAGCGGCAGGGTGGGAGGACGTATGCACGCAAAATTTTCTCTTAAGGCGCTGACGATGGCGGCGGGGCTCGCCTTCGTGGCGCAGGGCGCCATGGCGCAGGACATCAAGATCGCCTTGATCGCGGGCAAGACCGGGCCGCTGGAAGCCTACGCCAAGCAGACCGAAGCGGGTCTCAAGCTCGGGCTCGAATACGCGACCAAGGGCACGATGGCCGTCGACGGCCGCAAGATCGTCCTGATCGTGAAGGACGACCAGACCAAGCCCGACGTCGCCAAGACCGCGCTGCAGGAAGCCTATGACGACGACAAGGTCGATCTGGCGATCGGCACGACGTCTTCGGCCGCTGCGCTCGCCATGCTGCCGGTAGCGCAGGAATCGAAGAAGATCCTGCTTGTCGAACCGGCGGTCGCGGATTCGATCACCGGCGACAAGTGGAACCGCTACATCTTCCGCACCGCGCGCAATTCCTCGCAGGACGCGATCTCCAACGCGCTCGCCATCGGCAAGCCGGGCGTGACGGTCGCGACGCTGGCGCAGGACTACGCCTTCGGACGCGACGGCGTCGCCGCCTTCAAGGAAGCGCTCGCCAAGACCGGCGCGACGCTGGCGGCGGAAGAATATGCGCCCGTCAACACCACCGACTTCACCGCCGTCGGCCAGCGCCTGTTCGACGCGCTGAAGGACAAGCCCGGCCGCAAGATCATCTGGGTGATCTGGGCCGGCGGCGCCAATCCGCTCGCCAAGCTGAAGGACATGGATCCCAAGCGCTACGGCATCGAACTGTCCACGGGCGGCAATATCCTGCCGGCGCTGGCGGCGTACAAGGACTTTCCGGGCATGGAAGGCGGCGCCTACTACTATTACGAAATCCCCAAGAACCCGATCAACGACTGGCTGGTGAGCGAGCACGAGAAGCGCTTCAACGCGCCGCCGGACTTCTTCACCGTCGGCGGCTTCGCGGCGGGACAGGCGGTCGTGGCGGCGATCACGAAGGCCAAGTCGACCGATACGGAAAAGCTGATCGCGGCGATGGAAGGCATGGAATTCGACACGCCGAAGGGCAAGATGGTTTTCCGCAAGGAAGACCACCAGGCGCTGCAATCCATGTACGCCTTCAAGGTCTCGACCGACACGAGCAAGCCCTGGGCGCGGCTCGAGCTGACGCGCGAGCTGAAGATCGAGGCCATGCAGGTTCCGATCCGCAACAAGCAGTAGCCGCGACGCCCCCTCCCCTTCCCTCCCCGGCTTCGCGGGAGAGGGGGCGGCAAGCATTCCCGTTAACGCAAACTGCGCCTCATCACGCATCTGTTCCCTCTCCCGCGAGGCGGGGGAGGGCAAGGGAGGGGGCCAACCCTTCATGTCCGTCTCGCTCGAAACGCGCGACCTGACGATCCGCTTCGGCGGACATGTCGCGGTCGACCATGTCTCCTGCACGTTCCGGCCCGGCGAGCTGACCGCCATCGTCGGGCCGAACGGCGCGGGCAAGACGACCTATTTCAACCTGATCTCGGGCCAGTTGCGCGCGAGCGAGGGACAGGTGCTGCTCGATGGCGTCGACATCACCGCCGAGAGCGCCCCCCTTCGCGCCCGACGCGGACTCGGCCGCGCCTTCCAGCTCACCAATCTCTTTCCCAATCTCACGGTCGCCGAAAACGTGCGCCTCGCCGTGCAGGCGAAGGCGGGCGTGCATTACGACATGCTGCGCCCCTGGAGCCTGCGTCGCGAGCTGATTGCGCGCGCCGAC
>JAXMDA010000002.1:0-505648 GCA_046349085.1 Rhodoblastus sp.
GTATTCGCGCGTTCGACAAGGAAGGCGGTCAACGCCCCGAGCGCGGGCGGCAGATAACAGGCGAGCGCCGACAGGACAAAACCCGCTTCGACTTGATCCCCGGGCGCGCCGGCCGGCGTCGGGATGGTCAGGCGGAGGAACACGAAAGCGGGCAGGGGAGCGATGGCAAGCGTTGCAGCCAGCGCCCACAGCCGGCGCCGCATCAGATGGGCGATAGCGGCCGCAAGCCCGAGCAGAATCGCGACGATGATCCAGCGCGCTTCGGACCCGAAGTGCATATGCTTCCCCGATGACGTCTCCGGCGACGAGCCGGCGCCCATTGCAGGACGATATAGGAAGGTTGGCGCGGCCGCGAGCCCGCGCCTAGGGGCGCGCGTGACCCTGTTTGCGGAGGCGGCTTTCCAGCGCCGCTCGAATCAGGGGCGCCCGGTCGTTGCCGAAATACATGTCGGTCCTGTCGACGAAGATCGTCGGCGATCCAAATCCGCCGCGCGCGATCAATTCGTCGGTGTTCTCGCGCAAGGCGTCCTTGATGTCGGCGCGCGCGATCCCCTCGAAGAAGCGAGCCGCATCGACCCCGACGCTCTCGCAGACGCCCCTCAGCACATCGTCCTGCGAAATGTCCTCGTCGCGTCCCCAATAGGCCTCGAAAACCGCCCGTGCAAAGGCGATCAGCTTGCCCTCCGGCGCGAGCAGGATGCAGCCGCGCATCGCCTTCACGCTGTTCACCGGAAAGACGGTCGGCGGCATCCTGATCGCGAGCCCCGACAGGCGCGCCCAATCCTGCAGGTCCTTCAGCATGTAGGCGGCCTTGGCCGGCACGGGCTTTTCACGCGACGCATACACGCTTGGATTAACGGCGTTGAACACGCCGCCGACCAGGATCGGCTTCCACACGATCTCTTCGCCGAATTCCGCCGCGAGCGGCTGAATGCTATGAAAGGCGAGATAGGTCCAGGGGCTCGAACAGTCGAAGAAGAATTCGATCAAGAAGGCCTCCCATTTTCGTGCGATTGTCGCGCATCGCCGCGCGACCTGTCGAGACGCGGTTCGCGAGGGCGGGGATTTGAACGAAGTCGTCTATGTCAACGGCGCCTATGTCGACCGCGCAGATGCGCGGGTCTCCGTGTTCGATCGCGGCTTCCTGTTTGCGGATGGCGTCTATGAAGTTTGCGCCGTCCTCGACGGCAGGCTCGTCGACAATGACGCCCATCTCGCGCGCCTTGCCCGTTCGCTGGCGGCGATCGAACTCGATTGCCCGCTTTCACGCGAAGATATCGTGGCGATCCAGCGTGAGCTCGTCGCTCGCAATCGCCTGAGCGAAGGCCTCGTCTACATGCAGGTCACGCGCGGCGCGGCCGACCGCGACTTCGCCTTCCCTGACAATGCGACGCCCACATTCGTCGCCTTCGCGCAGGCAAGGCGCATCGTCGGCGCGCCCGCCGCGGAAACCGGCGTCGCAGCGATTTCCGTCCCGGACCTCAGGTGGTCGCGGCGCGACATCAAGTCGGTTGCGCTGCTGGGCCAGGTGCTCGCCAAGCAGGCGGCGCGCCGCGCGGGCGCAGCGGAAGCCTTCATGGTCGAGGACGGTTTCGTGACGGAAGGCGCCTCGTCCTCCGTCTTCATCGTCACGAAAGCGCGCGAGATCGTCACCCGTCCCTTGTCGACCGCGCTTCTGCCCGGCTGCACGCGGCAGGCGGTGCTGGCGCTCGCCAACGAACGCCAGATGCAACTCGTCGAGCGCGCCTTCACGGTCGATGAAGTCAATGCGGCCGCCGAATGTTTCTTCACCAGCGCCACGGCCTTCGTGATGCCGGTCGTCACGCTCGACGGCAGGCCCATCGGAGACGGCAAGCCCGGTCCCGCGACACGCCGCCTGCGGGACCTCTATATCGAGGCCGCCCGCGCAACGGCGCAATAGCCGAGCGTGACGCGGCGGCCCGCCAATGCTATTGGCCGGCAAACGGAACCATCCCATGCATCCCTTCAAGCTCGCCGTCGTGCCCGTCACTCCATTCGAGCAGAATTGCTCGATCGTCATTTGCGCGAGGACGAACAAGGCCGCCGTTATCGACCCCGGCGGCGATCTGCCGCGCATCGAGGAAGCGCTGGCCAAGAGCGGCGCGACGCTCGAGAAGATCCTCATCACCCACGGCCATATCGACCACATCGGCGCCACGACCGAGCTGGCGCGCAAGGCCGGCGTGAAGATCGAGGGGCCGCATGTCGGCGACAGGGGCCTGCTCGAGCAATTGCCGCAGATCGCCAAGGGCTACGGCTTCCCGCCGGCCGAAGCGGTGCATCCCGACCGCTGGCTCGACGATGGCGACGTCGTCACGGTCGGCGACGTGACGTTCGACGTGCTGCATTGTCCCGGCCATTCGCCGGGCAGCGTCGTCTTCGCCTGGCGCCGCGACGAAGCGCACAAGGACATGCAGGGCTTCGCCATCGTTGGCGATGTGTTGTTCAGGGGCTCCGTCGGCCGCACGGACTTGCCTGGCGGCGATCATGCGACGCTCATCCGCATGATCGAGACCAAGCTTTATCCGCTCGGCGACGACACGGCGTTCCTTCCCGGCCACGGCCCGATGGGCGTAATCGGCCAGGAACGGCAGACCAATCCGTTTCTCTAAAACTCTAAACGCATCTTAACGATTCCCTAACGGGCTGGATGCTAGGGTCGCAGATCGGCCGGCAGGAAGATAAGTCCTGCCGAGGGCCGGTGACTTCCGTCGATGCCGCAAGGCGTGGGCAAGGGTGAAGCGATGTCTTGCGTACTTCCCCCCGGCGCGCGACGCGCCCGCCGACCATCCGCCGTCATTCTGGCGAAACATTTTTCGGCTTTGTCCGGACGCGCGCCGCAGCGTGCGTCGGCCGGCGGCCTCTGGAGATTGTCTTGATCGATTCCTCGTTCTGGCGCGAGCGGCGCGTTTTCGTCACCGGCCACACGGGCTTCAAGGGCGCGTGGCTGTCGCTCATTCTCGAACGCCTGTGCGCGCGCGTGACCGGCTACGGGCTCGCGCCGGCGACCGATCCTTCGCTTTATGAGCTTGCGCGCGCCGGCGAAAACCTGTGCGACGTGCGCGGCGACGTCTGCGACGCGGCGATGCTCGACGGCGCCTTGCGCGCCGCCGATCCCGATATCGTCATCCATCTGGCGAGCCGGCCGCCGCGCGACGGCGCAGAACCCGCCGCGAAAGCGGTCGAACGCCTGAAAACGACCGGAGGGCCGGACGTGCTCGAGGCCGCTTTGCGGGCGCCGTCCGTCCAGGCGGCGGTTTTCGTTTCGCCGGAGGCGGCCTATGTCTCGCTCGACTGGATCGAGCTTGCCACGGAGGCGGACGCGCATGTCGTTTCCCTGCATTGTCCCGATCCCGTCGGCGGCGGCGATTTTGCCGTCGAGCGCGGCGCGGCTTTGTCGCGCTTCGGCGACGCCGCGCCCATGCATGTCCTCGACGCGCTCTATGGCGTTCTGCTGCTGGCCGAACGAGCGGCGCGCGGCGGCGACGGTCTCGCGCGGGCATGGTCTTTTGCCGCCGATACGCACGCGTCGCGGCCGCAGGCCATCGGTTTCGCTCCCCTGCTCGACGCCGCCGAAGCGCGTCAGTGGACGAACGACTGGCGCGTCGCATTCGAGACCGGCTCCGACATGCGCGCCTTTACGCAGCAGCAGATCGACGCTTATCTCGGCCAGAGGGTGCGCCTGACCTCGCCCTTCGCGCGCGCGACGGACGAGGCGCCTGTCTTCAAGCGCGCTGTTGGCGCGTAGGCGAGGCGCTCGCGATCGTGACGGACCTTTCACGGTGACGGCCAAAGGCGCGCCGCTCTCCAATGGCGGGGCGCTCGCCATCGTCCTCGCCCTGTTCGGCGCGCCGACGGCGCTCTTTGCTCTGACGATGCGCGCGCCCTACGCGATTTCGCTCGGCGCCGGCGCGCTGGCCTGCATCGTCATCGCCGCGCGCGGGCTCGCGACAGGGCAGGGCGCCTTTCTTGGCGCGCCGCTCGATGCGCGCCGCTTGCTCGCCTGTTTCGCGCTTGCGGCGCTCCTGCTTCTGCTCGGCGGCGAAACGCATCTCTTTCGTCCGACCACCGATTGGTATCTGCGCGACGCGGTTCTCGCCGATCTGGTCAAAGGCGGCTTCCCTGTCGTCTATCGCATCAACGGCGCCGATTACATGCTGCGCGCCCCGCTCGGCATGTATGTGCTGCCGGCCCTGATCGGCCAGATCGCGGGCCTCAGGGGCGCGCATGTCGCGCTGCTCGCGCAGAACGCGGTCCTGCTCGGCGCCATTCTGTACGCGCTGCTGTCGCTTGGCCGGGGCTGGGCCAACCTCGCCATCGTACTCGGCTTTGCCGGCGCCGCCGGCCTCATCCGCTTTCTCGGCTATCTCGGCTCCGGCAGGATCGAGACGATGTTTCCCGGCAACGATACGATCGACGCGTGGAACTCGCTGCTGCAATATTCCGGTTCGATCACCCAATTGTTCTGGGTTCCGAACCACGCGCTGCCCGGCTGGTTGCTGGCCGTCCTGCTGCTGCTGCGCGCGCGCCGCGAGATCGACGTGGCGACCATCGGCGTCGCGGTCGCGCTCTTCCTGTTCTGGTCGCCGCTCGCCATCCTGCCCGCCGCGCCCGCGCTCGCCTATTTTGCGCTGCGCGCGCCGCGCGAGACGCTGGGCGCGAAACGCACGTGGCTTGGATTGATCGCGGCCTTGCTGTGCCTGCCCGTTGTCGCTTACGTCACGGCGGCGTCGGACACCGTGCCGCGTCCCGACATTCTCGGCGATGAAAAGTTCTGGCCGACCTACTTCGCCTTCCTGCCGGTGCAGCTCGGCGCGGCCATCGTCGTCTGGTACTTGCGGGCGCGCGCGCCGGCCGAATGGCTCGCGCTTCTATGGGTCAATGTCGCGCTGCTGGTCGTGCTGCCTTTTTTCAGCTTCGGCGAGTTCAATGACCTCGTCATGCGCGGGTCCATCGCGTCGCTCGCCATCCTGGCTTTCGTTTTCGGCTTCGTGCTG
Source organism: Rhodoblastus sp. (assembly GCA_046349085.1). Lineage (GTDB taxonomy): Bacteria > Pseudomonadota > Alphaproteobacteria > Rhizobiales > Beijerinckiaceae > JAJXWB01. Next base: position 5,019 of record JAXMDA010000002.1, read on the forward strand.
ACCGACGCGTCGACGCCGCGCGGCGGCGCCGGCTGGGCGGGCGTCGCTCTGGTCGCCGTCGCCGCGACCTCCGCCGGATATGAGGTCTATCGTGCGCTTGCGTGGAAGACCTATCCGGTCAGCGCCTGCAGCGTCATGGACGTCGCGCAGGCGACGCGGCGGCGCGTGCCGCAGACCAATTACATTGCGCGCGTCGACGCGCGATTGCAGGGCCTGTTCGGCGCGACGGGGGCGCCGTTGCAAACGACAACGTGGGCGCCGCCGCCGGCCGGCGAGAAGCCGGAATGGCCGGACACGCTGACCCTGGCGAGCCCGTGTTGGGGCGCGCCCTGATCCCTCAGCCCGCGGCCTTGAACTCGGAAATGCCGCCATGCGCCGCCGACCATTCGGCGGGGTGGTGGAGGAATTTCTCGACTTCCGCCAGCTTGGCCGGCTCCATGTAGTTGCAGGCGCGCGCGGCTTCCAGAACGTCCCACCACGTGCACAGCGCGTGCAGCTTGATGCCGAGCTTGGCGAGGTCTTCGCGCGCGCTCGGGAAGATGTCGTAGAAGAAGAAGACGAAGGCATGGTCGCAACGCTGGCCGGCATCGCGCAGCGCGTTGCAGAAATTGACCTTCGAGCGGCCGTCGGTCGCCAGATCCTCGACCAGCAGCGCGCGGCCGTTGTCGTGCAGGTCGCCTTCGATCTGCGCGTTGCGGCCGAAGCCTTTCGGCTTCTTGCGGATGTATTGCATCGGCAAGGCGAGTCGGTCCGCGATCCAGGCGGCGTAGGGAATGCCGGCCGTCTCGCCGCCGGCGATGACGTCAAGGGCCTCGTAGCCGATGTCGCGCTCGATGACCGTCACGGCGAAGTCGAGGATGCGCTTGCGCAGGCGCGGATAGGAAATGATCTTGCGCATGTCCGTGTAGACCGGGCTCGCCCAGCCGGACGTGAAGATGAACGGCTTGTCGGGATTGAACAGGACGGCCTGAACTTCCAGCAGCATCTTCGCGGTTTCTTGCGCGAAGAGCCGTTTCTCGATGGCGGCGGGGGAGGGCGCAGGGAAGTCGATCATCGGGCGGCGTCCGGGCTCGGTTTCGTCGCCGCCTGTCTAGAACATGCCCGGGAGGGGGGAAACCGGAAAGTGCAGCCTGTGGACGGTTTGGCCCTCACGCGAAGGCGTGGCCGTCCTCCACCGCCTCGAACTCGTGGGCGGCAACGCCCCACATGATCGTATTGCCGGAGAATTTCACATCCAGACGCTCGGGCGCGCCAGCCCGGCCCCGCACCGTGTAGCAGCAGATCACGGTGCCCACCGCGTCCGGCCTCAAATCATCCCGCTTCGCAATAGGCGAAGCCGACTTGAGGCGAACACGCTGACCGGTCTTCATCGTAGCCCCCTGATAATGGAAGGACTCAACAGATGTTGCGATGCGGTAGTGTCGCCCCGGCGGCGCAACGCCGCAAGTAGAAAAATGGCGAAATAAAGCACGACCTTCGTGCGATCTGCTCAAATCGTGGTCAGCATTCGCCCGGAAAGCACCGACGGGGCCGCATTGCGCCATGCGACCCCGCCGGGCTCCAGGTCCGCCTGTCTCAGCTGTGGGTTGGGGAGCTGTCGACGGGCGGCCTGAACTTGATCTCGCTGAGTTTGATCTCGGCTTCGATGCGAACGAGGTTGAGAAGCCGCGCGACGATCTCCAGCCCGGCCTGTTGGGCAAGGTCGCAGAGAGACGCGGCGCCGACGGCGATCTGGCGCGCGGCGTCCGCCGGATCCGGCGCAGGCGGCGGCGCGTAGGGCGTGTCCGGTCGGCTCATGGAAATGATCCCTGAAATTGCGCCGGAGCCTCCGGCCTTTCTCAAACGCCGGGAAAGTGACCGATTTCGCGCCGTGGCGCAGGTACGTACAGCGTGTTAACAGAAGGTACGGCGGCGCTTCCGCAAGGAGACGACGGGTCGGAGTTGGCGCGGGTTGCGACATGAATGAGGTCTCGCCCGGATCGAACGCCGGGCTCGGCGCGCGCGAGCGGGCGCTGACGGAGCTGGAGCGGGTCGTCGCGGGCGGCCTCGCCGATTCGAGCGAGCGGCAGCGCCAGCTCCTGCGCTACATCGTCACCGAGGAGCTTGAGGGCCGGGGCGACCGGCTCAAAGCCTACGCCATCGCCACCGAGGTCTTCGACCGGCCAGCCGATTTCGACGCCCAGCAGGATGCGATCGTCCGCGTCGAGGTCGCCCGCCTGCGCAAGTCGCTCGAGCTCTATTTCGCCACGGCCGGCGCCGCCGACCCCGTTCGCATCTTCATCGACAAGGGCGGATATCGCCCGCGATTCGAATTCGCCGCGCAGGCCGAGGCGAGTCCGCCGGTCGCCGTGGCCCGGCCCGGTCGCGCAGGGCGCTGGCTCGCGGCGGCCATCGTCCTTGCCGTCTGCCTGGGCCTGGGATTCTGGGGCTGGCGGAACTACGGCCAGCCGGCGCCGCGCTCCGGTCCGCGGATCGCGGTCGCGCCGTTCACGCTGGCGGCGGACCGGGAGGGGCAGGGTTACATCGGCGTCGGTTTGCGCGCCGAGGTGGTGTCAGTTCTTTCGGAATTCGAATGGCTGACCGTTTTCCCGCTGACGCGTCAGGCCGACCTTTCCGCCATCAGCAAGAAGACAGGGTCGAAGATCGAGTATCTCCTCAAGGCGAGCGTGCAGGTCGCGGGGGATTCGCTGGTGGTGACGCCGCTTCTGGTCGACGCCGAAACGGGCGCCCTCCGCTGGAGCAAGCGCTACGAGGCGAACCTGCAGGCGACCGAAATGCTCGCCCTGGAGCGCGACATGGCCGCGCGCGTCGCCGCCGACGTCGGACAGCCCTTTGGCGCCGTCGCCAATATGGAGATGACGCGCATCGAGACAGACGCTTTCAATGGCGACGCCGCCTATCGATGTCATCTTCGCGCCTTCCAGTTCTGGTCGTCCTATCGCCGCGAAGATTTCGAGCCGGCGTGGCAGTGCGCCGAGAGGCTCGCGGCAGGCGCAGATGCGAACGTGCAGGCGATGCGAGCCATCCTGATGCTCGACGCGGCGCGCCTCGACTACGATTCCCGTCCGCGCGCCGAAATCCTTGCCGAAGCCTCCGCGCTCGCGGCTGAAGCGTACCGGCGCAGCGAGAAAGGCGCGCTGCCGCGCGCCGCGCGCTATTCGGCGGCGCTCTGCCGGGGCGATGTCGAAATCTTCAAGCGCGTCGGGCTGGCCGCCGTTCGCGATTATCCCAACAATCCGGCGACGCTGCTCGATGTCGGCGCGAAGATGGCGCTCGGCGCCGACGATTGGGGACGCGGCGTCGAACTCGTCAACCGCGGGCGAATGCTTTCGGGCTACATCGCCAACTGGTACGAATTCGCCGATGTCATCGACGCCATCCGGCGCAATGTCGATACCGATGTCGAAGGTCTGCACGCGGCGGCGCTCGATACCGGCCATCCGCTTCTGCTCGTCGTCGACGCGGCGGTGCAGTCCCGCCTGCATAACGAGGATGCGCGCCGCGCCGCCATGGCGGCGCTGGCGGCCGCCGGCTACGAGGGTCCTCAGGCGGTGGCTGCGCTGATCGAACGTCAGTGCTGGTCGACCGCCGCAAAGAACGCGCTCGCCGGTCGGCTGACCGCAGAGGCCGGCAAATAGGTTCTGTGACATTGACGAACGCGGCCAAACCGTCTATCTCCACCATGCTGCATCGCAGCAACAGCGCTCCGGTCGCGTAGGCCGCCTCGAAAGGCGGCGCACCGTCGAGCGCATCGGATGACTTCTCTCGGTCCATTTACGCGGGACCGCGCCACATCGGACTTCGCCGCGATCATCCGCGCTCAAGGCGAACCCGCGATCTGAAAGTACACATGACTGATTTTGCCGGCCTCGGCGTCGCCGAGACCATCCTTCGCGCGTTGCGTGACGAAGGCTACACGACCCCCACGCCCATCCAGTCCCAGTCCATTCCCGCGCTGCTGCGCGGCGGCGATCTTCTCGGCATCGCCCAGACCGGCACGGGCAAGACCTGCGCCTTTGCCGTCCCGATCATCCAGCGGCTGCTCGCCAATCCGCGCCGCCCGGCGCCGGGGACGACGCGTGCGCTCATCCTTGCGCCGACGCGCGAACTCGCCGTGCAGATCGGCGACAGCTTCCGCGCCTATGGCCGTCATGCGCGCCTGCACGTCGCGGTCGTCGTCGGCGGCGTCGGCATGGGGCCGCAGGTCCAGGCGATCTCGCGCGGCCTCGACGTTCTCGTCGCCACGCCCGGACGCCTGCTCGATCACATGGAGCAGCGTCGTCTGCGTCTCGACGCCACGGAAGTCGTCGTGCTCGACGAGGCCGACCACATGCTCGACCTCGGCTTCATCGTGCCGATCCGCCGCATCGTCTCGAAACTGCCGAAGGCGCGCCAGACGCTGCTGTTTTCCGCGACCATGCCGCGCGAAATCGCGACGCTCGCCAACGAGATGCTGCATAACCCGGCGCGCGTCGAGGTGACGCCGGTCGCCACCACCGCCGAGCGCATCGCGCAGCAGGCCTATCTCGTCGACGCCAAGAGCAAGCGCGATCTGCTCGTCGGCATGCTGAGCGCCGCCGAGGTGAAGCGCGCGCTCGTCTTCACGCGCACCAAGCGCGGCGCCGATCGTGTCGCGAAGATACTGGATGAGTCCGGCATCGCTTCCGGCGCCATTCACGGGAACAAGAGCCAGGGCCATCGCCAGCGCACGCTCGGCGACTTCAAGGCCGGCCGCACGCGCGTGCTTGTCGCCACCGACATTGCCGCGCGCGGCATCGACGTCGACGGCGTGACCCACGTCGTCAATTTCGAACTGCCGGAAGTGCCGGAAACCTACGTGCATCGCATCGGCCGCACGGCGCGCGCCGGCGCCGAGGGCGTTGCGATCTCGCTGTGCGACAATGGCGAACGCCACCTGCTGCGCGCCATCGAGAAGACGACGCGCCAGCAGATCCCGACGGAGGACCGGCGCGATCCGTCGGCGCGTCACGATCAGGCGGAAGAGGGCGACGATCTGGCGGCCCGCGGGCGCGGGTCGCCCCGTCCGCGTCGCCAGCATGCGACGCCGCAGGCCAAGGCGCCGCGTCCGCATGGCGAGCCCCGCGCCGCTCATCGATCATCGGCTCCGCGCGCCGCGAAGCCCGGCGCCGCCAAGCCAAAGCCGCCAGGCGCAAAGAACCGCTGGCGCCGGCGCCGCGGTTCCGCCGGCGCGCAGGCCTGACGGATCGACTGAGAACTTATCGCGCGGCCATCCACTTTTGCTTCCTGCGCGCTAGCTGAGAAGAAAAGCGGATGAGCCGGGCGGTGTGGCGTTGGCTGTCGTTCGCCGGGTTCGGCTGTGTTCGCGCTTCAAGGAGCTGCGACGATGGCGACCTTCCATGTCTATGCGGGCGGCGATCACGCCCGCGCGCTTCCCCATGTTCGCGAGATCAGCGTCGACGACGTTTCCCTGGCGCTGATCGAGGGATGGCGGGATTTTCTGTCGATGCGTTCCGACCTTGCGCTTGTCGGAATCATCTATCCCGCATTCGGGCTGGCGCTCGCGCTCTGGTCATCGGGATTCAACGTGCTGTATCTCGCCTATCCCATGATGGCCGGCTTCGCGCTGCTCGGACCGGTCGCCGCGATCGGGCTCTACGAGATCAGCAGGCGGCGCGAGGCGGGAGGCGCGGTGCGCGCGCGCGATGCGCTCGGCGTTCTGCGCTCGCCGGCGCTGCCCTCTATCGTGACGCTTGGCGTCATTCTCGCGCTGATCTTCGTGGCCTGGCTCGCCAGCGCGCAAGCCATCTACGTCTGGTTGATCGGGCCGCGCGCGCCTGCGTCGCTTGCGCAGATGTTCGACGACATCAGATATTCCGGCCACGCCTGGGAACTGTTCGTCATTGGCAACGCCGTAGGGTTCGTCTTTGCCGCTGCGGTCTATTGCGCGACTGTGATCGCCTTTCCGCTGCTGCTTGATCGTGACTGCGGCATCGTCGAAGCGGTGCGCGCCTCCTGCGAGGCGGTTCTCCGCAATCCCGTGCCGATGACGGTTTGGGCGATAACGATCGTCATGACGCTGGCGCTCGGGTTCCTGACGCTGTTTGTCGGCATGGCCGTCGCCATGCCCGTCCTCGGCCACGCGACCTGGCGGCTTTATCGCGCGCTGGTGCCGCGCGACGGCTGACCGCGAGGACTAGTCCCTTATGACGGACGAATCCTGGCCGAACAGCAGGCCCTTTTCGTCCGCCGTCAGCTCCTCGGGCCTGCGCATCTGAATGCTTCGGCCGGCCGCATAGGCGCGAATCGTACCCGGCCGCGCCTTGATTGCCTCGAACCAGCGTTTGAGATGCGGGAAGTCGTCGAGGCTCTGGCCCTGGCGCTTGTGAGGCACGACCCAGGGATAGGAGGCCATGTCGGCGATCGAATAGTCTCCGGCAAGGAATTCGTGGTCGGCCAGCCGCTTGTTGAGAACGCCGTAGAGGCGGTTCGTTTCCTTGACGTAGCGATTGACCGCGTAAGGAATCCGTTCGGGCGCATAGAGCGCGAAATGGTGGTTCTGACCGGCCATCGGGCCGAGGCCGCCGACCTGCCAGAACAGCCATTCCAGCGTCTGCTTGCGTTTGCGAATATCGGTCGAAAGAAACCGGCCGGTCTTCTCGGCGAGGTAGACGAGGATCGCGCCGGATTCGAAGACGGAGACAGCCGCGCCGCCGTCGGCGGGCATATGGTCGACGATGGCCGGCATGCGATTGTTCGGCGATAGCTTCAGAAAGTCCGGCTTGAACTGATCGCCTTCGACGATGTTGACCGGGCGGATTTTGTAGGCGAGCCCGGCTTCCTCCAGAAACATCGTGATCTTGTGGCCGTTCGGGGTTGGCCAGTAGTGGACGTCGATCATGGAAAATCCGCCGGGCGAGTGTGTCTCTCGCCCGACAGTTTCGTCACGCTGCGGCCCGCGCGCAAGCTGCGCGCGGATCAATCACCAGCCGGAGGTGAAGAGGCCCGGACGGTTGTAGATCACGCCGCGGCCGTAGCCGACGCCGTACGCGCCGCCCGCATAGCCGCCTTCGCACGGCACTTGCTGCGTCACGCCGTTGATCGTGCATGAGCACGTCTTCGTCACGGCGTTATAGACCGTGGTCGGAACATAGGCCGTGCTCTGCACCGTGCGGTAGGTCGTGACCGGCACGACATGCGTGCGCGTGACCGGCCGCATGACCGTGCGCGGCACCAGATAGGTCCTCGACCAGGTCTGCGCCGGCTGGGCGTAGCCATAGCCCGCCGATGCGTAGCCATAGTCGGCGGCCGGCGCCGCGTAGCCCTCATCGCCGCCGTAATAGCCGCTTCCGTAACCATAGCTGCTGCCCGCGGCATAGCCGGCCGAAGCCGCGATGGCCGCGCCGGCCGCATAGCCGAGGCCGCGGTTGTAGCCCCAGCCGCGATAGGCATGGCGATAGCCGCCGCGCCAGCCGCGATGCGCGATGGCCGGACGGTGGTATCCGATGCCGGGCCGGGCGTGGAAACCGGCGCCGCCATGCATCGCGGGAGCGCGGTAGCCCACCCCGCGCGGGCCGGCGTCGGCCGCCGAAGACGCGACGAGCGCGGCGCACGCCGTGGCCGCCGCGAGACTCAGGATCGAAATGGAACGCATACACTACTCCTGTCTCGTTTCGCGCCGGTCGCGATCCGAAACGGCGCATTCTCAACGACGGCTGGCGTCGTTGCGGTCCAACGAGCAAGGAGCGATCCACGAAGTTGCGCAGGGCAGGGCCATGCCTTAGCGTCCCGGCCGCCCGACGGAGGCGAGGAGGCGGCGGCTGCGCCATTCATGTCGATCGAGTGCAGGAACGCGCGACCGGCGCCGCAGACCAGAATTCTTCCGGTTGGCCAGCTTTCGTTCCCGCCGATCGAGAAGGCGCGCGTCGCTGCGATGCATGTCGCGCGCGCGATGGAAGCGGCGGCCGAACTCGGCGTCGTTCTGCCGCCTCTGCTCGCGGAGTGCGGGCTCGACGCCGCCCGCATCGAGGCTGGCGAACCCGCCGGGGTGAGGCCCTATCTCGACTTTCTGGACGCGGCCGCGCAGCAAGTTGGCGAAGCGTTTTTCGGCCTGCACGTGGGGTCGCGCTCCAAGGTTTCCGACGTGCGCGCCTATTCGCTCGTGCTCATGGCGTGCAAGGACGTCCGCGCCGTTATCGAACAGGTCTGCCGGCTCGAAGGGCTCGAGCACGATCTCTTCCGCACCCGGCTCGCGGTCGAGGACGACGTCGCCCATCTGCGCATTCACTCGCCGTGGTTCGATGAACCGGGCGGACGCCATCTCATCTTCTTCGCCGCCGCTGGCCTCCGCGCCCAGTCGCGCTGGCTGACCGGTTCGGATCTCCCGCTGTTCGAGTTCGTCAGCGCGCTGGATGAACCGGACGGCGCAAAAGACGAATTCCAGCGTTTGCTCGGCGGGCCGATGCGCTGGGGCGGCGACTTTAACGAGGTGCGCTTTCCCGCGTTCATCCTCGATCTGGCGATCCCGAGCGCCGATCCGCAGGCGTTTTCCGCGCTGCGCGACCTCGCGGAAGCGCGCCTTCGCGAACAACGCGCGCAGACCGGCGGGTCGATCGCCCATGCCGTGCAAGCGTGCATTTACGAACGGATGAGCCAGGGCGATATCGACCTTGCGGCCGTGGCGTCCCGGTTGAAGATGGCGCCGCGCACGCTGCAGCGGCGGCTGCGCGAGGCCGGCGTCAGTTTTTCGAGCCTGGTCAACGACGCGCGCCGCGAACAGGCCAAACTGTATTTGGCGGACGGCGGCTTCTCGATGATCGAGATCGCCTTGCTGCTGGGCTTCAGCGAGCAGAGCACGTTCAACCACGCCTTTCGCGCCTGGTTCGGCATGACGCCGGGGCAATGGCGCGCCGCCGCGCGCGACGGTTCGGGGCAGCGACGGACCGGCGCTAAGAAAGATGGCGCGCAAAAGCAATAAATTGTCGCGATATAACAATAAGCCATTGATTTTGTGAGACTATCTATTACGCATTTTTTACGCGCGAGACGTAGACAGGTTCGGCGAGGATATTTTGTCGTACGAGCCGGACGATTTCAGGTTTCATTGGCGGGCGGCGGCCCGCCTGTTTGTGCTCCTCTCGGTCTGCGTGGCGGCGTCGGCGATGTTTCTGCTGTGGCAAGCCGGGTCGGCCGCGCCCTTGCGCGGCGCCTTGCCGGGTTAGGCGGCGCAGGTGAAGGCGGTCCGCGATCGGATCGGGTCGGTGGCGACCGCGCGCGAAATTGCCGTTGAGGCGATCTGCGCCTGGCGGAATCATCTTTCTCTGGGCACCCCGATGAGCGCGATGCGCGCCACCGCGAAAGTCGAGCAACTGCTCCACTATCTCGTCTCGACCTTTCCGTGGGACGTGACGCGCGGGGAAGCAGAAGAGATTGCCGCCGAGCCCGGCGACGGACTCGCCGGGACCTATCTGGAAGTGCTGCGGCCCGCCGCGGTTCCCCTCGCCATCATGCGCGAGGTGCTGACGACGCATGCGGTGAAGTTCGAAATCCGCGGCGCGCCGAGCTGGCGCGTGTTTCTGCGGCGGTACGGCGACGTTCTCGCGCCGGTCGATATCGCGTGGCGCGGAAAATCAAATCGTCCGGCGTAGTCCCGCAATCCCGCCGCAGGCGCGCCGCGTAGAACCTCGGGGTCAGGCGAACCCTGGGTTGTCCTTGCGTCGCCTCGGGCTTGGGAGCGATCAGTGAAGTCGGTCGATGCGATTGCCGGCGACAGGCCTTGTCGCCGCCCGGCGGGCAGGCCGCTCGCGCCGGCGACCCTGGGACGCGACGATCTCGCCATCGCCGTCTATCGCGCCATGCCCGGGCTGACGCGGCAGCGCGCCCGCGCGCTGGTCGACGAGTTCTTCATGGAGATCGCGGACGGCCTTTCCGAGGATCGCAAGGTGCTGCTGAGCGGCTTCGGCGCCTTCACGCTCGCCAGGAAGCCGGACCGCCCGGGCCGCAATCCGCGGACCGGCGAGCGACATGCGATCGCCGCCCGCAGCATCGTCCGGTTCAAGGCGTCGCGCAGGCTGAAGGCGCAAATCGCCGGAATGCCGGCCGAAGCCGACGAGGCGCCGGCGCCCCGGGCGACTTCGCGGCTGCGCGCCACGCAGGAGACAGGTCGCAGACCTCCCGAGGCCGCAATCGCCCGCTGAACTGGAACGTCCATGCCATTGGTCTTCAAACGCATCGCATATGGCCGCCGTCCGGGAGGCGGCGGGCGGCTGACGGCGACCCTGTCCTTCGAAGGCGAGTTGAACGACGTGCCGATCGACCTCGAGATCAGCCTGCCCTGGCTGGACGATGCATCGCCGCCGGCCGAGGCGCCGCACACGATCGCAAGAAAGGGGGACGCGGCGGGCGCGACGCCTTTGCCGCGCGAAACGCTCGCAACGCTTTCCGAGACGGGCTGATCGCTTTTCAGTCCACCCAGTCGAGCGAACGGGCGACCGCCTTGTTCCATGAAGCAAACAGCCTGTCGCGTTGCGTGGCGTCCATCGCCGGCCGCCACGTCTTGTCGGCGCGCCAGTTGGCGACGATGTCGTCGGTCGAGGTCCAATAGCCTGTCGCCAGTCCCGCCGCATAGGCGGCGCCGAGCGCCGTCGTCTCGATCACTTTCGGGCGCACGACCGGCGCCGCCAGCATGTCGGCCTGGAACTGCATCAGCAGCTCGTTGACGACCATGCCGCCGTCGACGCGGAGTTCCGATATGGCGACGCCGGAATCCGCCACCATGGCGTCGAGCACCTCGCGCGTCTGATAGGCGGTCGCCTCGAGCGCGGCGCGCGCGATATGGCCCTTGCTGGCGTAGCGCGTCAGGCCGGCGATCACGCCGCGCGCCGATTCCTTCCAGTGCGGGGCGTAGAGGCCGGAGAAGGCCGGCACGAAATAGACGTCGCCATTGTCCTCGACGCTCCGCGCCAGCGCCTCGATCTCCGGCGCGCTTTTCACAATGCCGAGATTGTCGCGCAGCCATTGCACCAGCGCGCCGGCAATGGCGATCGAGCCTTCGAGCGCATAGACGGCCGGCTTGGGCCCAAGCTTGTAGCCGAGCGTGGTGAGAAGCCCGCAGGTCGAGGGGAAGGGCTTCTCGCCGGTGTTCATCAGCATGAAGCAGCCGGTGCCGTAAGTGTTTTTCGCTTGCCCCGGCGTGAGGCACGCCTGCCCGAACAATGCCGCTTGCTGGTCGCCGAGGATGCCGGCGAGCGGCGCGCCGTCGAGCGTGTCCCGGCATGCGCCATAGACTTCGCTCGATGAGCGGATCGTCGGCAGGCAGGTGGGCGGAATGTCGAACAGGCCGAGAATCTCGGCGTCCCAATCGAGCGTCGCCAGATTCATCAATTGCGTGCGCGAGGCGTTGGTGACGTCGGTGATGTGCAGGCCGCCGTTCGGCCCGCCGGTCAGATTCCACGCGAGCCACGTGTCCATGTTGCCGAACAGCAGATCGCCGCGCGCCGCCTTCTCGCGCGCCCCCGCCACATTGTCGAGCAGCCAGCGCAGCTTGAGGCCGGAGAAATAGGTGGCGAGCGGCAGGCCGGTCTTTTCGCGCAGGCGGTCCTTGCCGCCCTCGCGCGCAAAGGCCGCGACCAGCGCGTCGGTGCGCGTATCCATCCACACCAGCGCATTGTGGACCGGTGCGCCGGTGCGCCTGTCCCACAGGACCGTGGTTTCGCGCTGGTTGGTGATGCCGACGGAAACGAGATCGCTCTGCGTGAGCCCCGCCTTTTGCAGCGCGCCTGCGATCACCGCCTGCGTATTGCGCCAGATCTCCGTCGCGTCGTGCTCCACCCAGCCGGGTTTCGGATAGATCTGCCCATGTTCCTTCTGGTCCAGCGCGACGATGCCGCCCTCACGGTCGAACACGATGAAACGCGAACTGGTCGTGCCCTGGTCGATGGAGCCGACATATTTCGTCATTTGGTCCTCGTCGTCGCGTGCGCCGCTCGCGCCGCAAGATAGGCCTCGATCTGCGGCGTCGAATCCGCCGCGCCGTGCAGGCCGAGCTTGGTGCGCCGCCACAATATGTCCTGCGCCGTCCGGGCCCATTCGCGCTCGACGAGATAATCGATTTCGGCCGCGGTGAGGCCCGCGCCGAAGTCCCGGCCGAGGTCGTCGAGACCGCGGGCTTCGCCCAGAAGGTCGAGCGCGCGCGTGCCATAGGAGCGCGCCAGCCGTCGCGCCAGCTGCTCCGGCAGGAAGGGCTTGCGCTGCATCAGGTCGTGCGTGAAGGCGCCGAGATCGCCGCCCTCGAATTCGCCGCCGGGCAGCGGCGCGAATTCCGTCCACGGTCTGCCGCGCGCGCCAATTCTGCCGCCGATCTTCTCGAGGATTGCTTCGGCAAGCCGGCGGTACGTCGTGATCTTGCCGCCGAAAATGCTGAGCAGCGGCGCGCCATCGATGTCCTCGTCGTGCAGGACGTAGTCGCGCGTCGCCTCTTGCGCGGCGCTTGCATGATCGTCGTAAAGCGGCCGCACGCCGGAATAGGCCCACACCACTTCGGCGGGCGTGATCTCGTGCCGGAAATATTCGTTGGCCGCCGCGCAGAGATACGCCGTCTCCTCCGCCGATATCTCCACCTTGGCCGGATCTCCCGCATAGTCGCGGTCGGTCGTGCCGATCAGCGTGAAATCGTCCTCGTACGGAATGGCGAAGACGATGCGGCCGTCCGCATTCTGGAAAATGTAGCAGCGGTCGTGCTCGTAGAGTCGCGGCACGACGATGTGGCTTCCCTGAACGAGGCGGACGTGATGCGGCGCCTTGTGCGCAAGCGGTCCCTGCAGCACGCGATCGACCCACGGACCGGCGGCGTTCACCAGCAGGCGCGCCTCGACCTCGCTCTCGTCGCCCGTCCACACGTCGCGCATCCGCACGCGCCATAGTCCATCGACGCTGCGCGCCGCCACGACCTGGCGTCGCGTGCGGACGGTCGCGCCGCGATCGGCGGCGTCGCGCGCGTTGAGGACCACGAGTCGCGCGTCGTCGACCCAGCAATCCGAATATTCGAAGCCTTTCGAGAAGAGCGGCTTGAGCGGCTGGCCCGCCGCGCCGGACGCCAGATCGACGGTCTGCGTCGGCGGAAGTTTTTCGCGGCCGCCCAGGTGGTCGTAGATGAACAGGCCCGTGCGCAGCATCCAGGCCGGTCGCAGACCCTCGGCATAGGGCAGCACGAACCGCAGGGGATGCACGATATGCGGGGCGTTGCGCCACACGATCTCGCGCTCGGTCAACGCCTCGCGCACCAACCGGAACTCGTAATATTCGAGATAGCGCAGGCCGCCATGGATCAGCTTCGTCGCCTTGGACGACGTGCCGGCCGCCAGATCGTCCATCTCGGCCAGCATGACGCTGTAGCCGCGCCCGACCGCGTCGCGCGCGATACCGCAGCCGTTGACGCCGCCGCCGATGACGAACACGTCGAACGGTCCGCTCATGGTTCTACTATCCGGAATGTGCAGACCAAGCCCGCCGCGCTCCACCGTTCGGAGCTAAACTATAGGCTCCGGGAGCAAGAGCAAAGACAGGGCGATTCACGCGGCCGCAGTCAGCCGCGCTTCCACCAGCGTCGCGGACGCCTCGATGAGCAGGCGGCCGTAGAGCCTTGTCTGGCTTGATGACCCTCGAAAACGCGCGGCCATGACATCGACCAGTTCGTCCATCACCAGCCGGTCGATGGCGTCCAGCGCCTCCGACCCCATCCGGCAGGTGCGGGCGAGCTTGAGCAAGTCGCGGCGCGCATCGGCCGCACGCCTTTTTTCCCCGCCGATGATGAGCCGCCACACGCGCGCGTGCTGGCGCGACATGGGTCTGCTCAATTGCGCATTTCCGCCGAAGCAGGCGTCGTAGGCCTCGAAAAGGCAGTCTCCGACGACGGGATCGCTCCAGTCGAGAATGTCCCGCCTTATGTCGTTCGTGTCGTCCAGACGCATGTCTATCCCCGCGCCAAGCCGAATCGGTGAAACGAACGCAACTGCCGAGGATCATCTCATTTTCGCCATGTTTCGCAACGGCGCCGCGGGACCTCATGCGAGATCACATGGATGTGAGCGACGCTTCAAGCACTTGGCGGCCTGCGCCGCATCGCGGAAAACACCCGCATGAACATACGCGCCGCCCAACCGCTGATTCTGTCGGGTCCGATCATCGTCTTCGGCGGCCCTTATTCGAATCTGCACGCGCTCGACGCCCTGCTCGCCGAAGCCGGCCGGATGGGGATTTCGCCGGAGAACATGATTTCCACCGGCGATCTCGTCGCTTATTGCGCGGACGCGCGGGGCGTCGTCGACCGTTTTCGCGAAACAGGCATTCGCTTCATTCGCGGCAATTGCGAAGACCAGATCGCTTCGGGCGCCGCCGATTGCGGATGTGGTTTCGCGCCCGGCGGCGAGTGCGACCGCCTGTCGAGCGACTGGTTCGCCCATGCGATGCGCGAGCTCGACGACGAGCGCCGCGCCTTTCTCGGCGCCGCGCCGGAAAGACTCGATATCGTCCTCAATGGTCTGCGCATCGCTGTCGTCCACGGCGCGGCGACGCAGCAGAACCGCTTCGTCTTCGCCTCCACGCCGGCGCGCATCAAGGCGCACGATCTCGACCTGCTCGACGCCGACGCCATCTTCGCCGGCCACAGCGGCCTGCCGTTTACGCAATCGATCGATGGCCGCCTCTGGCACAATGCCGGCGCGCTCGGCATGCCCGCCAACGAGGGCGACCCGCGCGTCTGGTTCAGTCTCGTGTCGGCCGGCGAGCAGCCGGGCGCGCTGGCGATCGAGCATCGCTCGCTGTCCTACGATCATCATGGCGCGGCGGCCGCCATGGCGCGCGATGGCCTGCCGCCGGAATACGCGCGCACGCTCGTCGACGGCTTCTGGCCGAATTGCGACTCGCTCGCGACGCAGGAAGCTGCGGCGCAAGGGCGGACACTGCAGTCGGCGCGACTGCTGTTCGCGCGGGATGTCCCGTGCGAATGGCCGGCGCCCGACCCGCTCGCCGCGACTGACGAGGACAGCGCGCCGCTGCGCGTGAAACTGGCGACGCTCGAGACGCTCTGGATCAACACCGGCTCGCTCTGCAATCTCTCCTGTGCGGCGTGCTTCATGGAATCGACGCCACGCAACGATTCGCTCGCCTACATCTCGGCGAGCGAAGTTCGCGCACTTCTGGACGAGATCGCCCGCAACCGGCTCGGAACGCGCACGATCGCCTTCACCGGCGGCGAGCCGTTTCTGAACCGCGATCTGCCGGCCATGCTCGAAGACGTCCTCGCGCGCGGGCACGACGCGCTGGTTCTTACCAACGCCATGAAGCCCATGCGCCGCCACGAGCGGGCGCTGATCGCCTTGCGCGCGAAACATGGCGATCGTCTTGCGGTGCGGGTCTCGATCGACCATTACACGCGCGAACTGCACGAACTCGAGCGCGGGCCGAACAGCTTTGCGCCCGCGCTTGAAGGGCTTGCATGGCTGACGCGCAAAAAATTCGTGGCGCGGGTCGCTGGCCGCCTCTATTCCGGGGAACCGGAGGCGGTCGTGCGAGCGGGTTATGCCCGGCTTTTCGCGGAATACGATCTGCCGCTCGATGCATTCGACGCCGCCCAGCTCGTACTTTTCCCTGAAGTCGGCGGGGGCGGCCCGGCGCGCCGCATCACGCCGGACGCGCTGGCGCGCCTGGGCAAATCGGAGAGCGATTTGATGTGCGCAGGCGCGCGCATGGCGATCAAGCGCAAGGGAGCTGCGGCGCCCGCTATCGTCGCCTGCACGCTGTTGCCTTACGCGTCCGAATTCGAGCTGGGGACGACGCTGGCCGAGGCGTGTGGCCCGGTGGAGCTGAGGCACGAGCATTGTGCGAGCTTCTGCGTATTCGGCGGCGCCGATTGCGCAGGCTGAGCAGCCCTTGCGCCGGCGCGCCGGCCGTCCGAAAATGGAAGCCCGGTCCCGCCGACCGGATGACAGGGGCCGGGAGTTGATCGTGCGCGCGTTTTTGTTCATTGCCGCGGCGTTGGGGCTCGGCCTCATGACAGGCGGGTGCGACCGCTGTGGAGACCCGGCGAAAATCAACGTGCCGGGCATCGCCGCCTGCAGCGATTCCAAATAGCCCCGACCGCCAGATCGACATCCCGGGCGCCGGGATCGCTCGCAACGACATGACAAGCGTCGCCGCAGCGACGACCAAGGAGTTCGACAATGCTCGCAATGGAACCGACGGCGTCGAAGGACGTCGCGCCCGCAAGACCCGCCTCGACGGTTCTACTGGTGCGCGACAGCGCCGAGGGCATGGAAGTCTTCATGGTGGTGCGCCATCATCAGATCGACTTCGCCTCGGGCGCGCTCGTCTTTCCCGGCGGCAGCATCGACAAGGAGGACGCCGTCATCGCAGCGGATGTTGCGCGTTGCGGCGGCGATCACGGACTGGACGAGCAGGGCCGCGCCTTTCGCGTGGCGGCGGTGCGCGAAACCTTCGAGGAATGCGGCGTCCTTTTGGCGCGGCCGCGCGGCGCGACGGCGCTGGTCGATGGCGCGCGTGTCGCGGAGATTGCCAGGAAAGCGGCCGGCCGCTCCTTCGGCGAGCTGATCGCGGAGGAAGACCTGGAACTCGCGCTCGACAAGCTGACGCCCTTTGCGCATTGGGTGACGCCGACGCCGCTGCCCAAGCGGTTCGACACGCATTTTTTCATCGCCGCCGCGCCGGAGGATCAGCTCGCGTTGCACGATGGCTCGGAATCCGTCGATTCCGTCTGGATCAATCCGACGCGCGCGCTCGCCGAGGCCAAGACGGGCAAGTACACGATCATCTTCGCGACCCGCCTCAACGTGGAGATGCTGGGACGGCAGAACGACGTCGCGGCGGCCATCGACGCCGCCCGCGTGCGAAAAATCGTCACCGTGCAGCCCGAAGTGCTGCGCCGCGACGACAAGGGCGTGAAGCTCAGAATTCCGCTCGAGGCGGACTACGGCGGCGACCTGTTCGAATCCTGACGGCCTGCGCTCTGCAAGCGGGGAAGGGGGAGCGCGACATGACGAAGTTTCCGCCCGTGCAAGGCGACCCGATGACGGGCTATCGTGAAAATCCGACGGTCTACTGCGCCACCGGCAAGATGAGCGAGCCGACGGGCTCGCATCATGTGCGCGGCGTCGAATTTCGTTTGCCGCGATTCAAGCAGGCGCCCGTCGTCTCATTGCAGATTGCCGCCCCGCATGGCTCGTCCATGCTCGGCGTGTATGCGGTGAAGGTGAACGACGACGTTTCCGGGCAGACGCAAATCGCCATCGAGGCGCAGACGATCAAGGGCGGACCGGCGCAGGGCGAACATTATTGCTCGATCGTCGTGACCGGCGTTCCGCTCTGACAGGCGCCGCCGCCGCGCATGCGGCGGCGAGCCGTGTCGCTCAATGCGCCATCAGCACCGGCAGCGTCATCGAGCCGAGGATGGTGCGCGTCGCGCCGCCCAGCACGAATTCGCGCAGGCGGGAGTGGCCATAGCCGCCCATGACAAGCAGGTCGGCGTTTTCGTCCGCCGCATAGGACAGGATGAGGGCGCCGACGTCGTCGCCGCGCGGCAGGGTCTTCAGTTCGGCGTTGATGCCGTGGCGCGCGAGGTTGCGGGTGATGTCGAAGCCCGGCAGGTCGCTCGTCGAGCGCTTGCCGTTGACCATGGTGACGATCTCCACCCGGCCGGCGCGCTTCAGCAGCGGCATGGCGCAGGAGACCGCGCGCGCGGCCGCCGCCCCGCCGTCCCACGCCACGATCACGCGGCCGAGCTTTGCCGGTCCACGGTGGATGTAGGGCAGGATCAGCAGCGGCCGGCCCGAATGGAACAGCACGCCTTCAAGCAGCGCGCCGCTGGCGCTTTGGTCGGCGCCGGTCGGCTGCACGCCGATGGTCAGGTCGAAATTGCGGGCGAGCCGCGCGACGGCGTTCGGCGCATTGCCGGGCGCGGGCTCGATCCGCGCCAGCTCGCAGGCGCCCGGCCGCGTCGCCGCCTTCTCGAAGCGGGCGTAGCCGTCCGAAATCTCGCGGTTTCCGGCTTCCAGCGCGCTCTGGACCAGTTCGTAGGGAAATTCGCCCATGAAGGCGGGCGCCGGCGGCAATTGCTGGATGACGCCGACCACAGTCGCGTGCGCGTCGAAACCTTCCGTCAGGCTATGCGTGAATTCAGCCAGCGCATCGGCGTCGGCGGCGCGCTCCATGACGACCATGATGTCTTTCACGACAATTCTCCTCGATCGAACCGTGCCTGATTGATAGGCGCGCGGCGACGCCGCCGCGTTGCGCAGGATCAACGCGACGCGGCGCGAACGCAAGGCGATCGTTCGAATTGCAGCTATCCGCGCAGCGCGCCGTTCACCGCGCGCGGCGAAAGCCCGGCGCAGGCCGGCGATCTTAACCTGCCGGACCGAGGGCGCGCGCTTCTATGGGGCGTCCGCTGGAGGCATACCCATGGTTCGGCCCGAATTGCACGAGAACCGCCGCAGGCCCGAGGCCCTGTCGCGGCCGCCGGCGCGGCCGCGCCTGGACGCCATCGCCTGGAATGCGGCGCGCGCGCTTGACCGCGAAATCGCATTGCTGCGCGAAAAGCTCGCGGAAGCGGGCCGCGAGCCTTCGAATGTCAAGGAAGGGGAAAAAGCGGCGTAGGCCGCTTTACCACATGCGCTCGAGCATGGTGCGGCGCTCGGCCTTGCGGGCCTTGCGGGCGGCGTAGCGGGCGTCGCGCTCGGCCTTTTTCTCGGCCTCGATCATCGCCTTGAGCTGCGCATCTTCCTCGCGCTTGCGGGCCTCTTCGGCCTCCAGGCGCAGGCGCTCTTCTTCGCGCACCCGGGCCTCTTCCGCCTCGCGGGCCAGCCGTTGCGCCTCCTCGCGGGCGCGCTGGGCGGCGCGTTCGGCCTCTTCTTTCGCCTTGCGTTCGGCGCGCTCGGCCTCGCGGACCTTGCGGGCCTCGATGATGGCCTGCCGCTCGGCGGCGCGGGCCTGCACGGCGGGGTCCTCGGCGCCGGGGCGCTGCTGGAACTTTTCGATGAGAGCCTTGCGGGCGTCTGCGGCGGCGGTCTGGCGATCCTGGAAACGAGACCCGTTGAAAGAGCGCATTGTGCCTTTGGTCGATGCTTGCGGATGGGTTGGAGGGCGCGAAAGGCGCGGGCGTTCAATGCCAGAGGGCGCGCCCGGCCGCAACCCTTCGCGTTGCAAAAAGGGTTTGCAATTGCGGCATGTGTCGGGCGCAGTTTTGTCAGGCGCGCTGACATGCTACGTCCGACCCGCACAGGAGACGCCCATGCCGCTCGACGCCGCCGCCATCGCCACGCTCAAGACCGTTTCGACCGCCACCCTGACGACGGTTCTGCTCAAGAAGGGCTTGCGAAACGTCTGGATTCGCGGCGCGAAGCCGATCCGCGCCGGGCAGCCGCGGCTGGTCGGCCCGGCCTTCACCCTGCGCTTCGTGCCGGCCCGCGAGGACCTGGCGACGCCCGAATCCTGGGGCAATCCGATCTCGACCCGCTCCGCCATCGAGGCCATGCCGGAAGGCGTCATCACGGTCATCGACGCCATGGGCGTGACCGACGCCGGCGTGTTCGGCGACATCCTCTGCGCCCGCATGGCCAAGAGGAACGTGGCGGCCATGGTGACGGACGGCGTGGTGCGCGATCTGGCCGGGGTGCTTTCCACCAATCTGCCGATCTGGTGCGCGGGCGTCGCCGCGCCGTCGTCGGTGACCGGCCTGACCTTCGTCAACTGGGCGGAGCCGATCGGCTGCGGCGGCGTCGCCGTTTTCCCCGACGACGTGATCGTCGCCGACGACGACGGCTGCGTGCTGATCCCGCAAGCGCTGCTCGACCACGTGCTGGCGACCGCGCCGGAGCAGGAGCGCATGGAAGGCTGGATCATGGAGGAGGTGGGCCGCGGCGAAAAGCTGCCCGGCCTCTATCCCATGAACGAGGCGACCAAGGCCCGCTACGAGGCGTGGAAGAAGGGGTGAGTCTTAGCCCCTCTCCCGCGTGCGGGAGAAGGCTGCGCGACAATCTTGCCTGATCCTCTCTTGCCCTAGGCTCTGCACATGCCCCTCACCCCCGCCGCCGCCGGCGTCTTCCCGATCGCGCCGACCCCGTTCACGCCCGACGGCGCGATCGACTGGGCGAGCGTCGACCGCCTGTTCGAGTTTTATGGGCGCATCGGCGCCGACGGCGTCACGGTGCTCGGCATTCTCGGCGAGGCGCCGAAGCTCGAGCCGCAGGAATCGCTGGCCATCGTCAAGCGCGCCGTTTCGATCATGGGCGATAGGCCCGTCATCGTCGGCGTGTCGGCGCCGGGCTTCGCCGCCATGCGCGCGCTGGCGCGCGAAGCGATGGAGGCCGGCGCGGCCGGCGTGATGATCGCGCCGCCGAATACGCTGCGCACAGACGACCAGATCGTGGCCTATTACGCGCAGGCGGCAGAGGCCATCGGCGCGGACACGCCTTTCGTCGTGCAGGACTATCCGCTGATGACGAGCGTGATGATGACGCCGGGCGTCATCCGCCGCATCGCCATGGACAACGCGAATTGCGTGATGCTGAAGGCCGAGGACTGGCCGGGCCTCGAAAAGATTTCGATCCTGCGCAAGTGGCAGGCCGAAGGATCGCTCAAGCCGCTGTCGATCCTGACGGCCAACGGCGGCCTCTTTCTCGATTTCGAGATGGAGCGCGGCGCCGACGGCTCCAACACCGGCTACGCCTTCCCTGAAATGCTGATCGACGTCGTGCGCTGGTCGAAGGCCGGCGCGCGCGACCGCGCGCACGATCTGTTCGACGCGCATCTGCCGCTGTTGCGCTACGAGCAGCAATTGGGCGCGGGCCTCGCCGTGCGCAAATACGTGCTGATGAGGCGCGGGATTCTCACGCACGATGCGCAGAGAAAGCCGGGCGCCGGGCTGAGCGCGACGGCGCGGGCGGAGGTGGATTATCTGCTGCAGCGACTGGCGCGCGTGGATTCTCGCGCGGCTGTGTAGCCGGGAGCGCCGGCCTCCGGCCGGCAGTCCCGGCGTGTCAGGGAATCATCTGCGCAGTCGCCGGAATGCAGAAATCGAAATCGCAGCCCTGGCCCGCCTGCGTCACCGTCTCGAAATAGAGCTTCTCGTAGCCGCGTTTGCCCTTGCCGTCGGGCAGCGGCGGCAGCGCGGCGCGGCGTTTTGCGAGCTCCTCGTCGCTTACCAGCAGATCGATGCGCCGGCCCGCCGTATCGAGCCGGATGCGGTCGCCGTCGCGCGCCAGCGCCAGCGGTCCGCCATCGGCGGATTCCGGCGCAATGTGCAGCACGATGGAGCCGAAGGCGGTGCCGCTCATGCGCGCGTCGGAAATCCGCACCATGTCCTTCACGCCGGCCGCCGCAAGTTTCTTCGGGATCGGAACGTAGCCGGCTTCCGGCATCCCCGGCGCGCCCTTCGGACCGGCGTTGCGCAACACCAGAACATCGTCGGCGCGCACGTCGAGCGCGGGATCGTCCAGCCGCGCCGCGAGATCGGCGAGACCATCGAACACGATCGCGCGGCCCTCGTGCTGCAACAGCGCGGGCGTCGCCGCCGATTGCTTGATGATGGCGCCGTCGGGCGCGAGATTGCCGCGCAAGACCGCGATGCTGCCGCCGCTATGGATGGGATTTGCACGCGGCCGTACGACATCCTGCCGCCATGACGGCGCGGCGTCGATCGTCTCGCCGAGCGTGCGGCCGGAAATGGTCATGCAGTCCTGGGCGAGTTGATCGCGGATTTCGCGCAGGATCGCTGCAAGGCCGCCGGCCTTGTGCAGGTCTTCGAGATAATGCGCGCCCGTCGGCTTCATGTCGACGAGCACCGGCGTCTCGCGTCCCAAGGCGTCGAACTTGTCGAGATCGACGCCGATGCCGAGACGCCCCGCCATGGCGGTCAGATGAATGATGGCGTTGGTCGAGCCGCCCGCCGCGAGCACGACGCGAAAGGCGTTGACGAAGGCGGCGGCCGTCATGATTTGCGAGGGCCTGATCTTCCGCGCAGCAATTTCGACGGCGCGCGCGCCGGTCCGTTCCGCCAGTCGGCGTCGTTCGGCGGAAACGGCTGGCGCCGAAGCCGCGCCGGGCAGCATCATGCCGAGCGCTTCGACCGCAAGCGCCATGGTCGAGGCCGTGCCCATGACCGAGCACGTGCCGACGGTCGGCGCGAGTTCGGAGTTCACCGCTTCGATGGTCCCTTCATCGATCTCGCCCGCCCGATACCGCGCCCAGAAACGGCGGCAGTCCGTGCAGGCGCCGACGCGCTCGCCGCGGAAGGAGCCGGCGAGCATGGGACCCGTCACCAGCATGATCGCGGGAACATCTGCGCTCGCCGCGCCCATCAGCAGCGCGGGAACCGTCTTGTCGCAACCGCCGATCAGGATGACGGAATCCATGGGCTGCGCGCGGATCATCTCCTCGGTGTCCATCGCCATGAGATTGCGCAGATACATCGAGGTGGGATTGGCGAAGCTCTCCTGGATCGAGATCACGGGAAACGGCACGGGAATGCCGCCGGCGAGCATCACGCCGCGGCTCGCCGCCGCGATCAGGTCGGGCGCGTTGGCATGGCAGGCGTTGTAGCCGGATTGCGTATCGACGATGCCGACGATCGGCCGCGATAGCGCCTCGTCGGTATAGCCGAGCGCCTTGATGAAGGCCTTGCGCAGAAAGAGCGAAAAATCCGCGTCGCCGTAATTGGCGAGATTCCTGCGCATACCGCTCGACATCGCCTATTCCTTATACCAGGTGACTTGCACGCCATTGGCGAGCAGCCGGCCGTCTTCGCTCCAGAGCGCGCAGGTCTGGTCGGCGAAACAGTCGTGGAACACGTCGGCGTTGGCGTCGCCAAGCACGGGCGCCGCGCCGATGCGCGACAATTCCTCGCCGCCGACATGGAAATAGGTGGTCATCGACACCGTCGCCATCGGCTGGAACGTGCCGCGCACGAGCATGATGCGGACGAGAAACGTGTCGGAAAGCGCCGCCAGCGACAGAAAATCGAGCGGGCGCGCGGGAACGTCCTGCAGCCAGATCAGCGAACGCGCCGGCCGCAGCGCGCCATCGTCGCGCGGGAATTGGCCGAGGTCGCCCTCGATGAAGCGCATGTCGTAGCGCTGGATCCAGGGCAGCGGGCGCGGAATGTCCGGCGGCCTCACGTCGGCGAAGGCCGGCGCCTTCGGCGCGGCGGTCGGCAGATGTGTCCAGGTCGGCCGGCGCACGCCGCAGACGACGCTGGCCGTTGCGGCGATGGCCCCGTTCTGTGAAAGCTCGACCGACCAGTGCTGCGTATTCTTGCCGCCGCGGATCAGCCGCGCCTCGATCTCGAAAGCGCCGTCGACGATGGCGCCGCAAAAATTCACGGTGAGGGCGATGGGGTCCGCCAGCCGCCGCTCGTCGATCATCACCGCGTTGAGCAGCGCGGCCGCGGTCGCGCCGCCGAACGGTCCGGCCATGTTGGCGTAGGCCGGGCTGGTGGCGCCGCGCAGAATATTTCCGTCGCGCTCGAGTCTTGTCGCCTGATCGAGCGGATGCAGGTCCGTCATCACATTATCCATCGTTGCGTTTTGCATTTCAGTCGGCAAAGCCCGCTTCGGCTTGCATGGCGAGCCCGCCCTGCGCATTGCGCGCCCAGAGCCTTGCCGACCTGCCGTCGTCCGACGGCGCGCCGTTGACCGAAAAAGGCGCGATGTCGAACAGCGGGCTCATCGCGCGGAAACGGAAGGAGCGCAGCGCGCGCGGATCGTTGCGGCGCGCTAGATCGACCAGCAGCGTCGCGATTAGCGGCCCGTGCACGATCAGTCCCGGATAGCCCTCCACCTCCGTCACGTAGCGGCGGTCGTAGTGAATGCGGTGGCCATTGAAGGTGAGCGCGGAATAGCGGAACAGCAGCACGTCGTCGGGTTGGATTTCGCGCGTCCACATCGCGCCGTCGGGCGCCGGCTTCGGCGGCGGCGGCTTGTCGTTCGGCGATGGCAGGTCGCGGTAGACAATGTCATGCTCTTCGGTCAGCGCGCCGCCCGACGAACTCGTGACTTCGTGCCGCACCAGCACGAACACGAGCTGTCCCGTAGCGCCCGACTTCGCCGTCACGTCGACGATGGTGGACGTGCGGCGGATCGTGTCGCCGACGCGCAGCGGCGCGCGAAAGTCGAAGCGGCTGCCGGCCCACATGCGGCGCGGCAGCTCGACCGGCGGCAGAAAGCCTCCACGTTTCGCATGGCCGTCCGGTCCGATTTCGGATTGGCGGTGCACCGGCAGGAAATACAGCCAGTGCCAGAGGTCGGGCAGGACGTCGCCCGCCTTGGGCCTGGGATCGTCGCGATCGAGCGTGGCCGACAGCGCGGCGACCGGATAGGCGGTCGCTATATCCTCGACCGTTTCCGTGCGTCCCTTCCACGCCGCGAGCTTATCGATATCGACCGTTTTCGTCGTCATGCGCCTCGCCTTTTTCCTTTCGCGCCGGGAATTTACGACGCGAGGGCGCGCGCGGGCAATTGCGCGCGGCGGTCGGCGGCCATGCGCTTTCCAGCTCTTCCCGTGCAGAATTCGTTAGGAAAGTCTTGATATTCACCTTGTCGTAAGCATTTGGGCCGCCGGGGCGGCCGCAGGCGGGGACCGCATGGCATGACCGATCTGGCGCACTGGATGCCGCCGATGTCGCTGGTCCTGGCGTTCTTCATCTATGCCTTGAGCGTCGAGGAACTGACCGCCTGGTGCCATCAGGTGGAAAATCTTTCACGGCGCGACCCGCCGCGATTCTGGGCCTTCGTGTCCGTGCCGGCGGGGCTCGGGGGTCTCGGCATGTACGCGCTCGTCGCGCTCGCGGGATTCCACCTCGGCCTCGCGCCTGCGATCGTGCTGCTAGGCGTCTGCCTGCTGGCGGTCGCCGTGGACACCGTCGTCTTCGACGTCCTGTTCCGCCGCAAGCGCTACTGGACGCGGCCGGTCTTCCTCGCGCTGTTCTATGGCGACGCGGCTTATGTCTTCGCCAGGTTCGTCGCAAACGCCGGCCTGCTTCCGGCCATGACCGGCCACTGGGCCTGACGCCGTTACCCGGGTCTTACGATCGACTCGTCGTCCTGCTTCGCAGCGATGTCGCAGGCGCGATCGAACAGCGCGCGCCGAGCCGCAATCGGCATGTCGATGGTCGACTGCACCAGGCACGCGACGTGCTGCGGCTCGATTGCGGCGATGAACGCGGCCTCTTCATCGACATTGTCGAAACCTTCGGTCCAGCGCGAAAGGCAGAGCGTCTGCTCGACCGGAAACAGGCCCGCCTTGTCGAGGCCGAGCACACGGTCGGCATAGACGCCGTAAAGGATGTATTCGGCAAAGTGCGGCGCGCGCGCCAGCGCAATGCGCCAGTCCATTCCCGCGACTTCCGCAAGACGCTCGGTCAATCCTCGTGCGACGGAGCGCCGCCATACGACCAACTGGTCGATATATTCCGCGCCGTAGAAATCGCTCGGCTCCAGTCCAAGCAGGCGGCCAGCCGCCTCGTGCCACAGACGGTGCGAAGAGCGGTCCACCATGTCCGAATGCCGGTAAAGCCGCACCCGTCCGTTTCGCATCAGATATTCAGCGCGCAATGGCCGGATGAAGGCGTTGTCGCTGTCGACATGAACGACGATCTCGGTTTCCGCATTCGTCGCTGCTGAAATCTTCATGATCTGCTGGGCGATCCAGCCGCGCACCGGCATGCTGAACGGCGTGACGTACACATTGCGGCGCGGCAGGCGCAGGCGGGCGCGCCAGGCGGGGCCGGGCATCGGCGCCTTTGCGAACCACCACGGGAGGAGCGACTCCTGCGTCGCGATGCGCCGACGCGCCGAGCCGAGATCGGCGAACAGCGGAATGTCGGCTTTCGGCACGTAGAGCCAGTGCGTCATGTCCGCGGGCGCGAAACGATCGATCGAGTGGCACAGCAGGCGGCAGACGTCGAGGTCGCCGCGAAAGGAGCACGTTACGAGACTGGCCGAAAGCGCGCCGCTCATCGCGCCCAGTCCATCGGCTCGATCGGCGCAAAGGCGGATCGCACGACATGCGGCCGCTCGAAGCGCTCCGGATATTGCAGGACTTCGGTCACCTCGGTGATATGGACGGCGAAATCCTCGTCGAGCCGGCTGCGCCGGTTGTCGCGAATGGCGGCGGCGAGTTCCGCGATCCCTCGGGCGAAATCCATGGTCGGCTTGCCGCGCCCGCCGCGAAACGGCGTCTTCCGCGCCGGCGGTACGCGGCGCCCGCCCAACCCGCCGAAGCGGCGCTCCAGAATGCGCGAGACGCGGCCTTCGGCGGGGCGACGCAGCACGACGGGGCAGGAATAGTCCCAGGGCTCCTTGATATCGAGCGCGCCGTCTTCGCCGACGATGCGGAAACGATGCTCGTAAGGCGCGACGATCGAATTGGTCAGGCGGGCCACCACGCCATGATCGAATTCGAGCAGGCCGACGGAGAAATCGGGCGCGGGGTGGGGCAGGGGCGGTTGAGCCTTCTTGTCTGCGATCAGAAGCGCGGCGAAGGACGTCACGCGACGCACCGGCCCGAACATGCCGGCAAGCACGGTCAGCGCGTAGCCGGCGTGTTCGAAGGTGCATCCGGTCTCGAATTCGCCCCGCGCCGGCCAGACGCGCCCGGAGCGGCTGACCCATGTCTGGTAGTTGGCGCGGTGGACCATGCCGTCGTCGAGTTCGGCATAAGCGAGAACCGGCCTGCCTATGCGCCCGTCGCGCACCGCTTTCCATAGCGTTTGCGCGGCTTCGCCTAACAGATTGCAGGGCGCAGCGCCGATACGCACGCCGGCGGCGCGCGCGCGGTCGCGCAAGTCGGCCGCCTGCGCCGTCGTCATTGCCAGCGGCTTTTCCGTATAAACATGTTTGCCCGCGGCGATGGCCGCCTGCGTCACGTCGGCGTGATTTTCCGGATCGGTAAGGTTGACGACGATTTGGACTCTTTTGTCGCTCAACGCCTCTGCGAGGCCGGAATAGGCCGCATCGCCCCAGCAGGCGCGATAGGCCGCCAGTCTCTGCGGGTCGCGGTCCCAGACGCCGACCAGGTCGAGCGCGCCTGCGTGCAGTGGAAGACAATGCCGGTAGGAATCCGCGACATAGCCGCAGCCGACGATGGCGATCCCTGTTGCAGAGCCTGCGGTCATGTCCGGTTCCGTCGGCGCCTTTCGTCGCGTTAGCGCCGCCAGAATTAACCTCGATAGCGTTGCCGTTCGGTGAATGGCGGGCGGGGGACCGGCCGTTGCGTAAAATTCGCCTTTAATTCGAGGGCTTTCTCTCATGGCGGCTTAGCGCGCGTGTGTTTCCGTTAACCCGTAAGCGCGGTCGGCGGTGAGATTTGGGGCGCTCCGTCGGCAAGCGAAGACAAGATGGAGGCAAAGGTGACCATCGGCGTCGTAATTCCGGCCTATCGTTCTGCCGATACTCTTGCGCGCACAATCGAGAGCTGCCTGCCGCACGTCGATCCGCACGACATCGTCGTCGTGCTCGACGGCCCGGACGACGAGGCGGAGATGGCCGCGCGCGGCGCCTGCGCCGGCCTGCGCATACTGGTCTTGCCGCGACAAAGCGGCGCGCCCGTCTGTCGTAACGAGGGGCTTGCGCTGATCGACACCGATTATGTGATGTTCATGGACGCCGACGACTACATAGAGGGCTCGCTGCTCGAAGGCGCGAGCTGCGTCGCCGACGCGCGCGGCGCGGACGTCGTCCTCTCTCCCTTCTGCTTCGAGATGCCGGATGGAACGCGGCGTTCCTGCGATCCTTATGCGCGTTATGTCTCCTTTGACCGGGACACGATCATCGGAACCTGGCTCGTCGGCGGCTATACGCCGCCCTGCGCCGTGCTGTGGCGGACGAAATTCGTTCGCGACATCGGCGGCTGGGACGAATCCCTCGCAAAGAATCAGGATGGCGATCTCATGTATCGCGCATTGCTGCACGGAGCGCAGGTCGCCGCATCCTCGGAAGGGCTCGGCGTGTATGTCCAGTCCGGCGACCCGCGGCGCATTACCTGTCGCAATACGAGAAAGACGCTGACGTCGCAGCTCGCCGTTCTCGACCGGGTGCGCGCCGACCTGCCGAAACTGCGCCGTGCGCCATCCGATGAACTCGCCCACGCCTATTACAGCCTGGCGCGGCTGGCCTACGACGGCGATGTCGACGAAATCGGACGGCGCGCGGAAACGCTCGCGCGGGAACTCGGCCTCGAGGGCCAGCCAGGCACCCCGGCGCATGTCGTGGTCGCGTCGCTGCTCGGGTTGCGCGGCAAGCAGCGCCTGATGAAGATCATGCGCCGCTCGGTCGACACGATGGCCTGGCACGCCGTCTGACAACCCGTGATGAGATACAATCGCGCTCCCGTCGTCGGGCGCGCTTCGCGCGACCCGCCGGCTCGCGGCGACGGGTTGGGTCCGCCTGATGAGGAAACGCTCTAGTAGCGGTACTTCATGCCGAGCGAGACGGAATTGCGCGTGTAGCCGCCGTAAGGATCGGTCGAAAAGACCTTCGAGAATTCGTAGGCGGCGAGCATTTCGACCTGGCTTGTGAGCTGGTAGCCGAGGTCGACGCCCGTACGCCAGCCATCGTCGCGCCGCGTGCTGGCGAGATAGGTCGTGTGTTCGTAGCTGGCGCGCCAACTCGCCGTAAAATCTTTCGTGGGCTTGAAGACGGCGCTCAACCGTGCGGCCGTCACCTTGCTGGGATAGCCGCCAGGATTTCCGGGCGTCGGCAGGCTGGAATCCGTGAATGTCTGGTCGATGGCCGCGCGCACGGTGATCCAGCGCGTGGGGTACCAGTACAATTGTCCTCCGACGATCGGGCTGGAGCCGGTTCCGATCAGATAGTTCTGGTAGAACTGCTGCTGAAAGCCTGCGTACAACTCGCCGCGAAACAGGCTGATGCGGTCCGAGCCAACGCCGGCGACCGCGCGATAGCCTTTCGACGCGTAGGAAGCGCTTGCGTAATCGCGCGCATTGCCGCTCGCCTCGCCGAACGCATAGATCGCCGGCGTCACCCACGCGCCGATGCGGACCGTCGCTGTTTCCACGCGGCTGTCCCGATAGCTCTGCGGCACCCAGCCGGTCGAACTCTCGAAGGCGCGATAGCCGGTGGCCGCCGCATCCAGGGACAGGCCGACGAACATCCGGCCAAAGGTCTTCTGAACCGCGACCGTGCCTTTCACCTTGTCGTCGATCAGCGGCGAGGCGATGGTCGACACGACCGAATTGTTGACGACGTAATTCGAGCTGATCGCCAGCGCCGTATGGTTGTACTCGAGCTTTCCCTTGATGGTCAGGTCCTGCGTGGGCGTCCAGACCTGCTCGACGCCCGCCCGCGCCGAAACGGTGTCGGCGCGTCCGACGCTCGGATAGATCCGGGCGTCGACCGAGCCGAACACGGTCGTCCGGGACCCGCCGACGTCGCGCACCGCCACCAGGTCGGGGGCAAGACGTATGCCTCCCGCCGCGATCCTGTTGGTTTTCGACCACACGAGGTTGTCGTCGAATGTCGCCCCTCCGATGATCGAGGGGTAGAGCATCCAGTTCTCCACCGGCACGCCGCGATATTCGCGGCCCGGCCGCAGCAGGGGATTCCTGGCGCTGTGTTGCGTCGGCGCGAGAAGCGCGATCGTGTCTTCGGATGCGGTCGTGGGCTCCGGCGCGCTCTGCGCAAGGGCGAGCGAAGGCGCCAGGAGGAGGGCCGCGGCGCCAATGCGCAGCGACAGTCGGGCGAGCGGCGCGCGCGCGTCAGAAATAGCGCTCGGGCACACTGACGAGATCGCCCGGATTGACCGGGATGTCGGGCGACAAACGGTATTCTGTCAGCCCTTTCTCGCCGGCGCGTTTGACAAGGACCTTGGACTTGCTCGCCCGATAGGTGAACCCGCCGGCGACGGCGACCGCGCTGAGCACGTTGAGACCGTTGCGGTAGGTATATTCGCCGGGCTTCTCGACCTCGCCCATCACGTAAATGGGTCTGGAAGACGCGACATCGACGGTGACGACGGGATTGAGAAGGATCTGGCTCGACCGCAGCCGTCCCGTCAGGGCGTTTTCGATTTCCTTCTTGGTCATGCCCGCGGCGCGCACGGCGCCGATCAGGGGCAGGTAAATCATGCCGCCGGAATCGATCTCGTAGTCGCCGGAAATCTTGTCCTCGCCGTAGACGACGACCTTGATCTTGTCGCCGGCCTGCGTGCGCGGCGTCTCGATCGACGCGGTCGCTTGATAGGACGCCGGTTTGATATGTTCCGACAGCGTGTCGCACGCGGCCAGCGCAAGGCAGGCGGGCGCCAGCAGGACATATGCAAACAGACGACTTGAAGCATTCATCATGACAATCGCCTCGAGCGCCGCCGGCTCCATTCCGCTGCCGCGAGCCCGGCAGCCGACAAGATCAGTCTGGATCGACGACGCGAAGTTGCGGTTCGCCCTTGAAGATCGACGGCAGCGACAATTTGAACAGCGTGAAGCCGCAGCCGATATAGCGGCCGACGAGGCGCTTCGGGTCGCTGATCATGCGCCAGAACCATTCCATGCCCGCGCGCCGCACCCAGACCGGCGCACGGACCGCATGGCCGGAGATGAAGTCCAGGGCCGCGCCGACGCAGAGGAAGCCGACATCCGGGCACCGACGATGCAAAGCGTCCGCGAGAACCTCCTGCTTTGGCGCGCCGAGAGAAACGACGCAGACGCGCGCGCCCGATTTCGCCAGCCTCGCGCCGATGTCCTCGACGACAGCCTCATCGATCTCCGCAGGAATCTGGGCCGTTTCGGCGCCAGCAACGATCAGCCCCGGATAGCGCTCGCAAAGAATCCGCAATCCCGCCGTTTGAGACGCCGGACTTGGACCGATGAAATAGAGCGGCAAGCCGTGCCTGGCGGCCTCGCGGCACATCGGTTCGAGCAGGTCTGCGCCGGTCGTTCGCTCCAGCGAAGGCGACCTGCGGCGGTCGACCGAGCCAGCACGCGGCGTCTTGCGGCGGTCCGGCCCGCGCGCCAGCCAAACGATCGGCCACCCGTCGGCCGTAATGTAGTCTGCGCGCGCATAGGCGTCGCGAAAGGGCGCGCTCTGGCCGAGCTTGACCATGTGGTCGAGATTTACGGTAAAGAGCGTAAAGCCTCTGCGGGCAAGCGCGCTGCCGATGATCGCATCGAGCGCGCGACGCATGTTGACCATATTGACGCGAAGCTCGGAGGCTCCGGCTTGGCTTGATTCACTGGCGAGTCCGGGCAGACTCATACGCGCACTCCAGACGCATGACGCAAAAATACTCGTGACGTAAGGTAAAGGATGGCGGTAAAGACGCGGTTAAGCCGCCACGAGTCTTAACGCGCAGTGCACGGAGCTTCGCGATAGATTGGCCTGAGGGCTGAAAGCGACAGCTTGCCGCGCGCGCCCGCAAGCACATGCAGGTGATCGGCCAAGGCGTCGCCCCCGCGCGCGAATGCGATCGGCATCCGCGCCACGAGCAGCGCGAGCTGCACGACGGCCTTCGCTCGGATCGCCCAGCGCGACAGGCGCGGATGCGCGCTGGCGTTGGCGACCGCGGCCGCATAGGCCTGCCCGCCTGCGAAGAAACGACGGCGGAGGTAGGAGGCGTCGCAACGCGATTCCGGGACGAATTCGCGGGCGCGCGCTTCGGGGAGCCAGGCGAAGCGGCGCCCCGCGCGCTGCATCCGGCAGATCAGGTCGTAATCTTCGCCGCCGCCATTGCCGAATGCCGGGTCGAACAACCGCCCATCGCTGGGAAGGGCGGCGCGCCGGAATATCGAATTGTTGGTGGCGAGAGCGATGGCGCGAGTCTTGTCCGGACCAAAGGCGATCAATTCCGCGCCGCGCGGACGATCATGCCGGCGGGAGAAGAGTTGTCGCGTCATGCCGGTTGCGCGCGCCGGCGTCTCAAACAGCGGCTCGACAGCGCCGAAAAACGCATCGTGCGGCAGATCGACGAGCGCTTGCGCGACGGCGAGGAGCCAGCCCGGGGCCAACTCCTGATCGTCGTCGAGAAAAGCGATCGCGTCGCCGAGACAAGCCGCGACGCCGGCATTGCGCGCGATGGAAATGTTCGGTGGATGGGCCTCGACGAAACGCACAGGAAACGGCGAAGTCGCGCCAAAAGCCTCGACAACGCTGCGCGCCGAGGATTGATCGGAATTGTCCACGACGACGATCTCGACGCCGAAATCCGCGGGCGGCGCCTGCGCGGCGAGGCTGTCGAGCGCCTTCTGCAGCAGGCGTTCGCGGTGGAACGTGCAGATGACGACCGAAAGCGCGGGACGAGCGGACCTCGATGCGCTCATCTCAGGCCTCCTGGCGTCCGCGATTCCAGGTCGCGCGCGCGTGACAGCAGCAACATCGCGAATACGGCAAAGTTGCTGAAGATCTCGCCGCGCATGAACAGCGAGGCTTCGGTGAGATTGTGCAGCAGGAAGATGCAGAGCAGCGCCGCCAGTCCGCCCAGAAAGATCCGGGACTCGCGCTTTCCGGCCCCGAACAGCGCGCGCATTCCGCCGAAGGCCGCCCGCTGGGCAACGAAGGCCGACGCAAATATCGTCATGGGAAGGCCGATGTGCAGCCACAGCTCGAGATATCCGTGATGCGCCTGATTGATGACGCCGGTGTCGACCGAGGCGAGCCAACTGCCCGCTTCCGCGCGGATCAGCGGATCGTTCGCTAGGCCCACGTCCCAGTATGCGCCGTAGCCATAGCCGAGCCATGCGCGCTTTTCCGCGTCGCGTCGCGCAAACGCCCACAATTCCTCGCGGCCTGAATAGGACGTGTCGCCGATGAGAGCGGAAATCGCCGAACCGAATTCGAAATCGTAGAGCGCCAGCCATACCAGAGCGGCCGACAGCAGAAGGGCGCCGACAAGGCCCGTCGCCATGATGAAGGCCGCGCCGAACTTTTCCGCCATGGCGACGAACGCGACAGCCGCCACGCCGAGCAGAGCGAGATTCATCGACGTGCGCGACTTGGTCGCGATCAGGAATCCAAAAGTTACGGCCATCGCCAGCAACGCAAAGACGATGCGACGCCGGCCGGCGCCGACGAGCCATGTCGCTCCCACGACCAGCGTGATGAGCGCGACGATCCCGGCGACGTTCTTCTGCGTGTAGATGCCCTTGACGCCGATGGGCGATATGGTCTCGCCAGGCATCGCTATGGTTGCGAGAATATTAACGAGGACGATCGCCGAGAGGGTCAGAAACAATTGCGTGTGCAGGCGTCGCAGGTCGGTGGCGCCGACCGCCACCGCGAATGAAATCGCCGTGAGCAGAAAGAAAAGGATGCTCCGCCGCAGCGTCAACGCCGGGAAGCTCGACCAGGCGATGCTGGCGATGCAGAAACCCACGATGCAGACGAGGCCGATGTTCCGGCCAAGCGTCCGCATCGCGACGTCGCGCGCCATCCAGATGACGGCAAGCGCCAGCCCGAACAGGGAAAAGACGACGATGCGGTCGAGGATCGACCCGTCTGCGCGCTGATCCGCCGAGCCGGTCTGGAGCGGATGCGTGCCGATGAAAGTCAGCAGCAGGAAGCCGATGAAAAGCACGCTGGTCGCGCGATCGCGCCATGGCAGGGCGGCGGGCCGCGCCGGGGCCATTTGGTAATGCAGGCTCAGCGCGTCGCTTGAACTCATGCCGGTCGGATTGAAACGGCGCCAAGGCGGATCGTAACGATCGGCTTAGCGGATTGGTTACGCTTGCCGCCTACCTTTGCGGCACAAACGTCAACATTCCCTTGCGCCGGCGGGCATCCGCCTCGCGCGGCGCGCCGGAGTTCCGCATGGAAACCGTTTCGATCGTCATCCCGACGTTGAACCGGCAGAAGAGTTTGCAGCGCGCCCTGGCCAGCGTCCGCGCCCAGACGGATCTCGCGGGCGCGACGATAGAGATCATCGTTGTCGACAATTCCCGAGACGCGAGCGCGCGCGAGACTGTCGCTGCTTTTGGCGCGCATGGATGGCCGGTCCACTATCTCAGCGAGCCAGCGCCCGGCGTCGCTACCGCGCGAAACGCCGGCGTGCGCGCGGCGCAGGGCCGCTGGATCGCCTTTCTCGACGACGACGAGGAAGCGCGGCCGGACTGGATCTCCGAAATGCTGCGTACGCTGCGCGCAACGGGCGCGCAGGCCGTATTCGGTCCCGTGGAGGCGCGAGCGGACGACGCCGGCGAGATCGGCGGCTTTGCGCCATATTTCTCGCGCGCGATCGAGCGGCCGGACGGGGACGACATAACCGAGCTTTCGGCCTATCTCGGCACGAACAATTCCATGTTCGAGCGCGCGCTCTGCCTGTCCGACGGCGCGCCGTTCGAGGAGAGCCTCAACGAGATCGGCGGCGAGGACTCGCTTCTGCTCGAACGGCTGACGATGCGGGGATTCAGGTTCGCCTGGGCGGCGCGCGCCGGCGTTGTCGAATGGGTGCCGCCGCGCAGGCTCGACTGGGCCTATGTCTGCAAGCGGAAATTTCTCAGCGGCCAGATCCGCGTATTCGTGCAACGCATGGCGGAGCCCGGCCGCGCGTGGCGCATCGCTTTCTGGATGGTTGTCGGCCTCCTGCAATTCGTCGCGGCCGGCGCGGCGTCCGTCCTGTTCCGTCCCTTCGATCCGTCGCGCGCCCAACGCGCGTCCGCGACAGCCTACGGCGGCCTCGGCAAGGTATTGTGGACGTCGCGGTTTCGTCCGACGCTCTATGGATCGGGCCTGATTTCCTGATGTCTCCGACGCGCCCGAGCCGCCGGGACGTATTGGCGGCCGGGATCGCCCTGGGCGCGACAGGCGCAACGGCATCGGCCTTGCGCGCCGCCGACGCCGCGCCCGAACTGGTGCTGCGCGGCGGCGCACCCGGCGCGGAGATCAGTACCTACGTCTTCGGCTCGAACGAAATCGGGGTGATGGACGGCGGCCTGCCGTCGTCCGTTTTCGACCGCCGCGCGGGCGTGACGGCGCGGCGCTTCGGCGGCGACCTGACGACGACCTACAATTGGGTCAACAACGCCTGCAACGCCGGCAAGAATCACAATCAGGCGAATGGCGACTTTCTCCTCGAGGCGCTTCGCATCCCCAGGAGCGAGCGACAGCGCCCGGCGGTCGTCATCGAGGCCATGCACGAGACCTCGCTCGACATGGGCGCGCGCAGTCTCGTCACGCTGCCGCTGTCGCCTTACGTGGCGGCCGACATGGACGGCGAAGTATCCCGGCAGGATACGGCGCCGTCCCGCCGCTTCACGCCGACGAGCTGGGCCGTTGGCGCGGATGCGCGCGCGCCGGTCGATCGAAATGTATGCGACCTCCCGCAACTCTTGAGCCGCCTCGTCGAGCGCTATGGCGACGCAAAATCGTCCCGTGGCGTCTTTGCCTACGCGCTCGACAACGAACCCGGGCTTTGGACGCAAAACCATCCGCGCGTTTCGCCGTCGCGAATGTCGATCGACGCGTTCATCGCGCGTTCGATTGTCGCGGCGCGCGCGATCAAGACCGTCGATCCATCGGCGCAGGTGTTTGGACCGTCGAGCTGGGGCGCCACCGAAATGGCGAATTTCCAGAATGCGCCGGACTGGTCGGCGCACGCCCGCTACGGGAATTTTCTGGCGCTCTATCTCGACGCTTTTCGCCGGGCGTCCGAACAGGATGGTCGTCGGCTGCTGGATGCGCTCGATGTCCACTGGTACCCGTTCGCCAGCAAGGGCCAGCTATTCCGAACCGATGCCGAGGCGCTCGACGCCGTTCGCCTCCAGGCGCCGCGTTCACTGACGGAAGAAGGATTTGTCGAGGACTCCTGGGTTTCGCGGGCGTTCGGCCGCAGCGGCCGGGAGGGCCTCGGTCTGCCCGTGCTGCCGAGCCTGCAGCGGATCGTCGCCCGAAATTTCCCGGGCACGCGGCTCGCGATAAGCGAATTCAACTACGGCCTCGGCAAGCGCGTTCCATCGGCGCTCGCGCTCGCCGATGCGCTCGGACGCTATGCGACGAGCGGCGTCTATCTGGCGACGCACTGGGGCAGTCTCGACCATCTGCTGATGGAGTCTTATCGCCTGTATCGCACGCACGATGCGCGCGGGGGAACGTTCGGCGGCCGCGCGATCGCCATCGACAATTCCAGACCGGATGCGCTGTCGGCTTTCGCCGCGGACGACGGTACGGCCTTGCGCGTCGTTCTCGTCAATCGCACGCCTCGCGAGATCGCGCTGGATCTCGCGTTTGCGCGCGCGCCACGCCGTGAGTTTCAGCAGGCGCTGGGTTTCGATGAAGCGCAACCAAGCGTCGGGGAGCGAGCGGAGGCGCCGCGAGATGCGGCCGGCGGTTGGCGGATTGTCGTTCCGGCGCTTTCGGCGCGGCGCTACCTCTTCGCCTGAGGCAGCGATCGCTGAATGCCGTCGAGCATGGAGACGGACGGCGCGAAGCCGAGCAAGGCTTGCGCAGCCGCCGTGTCGTAATTTGCCTTGCGTGCGAACAAGGCGAGCTCGCCGGCGGCCGGTATGAGCGCCTGCCGTTCGAAGCCCGGAAGGCCCAGACGGCGCCAGACCTTCGCCGCCAGCGCCAGCGGCGCGCGGCGCGCCAACATCGCCGCGCTCAGGGAGGGCAGGGCGGGCGCGCCGAGCGCGCCTGCGAGCGCATCGAAATAGGCGTTCCAGATGGGAGTCTCGGCGCCGACGGCGTTCAGCGTGACGACGCGCGGCAGGGCGGCCCGGTCGATATTGCTGAGCCGAAGCGCCGCGCGCGAGACGAGGTCGGCGAGGTCGTCGATGTGGATCAGCGCCGCCACTCCCTCTCCAGCCTCGCCGAAATCGCCCCACACGCCGGCGCGTATCCGTTGCGCGAGCCGATCGATCCAGTAGCGGCTGCCGCGGCCATAGACGATGCCCGGACGCAGGATGATGGCGCGACGATCGGGATGCGCCGGATCTTCCGCCCAGTCGCGCACCTGTTGTTCGCAGGCGATCTTGCCGGATGCATAGGCGTCCAGAGCCCCGACTGGCCCGTCGCTCTCCACGACTTGCCCTTCGCGCGCGCCGTAAACCGCGATCGAACTGAAATAGACGAGGCTGTTCGAGCCGCTCCCGGCCATGGCCTCGAGAAGATTGCCGCATTGTCGCGGCATCGCGCCGACATCTCCATAGGCGGCATGCACGACGAGGCCGATGTCAAAGAGAGCGGCGCGTATCTGCTTCGTGTCGTTGAGGTCGCAGGCGACGGCGGGCGGCGATGCAGGATTGCGCACGCCGGAAATTGCCGGGAAGCCGGATCTGGAAAGAGCCGTGACGACTGCGGCGCCGATAAACCCGCGGCCGCCGGTGACGAGAACCTTGTTCGATGGGGCGGTCATTGCGCGGCCGGTCGTTGCGTCGTGATGCGAGAGGTCGGCAGGTGCGACAGGAGGAAAGCCGCCTGTCGCCGCGCGAACAGGGCGAGCAGCGCCAGATAGATCGCCACGCCGCCGGAAACAAGTATGACGAGTTGCGCAACCGGATGGTGTGCGGCGACGAGGCGGTGGAGCAGGGCGACGGTTCCGCCCATCGCGCCGGCGAGCAGCCACGCCGGCGCCAGCGCGGCGAGGCGTTCGCGCCGCGGCCAGTCGAACCCCCTGAGCGGCAGGCACACCGCAAAGAGCGCGCGGATCGAATCGCTGGCGATGCGCGACAGGCCGACGCTGATCGGTCCAAGCCACGCGAAGCCGATCAGGACGAGTATGCCGGCCGCGAGGCCGATGACGAGCGAATAGAAGTTGAACTCGGGGCGCGCCTGGGCGGAAAACGCCGTGAAATAGAGACCAGCCGGCACGCCGATGGCGCTGGCGATCGAAAGGCAGACGGCGATGACGATCGCATCGTCCCAGCCGGGTCCCGCGACCAGAGGCAGCAGAGTCGGCGCGATTGCCGCGATGCCCGCGAAAA
This sequence comes from Rhodoblastus sp., assembly GCA_046349085.1. Classification (GTDB taxonomy): domain Bacteria; phylum Pseudomonadota; class Alphaproteobacteria; order Rhizobiales; family Beijerinckiaceae; genus JAJXWB01. Next base: position 42,925 of record JAXMDA010000002.1, read on the forward strand.
CCGGCGTCGTCAGAAGCGCCGATTGCGAAATGACCTCGCCGCCGAGCTTGCGCAGCATCGACAGGTCGCGACCGGCGCGCGCGAAGAAGGTAAACGCAAGATTGTGGCCCGTTGCGACGATCGCGCCGCGAATTGGCTCGATCAGCCGCATCGCCATGTTCACCTGGCCGAGCGTCGACGTGCCGTAGAAGATCTGCACGAGATTGTTGAACGCCAGATAGGTCAGCGTATCCGTGAAACGCGACAGGAACGACATGCCGGCGAAGCGCCCGAGCTCGCCGATGTGCGCGGACGACCAGGTGGGCGTGATGAGAAAGCCGATGCGCGCCTGCAGAATCAGCGCGCGCGCGACGACGACGAGAAGCCGCTGCGCGACGAGCGCCCACAATCCGTAGCCCATGATTGCGAGGCAGAGCGCCAGGCCGATGCCGACGACATGGCCGAGCATCGTCGCATAGGCGACCTCGTTGAATTTCCGCAGGCGACGGGCGAGCGCCGTCAGGATGTCGGAATGCCCGCTGAAGAAGATCGAGCACATTGCAACGGGCAAAAGCGCGGCGATCTCCGGTTCGCCGTAGAAGCGCGCGAGAAGTTGGCCCGCGGCGATGGAAAAGGCGAGGATGACGATGCCGATCAGCCAGGAGGCGCCCAGGGCTGCGCGCAGGTGTGTCGCGCGCAGGCGCCGGCGCTGCGTCAACGCCTCCTCGAAAGGCGCGCCGACGAAGATCGCGGCGACGGTGACGATGGTCAGGACAAGCGCGGTGACGCCGAAGTCGCGGGGCTCCAGCAGGCGCGAGAACACGATTGTGCTGCCGGTCATCAGAGCGAGCCGCGAGACGGCGTCCAGTCCGGCCCAGCCGAGCCAGCTCACGATGCGCGATTTCGAGGCTCTATGGCCGGATTTCGTCATGGCGCGATCAGCCGCTCAGCCGAACCGATAGCGGACGGGCACTTCAACCGGCATGTAAGATTGCGGCAACGGCTGGTTCGCCGGCGCCGGGGACACGGCGCCCGCGCGCAACAGACTGATGAGGGCGGTCGCCGCGAGGGCGGCGAACCCGAAGAGAAGCCCGACGAACATGCCAAGACCGCCGAAGATCGCCATCTTTGGCGCAAGACGCTGGCGTTCGGGCGCGCGCGCCATCGAGACGATGCGCAGGTTGCCGGTGTCGATGCGGCCAAATTCCTTGGCTTCGCGCGAGCGCGTCTCGAAGGACTCGAGCAGCTTGCGATTCGCGTCCACCTCCTGCGAAATCTCGCGCAGCTCGATTTCCGACTGTCGGGCCTGCGTCACCTTGGTCGAGAGGCCGGCGACCGTATTGGCGAGAATTTGCTGTTCGCCGCGCGCGCGCGAAACGTCGGCGCGGGCGGCGAAACGGATGGCGCGCATTTCGGCCGAGATCGCACGGTCGAGCTGCGAGAGCGCGGAGCGGGCGGCCACAAGCGAGGGATGGCGGGCGCCGACCCGGGCCGCCAGCGGCGCGATCTCGACAAGCGTCTTGTTGCGTTGATCGAGCAATTGCGAGAGCGCGCGCGTGTCGGCGTCTGCGCCCAGCGCGCCGAGCGCGGTCGGGCTCTGCGCCGCCGTCTCGATCTGCTTTTGCTTGGCGCTCGCGCGATCGAACTTGATCTGGGAATCGTTCAGCGCGGTCGTGGCGGCCGCAAGTTGCTGCTCCACAAGCAACCGGTCGCCGACGCGAATGAGATTCTTGTCGCGACGATAACGTTCCGCCTTTGCTTCGGATTGTCCGAGCGCGTCGCGGAGCGTTTCGAGACGGCTCGATAGATCGGCGGTCAGGCGTGCGGCCGCATCGTTGCGCGTCGCTGCGTCCTCCTCGAGATAGGCCGCGACAATGCCGCTGGCGCGCCGCGCCGCGATCTCCGGCGTCGGGCCGCTCATCGCAACGTCGACGACAAAGCTGCGCTCCGCCCGCTTCACGGTAAGCGCGCGGCGCAATAGGGTAAGCGTTGCGTCCCAGTCGCCCCTGGCGTCGGTTTTCGGGCACTTGTCGGCGAGGCCGTAAGCGTCGGGATCGGCTTTTCCCGCTTCGAGGCAGGCTGTCTGCACCAGGCGCGAGAGCACGCGCTCGGATTGCAGCACGCCCATTTGGCTTTCGACGAAATTGATCGCGGCGTTGGCGTCGTAATTCCCGATCGTCAGATCGTTGTTGAAGAGTTTGAAGCCGCGCGGATCGAACAGGAGCTGCGTGCTGGATTCGTATTTTGCCGGCAGGACGTACTTGCCCGCGAGACCCGCCGTGGCCCCTATGAGCGCGGAAGCCACGAGCAGCCAAGGGCGCGCCCGGACCAGATCGAAGAAATAGGCGAGGGTCGGCCCCCAGGGGCCGCCTGTGCCGTTTCTCGACCAGCCGGACTGGTCTATCCGCGAATAGTGGTTCATGGACGCGCGTGTCCGTTGGTTATTCCGCTCGACCTTACGACCGCGTCGCCCACGCAACATTTAATAAAATTGCGGAAGTCGCGGACATGGTTATGTCGGCGTAAAGGTTCGGCGCGCGGCGCCGCCGCCATTGCGGCCGGACTAGCTGAAGTCCCGGGCTTCTTCGCGGCGCGGACAGCGCCAAAGGCCGCGGTTTCCGATCGCCTGCAGGCATTCTGCGCGGGATGGTTTATTTTTCGTTAATTGCCCTGAAGCGCTTGCCGGAACGCCGCCAGCCCGAGGGATTGTCCGCCGCCACCGCCGCTCAGCGCGCGTTGGAATAGGCCTTCCGCGAGAACAACGTCAGGCACATGATCCAGATATCGAAGACGAGCGACCAGTTGTCGATGTAGTGCAGGTCGTAGTGGACCCGCCTTGAGATCTTTTCCGGCGTATCGGTCTCGCCGCGCAATCCGTTGACCTGCGCCCATCCGGTGATGCCGGGTTTCACATTGTGCCGGCGCGCGTAGAGCGAGATTTCAGTCTCGAAAGCCATGTCGTGGACGAGCGCGTGGGGACGCGGACCGACGAGCGACATTTCTCCGCGCAGAACGTTCAGGATCTGCGGCAATTCGTCGATGTTGAAGCGACGCAGCCATCGTCCGACGCGGGTGATGCGGGGATCGTTGGCGACCGCCTGCTTGACGGCGGCGCCTTCCTCCGTGGCGCGCATCGAACGGAACTTGACGATGCGGAACCGCTTCTTGTTGAAGCCGTGTCGCGCCTGGAAATAGAGAACGGGGCCGGGACTGTCGACCTTGATGGCGATGGCGACGAACGCGAACAGCGGCGCCAGGACAATCAGCGCAACGAGCGACAGCACGATGTCGCAGGCGCGTTTCGCGGCCGCGCCGACGGCGCTCATGGAATCCGCCGGCAGCCGGAAGGAGGATATGGCCGCGTCGCCGCCGAATTGCGGGCCTGAGAAGCGATGGAGGGGATTGTTGCGGTCGAGGTGGAGATGAATGGCCGCCGGCACGCGCATGAAGGCGGTGATGCACCGCTCCACGAGCGTGGATTGTTCGAGCGGGATGACGAGGATGACGTCGTCGGGCATCAGACGTCGCGCAGTTTCGGCTGCTTCCGCAAGCTGGGCGTCCAGCGATACGCTTTGGCCGATGGCGCAGACGGATACGATCTCCATACCCCGCTTGGCGAGGGCGTGCTTGTTGAGAAATTCGTCAATCCCGGCGGCCGCGCCGACGATCATGACGCGTGCGGTCAGCACATTGCCGGCGTCCGCGTGCCGCTTGGTCAGCACGACCAGAGCCGCGCGGCTGGCGTAGAGCGCGCCGAGTCCAACGAAATAGAAGACGATGAAGGCGCCGCGCGAGGAATCGCCGATCGCGCGCAACATGAACCCGGCCGTCGCGGCGGCGAGGAAGGAATAGTTCCAGAGCGAGAAGATGCGCTCGGCATGGCCCGACAGGTCGAGATAGTCGGAAAGGGCGTAGGAATGCCGGTAGAGATTGAAGCTCACGAACAGGGCTGCCGCGAGGATGCCGAGCTGCGCATTGTCGAACATCGAACGATATGCGCCGTGAACCACAAGATTGTACGCGAAGTCGGAAAGCGTGAAGGCCGAGAAGATCGCGACGATATCGACGATCGCGGACTGGAGCGCAAACAGCAGGCGGTTGTAGCGAACCTCTCGCCGCAGAGCATGAGCGGGGCGTTCGGCGTCGCGCGCCGCCCAGGGCGCTGGCGTCGTCTCCGTCCACTTTGAGGCCGGCTGCTTGCAGGCGGCGAAGCCAAGGTCGCTCATGTGTCCCCCATCGGCGAAGCTCGTGGCGGATCGCGCGACGTGGATTGACCTAACGGCAGGCGCGTGAACGGAGGTCTAAGGATCGTGCTGAATCCGGCATTTACCAGCATTGAGCGGGCGTCTGGCGCGGGTTCTCAGCTATCGTGCTTAATTTAATTTAGAAATTGGTCTGAATAACTTACAGGACAGCTATCCGCGCTTCCGGAGGTATTATCGGATGGGCGATTGTCGAGTTTTATATCTCCCAATGTGTCGGCAAATATTTACCTTTACAACATCTTAATAGGCCGCCGCCGGGCGGGCGGTAGAAAGTTCCTCCCGACCTCGCCGCCGCGCCGCCGAATTTCGAGGCCGCAATGAAAAGAGGGGGTAGGTATCGGCAAACTCGTTGCATAGCATTGCGTTGCGTGAACCATGAGGGACGCGACAAAGGAGTCGAGATAACGTTTCGAGCCGGAACGAGATGAGTCCCCACGAAGAATCACGACAAGTCCCTGGCGCGCGCCGACGCTTGACGATCCTGTTCACGGATCTCGTTGGCTCGACCATGCTCGGGCGGGAGATGGAGACCGAAGAATACTCGGCCCTCCTCCACCAATTGCGCGAAATCTGTCGCGCGGCCGTGGTTGGTCGTGGCGGCGTCATCGCTCGCATGCAGGGCGACGGCGCGACCATCGTGTTCGGCCATCCCGAGCCCGGCGAGGATGATGGCCGGCGCGCCGCCGACGCTGCGCTGGAAATTCACGAAAAGGTTGGGGAATTACGGCCCGTCGGTCTGCCGCCGCGCCTCCTGCCTCTGCGGATGCATTCCGGCATCCATGCCGGCACCGCGCTCATTGCCGCCGGCGATATCGAGAAGGGCGTATTCGACCTCGTTGGCGACGTGCCCAATGTCGCCGCGCGTCTGTCACAGCGCGCTTCGCCCGGACAGATCGTGGCCAGCGCGGATGCGCTCGGTCCGAACGCCCATTTCTTCAAATTGGGCGCGTCCGTCGAAACGTCCGCCGCCGGGCTCGAACTGCCGGCTCACGCGGTATTGGGCCGCGCCGCCGCCAGAAACCGGTTTGAATCCACCGCCAGCCGCGGCCTGACGCCTTTCATCGGCCGCGGCCCGGTCGTCGAGGCGCTGCGCGACTTCCTGCTCGGCGGCGAAGCCTCGCCGCGCGCCGCAATCATTCTCGGCGGAGCCGGACTGGGCAAGACGAGGTTGCTCGAAGAGGTCTTGCGATCGATAGACGATGGGGTCGTCACGGTCCTGCGCGGCGGGTGCGAGAACTATCTCGGCGCTGAAATTCTTCAGCCGTTCCTGCAGGCCATGAGGGGCTTCATCGGCTTGCGCGACGGCGTATTGCCTGAGGAGGCGGTCACGCTCTCGCGCGATGCGCTGGAGCCGTGGCGAAAGGAGCTCGGCCCCCGCGTTGATTCTGTACGCGGACTCGTGGCCGCCAGTCCCGACATCAGGCCCGCGGAAGCGGCCAGCCGCGCAGTCGACGACATAGCGGCTTTCGTCCGTGCGCTCGCCGGATCGCGGCGCGTCGCGCTCGTCATCGACGATTGGCAATGGGCGGACGACGCCACACGGCAATTGCTGACTGCGCTCCTGCAATCGGACGCGCCGTTGCGCGTGATCCTGACCAGCCGCACGCGCGACGACGACGCCGATCTGGTCGCCGGCGCGCCGCACATTGAACTCAAGCCTTTCGACGGCGCCGAGACCGCGCGCGCAGTGCGACGCTGGCTGCCGCAGGCCGACCCGTTCCTGATCGCGCGCATCCACGACTACGCCGGCGGCGTGCCGCTTTACATAGAAGAACTGTGCCATCTGGCGTCCGCTGAAAAATTGTCGCAAGCGTTGACGGAGCGCGGCCGCAGCGGCTGGATCGGCGCGCTGGTCACCACTCGCCTCCAGCGCCTGCCGGAAGAGCAGGCGGAGGTCGTGCGCGCGGCCGCGGTCGTCGGCAATGTCGCGCCCTATCGCTCGCTGATCGCCGCCTGCGGCCATGCCCCGGACGAGGAGACGCTGCGCGCTCTTGCAGACGCCGACTTTCTCTTTGTCGATCCCGCCAGCGGCGGCCTGCGATTCAAGCACGGGATCACCCGCGATTCGATCTACGAGTCGATCGGCCTGACGATGCGTCGCACGTTGCACCGGCGGATCGCCGCAGCGCATATGTCGCGCGGCCCGGGGCTCGACCACGACGACACGCTGGAGGCGCTGGCCTATCACAGCTTCGGCGCCGCCGACTGGGACAAGGCCGCGCAATTTGCCGAACAGGCAGGGGACAAGGCCACGGTCGCCTTCGCTCTCGATCGCGCGCGCGCGCACTACAAAGCCGCCATCGACGCGATGGACAACATGACCGAGCGCAGTCGCGATCTCGATCTGCACTGGTGTCTGGTCGTCAACAAGCTCGGCATGGCCAGCATTTTCGATCCGCTGTCGCTGCGCAACGATGTCAGCCTGTTCGAGCGCGCCGCGGACCTGGCGCGCAAGATCGGCGATGTCGACGCCGAAGCGCGCGCCAGGTACTGGCTGGGTTACATGTGCTACGGCTTCGGGCGATTCCGCGAGGGCGTCGTCCATGCGCAGCGCGCCGCCGCGCTCGCGCGCCAGGCAGGCGACCAGCGGCTGGTCGCGCAGATCGACGCCACGCTCGGCCAGATACTCGCGGCCGCCGGGCGGTACGACGAGGCGTTGGCGCTGATCGAAGGCGCCATTGTCACCAAGAAGCGCGCGGCGCGTCCCGGCGGCGGCGTCGCCATCGGTTCCGCCTACGCCCTGTCGTGCGAGGCGAGCATTCTCGCCGACTGCGGCGAGTTTGCGGCCGCCGACGCCTGTTTCAACGAAGCGACGGCGCTGCTCGCCGGCTCCAATCATCCTGTGGCCAATTCCATGCGCAACTGGCGGGCGGTTTCTCTCGTGTGGCGCGGCGCGTGGGACGAGGCGGAGGCGCTGGCGAACGAGAATGCGCGCGTGGCCGAGAACATGCGTGGTCTTCTGCTGCTCGCCGCCTCTCGCGCCGCCGCCGGCTATGCGCGCTGGCGACGCACGGGGGAGGCGGAAAGTCTTCAGCAATTGCGCGACGCCGTGCGCTGGATGGAAGGGCGCGACTTCAAGTTCTTCGTGTCCGTGCAATATAGCTGGCTGGTCGAGGCGTGCAGCGAGACAGGAGATGTCGAAACCGCGCGTCGCTATGCGGCGCATGTCTTGTTGCGCGCGCGACATGGCGAGCGTCTGGGCGAGGCGGCCGTCAGCCGGGCGCTGGCCAACGTCGCCGCGAAAACCGGCGACGACGCCGATTGCTGGCGATGGATGAAGCGCGCCGAATTTTCGGCGCGTCAGCGCGGCTCACGGCGCGAGGCGGCGCTGAACGGCGTCGTCCGCGCCGTCCTGTGCAAGAGCCCGGAGGGCCTTTCGTCCGCGCAGGCCGAATTGCGCGCCATGGGCATGAACTGGCATGCCGACCAGGCCATGTGCGCTCGCTGACCGTTCGCGCTCAGGACGTCTTGGGGCCGATCCCCATGCCCTGCAAGGTCTTGACGAATTCCTCCGCCAGTATCCCGTAGCCGTCGTCGGTCGGATGAAGCTCGTTCGCCCATAGCGATGTGTAGTCCTGATTGTAACGCGGGTCTGCCGCCAGCATGTTCGTCAGCTTGACGTGGCGTGAGCGGAGCGCATTGCTGCTGGCGACGCGCGCGGCGACATTGTTGAGGCGGTCTATGAGCGCGGCCATGGCTTTCGCATTCGTCGCCACATCGTGCATCTGGCGCGCCTCGAAGATCGGGTGCAGCCACGGACCTGCCAGCCAGTACGACCTGTTGTCCGGGATCGGATGGTCATAGGCGTGAATGAGGATCGGAATGTCCGTCATCTCCTGCAGCTTCTCGACGACCGTGGACAGGTAGTCGTTGAGTTCGCCGTCGATGAACTTGACGACCTCGGCTTCATCGAGCGGGATTTCGCCTCCGCCTGACGCCGCCAGCATCCGGTACAGCGGCGTCTTGCGCGCCTCGGACGACGGATAGACGACGTCGTTGCCGCCGCCGCCGAGCAGGATGCACGCGGGCGCCCGGTCGTTCGGCCCCAGATTGTCGAAGAACCGCGCGATATCAGTGAGGAATGACGGCTCCGCCATCTCCTGCAGCATCCGTCCCATCTGCGAGAAGCGCATGCCGGAATCGACACGATACCCGCGCGACGCCAGCGCCGAGATCAGGCTCGGGTAGGGGAAAGTGTTCGAGAGCCAGGAATCGCCGATCGCGACCACGGCGACGGTCTCCGCCGCCTCTTCGGCAAAGGCGATGCGCTCGTCAACGCTTCGCTTGCGAAGGGCGGCCGCTTCCGGGACCGCTCCGTCGAGCGAGATCGTCAATGGGCCGGGGCCGGGGCGCAGCGGCAACGGCGTTTCGACCAGCGCGCTGAAGAAACCGAGCATCAGCGCAACCGCCGGATCGGCGCCGGGGCAGGCGTGCGCCGGATGCTCGCCCGCGCGGCGATTGCCGCCGAATGCGTGATGATATTCGCGGCTGCCCGCGGCCAGGCATTGCTGCGTGGCCGAGACGGCGCCGGCCACGATCACGTCGCCGGGCTTGACCCGCACCTTGTTGGCGCCCTCGCCGAGCGTGTGCGAGACGGTCGCGGTGCGCCAGATCAGTTCCGGCACGGCGCGCAACTGGAAGATCGGAATGAAGTCGCCGGCGAGCCGGTTGCAGGCGTCGGTAAAATCGGCGGCGGGCTTGTCCGCGAAACGCGCGCGCAGCTTCCACAGCAGGCCTTCCCGCAGCCATTCGTGCAGGATGCGACGCAGATTGCCTTCGACGGTGGGAATGAATCCCATCATCGCGCCGGCGATCGTCTGTGCGCAGAACTCGACATCGTTCTGCCCCTCTGGCGAGTCCAGAACGGCGCGTGAAACGGGGGCGGCGATTCCGCTGCCGAACTCGTTGAGGTAGGCGACCATCGCCTTGCGCACGGACTTGCCGTGCGCGGCGCCGATGTCCTCGACGCTCCGGCCGGGGTGCGGCTGAAAGATGTAGCGCGATGGCGAGAGGAAGTGCCCGGGATAATTGGCGGGATCTTCGGGCGTCCAGTCCCAGCGGTAGCCGGCGCGACGGAAATGGTCGCCTTTTTCGGACATGCCGAACCATTCTTCGCAGAAGTGCGCGAGCAGAGGTTCGATAAGCTCGCGCGCCTCGACCGTCAGCTCCCATCGCTTCTCGCGATCGTGCCGGGCGTCGGCTATTTCCTGATCGACCAGCTTCTGCAGGGCCTGCTGCACGGCCTCGCGCGCCGCGACGAAGGCGTCATGCGAGTCGATCTCCATGATCGCCTCGTTGCACGCGCGCGACCAGCGCTCGTAGGCTCCGTCGTCCTGGCCGGGATCGAGCCCGAGATAGAGCACGCCGAAGGATCTGTGCATCCGCGGCAGATAGCCGGTGATGGTCAGCGCCTCGTCGCGATTGAGGAAGACGTCGCGCACGAGGTCCTTGTCGCCGACCAATATGCCGAACGGCGTGCGCAACAGGCCGCCGTGATTCTCGCGAATGGCCGCCCAGACAGAGGCGCTGGTGAAATCGGCCGCGTAATCCTGGTCTTCCAGAACGGCCTTCCACGCCTGCAGCGCCGCGTCCGCGCCGTTGAGACGTTCGTATTCGCGCAATTCCGCGATCTTCTTCTCGCCAGCTTCCGCGCTCCACGTCACCTGCGGTTTGTCGCCTTGCGCGGCGGCGCGCTCCTTGAGCATGGCGAGCGCCTTGACCGACGGCGCAAACAGATAGGCGCCCCACTCGAGCCGCACGAAGGGACGCGGCTCGACGTGAAGCTGATCTGAGCCGTCGAGCGGCATGTGGACGGCCTTGCCGTCGTGCTCGAAACGGAAGAAGCGTTTCTTGCCGGGCTCGGCGAGGCCGAGAAGCGGATCGCTGACGCCCGAATAGCCGCCGGCGCTGTTGCCGCCCGCGACCCAGCTCTGGATCACCTCGAATTGCTCGCCGAGGTTGGCGTTGTAGGCCATGAACACGAGGCCGCGTTCCTGGCCGTAGCTCTCCTTGATCTTGGCCGGATCGCTCGCGGCGCGATCGTGCAGCGGCCCGTAGGACATGCCGCGGCGCGCGATGCGCGGCGGTCGCGCGCCTGCCTCCGGCGCGACGATGCGGGGATTGGCGCGGCGGATATGCGCGTGAAAGGGACAGACGACGCCCTTCGGGTCCTTGTCGAAATGAAAGTCGTTGGAGAGCGGGTCCGGCCCGATGACTTCCGCGAGCGGCTGGCCGGACTTCGCATGATCGGCCGGCCAACGCCCGAGGATCTTCGCCATCAGATCCTCGCGGCCAAGTCCCGTCGCCTGATCGGCGACGGCCGTGACGGCCTCGCTCATCGCATTGTCGAAAGCCTCGACATCCTGCCGCAACTTGCGCACGGCGAGAAAGCTGCCGTCGCGCATGAGCGGACGAATCCGCTCGGAGGCGCCGCCGTAAAAGTCCGTCTTGTCCGCAAGGTTGGGATAGCCGCAGAGGAAGTCGCCGAGATGCGCCTGGTTGGAGTAGCGACGCCCGGCCTCGGACTTCTTCAGCACGGGCTCCGAATTGCCCTCGGTGAAGCCGAAGTGCTCCTCGACCACCTTGTTGGCGTTGCGCAGCCGATGCATCCATTGCAGCGAGAGCGGAATGACGCCCTCGTGGACCTCCACCAGTTTCTTCAGCGCGCCCATCAGCGGCGTGCGCGCGGTCGGCGTATCCTCGTCGGTGGAATCGGCTGTCGCCCGCCGGCGCACCTGCAGCATGGCGTGAACCGCGGTGAGATCGACGCGCCGCGTCTCGTCGCCGTCGCTCAACTCGGACGCATAAACGCCCTTGTCCCAGTTGCGGGGCGGGCGGCGCCAGCGCAGCGGATGGTTGATGCGGACGTCGCCGAGCATGCCGGCGCGCATCTCCATCCCCTGCACGAATTCTTCGGGCCATTCGCGGATTTCGTCGTCGGTCAGGCCCGCAGCCCGCAACCCCTCGAGCGTGAAGCCGATATTGGTCGCAATGTCGCCAGGCGCAAGCGTGGCTGCTTCCGAGGTCACCTGCAGCGCGCCCAGAAAGGCCGCCGCCGCCGCGGGCGAGGCAAACTGCAGCATCAGCAGGCAGCCGTGGTCGATATCCGGATAGGACGTCAGGATGCCGCCCTGGACATTCGCGGCGTCGGCCAGCGGCGGCGTCTCCGGCGGCGGATTTGGCAACTTCTGCCGCACATCCGGTTCGACGGGAGCCTTCTGGATCCAGTGCAACGCTTCCTCGAAGCGCCGCAATCCGCGCTTGACGCCGACCTGATAGGTTGCGCTGCGCACCATCGGAACGAATTCGGGCAATAGTTCGTGGGCCGCGCGATGCAGGAGCACGCCGTCCTTGGTGCCGGGCAGATAGACTTCCGAGAGGCGGTGTATGCCCGCAAGAACGCGCATGCCGTGGCGGAACGGCGGCCGCCCCGCGTCGTCGATGGTCATGGGCGTCTCAAAGCCGGCAGATGTGGGATCGCCGGGTACGCGCCCATCCGTCTCGAAGATCGACCGCGCCGCGATCTGCTCGGACGAGGGAATGCGGATTTGCGCTGTCCGCAGTTCCGCAGGGAGGGCTTCTTCGCGCCGGTGCACGCGTTCGGCCATGCGCAGGTAGCGGATATCGTCCACCGTGACGTTCGGCGTCGCATAAAGAAACGCCGCTTCGCTCTGGGCCGATTTCAGCCACGCGCCCCATTGCTCGTAGCTGCTCTCGTAGCCGACGACGTAATTCTCCGTGTTGCAGAAGACGAGGTCGAGCAGGCGCGTCACCTTCTGCCAGATCACGCGCACATAGGCTTCCCACGATCCGTCGAAGGTCACGGTCAGCAGAACCTTGTCTTCCGGCTCGAGAACGACGATGCCCACCGAATGAATGCGGCCGACGCGCTCGACCGCGTCCGACAGGACGCGGAACAATTCGTGCTCGTGCGAGTCCGACCGGCCAATGTGCAGGGCGCGCAGCACGCGCTTGACTCGCGTCTTGTAGGTGATGGCGTCCAGCGCCGGCACGAAGCCGCTTTTGATCTTTGCGAGAACGCGGAAATCCGATGTGCCGGCAAGCCCGCCGGTCTTGACGGTCAGATCGCGTCGCATCTTGATCCCCCGAATTCTGGAATCGTTTCGATGCGCCCCGGCCGACCGGCCGGCGCGCAGCAATCCCTCTGGCCCGATGATGGCTTGGGAAGCTCCCGCCGAACTGTGAGGCGTCTCACTGTCGGAGGCGCCGCCTCGCCTCGGATCAGCGCATTGCTATTTCTTCGAGCGTGTCCGGGCGGCGCACGGTGAGCCGTCGCCGGGCGAGCGTAAGAATGCCTTCGCGCGACCAGACCTGAAGTTGCCGGTTGATCATTTCGCGAGACATGCCGACGCGCTGACTGAGTTCGCTCTGCGACAGTTCGGCCGATCCGTCGACCGCCCCGCCCGTCAGGCGGAGGAGCGTCTTGGCCAGCCGGCCGCGCAGGTCCATGAACATCAGTTCCTCGACCTGTTCGGTGGTGCGTCGCAGACGGCCGGACAGAATCTCCAGGAGCTTGATCGCAATCTCCGGCTTCTTCGCGAGAATTGGAATGAAGTCGCGCCGCTCCAGCGACAGCAGGCAGCAATCGGTCAGCGCGGTCGCGTCGCCGGTGCGCGGGCGGCCGTCGAGCAGGGCGATCTCGCCGAAAACGTCGCCCTTCTCGAACTGGTTGAGAACCGCGCTCTTGCCTTCGCTCGACGATGTCGTGACCAGCACCTTGCCTCGCACGACCGCGAACAGGCAGAAGCCGGGATCGCCTTTCGCGAAGATTGTGGCGTCGCGCCGGAATTCCCTGATCTTCGCATACGCTGCGATCTGCTCGCATGCGTCCTTGTCGAGTTCTTGAAACAGTTCATGCTGGCGAAGAAGCGCCGCCTTGTTCACCGACGGCGTTCGCTGCTCGGGATTGGCGAGAAGGGTCATGCACGGCCTGCGTCTGGGCTTGCGCCGAAAACAAAGCCTAGCACAGCGAACCGAGGCGCCAAGGCGAAAGCGCGCCCGCCTAGGCCATCAGCAATTTCAGCCCCACCAGCATCAGGACAACGGCCAGGAGCATCCGCAGAATGCGTTCATGCACATGCGGGGCGAGCCTGCTGCCGGCGACAATGCCCGGAATTGAGCCGATCAGCAGCGCGGCGAGCATCCAGATGTCGACCGATCCGATAAGCCAGTGGCCGGCGCCGGCGACGAAGGTCAGAGGAACGGCATGGGCGATATCCGTGCCGACAATGCGCACGACGGGCGTCGAGGGATAAAGCATGAGGAGCGCAGTGACGCCGAGAGCGCCAGCGCCGACCGAGGAAGCCGACACGAGAAGGCCGAGGACGGCTCCCACGGCGAAGGTGGTCCAGTCCAGCCTATGCTGAGGCATCGGCGGTCGTTCGCCGCGCACCTTGAGCAGCCACGGCCGGAACACCATCGAGAGCGAGGTGAGCAGAAGCGCGATGCCCAGCGCCACGCCGATCAGCCGGGTTACGTCGGCGGAATTCGCTCCGCTTTTCGACATGGCGAGAAGCGTCGCGACCGAGGCTGGCACGCTGCCTGCGGCCAGCAGCCGAACGACGCGCCAGTCGACATTGTTGCGCGCGCCATGAACGAAGGTGCCGGCGCCCTTGGTAACGGCCGCATAGAGCAGGTCTGTGCCGACCGCCGTCGCGGGATGAACGCCGAAAAGCAGCACGAGCAGCGGCGTCATCAGGGAGCCGCCGCCCACGCCCGTGAGCCCGACGATCAATCCGACGGCCGCGCCGGACAGGGTATAGAGCGGATCAATCATCAACGGTCTCGGCGGCGCCGGCAGCCGGGGTCAGATGCCGCCGCCGTCGATTGTCAGATCACTGTCCGCATTGGCCCGGCGCCGCTGCGCGACCCAGGATCGCGCGTGGCCGAGAGCCACGCCGAGCGCCGGACGCAGCACGATATCGGCGACCATGCCCATCAGCGCGAGCCCCGGTTTTCCGCCGGTCAGCACGAATACGACAAGGCCTGTCAGCAGCGATCCCGCCGCCAGCTCCAGCGTTCGCCGGCGTGCGTCTTCCGGCGTGGCCTCGCGCGCCACGACGCCCAATCGCGACAATGCGGCAAGGAGACGGTCGTCCTTGACGGCGGCCTCGTCGTCGCCTGCGACATCCGCTTCGACGACGCCCAGCGCGACCGTGTCGTTGCTGTGCGGATCGATCAGCAGCAGGCCGCCGAGCGACTGGCAGGCGGCATATTCCGCGGCCACGACATCGGTCTCGAAGCGCAATGTGGCGAAGCCGATTCCGTTCATCTGCAGGGCCGTTGCAGGGGTCGCCTGATAGGTGTGCACGTCGACCGCGTGGCGCAGCGACACGATGCGCGCGGCGGTAACGGCCGTGCCGATCTTGACGAGATAGTTTCGGCCAGGCGTGACCGCGGCCTCGGTGAGCGCAAGCAAGCGCGCGTCGATCTGCCGGCGAGCCTTCGCCGTCGAGCCGGCCCGCACGAGAACGTCGCCGCGCGATATGTCGATTTCGTCGGCCAGCGTCAGCGTGACCGCTTCGCCGGCGCGCGCTCGATCCTGCGGCCCGGACGGTCCGAGAATGCCGGAAACCTGCGTCGTCTTTCCGCGCGGCAGCGCGACGATCGTGTCGCCGACTGCGATCTCTCCTGACGCAACCGTGCCGGAAAAGCCGCGAAAATCGAGGTTGGGACGGTTGACCCATTGCACCGGAAAGCGGAATTCGGCGTCGCCGGACGGCGCAGCCTCGATGGTTTCGAGCAGCGCCAGCAGCGAGGGGCCGGCGCGCCACGGCGTCTTGTCGGACGCCTTGACGACATTGTCGCCGAAGCGCGCCGACACCGGAATGATATGCGTTTCGATGAAGCCGAGCTGGCTGGCGAGCGCGCGATAGTCGTGCTCGATCTTGCGGAAAACGTCTTCGTCGTAGCCGACGAGATCGATCTTGTTGACCGCAACGATCACCCGGCGCACGCCGAGCATCGAGACGATGTAGGAATGACGGCGCGTTTGCGGCAGCAGGCCCTTGCGCGCATCGACGAGGATGATCGCGACATCCGCGGTCGACGCGCCCGTCGCCATATTGCGCGTATATTGCTCGTGGCCGGGCGTGTCCGCGGCGATGAAGGCGCGCTTGCCCGTCGAGAAATAACGATAGGCGACGTCGATGGTGATGCCCTGTTCGCGTTCCGCCGACAGGCCGTCGACCAGCAGCGCGAAATCGAGGTCCTCTCCCGTGGTGCCGAAGCGCGCGCTGTCGCGATTGAGCGCTTCCATCTGGTCTTCGAAAACGGAGCCGGTCTCGAACAGCAGGCGGCCGAGCAGCGTCGACTTTCCGTCGTCCACGGAGCCGCAGGTGATGAAGCGCAGCAGCGAACGCTGGGGCGCGGCGACGGGCGCGGCGGCCTCGCCGCCCGCACGCTCATCGGCGACGTCCACGAGCTTCAGATTGGCGCGCATCAGAAATAGCCTTCCTGCTTCTTGAGCTCCATCGAGCTCGCCCCGTCATGGTCGATGACGCGGCCCTGGCGTTCGGATGAGCGCGACGCGCGCATTTCCGCGATGATCTCGGGCAAGGTCGCCGCCTCGCTCTCGACCGCGCCGGTCAGCGGATAGCAGCCGAGCGTGCGAAAGCGGACAGTCTTCATCTGCGGGACTTCGCCCGGCAGCAGCGGCAGGCGGTCGTCGTCGCGCATGATCAGGGCGCCGTTGCGCTCCACGACCGGGCGGCGCTTGGCGAAATAGAGCGGAACGACGGGAATGTTCTCGAGCGCGATATAGTCCCACACGTCCGCCTCGGTCCAGTTGGACAGGGGGAAGACGCGAAAGCTCTCGCCCTTGCGCTTGCGCGTGTTGAACGCGCGCCACGGCTCCGGCCGCTGCGCCTTCGGGTCCCAGCGATGGTCTGCGGTGCGCAACGAAAAGATGCGTTCCTTGGCGCGGCTCTTCTCCTCGTCGCGACGCGCTCCGCCGAAGGCGGCGTCGAAACCGTACTTGTCGAGCGCCTGCTTCAACCCTTGCGTCTTCATCACGTCCGTGTGCACGGCGGAGCCCGAGTCGACCGGGTTGACTCCGGCCGCCACGCCGTCCGGGTTCATGTGCACGAGGAGTTCGAGACCGAGACGCTTCGCCGTCGCGTCGCGAAAGGCGATCATCTCCCTGAACTTCCAGCCGGTGTCGACGTGCAGCAGAGGGAAGGGCGGCTTGCCCGGCGCAAAGGCCTTCATCGCCAGATGCAGCAGGACCGCGGAGTCCTTGCCGATGGAATAGAGCAGCACGGGTCGCTCGCAGGCGGCGACGACTTCGCGCAGGATGAAGATCGACTCGGCTTCCAGAGCCTGCAGATGCGTCAGACGGCCCACGGGCGATCTCCGGTTCGAGGGGTCCCGCGCGGAACGATCTTTCCGTCCGCAGCGACATGCAGCCCGCATTCCTTCTTGTCGTCCTGTTCCCACCACCAGCGACCGGCGCGTTCATCTTCGCCCGGCTGGATCGCGCGCGTGCAGGGCGCGCAGCCGATGGAGGGGAAACCCTTGGCGTGCAGGGCGTTGACCGGAATCTGGCGCGCCTTCGTCTCCTCCAGGATCGCGTCGCGCGACCAGTCCGCAAGCGGACTCGCCTTAAGCACGGAGAAGCCATCGTCGAAAGCGACAAAGGCAGTGTCCGCGCGATTGGCGGACTGGTCGGCGCGCAGTCCCGTCACCCAGGCGCTTGCGCCTGCAAGCGCGCGCTTGAGCGGTTCGACCTTGCGCACGCCGCAGCAGGCCTTGCGCATCGCCACGCCGTAATAGAAGCCATCGATGCCCTGCCCGGCGATCAGCGCTTCGAGGGCGCCGGCCTCCGGGTAATAGGCGCGGATACGTTTGCCGTATTTGAGTTCGGTGTCGGACCAGACCTTGTAGGTCTCGGGAAACAGCCGGCCCGTGTCGAGCGTCGCCACCTCGATGTCGAGATCGTTGGCGAAGATCAGGTCGGTCAGAAGCTGGTCCTCGACGCCGAAGCTCGTCGTGAAGACGATGCGGCCTTCGACCTGAGCGCGCAGGGTCTTGAGGCGGTCGAGCGGTTGAGCGTCGGCGAAGGCGCGATTGAGCGCGGCGATGTTGGCCATGTCATGCTCCCTGACGCGCCGCAAGGCGCCGCTGAAGGATGCTTTCGGCGCGGGCATAGCCCGGCTGATAGGTGAAGGAGATTGTCCCCAGCGCCTTCTTCCACTGCGCCTCGGTCTGGCGTGCGGCGCTTGCCTCCGGCAGTTCGATTTCGTCGAAGCCGCAAGCGAAGGCGTAGGGTCCCTGATCCGGGATCAACGGACCGACGGCGCGCAGCCGGCCCTTGAAACCGGCCTGCCGCAACCGCTTGGCGAGGGAAAAGCCGCGCCCGTCGCTACAGGCCGGAAATGCAATGGCGATCAGCGCCAGCCTGTCGAACAGGGGAGCGAGCCGGTCGATATCCGTATTGTTGGCGACGTCGACGCCGACCGGATGACCGCCGGACGCAACAAGCGCCGCCTGCAGATCGGCCAGCGGCGCGATGATTGCGTTCGTTGCGCCGTCGCGCGAAAAATCGTCCCGGCGATAACCGGAGCGGTCAAGCAGCTTCATTTTGCGCTCCCGCGAGAAAGGCGGCCTTGAAGGCGCCGGCGCCGAGCCGCTTCACGGCTTCGATGAAGGTTTCGCCGGGCCGTCGCTGTGACAGGTAGACGCCGACAATGCGCTCGATCGCGTCAGGCACCTGGTCAGCCGTGAGGCCGGGCCCGAGCAATTCGCCGATCGCCATATCTTTCGAGCCATCGCCGCCGAGCGTGACCTGATAGGATTCCTGGCCCCGCTTCTCGAGGCCGAGAATGCCGATATGGCCGACGTGGTGGTGGCCGCAGGCGTTGATGCAGCCCGAGATCTTGATCTGCAACGGCCCGATTTCGCGCTGGCGCGCAGCGTCGCCGAAGCGGTTGGAGATCGCCTGCGCGATCGGGATCGAGCGCGCGGTGGCGAGCGCGCAATAGTCGAGGCCGGGGCAGGCGATGATGTCGGTGATGAGGCCGACATTGGCGGTGGCGAGGCCCAGCGCGGCCAGCGCCCGCCAGAGGTCGTGGAGATCGTCGAGCCTGACGTGCGGCAGCACGAGGTTCTGCGCATGGGTAACGCGCAACTCGCCCAGCGAGTAACGCTCCGCAAGATCGGCGAAGGCGCGCATCTGGTCCGACGTCATGTCGCCGGGCACGCCGCCGACCGGCTTCAGCGAGACCGTGACGGCCGCATAGCCGTCGACGCGATGGGGGAACAGGGCGTTCCCGGCCCATTCCGCAAAGGCGGGATTGGCGAGCTTTGCGGCTTCGAAGCGGCGCGAGACGGCGGGCAGCTTTTCATACGCCACTTTGGCGAAGGCCGGCGCGATCCGCGCGAGTTCGGCGTGTTCCTCCGCCGTCCAGTCCGGGCCGCGCGCGAATTCGGCTTCGACCTTCTCGCGAAAAAGCTCAAGTCCGATCTCGTGCACGAGAATCTTGATGCGCGCCTTGAACTTGTTGTCGCGGCGGCCTTCCGAATTGTAGACGCGCATGATGGCGTCGATGTAGGCGAGAAGCTGGCCCTTCGGCAGGAAGTCGCGCACGACCTTGCCGACCATGGGCGTGCGCCCGAGCCCGCCGCCGGCGAGAATTTCGTAGCCCACTTCATTCGTGGCGGGATGCCGCAATATGCGAACGCCGACGTCGTGCGCCTTCAGCACGGCTCGGTCGCTCTCCGCTCCCGTGACCGCGATCTTGAACTTGCGCGGCAGGAAAGAGAATTCCGGATGCAGGCTCGACCATTGCCGCAGCAACTCGCCGACCGGGCGCGGATCTTCGACCTCGTCGCGCGCGACGCCCGCGAACTGATCCGCCGTCACGTTGCGAATGCAATTGCCGGAGGTCTGGATTGCGTGCATCTCGACGTCGGCAAGCAATGAGAGGATGTCGGGCGCGTCGCGCAGCTTCGGCCAGTTGAACTGCAGATTCTGGCGCGTTGTGAAATGGCCGTAACCCTTGTCGTACTTGTCGGCGATGAGCGCGAGCTGCCGCAACTGGCGCGGCGCCAACGTGCCGTAGGGAACGGCGATGCGCAGCATGTAGGCGTGCAATTGCAGGTAGAGACCGTTCTGCAGGCGCAGGGGGCGGAACTCGTCTTCCGTCAGCGAGCCCGAAAGGCGCCGCGAAACCTGATCGCGAAACTGCGCGACGCGCTCGCGCACGAAACGTTCGTCGAATTCGTCGTAGACGTACATATCTTACTCCGCCGCAATCGTCTGGCGCGCAAACTCGGCCTGCTTGCCGAGATCGGGTCGAACGCTCGGCCCAAGCGTGCGGAAGCGTTCACGGAAATGCGTCGGCGTCGGAAAGCCCCGCGCGTCGAGCGCAACTTCAGCCAGATAGACGTCCACGACCTCGTTGCGCGCCGCCGCTGCGTCGCCTGTGGTCCGCAGCGCGTCGGCCTCGGCCTGCGTGCGCGCGATCGCGGCCTCCGCCGGATTGCGCGTCCAGCCGCCAGCGCCGAGGAACAGCACGTCGCCCTCGCGCAGATCGTTGGCGAACAGGATCGCCGGCAGAGGCTGGCCCTTGGTCGCGGACATCTGAATCTCCTTCATCGCCGGTTCGGCTCGAAGCGGCGGTAGGCGATCAGGTACGTCTGGGGGCCTCCTGTCTCAATCGGGGGGCGGGAGAAAGACCTGCCAAACATCGCGGCGCGCGGAGATAGTTTTTTCCCGCCGGTCCGTCATTGCCGCCATCGCCGCAAAATTGCGCAGGTCAATGATTTCGCGAGCATGTGAGTGGTTTTAGTGCATTGCACAAAAGTGGCGCTGCGGGATGCCGACATGCGCGCGGGCGCCTGAGAAACAGGCGCCGGCGGGGTCGGCCTTAAGCGCCGTCGATATCGGGAATGATATCCGTCAATTGTGGTGATGATTGAAAACAAACAGCTAATTGGCACGCGGCTTGCGATGAACGGGATGAACCTTAATCCCGGAGCCGGACGCCGATGCGGAAGAAGCTGGTTGTCATCGGAAACGGCATGGCCGCAGGCCGTGTCCTAGATGAACTCTTTGAGAAGTCGCCCAATCAATATGCGGTCACGGTGTTCGGCGCCGAACCGCGAGTCAATTACAATCGCATCATGCTCTCGCCGGTTCTTGCCGGCGAGAAAACCTTCGCCGACATCGTCATTCACGACGAGGCCTGGTACGACGCCAACGAAGTCGCGCTGCGCCGGGGCGAGGCGATCGTCTCCATCGACCGCGCGGCGCGCCTCGTGCGTACGGCGGAAGGCGCGGTCGAGCCATACGACAAGCTGATCGTGGCGACCGGCTCGATGCCGGTCGTCATTCCCGTGCCCGGCGCCAATCTGCCCGGCGTCGTCACATTTCGCGACCTCGACGATGTCGACGCCATGCTGAAAGCCGCCGCTGGCGGCGGGCGCGCGGTGGTCATCGGCGGCGGCCTGCTCGGGCTTGAGGCCGCCGCCGGCCTCGCCGCCAAGGGCATGGGCGTGTCGGTCGTGCATCTCATGCCGACGCTGATGGAGCGCCAGCTCGATCCCAATGCCGGCTACCTGCTGCAGCGCGCGATCGAGGCGCGGGGCATCGAGGTCGTGACCGCCGCCAACACCAAATCGATCGTCGGCGGCGACCGCGTAACCGGCGTGGCGCTCGACGACGGACGAATCCTGTCCGCCGATCTCGTGGTCATGGCGGTCGGCATCCGGCCCAACACGACGCTGGCGAAGAATGCCGGCCTCGAGACGAAGCGCGGCGTCGTCGTCGACGACTTCATGCGCACGAGCGACCCCGATATCTATGCGGTCGGCGAATGCGTCGAGCATCGCGGCCTTTGCTACGGTCTCGTCGCGCCGCTCTACGACATGGCCAAGGTGCTCGCAGGCCAGCTCGCCGGCGAGCAGGGCGCTGGCTATGCGGGTTCGATCACGTCGACCAAGTTGAAGGTTACGGGGATCGACCTGTTCTCCGCCGGCGATTTTTCCGAAGGCGACGAGAACGACGAAGTCGTCCTGCGCGATCCATCGCGTCAGGTCTACAAGCGTGTCGTGCTGCGCGACAACAAGGTGGTCGGCGCGGTGCTGTATGGCGACACGGCCGACGGCGCCTGGTATTTCGACATGCTGAAGAAGGGCCTCGATGTCGGCCCGATGCGCGACACGCTGATCTTCGGCCAATCCTATCAGGGAGGGTCGCCGCTGGACCCTACGGCGGCCGTTGCAGCCTTGCCGGATGATGCGGAAATCTGCGGCTGCAACGGCGTTTGCAAGGGAACGATCGTTCAGGCGATCACGGGCGGCGGCCTGACGTCTCTCGACGAGGTGCGCGCGAGGACCAAGGCCTCCGCGTCCTGCGGTCAGTGCACGTCGAAGGTGGAGACGCTGCTGGTCGCAACGCTCGGCGACAAGTATGTCGCGGGCGATCGCAAGCCCATGTGCAAATGCGTCGACCTCACGCATGAGGAAGTGCGCCAGCAGATCAGGGCGAAGGAGCTGAAGTCGCTGCCGGCCGTCATGCAGGAGCTGGCGTGGAAAACCTCCTGCGGCTGCCCGTCCTGCCGACCGGCGCTCAACTATTATCTCATCTGCGCATGGCCCTACGACTATCGCGACGACTACCAGTCGCGCTTCGTCAACGAGCGCGTGCACGCCAATATCCAGAAAGACGGCACCTTCTCGGTGGTGCCGCGCATGTGGGGCGGCCTGACGACGCCCGACGAATTGCGCGCCATCGCCGATGTCGCCGATCGCTTCCGCATTCCGACCGTCAAGGTCACGGGCGGCCAGCGCATCGACCTGCTCGGCGTGAAGAAGGAAGACCTGCCGGCCGTCTGGGCGCAGCTCAACGCCGCGGGCCTCGTCTCGGGCTTCGCCTACGCCAAGGGCCTGCGCACCGTGAAGACCTGCGTCGGCTCCGACTGGTGCCGCTTCGGCACGCAGGACGCCATGGGCCTCGGCGTCAAGCTCGAACGCTTGCTCTGCGGCTCGTGGACGCCGGCGAAAGTGAAGCTCGCCGTCTCCGGCTGCCCGCGCAATTGCGCGGAGGCGACGGTCAAGGACGTCGGCATCATCTGCGTCGATTCCGGCTACGACATCCACATCGCCGGCGCCGCCGGCCTGCACGTGCGCGCGACCGATCTGCTCGGCCACGTCGACACGGAGGAGGCCGCGCTCGAACATGTCGCGGCGGTCATCCAGATGTATCGCGAAGAGGCCGCCTATCTCGACCGTCTGTTCAAATGGGTCGAGAAGACCGGGCTCGAGCGCGTGCGCGCGGCGATCATGGACGATCACGACAACCGCAAGGCGCTCTACGAGCGTTTCGTGGTTTCGCAGCGCGTCGCCCGCCGCGATCCCTGGGCGGAGCGCGCCGCCGGCCGCGACGCGCGCGAATTCGCGCCGCTCGCCGTGCTTCTGCCCGCCGCCGCCGAATAAGGACAAGACCATGCGCAACGAAGATCGCTTCTGGTTCGACCTTGGCCCGCTTGACTCCATCCCGAAGCGCGGCGCGCGCACGGTTCGCACGCCGCGTCGCGAGATCGCCGTGTTCCGCACCGCGAGCGACGAATTCTTCGCGCTCGAAAACCGCTGTCCGCACAAGGGCGGGCCCTTGAGCGAAGGCATCGTGCATGGCCGCAAGGTCGCCTGTCCGCTGCACAACTGGATCATCGATCTGGAAAGCGGCGACGCGACCGGCGCGGATCGCGGCTGCGCGCGCGCCTTCCCGGTGAAGCTCGAGAACGGCCGCATCTATCTCGACATGGGCGTCGCGGCCGCCGCGTAGGGCGGCGCGTCCGGCGAACTCCCTCGCCGCTTGCGGGGAGGGTGGCGCGCGAAGCGCGACGGGTGGGGTTTACGGCGAGCCCACCCGCAATGCCGAGCATTGCGGCCTCCCCGCGAGTGGGAGGCAGAGACGGGCCGATTGGCTGACAAACATTCTTGCTGGGAAGCCCATGTCCGACACAACGATCAAGACGACCTGTCCCTATTGCGGCACGGGCTGCGGCGTGGCGGCGAAGGTCGATGCGTCAGGTCGCGCCGAGGTTGCGGGCGATCCCGCGCATCCCGCCAATTTCGGCAGGCTGTGCGTCAAGGGCGCGGCGCTTGGCGCCACGCTCGGGCTCCAAGACCGGCTCCTCTATCCGAAGATCGGCGGCGAGCGGGCGGCATGGTCGGAGGCGCTCGATCTCGTCGCGCGTCGCTTTGCGCGGACGATCGAGCGTCATGGTCCCGATTCCGTCGCCTTCTACGTGTCGGGCCAAATCCTCACGGAGGATTATTACGTCGCCAACAAGCTGATGAAGGGATTCATCGGCTCCGCCAATATCGACACGAATTCGCGGCTCTGCATGGCGGCCTCCGTCGCCGGCCATCGCCGCGCCTTCGGCGCCGACATCGTGCCGGGCGTCTACGAAGATCTCGAGCAAGCCGATCTCGTCGTGCTGGTCGGCTCCAACCTCGCCTGGTGCCACCCGGTGCTGTTTCAGCGCCTGGCGGCGGCGCGCGAAAAGCGGGGCGGCCGCCCGCTCGTCGTCAATATCGATCCGCGTCGCACGGCGACGAGCGAGATCGCGGACCTGCATCTGCCCATCGCGCCCGGCGCTGACGTGGCGCTGTTTCTCGGCCTCTTGCGGCGTCTGTCGAGTTCGCGCGCCTTTGACGCTACATTTGTCGCGCAACATACAACGGGGCTCGACGAGGCCCTGGCTGCGGCAGCCAACTGGACGCCGGGCGCCGTCGCACGACGCGCCGGACTCGCTGTCGCGGACGTTGAACGTCTATTCGACCTCTTCGCGCGTACCGAGAAGACCGTCACCGTCTATTCGCAGGGCGTCAATCAGTCGAGCGCGGGCGCCGACAAGGTCAACGCCATCGTCAACTGCCATCTGGCGACGGGCCGCATCGGCAAGCCCGGCTGCGGTCCATTTTCCGTGACGGGGCAGCCGAACGCCATGGGCGGACGCGAGGTCGGCGGCCTCGCCAATCAGCTCGCCGCGCACATGCAGATCGAGAATCCCGAGCATCGCGCGCTCGTACAGGAGTTTTGGGCCTCGCCGCACGTGCCGTCCGAAGCGGGCCTCAAGGCGGTCGACATGTTCCGCGCGATCGGCGAAGGCCGGATCAAGGCCGTCTGGATCATGGGCACCAATCCCGTCGACTCGATGCCCGATGCGAACAAGATCGCCGCCGCGCTGGCCGCCTGTCCGTTTGTCGTCGTTTCGGACGTTGTCGAGCGCACCGACACGACGAAGTTCGCGCATGTGCTTCTTCCGGCGCAGGCCTGGGGCGAAAAGGATGGCGTGGTCACGAATTCCGAGCGTCGCATTTCGCGCCAGCGCCCGTTGCGCGCGTCCGTCGGCGAGGCCATGCCCGACTGGTGGGCGCTCGCAGCCGTCGGCCGGCGCATGGGCTTTGCGAGGGCGTTCGACTTTTCCGGACCGGCCGCCGTCTTCCGCGAACATGCGGCTCTCTCGGGCTATCGCAACGAAGGCGATCGCGGCTTCGACATTTCCGCGCTCGCCGACGTCGGCGATGCGGATTATCGCGCATTGCAGCCGTTCCAATGGCCGTGGCGCGCGGGAGAACCGCCGGGATCGGCGCCGCAGCGCTTCTTCGGCGACGGCCGCTTCTTCACGCCGGACGCGCGCGCCCGCTTCGTGCCGACGCCGCTCCGCCGGCTTGCGGGCCGCAAGCGCGGACGCTGCGAATTCGTGCTCAATACCGGACGCATTCGCGATCAGTGGCATACGATGACGCGCACGGGCGTCGCCGCGAGCTTGTCGCAGCACATCGCCGAACCCTTTGCGGAGATCAATCCGCTCGACGCCGCGCGCCTCGGCATCGCGCCCGCAGGGCTCGTGCGTCTGTCGAATGCGCGCGGCGCCGTCGTGGCGCGCGCGTTGATCGCCGACCGTCAACGGCAGGGCAGCATCTTCGCGCCCATCCACTGGACGGATCAGTTTGCGAGCAGCGCGCGCGTCAACGTGCTCGTCGCGCCAGCGCTCGACCCGGTGTCGGGGCAGCCGGAATCGAAAGGCGCCTACGTGGAGGCGGTCGCGGTCGAACCGGCATGGTTCGCATTTGCGTTGACTCGCGCAAGACCGGACACGCTTCGAGCGGATTATTGGGCGTCGGCGCGCGCCGAGGGCGGGTGGCGTCACGAACTTGCAGGTCTCGATCCGGTCGCAGACTGGGAGTCGCGCGCCCGCGACCTGCTTGGGCTTGAGCCGGATGACGGCGCGATCCTCATTTCCGCGCAGGACAAGCGGGGAGGGATCTATCGGTTCGTCGCTGTTCGCGAGGGCGTCGTCGTCGGTCTGCTGTTCGTCGCGCCCGAGCCGATCGTGGCGGCGCGCGCCTGGCTCTGCGAATTGTTCGGCGATCCGGCCGCCGATCCGGCGATCATGCTGGCCGGACGCCCCGGCGCGCAGGCGAAGGACCCCGGCCAGAAGATCTGCGTCTGCTTCAACGTCGGCGCCAACGCCATTCGCGCGGCGATCGAAGGCGGCTGCAACGACGTCGCCGCGGTCGGCGTCGCGACGTCGGCGGGAACCGGCTGCGGCTCCTGCCGGCCGGAAATCGGCCGCATCGTCAAGTCGGCGCAACGGGACATCAAGCTGCCCGCCGCGGCCGAGTGACGCTCAATAGATCGACGGTTCGCCAACCGGCGGCCCGAAGTCCGTTTCGAGGAAGTCGAAATCGCAGCCTTGGTCCGCCTGCCTGATGTGGCGGGAGAACATCCAGCCATAGCCGCGCTCGTAGCGCGGCTTCGGCGCGGGCAGGGCGGCGCGGCGCGCAGATAGCTCGGCTTCGCTGATCTCAAGCGAAATCTTTCGCGCCGGCACGTCGACCGAGATCATGTCGCCCGTCTTCACCAGCGCCAGCGGCCCGCCAACGTAGGACTCGGGCGCGACGTGCAGGATGCATGCGCCGTAGCTCGTGCCGCTCATGCGCGCGTCGGAAATGCGCACCATGTCGCGCACGCCCTGTTGCACCAGCTTCTTCGGGATCGGCAGCATGCCCCATTCCGGCATGCCAGGACCGCCGAGCGGACCGGCGTTGCGCAGCACCAGAACGCTCTCGGCCGTCACGTCGAGATCGTCGCGGTCGATGTTCGCTTTCATCTCGGCGTAATCGTCGAACACGAGCGCCGGGCCTGTGTGGCGCAGAAAGCGCTGCGCGGCGGCCGACGGCTTGATGACGCAGCCCTGCGGCGCGAGATTGCCGCGCAGGACGGCCAGCGCGCCTTCCTTGTAGATGGGATTGTCGAGCGTGCGGATGACGTCGTCGTCGTAGACGGCGGCGCCTTCGAGGCTCTCGGCCCAGCTCCTGCCGCTGACGTTGATCTGCGTGAGATCGAGTCTTTCCCGCAGCCGGCCCATCATGCCGAGCAGGCCGCCGGCATAGTAGAAATCCTCCATCAGATAGGCGTCGCCGCTCGGCCTGATGTTGGCGATGACCGGCGTCGTGCGGCTGGCCGCGTCGAAATCGTCGAGCCCGATGTCGTGGCCCGCCCGCCGCGCCATGGCTATGACGTGGATGACGGCGTTGGTCGAGCAGCCCATGGCCATGGCGACGACGATGGCGTTGAGGAAGGCCTGCCGCGTCTGGATTTTGTCGGGCGTCAGGTCTTCCCACACCATGTCGACGATGCGCCGCCCCGCCGCCGCGCACATGCGGATGTGATTGGAATCGGCGGCCGGGATCGAGGAGGCGCCGGGCAGCGTCATGCCGATCGTGTCGGCGAGCGCGGTCATGGTCGCCGCCGTGCCCATGGTCATGCACACGCCATAGCTGCGCGCGATGCCGGCCTCCATGTCCGACCAATCCTTGTCGGAAATGTTTCCGGCGCGGCGCTCGTCCCAATATTTCCAGGCGTCGGACCCGGAGCCGAGCGTCTGCCCGCGCCAGTTTCCGCGCAACATCGGGCCCGCGGGAGCGAAGATCGCGGGTATGCCCGCGCTTGTCGCGCCGAGCAGCAGGCCGGGCGTGGTCTTGTCGCACCCGCCCATCAGCACCGCGCCGTCGACGGAATGCGAGCGGATCAGCTCTTCCGTCTCCATCGCAAGGAAATTGCGATAGAGCATGGTCGTCGGCTTGACGTTGCTCTCCGACAGCGAGATCGCCGGCAATTCCACGGGAAAGCCGCCGGCCTGCAGGACGCCGCGCTTGATGTCCTCGACGCGTTCCTTGAAATGCGCGTGGCACTGGTTGAGGTCGGACCAGGTATTGATGATCGCGATCACCGGCTTGCCGCGGTAGTCCTCCGGCGCGTAGCCCATCTGCGCCATGCGCGAGCGGTGGCCGAAGGAGCGCAGGTCGTCCGGCGCGAACCAGCGCGCGGAACGGAGCTGGTCGGGCGTCTTGCGTGTCATGGTCAGCCCTGCAGGCCCCAGCGCAGAACCGTGCGCTTTTCGATGGTGCGGAAGATCAGGTTCTCGACGACGAGCCCGATGACGATCACCGTCAGCAGTCCCGCAAAGACGGCGGGAATGTCGAGCTGGTTGCGGTTCTCGAAGATGAACCAGCCCAGTCCGCCCTTGCCCGACGACACGCCGAACACGAGTTCGGCGGCGACCAGCGTGCGCCAGGCGAAGGCCCAGCCGATCTTGAGGCCGGCGAGAATGGAGGGGAAGGCGGCCGGGATCAGGATCTTGCCGATATAGCGAAAGCCCTTGAGGCCGTAGTTGCGGCCGACCATGCGCAGCGTCTGCGACACCGCGCGAAAGCCGGAATGCGTGTTGAGCGCGACCGGCCACAGCACGGAATGGATGAGGATGAAGACGATGGAGCCGTTGCCGAGCCCGAACCAGATCAGCGCCAGCGGCAGCAGGGCGATCGCCGGCAGCGGACTCAGCATGGCCGTCATCGTCTCGAGGAAGTCGGAGCCGACGCGCGTGTTGATCGCGAGTACGGTCAACAGGCCGGCGAGAATGACGCCCGCGACATAGCCCATCAGCAGCACCTGCACCGACGCCCAGGCGCGCGCGGGCAATATGCCGTTCCTGATGTTCTCCCACGAGGAGGCGAGCGTGTCGGTCAGCGTCGGAAAGAGCAGGGGATTGTCGAGCCAGCGGCCGTAGCCTTCCCAGATCAGGCCCAGAATGAGAATGAGCGCCGCCTTGCGCACGAAGGCGGAATCCCAGAGCGTCTCGAGAAACGACAGTTTTCGTTCGATATCGCCTGTTACGGGCGCATTCTCGTCGCGCATCACGATGCGTGCGGTGGACGTGCTCATGTCAGTGCCCTGCGTCGGCGAAGAGGAGGTCGTGGATCTGCTGCTCCAGCCGCGCGGCGCTGCCGTCGGCGGGCGAGGTCGTGTCGACATCGACCACTTCCGCCTTGACGCGCCCGGGATGCGGCGAGAGCAGAAGAATGCGATTGCCGATCTTTATTGCCTCGGCAATCGAATGGGTGACGAAGAGCACGGTGAACCGCGTCTCCTCCCACAATTGCAGCAATTCGTCCTGGCAGGTGCGGCGCGTGAAGGCGTCGAGTGCGGCGAAGGGCTCGTCCATCAGGAGAATATCGGGCTCCATGGCCATGCCGCGCGCGATCGCCACGCGCTGCTTCATGCCGCCGGACAGCATGTGCGGATAGGAATCGAGCGCGCGCGTCAGATTGACCTTCTCGATATAGCGCCGCGCCCGGTCGCGCGCGTCCTTCGCCGACATCTTGCGCGCCTCCATCAGCGGAAAGGCGACGTTTTCGAGCACTGTCTTCCACGGCAGAAGCTGGTCGAATTCCTGGAACACCATCATGCGGTCGGGGCCGGGTTCGCTGACCTTGCGGCCCTTGATGGTGATCGATCCCTCGCTGGGATGCAGATAGCCGCCGACGGCCTTGAGGATCGTCGACTTGCCGCAGCCGGACGGCCCGAGCAGAACGAAACGGTCGGCGTTCTTGACCTGAAAGCTGACGCGCTCGGTCGCCGTAACCACGACGCCGGGCGTCTTGTAACGAAGCGTGACGCCATCGACGTCGAGCAGGGGGGCGTCGGTCATCTCAGTTTCCAGCCATGCCGTGAACGGTCGGCAGATAATAATCCTTGAAGGATTTCGGCATGGTCTTCAGCGTTCCGATGCGATTGAGATGCTCCGCAAATTTCATCGTGCCCTGCGGAAAGAGGCTCCAGTCGGACATGGCCGGGGTCTTCACGAGATCGACCAGCGTCTTGGTCTCGGTCTTGTCGTTGTTGATCTCCTTGTAGGCCTCGACCGTTTTTTCGGGATCGGCCGCGACCATGGCCTTGGCCTCTTCGGCCGCCGCAAAGACAGCCGCGATCCATTTCGGATTGGCGTCGGCGAATTTCGTCGTCGTGAAGAACTGGCCCTGCGTCGACTGTCCGCCGATGATCTCGACGGAATTGGTGACGACATGCGCGTCCGGCACATCGCGCAATTCGTAATAATGGAAAGGCGGGGCGGCGAAATGGCTGCGAATCTCGTGCGTGGGGTTCTTCATCGCCACATAGGCGTCGGGATGGCCGAGCTGCGTCGTCAGGGCGTCGAACTGGCTGTACTTGTCCGGCCCGAACATCTTGACGGCCGCCATCTGCAGCAGCATGGCCTGCGTCGAGGTCTTGACCGTCGGCACGGCGATCTTGTCGCCTTCCCTGAAGTCGGAGAGCGACTTGATGCGCGGATCGCGGCTGACGAGCGTCAGGTGCGCCGCCGTGGTCGCGCAAATGCCCTTCACCCCGCCGCGCGTGCGGTCCCACAGCAGCAGGAGCTGGCCCGAGCCGGTATTGACGACGTCGACGCCGCCGGCGACCAGCGCGTCCTGCTGCGCGCCGCCATTGGCGAAATTCACCCATTTGACGGTCGGATTTGAAACGCCGGCCTTGGCGGCGTGCTTCTCGATCAGCTTGTATTTCTCGATCACGTGCAGCGGCATGTAGAGAATGCCGGGTTGCCGGCTCACGATCAGCTCGGATTTCTCCTGCGCGAAGGCGCGCGTCGCCGGCGCCAGAGCAAGCGCAGCGGCGCCTTTCAGCGCCTGCCGACGATGCAGCATCATTGCCTCCCTCTGAACATTTCGCGCATGGGCGACCGCTGCCGGCGCCGCCGGTCTGTCGCCGGCTACCCGCAAGCGCGTGTTCTGGGAGCAGGAGAACCAGTTATCGCAGGCGCGTCAAGGCGCTGCGAAATTCGGTCAGGCCGGGCTCAAGCGATCGTCGGGCGCGGGCTCAGTCGCCCGTCATGTCGCGCAGCAGATAGCGCTGCACCTTGCCGCTCGAGGTTTTCGGCAATTCGTCGAGCACGTTGATCCAGCGGGGATATTTCCATGGCCCGATCGCGTTCTTGACGTGGCTTTTCAGTTCCTCGAACAACTGGCCGCCGTCCTGCGCCGCGGCCGCGCAGAGCACGATGAAGGCCCGTGGCTTGATGAGCCCGTCCTCGTCCCGCGCCGGAACCACCGCCGCCTCCCGCACGCTGGGGTGCGAGACCAGAGCGTCCTCGACCTCGAAGGGCGATACCCAGATGCCCGAGACCTTGAACATGTCGTCCGCGCGCCCGTGGTAGACGAAGACCCCGTCGGATCGGCGCAGATATTTGTCGCCGGTGCGCAGCCATTCGCCGACGAAGGCGCGCCGCGTGCGCGCGAGCTGGTTCCAGTAGCCGATCGCGCAGGTCGGCGTCTTGACCCAGAGTTCGCCAAGCTCGCCGTCGGCCACGCAGCGGCCGGCTTCGTCGCGCAGTTCCATTTCGTAGCCGTCGACTGGAACGCCCGAGGTTCCGTATTCGACGGCGTCCGGCAGATTGGTCATGAACAGATGGCCGGCCTCGCTGGAGCCGACGCCGTTGACGATATCGAGCCCGAACCGCTCCTTCCACGCCCGCCCGACCGGCGCGGGAAGCGGTTCGCCCGCAGAGAAGCAGATGCGCCAGTCGCGAGAGCCATTGTCCCGACGGCATTCGGGGTCGCCGAGAATGGCCGCATAGAGCGTCGGCACGGCGAAGAACAGCGTCGGGTTGAACGTGCGCAGGGTCTCGAACACCGTGCGCGGCGTCGGCCGTTCGGGATAGAGCACCGTCGTGGCGCCGACCCAGAGCGGACAGAGCAGGGCGTTGCCGACGCCGTAGGCGAAGAACAGCTTCGCCGCCGAGAAGACGATATCGTCTTCGCGATAGCCGATACGCCGGCGCCCGGCGTGTTCCGCCATGAGAGGCATGCTGCCATGCGCGTGCATGACGCCCTTGGGCGCGCCGGTCGTGCCTGACGAATAGAGCCAGAAGGCGACCTCGTCCGCGCAAGTGTTGGCGGGCGCGCCGCCCTCGGCTTCGGCCGACAGCAGCGTTTCGAGACGCGGCCGGCCGGGCGGCCCGCCGCCCACCACCACGATCTCGCGCAGATTGGGCAAGCCCGCGCTCGCCTCTTCGACCGCCGGCAGCAGCGCCGACGAGACGAAGGCGACCTTCGCGCGCGAATCCTCGAGCAGGTAGCGATACTGGTCGACGGTCAGGCGCGTGTTCATGAGCACCGGCACGACGCCCGCGCGCACCGCGCCCCAGTAGAGGACTGGAAAATCGACAGTGTCGAGCAGGATGAGCGCGACGCGATTCTCACGCTCGACGCCGAGGCGCGCGAGCATCGGGGCGACGCGCGTCACTGCGCTGTGCAGTTCGCCGTAGGTCAGATTGCGCGCCGGATCGATATATGCCGTCTTGCTCGCGCGTCCTTCCGCGATATGACGGTCGATGAAATCCACGGCTGCATTGTAGTCGCGCTGTATCATCGCCGCTCTCCCTCGCGCGTCGATATGCAAGGACGCTACCCGCGCATCGGCCGATGCTCTTGATTTCGATCAGGCCATCTGCGTTTGCTGCGATGCACATCGTTTTGCTGCGACGCCTCCCTGCTTTCGCTTGATTTCGGTCAGGTTGCGCGCGCGCGGCCGTGCAATCCTTCGCGCAGGGAGGACCTGCGTATGCATGGATCGAGCGGGCCGCGAAAGCGGCTCCTGCGCGTCAACGTCAACGGCCGCTGGCGCGAGGACGCGGTGGCGGACGGCGACATGCTCGTCGACTACCTGCGCGAGACGGCGCGCGCGACCAGCGTCAAGACCGGCTGCGACGGCGGCGAATGCGGCGCCTGCACCGTGCTTGTCGATGGCGAACCGGTTCTGGCCTGCCTCACGCTCGCCGCGCGCTGCGAGGGCCGCGCCGTGGAGACCGTCGAGGGGCTGGTCAAGCACGGACGTCCCAGCGCGCTGCAACAGGCCTTTCACGAAAAGCTCGGGGCGCAATGCGGCTTCTGCACGCCCGGCATGATCATGGCGGCCGAAGCGCTGCTCAGGCGCAATCCCAATCCGGGCGACGACGAAATCCGCGCGGCGCTCTCGGGAAATCTGTGCCGGTGCACAGGCTATGTGAAGATCATCGACTCCGTGAAGACGGCGGCGGGGCTCGCGTCATGAATGTCGCGCCGAACAGACGCAAATTGCAGGGCGTGCCGCTGATCGACGGCGTCGACAAGGTGACGGGGCGCGCGCGCTACACCGCCGATCTCGATCGCGCCGGCGCGCTGGTCGGACGCATCCTGCGCTCGCCGATCGCGCATGGCGAGATCGTGCGCGTCGACGTCTCGAAGGCGCGCGCGCTCGAAGGCGTCGCGGCTGTCGTCACCGGCGCGGACTGCCGCTTCACCTACGGCGTGCTGCCGATCGCGATGAACGAATATCCGCTGGCGCGCGACCGCGTGCGCTATCGCGGCGAGCCGGTGGCGGCCGTCGCGGCGGTGGACGAGGAAACGGCGCAGCGCGCGCTCGATCTCATCGAGATCGACTATGCGCCCCTGCCGGCCTATTTCACCTCGCAGGAAGCGCGCGCGGCCGATGCGACTCTCCTGCACGCCGACAAGCCCGGCAATGTCGAGCGCGAGGTCCACCATTCCTTCGGCGACGTGGAGGCGGGCTTCGCCGCCGCCGATCTCGTGCGCGAGCATCGTTTCACCTGCGCCGAGATCAATCACGCGCAGATCGAGCCGCACGCGTGCCTCGCCGACTACGATCCGGCGAGCGACAGGCTGACCGTGCAGGACGTGTCGCAGGTCGTCTACTATCTGCACCTGATGCTGGCGCGCTGCCTCGAAATGGACGAGGCGCGGGTGCGCGTCATCAAGCCCTTCGTCGGCGGCGGATTCGGCGCCCGCGTCGAAGTGCTGAATTTCGAGATCGTCACCGCCATGCTGGCCAAGGCGGCCGGCGGCAAGGTGTTCATGCAGCTTTCGCGCGAGGAGACGTTCCTCACCCATCGCGCGCGGCCGCAGAGCGACGTCGTGCTGAAGCTCGGCCTGACCAAGGAGGGCAGGATCACCGCCTGCGCTGGCGAGGTGACGCAGCGCGGCGGCGCCTATGCCGGCTACGGCGTCGTGACGATTCTCTACGCCGGCTCGCTGTTGCAGGGCATCTACGACATTCCCGCGGTGAAATACGACGGCTATCGCGTCTACGCCAACTTGCCGCCCTGCGGCGCGATGCGCGGCCATGGCGGCGTCAACACGCGCTTCGCCTTCGAGACGCTGCTCGACCGCATGGCGCGCGAACTCGGGCTCGATCCATTTGCGGTGCGGCGCGCAAACCTGCTGCAGGCGCCCATGCAGACCTTGAACGGCCTGATGGTGCAGAGCTACGGCCTCGCCGAATGCCTCGACGCGGTGGAAAAGGCGAGCGGCTGGAAAGAGCGCATCGGCCGCCTGCCGCCGGGCAAGGGCCTCGGCATGGCCTGCTCGCACTACGTTTCCGGCTCGGCGAAACCGATCCATTTCACCGGCGAGCCGCACGCCGTCATTCATCTCAAGCTCGATCACGACGGCGGCGTCACGGCGCTGACCGGCGCGGCCGACATCGGCCAGGGCTCGTCCACCATGGTGGCGATCGCGGTGGCCGAGACGCTCGACGTCGCGCTCGACCGCATTCGCGTCGTCTCCAGCGACACCGCGGTTACGCCGAAGGACAACGGCGCCTATTCGTCGCGCATCACCTTCATGGTCGGCAATGCGGCGATCGACGCGGCGAACAATCTGAAGGCGAAGCTCGTCGCGGCCGCCGCGAAGCAGCTCGACGCCGCGCCGGAGGAGATCATCTGCGAGGGCGAGCATTTCCGCGTCGGACGCTCGGGGCAGGCGGCCCTGAGCTTCAAGGAGGTCGTCGCGGCCGCGCTGGTCGATGAAGGCGCGCTCACGGTCAAGGGCTCGTTCACCTGTCCGGTCGAGTTCCAGGGCGGCAAGCATCGCGGCGGCGCGGTCGGCTCGACCATGGGCTTCAGCTATGCGGCGCTGGTGATGGAGACGAGCGTCGACGAGGCGACCGGCATGGTCGGCGTCGACAAGGTCTGGGTGGCGCTGGATTGCGGGCGCGCCATCAACCCGCTGGCGGTCATGGGCCAGATCGAAGGCTCGGTGTGGATGGGCCTGGGGCAGGCGCTGTGCGAGGAAACCCGCTATCTCGACGGGCTCGCCGCCCATGCGAGCTTCCTCGACTACCGGATGCCGACCATCGTCGAATCGCCCGAGATAGAAGCCTTCATCGTCGAGAGCGTCGATCCGAACGGCCCATTCGGCGCCAAGGAAGCGAGCGAAGGCGCGCTGGCGGGCGCGCTGCCGGCGCTCGTCGCCTCGGTCTCCAACGCCATCGGCGTCGATCTCGACGAGACGCCCGTCACACCCGACCGCCTGCTGGAGGCGATCGTGCAGCACAGGCGCAAGCTCGCAATCGCCGAACGCAAGAGGGCCAGACAATGAGCGCTTCGCTTGCCGGCCTCCGCCTGCAGCAGCCCGCGACCATCGCGGAAGCCGTGGCCGCCTTCGCCGCGCACGGCGACGCGCGCTATCTGGCGGGCGGCACCGATCTTCTCGTCAACATGCGGCGCGGCATCGCCCAGCCCCCGCATCTGATCGACCTCTCCCGCGTCGCGGCGCTGAAGGGCGCGCGCGAAGATGGCGAGGAATTCGTCATCGGCGCCGGCGTCACGGTCGCGGAAATCGCAGCCGATACGACGGTCGCCGCGCGCTATCCGGCGCTGGCGCAGGCCGCCGCCGCCATCGCGGCGCCGAGCCATCGCGCCGTGGCGACGCTCGGCGGCAATCTTTGCCTCGACACGCGCTGCGTCTACTACAACCAGAGCGAATGGTGGCGGAAGTCGAACGGCTGGTGCCTCAAGCATCGCGGCGACACCTGCCATGTCGCGCCGCGCGGCGAACGCTGCCATGCCGCCTTCAGCGGCGACATGGCGCCGGCGCTGCTGGCGCTCGGCGCGAGCGTC
Organism: Rhodoblastus sp.; assembly: GCA_046349085.1. Taxonomy (GTDB): domain Bacteria; phylum Pseudomonadota; class Alphaproteobacteria; order Rhizobiales; family Beijerinckiaceae; genus JAJXWB01. The sequence goes on from JAXMDA010000002.1 coordinate 78,455, forward strand.
GACATCGAGGGACCCGATGGCGCGCGAAACATGCCGCTCGGCGATCTCTATGTCGAGGACGGCCGCGCGCATCTGACGCTGGCGCCCGGCGAGATTCTGGTCGCGGCGCGCCTGCCTGCGCGCGCGCAGAAATCGGGCTACGAAAAGGCGCGCACGCGCGGCGCGATCGACTATCCGCTGGCCGGCGTCGCGGCCGTGCTGGCGCTGCGCGAGGGCGTTGTCGAAACGCTGCGCATCGGTTTGACGGGCTTGAATTCGAGGCCGTTCCTGCTGGAGGGAACGGAAGGCTTTGCGGGACGGGCGGTCGACGCCGCGCTGCTCGGCGAGATCGACAAGCTCGTGCAAAAGCAGGTTCAGCCGATGCGGACGACGCTGGCCGCCTCCAACTATCGCCGGCTCGCGGCGGCGGCGCTGGCGCAGCGGCTCGTGCGGCGGCTGGCGGAAGGCTGAGCGGCGTCTACTGCCGCACGGCGCCGCGGGCGCCCGCCCGATCCTCGTCGGCGATGCGGCGCAGGCGCGCGATGTCCTCGATCGTCACCTGCGCGGCGTTGACCGTGACGCCGACCGTGCGCAGGCGCGCGAAGGCGCGCGACAGCGATTCCGGCATGAGGCCGAGCTGGCGCGCGATCAGCATCTTGTCGTAGGGCAGCGCCAGCGTGCAGCGGCCGCGCTCGGCCGGCGCGCAGGAGGCGAGAAATTCGGCGACGCGCTGCAGGCCGCTCTGCGCCTTCAGCCGCTCGACCTGGCCGCACAGGTAATGCATGTGCTGCGAGATCGAGGACACCATGCGCTGCGCGACGTCCGGATTCTCGCGCGCGCAGCGCACGACGTGATCGGCCGGCACGCGCGCGACGCGCGCATCGGCGACCGCCTCGGCCGTGGCCAGGTAGGCGCCGCCGGAAAAGGCCGAGGCCTCGGCGAAGGTCGAGCCCTCCTTCATCATCTCGAGCACGGCTTCCTCGCCCGCCGGACTGTTGCGGTAGAGCTTCAGCCAGCCGGAGACGACGATGAAGAAGGCTTCCGCCGGATCGCCCTGACGCGCGAGAATATCGCGCGGGCGGAGCAGCACGGTATGCGCCGGCGCGACGAGCTGCGCGATCGTCTGCGGCTTCAATCCATGAAACAGGGCGATGCGCCCGATGGCGTGCAGATCGCCGGGGACAAGCTTCATCGCTCGTCCTTGAATGGATCGAGGCCGAGGCCGGGCGCCCGGGGCGGGCGCTTCTCGGCGAGTTCGACATCGCTGGCGGATGCGATGACGCAGTTTGCCTCGCCCGAGCCCGGCGTCGCGGCCTTGTGCGGGCATTCCGCGACCGCGCCGGTCCAGCAGGCTTCGTGCTGGCCGCAGGGCACCGCGCCCGACAGCGACACCGGCCTGTCGACCAGATACATGGCCTCCTCGCCGGCCTCCACCACATGGCCGTCGATGCGCTGGCGCAGCGCGCCGCCGTCCGCGCCGGCATGTCCGGCGCCGAAGGCGAAACCGACGCGCCGCCACAGCGAGCACGCGTCGATTTCCACAAGCACTTCGTTCGGCGCTGGCGCGCGCGCGCGGTCGACGGGTTCAAACGATTCGCCGGCGCGCCTTTGCGCCCAGCGATGGGCTTCCTCGGACATGGGCTTCCTCCACATGCGCTGAACGCAGGTCGCAACAACCCATTTTCTTTTTTTGGCAGTATTGCGGGCGCGGGCCGCATTTGGCCTTGACCCGGATCAATCGACCGCGCTCACGGCTCATCAGCAGCCGCGGAGCGCGCGCCGAGAGTCGAAACTGGGAGGGATTGGCTGGGGGACCTGGATTCGAACCAAGATTAACGGAGTCAGAGTCCGCTGTTCTACCGTTGAACTATCCCCCAACGGACGCGCGGCCGGCGCGGCGTCGGAACGGGCGTGGAGATAAAGGGGCGGGCCGCGCATGTCAACGCGCGCGGAGGCGGAAAAGGACCGGCCCTGCCAATGGCTGATACGGGCTTACTTTCAAAAGCCGGGCGTACTGGTATTCTCGCCTCAAATCGACCGGCCCCGGGTGGCTGGTCGCAGGAGCACAACGTGTCGTCGCTTGGGGGAGGCCCGCGCCCGGAGGAGACGCAGGGCCGTGCCCGGGACGGGAGCATTGCGGGCCGCGCCGGCGGGGCGGCGCCGCTCTATGCCGCTCTCGACCTCGGCACCAACAACTGCCGCCTTCTGGTGGCCCGCCCGGCCGGCTATCTGGCGCCGACCGGGGCCGAGGGCCTGCGCGTGATCGACGCCTATTCCCGCATCGTGCGGCTGGGGGAGGGCCTTTCCCAGACCGGGCGCCTCGGCGAGGCCGCCATTCAGCGCACGCTGGAAGCGCTCGACATCTGCCGGGAAAAGATGGACCGCCGCGGCGTCACCCGCGCGCGCCTCATCGCCACCGAAGCCTGCCGGGCGGCCGAGAACGGACCGGAATTCGTGCAGCGCGTCGCCGAGCGCACGGGGCTGAATCTCGAAATCATCGACCGCGAGACGGAGGCGCGGCTCGCCGCGCTCGGCTGCGGTTCGCTGGCCGACCCGCAGGCGGAGGGCGTATTGCTGTTCGACATCGGCGGCGGCTCGACGGAAATCGTCTGGCTGGCGCCGGATCGCGCGCGAAAGCAGGGCGCGCGCAGCGTGACCATCTGGACCTCGATCGAACTCGGCGTCGTCTCGCTCGCCGAGCGCTTCGGCGGCCATCATGTGGACGACAATACGTTCGAGGACATGGTCGCGGACTTCGACGAAAAGCTTCGTCCCTTTACGCGGAAGGCGATGGAGCAGCGCGCCTGCGGACGCTTCCATCTGCTCGGCACGTCGGGCACGGTGACGACCGTCGCCGGCATACATCTGGAGCTGCCGCGCTACGACCGCCGCCGCGTCGACGGTCTGTGGATGTCCGCCGACCAGGCCGACGACGCGGTCGATCGCCTGCGCGCCATGAACTACGAGCAGCGCGCCGCCAATGGCTGCATCGGCCATGAGCGCGCCGATCTCGTACTCGCGGGCTGCGCGATTCTCGAGGCGATCCGCCGCGCCTTTCCCGCGCCGCGCATCCGCATCGCTGACCGCGGGTTGCGCGAGGGCATCCTGCTGGAACTGATGCGCGCCGACCGCGCGGGGGAGACGGGCGCGTGACAGCCGGCAGGCAGGGCCCGGGCGGCAAGGACGAGAAGGCGCGCGGCGGCTCGCTGAAGACGCGCGTGAAGACCGCGCGCAAGCGCACGCTGTCCTCCACGCTGTGGCTCGAGCGGCAACTGAACGATCCCTACGTGGCGCGCGCGAAACGCGAGGGCTGGCGCTCGCGCGCCGCCTACAAGCTCATCGAGATCGACGAACGCTTCCATCTCCTCAAGCCTGGGATGCGGGTCGTCGATCTTGGCGCCGCGCCCGGCGGCTGGGCGCAGGTCGCGGCGAAGAAGGTGAAGTCGGAAGAGGGCAAGGGGCGCGTGGTGGGCATCGACCTGCTCGAGGTCGAACATATTCCCGGCGTCGAATTCACCGTCATGGATTTTCTCGCCGATGACGCGCCCGACCGCCTCAAGGCGATGCTCGGCGGGCAGGCGGACGCGGTCATCTCCGACATGGCGGCGAACGCTACCGGCCATCGCCAGACAGACCATTTGCGCATTGTCGCGCTGGCGGAGCTTGCCGCCGATTTCGCCTGCGAAACGCTGGCGCCGGGCGGCTTCTTTCTGGCGAAGGTGCTGCAGGGCGGCACGGAAAATCAGGTGCTCGCGCGCCTGAAGCGCGATTTTGCGGTGGTGCGCCACGTGAAACCGGAGGCGAGCCGCAAGGATTCCGCCGAACTCTATGTTCTGGCGACGGGCTTCCGGGGCGGGCCGAAATCGGGAGAATGACCTAGAGCCAGCGCGCTCCCTGCGCGATGAAGCTGACGACGCAGGCCAGCCGTTCGCCGCCCCGCAGATAGACCAGCGTCACTTCGACCTCGCCGGTCTTGCGGCGCTTCGCGTCCAGCCGGTCGATCGTCGATCCCTCGCCGCCGCCGAGCGGGCGCAACGCATCCTGTGGTTCGCAATGCAGCCCCACGACGCTGTCGAAGATCAGCGTGACGATCCGGGGTTCGTCGGCGTCCGGCGCGAAGCGCAGCGTCAGGCGCCGCGCCATCGCATTGTAGTCCAGCAGCGCGACCGCAGCGCCCTGCAGATCGACGCCGGCGATGAGGTCTTCGAGCGCCGGCCGGCTCATGCGAGATCCATCCCCGAATCGACGAGGCGGCGGTATTCGTTGAGCGCGTAGCGGTCGGTCATGCCCGCAATGTAGTCCGCGACGATCCGCGCGCGGGAAGAATCGTCGCGCGCGCCGCGAAAGGCGCCGTCCCATTCGAGCGGCATGGCCTTGGGGTCGGACAGAAAAAGCGGAAACAGCTTGTCGACAACCTGCGTCGCCTTTGCGCGCACGCGCATGACATCAGGGTGGCGGTACATGGCCGTGAACAGGAACGTCTTGATCGACCGGTCAGCCTCCGTCATCGCCTCGGAGAAGGCGACGACCTGCCGGCCTGCGGCGCGGATTTCGTCGGCGCTCTCGGCGCCCGACGCTACGATCCGCTGCGCGCCTTCCCGGAGCGCATCCTCGATGAAGCGCGTGATGATGCGACGCCCGAGTTCGTGTATGAGGCGCGCGCGTTCGAGCGCGCCATAGGTCGTCTCGATCTCCTGAAGCAGGCTGTCGACAAACCGCGAGGCCGCCCGCAGATCGCTGAGTTCGAACAGTCCCGCGCGAAGACCGTCGTCGATGTCGTGCGCGTCGTAAGCAATGTCGTCGGCAATCGCCGCCGCCTGCGCCTCGGCGCTGGCGTGCGTGGCGAGACCGAGCGAACCGATCGCGGCAGCGCATTCGGCCTCGAACTCCAGAATCGGGCGCGGCACGCCACGCGCGGCGAATTTCCGGGTGGGGCGGCCGTCGTTCGTCAGCAAGGGCCCGTTGTGCTTGACCAGACCTTCCAGCGTCTCCCACGTCAGGTTCAGTCCGTCGAAGCGCGCATAGCGCCGCTCGAGCCGCGTGAGCAGGCGCAACGCCTGGGCGTTGTGGTCGAACCCGCCGAAGTCGCGCATCAATGCGTCGAGCGCGTCCTCGCCGACATGGCCGAAGGGCGTGTGGCCGAGATCATGCGCCAGCGCCAGCGCCTCGGCGAGATCGTCGTCGAGGCCCAGACCCCGCGACAGCGCGCGCGCTATCTGGGCGACCTCGATCGTATGGGTCAGGCGCGTTCTGAAATGATCGCCGCCGAGCGGCACGAAGACCTGCGTCTTGTGGGCGAGACGCCGGAAAGCGGTGGAATGGACGATGCGGTCGCGGTCGCGCTGGAATTCCGTGCGCGTCGGCGAGGCGGGCTCGGCCACGAGCCGGCCCCGGCTCTGCGCCGCGTGACAGGCGTAGGGAGCGAGGGCGGGCGCGGCGACAGGCATGGCGATCGGGCGAACTCCGGCCGGCGACGTTGAAAGCCGGGCCCCAGCGGCTTATCTTGTGGGAGCCTTGCGAGGCAAGCCGGACCTTGAACCCGAGCTGGATGGACTGATGGATATCGCGACACAGGAGACGCAGGACGTCGTCCTGACCGAGCGCGCCGCACGGCGCGTCGCCAACATTTTGCAATCGGAGCAGCCTGGCTCGGCCCTGCGCATCGCCGTGAACGGCGGGGGATGCTCGGGATTCCAGTACGCTTTCGACATCGTGCAAGAGCGCGCCGCCGACGATCTGGCGCTCGAGCGCGATGGCGCGACCGTCCTGATCGATCCCGTCAGCCTCGAATACATGAAGGGTTGCCAGATCGACTTCGTCGACGACCTGATCGGCCAGTCCTTCAAGATTGCCAATCCCAACGCCACGGCGTCCTGCGGCTGCGGAACGAGCTTCTCCATTTGATCGACCGCCGCGACTTCGTCGGCGGCGCGCTGGCGGCCAGCGCCATTCTCGCGACGCCGGCGCAGGCGCATGACGCGGCGGAGGCGCTCGCAGATCTCGAGCGCAGCCTTGGCGCGCGGCTCGGCGTGGCGCTGCGCGACACGGGGAGCGGCGAGCAGATCCTCTACCGCGCCGACGAGCGCTTTCCGATCACCAGCACCTTCAAGTTTCTCGCGGCGGCCGCTGTCCTGGCGAAGGTGGACGCCGGCCGCGACGCTCTCGACCGGCGAGTTCATTTCGAGAAGACTGTTCTCGTGACCTACTCGCCTGCGACCGGCGAACATGCGGGCCGGGACGGCATGACGCTCGCCGAGATCTGCGATGCGGCGATCACGCTCAGCGACAATACGGCCGGCAATCTGCTGCTCGCCGCGCTCGGCGGCCCCGAAGGCCTCACACGGTACGCGCGATCGCTTGGCGACGAGGTCACGCGGCTCGATCGCTTTGAGACGGACCTCAACGAAGCCCGTCCCGGAGACGTCAGGGACACCACGTCGCCCGCCGCCATGCTCGGCAATCTCGAAAAGCTGCTTGCGGGGGAGGCGCTGTCGTCCACGTCGCGCCAGCGCCTGACCGCCTGGATGGTCGCCAACAAGACCGGCGACGCGCGTTTGCGCGCGGGCGCGCCGAAAGACTGGCGCGTCGGCGACAAGACGGGCTCGGGCGAAAACGGCACGACCAACGACATCGCCATTCTATGGCCGCCGGGCGGAAAGCCGATCCTTGTGGCGGCCTATCTCACGCAATGCGCGCGACGCGCGGACGAGCGCAACGCTGCGCTGGCGGAAGTCGCGCGCATTCTCACCGCGCACGCGCATTAACCATAGACTCGCGAGCCGCAACTCGGCCGCAAAGCGGACATTGCGCCGCCATTGCGTCTCGCGACCCTTTCATTGCCGCGTCCTGCGGCGATCGAAAGGACCGCACATGACGCGTCTTGCCCGAAGCCTTCTGCCGCTCGCGATGCTTCTCGCCGCAGCCGGCTGTTCCAGCGACCGCTTCGCCGTGGCCGACCGGGGCTATGAACCGGCGCCGCAGGACTATTACCCGCCGCCGCCGCGCCGGCGCACGGACGCCAAGACCTATCTGGAAAGCGGGCGCATGTACGATCGCTAGATCGCCAGCAGGATTCGCGCCGCGAATACGATCCACATCAGGCCGAGAATCAGCACGCCCGCCGCAAACATGTTGAAGCGCGTCGGCACGTGGTTGGAGGTGATGTGGATCCATGCGTGGGCGTAGCGCGCGGCGACGAAGAGCCAGGACATGACCACGAAGAGAAGATCGTCCTTCTTCGTCAGCATGGCGAAGGCGACCAGCGCATAGAACAGAAGCGGCAGTTGCAGGTTGTTGGAATAGGCGTTGCCGGCTTGCGCCACGGCGTCGGGCCAGGCGTTTTGCCCGAGCGCGATGTCCTTCATCTTCACCTGGCCGGCGCGGATCGAGGCGACACGGGTGAGCGCCGTGCGGGCGAGCAGGAAGAACAACAGCGCGACGAGCGCAAACACAGGGAGAAGAACAGCCTGGACGGACATGGGCGCCTCGTGTGCGATTGCCGGCGCCATCATAGGACAAGGCGAATGATTGGCTAGGCGTCGATGCGGCGGGCCGGATTGCCCGCGACCGTCGCGGCGGCGGGCACGTCGCGCGTGACGACCGAGCCTGCGCCTATGATCGCGTCGTCGCCGACCGTCACGCCCGGCAGGATGACGGCGCCGCCGCCGATCCAGACATTCGCGCCGATCTTCACCGGACGCCCGAATTCCAATCCTGCGCGGCGCTGCTCGGGGTCGCGTGGATGGTCGGCGGCGTAGATTTGCACAGCCGGACCAATCTGCGTTCCCGCGCCGATCTCGATGGCGACGACATCGAGAAACACGCAGTTGAAATTCAGGAACACGCCGTCGCCGAGCTTGATGTTGAAGCCATAGTCGCAATGGAACGGCGGGCGGATGTGGACATGCCGGCCGACGGCGCCGAGACGCTCGCGCAACAGGTCTGCGCGCTCGCCGTCCGAATGGCCGGCGGCGTTGAAACGCTCCAGCCATGCGCGCGTCTCTCGCCATTCCGCCGCTATCGCGTCGTCGACGCGATAGAGTTCGCCCGCAAGCATCTTGTCCATTTCGCTGCGCATGAAATCGCTTTCCCTACGGCCACGCCAGACCGCATCCCCATGAGGCGGAAACTTTGCCGTCATTGCGAGCCCCTTCATTATGAATTGTTCTAGCACAGGCTTGCGCGCCTGCGCCTCGCCGTTAGACTCGGGCCAAACGAAAGAGGGCAGGAATGAAACGCGCGGACTTCAGATTCTTTTTTCCCTTCCGCGTGCGTTATTCCGAGGTCGACGGGCAGAGCGTCGTCTTCAACGCGCATTATCTGACCTATTACGATACTGCCATCACCGAGTTCTTCCGCTGGCTCGGCTACGATTACGCGGCCGAGGTGAAGGCGACGGGCGTCGATTTCCACACGGTGAAATCGCTCGTCGAATACAAGGCGCCGATCCGCTTCGACGAGGAGATCGAGGTTGGCGTGCGCGTCGGCGCCATCGGCAATTCCAGCCTGCGGTTCGATCTCGCAATTTTCGGGAAGGGCTCCGAGGATCTGCGCGCCGCCGGCGAAATCGTCTGGGTCTATACGGATCAGGCGACGCACAAGACCGTGCGCGTGCCGGATTCGATGCGCAGGATGCTTGCCCGCGGCGAAAAGGAACATGCATAGCCGGGCCGCGCTTCTGGAATTCACGCGGCCCGGACGAACGAGTCAGTGCGGAAGCTTGTCGGCCAGGATGTCCAGCTTGTGGATTTCCGGCTTGCTCGTGAACAGGTCCGGCGCCTGTTTCATCAGGGCGTCGGCGACCTTGCCCTTGAGATGCGCGTCGCGCCCCGTCTCGTCGTTGAAAGCGTCGAAAATTCCGAAGGTCGTCGGCCCCATCTTCATCGCGAACCAGGCGGTGGTCTTGGGCTCCGCCTCCACCATCTGCTGGGCGTCTTTCAGGAAGGCGGCTACCTGCTGCTCTTTGCCGGGCTTGGCTTCGAGCTGGACGTAGAGAGCCGTGCGGGTCATGGGTTTCTCCCTTGTGACCAGCCCCGCCGCCTCAACTAGGCGGCGCCCAGGCCATTCCAAGCGCCGCTTCGATCACAATTTTCCCGCGTTGCGAAAGGCCTTACATGCCCGTCGGATAGTTGGGGCTTTCGCGCGTGATCGCGACATCATGCACGTGGCTTTCGCGCAGGCCCGCGCCGGTGATGCGCACGAAGCTCGCGCGCTTCTGGAATTCGCCGATCGTGGGCGCTCCGACGTAGCCCATCGCCGCCCGAAGCCCTCCCGCGAGCTGATGCAGGATCGGCCCGACCGGACCGCGATAGGGCACCTGTCCCTCGATGCCTTCCGGCACCAGCTTCATCTCGTCCTTGATGTCCTGCTGGAAATAGCGGTCGGCCGACCCGCGCGCCATCGCGCCGACCGAACCCATGCCGCGATAGGCCTTGAACGAGCGGCCCTGATAAAGGAACGTCTCGCCCGGGCTTTCCTCGGTGCCCGCGAGCAGCGAGCCGATCATCACGCAATCCGCGCCGGCGGCGATCGCCTTGGCGAGATCGCCCGAATATTTGATGCCGCCATCGGCGATGACGGGCACATCGGCTTTCCGCGCGACTTCCGCCGCGTCCATGATCGCGGTGAGCTGCGGCACGCCGACGCCCGCGACGATGCGCGTCGTGCAGATCGAGCCCGGCCCGATGCCGATCTTGATCGCATCCGCGCCGGCGTCGATCAGCGCCTTGGCGCCCTCGCTGGTCGCGATATTGCCGGCCAGCACCGAAACCTTGTTCGATACGCGCTTGATGCGCGCCACCTGGTCGAGGACGCTCTGCGAATGGCCATGCGCGGTGTCGACCACGATACAGTCGACGCCGGCGTCCATCAGCATCAGCGCGCGCTCGTAGCCCTTGTCGCCGACGGTGGAGGCGGCCGCCACGCGCAGCCGGCCTTCGGCGTCCTTGCAGGCGTTGGGATGCAGCGTCGCCTTCTCGATGTCCTTCACGGTGATGAGGCCGACGCACTTGTAGTCTTCGTCCACCACCAGCAGCTTCTCGATGCGGTTCTGATGCAGCAGGCGGCGCGCTTCTTCCTTCGCGACGCCTTCCTGCACGGTGATCAGCTTGCGCGTCATCAGTTCGGACACGGGCTGCGCCGGCTTGTCGGCGAAGCGCACGTCGCGGTTGGTGAGAATGCCGCAGAGCTTGCCGGGCTTGTCGCCCGGCCCCCGCTCGACGACCGGAATGCCCGAGATCGAATAGCGCGCCATGATGGCGAGCGCGTCCGCCAGCGTCTGGTCGGGAAAGATGGTGATCGGGTTGACGACCATGCCGCTTTCGTAGCGCTTCACCTTGCGGACTTCCTCGGCCTGCTCTTCGGGCTCGAGGTTGCGGTGAATGACGCCCAGCCCGCCGGCCTGCGCCATGGCGATGGCCAGGCGCGCTTCCGTCACCGTGTCCATGGCGGACGAGATGATCGGCAGATTGAGCGAAATGCTGCGCGTCAGCCGCGAGCGGATGTCGACGCCGGTCGGCATGATCTCGGAATGGCCGGGGCGCAGCAGAACGTCGTCGAAGGTAAGGGCCTCGACGAGCAGGGGGCGGGGGGTGTTCGGCATGGCCAACTCCGGAAAAAGCGAAAAGCGGCGGAATCGGCGCCGCCACCCATGGGTTGGCGGGTGCTCTTAGCATGAGTAAAGCGGCAGGCAAACCGCCGCCGGAGCAGCGCAGCCTTGCCGTGTGGATAAGGCCCGCCGCCTCGCAGTTGCGGCGCTGACGCCCTAGAATGGGCGGATGACGACGGCAATCGAGCGGATGCGACACCTGCGGGATGATGGATTGGCGCGGCTGGACATCCTGAGACCTGGCGTCGCGTGAGCGGGGCCGAGGCAAATAAATCCTGGTCCATGGTTACGCCGCTGGTCGTGGCCACGGCGCTGTTCATGGAGAACCTCGACTCGACGGTCATCTCGACCTCGTTGCCGGCGATCGCCGCCGATCTCCGGGAGGACCCGGTCGCGCTGAAGCTCGCGCTGACCGCCTATCTTCTGTCGCTTGCCATCTTCATCCCCGCATCCGGCTGGACGGCCGACCGTTTCGGCGCGCGAAAAGTGTTTCGCGCCGCGATTCTTGTCTTTGCATTGGGCTCTATCCTGTGCGGGCTTTCTTCGACCCTGCCGCAATTCGTGGCCGCGCGGATCGTTCAGGGTATGGGCGGCGCCATGATGACGCCGGTCGGCCGTCTCGTTCTGATGCGCTCCGTGCCGCGCTCCGAGATCGTGCGGGCGCTCGCCTGGCTGACGGTGCCCGCGCTGGTCGGACCTGTCATCGGGCCGCCGCTCGGCGGCTTCATCACCACCTATTTCCACTGGCGCTGGATCTTCTGGATCAACATTCCGATCAGTATTCTGGGCGTCGTGCTCGCCACGATCTTCATTACGGACGTGCGTGAGGAAGACACGCCGCCGCTCGACCTCGCCGGATTCGTGCTGATCGGCGTGGCGCTGTCCTGCCTGATCTTCGGCTTCTCCGCGCTCGGCCGCGGCGTCGTCGCGGGCCCTGTCGATGCGGCGTTGATCCTTGTCGGATTCGCCAGCCTCGCGCTCTACGTGCGTCACGCGCTGACGACGCCGCATCCGATCCTCGATCTCCGGCTGCTGGCGCTGCCCACATTTCGCGCGAGCGTCGGCGGCGGCTTCCTGTTCCGGCTCGGCCTCGGCGCCACGCCATTTCTTCTGCCGCTGCTGTTCCAGATGGGCTTCGGCCTCACGCCCTTTCAGTCGGGCGCGCTGACATTCGTCTCAACGCTCGGGGCCATGGCGATGAAGCCGACGGCGGGCCCGATCCTCAAGCGATTCGGATTCCGCAACGTCCTGGCGACGAACGCCCTGATCTCGACCGGCTTTTTCCTGGTCAATTGCCTGTTCACGGCGGCGACGCCGCATGCCGTCATCATCGCGGTCCTGCTGGCCGGCGGCTTTTTCCGCTCGCTGCAATTCACCGCCATCAATGCGGTGGCCTATGCCGAGGTCGACGACCGGCGCATGAGCCATGCGACCAGCCTTGCCGCCGTGGGGCAGCAATTGTCGCTGTCGGTCGGCGTGACGCTCGGCGCCGGCGTGCTGGAGCTGGCGCGCGCCCGGCACGGCGCCGGGTCGGCGCTCGAGGTTGGCGATTTCGCGCCGGCTTTCCTCGTCGTCGGCCTGGTCTCGGCCGCCTCCATCCTGTTCTTTGCGCGCTTGGCGCCGGACGCCGGCTCGGAAATTTCGGGCCGGCGCTGAGCGCCAATGTGGCCTGAGTTTCCATCCCTTCCTCGCCCATTGTCGAAGGCTGCGGCCCTTGCCGCCCGGCCTCATTCGTGGCTTGCTTTCCGTCAATCGGGAGAGGTCGGGGAGAGTGATGGGCGAGTCGGGAGCGGAGGTCGCCGGCGGTGTCGGCCGGGCGCGGGGCGCTCGGCTCGAAATTCGCCAGCTCAAGCGCGACGACCTGATCGAATGCCTCCTGCAGGGCTGGCGGGATTTCGCCGCCGCGCCGCTCTACGGCCTGTTCTTCGGCGGCATCTACGCGCTTGGCGGCATGTTGCTGCTCGCGCTGTTTCTGGCGCTGCGCCTGCCGTGGATCGGCTACCCGCTGACCATGGGATTTGCGCTGATCGTGCCCTTTGTCGCGGCCGGAACCTATGAGGTCTCGCGCACGCTCGAGCGCAACGAGCCCCTGGGCTGGAGCAAGGTCCTGGGGGCCGTCTGGGGGCGTTCGGGCAAGGATCTCGGCTGGATGGCGCTGGTTACCGTATTTGCGCTCATCATCTGGGTCGATTTCGCGATCTTCTTGTTCCTGATGTTCTACGGCCTGCACATTCCGACGGTTTACGAGCTTGTCGTCGCCGTGCTGTCGACCGGCAAAGGCGTGCTTTTCGCCGTCGCCGGCAATCTGCTCGGCGCCGTCATCGCCATGTTCGTCTTCTCAATCACGGTGGTGTCGTTTCCGCTGCTGGTCGATCGCGACGTCGATTTCGTCACCGCCATGCTGACCAGCATCCGCTGCGTCCTCGGAAACCCCGCGCAGATGATCGCCTGGGCGCTGCTGATCGCGCTTTTCCTCGGCGTATCCATCCTGTCGGGCTTTGTCGGGCTGTTCATCACGCTGCCCGTGCTGGGACATGCGAGCTGGCATCTCTACCGCAAGCTCATCGTGTAGCGCGTTGCGCGTCAGGTTCATACAGACCTCCGACGCTGTTCGATACGCGCCGATGCTCGACGTCACGTCCGTGAGCGTACGGGCGTTCTGCGCGCTCAACGGCTACGAATACGAGTCGTTTCGCGGCCTGAAATTCGGCCGCCGTCCGCAGGATGCGACCTACAACCGCATCGCGCTGCTCAACGAAGCCATCGACGCCGGGTTCGACGGCTGGCTCGCCTTTCTCGACACCGACGCATTCATCGTCGACCTTCGGTTCGATCTCGACGCCTACCTGCGTCGTCATGACGACCGCGCGTTGGTGCTGCGTCCGTCCGCGCCGGGCGCGCAGGACGCCTGGCGGGTGAATGCCGGCGTTCTGTTCGTCAACGCCCGCCACCCGCTCGCCGTCCGCGCCATGCGCGCCTGGCGGCGCCTGATGAGCGTGGCGCGGATGGCCGGCCAATTGGCCCTGCCGCCGCGCTACGCGCTGATCGACGACCAGAAGCTGCTGCAATTCCACCTGATGCTGAACCCGGCGTTGCGGCGGGCGACGCACTATGAGGATCCGTTGCTGATCAACGGCGCCGAAGCCAGCTTCATCGCCCACTATCTGCTGTCTGATGTGCCCGACCTCGACATGCGTGTCGCCATGATCGCGGCCCGCATTGGCAGGGCGTTCGCAGACGCGGGGCTCGACCCGGCGCCTTGGCGCGTCGCCTAGTTTCACGTCCCTGCCGCGACGGCCTTCCGGAATGCATCGGCGAAGGCGGCGAGTTCGGCCGCCTCGGCGTCGGATGTTGCGACGTAGCTTGCGCCGCCGGCGCTCCAGCCAAACAGCGCATGGCCATCAATGGCGCCGCGGAACGTCGCGCCAAGACGCCGCGCAGCGGCGTCCGGCAGGCGCGTCACGCTGATCGTGTGCTTTCCGGAGCGATAGACGAGTGTCGGCGCGGGTTCGCCGCCGACCATGTCGATCCGGCCGCCCTCGAGTTCAAATCCTTGCGCCGACAGATCCGGCGTAACGGGTGCGACGGAAATCTTTCCGGCGAACCAGGGCTTCACCGTATGCCGATCGCTGGAAACGACATCGACGGGGCGAGTCGAGATCATGCCGCGCAAATGACCAGCAAGAACTTCGCGATCGAAGTTTTCGCGGGGCGCCGACGTGTAGCCGATCGCAAGGCCAATCCCGAGCGCTGCGACGCTCGCCGCCATCGCGCGCCAGTTGGTTGTGGGCGCGCGGCGCGCCGAAACGACCGTCGCCCGGTCGCCCGCCATCGCCGCGATCTTCGCGCGCAGTTCCTGCGGCGCGCGCGCAGCCGGCATGGCGCGCATGGCGGCGCGCAATGTTTGCAATTCGCCATAGGCGCGCGCCAGTTCCGGCTCGTGCGCCAGTCTCTGCTCAAAGGCGGCAAACGAAGGCCCGTCCATTTCGCCGTCGAGCGCGGCCTGCGCGAGAAGGCGATCCGTCTCGTTCATGGCTCCCTCTCTTTCAACGCTGCGGCCAGCAGCGCGCGGGCGCGCGCGAGCCGCGACATCACCGTGCCGACCGGAGCGCCCGTCGCCTCCGCGATTTCGCGATAGCTCAGTTCGCTGAATTCGCGCATCGCCAGTGTCTCCCGGAACACGAGCGGCAGCGCGTCTATCGCCCGCTCGAGCGTCGCAGCGTCGGCGCGCGCGATCATTACGCATTCCGCCGAGGGCGCGTCGTCTGGCAGGTCGATCTGCGCGTCCTCCGCGACAACGATGTTCTTTGGTCGGTTGCGCGACATCCAGGTATAGGCGGCATTGCGCACGACGGTCATGAACCAGGCGCGCGGATTGGCGGTGTGCGCGCGTTCGATTGCCGCAATCGCGCGGAGACAGGCCTCCTGCACGACGTCCTGCGCGTCGGTTCCGTTGCCGGTCAACCAACGTGCGAGCCCGTAGGCGTCGTCGAGAAGCGGCATGATTTGCTCTGCAAATAGGCGTTGCGCGCTCTCGCTTGTCACCGATGCACCGCTCTCAAGGCGCGACGACGATCTTGCCTTTCATATGCGGATGCAGGCCGCAAAAGTAGGCGTATTCGCCGGCCGTCGCGAAAGTGAATTCGAACTTGTCATCAGTGTCGAGGGCCTTCGACCTGAATTCTCCGTGAGCGGCGACGATGCTGTGCGGTATGTCGTCATGATTGGCGAAGACGACTTTCGTGCCGGGCTTGATGGTCAGCGTATCCGGCGTGAAGGCGAAATTGTCGATCGTGACGGTGGCGTTGTCCGCCCGCGCCGCCGGCGCAAGAGCGAGCGAGCCGAGCGCGAGCAGCGCGCCAAACGCGAGGCGCAGGCAAATCGAGGACATGGCGCGCTCCTTCAACCTGATAGCGCTGTGTCGGTGACTGCGAGATCAGTTTGTCCCTGCCGATAGACGACGGAGCGTACGCCGAGCACGCTGCGCAATTGCCCTGCCGGAACCACCATTGGACCCGGCGAGGACGCCGTGCCGGGCGCTGGCTGCGGAAAAGCGGTCGAACGCGCCGTGTGGAAGGTGACGTTCCCCTCGACCTTCTGCATAAGCTGGTGGATATGGCCGTTAAGGACGGTCACGGAGCCGAACCGCGTCAGTAATTTCAGCGCTTCGGTCGAATCCTGCGTGCCCCAGCCCCATTCGGGCGCGATGGTCCACAGCGGGATATGGGCGAAGACGACGATCGGCGTCGATGCGCTCTTCTCCTTGAGGTCGGCGGCGAGCCAAGCGAGCTGCTCAGGCCCGAGATTGCCCATTCCGCCACCCTTGAGATCGACAACGTTCACAAGGCCGATGAAATGCACCCCGGCGTGATCGAAGGAGTACCACCCTGCACCCTTGGCGCCGGCGCGCGCGCCGTAGCGGTCCATGTAGGCCTTGCCGCGGTCCTCGTCGATGATGTCATGCTCGCCGGGGACGTAATGCACATCGAGTTTCGCTGCGCCGATCAACTGGTCGGCGTCGTCGAATTCCTTGGATTTCGAGAGATGCGTGATGTCGCCGGTGTGAATCATGAAGGCCGGCCTCTCCCGCATTGCGACGATGCGGTCGATCGCTTCCTTGAGCGTCGCCGACGCGTCGGGATTGGCGGGCTTGGAAAAGCCGATGTGGCTGTCGGAAATCTGTACGAAGCTGAAGCCGGTCGGCGCCGCCTCGGCCGCGCTGATAAGGCGCGAAGCGGGCACGCCGCCCGCAACGGTCCAGAGCACCCCCGTTCCGGCCCAGGTCATGCATTCCAGCGCAAAGCGCCGCGTAAGGCACTTGTCCTTCGAAACGTCCATGCTCGCCTCCATCCGCCGCTCGATTGCGGCCGCAATGGGAGGACTCGGGCGATGGCGGGCTTATTCCCGGCTCCGCGAATTTTTTCTGAATCCCTCGAGCCGGGAGGCGCGAGGTTAAATCGACAGGTTCGCGAAACGGGCGGCGGCGGCGCGACGCGCTTACTGTAGAGCTCTAGGTGTAAGTCTCGCCATTGCCAGCGTATGCCGGCCGCCGCAGACTCAATCGTTGCGGCAGATTGAGGCGCGGGCGGAGTCGCCTTCCATCTTTGATTTTTGCCGGGCGATCCCTTAATCCGGCGCACCATGAATATTTTCGCCGATTTTCACGCCCGCGTAGCCGCGATCCTGCAGCGTTTCGCCAGGGACGGCCGCCTGCCTGCCGATCTCGACATGGCGCGCTTCGTCGTCGAGCCCCCGCGCGAGGCCGCTCTGGGCGATCTCGCGGTCAACGCCGCGATGGTCTTCGCCAGGGAAGCGAAGGCCGGCTTCGGCAATCCGCGCCAGCTCGCGACCGAAATCGCCTTTGCGCTCGCCGAGGACGCCGACGTCTCGCAGGCGGAGGTCGCTGGTCCCGGCTTCATCAACATCCGCCTCCAGCCGCATGTCTTTTCGAGCGTTCTGCGCGCCGCCCTGTCGCAAGGCGGGGATTTCGGCCGCGCGCCGAAAGGCAGGGTGGGCGAGGCCCAGAAGATCAACGTCGAGTATGTCTCGGCCAACCCCACCGGCCCCATGCACGTCGGCCACGGACGCGGCGCCGTGTTCGGCGACGCGCTCGCCAATCTGCTGGAATTTGCGGGTCACACGGTCACGCGCGAATATTACATCAACGACGCAGGCGCGCAGGTCGACGTGCTCGCGCGCTCTGCGCATCTGCGCTACCGCGAGGCGCTGGGCGAGAATGTCGGCGAAATCCCGGAAGGCCTCTATCCCGGCGACTATCTCGTCTCCGTCGGCAAGGGGCTTGCGGACAAATATGGCGCGCGCCTGCGGGACATGCCGGAGGCCGAATGGTTGGAGACCGTTCGCGTCTTCGCCATCGACGCGATGATGGACATGATCCGCGCCGATCTCGCCGCGCTCAACATCACGCACGAAGTCTTCTTTTCCGAGCGTTCGCTGACGCGCGGGCCGGGCGGGGACAAGGTCGCCGAGGCGATTGCGTTCTTGCGTGAGAAAGGCCTCGTCTACGTCGGCCGTCTCGCGCCGCCCAAGGGCAAGCTGCCCGACGATTGGGAGGACCGCGAGCAGACCCTTTTCCGCTCGACGCAGTTCGGCGACGACGTCGACCGTCCTCTGCTGAAGTCGGACGGCGGCTATACCTATTTCGCCAGCGACATCGCCTATCACAAGGTCAAGATCGACGGCGGCTACAATACGCTGATCGACGTCTGGGGCGCCGATCACGGGGGCTACGTCAAGCGCATGGACGCGGCGGTGAAGGCGCTGTCGGAGGGCAGGGTCGCGCTCGACGTCAAGCTTTGCCAGCTCGTCAAGCTGATGCGCGCGGGCGAGCCGGTGAAGATGTCGAAGCGGTCGGGCGATTTCGTCACGTTGCGCGAAGTGGTCGACGAAGTCGGCGTCGACGCCGTGCGCTTCATGATGCTCTACCGCAAGAACGACGCGCCGCTGGAATTCGACCTCGCCAGGGTGATCGAGCAGTCCAGGGACAACGCCGTCTTCTACGTGCAATACGCGCACGCCCGCGCGAAGTCGGTCATGCGTCAGGCGCGCGCGGCCTTCCCAGACCTCGATCTGTCGGCGGGGGCGCTCGCTGCGGCCGATCTGGGGCAGTTGACGGACGAGGGCGAAACCGGCCTTGTCAAAATGCTGGCGCAATTCCCCCGCGTTATCGAGGCTGCAGCGGCAGCCCACGAGCCGCACCGCCTGGCGTTTTACCTGCATGAGCTGGCCAGCCTGCTTCATGCCCAGTGGAACAGGGGAAAAGATGCCGCGGAATTACGTTTTGTTAATGAAAACAAGAGAGATTTGACCTGCGCCAGGCTCGCGTTGATCTTTTCTTTATCAACCGTTCTGGCCGCAGGACTGGGGGTCCTGGGAGTGAGCGCTCCGGACGAGATGCGCTAGGGCGCGAACGCCGCTTCGCCCGCCGCCCCGGGGCTTCTCCGAATGTGATCGTCGCTCGCACAGGCGTCGAATCGCAGTTGAGGTGGTGAAAATGAGCGCAGCCCCCGAACGTCGCGAGCCGATCGATATCGATGAATTTGAGCGTCGTCTGCGCGGGCCTGAGCCCGTGCGCCGCGCCGAGGACCCGCTGGCCGAGCTCGCCCGCCTTGTTGGCGGGCAAAATCAGCAGGCGGTCGACCCCTTCGCCGAACTGTTCGCGGACAAGGGCCGCAGGAGCGCGCCGCCCGTTGCTCCCCCGCTCGCGCCGCCTCCGGTCGCGCCGCCATTCGCGCCGCATATCGTGCCCCCGCCCGTGGAAGCGGAGGCGCCGCAGCGCGATCCTTTTGCGGATTTCCCGGATCTGCGCCCGCTGCTGCGCGGCGCCGACCATGGACCGTCGTCCGTTCCTCCGATTCCGCCTGCGCCCGAGCCGCGTGACTTTGCGCTGCCCGCTGGCGCCGAGCCCTATCCGGAGACCCTGAGCCCGTCCTCGCAATTCGAGGACTGGGCCGAGGCGCCGGAACTGTCGCCCGACGCCCCCGCGGCCGAGGTTCCGCGCGAACGCTCGAAGAAGCCGCTTTACGTCGCCGCCGCGGTGATTGCCGCCGGCTTCGTCGCCATCGGCTCCACGCTCGCCTGGCGGGGCGGCGCGCATCAGGCCGGCGGCGTCGCGACCATCGCGGCGTCCACCAATCCGACCAAGGTGCAGCCCAAGGAAGGCGAGGGCGGCGAAAAGACCGCGCGTGAGTCGACCATGCTCGAGCGCACCGCAGCGCCGCCCGTCAAGAAGGTCGTGACCCGCGACGAGCAGCCGATGGACGTGTCCGCCGCCGCCAAGACGCCGCGCATTATCCCGCTGGAGGAAAACGCCGGCTCGACGCCCGCCGCCGCGTCGAGTTCCTCGGGCGCAGCCTCCGTGCCGGCCGTCGCGCCGCCCGCGCCCTCCATGCGATCCGCGTCCGAGCCGGCGCAGCGGTCGGCCTTTCCCGAGCCCAAGCGCGTGAAGACGGTCTCGGTTCGCGCCGATGGCTCGATCATCAACGGCGGCGGCGGCGAGAGCGCCGCGCCGGCGCCTGCCGCCGCGCCCAAGGCGCCGGAACGGACGACGCCCGCGCCGGCCCGCAACGCCACGCCGAAATCCGCGACCCGCGCCGACGCCACCTCTTCGGCCGGGGCTGCTGCCGCGCCCAAGCCGGCGGCGGCGAAGCCAAAGGCGGAGGTCAAGCCTGAAGCCAAGCCCGAGCCCAAGCCCGCCGCCAAGGCGCGCGTGGCCGCCGTGCAGCCGAAGGACGACGCGCCGGCCGCCGCCGACGCTTCCGACGACGATGCGCCCAAGGCCGCGTCCTCCGGCGGCTATGCCGTGCAGGTCGCCTCGGCCGGCTCGGAAACCGAGGCCCGCCAGACGGCGGCGCGTCTTGGCGACAAGCTCTCCGGCGCGCTCGGCGGCCGGCGTCCCTCGGTCGTCAAGGCCTCCGACTCGCTCTACCGCGTCCGTGTGACCGGGCTCTCCAAGGAAAGCGCGACCGCCATGTGCGGCAAGGTCAAGGCCGCCGGCGGCGCCTGCTTCGTCGCCCGCTGACCGGACGCGACCGCATGGCGCCGCGCGCATTCATCTGCGGGTGTTCGTCGACGGCGCTGACCGTCGACGAAGAGGCCTTCATTCGCGAGAGCGATCCCTGGGGCCTGATCCTGTTCAAGCGCAACGTGGTCGATCGCGAGCAGATGCGCGCGCTGACCGATCGTTTTCGCGCGATCACGGGCCGGACGGACGCCGCCGTCCTGATCGACCAGGAGGGCGGGCGCGTGCAGCGCATGGCCGCAAACCACTGGCCGGCGTATCCGTCCGCCGCCAGGCTCGCCGCCGCCTCCCCGGATCCCGCGGAGCAGGTGCAGGCGGTCTTTCTCGCCGCCCGCCTTATCGCCCACGACCTGGCCGAGGTCGGCGTCAATGTCGATTGCCTTCCCGTGCTCGACCTGCCGGTCGCCGGCAGCCACGCCATTATCGGCGACCGCGCCTATGGCGAGGACCCTGAGACGGTAGCGCGTCTCGGCCGCTCGGCCGCCGAAGGACTGATGGCGGGCGGCGTCCTGCCGGTGTTCAAACATGTCCCCGGGCATGGCCGCGCCCGCTCCGACAGTCACCTCGAATTGCCGACCGTCGAAACGTCGCGGGACGAGCTTGAGCATAGCGATTTCGCGCCTTTCAAGGCCAATGCCGACCTGCCGGTCGCCATGACCGCCCATGTCGTGTTCAAGGCCATCGACCCGGGCCGCCCGGCGACCCTGTCGCCAGTCGTTGTCAACGAAATCATTCGTGGATTCATAGGCTTCGACGGTCTGTTGATGAGCGACGACCTCTCCATGAAGGCGCTGTCCGGCTCCTTCCGCGACCGGGCGCGCGCGCTGTTTGCGGCTGGCGTCGACCTCGCCCTGCATTGCAATGGCGATCTGGCGGAAGCGCGGGAGGTGGCCGCCGAAGCGCCCGTGCTCGCCGGCAAGGCGCTGGAGAGGGCCGAAAGGGCGCTGGCGCGCATCGCCGGGACCCGGCTGGCCTTCGATCCTGTGGAATCCCGCGAGAAACTCGCCGCAGCGCTTGCGAGCGCGGCCTAGAGGGGCCACATTCCGCGCCGAAACTTAAGTATCGGACGCGGTGAGTGATTCGCATGGCGGCGCCCCTGCCATTTGACATGGAGCCCCTCGACAAGGGCGAGACCGAAGAGGCCTTTCTCGTCGACGTCGACGGGTTCGAGGGGCCGCTCGACCTGCTGCTCGAACTGGCGCGCCGCCAGAAGGTCGATCTCGCCAAGATTTCCGTGCTGGCGCTGGCCGAGCAATATCTCGCTTTCATCGAGGAGGCGCGAAAGGTCCGGCTCGAACTCGCCGCCGACTATCTCGTCATGGCCGCCTGGCTCGCCTACCTGAAGTCGCGTCTGCTTCTGCCGACCCCGCCCAAGGCGGACGAACCCGCCGCCGCCGACCTCGCCGCGGCGCTTGCCGAGCGCCTGAGGCGCCTCGAGGCCATCCGCACGGCGGCCGAGCAGCTCGTCAACCGCGCGCGCATTGGCCGGGACATGGCGATGCGCGGCGGCGGCGAGGGCATCGAGACCGTCGCGACGCCGCAATGGCAGGCCTCGATCTTCGATCTTCTCTCCGCCTATGCGCGGCAGCGGCAAAAGCAGGCGTTGTCGAAGGTCACGCTCAAGCAGCGTCATGTCTGGTCGCTCGCCGAAGCGCGCGAGGCGCTGGAGCGCCTGTCCGGCATGGCGCGCGAATGGACCGTGCTCGACGACTATCTCCTGCAATATTGCGTCTCGCCGGAGGTCGCGCGCACGGTGCGGGCTTCGTCCTTCACCGCGTCGCTGGAGCTGGTGCGCGAGGGTCGCCTCGACATCAGGCAGGATCGCGCGTTCGCGCCGATCTGGCTGAGGCGCAAGGATGAGATGCCGCTGGCGGCTGCGGAATAAAGCGTATTTGGCGGGCGCTTCGGCGCCCCGGTAGTGTGATGGTTTGAGGAGACGACATGGCCGAAACGGCGCGCGCATTCGAATTCGTGGAGGACGAGGACCGGGCGCTTGAAGAAGCGCGCGCCGCCTTGCTCGCGGAATCCAAGCGCATTGTCGAGGCGCTGCTCTTCGCTTCGGCCGAGCCGCTCGAAGAACGCCTGCTCGCCGAGCGCCTGCCCGACGGCGCCGATCTCGACGCCGCGCTCGCGGCGTTGCGCGAGGATTATGCGACGCGCGGCGTCAATCTCGCGCGCGCCGGGACCAAATGGTATTTCCGCACGGCGGACGATCTGGGCTGGCTGCTGCGCCGCGAGGAGACGCCGCAGAAGAAGCTGACGCGCGCCGCCATCGAGACGCTCGCCATCGTCGCCTATCACCAGCCGGTGACGCGCGCGGAGATCGAGGACATCAGGGGCGTCGCCATCTCCAAGGGCACGCTCGACGTATTGCTGGAAACCGGCTGGATCAGGCTGCGCGGCCGCCGCAAGGCGCCGGGCCGTCCGATCACTTACGGCACGACCGACAGGTTCCTTGTCCACTTCGGGCTCGAGCAGATTTCCGACTTGCCGGGCCTTGAGGAACTCAAGGGCGCGGGCCTCTTCGACGGCCGTCTGCCGCCGGGGTTCGGCGTGCCCAAGCCCGACGACGGCGAGGCGCTGACCGCGGACGAGGATCCGCTCGACGCGGACGACACGGCCGAGGATTTTCCGCTGCTCGCGCAAGTGGAACAAGTGGAAGATGGCGAGGTCGATGCGACCGGCGAAACGTCGGGCCAGCCGGAGCCGGATTCCGAGGCCGCGGAATGAGCGACCGGGCCAATTGAGAAATGCTCGCCGCGCGCTTCGCTGAATTCCTCTACACGATCACCAGTTTCGGCGACGCCAATCTGATCGCGCCGCCAGTGTGCGGCGCCATCGCGGCGCTGTGGGCGCTCGGCGAGCGCCGCAATGCGCGCGCGCTGGCTATTGCCTTCGCGCTGTGCCTTGCGGCGACGGTGTTGTCGAAAATCCTGTTCATGTTCGTTTATCGCGGCGGCCCGCTGCGCAGTCCGAGCGGTCACACGGCGCTCGCCGCCTTCGTCTACGGCTCGCTCGCCGTCGTGGCGTGGAAGCGCGAAAGCCTCGGCGCGCTGCGGTACGTGATCGCCGCGCTTTGCGCGGCGATCGTGCTTGGCGTCGCCGTCAGCCGGTTCGAGATCGGCGGCCACAGCCGGACGGAAACCGCCTTCGGGCTCGTCTACGGCGTCGGCGCCGTCGCTTTTCTCGCGCGGCGCTTCGCATGGCGGCCGCTGCCGCAAACCAGCATCGCGCTGTCGACTGTCGCCGGGCTCGTCGTCACGCTCGCGGCCTATCTTGTGCTGTCGTCGGGCTATTTCGACGAGGAGGCCATTGCCGGCTTCACGGACTGGCTGAAGGGCCTCGCCTTACGCGCGTGACCGGCAGGCCGGGATCGGTGGCGCTCTTCACCGCCGTCATTGCGAGGAGCTCAGGCGAAATCGCCGAAGGCGATTTCTGCCGAAGCGACGAAGCAATCCATCCATGCGGATAGGCCCGGTGGATGGATTTGCTTAGCTGCGCTCGCAATGACGGCGTTGTTTCCGGTGAATGAGGAAACGCTTGAGGACCGCAGGCAGAGCCGCGGGCCTGACGCAAAAGGGCGGCGTAACACGCCGCCCTCGCGTTGCGACCGGCGCGCCGGTCAGTTCGTCGCCTTCTTGCTGGCGTCGTAGATTTCGCCGAACAGCACCCAGCGGTCGCCTTCGAATTTCTGCAACTGTTCCTGCTGGATCGGCGCGAAATCCTCGGGGCCGGTCGTCACGGTGATGCCCGGCAGCAGCATCTCGAACTTGACGTTCTTGAAGCTGGCCGCCTGCTTCATGATGTTTTCGCGCGTGAGATCGTCGCCGCACATCTTCAGGAGCTGCACGAGACCCTGCGCCACGTTGTAGCCGTAGACGATGTTGGCGTTCGTCTTGTCGGCGCCGGGCATGTACTTGTCGACGAAGGCGAGCCAGTTCTTGAAGCCGGCGTCCTCCTTCCATTGCGGATCGGTCGGGTCCTTCAGGTAGCCGGTCGAGATGATGCCCTGCGCGTTCTCGAAGCCCGCGGGCTTCAGCACGGCGCCGACCGAGGCGGAGACGTTGTTGAGGAAGTGCAGCGGCTTCCAGTTCATTTCCGCCGCCTTCTTGATCGCCATCGCCGCGAATTTCGGCGTGGTGATGTTGAAGAACGTGTCGGCGCCGGAAGCCTGCAGGCGCGACATCTGCGAATCGATCGTCGGGTCGGAGACTTCGTAGGTCAGCGTGATGACGGGTTTGATCTTGTCGGCGAGCCCGTCCATGAAGCCCTTGAGGTAGTCCTTACCGTAATCGTCGTTCTGGTAGAGGATCGCGATCTTGGCGTTGGGCTTGTTCTTGAGAATGTATTGCGCGTAGATCACGCCCTCGGCCTGGTAGCTCGGCTGCCAGCCCATGGTCCACGGATATTCCTTCGGGCTGTCCCATTTTGTCGCGCCGGTGGCGACGAAAAGCTGCGGCACCTTCTGCGCGTTCATGTATTTCTGGATGGCCGTATTCGGCGGCGTGCCGAGCGGATTGAAGATCATCAGAACGTTGTCGCTCTCGACGAGCTTGCGCGCCTGTTCGACCGTCTTGGGCGGGCTGTAGCCGTCGTCATATGAGACGAAGTTGATCTTGCGGCCGTTGACGCCGCCTTCGTCGTTGATCTTCTTGAAATAGGCGGCTTCCGTCTGGCCGATGACGCCGTAGGCGGACGCCGGCCCGCTGTAGGGCATGATGTTGCCGATCTTGACCTCGGTGTCGGTGACGCCGGGCCCGTATTTCTTCTGCGCCACGGCGGCGCCCGACATGCCGACGGCGAGCGCCGCCGCAAGCAGGAATTTGGCGTTCTGCTTCATCGTTTTCTCCCCTCATGATGGCCGCTCGGCGGCCCCGTTTCCTCACCTTGCTTTTCGTTCGGGCCCGCCTGGCGTCTTGGCGCGCCTGCGGCAGGTCTTCTTGTTGATCGAGAGAAGGGGCGGCCGGACGGCCGCCCGCATCGGTTCGCGTTCAGTTCGTCGCCTTCTTGCGGGCGTCGTAGACCGGGCCGAACAATTCCCAGTGGTCCTTGTCGAACTTCATCAACTGCTCCTGTTGAACCGGTCCAAAGTCGTCGGCGGAGGTTTTGATGAGGACGCCCGGCAGCATCATCTCCTGCTGGATATCCTTGAGGTTGGCCGCCTGCTTCATCACGTTCTCGCGCGTGAGGTTGTCGCCGCACTGCTGCAGCACGGTAACGAGCGTCTGCGCGTCGTTGTAGGCGGTGACGAGGCCGCCGTCGGCCTTGTTGGCGCCGGGCATGTACTTGTCGATGAAGGCGTCCCACTTCTTGAAGCCCGGATCGTTCTTCCATTGCGGGTCGTTGGGATCCTTCATGTACGCCGTCGAGATGATGCCCTGAGCGTTCTCGAAGCCCGCAGGCTTCAGCACCGCGCCGATCGAGGCCGAGACGTTGTTGAGGAAGTGGGTCGGCTGCCACTTCAGCTCGGCGGCCTTCTTGATCGCCATGGCGGCGAATTTCGGCGTCGTGATGTTCATGAACGTGTCGGCGCCGGCGGCCTGCATCCGCGTCATCTGCGAATCGATCGTCGGATCGGCGACTTCGTAGGTGAGCGTGATGACGGGTTTGATCTTGCCGTCGAGCCCGTCCATGAAGCCCTTCAGATAGTCCTTACCGTAGTCGTCGTTCTGGTAGAGGATCGCGACTTTCGCGCCGGGCTTCTTCTCGAGCAAATATTTCGCGTAGATCTGGCCCTCGGCCTGGTAGCTCGGCTGCCAGCCCATCGTCCACGGGAAGTTCTTCGGGTCGTTCCACTTGGTCGCGCCGGTCGCCAGGAACAGGTGCGGCACCTTCTGCGCGTTCATGTACTTCTGGATCGCGGTGTTCGACGGCGTGCCGAGCGGGGAAAAGACCAGCAGGACATTGTCGCTCTCCACGAGCTTGCGCGCCTGCTCCACCGCCTTCGGCGGACTGTAGGCGTCGTCGTAGGAGATGAAGTTGATCTTGCGCCCGTTGATGCCGCCCTGGTCGTTGATCATCTGGAAATAGGCGCCCTGCGCCTTGCCGATGATGCCGTAAGCCGACGCCGGGCCGCTGTAGGGCATGATATTGCCGATCTTGATCTCGGTGTCGGTGACGCCCGGTCCGTAAGCCTTCTGTGCGAATGCGGCGGTCGCAAGGCCCGCGCTCGCAAATGTAGCGGCGAGCGCCAGCTTGATCGATTTCATCCACTTCCCTCCCATTGTGCGACCGCAGTGCGAAATTCTTTCGTCGCGATCGAGCCCTATCCCTCGGTCAGGGCGCGGAAATGCTAGCCATTTATGGCGCGCTGTCACGTTGCAATGCGAAAGAAGCAAGGATTTCGCTCCCCGGAATCCGCATGTCGGCGGGCCAGGCGAAAAAGTCGGCCTGCGCCTCGACGGCCTCCTCCAGCATGGCGCGATAGGCGGCGCGGGGGACGGCGACGGCGCCGAGCGAGGCGAGGTGCGGCGTCACGAATTGCGTGTCGAGCAGCCTGTAGCGACCGGCGCGCAAGCGGGCGGCGAGATGCACCAGCGCCGTCTTCGAGGCGTCGCGCTCGGTATGGAACATGCTCTCGCCGAAAAAGGCCGCGCCGAGCGAGACGCCGTAGAGGCCGCCGACGAGCGCGCCGGCGCGCCGGCATTCCACGGTGTGCACGAAGCCGGCGTCGAACAGGTCGCGGTAGAGGCGCCGGATCGGCGGATTGATCCAGGTCGTGTCGCGCGAGGTCCCGGCGTGGGCGCAGCCCTCGATCACCGCGTCGAAATCCTGATCGACCAGGACCTCGAACCTGTCGGAGCGGACGACCTTCGCCAGGCTGCGGGAAATCTTCAGGCCGTCGAGCGGGAAGACGCCGCGCTCGTCCGGATCGACCCAGTAGAGCCGGTCGTCGTCTTCCTTTTCGCCCATCGGAAACAGGCCGATCGAATAGGCGCGCAGGACGAGGTCCGGCGTGATCTCTGGGCGTGGCGAGACGCGCGACATGCGGAAAAAGTGGGGGCGCCCCGGCGCGCGGTCAAGGACCTAGCCGAAGGTCTTCCAGAACATCAACGCCGTGATGAAGGCGTTGAGGCAGGAGATGGCGATGCGCGCCTTGGCGGGGTCGAGCCGGCGCGCGAAATGCGCGGCGAAATAGCCGCCGGCGATGGCGCCGACCAGCATGGCGGCCATCTGCGGCCAGTAGATCAGCCCGCCGGCGACGAACAGGATCGAGGCGGTCGCGTTCATCGCGGCGTTGAGCAGGTTGCGGGCGGGCTGCATCGCCGCCAGGCTAGATGTCGTGAGCAGGCTCCACGTCGCCATCATCATGATGCCGACCGCGCCGCCGAAATAGCCGCCGTAGACGCCGAGCAGGAACTGGAAGACCAGCACCATGTGCGGCGAAATGTGCACGCGCTGACGCAGCCATTCGCCGGCCTGCCGGCCGAAGGCGAAGACGATCGTGCCGAAGGCGAGCAGGAAGGGAACGATCGCGTCGAACACGCGCTGCGGCGTGTTCATGAGCAGCAGCGCGCCGGCCGCGCCGCCGATCACCGAAACGGCCGCCATCGACCGCATCGACACGCCCTCGAAGCCGCGGAAGTCGTGACGATAGGCGTAAGCGCTGGCGAGCGCGCTCGGCACGAGCGCGACCGTGCTGGTGGCGTTGGCGTTGACCGACGGCACGCCGGCCGCGACCAGCGCCGGCAAGGTGACGAAGGAGCCGCCGCCCGCAATAGCGTTCATCGAGCCGCCGATGAGCCCGGCGACCGCCGCGATCAGGAGCGGGTCGATCACAGGGCGAGCCTCCGGCGACGAGCCTTACGCATTCGTGTCCATTCCGCCGGTCGCCAGAAAATGCTCGAGCCAGTGAATGTCGTAGAGGCCGTTCTGCACGTCGGGATTGCGCACCAGCGTCCGGAACAGCGGCAGCGTCGTGTCGATTCCGTCGACGATGAACTCGTCGAGCGCACGGCGCAGGCGCATGAGCGCCTCGTTGCGCGTGCGGCCATGCACGATCAGCTTGCCGACGAGCGAATCGTAGTTCGGCGGGATCACGTAGCCTTGGTAGACCGCGCTGTCGACGCGCACGCCGACGCCGCCCGGCGGATGATAGTGCATGATCTTGCCAGGCGAGGGCCGGAACGTCGCTGGATGCTCGGCGTTCACGCGGCATTCGATCGCATGGCCGAAGAAGCGGATCTCCTCCTGCGCCATCGACACGGGCGCGCCGGCGGCGATGCGGATTTGTGCGGAGACGAGATCGAGGCCGGTGATCATCTCCGTCACGGGATGTTCGACCTGGATGCGGGTGTTCATCTCGATGAAATAGAAGCGCCCGTCCTCGTAGAGGAACTCGATCGTGCCCGCGCCGGAATAGTGCAGCTCGCGCATCGCCTTCGCGCAGATATCGCCGATCTCGGCGCGCTGTTCGGCGTTCAGCGCGGGCGAGGGGCTTTCTTCCAGCACCTTCTGGTGCCGACGCTGCAGCGAGCAGTCGCGTTCGCCAAGGTGAATGGCGCCGCCCTTTCCGTCGCCGAGAATCTGCACTTCGATGTGACGCGGCTTCTCGAGATACTTTTCGAGATAGACGGCGTCGTCGCCGAAAGCGGCCTTCGCCTCCGCCTTGGCGGTGGCGATGGCGTGCTCGAGATCCTTCTCGGAGCGCGCGACCTTCATGCCGCGTCCGCCGCCGCCGGCCGCCGCCTTCACCAGCACCGGAAAGCCGATGTCGCGCGCGATGCGCATCGCCTCGTCCGCGTCGGTTACGCCGCCTTCGGAGCCCGGCACACAGGGAATGCCGAGGCGGCGCGCCGTGCGCTTGGCCTCGATCTTGTCGCCCATGATCTTGATGTGCTCGGCCTTCGGGCCGATGAACGCGATGTTGTGGTCTTCGAGAATCTCGGCGAAGCGCGCATTCTCGGAGAGAAAGCCGTAGCCCGGATGCAGCGCGTCCGCGCCGGTGATCTCGCAGGCGGCCAGCAGGGCCGGCACGTTCAGGTAGGAATCGCGCGCCGGCGGCGGCCCGATGCACACGGATTCGTCGGCGAGCCGCACATGCATCGCATTGGCGTCGGCCGTCGAGTAGACCGCGACGGTGGCGATGCCGAGCTCCTTCGCCGCGCGAAGGATGCGAAGGGCGATCTCGCCGCGGTTGGCGATCAGAATCTTGTCGAACATCGGATCACTCGATGATGACGAGCGTCTGGTCGTATTCGACGGGCTGCCCGTCTTCGACGAAGATGGCGGTGATCGTGCCGCCCTTCGGCGCGACGATCTCGTTGAAGGTCTTCATCGCCTCGACCAGCAGCAGCTTGTCGCCGCTCTTCACCACCGAACCGACGTCGACGAAAGGGGTCGCTTCCGGGTTCGGCCGACGATAGGCGGTGCCGACCATCGGCGATTTCACCGCGCCTGGATGGCTCGCGGGCGCGGGCGTCTCGGCAGGGGCCGCCGCAGCCTTCGCGGGGGCCGCGGCAGGCGCGGCGACCGCGACGGGGGCGGGCGCCGCGGCGACGGCGTAGCGGGCTTCGCGCGCAACGCGAATGCGCAGGTCTCCTTTTTCGACCTCGATCTCGGTGAGATCAGTCTCCGACAGAAGCCCTGCCAGCTCCCGCACCAGACCGGCGTCGACCCCGGAGGCGGAGGCGCCTGTCCGCGCCGCGGCGGCGACGGGCTTTGCGGATTTGGCGGCAGGCTTTTTCGTCATGTCGTCGGACTCATTGCGATGGGAAAAGGGATTGCAGCGCGAGTTCGTAGGAACGCGCGCCGAACCCTAGGATGACGCCCCTGGCGACGGGCGAGATGAACGAATGATGTCGGAAAGTTTCGCGCGCGTGGGTGTTGGAGAGATGGACTTCCACCACATCCGCCTTGGCGCCGCGGATCGCGTCGTGAAGCGCGATGGACGTATGCGTGTAGGCGCCCGCGTTGAGGATCACCGGCGCGCCGGCAAGCCCGGCCTCCTGAATCCAGGTGACGAGATCGCCCTCGTTGTTCGATTGCCGGAACACGAGTTCGATGTCCTGCGCCCCCGCCAGCTTGCGCAGGCGCTTCTCGATGTCGGCCAGCGTCTCCGTTCCATAGGTGGAAGGCTCGCGTTGGCCGAGCAGGTTGAGATTGGGTCCGTTGAGGACGTAGACGGTTTTCATCGGGATTTCCGGCGGACCGTTGGGCCCGGGCCGGTGTTCTAACCGGCTTGGCGGGGCAGGGGAAGGGCCTCGTCCGCGCCGGGTCCGGACCGGGCGTTAATCCTCGCAAACCTTCAAAATCGTAGAATACAAGGCAAATTTCTTGCCTGACGGCGAATACTGCCCGCTATCTTGGGACCGCCTTGCCGGCCAGGAGGCCCGATTCGTGGCAGCGACCGCCCCGACGATCTCGAGACCCGATCTGATGCGCGCGATCGACCGCCGCGAATTGTCGGTGGTTTTCCAGCCGCAACTGACCGCCGACGCGCAGTCCGTCGCCAGTGTCGAAGCCCTGCTGCGCTGGCGGCGCCCGGACGGCGCCTTCGTCAGCGCCGAGGGTTTCGTCGAGCTGGCGGAGCGCGCCGGCCTCATCGACCTGCTCGGCCTCTACGTTCTCGAACAGGCTTGCACGGCCGCCCGCGCCTGGCCGCGCATCTTGCTGGCGGTCAATATTTCGCCGACCCATTTCGCCAAGCCGGGGTTCGTCGACGACGTGGCGCGGGTGCTGGACGCGACCTGGTTTCCCCCGGAGCGGCTGGAGATCGAGATCGTCGAGAGCGCCGCCTTTGCCGATCCCGACTTCGCCCGCAAGCAGATGGACAGGCTTCATGCGCTCGGCGCCCGCGTCGCCATGGACGATTTCGGCACCGGCTATTCGAGCCTGTCGCTGCTGCAGCGGCTGCCCTTCGACAAGGTCAAGATCGACAAGAGCTTTGTCGACGGCATTCCCAACACCAAGTCGGTCGCCATTCTCCACGCCATGATCGCCCTCGTGCGGGCGCTCGGCATGAAGGTGACCGCCGAAGGCGTCGAGACCGTGGAGCAGCAGCGCTTCCTGAAGGCCGCCGGCTGCCACTATCTGCAAGGTTTTCTCTACGCGCGCCCTCTCGCTGCGGAGGACCTGCCCGATTTTCTCGAAAGGTTCAAACCCGCGCCGCGCTGATCGGGCCCGCGCATCAAGCCGCCGTGGCCCGCCTTTGCGCGCGCAGCACGTAGCGTAGCTGATAGCTGAGCAGCCGCCAGTTGACCGGTTTGGTGACGAAAGAGGTGGCGCCTTCGTCATAGGCGCGATCGATCGACTCCATGTCTTCCAGACCTGTCACGATGACCACGGGCAGATGACGCAGGGCCGGATCGTTGCGGATCGCGCGGATCATCTGGAAGCCGTTCATGACAGGCATTTCCAGATCGACCACGACGAGGTCGAAGGGTTCGCTGCGCAGCTTTTCGAGGCCTTCGGCGCCGTTCTGAGCCGTCTCGACCGAGGCGGTCGGAGTCGACAGGTAAACCCGGGCGAACTCGCAATGGATCGGATCGTCGTCGACAACGAGAATCCTGACGTTCTCCAGGAGAACGTATGTGTAGTTACGATTGTTGTCGGCGTGATCGATCAACGCAGGCTCCTCGCGCCTCACGCTAGATGCGAATTGCGAACCAAGGCTTAATCGCCGGTTTGGCTGCGGGCGCTTGCGAAGGCGGCCGTATGTCGCACGGCCTAGCGGACGAGCTGCACGCTCGCCGTATTCGGCCCGACGCCGCCGGGAGGCGGCACGGTGGTCGCGCCGTAATTGGTGTTGAGCTGCAGGGTCTGGTTGTCGGCGACGGAAACCGTGCGCGCCACGACGATCGTCCAGGCGGATGTCGCGCCGACCGCCACGCCGCCCGAACCGCCGCCGCCCTTCACGCCAATCTGCAGATCGCCGCGCGAGAGATAGATCGTGCCGAGCATGTTCGGCGCATTGCGGCTCTCGAACTTGTGGGTCTGGTGAAGCGCGACCGAACGATCCTCGAACATCAGAACGCCGGAGAAGGGGCCGGCCGAGGGAGCTGAAAGCGACACATTCGCGCTGGACTTCACCTCGATCGTCGCGCCCGCCCCGGTCAGGAAGATCGTGACGCCATTGCCCGACAGAGTGGCGCTCGATTTTACGCTGAGCGGGCCGTCCTTGATGATGTAGGTTCCGGCGAGCAGATTGACGTTGGCGCTCGAGCCGAGTTCCAGTCCGCCGCAATAGACGCCTGGCGTCAGGCTCTGCGAGCCGCCTGTTATCTTGAGATTGGTCTGCGTGCAGGCGCCGACGACCGGCGGCGGCAGGCTCGCCAGGGGATCGGCGATGGCCGGGCAGTCTGTCTGCGGCGTGGGCGCGTAGGTCGAGACGCTGTCGGCCTGCGCGCCGCCGCTCGAGCACAGCCGTCCGTACTGCATCTGCGCGCCGTTGGAGATGGCGACGCCGTCGGCGGCGGTCGAGTCCGACACGATCTGGCAGGCGGTCGCCTGCACGCGGGCGATGTCGACCTCCAGCGTTTTGCTCTTGGAGGGATCGAGTCCGATCAGGCAGATCGGCTGCGTGTTGCCGACCGCGCGGGCCTGCGCATTCGCGGTGACGCGCATGTTGAGCAGGCCGACGAAATTGTTGACGACCGACGGCGTCGTCCGGCTCGTCTGAACCGCCACGATCGTATTGTTGGACATTAAGGAAGTCGTAACCGTGATCGCAGGCTCGTGCTGGCCGGTGCGCGACGCGACATATCTGGCGACCGCCTGATCGACCGTCACGCTGGTGGCGTTGGCTAGGCGCAACGCTTGCGCCCCCGCGATCGCGGCGCCATCGGCAATGGTCTGCAACGACGACCGTGAACCCGTGAGGCGCGCGTAGTCGATCGCGGACCCCGCCGCCAGGGCGAGAACAGGCGCTGCAATGGAAAAGAGAATGACGACGGTTCCGCCGGTGTCGCAACCGAAGGCGCGCAGCCGGTCGCGCCAGCGCGACCGGCCGGGATCGTCGGTCTTCCGAATGCGAGCGGCTGTCAAGAAGCAACTCCCTCTCGTCCCACCATAGCCGCGGCGCGCAAATCAATTCTTAAAATCATTGCAGCACTCTGAGCCCACCTGAAGCACTGCCGACGCCCGCCGCAGCGTCGGTTCCGGCGCGAGGCCTCATTGCTGGGAAAGCCTGTCTCGATCCGTGTGAAGTTCATTCTGGCCGTGTCGCTGGCGATACTGGCGGCGCAAGCCGTCGTCGCGTCGGTCTTCGTCTGGCGCGACGCCGGCCTCTACGCGCGCACGAAGCAGGAGACGCTGCACGCAGCCGCGCAGTCGATCGCCGCCGCCGTCGCCGAGCCGGCGCGCCGTCGCGATATGGACGGCGCTTACCGCGCCCTGCGCGCCATCGGCGCCATTCCCGGCGCATCCTATGTGCGCCTCGAGGATATGAACGGCGAGGCGCTTGCCGAGACCGGACGCACCGAGCAACTCGTCGGCGACGCCATCCAGAGCGAACCGGGCCGCGAGATCGACCGCTTCCAGTTGCTCGGTTCGCGCACGCTGGAAATCGTCGCGCCGGTCGTCGACGCAGGCCGCCCCGTCGGACGTCTGGTGCTTGTCGGCGACGTGTCCGATCTGCCGCAACGCCTCGCTGACGCGCTCGCGCTGATGGCTTGGGGCGCCTTCGGCGCGCTCGTCGTCGCAATCCTCCTCGCCGGGCGTATGCTCGGACGCATGACGCGCCCGCTCGTCGATCTCGCCGGCGCCATGACGCATGTCGGCGCTTCGCACGACTACGATGTCACGATGAATTCGACGCGCGGCGACGAAATCGGCGTTCTCGTGCGCGGCTTCGACAAGATGCTCGGCGAGATTCGCCAGCGCAATGCTGACCTCGCGGCCCATCGCGACCGTCTGGAAATCGAGGTGGCCGATCGCACCGCCGACTATCGCCGCGCGATGGAGCTTGCCGAGGACGCCAACCGCTCCAAGAGCGATTTTCTTGCGACCATGAGCCATGAAATCCGCACGCCGATGAATGGCGTGCTGGTCATGGCGGAAATGCTGGCCGCCTCGGACCTGCCGCCGCGCGCGCGCAAGAATGCGGACGTGATCGTGCGCTCCGGCCAGACGCTGCTCGCCATCATCAACGACATTCTCGACTTCTCGAAGATCGAGGCGGGCAAGCTCGACGTGGAGACGCTCGCGGTAGATCCGGTCGAGGCCGCCGAAGACGTGCTGCGCCTCTTCGGCGACCGCGCGCAGTCGAAGGGGCTCGATCTTGCCGATCTCGTTCGCCTGCCGCGCGGCGTGACGGTCGACGCCGACCCCGTCCGCCTGGCGCAGGTGCTTTCCAATCTCGTCAACAACGCGCTGAAATTCACCGAGACCGGCGGCGTGACGCTCCATATCGAAAACGACCCCGCCGACGCGGCGCGTGTCCGTTTCAGTGTGGTGGACACCGGCATCGGCATTCCCGAAGACAAGCTGGACGGCATTTTCGGCGCATTCACGCAGGCCGATCAGTCGACGACGCGCAAGTTCGGCGGCACGGGCCTCGGCCTCGCCATCGCGCGCAGGCTTGTGGCCGCCATGGGCGGCGAGCTCCGCGTGACGAGCGCGGCCGGTCAGGGCGCGACATTCCACTTCAGCCT
Organism: Rhodoblastus sp.; assembly: GCA_046349085.1. Taxonomy (GTDB): domain Bacteria; phylum Pseudomonadota; class Alphaproteobacteria; order Rhizobiales; family Beijerinckiaceae; genus JAJXWB01. The sequence goes on from JAXMDA010000002.1 coordinate 113,172, forward strand.
GCCGATGACGGCTGGATGCGCCATTTCGGATACCCCGCGTCTTGCCGCGCCCGCGCGCGCCGTGATGTGCGTGCAAGGCGAAGGTTCGCGTGCGCATCTCGCAAATGCGCTGGCGACTGCCGGTTTCACGGTTGAGAGCTGCGCGGCGGACGCGCTTGCCGTCCGCGCGAAAGAAGCGCGGCTTGTCTTCGTCGATCTGGACAGCCTGCCGAACATGGGCAGGCTGGACGTCGCGACCGACGGCGTAATTGTCGCGATCGCCGGCCTCGGCGAGGCGCCGGAGCGGCTTCTGGCGGACGGCCGCGTCGATCGCATCCTCCAGCGACCGCTGGCGATCAGCGAAACCAGAACCGTCGTCGATGCGGTGGTCGAAGGCCGTTCCGTCGCCGTCGCGCGGCAGGCCGCCGCGCATTCCGAACTGCCGCTGTTCCCGAATGCGCGCGTCCTCGTCGTCGACGACGCCGCGGTCAATCGCGAAGTCGCTTGCGAAGCGCTCAAGCGCCTCGGGATAACGGCCGATCTGGCCAACGATGGCCGCGAAGCTGTCGACGCTGTCGAAGGCAAGACCTACGACCTCGTTCTGATGGACGGCAGTATGCCGGAGCTGGACGGTTACGAGGCGACGCGCGCCATACGCGCGCGCGAGGCGGAAACCGGCCGCGCCCGTCTCAAGATCGTCGCCCTCACCGCGCATGTCGTCGGCGCCGCCGCGAGCGCGTGGCTCGATGCGGGGATGGACGGCGTTCTCCACAAGCCCTTCACGCTGTCGGCGCTCGCGCGTTGCCTCGCCGAGCATCTGGACTGCGCCGGGACGAGCGTTTCCGTCGCGGAGGCGGAGCCGGCCAATGAGGCGAGTGCAGAAACCGAGAATGTGAATCCCAAGATCATCTCCGGCTTGCGGGAGATGAGCGGCGGCGACAATGCGGCCGTCACGCGCATCGTCGCCTTGTACTGCGCTCATGCGCCGCAATCGCTGGCTACGATCAAATCGGCGTTCGAGGCCGGAGACTCCAAGGCGCTCGGCGCCGCCGCCCATGCGCTGAAGTCGATGAGCGCCAATATCGGCGCAGTCGCGGTCTATGGCGTCGCGCAGGCGATCGAACGCGCATGCCGGCTCGACAATCGCATGCCTGAAGAAGAGCTGATCGCGAAGCTGCCGGCGATGCTGGAAGCCGCCAGCGCCGAAGTCAGGCGGCTGGCGGAAGAGGGCGCGCCGGCCGCGCGCCGCAGCGCCTGATCAGCCGCAGTTCGTCTTGCCGCACTTGCGGTAGTTGGCGATCTTGCCGTTGAGTTCGGCATAGCCGATCGCGCCGACGATCACTTCCTTGCCGACAACCCACGAAGGCGTGCCGGTCAAGGAGAGTTTGTCGGCGACCTGCATGACCTCCTCGTAGCCGGCGCGAATGTCGGGGCTCTTCATGTCCTTCTCGAGCTTGTTCATGTCGGCGCCCGTCTCGCGCGCGGCGGCCAGCGCCTGCTCCTTGCCGGCCTGGCGCCCGGTCAGCAGCTTCTGATGGAAGGCCCAGAACTTTTCGCCCTGGAATTGCTTGCCGACGGCCATCGCCACCTGAGCCGCTTCCAGAGAGCCTGGCCCGAGAACGGGGAAGTCGCGCAGCACGATGCGTAGGTCAGGATTATCCTTGGCGAGCTTGGAGAGATCGGACAGCGCCTTTTTGCAATAGCCGCAATTGTAGTCGAAGAACTCGACCAGCGTGATCTTGCCTTCGGGGTTGCCGACGACGACCTGATATTTCGAGTCGAAGATCTGGCGCTTGACCGTTTCGATCGCCGTCTCGCGCTGCTCGGCCTCCTCCGCCTTGTGGCGCTTCTCGAGCTCGACGATGGCCTCGCGCAGAACCTCCGGATTCTTGATGAGGTAGTCGCGCACGATCGTGCCGATCTCGGACTTCTGCGCATCGTTGAACTGCTGCGCGTGCGCCGGGGGCGCAGCGGCGAAGGCGCCCGCCAGAAGGGCGAGCGCGGCGGTCGTTGCGAGAAAACGTGGCATGTCGTGCTCCGGGGGCAAAAGCCCGCTTTGTTCAGGATGCTTGTACTAGCGAAAGTCGCCTATGTCATACCGGCGGCTTCAGTCGAGCTTCGGCGGCCTGTAGTTGAGGATATCGTCCGCGCGCAGCCAGCCGGAGGAACCTTCCTTGAACTGGTCCTGCGCGCGCTTGGCCTGCGTCCGCGCTTCCACATATTTGCCTGCGACGAACAGCGCCTGCGCGGAGGCGAGCTGCGAATTCGGCCGGTCGCCGACGTTGTCATAGGCCATCGCGAGGTACTGGAAGCCCTCGGACGAGTCCGGATCGCGCTGCGTGGCCCTGCTCAGCACGCGTATCGCCTCCTTGTCGTTGGCTGCGCCGCCCGCGCCCACAAGCGCATGCCCGAGCAGCACTGCGATGGGCGTGCCGGCGGGAACCATGCTTGCCGCCTTGCGCAGATAGGGCAGGGCCGCCTGGGCGCGACCGCTTTCCATCAGCACCTGGCCCTTGAGCTCCTGGAAATACGCATTGGCGGGCTGCGACGCGATCAGCCCGTCGATCGCCTGCAAGGCCTCGCCCAGACGCCCGAACCGATAGTTGGAGATGGCGCGCGCGTAGCGCGCCGGCAGCGAATTGTCGCTGACCGGATAACGCCGCGCAATCTCCGCCTGATCGCCCATGAAGCCGAACAGCTTGGCGCGCATCATGTCGTGACGCGCCTGCAATGCGGCGGAATCCTTCGTCTCGTAATAGGGACTTTTCTGCGCTGCGTCCTGCAGGGCGGAAATGCGCTCGGCCGGCAGCGGGTGAGAGAGCACATAGGGGTCGATCGACGACGTCTTGAACAGCGCCTCGTTCGCGAAGCGCTCGAAGGTCGTGAGCATGCCCTTGGCCGACTGGCCGGTGGAATTCAGATATTTCACGGCCGCGCGGTCGGCGGCCTGCTCTTCGCCGCGCTGATAGGAGAGCAGAGAGCGGCGCACCAGCTCCTGCGGTCCCATCAGGATGCCCGCCACGCCGCCCTGGTCCATGCCAACCTGCGTCTGCCGATGGCCGCCGCGCGAGGTCTGCATCTGCGCGGCGACCGCGCCAGCGCTCACCAGCATCCCGGCGATCGCCATGATCTGCGCGCGCGCCAGCTCCTGATGCAGGCGCACGAGATGGCCGCCCGCGATATGGCCGCTCTCGTGCGCGAGCACGCCGATGATCTCGTTAGGCGTTTTCGCCTCCATCAACGCGCCGGTGTTGATGAAAATCTTCTGTCCGTCCGCGACGAAGGCGTTGAAGCCGCGGTCGCCGACGAGAATGATCTTGACCGCGCCGGTGTTGATGCTGGCGGCGCGCAGGATCGGCGTCACGTAGTCACGCAGAAGCTGCTCGGTCTCCGCGTCGCGAATGATGGCCACGCCCTGCGCGACCGCAGGCGGCGCGCCATAGGCGAAAACGGAAAACATGGTCAGCGCGGCGAGGGCCGACCGGGACTTTGTCGTCAGATTCATCTGGATCGCGAAATGGGCGGAGACTGTCGTTGCGGCATTGTATCGGCCTGAAAAGCGGCCGGAAATAGGCCGCAGGTTTGCCCGCTGCGGCCTGGCTGATAAGTGAGGCCGCTGAAGGAGCCCTCATGAGCCGCAGGATCGCCCGTCTCGCCCCGTCCCGCCGCAGCGCCGTCGAGCCGTTTCTGGCGATGGACGTGTTGCGCGAGGCCGGCGTGCTGGAGGCGCAGGGCCGCAAAGTCGTGCATCTCGAGGTCGGCGAACCCGGCGCGCCGCCGCCCGCGCCCGTGCGCGCCGCCGCAATCGCCGCCCTGCAGGGCGGGCGAGTTGGCTACACGGACGCGCTGGGCCGCGCGTCGCTGCGCGCGCGAATCGCGCGCCACTACGGCGAGACCTACAATGTCGACGTCGCCCCGCAGCGCGTCGTCGTCACGACGGGCTCGTCGGGCGGGTTCATTCTGAGTTTTCTCGCGTTGTTCGACGCGGGCGACCGCGTTGCGGTGGCGGCGCCCGGCTATCCGGCATACGTCAATATTCTGGAAGCGCTCGGCTGCGTCTGCGTTCCCCTCGAGACGACGGCGGCGACGCGCCATGCGGTGACGGCGCACATGATCGAGGCGGCGCATCGCGAGCAGCCTTTGAAAGGCGTGCTGCTGATGAGCCCGGCCAATCCGTCGGGCGTGATGATGTCCGATGAATCATTGCGCGAAATCTGCGCGGCCTGCGACCGGCTGGGCGTCGCCTTCATTTCGGACGAGATCTACCACGGCCTGACCTACGAGCGCCCGGCCGAGACGGCGCTGAAATTCACCAACGAAGCTATCGTCGTGAACAGCTTCTCGAAATATTACTGCATGACCGGCTGGCGCGTCGGCTGGCTGGTGCTGCCGGAAGAACTGGTGCGCCCCGTCGAGCGATTGCAGCAGTCGCTCGCCATATCCGTGCCGTTCCTCAGTCAGGTCGCAGCGGAGGCCGCTTTCGACGCGCGCGACGAACTCGAAGCGGTGAAGGCGGGTTATGCGCGCAATCGCGCGGCGCTGATGGCCGCGCTGCCGAAGATGGGGTTGACGGAGTTCCATCCGCCCGACGGCGCCTTCTACATCTACGCCGACATTGGTCGCTTCACCAACGACTCGCTCGACTTTTCCAGGCGCCTGCTGGAAGAAGCCGGCGTCGCGGCGACGCCAGGCGTCGATTTCGACCGCGCGCGCGGGGCTCGTACGTTGCGGCTCTCCTACGCCGGATCGGAGGCCGACATCGCGGAAGCGATCGATCGCATGGCCGGCTGGCTCAAGGCTTAGACTCAGGAGACCGCGCCGAGAAGGCGCCGCAAGCCTGACCAGATGGCGTCCTTGAACGTCGCCTGCCACGGCGCGCTCTCCCGCGATGGCGTCTTCTCCGTGCGCTCCTTGCAGTCGGGCGAAAGCGTCGCGACCATCGCCTCGCCGTCGGTGAAATAAGGATCGCCGCCGCCGTTGCGGCCGTGAAGCGTCGGCCCGACTCCGGCGATTTCGCGGAGGCTTTCCACCATGCCGGCGCTGGCGAGCTGCGCGGCGACGAAATCGCGCTCCGCGTCGAGGTCAGGCGCGATATGGTGCGTCACCTGCAGCGTGTAATGGCTGAGGCCGACGCCGCGATCGAAAGAGGCCGATCCCAGCCACATGGGCCGCTGTCCCGACTCTTCGTCGGATACGCGCCAGAAGCGGATGTGATGGCGCCGGTCGGCGCTGCCGCCCTCGCTTTTCTCGAAGGCGAGGTCCTCGCGCCGTCCGTCGTAGTAGAGCGGACTGACGGGCGCGGCCGAATAGGGCCGGCGCAGGGCGACGCTGCCGATGATGCGCAGCGAAGTCTCCAGCGTCACTGGGTTTGCCGCCGACCAGCCGGCGGCGTTGAAGGCGCAGACAACTTCGCGCTCCGAACCCACGAGCCCGAAGTTAATGGGATCGCCGGGGATGTCGTTGGAGGTCCGCGTCACCATCGGCCGCCCCGCGAGGCCCTGCCTGTCTTCGTGCCGCCAGAACAGGGGCAGGGCGAGGTAGGCGACCGCCGCCCAAAGGGCAAGACCGGCCGCGGTCGCCCGCGCCAGGCGGCGCTTGCGGGAGGGTCGATGCGTCTCGGGCGTGGAGCTCATGCTCCGATGCTCTACCTCTGTGTTCATCCCGCGGCTATCCTGCCGCAACTTCCCCAAGCTGGAAAATCTGCATGTCCTCGATGTTCGATCCGATCACGCTCGGCGCGATCCATTTGCCCAACCGCATCGTGATGGCGCCGCTCACGCGCAATCGCGCGACGCTGCCCGGCCGCGTTCCCAACGCGCTGATGCGCGACTATTACGTGCAGCGCGCCTCCGCCGGCCTCATCATCACCGAAGCCTCTTCAGTTGATCCGCAGGGAGTGGGCTATCCCTCGACGCCCGGCTGCTGGTCCGACGAACAGACGCAAGGCTGGAAGCAAATTGTCGATGGCGTGCACGCCGCCGGCGGCCGCATCATGATGCAGCTCTGGCACGTCGGCCGCATCTCCGATCCCGTCTATCACGATGGCCGCCCGCCCGTGGCGCCGAGCGCCATCGCGGCGGAAGGCCATGTCAGCCTCCTGCGGCCGAAGCGCCTTCATCCCGTGCCGCGCGCGCTCGAAACCGAAGAGGTTCCTGATGTCGTCGCGGCGTTCCGGCGCGGCGCCGAGAATGCGAAGAAGGCCGGCTTCGACGGCGTCGAGATCCACGGCGCCAACGGCTATCTGATCGACCAGTTCCTGCAGGACGGCTCCAACAAGCGCACGGACCGCTACGGCGGCCCGGTCGAGAACCGCGCGCGGCTTATGCTTGAGATAGCCGACGCCTGTATTGGCGTCTGGGGCGCGAGCCGCGTCGGAATGCACCTGGCGCCGCGCTGCGACGCCCACAGCATGGGCGACAGCGATCCGGCGAAGACCTTCGGCTATGTCGCCAGCGAACTCGGCCGGCGCGGAATCGCCTTCATTTTCGCGCGCGAATCCCTGAAGGAGCCGCGTCTCGGCCCGCAATTGCGCAAGATCTTCGGCGGCCCCTGGATCGCCAACGAAGGCCTGACCGCAGAGACCGCAGCTCAGGTTCTGGCGAAGGGCGAGGCCGACGCTGTCGCCTTCGGCAAGGACTTCATCTCCAATCCCGACCTCGTGGAGCGCCTGAAGCGCAACGCGCCCCTGAATCCGTGGGTCATGCAGACCTTCTATTCGGAAGGTCCCGCCGGTTACACGGATTATCCGGCGCTGGAAGCCGTTCCAGCTTGATCGGCCGGAAATGCAAACGCCGGGCGAGAGCCCGGCGTTTCAGTTCGTACGAGCCGGCGATCACTCGCCGGTGATCGACGCTTTCGCGCGCTGCCACCAGCCGCCCTTCTTCGGGGCGCTCGGATCTGCCTCCGTGATCACGCGGCCGACTTCGGGGCGCGGTTGTTCGAGGGCGCGCGGCGGCTGCGCCGGGGGCTGAGGCTCGGCTTCCGGCTGCGCGGCGGCCGCCTGCGGCGCAGGCGCCGGCGGTTCTTCACGCGCGGCTTCGACCGCGGCGGGTTCAACCTGTGTCAGTTCGGGTTGCGCGGGGGCGGGCTGTTCGGCAACCGGCTCCGGCGCGGATTCCACGGTCGCGGGTTGCGCCGATTGCTCGGAGCCCGGCGATTGCTCGGAGTTCGGCGCATGGAAAGGCTCGGGACGATCCGAGTTTTCGCGCGCCCAAAAGCCGGGCCCGGACCGTTCGCCGGGGATTTCCGACTTCAGGAAATCGCCGTTCGCTTCGGCCACGACCGCGAGGCCATCGTCGGACGGCTGCGGCGCATCGGCCGCGATCGATCCTTCGCGCTCGCCGCCGCGTCCACGGCGGCGGCGGCGGCGACGACGGCGGCGCTGGCCGTCCTCGCCATCCTCGCCACGATCCTCGCGGCCGCGACGGCCTTCGGTTTCGCCATCGGACTCGTCGTCGCCGTCCGCGTCGCCTTCGGCGTCGGCCGCCTCGTCGGCGTCCTCGTCCTCCAGCGTCTCGTCCGTCTCGTCGATTTCTTCCTCGGCCGCGAGCAGGGCGGGATCGATCCGCTGGGGCTCGGGCGTGCCGGTCGCCGGCTCGCCGCGCTCCAGCGCGTGATAGGTCGAGCCGGTCAGCGTGTCGTCGGCGATCACGTAGATTTCGACGCCGAAGCGGCGCTCGATCTCGCGCAGGTGCGAACGCTTCTGGTTGAGGATGTAGAGCGCGACGTTGGTGCGCGTCTTCACGATGATATTGTGCGAGGCGCTCTTGATGAGAGCCTCTTCCAGAACGCGCAGCACATGCAGCGCGATGGACGAGGTCGAGCGCACCGTGCCGGCGCCGGCGCAATGCGGGCAGGGGATGGTCGAGCCTTCGAGCACGCCTGTGCGGATGCGCTGGCGCGACATTTCGAGCAGGCCGAAATGCGAGATGCGGCCGACCTGGATGCGCGCGCGATCGTTCTTCAGCGCATCCTTCAGCCGACGCTCGACCGCGCGATTGTTGCGCGGCTCCTCCATGTCGATGAAGTCGACGACGATCAGGCCGGCAAGGTCGCGCAGGCGCAACTGGCGCGCGACCTCGTCGGCCGCCTCCAGATTGGTGCGCAGCGCCGTGTCCTCGATATTGTGCTCGCGCGTCGAGCGGCCCGAGTTCACGTCGATGGCGACCAGCGCTTCCGTCTGGTTGATGACGAGATAGCCGCCGGACTTCAGAGTCACCTGCGGCGAGAACATGGCGTCGAGTTGCGTCTCCACGCCGGACTTGACGAACACGCCCTGCGGCTCGCGCCACAGCCGCACGTTCTTGGCGTGGCTCGGCATCAGCAGCCGCATGAAGTCCTTGGCTTCGCGATAGCCGTTCTCGCCGGAGACGACAACCTCGTCGACCTCCTTGTTGTAGAGGTCGCGGATCGCGCGCTTGATGAGCGAGCCTTCCTCGTAGACCAGCGTCGGGGCGGAGGAGCGCAGCGTCGTCTCGCGCACCGTCTCCCACATGCGCATCAGATATTCGAAGTCGCGGCGCACCTCCTGCCGCGTGCGCGAGGCGCCCGCGGTGCGAAGAATGACGCCCATGCCATCCGGAACTTCGAGGTCCTGCGCGATGGTCTTGAGGCGCTTGCGGTCGCCGGCGTCGGTGATCTTGCGCGAAATGCCGCCGCCACGCGCCGTGTTGGGCATCAGCACCGAATAGCGGCCGGCGAGCGACGAATAGGTGGTCAGCGCAGCGCCCTTGTTGCCGCGCTCTTCCTTGACGACCTGAACGAGCAGCACCTGCCGGCGCTTGATGACCTCTTGAATTTTGTACTGGCGGCGCAGGCGCGGCTGGCGACAGGGCATTTCCTCCATCGCGTCGCCGCCGATCTGCTCGACGTGCTCTTCCTCGTCCTCTTCCTCGTCGTCGGAGGCTTCCTCGTCGCGCTCATTGATGCGGCGGGCCTTGACCTCGTGGTCCGGCGTCTCGGCGACCTCGTCGGCGTTCAGGTCGGCGTCGGTCTCGGAGATCGTGGCGTAGCCCTGTTCGTCCACGGCGAGCGTGTGCGGCGCCTCGTCGGACCCTGCCTCGGCGGGCGCCGGCTCGTCAGCCGCAGGCGCCTCGATGGGCTCCGCCGCAGCAGCTTCGACGACCGCGACCGGTTCGCTCGCCTCGACGGGAGCGGGGGCTCGGCGCCGGCCTCGGCCGGCTCGGCACGTCGTCCTTCGTCTCGACAGGCGCCGCGTCATGCGAGGCTTCGTCCTCCGCAGGGGCCTCGCCTTCGGGCGCCACCCGCCGTCGTCGCTCAGCGGCGCGGCTTCGGAAATCGTCTCGTCGGCGTTCGACTGGCGACGCGCTTCGTGGTCGCGGCCGCGACGGCGGCTGCGGCGCGGGCGCTGCTCCTCCTCCTCCTCGGCGTGCGAGGCGGCTTCTTCTTCGAGCAGCGCCTGCCGGTCGGCGACGGGGATCTGGTAATAGTCGGGGTGGATTTCCGAAAAGGCGAGGAAGCCGTGCCTGTTTCCGCCGTAATCGACGAAGGCGGCCTGCAGGGACAGTTCCGACCCGCGTCACTTTCGCAAGATAGATGTTGCCGCGCAGCTACGCCTAACTTCGAGGCCGGATTCGAAATCGAATTCTTCGACGCGATTACCTCTGAGCACCACCACCAGGTTTCTTCCGGATGGGATGCGTCGATCAGCATTTGATACGGCCATTGCTAACTCTTTGGCGCGTTCCGCCGGGCGGGCGCCGCGTCACTGCATGGCTCGAATTGGGCCGAGGCGGGAGTGCGCGGCTCCGCTGCGGAGCTGTCACGCGCGATGTTTGAGGATGAGGAGAGGAGTTGAAGAAACGGGCCGGCGCACGTTTGAAGAGGCGGCGACCGTCCCGGAAGAGGCATTGATGGCGACCTGTCGGGCGCTCGCCGCGCCCGCGGCCGGCGTCTCGTCCCACACGACGGCGTTGGCCCTTCGCGGCCGCTGCGATCGATGTCGGATGTAAAAGAATGCCAGCGCTCACTTCAGGTCTCTTGGCCCGGCGAGGGCCTGACGGGACACGACCTTCGGCGGATATCCGCCGGGGTCAACAAAGAAGCCCTCGAGTCCTGGCCGATCGGTGGCACGAGATTTCGATCGAGACTTCGGAGCAATGGGGAAACCCATCCGTCCCCGGCGCTCCCGAGGGAGCGCGACGCGCAGGACGGACCATTTCTACATATGCGATCAGATTGGCCCTTGGCAAGTTTCATGCTGGACCTGTGGCTTGTGTGTTGCACACTCCGCCCATAAAGCGGGCGAGCCCGGTTACGAACCATTAACCACTGCGCGCCTCTATTCCTTACAAGGACGCAACGGCCGGCCCGCGCAGATTGCGAGGAATCGAATGGGCCTTGGTGGCCTCCGGACATCTGGCTTCGTGGCCATTGCCGTCGCGTCAACTTCTCGGCGGCTCCGCGCTGTCGCACGCGACCGGCCTCGTGGGTGCGCGTTCTGCCGCGCGCGCTTGACTTGCCCGGCGCAGGCGTCGCCGTGACCGCCGCCACAGTCGAACGCTCCGCGGCATCGGCAAAAATTGTCTTCGATCTCAACAGGTCCGTTTCCAGTCGACGCCTATGTGCTCGCCGATCCCGACCGTGTCGTGGTGGAACTGCCTGAAACCTCTTCCTCATCGACCCCTCGATCGGTCGCGCTCAACCCGCGAAGGGCAAGTCGAGGCGCAGCCCTGGTCTCGACCTTCCGCTTCGGGCAGTTCGCCCGCGGACGTTCGCAGATCGTCTTCGATCTCTCCGAGCCCGCGCGGATCGTGAAGGCTGTGGCGGAGCCGACCGAGGTCGGGCGGGGCGGCCCGTCTGGTGGTGGAACTCGCGACCACGGCGCCGGACACATTCCGCGCCGCAGCCCCGCGCGGCGCGGGCCGCGCACCTTCGAAGGCGCCCGTGCGCGAGGAGCCGGCGGCCGAGCCGGCGCAGGTCACGCCCCTGGTGGTCATCGACGCCGGGCATGGCGGCGTCGACATGAGGAGCAGTCGGCGCCGTCCGCGTATGAAAAGGACATCGTGCTCGATGTGGCGCGGCGGCTTGCGGCCAAGCTCGAGGCGGGCGGCCGGGCGCGCACCATGTGCTGACCCGCAATTCCGACGAGTTCATCCCCTTGGCCGATCGCGTGAAAGTCGCCCGAAGAATGCACCGCGGCGCTCTTCGTCTCGATCCACGCGGACATGCTGGCCGAGACCTCCGTGCGCGGCGCGACCGTCTACACCGTCTCCGATCGCGCCTCCGACGCCGAGGCCGCGCGTGTGGCGGCGACCGAAAACGCCGCCGACAAGGCCGGCGGCATGGCGGAATCGAGATCGGCGACGTCAACGACATCCTGTTCGACCTCACCCGGCGCAGAAACGCGCTGGCCAGGGCACCAGTTCGCGACCAGCCTGATCGATTTCTGGAAGGCCGGCGATCTCAACAAAGAACCCAGTCCGCTCGGCCGGATTCGTGGTCCTCAAGGCGCCGGACGTGCCGTCCGTGCCATCGAACTCGGCTACACATGTCCAATGATCGCGACCTCGCGAAGCTGAATTCGGAGCAATGGCGGCAAACGGCCGCCGAACGAATTCGCCCAGGCGGTCGAACGCTATTTCTCAAGGCGCACGGCCGGCCCCGAACGATCCGCGCCTCGCCGGAACAGCGCCGGGCTGGCGCCGCCCCGATAGGCCGCAATTTCCGCGCATGGCCCTTGCCCACCAGATCCTACAAAAATTGCGCATCAAGCGCTCGCGTTTTCGTGTGGATTGACCGGCAGGTGCGTATATGGGTTGGCCGCCGGAGCGCAGCGTTCGGCCCGTGAAGGGTCGCGGGCGGCCAAGCGAAGTCGACGCGAGACCGGGGCGTTTGATCAATGAACTTTGAGCAGAGACGATCGATATGCGGATGATCGGCCGCTTTTCCGGCTTTGTATTTGCGACCGGCGCGATTCTCTTCGTGATCGGCGCAGTGGCGGTCGCAGCCGTCATCTACACCTTTTCCAAGGACCTGCCGGACACTGCGCAGCTCAAGAACTATGAGCCGCCGGTCATGACGCGCATCCACGCGGGCGATGGATCGATTCTGGCCGAATATGCGCGCGAGCGGCCTGTATCCTGCCGAGCTGAATTCCGCCCCTCGTGAAGCAGGCGTTCATCGCGGCCGAAGACAAGAACTTCTACACACACAACGGCGTCGACCCGGAAGGCGTGGCGCGCGCGGTGATGATTCTGCTGCAGGGCTCCAAGCATGTGCAGGGCGCCTCGACCATCACCCAGCAGGTCGCCAAGAACTTCCTCGTCGGCAACGAGCGCTCGATGGAGCGCAAGATTCGCGAGGCGCTGATCTCGTTTCGCATCGAGGCCGCCTATTCCAAGGAAAAGATACTCGAGCTCTACCTGAACGAGATCTATCTCGGTCTGGGCAACTATGGCGTCGCCGCTTCCGCTGAACTATTTCCAACAAGTCGGTGCACGAACTCTACCATCGCCGGGTCCGCTTATCTCGCCGCCCTTCCGAAGAAGCCGAGCGACCTCAATCCGTTCCGTAACCGCGACCGCGCCATCGACCGCCGCAACTACGTCATCCGCCGCATGGTCGACGACGGCTATATTTCCAAGGAAGACGGCGACAAGGCCCGCGCCGAGCCGCTCGGCGTCAATCCGCGCGCGCTCTCGCCCAACACCTACCCGTTGCGGGCTATTTCGCCGAGGAAGTGCGGCGCGAATTGTCCGACCGCTATGGCGACAAGAAGCTCTACGAGGGCGGACTGTCGGTGCGCACGACGCTCGATCCGCAGATGCAGGTCTATGCGCGCAAGGCGCTGGTCAACGGCCTCGTGCGCTTCGACGAGGCGCAGGGCTATCGCGGCGCCATGCAGCACATCGAGACCGCAGGCGACTGGGGCGCGCCCCTCGGCGCCGGTCCCGCGCTCAGCGACGTGAAGCCGTGGCGCCTGGCCGTCATCCTCGACGCCGCAGAGCTGCCAGGCGCGCATCGGCCTGCAGCCGCGCAAGGAAAAGTCCGGCGAGCTCGCGCGCGAACGCGAGACGGGCGTCATCAATCGCGATGGCATGACCTGGACCGGAAAGTCCCCCGCGCACGGCGTTCAGCGTCGGCGACGTGGTCTATGTCGAGCCGCTCGAGAAAAGCCCCGGCCAGTTCCGCCTGCGCCAGGTGCCGGACATTTCCGGCGCGCTGATGGCGATGGACCCCTATACGGGCCGCGTCTTCGCCATGGTCGGCGTTCCTCGTTCGACCAGTCGGAATTCGTCGCGACGCAGGCGCAGCGCCAGCCGGGCTCGGCCTTCGAGCCCTTCGTCTACGCCACCGCGCTCGACAACGGCTACACGCCGTCCTCCATCATTCTCGACGAGACGATCGAGATCGACCAGGGCAACGGCGAGATCTGGCGCCCGGAAAACTTCGAGGGCCGCGGCACCGGCCCGCATACGCTGCGTTACGGCATCGAGCATTCCAAGAACATGATGACCGTGCGCCTGGCGAAGAGGACGTGGGCATGCCGCTCATCGTCGAATATTCCAAGCGCTTCGGCATCTACGACGACATGGGCGCCTTATCTCTCGCTGTCGCTTGGCGCGGGCGAGACGACGCTGATGCGCATGGTCGCGGGCTACGCCATGTCGACAACGGCGGCAAGCGCATCAAGCCCTCGCTCGTCGACCGCATTCAGGACCGCTGGGGCCGCACCGCATCTATCGTCACGACGAGCGCCAGTGCGTCGGCTGCGACGCCGCCAAGTGGGACAACCAGTCCGAGCCCAAGCTGGTCGACAAGCGCGAGCAGGTGCTCGATCCGCTGACCGCCTACCAGATCACCTCGATCATGGAAGGCGTGGTGCTGCTGGCTCGGCACCGGCCAAGGCATCGAGCCAAGGTCGGCAAGCATCTCGCCGGCAAGACCGGCACGACCAACGAAGCGAAGGACCTCTGGTTCGTCGGCTTCTCGCCCGATCTCGCCGTCGGCGTCTATATCGGCTACGACCGTCGCGCTCGCTCGGCTCCGGCAAGTCCGCGCAGGCGGCGACCTATGCGGCGCCGATCTTCCGCGACTTCATGGCGATGGCGCTCAAGGACAAGGCCGACGTTCCCTTCCGCGTGCCGCCGGGCATCAAGCTGATCTCGGTCGATCCGCGCTCGGGAATGCGCTCCGCCGGCGCGGGCTCCATCCTCGAGGCCTTCAAGCCCGGCACCGCGCCGCCCGACACCTATTCGGTGATCGGCGACGCGACCTCGCGCGGCGCGGCCACCGCGCCGGGCGTGGATCGCTCCGTCGGCTCCGGCACGGGCGCGGGCTTTACTGACACGGCCTATCTTGAGTAGGGAGTGGCGCAGAGTTTTCTCTCGCCACCCGCAAGGTCGCATGCGCGCTGAACCCGAAGCCCTCGTCGAGCAGATCAAGCAGTCCGTGGGACTGCTGAGGAGGCATCTTTGACGTCGATACATCGACGCGCCGCCTCGCGGAACTGAACGCCAAATCCGAAGACCCCAATCTCTGGAACGATCCGGACAGCGTTGCGCAGAAGCTCATGCGCGAGCGCGAGCTCGAGGATCGTCTGGGCTCCATCGCCCGCTTCGAGCGCGAACTCGACGACGCCATCACGCTGGTCGAGCTCGGCGAGAGCGAATGACGCCGCGACCGAGAAGGAAGGCGTCGAGGCGCTGAGGGGCTCGTCGCAGAGGCGCGCCGCCGTCAGGTCGAAGCCCTGTTCGCAGGCGAAGCGGACGGCAACGACACCTATATCGAAGTGCATTCCGGCGCGGGCGGCACCGAGAGCCAGGACTGGGCGCGCATGCTCGCATGTATGCGCGCTGGGCGGAGCGCCACAAGTTTCAGCGTCGAGATCATCGAGGAGACGCCCAGCGAAAGCGGGCATCAGGTCCGGCACCCTGCTCGTGAAGGGCCATAACGCGCACGGCTGGTCGAAGACCAGATCAGGCGTGCATCGGCTCGTGCGCATCTCGCCCTTCGATTCGAACGCGCGTCGCCGCACGAGTTCGCGTCTGTCTGGGTCTATCCGGTCGTCGACGACAAGATCGACATCCAGGTCAATGAAAGCGACTGCCGCATCGACACGTTCCGCTCGTCGAGGCGCCGGCGGCCAGCACGTCAGCACCACGGATTCCGCGATCCGCATCACGCACATCCCGACCGGCATCGTCGTCGCCTGTCAGATGGAGCGCTCGCAGCACAAGAACCGCGCCACCCGCCTGGAACATGCTGCGCGCGCGATTGTACGAACTCGAGCTGGAGAAGCGCGAGGCCGAGGCCAGCGCGATTGCGGCCTCCAAGACCGACATCGGCTGGGGCCACCAGATCCGCTCCTACGTGCTGCAGCCCTATCAGCTCGTCAAAGACCTGCGCACGGGCGTCACGTCCGGCACGCCGGACGAAGTGCTCGACGGCGAGCTTGACGATTTCTGGGCGGCCCTCGCCCAGCGCATCCACGGCGGCGGGCCGGACAAGGTCGAAGACGTCGACTGATCACGCGACAGGCGCGGGCGACTGATCTCTCGCGCCTTGCTGTAGGGCGCGAGCCGCTCCTCATGGCGATGAACGGCAGCTCGATCCGGCGGTAGCAGAAGTTGGCGACGATGAGCCGTCAGGCCCATCGCGACGACGCACAAAGCAATTGCCGTATAGCTCTCGACGCCCGGCCAGAGGCGTGGCGGCGGCGAGAACGTCAGGCCCAAGAACGGGCATGTGCACGAGATACAGCGAATAGCAGCGCGCGCCGAACCATGCGAGCAAGCGCGTACGGCCGTCGCTCGCTGTAGCGCGCGCGCCATGCACGACTCCGAACGTCAGGATCGCAGAAGCCAACGCGGTCAGCGTCGTAATGCCGACCATCTCGTAGAGGCCGGGCTTGATCTCGGTCGAGAGCAGCGACGTCGACATAGATCACGGCGCGCCGATCGCAAGACACAGGCGCCGGTCGAAGCGGCCGACGAATTGCGGCCAGAGCTGCGGCGTGAGCGCGATGAGAATGCCCCAGCCAGGATCGAGGCGGGCGATCGTGAAGACATAGGGCGCAAAGATCGTGACATGCGACTCCAGCGCCATGCAGACCGACAGCGCCGTATTGACCCAGATCATGGCCAGCGCCGCGAAGCGCGCGCGGTTGCAGGCGCGTCGCAAGCAGCGGCAGCAGTAGGTAGAAGTGCTCCTCGACAGCGAGCGACCAGGTCAGCGCGAAATAATGCGCGACGGGTTCGCCGGCAAAGCCGTTCGCCCAGTTCTGCGGGAACAGCAGATACGTCCAGAGCGGATAGTGGTCGTGCCAGAGGAACGTGCGCTGCGGCAGTTCGGCGAACGTCCACAGCCCCGAGAGCGTAAACCTGTCGCCAGAAGCAGCCAGTAAGAGCGGAATAATCCGAAACACGCGGCGCAGGTAGAAGGTCGGAACAAGGCCGGCGCGATCGCGATGTTTGATGAGGTTGTTGGTGAAGATAGGCGGAAAGGACGAAGAACAGATCGACGCCTGCGCGGCCGCCGCCGAGAATCTGCTGGATCGCCTGCGGCAGATCGAGAAACCGGTAGGCGTGGTTGTCGCAAACGAATACAGTTGCAGAACGGCGAGAATCGCAACGCCGCGCAACGCGTCGATAGAAACGCTCCGGCTCTGCATGCTTCCGATTCTCGCGCTATCCAGGGCGCGCAGGATAGAGGCGAACTATGAACGGAGGACTTTACGCGGGACGCGAATGGCCGACGCTTTCGCTCAGTCGCGGATCGACGGCAGTCGCGCTGCCTTTACGAAACGTGCGGGGTCGGTCGCCTCGTCGTCGATGCGCACCTCATAGTGCAAGTGCGGGCCGGTCGAGCGGCCGGTCAGACCTACGCGCCGACCACTTCTCCCGCCGCCACGCGGTCTGGCCTTCCGCGACCAAGATCGCCGAGAGGTGACCGTAGCGGGTCGACGAGCCGTTGCGTACTCGATTTCGACAAGATTGCCGTAGCCGCCGCTCCAGCCTGCGGTGACCACCTTGCCGCCAGCCGTCGCGCGCCGGCGTTCCGGTTTCCCGCCAGCGCATGTCGAGCCCGGAATGCAGGGCGGGCCGGCCCAGAAAGGGGTCGGAGCGATAGCCGAAGGTGGAGGTGATTTCGGGTTGGCCCGACAAGGGCTTGCGCACCGGCACATACGGCAGGACGCGCCGGATTCGGTCGAGCGCGACGAAGGCGCCCAGCACTTTGGCGAGCTGCCGCTCGGCGTGCCGGAGCCCTCCGAGCGCGGCTGGAACGAACGGGCCGCCGACCGCGGCCGCCTTCGAAGCCTTCAGTCGGCTGGCCGACGGGCCGGTCTCCGCAATCACGGCTTCCAGCTCTTCCGCCTTGCGCTTCGCCGGGCCGGCAGCGAGGCCAGCGCGGACACCTGCTGGCGTTCGATACGATCGAGAGGCGGCGAGCAGTTCGATGCGGGCGTGGGTCGACATTTCGGCGTCGGCCGCTTCGTCGAGCAGCCGGTTCCGCTCGGCTGGCAGCGCGCTCGAGCGCAGCGGCTGGCCGCGCAGCTCGAAGCCGTCCGGTCGCGGCTTTTCCGGTTTGAACGGCAGATCGTCCATCGGCTGCGGCAGGGGGGCAAAACCGTTCGCCTTCGTCTCCGGGCCGCCGGCGGCCGGCGTGGCATGCGCGCCGTGCGGCGTCCGAGCGGTGCGCGGGGTGGGCTTGGCGGACGCCGGCGCGATGCGCGGCCGTCGTCTCGAGGGACTTACGCCGATGCGCTCGCTGAGCGCGGCGACGATCGCCGTGCGCGTCTCCAGTTGCGCCTCGCGCGCGATGAGATGCTGGACCTTGCCCTCGAACAGATCTTGATCGAGCAATTGCCGGCTCGTCACGCGATCGAGTTGCAGCCGCATGACGGCGAGCCGATCCTCGTAGGCGTATTGCTGGCGGGCCTGGCGCGCCATCAGCGCCGCGACCGCTGTCGTCGCGAAAGAACAGGTAGGCGGTCGCGCCGAGATAGACGAAGCGCCGAGCAGGGGCAGGCCGGCGGCCAGGGAATAGAGGGCGCCGGGCCGCAGCGCGAACCGTTTCTGCCGGCCGCCGCGGGAAACCGTGAAGAAAAAATGGCTGTCAGAACTCTTTGGCCGAAGGAAAATGCGTGCGTACCGACATATCGTCACTCCGGACGCAGCCCCGCCACATCCGCGGCCATCAGAAACCATTAAGGTTAA
The DNA here is from genome assembly GCA_046349085.1 of Rhodoblastus sp. Taxonomy (GTDB): domain Bacteria; phylum Pseudomonadota; class Alphaproteobacteria; order Rhizobiales; family Beijerinckiaceae; genus JAJXWB01. The sequence goes on from JAXMDA010000002.1 coordinate 131,330, forward strand.
TGCTTCAGCGCCGGACCTGCCGGATTGCGCCGCCTCCGCCGCGCCTTGCCACGACCGGGCAGGGCCCTAAAGGAGTTCGGCTTCCTTTCAGCCGCCGAGCCAGCCATGTCCGCCGCCCCGTCCGAATTCCGTCCGAGTCCGATTTCCTCGCCGCCCTGATCGAGCGCGGCTACGTCCATCAATGTTCGGATCTCGAGGGTCTGGACGCCAGGGCGAAGGCGGGCGAACTGATCTCCTACATCGGCTACGACTGCACCGCGCCCTCGCTGCACGTCGGCCACCTCCTGTCGATCATGATGCTCGCCTGGCTGCAGCGCACGGGCGGCGGACGGCCCGCTTCCGCTGATGGGCGGCGGCACGACGCGCGTCGGCGATCACCCGGCAAGGACGAGACGCGCAAGATCCTGTCGATCGAGACGATCGACGCCAACAAGGCGGCGATCAAGCGCATCTTCTCGAAGTTCCTCGCCTTCGGCGATGGCAGGACCGACGCGGTCATGGCCGACAACGCCGAATGGCTGACGAAACTGAACTACATCGAGTTCCTGCGTGACGTCGGCCGGCATTTCTCGGTCAACCGCATGATGTCGATGGATTCGGTGAAGCTCCGTCTGGAGCGCGACCAGGAGCTGTCGTTCATCGAGTTCAACTTCATGTGCCTGCAGGCCTACGACTTCGTCGAGCTGAACAGGCGCTACGGCTGCCTCGCGCAGATGGGCGGCTCCGACCAGTGGGGCAACATCGTCACCGGCATCGACCTCGGCCGGCGCATGGGAACGCCGCAGCTTTACGCGCTGACCGCGCCGCTGCACGACGACGTCGTCCGGCGCCAAGATGGGCAAGACGGCGGCAGGCGCCGTGTGGCTCGAGCCGGACGCGTTGAGTCCCTACGACTATTGGCAGTTCTGGCGTAACGCCGAAGATGCGGACGTCGCACTTCCTCAAACTCTTCACCTTCCTGCCGATGGCCGAGATCAATCGACTGGCGGCGCTCGGCGGGGCTGAAGTCAACGAGGCGAAGAAGATCCTGGCCAACGAGGCGACCGCGCTCGTGCACGGCCGCGAGGCCGCTGAACGAGAGCGGCGGAGACGGCGCGAAAGACCTTCGAGGAGGGCGTCGCCGCCGATACGCTGCCGACGGTCGAAATCTCCGCGGCCGAAATGGATGCGGGGATCGGCGTTCTCACCGCTTTCGTGCAGGCGGGCCTCGTCGCCTCCACCGGCGAGGCGCGCCGCCAGATCAAGGGCGGCGGCCTGCGCGTCAACGACGCGCCTGTTTCGGACGAGCGCGGCGTACTACGCGCCGCCGACATGCGCGACGGCGCGATCAAGCTCTCGCTCGGCAGGAAGAAGCATGTGTTGTTGAAGACGCGCTAGGGGACGCGAGTCCGCTGTCGGCCGATCCTGGACGGGAATTGAGGGCCGAACGTCCGCCTCTGGCGACGGACCAGAACCTTGCCTTCAGTCCGAGGCGTCGCTGTCCTTCACGACCAGAAGCGGAATTTGGCTGCGCGTCAGCACGGAAGCCGCAACGCTGCCGAAGACGAAACCGTCGAGATGCTTGCCGCCGCGGGGGCGCTGACGATCAGATCGCAATGGTGGTCTCCCCTTGCGCCATCGCGATTCCTTCCCATGGCTTGTCGCCGCAATAGACGGCGGTCTCAAAGGGAATTTTCGCCGCTCGCAATTTCTCCGACGCAGACTTTCGAGCAATTTGTTGGCATGCTCGGTAGCGGCGTCCCCGCCCTCGAACGCCTCACCGTTTCTCGGCCCGGGTCACATCTGCATAGACCGGCTCAGCGACGGTCATCAACGTCAGCTGCGCGCCCAGCGCACCCGAGAGGCCGATGGCGTGCTGCAGCGCCCGGTCGGACAAGCCTTCCGCATCGATGGGAACGAGAATGTTCTTGTACATGGCTTTATGCTTCGCTCTGCGTATCTGTCGCCACATGCATCCATACGCCGGCTGACCTACACTTGGCCTTGCTGGCGGTCAAATCTACAACGGAGACCGGACACGCCTGAAGTTAAAGGCGCGCCCGCGACTCTCCGTGCTACAAGGGCCTCGCCGCTCTACGGAAGCGCGCAAGGGGACGACTTCTCAACACGGCAGGTATGGTACGCTTGCAGCCGGTCACGACGGAGGTCGCTCATGTTACGAATTCAGCGCGGGCTGTCTATTCGGGACCGCGCCGCGCCTGACTTCACCTGCTTCTGCTGCGGCCCCGCACATCCGACCGGTCTGCGGATCAAGAGTCACTGGGCGGCAGACGGTGTCCATGTCGTCACGAAACACACGCCGCGCGATGAGTTTCTCGGCTTCCCAGGGAGCTTGTCTACGGCGGACTTCTCGCGGCGCATGCTGGTCGACTGCCATTCGGGGTGGACCAACATGGCCCTGCCGCCTACCGCGCCGAAGAGGGACGCGAGCCGGAAACGAAACCGCGCATCGATTGCGTGACCGGCCCGTCAACCTGGAATACCTGAAGGCGACGCCGCTCTCGGCGTCGAGCTGACGATCTTGGGCCGGGTCGAGGGAGAGCTCGCGCGAAAATCCCGTGTGCTATGCGAGATATGGGCCGGCGACGTGCTGACGGTCAGGCGGACAGCATCTTCGTTCGCGTTGATACGGCCGAACTGAGCGCGAGGGCAAACGCCAAGCAAAATCCGCTGATCGCCACGGAAATCATATGTTCAGCGGCGAACGCCGGTGGTCGAGGGCCAGGGCGAGTGCTGCACCAATTGTCGCCAGGCGCGCACAGCGGCGGCGCGGGCTCAGGAGCGGTGCACGACGCCCCGCGTCTTCATGTCCGCAAACTGCTCATAGCGGAGACGGCCGCCTTCCGCCTCACTGCCACGGCTGGTCCCAGCTTGTTGTCGAGAATGCCGAAATCCGCGCAGGATCCCCGGCGGCCGAGCAAGGGATTGGCCGAGCACCTGCAGCGCGTGGCCCTGCCGGTCACCACCTGGGCCAGGCGCGAACAGGCCCTCGTTTCCAGCCGCCAGGCCAGCGCCGCGGCGATGAAGGTCTTCGAAGAATTCGTGCTCGCGGGCGGCGAGCACGAGCATGCTCGTTCGGCGCGATCGGCTGTTCGCTCAGGTATCGTACTTCTTCTTCGGCGATCAGGCCGTCGATGGATGATCCATCCGCCATCCGCTGGCGCATCCATGTCGCCGCGCGCGCAGGGCACCTGCAGGCCAGGTCGGCCGACGACGAAGGAACCAGCCTTGGCGCCCGGCGCATCGGCGCAGCAGCACCTGCAGGCGACCTGCGCAACTGAGGTTCGTATCGCACGGTCTGTTCGACGGATTTCCTTGAGCAGGCAGGCCGGTCAGCTCCTGACTCATGATTGCGTTCAGCGTGCCGCCTTCCATCCGCGAATAGACGTCGGCGAAGGCGAGCAGGAAGCCCGCGTCGCTGCTCCCGATTTCGATCTGCGGCCGTCCGCCTTCGGCGGCCGCCATCTGCGCGGACACCGCGCCGCGGCCGAACTGGCCGCTCGCGGCGAACTGCCGGATGAAGCCGCCCCGGCGCGTCGCCTTGATATCTGCGTTGGTCAGCGCCTGCTTTGAAAAACCCGTGAGGATCGGCGACTTCAGATCCAGTTCGAAATCCGCGCCTTTCTGTGAAGCGCCGGTTTGCCCCAGCGACTTGATGAACGGGCGCGCATCGATCGAAGCGCCGCGCACGGTGGCGCGATAGACGTCGCCGGCGCGCTGCAAGTCGACGCGCATGTCGTCGCCCGGCGAAAGCTTCGCCTGCGTGAGCTTGACGACCTGCACCTCGCCTGGCGAGCAGTTCGATCGCGCCTCGAGCGGAAGCGCCGCCGGCTTCGAAAGTCAGGTTTTCGATCCGCGTCGACCTCTCGCGGTGCGTGACGAGAAGCTCGCGCGGCCGGGTCGACCGGCGGGTTTGGACAGACCGGGGAATTGGATTGTCGAAACCGGTCCGGGTCAGATCGAGGTCGACGTTGGCTTCCGTCTCGCCGTCCTCCAGCCCCACCGACAGCTTCATCGATCGGACCGGAAACGCCGGCGGCCTCGACGCCGGGTTCGCGCGCGCCGCTTCGTCCACCAGCGCGGTAAGGGTCGCAAAGGCCGGCTTTCCGACGTCCTTGCGCAGATCGAGCGTCGCGGGACTGCCGAAGATGCAGCCGCTGCCGGTTGCGCGCAGGCCGGTCGGATCGCCGGCGACAGTGAGCGCGCCGTTTTCGAACCTTTCCTTGCCGATCAGGTGCTCGGCGACGAAATTCGAGACGTTGGCGTTGACGAAGACCTTCACATCGTCGCCGCGGGCGTCGGGCCCGATCTTGAAATCGAGCCGCAACTGCCCGTCCACCCTGGCCCTTGAGCGACCCCGGCTCGAGCGGCATGGCCGCGACGTCGCGGATCGACTCGCGCGCCAGCAGTTCCGACGGCTTCGGCCGAGGCCGCCACGCGCGTCTCGACGCGCCTTGGCCTCGCGCGGCCGCCGTCGTTGTAGGGAAAGCGCGAAGACGCCGTTGGACAGGGCCAGCCGCCGGCCGGGGCCGGTCTGCATGGCGCCGGAGCTCGCCTTGAATAAGGCCGATCGCCCGGTGAGCTTGCCGACGCCGTCAAGGGCGACGATTTCAGGCATGCTGCGCAGCGCGATTGCAGGGCCGCGCTCAACTGAAATTCCATTTGCATGGATTGTCCGGCGGCGGCCGGTCGAGCACCATGGCGGTGAGCGCGTTCTTGTCGAAGTCGATGCTGAGCTTCGCGGATTCGATTGTGCCGGCGTTCGCGTGGCCGATGAGCCAAGTGCGCGCCGGCGCGCCCATCATGCTCGGCCAGACGCGAAACAGCGCGCGCAGCGGCATCAGCCGGTCGAGACGCCGAGACGGATATGCGGGCCGTTCACCCAGTCGAAGGGTAGCCCGCCGCGGCTGCGCGCCGCCCGGGGCCGACCAGTTCGATGCGGCGATGTCGAAACACTTTTTCGTCGAGAAACGAAGCCCCTCGATGCTGGCCTTGTCCATCGCCAGTATCTTTTCATCCGGCCGTTCCGCCGCGATGCTGCCGAGGCTTGGCGAGACCGAGCGCGACTTTCCAGCCGTCATCCGGGAACGGGGCGGCGTACAACAGCGCGCCTTCCGTACACGAATTGCGTTTCGCCGGCGAAGAACTGGATAGGGCTGACGACAATCTGCTGGTTTGCGGCGTCCCATCGAAATGCGCCGGAAATCGTCGAAGAACAGCGGTTCGTGATCCGGGTCTTCAAGCCGCAGATAGCCGGGACCGACCAGCGCGCGGCCGGTCGCTTCGCGCAATTCCCGGTCGGCTTCCAGCACAAAGCGCAACTGGAACGAAAGGCTCGCGTCGCTTTCGACCGCCTGACGGCGCGCGCCTGCGACAGGCGCAATCTCGTCCATCGACACGCCCTTCGCTTCGACATCCAGCCGGCGCTCCGTATCCGGCGTGCCCGTCGCCTTGGCGAGCGCTGCGAATTCGCCGTTCGGCGCGGCGGCGCACGCTGAAGGGAGGTCGAGCACCACGTCTTCTCGAAAGCCATGTCGAGATCGCCGGAGCAATCGTCGTGCGGTCGGCGGTGCGATCGTCCACCACCAGTTTGCCGCCGCGCACCGCTACGAGGCGAAGGTCGGCGACCGGCAGATGCGGGCTCGTGGCCAGATCGAAGAAGGCGCGCAGCGCGCCGTCGCCTCGCGCAAGATGGCCGAGCAGCGCGGCTTCTCGTCGGCGTTCGGCGCGACGGTCGTCGAGGAGCGGGCTCGACCGGCCGGGAGAGAACGATCGCTTCCTCGTTCGGCGCGCCTGCGGAAATGGCGAGCGCGCCGTCGGGCATGACCAAGGAGACGCACGGTGAGATCAAAGACCTCGAGGCTCAGGGCATGGCCTGCAGTTTGAAGCGCGATCGGATCGAGGCGAGTTCCGCGCGCGGCGCCTCGACCACCGTGCGTCCGCCAGCCGGCCTGCAGGTGATCGACCGTGATGGTCGGCCCGTGTTCGTGCGCGATCCGTGTCGCGCCAAACGAAAGCTTGTACGCCGTCGAACCGAAACCAGGCCCGCGGCGACCCGCGCGCCGAGTTCGTCGACTTCGATCAGCGGACCGAATTGCAGCCGCACGAGCAGGGGCTGCGGCCTGCCGCGGCGATCAGCGCGCAGCCGATCGCCGCCCAGCCGATCACGAACAGGCCGCGCCGTAGCACGCGCGACTTCAGCGCGCCGCGCGCGGCAACCCGCGTCGGCGGACATGCGACGCAGAGAGACCGAAATCTCGGCGAAAGACGAACAGCGCCTCCTGGTTCGCCCGTGCCGTCAGCGATCCGCTGCGCTTGCCTGAACTGGGCCGCGACTCGGCCTTGCACTATATTCCGCGCGGCGCTGGCGCGCGAACCGACGAATATTCGGATCGTTTGGCCGCGCAATGGGACGAAAGGAAGGCGAATGGCCGAATTGCCGGCGGTTAGCGCGAAAGCGCCGGATTTTTGATCTGGAGAAGGCCGGCGGGGGCAGTAGGGGCTTGCCGATTTCAAGGGCCACCAGCTTGTCCTCTATTTCTACCCCAAGGATGATACGACCGGCTGCACCCAGGAGGCCAAGGATTTCTCGGCGCTCGCCAACGACTTTGAGAAGGCGAGGGCGATTGTGGTCGGCGTCTCGCCCGACAGCGCCGCCAGACACGACTAGTTCAAGGCCAAGCATGACCTGGCGGTGCGCCTGCTGTCGGACGAAGTCACACCGCCATGCTCGAGACCTATGGCGTGTGGAAGGAAAAGAGCATGTACGGCCGGAAATACATGGGCGTCGAACGCACGACGCTCCTGATCGACGGCAACAGCGTCGTGCGTGAAATGTGGCCGAAGGTGAAAGTAGCCGGCCACGCCCGGGCGATTGCTCGACGCCGTGAAGGCGCTCAGATGATCGCTTCTTCGCCGATCTTCGGCATCGAGACGTCGCCGGGCAGGGCGTCCTTCAGCGCCTGCATCGCCGGCAATTCGCCATGGACGAGAAAAGTCTTCGGCGCGGCGACCTTCCCGCGCCAGGCGATCAACGACGAACGCATCGAGGCCGAAAGCCGTTGATCGTGTGGACATCGCGCGGACCGGCACCCGTTCCCCGAAGATCTGGACGTCCCTGGCGCCGTCGATGATCTGGCGCGCCAGCATGCCCTTGCTCGCGGCCCCACCAGAACCACGCCACATTCCAGCCGCGCCAGTTGTGCCGCAGGTGATGCAGCACCCGCCCCGCCCGTCGCCATGCCGGGCCCGCCATGATGACGGCGCCGGAGGCGATGGAATTGATCGCCATGGAATCCCGGCTGAGTTTGGTGAAGCGCAGGCGCGGCAGCGTGAAGGGTCGTCCTGCGCCGCAATCATGGCGCGATCTGAGGGCGCAGGTAGCCTGCGCAATTCTGCGCGCGATCTGGGTGGCGGAAATCGCCATGGGCGAGTCCACGAAAATCTGGATGTCGGGCGGCAGTTTGCTCTGCCTCAATCCCAGCTTGAGATAGAACAGCAGCTCCTGCGCGCGTTCGAGCGCGAAGGTCGGAATGATCGCGTTGCCGCCGCGCGCGCGAATTTGCGCGATCGCCTCGTAGGAATTCCTCGATGGAGCGGAAAGCGGCCGGTGGTCGCGGTCGCCGTAGGTCGATTCCATGACGACGGCGTCGGCGGCCCTGGGCGGTTCCGCGTCGTCGAGGAGGGCCGGCCGGGATCGCCGAGGTCGCCGGGAAAAGGCGATGCGTTTTTCACGCCGCTTTCGTCGCATTCCACAAGGACGCTGGCTGACCCGAGGATGTGGCCGGCGTTCGACCAGGTTGCGCGCAGATTTGCCGCTATCTCGACGGTCTCGCCGTAATTGACGGTGCGCCCGAAGCGGTCGAGCGCGGCCATGGCGTCTTCGAGATCGTAGAGCGGCTGCTCTTCCGCGCCCTTCGGCTCCCAGCGCGCCGCCTTGCGCATGGGCGGTGCGCGTCTTCCTCCTGCAGCCGTGCGGCGTCGAGCATGACGGGTCTTGCAAGTTCGCGCGTCGGCGGCGTGCAGACGATCTCGCCGCGAAAGCCGCGCTTCACGAGCAGCGGAATGCGGCCGCAATGGTCGAGATGGGCGTGTGTCAGCAGGATCAGGTCGATCGAGGCGGGATCGAAGCCGAAATCGTGGGCGTTCATCGCCCGTTCCTCGCGCCCGCCCTGGAACATGCCGCAATCGACCAGCACGCGCTTGCCGGCGGCTTCCACGAGATGGCGGGAACCTGTGACGTCCTGATCGGCGCCGTGGAAGGAGAGTTTCATGGCGGGCTCCGGCTTTCCTGGTCGCCGTCAGTCTGCGGCGAAAGCGTCCCCGCGTCCACGGGCCTTTGCGTGGCGCGGCCGGCCCGGTATGGCTGGGTTCGGGAGGCCCGCAGATCTTGACCCTCTACCGAGCCATTGGCCTGATGTCCGGCACGTCCATGGACGGCGTCGATGTCGCGCTTGTCGAAACCGACGGCAAGAACCTCGTGACGTTCGGCGCGACCAGTTGGCCCTATTCGGACGAAGACCGCGCGCTGCTGCAGGAGGCCCTGGCGGCCGCCGCCGGCCTCGAGGCGCCGAACGGCGCGGTGGTCGCCGCCGAGGAGATGGTGACGGTGCGTCACGCCGAGGCGATCGAGGCGTTCCCTTGCGGCCAATCATCTCAAACCCGGGGATATCGACCTGGTCGGCCACGGCCAGACCGTCATTCACCGGCCCAGGCAGCGTCTCACCATCCAGATCGGCGACGGCGTCGCGCTGGCGCAGCAGGTCGGCATAGCGACGGTCATGATTTCCAGTCGCGAGCGTGGCCGCGGGCGGCGAGGGCGCGCCGATCGTGCCGGTGTTCCATCGCGCCCTCGTGCAGTTGAGCGGCATGCCTGGACCCTTGGCGCTGCTCAACATAGGCGGCGTCGCCAGCATCACCTACGTCGACGACGCCTTCGATCCCATCGCCTGCGACACCGGCCCCGGCAACGCGCTGCTCGACGATCTCATGCTCGCGCGCGTGGGCCAGCCGATGGACCGGCACGGCCACACGGCCGCGCGCGGCAAGGTGGACGAGGCCGCGCTCGCGCGTCTGCTCGACGATCCCTTCTTCGACCTGAAGCCGCCGAAATCGCTCGACCGAAACAATTTCTCGCGTCACGCCGTCGAGCACCTGTCGATCGAGGACGCCGCCGCGACGCCCACCGCCTTTACCGCCGCTTCCGGTCGGCCGGCTCATGCCGCTGCTGCCGAGGCGCCGAAAAGCCTCATTGTCTGCAGCGGCGGCGCGCAACCCGATCCTGGTGCGCGAGCTCGTGCAGCGCCTGCCGTGCAAGGTGACGACCGCCGACGTCTGCGGCTGGTCGGCCGATTCCATGGAAGCGCAGGCCAGCCGCCCTCTGGCCGTGCGCTCGAAACGCGGCCTGCCATATACCTGGCCGACGACGACCGGCGTGCCCGCGCCGATGAGCGGCGGCGTGCTGGCCGCGCCGTGACGCCGGACCGCGAGCCTTCGGGCTCGCAAGCATTGCAGCGAGCCCGAAGGCTCGCGGTCCAGTGGTGAGCCCATGAGCACCGTCAAACTTCTCGAAGACCACGAACTCTCGCCCGCCGCGGCGAAGTCTTCGCCGACATCCGCGCGACGCGCGAGCCGACCTGATCAACAGCACGGCACGCTGGCGCACGATCCGGCGCTGCTGAAGCGCACATGGGAAAGCGCCAGGCGGGTCATGGCCGGGCGCGCTCGATCCGCTGACCAAGGAGATGATCTACATCGCCGTATCGGTGCGCAATCCTGCGAATGTCATCCGTTCCCACGGCCACCGCCGCGGCGCGGGCGAAGGGAATGACGGACGCGCAATTCATGGAGTTGATCGGCGTGGTCGGCATGGCGGCCGAGACGAACCGCCTCGCGCTGGCGATGCAGACGCCGGTGGACGAGGCGTTCGCGACCCGTGCTTCGCGCGGGTCGAAGACCAGGTCCTCAACGGGCAGATAGCGGACCCTGCCCTCAGGCTCAGCTCTGGCCAGGTTGCAGCCCCGGGCTGGCTCTTTGTGATCAAATTGCAAGCAATACCCGGGGGGCGACGGCCCGGCGTTGCTTGTTTGGCCGGGGAATGCTGACCACGAGAGGATACCGGGCGCTGCGCGGTCGCGGCACCGGCGTTGCAGCAGCCCAGCAGCGCGCGCGGGCTGGCCGGCTCGCCTGCAGGCTGGCCGTCGCGGCCGTGTGCCTTGCGGCCTTCGGGCCGGCCACGCCAGCGCTGGCCGACCTGCATCGTCGCCGCATGGGGATCTCGACCGCAACAGCCGGCTCGGCGACGGCACGACGACCAATCGGTCCACGCCCGCGGCACGGCTTCGGCGGCTCCAAGTCGCCACCCCGCTTCAGGTCGCAGCAGGCACAAAGCCAAGGGTTGTCCTGACGCTGTCCCGAATGTGTTTATTGCTGGGGTTTCAACGCGGTCGGCCAGCTTGGCGATCGGACTAACACTACCAGTTCAGGTCCGACGGATATTTTCTTTTCTGCCATTCATCTCAGTGCAAACTCAACACTACGTGCGGCGTCGGGACTGACAGACAAGCCTATTGCTGGGGCTCTAACATCTCCGGCCAGATTGGCGACGGCACATCCACGAACCGCTTCTTCGGAGCTGACCGCCGTCAATACCGGCGGGCGTGCTGGCGGGCAAGAAAGTCACCATGGTCGCGGTCGGAAGTGGCCATGCCCAGCGCTGACGTTCGACAGTGTCATCGCATGCTGGGGCAGCAATTCATCTGGCCAGATCGGCGACGGCACGACGATGCCGCTTTACGCCGGCCGCGGTTTCGACCAGTGGCGCCCTCGCAGGGGAAGACTGAAAGGAGATCGCAGCAGAAAGGTTCATACGTGCGCCTTGACCTCTCGACGGCGCCTCGCCTTTGCTGGGGGAACAATTCCAGTGGCCAGCTTGGCGACGGCACGACGACAAACCGCACGACGCCCACCGCCGTCTCCACGGGCGGCGCCCTGGCCGGCAAGACGCTGGTGCAGGTCGCGAGCTGGCGCGACCACACCTGCGCCGTGGCCTCGGACGGGTCGGCCTTTTTGCTGGGGGCTGAATACGAACGGCCAGCTCGGCGACGGCACGACCACACAGCGCACCAGCCCGACTGCGATAGATCTCAGCGGCGCGCTTTCGGGCAAGGTCGTGACGCAGATCGCGACCGGGCAGAACAACAGCTGCGCGCCGACCTCGCAGGGCCTCGTCTATTGGGTTGGGGCTTGAACAGCAGCGGCCAGATCGGCGACGGCACGACGACGCAGCGCGCCAGTCCGACCGCGGTCGACGCCAGCGGCGCGCTTGCCGGCCAGTTCGTGTCCTCGATCGCGATGGGGCAGGATTTCGTAGCTGCTGCCGCGGCGCCGTGCGGACCCGGCGCGCCGATCGCAACCGGGACGGAGCGAACGCCCGGTGGGCCGGCCTGGCCCCGCCGTGCAACAATTATTTGAACGCGGATGCCTCGCTCAACAAGGTGCTGGGGCAGTCGTCTAACAACCTCATCAACTCCCAGTACAATGTCGAAAACGCCGCCGCCGGCACGGGCTGGGCGGTCTATCGCCATGATGCGACGACCAACGCCTATGTGCTGGATGTCCTGACCGACACGCTGCAGCGCGGGACCGGCTACTGGATCAAGAGCTACCAGACGCCCGCGCTCAACAAGCTCATCGTGCCCGGCCGTGAATGTCGCCACCACGCCGATCACGGCGCCGGTCACGCAGGCGCAGGGCTGCGCCTCGGCCAACGGCTGTCGGTGGCGATCCCGGTCACAGCGGTCGCGGGCGTCAGCCGCTACAATTTTTCTCGGCAATCCCTTCCCGTGGGAGGTCGACTGGCCGGTGCGGGTGCGCGTCGATGGATCGGCCTCGACGCTGACGCCAAGCGCGGCGGAGACTGCGGGCTGGCGATGGCCAAGCAGTTCGCGCACTGGAACGGGAATGCCTACGACGTCCATTCCGACGTTGCGCCCAACATCGGCAACCTCGCCGTACATGGGCCTGTCTCCTGTGCAAGCGCTGCTCGGCGGCGCGGGCCATACGCTCGAACTGCTGGTGCCGAAGCTTGGTGACAAACGTGCCGTGAACGGATTTTCTGCGCCGTCGGACGCGGCGATCAACGATGCAATTTCCGGGTCTGCTCCGGTCGGAAGCGGCCCAGTCACGTCGGGCCAAGAAAGACGGCCGACGAGAGCTTCGCCTTCGGCCGGCCTTCCTGCTCGTCAGGGGCCTGCGACCTAATCCCTCCGCGACGGCACGGCCACGCGCGGTGGATTGCCGAGCCGCTTGTCGAGATAGGCGCCGACTTCCTCGATCAGCGGATCGATCCGGTTCTCGAAGAAATGGTTCGCGCCTTCGACGACGGCGTGTTCGATCAGTATGCCCTTCTGCGTCTTCAGCTTCTCGATCAGCGGCGTGACTTCCTTGATCGGCGCGACGCGGTCCTGATCGCCGTGCACGAACAGGCCCGATGAAGGGCAGGGCGCCAGGAAGGAATAGTCGAAGCGGTTGGTCGGCGGGGCGATGGAGATGAAGCCTTCGATCTCCGGCCGGCGCATCAGAGCTGCATGCCGATCCACGACCCGAAGGACACGCCGGCGATCCAGCAGGCGCGCGCCTCCGGATTGATCGACTGCGCCCAGTCGAGCGCGGCGGCCGCGTCCGAAAGCTCGCCCTGGCCGTGGTCGAAGGCGCCCTGCGAGCGGCCGACGGCGGAAGTTGGAAGCGCAGGACGGAAAAGCCGCGTTCGGCGAAGGCGTAATAGAGGTTGTAGACGATCTGGTTGTTCATCGTGCCCTGAACTGCGGATGCGGGTGCAGGATGATGGCGATCGGCGCGCCGCGCGTCTTGAGGGATGGAACCGCCCTTCCAGACGGCCGGCAGGCCGGTGAAAATGACTTCGGGCATGGGAAACTCCGGTGCGGCGGGCTGTCTAGCACGGGGCGGGGGCAAAAAGCAAGGAAAAAACGGCTTTCGCAGATGACGACGGCCCCGCGGCCGCCTCGACACGTCCGTCGGAAGCCGTGTAACAACATCGGCACAGATCAAGCTGTGCATGCGAGTGCGTGCGGCGAGGGGCAGCTCCATGAACGACAAGGCGCAGGGGCGCACGATCAAGCGTCTGGGCGCTGGCGATCGGCGATCGCGATCGACAAGGCCGGCCTCGAACGGCCGGAGCAGCCATCGACCGCGCCGCTCGCCTTCCGCTTCGGCGCGAACGGACGGGTTGCGCTCTATCGCTTCGGCGTCGTCGTGCTCGCCGGGCTGACGGCGGACGAGGAGGCCGGAATCCCGCGAGCCTCAAGAGCCGCGTCGCCGAGCAGCCCGACAGCGCCGTCGACGAGGACGAGATCGTCGTCAATGTCGATGCCGGCGACGACAAGGTCTCGTCCGGCGTCGTCAACGTGCAGAAATTCGGCGACGAGCGGTTCATCGTCGTCGCCGACACGCTCGCCAAGTCCGTGGCGCTCGCGCGCAACGAGCGCAGCGTCAACGCGGTCTTCGAGGCGGTCGAGCCCTTCGCCGCGGACATGGCGTCCGCCGGCCGCACGCCGAGCGACCGCAAGGCCGTCCTCAAGCTCGTCGGCGAGGCGATCCTGCTCAGCACCGCCTGACCGCGCGCATCGCCGGCTACGAAGCCGAAGATCGTCTGGGAGAAGCCGGAACTCGAACGGCTCTATGACCGCCTCACGGACGAATATGAAATCGAGACCGCACCGAGACGCTGGAGGGCAAGCTCGAAGTCGTCGTCGAAAATGCCCGCATGCTGGCGGAAGTCACGGACGCCGGCGACGCGGCCGCATCGAGTTGTGGATCACCATCCTCATCGCGCTCGAAGTCGTGCTGAGCGGCTGGGGCATCATCGCGAGCCTGCTGGAGAGTGGAGGCCCGGTCTCCTCACCCTTCCCGCGCATTCGCCGGGACCGCAAAGCCGAAATTGGCGAGATGCGTGTCGACGCGCGCCGGATGCGTCTCGCGGAAGGTCGAGGGGTGCAGGGCTTCCGTCGGTCCTTCGCCCATGGGCGCGGCAAGGTGGTCGCAGATCAGGCCGCGCCGCACGAGCGCCGCAAACAATTCCGTACCGAATGAGACCGGCGCGTTCGGCGCGCAGAGTACCAGCGCGGCGTCGATCTCGCTGAGGGTCCGTCAATTTCGGCTTCGCTCATCATGGCGGCGCGTTCCTTTCACGCCATCAACGCGAAGCCCAGCGGTCGTGGTTCCGCGGCCGCAGGCGGGCCGGGTAGACCAGGCGAACTTCACCTCGTGGCGCATCACGAAGGGGTCGAAGCGCGCCGTGCATCGGTTGTTCTCGATCGCCGTCGCCGGAACCGTCACCGGCGACGGAGCCGTGCGCGCCGTGAGCGCCGACGGAGACGTCGTAGGCCACGCCCTGGTCCTTCAGCGGGCTCAGCGCTTCTTCGAACACGTTGAGCGCCGCGTCCCAGCGCAGGCTCGGCTTGAACATCTGCCGACGCCGGTGAGCGGCATGGCTTCTATCGGTATGACCGCACCGGCACGGCGGCGCTCCGGCGTTCGGCACCGCGAATTTTCCAGCTCGCCCGGCTGCACGGAAGCGCCGGGATCGAGCTGCACATAGGCCAGCGGCAATGCCGGCATAGCGTCCGGCTGCCGATGACGGCGGCGAGCGCGACGGCGGATGGGCGAACAGCACGTCCTCGATCGGCGCCGATTAAGCTGTGGCCGCCGCGAATGACCAGACTTGGCGCGGCCGGTGATCCGCAGATAGCCCTCGTCCACGCCCGAGATCGCCGGAATTGACCCAGCCCGGCTCGACGAACGCGCCCTTGTTGTGCTCGTCCATCATGTAGCCGGTGAAGACGCCGGGTCCCGCCATGGCGACGACGCCGATCTCGTTCGGCGCGCAATCGCCGGCATATTTGCCGTCCGCGTCGATCTTCACGATCCGCACCGCGAGTAGGGCAGATGGCCGCCGACCGAGCCGAGGCGCACCGGCCGGTCGGCGTAGGAGATCGCACGTCGACGTTTCCGCCGTGCCGACTTCGAGCACCGGCACAGTGCCAGGCGCGCCTGCAGTGCGGACCTGATGGCGACTGGAATAGACCTGCCGCCGGATGCGACCTTGAGGCTCGATGTATCGAAGCCGTCGGTCGGCACGGCGAGCGTCGCGGCGAGCACCGTCGGCACCGAGCCGAGCACGGCCGGGCGATAGCGCTGCACGAGCGGCCAGATGTTGCGCACCGAGGACGGATTGAGCCGCCGGCGGGCGAGAATGACGAGGCAGCCGCTGCCCGCCAGCGTCGCCAGCGTCTGCGTCAGCGAGCCGTTGACATGGAACAGCGGCATGCCGAACAGGATGTTCGTTCCCGGCCAGCATGAGGTTGCAGACCCAAGCCTGATAAACCTGGTTGCCGTGCGTATGCCGCACCAGCTTCGGCGTGCCGGTCGTGCCGCCCGTAGGAAATAGGCGGCCGTATCCTCGGCCTTGATCGTGCGTCCACTGATGAGGCGGTCGTGCGGTTAGCCGCCTTCAGCGCGTCGAACGAATAAATGCCGTTGCCTCGTCGCCGGGGCCGGCGACCCGGATGATCGCCCTGTGTTTCACCGGCCGCGAACCTTCATCACCTTTTCCCAGATGCCGGTTCCGGGCATCGGCCCCAGGGCGACGAGCACCTTGGTGTTGGCGGCTTCGAGGATTTCGGCGTCCGGGTGCTGCTCCGGCGGCGATTGCCGGATTACGGCTGCTCGCCGAACAGGTAGTGCTGCGGCGCGGGTACGGCAGCATGAAGCTGACGACATCCTTCGGCCCGACGCCAGGATTCGTGCAGCGCGTTCGCCGTCTGCGTCACACCCCGCGCGGCGACTTGCGCGTAGAGTGATGGCGATCGGCTCATCCTCGTGGCTGGCGTTGGGCGAAAACTGGATCGCCGGCGCGTTCGGGTTTACGGCCGCGCCGAGCTTGATCGCGTCATGGTGCTCGCGCGCGATGCGCTCGGCATAGGGAATTTTCTCGAGGCTTCGACATCGGCTGCGCGCTCGCGAGGCGAGGATGCTCGGCGCCGATCGAGCGGTCGATCGGAACGGCGCGTCCGGCGACGCTTGCGCCGCCGTTGCCGCCGGAAGTGGAATGCGAATCGTCGCGCGCCTGCGCTTGCGCCCTCTGCCATGGTTTCCCTCCCATCGCCGGCGGCTTTCTGGCGCCGTCCGGTCATCGTTTGATGCGAGACTAGCGTGTGCTTCGGCGCGGCGCCAGCTTCGGCGAGCGCGATGATGAACAAGGGCGCAATAGTCATGACGAAGAACGAAAAAAGCACGAGGGCTTCGCCGGCCAGGATGATCGACGACCGCATCGCGGAACTCGGCGCGGCGGCGCGACGCTCGCGCGGCTGCGCGCGCTGATCCACGAGGCCGATCCCGACATAGTCGAAGAATGGAAATGGCGCGGCGTGCCGACATGGTCGCACGCGGGCATCGTCTGCACCGGCGAAAGCTACAAGGCGGTCGTGAAGACGACCTTCGCCAGGAGCGCGTCGCTCGCCGATCCCGCGCGCGCCTGTTCAACAAGCCTCGAGGGCAATGTGCGCCGCGCCATCGACTTCCGCGAAGGGCAAGGCGATCGACGGCGAGGCGTTCAAGGCGCTGGTGCGCGCGGCGGTGGCGGCGAACGTGGCGGCGAAGGGGAAGCGGGGGCGCTGATCAGAAAATCTCCGGAACCCACGGCGCCGCGCGCCTCGAACCGCGGTCGGCGCGCATGATCGCCTCGTCGCTCGCAGCGCTCGCGCGCGACGGCCGCGACGATCTGCGCCCACAACCGCCGAGATAAGCGGAGGCGAGCGCCGAGACGTCGCACGACAAATCCGCCGCTATCGATGCGCGCAACGCCGCCTTCTCGCCTTGCCCCCGTCTTCGCGCGTTCCACGGACAGAAGGCGTCGGCGACCTCGATGACGACCTCACCCGGTCCGTAAGCGCGCGAAGACAGAGCGACTTCCACGTCGACAAGCCGCGCGAAACATCCGTCAGCGCAATTGCGCGCATCCGGCGCGGTTCGGCGGCCTTGGGAAGAAGGGGATGGTCGACCGGCAAAGCCCGCCTTGATCGTCGCGCACCAGTCGAATCGAGCAGGTAGCGCCAGATCGCGCGCGCATGGCGTCCGGCGTCGTCGCCATGGCCTCGGATACGCACGACGCCGGCCGGGATATTGCGCTCCCCATTTCGCGTCGAAGCGATAGAGGGCGTAGGCCGTGGGCGCGCCGTCGGTCTCCAGCGCGCAGACCAGTTCGCCGCCGCCCGCGCGCATCCACGGAAGATCGGCGAGCGTGCGCCGCTTTCAACCATTCGTCGAACGGGCGAACATGCCGGAGTCGCCGCGTCGCGTCTTCGCGTAGCGCGCGCCGACTTCGGCGCTTCCGCCGGCGGAACAGGCCGCACGCGGCCCGGGTGGCGCCTTCGTGAAAAACTCGTTGCGGTCGCTGCCGAAATCTCGACATCCGCCGAGAGCGCCGTGAGCCCATAGCCGAAGCGGCCGTAGATGCGCTCCTCCGACGCCCAGAGATAGGCGAGCGCTTCGCCGCGCTCCCGGCAGTCGTCGAGCGCCGGCGCATGTCGCCGTGAGCGCGCCGCGCCGGCGATGGGTCGGCGCTGCACGCCGACCATGGTGACGCCGGCGGCCTTCGCGACCGCCGGGCGTCGTCACCTGCATCGGAAACGAACAGCAGCCGCCCGCGACCGCGCCGTCCTCGCGGGCGACGAAAGCGCAGCTCGCGGGGCCGACCAGCACGTAGTTGCAGGCCGCCTCGTCGGTCGGCAGCAGGCCGAAATAATGCCAGATCGAGGACATGGAGGCGCGCAGCTCCTCCGCGTCGGCACGTTGCGGATTTCGATGGTCAATCGACCTCGCGCCCAGGCACCAGCTCGCCGCGCCCCGCGGCCGCGAGGGCCTCGCTGCAGAATCGCAGACCCGTTCCATGCTGCGCTTCTGGAGGCGCGCCATGGCTGCTTACTGGTGTCGGACGGACAATGCGAGCAAAGGCCCGGTCGAACTCGAAGGAGCTGGCGCGGCTCGCGCGCGCGCGGGCGAAGTGACGCCGACGACGCTCGTCTGGTCGGACGGCATGGCGGAATGGCGCCCGCCGGCTCTGTCGCCGCCCTCGCAGCTCCTCCATCGCCGCCGCCCCATCCTCCGCGCCGCCCCGGCGCCCAGGTCACGCGAGCTGGCGGCGGCCAGCGTCCGCCCGGCGCCGTGCCGTCGGTGAAGACGGCGCCCATCGTCGGCCTCAACCCCGGGCCGCTGGTCTCGGATGTCGAGCCGTTCCGCTGTTCGGTCGCGCGATCCTGGCCTGGCTCGGCAACATCTTCGTGGTCCCCTCGCCGTGGACCAGCACGATGTACTGGAAATATCTGGGCGAGAGCACGCGGCTGCCGAACAGGACGCCCTTCGTCTTCGAGGGCAAGCCGCTCGACATCTGGTGGTCTTCGTGCTCGGGCCCTGTTATTCTATTCCGGCGCGATCGCCAACGACAGCGGCTTCCTCGCGCTCGTCGGCAATCTCGTTCTGCCGTTCCTCGTGCTGCGCTGGTTTGCGAAGCTGCGCGCCGGCCCAGACGGGCGTTTCTCGCGTTTCGCGGCGACTTTCTCCCCTATCTCGGCTGGATTGCCCTGGGCGTCGTCTCGATCTTCACCATCGTCGGCTGGGCCTGGTTCCTGCAGTTCTATCTCGACTGGGTCTGCCGCAACGTCGCCGGCCCCCTGCGCTTCCGCTTCGTGGGCAGGGGCGTCGACCTTCTCTGGCGCAGCTTCGTCGCCATGCTCGGTTTCGGCCTGATCATCCCCATCCCCTGGGTAATGGCCTGGCTGACCCGCTGGTTCGTCTCGAGATCGAGGAGCGGCGCCGGGCGAGGCGTGACGGCGTGCGGGGCGTTGCGCCGGTCGGCCCGCCTACGCTGCGACCCCGCGTTTCCTTGATCGTCCCTGCCAAATCGGGCACAAGGCGAAGCGCCGCCGTCCTGGCGGCCGGGGAACAGAGCTGGCTGAGATTCTGCGGGTCGGCATCGCCGGCGTCGGCACGGTCGGCGCGTCCGTCGTGCGCCTTCTGGCGCAGCAGGACGAGGCGCTGCAGGCGCGCACGGGCCGCAAGATCGTGGTCACCGGCATTTCCGCCCGCGACAAGGCGGGTCGAAACCGACGCGTCCGCGATGAAATTCTTCGACGATCCCGTCGCGCTCGCGGCGTCCGAGGACATAGACCTTTTCGTCGAGGCGATCGGCGGCGACGAGGGCGCCGCGCGCGTCTCCGTCGAGACGGCGCTGAAACACGGCAAGGCGGTCGTCACCGCCAACAAGGCGCTGCTGGCCAAGCACCGGGCTGGCGGCGCTGGCCGGCGTCGCGCTCGCCTACGAGGCCTCGGTCGCCGGCGGCATTCCGATCGTGAAAACGCTGCGTGAAGGTCTCGCCGGCAATTCGATCGAACGCGTTTACGGCATCCTCAACGGCACCTGCAATTACATCCTCTCGAAAATGGAGACGGAGGAAGCGCCCTTCGACGTCACCTGAAGGAGGCGCAGCGGCTGGGCTATGCGGAAGCCGATCCCACGTTCGACATCGGCGGTTTCGACACCGCCCGCAAGCTCGCCATTCTGGCGACGCTCGCCTTCGGCACGGAGATCGACGCCGACGCCATTTCGGTCGAGGGCATCGAAGACGTGACGCTCGCCGATCTCCAGGGCCGCCGACGAACTCGGCTATCGCATCAAGCTGCTCGGCGTCGCCCAGCGCACGCCGCACGGCGTGGAGCAGCGCGTGCATCCGACCATGGTGCGCAAGACGACCTCGATCGCGCGGGTGATGGGCGTGACCAACGCCGTGACCATCGACGCCGACGCCGTGCACGAATTGACGCTGGTCGGCCCTGGCGCCGGCGGCCACGGCGTCCGCCGTCGTCGCCGACATCGCCGACATCGCCCGCGGCGTGCACTCGCGCCCGCTCGGCCTGCCGCGCGCCGCGCTCACCAAGGTCAGGCGCGTCCCGAGATGCAGCGCCACGAGGGCAGCTTCTACATTCGCCTGTCCGTCTACGACAAGCCCGAAGGCGCCTTCGCCGGCATTGCGCCTTCCATGGCCCGACGCGATTTCGCTCGAAAGCATCGTGCAGCGCGGCCGCGCCGGGGCCGGCGGCGACAAGACGGGCGCGCCGTGCCCGTCGATCCTTATACCTACGCCACGTTCCACTCGTGCGCGAAGCCCGACGCCATCGTGGCGGACGGCTATGTCGCCGAACGCCCGCAATCCGCCCGGAATCGACTTGAAATAGGCGGTATCCGCGCCAGGAACGACAGTCCGGGAAGAAGACGAAAATGACCGATCATCGTCGAGGAAGACAAAATCATCGAGCGTATTCTCTCGACCGAGCTGGTGCTGATCACCGAGCGGGCCGCGGTCTCCTCCGCCCGCCTGCGCGGCCGCGGCGACGAGAAGGCCGCCGACCAGGCCGCGGTCGACGCCATGCGCCGCGAGGCCGAACCGCCTGCCGGTCCGGCAAGGTGGTGATCGGCGAGGGTGAGCGCGACGAAGCCGATGCTGTTCATCGGCGAGGAGGTCGGAACCAAGACCGGCCCGCGCGTCGACATCGCCGTCGATCCGCTGGAAGGCACGACGCTCTGCGCCAAGGACATGCCGAGCCGATCGCCGTCATGGCCATGGCCGAAGCCGGCACGCTGCTGAACGCGCCCGACGTCTACATGGACAAGATCGCCATCGGCCCGGGCTATCCGACCGGCGTCGTCGATCTCGACACCGAGCCCGGCCGAGAACATCAACGCCCTGGCCAAGGCCAAGGGCGTGCCGCTGAGCGAAATCACCGTGGTGATTCTGGACCGTCCGCGCCACGCCGACATCATCGCCGCCTGCCGCAAGGCCGGCCTCGATCCGCCTCATCACCGACGGCGGCCATCATCCATTGCGCTCAGTCGGAAGAGACGGGCTGCGACCTCTATCTCGGCTCCGGCGGCGCGCCGGGCGTGCTGGCAGCGGGCGCTGCGCTGCGTCGGCGGCCAGATGCAGGGCCGCCTGATCCTCGACACGCAGGCCAAGGTCGAGCGCGCCGGCAAGATGGGCGTGAAGGACCCGAAGAAGAAATACGACATGAAGGCTGGCGTCCGGCGGCGTCATCGTCTGCGCCACCGGCGTCACCGACGGCGCGCTGCTGCGCGGCGTGAAGTTCCACCCGAAGCTCATCACCACCGAGACGATCATCTATCGCTCGGTGACCGGCACCGTGCGCCGCATTTCGCGGAACACCGGCAGTTCGAGAAGTTCAGCTGGATTGACGGCTGGCGTTCCTTCTCCGCACCGCGGGAGAAGAGGTCTGTGCCGCGACAATTTTTTGCGGCAATCATGGCGCCCGCGCCCGCGCCTCGCTTGCGCGAGGGCCACCCTCTCCGCTGAGCGGGGAGAGGGCGAAACTCGTCCTCCCCCAACACCGCCCGCGTCCGCCAATCCATTCGCACCGTCAGCAGCCGCACGCGAAATAGAAGGCGACCGCGCCCCACGCGACCAGCTCGCCGAGGGCAGCGAAAAGCCGATCGTCAGGATCATGTAGAGCGCGCACGAAAGCGCCGCGGGGATCGCGAGATAGCGGCCGGGCTGCATGATCTCGAGGATTTCGCGCACGACAATGTCGCGCAGCACGCCGCCGCCGACGCCGCCCACGCATCCCACCAGCAAGCACGCCCGGCAGCGGCAGGTTGGCCCGGCGCGCGAATTCGATGCTGACGACGGCGAGGCCGGCGTACCGACGGCGTCGACGAGTTCGATCAGCGTCTCGAGCTTGCGCGCATTGTGCAGGCGTTTCGCGGTGATCACCGAGCACCGTCGTCGCCGCGACCAGCATCTGGTCGCCGAGCAGGTTGGTGAGCACGGGCGGAATCGTCTGCAGCAGCACGCCGTCGCGGATAGACCCCGCCGCCGGTGGCCGCGATAGCGCCGTCATGAACACGCCGACCACGTCGAAGCGCGCTTGCGCAGGCCGACCAGCGCCCCCGACAGCGCCCAGGCGACGATGGCGACGTGATCGAGCAGCGGCGGGGCCTGGGAATTCGGCGGGCATGAAGGCTCCGGGTGTTGGCGGACGGTTTTCGCGCGAAGGCGCGGAGAGGCAATCGCCATCGCCGCTTCAAAGGGGACCGTCTCGAAAGTCTGACCGGAAACTCGACTCTGGCAATTCCGACCTTCACCCCTGAGGCCGCGAAGCGGCGTCTCGGAAGGCGGCCGAGCTCAGGCTCTGGAACATGCTTCAGGGCGCGCCTGCGCAGGCTCCTCAGCGTGGACTGGGGATGGCGACGTACTGGCTCCGATGAGCCGCGCAGCACCTCGCGAAGAGGAAGCCGGACTCGCGCCTGCCTCGTCTCCCGCTACATACCTACGTGACCGGTTCTACCTCGACCATAACGCGACATCGCCGCTGCGCCGCTGGCGCGCACGAAAATGCTGGACGCGCTGCGGTCGGTGGGCAATCCGTCCTCGATCCCGCGCCGAAGGCCGCGCGGCGCGGGCGGTTGTGGAGGAGGCGCGCGAGAAGGTCGCGGCGCTGGTTGGCGGCCCGCGCGCGCAACGTCGTGTTCACGTCGAGCGCGACGGAGGCGCTCAATCTCGCGCTCTCTCCGCATTGGCGTTGGCCGCAGGGCGCGCCGACGAAACTGCTGTCGGCCACGGAGCATGTCGCCGCGCACGACGGCCACGATTTTGGCGAAAATGCCGAAATTCTCCCTCATTACCGATGGCGTCCTCGATCTGAAGGCGCTCGACGCCGCGCTCGCCCGCGCCGGCGAGGCGGTCCTGCTCGCCTGCAGGCCGCCCCAACGAGACCGGCGTGTTGCAGCCCGTGGCCGCCGCCGCCGAACGCGTCCATGCGGCGGGCGGCCTCGAAATCGTCTGCGACGCTGTGCGAGCGGCGGGCCGCATTCCCTGTTCCTTCGAGACGACCGGCGGCCGACATGCTCGTCGATCTCCTCGCACAAGATCGGCGGCCCGATGGGCGCCGGCGCGCTCGTCCTTCGCGACGCATCCTGGTGAGCCCGCCCGCTGATTCGAGGCGGCGGAGACGAACACAGGATTTACGCGCCGGCACGGAAGATGTGGCCGCGCTCGCCGGTTGGCGCGGCGGCCAGTTGCGCTGGCGCACGCGCGCGAGGATGCCGCCCGGCTTGCCGCTTTGCGCGAAAAACTGGAGGCGGACCCACTGCGCGCCTCGCCCCGGCCGCCGCCATCTTCGGCGCCGGCGCGCCGCGCCTGCCCAATACCTGCGCCTTCACCGTTCCGGGCGTCGCCGCGGAAACGGCGCTCGCATAACCCTGGATCAAGGGCTGCGCCCGCTCTCGTCGGGCTCGGCCTGTTCGTCCGGCAAGGTCAAGCGCTCGCACGTGCTGGCGCCATGGGCGCTCGCTGCGGAAATCACCGGCAGGGCGCTGCGCGTCGGCCTCGGCTGGACCTCGACGGAGCAGGATGTGGCCGCGTTTGCGGTCGCCCTCGGCGACATATTGGCGCCGCGGACAGGCTGGGAAAACAGCGGTTTTAAGGGCAAAAGCGAGGCGCTTCTGCTTGAACAGCGAGGTTCCGCGGTCCATTATAAAGCCATCCGACCGGCGGCCCTTGAAACCGCGCAGGGGAGAATTATGGCGGCTGCCAAAGGGGCCATTCGATCGCGTGAAGGCGATCGACGACGAGATCTTCTCGATACAGGTCGTCACAGACATCGAATCCGAGAAGCGCCAAGGGGCTGAACGAGGATATCGTTGCGCTGTTTCCGCGAAGAAGAACGAGCCTACGAGATGACGACCGAATGGCGTCATCGTCGACGCCTTCCGGCGCTGGCTGACCATGGAAGAGCCGGCCGGGCGCGCGTCGACTATCCGAAGATCGACTATCAGGACCTCTACTATTCCGCGCCCAAGAGCATGGATGACGGCTTCAAAGTCGCTGGACGAGGTCGATCCCGAACTCCTGCGCACCTACGAGAAACTCGGCATTCCGCTGCGCGAGCAAGAGGATTCTCGCCGGCGTACAGGGCCTCCACGATCGCCGTCGACGCGGTGTTCGGTCAGTGTCGGTCGCCACCACCTTCCGCGCGAACTGGCCAAGGCCGGCGTCCATTTTCTGCCCGATCTCGGAAGCCGTGCATTCGCATCCCGAGCTGGTGAAGAAATATCTCGGCTCGGTCATTGACCACGACAATTATTTCGCCACGCTGAATTCCGCCGTCGCGCACCGAGCGGCTCCTTCGTCTACATCCCGCCGGGCGTGCGCTGCCGATGGAATTGTCGACCTACTTCCGCATCAACGAGCGCAGCACCGGCCAGTTCGAGCGCACGCTGATCATCGCCGACGCGGGCTCCTACGTTCATATCTCGAGGGCTGCCTGGCGCCCGCAGCACGACGAGATCGGTGCGCCGTCGTCGAACTGATCGCACGAGGACGCGGAGATCAAATATTCGACCAATGCAGAACTGGGTATCCCGGCGACGGCGAAGACGAGGGCGGCATCTACAATTTCGTCACCAAGCGTGGCGACTGCCGCGGCGCGCGCGCTCGAAGATCTCGTGGACGCAGGTCGAGACCGGCTCGGCGATCACCTGGAAATATCCGTCCGCCATCCTGCGCGGCGACGAGCCGCGGCGAGTTCTCGATCGCCATTTCCAACGGCCGCCAGCAGGTCGACTCTGGCACCGGATGATCACCTCAACCAGCTTACGACGAGCCGGATCATCTCCAAGGGCATTTCGGCGGGCAAGTCGAACAACACCTATCGCGGGCGGGTGTCCGCGCATCGCAAGGCGACCGGCGCGCGCAATTTCACGAACTGCGACTCGCCGCTGATCGGCCACGACTGCGGCGCGCATACCGTGCCGGCCA
This sequence comes from Rhodoblastus sp., assembly GCA_046349085.1. Taxonomy (GTDB): domain Bacteria; phylum Pseudomonadota; class Alphaproteobacteria; order Rhizobiales; family Beijerinckiaceae; genus JAJXWB01. The sequence goes on from JAXMDA010000002.1 coordinate 156,232, forward strand.
TCGAGCAAGAACGCCGCCGTCTTCGAGCACGAGGGCGACGACCTCGAAGATTTCGAGGACAACTCTTCACTGCGCAGCGCGGGCTGTCGGAGGAGGAGGCGACCGCGCTGATCGTCAACGGCTTCGTGCGCGACGTGCTGCAGCAATTGCCGGTGGTCGCCGTCGAGGCGCAGAAGCTGATCGCCATTTCGCTCAGCAGGAGCGTGGCCCAGCAGGCCTCCCGCGGGCGCCAGCCGCGGCAACGTCTCAACGAGAGGGCGGCTTCATCCTTCGGAACGCCGTCAGCGCCTCAGGATGAGGCTCTGGAACCGAAAACGGATTTAGAAATGCTTGAAGTCAAAAATCTCCATGTCTCCGTCGGCGGCCGCAAGATCCTCGATGGCCCAGTCATCGTGAAGGACGGCGAGGTCGCCGCCATCATGGGGCCGAACGGCACCAGCTCAGTCGACGCTCTCCTACGTCATCGCCGGCCGCGAGGACTACGGAGTCGAGGAGGGCGAGGTCCTGCTTTTCGACGGCGTCAGCTGCTCGACATGGACGCGACCGCGCGCGCCAATGCCGGCGTGTTTCTCGCCTTCCAGTATCCACTGGAAATTCCGGGCGTCGCCACCATGACCTTCCTGAAGGCGGCGCTGAACGCCCGCAGGCGCGGGCCAAGGGCCTCGGCGAATTGCAGACGCCCGGAGTTCATGCCGCCGCGTGCGCAGGCGGCAAGCAACTCGGCGTGCAGCAGGACATGCTCAAGCGCCGCTCAACGTCGGCTTTTCCGGCGGCGAGAAGAAGCGCAGCCAAATCCCTGCAGATGGCGCTGCTGCAGCCGAAGATCGGCATTCTCGACGAGACCGATTCGGTCTCGACATCGACGCGCTGCGCATCGTCGCCGACGGCGTCAACGCCTTGCGCAAGGACGCAACTGCTCGTCATCCGCGCACTACCAGCGCCTGCTCGACTACATCAAGCCGGACACGGTGCATGTGATGGCGCGCGGCAAGATCGTGCGCACCGGCGGCCCCGAGCTTGCGCTCGAGCTCGAAAAGTCCGGTTACGCGGCGTTCACGGGCGAGGCGGCATGAACAAGCCATTGCTCAGCGCCAGCGCACCGAGGTCGAGACCGCCCTGATCGAGCGCTTCGACCAGGGCGACCAGCGCCTCGTCGGCGCGACCGACCTGCGCGCGGCCGCCATGCGGCGCTTCGCCGAAGCAGGCCTGCCAGACCGCCGTGTCGAATCCTGGCATTACACCGACCTGCGCAGCGCCATGCGTACGGCCGCGCTCGTGCGCGCTCGCCGGAGACGGCGACCCTGCCGATGGCGCGCGAATGCCTGAAGAAGCCGCTGGCGCAGACCGGCGCCTATCGCATGGTCGTCTTCAACAGCGTCTACAACGAGGAATTGTCGTCGGGCGAAGCGCCGCCGGCCGGCATGGCCGTGACCACGCTCGCTGCGGCGCTGGCTTCGAGGCGATGCGGAGGCGCTTGAGGCGCTCAAGGTCGTGACGCCGGGCGAGCGACGACGCGGTCGTCGCGCTGAATACCGCGCTGATGCAGGATGGAGTCGTGATTCGCGTCGCGCCAGGCGCAAGGTCGAGCGTCCGCTCGCGATCCTCAACCTCATGTCGGGCGGCTTCGCGCAGGCGTGTTCCTGCGTTCGATTCTCATTGTCGGCGCCGGCGCTTCCGTCATGCTGGACGAGGCGACCGCCGTCTGCGCGCCTGACGCCACGCAGGCCAACGAAGGCCTCACCATTCTCGTCGGCGACGGCGCGCGCGTCGATTATGCCGCACAGCTCGCCGAGCAGAGCGCCGAGTCCGTCGCCCTGCACAGCCTGTTCGTGACCATGGGCGCCAACGCGACGTTCAACGCCTTCTGCCTGACGCCGTGTGCCGGCCTCGTGCAGCCAGATTTTCGCGCGGCTCAATGGCGAACGTTCCACCATTTCGCTTGCGGGCCTGTCGCTGTTGCGCGGTAAGCAGCACGCCGACACCACGCTCGTCGTCGACCATGCCGTGCCTGGTGCGTCAGCCGCGAGATTCTTCCGCCACATCCTCGATCACGAAGGCGACCGAGGGTCTTCCAGGGCAAGGTGGTCGTGCGCCAGCACGCGCAGAAGACCGACGGCGCGATGAAGAGGCAGGCTCTCGTGCTCGGCGACGACGCCAGCGCGAACAACAAGCCCGAACTCGAAATCTTCGCCGACGACGTCGTCTGCAACCATGGCGCGACAGTCGGGCAGCTCGACGAACTCAGATCTTCATCTGCGGACTGACGCGCGGCCTCTCGCGCGGCGCCGAGGCAAATCGCTCCTGCTCGAAGCCTTCGCCAACGAGGCGCTCGACATGGTGGCCGACGAAGCCGTGCGCGCGCTGCCGTCGCAGACGGCCGACTGGCTTGCCCACAGGAGCGGCGTGACGGGGAGCAGCCAATGAACGCGCGCTCGCAAATCGTCGCGCCCTACAACGTCGAGCTGCGCGCCGACTTCCCGATTCTCGACGAAGCCTTACGGCAAGACGCTCGTCTATCTCGACAACGCCGCCTCGGCGCAGAAGCCGCGCCAGGTGATCGAGCGCATGACGCAGGTCTACGAGCACGAATACGCCAACGTGCATCGCGGCCTGCGTATCTGGCCAACGCCGCGACCGACGCCTTCGAGGGCGCGCGCGAAAGCGTGCGACGCTTCCTCAATGCGGAATCGGCGGACGAGATCGTCTTCACGCGCTCGGCGACCGGGCGATCAATCTCGTCGCGGCCTCGTTCGGCCTCGCCCATATCGGCGCGGGCGACGAAATCCTGCTCTCGATCATGGAGCACCATTCCAACATCGTGCCCTGGCCACTTCCATCGCGAGCGCAAGGCGCCGTCCTGAACTGGATCGAGATCGACGACGACGGCCATATCGATCTCGAAGCCTTCGAGCGGCAGATCACGCGCAAGACGAAGATCGTCGCCGTCACGCACATGTCGAACGTGCTGGGCGCGCCGACGCCGATCGCCGAGATCGTGAAGATCGCCCACGCCCACGGCGTGCCGGTGTGGTCGACGGCTCGCAGGGCGCAGTCCACCTCGATGTCGACGTGCGCGCGCTCGATGTCGACTTCTACGTGCCTGACCGGCCGCAAGTCTACGGCCCGACGCCGGGTCGGCGTGTTCGGCAAGAAGAAATGGCTCGAAAGTCTTCCGCCGTTCAACGGCGGCAACGAGATGATCGAGATCGTGAGCCGCGACCGCGTGGCCTACAATTCCCCGCCGCATCGCTTCGAGGCCGGCACGCCGCCGATCGTGCAGGCGGTGGGTCTCGGCGCCGCGCTCGACTATATGGACACCGTCGGCCGCGCCGCCATCCGCGCGCACGAGGCGGAGCTGACCGCCTACGCCATGGAACGCCTGTCGCGCATCAATTCGCTGCGCATCATCGGCGCCGCGAAGGACAAGAAGGCGATCGTCTCCTTCGAGATGAAGGGCGCGCACGCCGACGTCGCGACCGTCATCGACCGCTTCGCCGAGGTCGCGGTGCGCCGCCGGCACGCATTGCGCCATGCCCCTGCTCGAACGGTTCGGCGCGACGTCGACCTGCCGCGCGTCGTTCGCCCTCTACAATACGCGTGAGGAAATCGACGCTCTGGCGGGAAGCCCCTGATCCGGGCCGAGTCCCTGTTTCCTGAAAGGCTGAGAAACATGGCCGAAATCGAAGAAGCCCACATCGCGCCGAACAAGCCGGCGATCCAGTTGCCGAACGAGATTTCGGCCGAGGAATACGACCGGCTGACCGACGACATCATCAATGCGCTGAAGTCCGTCTACGATCCGAAAATTCCCGCCGACATCTACGAACTCGGTCATCTATCGCGTCGAGGTCGATGAGAGCCGCTTCGTCAACATCGACATGACGCTGACCGCGCCCGGCTTTGCCCGGTCGCCGGCGAAATGCCGCAATGGGTGGAAAATGCGGTCGCGGCCGTGCCGGGCGTGGCCGGCGTGAAGGTCGAGATGGTGTTCGATCCGCCTGCGTGGGACATGAGCCGCATGTCGGAAATGGCGCGCGTCGCGCTGGACATGGTGACGCCGTCGCTGCGCGGCGTTCTGAAGCGATCGCTCTATGTCGAGGATCTGCGCGCGCCCGCCGCCTTCTGGGAGGAAACGATCGGGCTGGAAGCTGCTCGTTCCCGCCGACGCCCCGGTTCGCGCCTACGACGTCGGCGGGAATTCGGTGCTCCTGCTGTTCGGCGTGGCGCGACGCTGAAGACGGTGCGTATGCCAGGCGGAACGATTCCGCCGCACGACGAGGCGGGAAGCCTGCATGTCGCTTTTGCGGGGGGGGAAGTGACGCGCAGGAACTGGCCGAAGTGGGAAGAACGGCTGGGGTCGGCGGGCGTCGAGATCGAGGGCCGCGCCGACTGGCCGCGCGGCGGAAATGGCGTCTATTTCCGCGATCCCGACGGTCATCTCGTCGAATTCGCGACGCCGGGCCTCTGGCCGACCTGTGGTACGGCTCGGCGCCGGCCGGCGTCGCGCCTATATGAATGAGAGCTTCGATCGCAGGGCCTTGAACCCTGAAGGAGAAATGGGCATCCGCCCGAAGATGAACGTGATCTCGCTGACCGACGCCGCCGCCGGCGTGAAGGACATCATGGCCAACGCCGACAAGCCGATCTACGGCCTGCGCGTCGGCGTGAAGAACGGCGGCTGCGCAGGCATGTCCTACACGATGGAAATGGCCGATCGCGCCGTCCCCGGCGACGAGGTGGTCGAGGACAAGGGCGTGCGCGTGCTGGTCGACCCCCAGGCCGTGCTGTTCCTGCTCGGCACGCAGATGGACTTCCAGACGTCGAAACTTTCGTCCGGCTTCGTCTTCAGCAATCCCAACCAGACCTCGGCCTGCGGCTGCGGCGGGAAGCGTGGCGATCACGCCGGCCGCGCCGGAAGGAGGCGAGGCGGCGCGGGCCTAGCAAAGGCCACGAACCGTCGCGGCCGGGCTCGCGCCGGCCTCGGGCCGGCTTCTGGCCTTCCGTTCGACTCGATGGCCGATTTCTCACCGCGTCCGTCGCTCCCGTGGCGCGGACGCCCGGCGCAAGGCCGGGCGTGACGCGGCAGGCGTTCGAGGAACCCGGCCTCATGGACCATTGATGTAGAAGACCTGTTCGCGCCATTCGCGCGCGTGCGCGCCAAGCGCATGTTTTCCGGCCACGGCGTCTATGTCGACGACGCCTGTTTCGCCCTCTGCGTGATGGGCGCCGTCTGGATCAAGACCGACGACGAGGCCGAGCGCGCGGCGCTGAAGGCCGCGGGCTCCGCGCCGTTCGCCTACGAGAAATCAGGCGGCAAGCTCGTGACCGCGCGCATTCTGGAAGCTCCCGGACGCCGCGCTTGACGACGAGGACGAGCTCAAGCGCTGGTGCGCGCCGGCGCTTGCCGCCGCGCGCCGCACAGCCGCGCAAAAGGCCGCGGCGAAGGCGCGGAAAGCGGCGAGGGCGGGCGCCGCGGGGCTCCCGAAAAAGCAGGCGAAGACCGCGCCCGTGCGTCGCGACAAGACGCCGCCCTGACGCTCTCGCCGTCATGGCCGGGCTCGTCCCGGCCATCCACGCCAACGGGCTCAGCGACGGCCCGGCGCGGATGCCCGGGACAAGCCCGGGCATGACGATTCGTGCGTCCGTGTAATAGGCTGAAATTGAAAGGGTATCTCGCGCGCGCGCAGCGACCGCGCATTCGCCTCCCGCGTCGGAATCGGATAGACTGCGGACCTTGATTCCCGGGCGTCCCGCGCCCCTCCCGAAAGCCCGACCCTTTGGCCGACAACGACGACAACAAGGACGAAGGCGCGCAGCCGCCGTCCGACATCAGACCCGTTTCCATCGTCGACGAGATGAAGCGCTCGTACCTCGATTACGCCATGAGCGTGATCGTGAGCCGCGCGCTGCCCGACGCGCGCGACGGCCTCAAGCCCGTGCATCGCCGCATCATGTTCTCGATGCACGAGAACGGCCACACGCCGGACAAGGCCTATGTGAAGTCGGCGCGCATCGTCGGCGACGTCATGGGTAAGTATCACCCGCACGGCGACGCCGCGATCTACGACGCGCTCGTGCGCATGGCGCAGCCCTTCTCCATGCGCCTGCCGCTGATCGACGGGCAGGGCAATTTCGGCTCGGTCGACGGCGACCCGCCGGCGGCCATGCGCTACACGGAATCGCGCCTCGCGCGGCCCGCGCTGGCGCTGCTCGAGGACATCGACGAAGGCACGGTCGACTTCCAGCCGAACTACGACGGCAAGGAACACGAGCCCGTCGTCCTGCCAGCGCGCTTTCCGAACCTGCTGGTCAACGGCGCCGGCGGCATCGCGGTCGGCATGGCCACCAACATTCCGCCGCACAATCTCGGCGAAGTGATCGACGCCACCATCGCGCTGATCGACCGGCCCGACATGTCCATCGCCGATCTCATCGAGATCGTGCCGGGGCCCGATTTCCCCACGGGCGGCTCGATCGTCGGGCGCACCGGCATCAATTCGGCCTATGCGACCGGGCGCGGCTCGGTGCTGATGCGCGCCAAGGTCGACGTCGAGGAGATGCGCAACAACCGCTCCGCGCTGATCGTCACCGAAATTCCCTACCAGGTGAACAAGGCGACGCTGGTCGAGCGCATCGCCGAACTCGTGCGCGAGAAGAAGATCGAAGGCATTTCCGACCTGCGCGACGAGAGCGACCGCGACGGCATGCGCATCGTCATCGAGCTGAAGCGCGAGGCCTTTCCCGACGTCGTGCTGAACCAGCTCTATCGCTTCACGGCGCTGCAATCGTCGTTCGGCGTGAACATGATCGCGCTGAACGGCGGCAAGCCGGAAATGCTGACGCTGAAGGACGTGCTGCGCGCCTTCGTCGATTTCCGCGAAGAGGTCGTCACGCGGCGCACCAAGCACCGCCTCAACAAGGCGCGCGACGGCGCCCACCTTCAGGTCGGCCTCGCCATCGCCGTCGCCAATATCGACGAAGTGATCCGGCTCATCCGCACTTCGCCCGACGCTGGCGCCGCGCGCGAAGCGCTGATGGGCCGCGCCTGGCCGGCGAAGGACATGGCGCCGCTGGTGGCGCTGATCGCCGATCCCCGCCATGCGCTGGACGCCGACGGCAATATCCGCCTGTCGGAAGCGCAGGCCCGCGCCATCCTCGACCTGCGCCTGCAGCGCCTGACCGCGCTCGGCCGCGAGGAAATTTCGGAGGCCCTGAACAAGCTCGCCGCCGAGATCGCGGACTATCTCGAGATCCTGCGTTCGCGCGAAAGATTGTTCGGCATCGTCAAGGACGAGCTGAATGCGGTGAAGGCCGCCTACGCCACGCCGCGCCGCACGATCATCCTCGACGCCGCCGGCGACATGGAGGACGAGGACCTCATCCAGCGCGAGGACATGGTCGTCACCGTGTCGCACGCCGGCTACATCAAGCGCGTGCCGCTCTCCACCTATCGGGCGCAGCGCCGCGGCGGCAAGGGCCGTTCGGGGATGCAGACGCGCGAGGAGGATTTCGTCGCGCGCCTGTTCGTGGCTTCCACCCACACGCCGGTGCTGTTCTTCTCCTCGCGCGGCCAAGTCTACAAGGAGAAGGTCTGGCGCCTGCCGCTGACCTCGCCGCAATCGCCCGGCAAGTTCCTGCGCAACATCCTGCCGCTGGAGGCCGACGAGCGCATCACCACCATCATGCCGCTGCCGGAGGACGAGGAGAGCTGGGCGACGCTCGACGTCTTCTTCGCCACGACCGGCGGCACGGTCCGGCGCAACAAGCTTTCGGATTTCACGCAGGTCAACCGCGCCGGCAAGATCGCCATGAAGCTCGACGAAGGCGAGGCCATCGTCGACGTCGCCATCTGCACCGAGGACGACGACGTGCTGCTGACGACGGCGCAAGGCCAGTGCATCCGCTTCGCCACGCCGGAAGTGCGCGTGTTCAAGGGCCGCGATTCCATGGGCGTGCGCGGCATTGCGCTGGAGAAGGGCGATCGCGTCATCTCGCTGTCGATCCTCAGGCACTTCGAGGCCTCGGGCGACGAACGCGCCGCCTATCTCAAGATGAGCCGCGCGGTGAACGGCGAGGCGAACGGCGAAACCGAGGCGGACGTCGGCGAGGAAGGCGCGAACGGCGTCAACGGCGAACTGTCCCAGGACCGCTACGTCGTGATGTCCGAGGCCGAGCAGTACATCCTCACCGTCTCGCAGAACGGCTACGGCAAGCGCTCGTCCTCGTTCGAGTACCGCATCACCGGGCGCGGCGGCAAAGGCATCGTCGCCATGGCCGTCAACGAGCGCAACGGCCCGCTGGTCGCGTCGTTCCCCGTCGAGGATTCCGACCAGATCATGCTGGTGACCGACGGCGGACAGCTCATCCGCTGCCCGGTGGAGGGCATCCGCATCATCGGCCGCGGCGCGCAGGGCGTCATCGTGTTCAACACGGCCGAGGACGAGAAGGTGGTGTCCGTCGAGCGCGTGGCGGCGGAAGAGGAAGAGGGCGAGGGCGGCGAGAACGGGGAGGGGTGAGCCGCCCATTAGAGGCTGACTTGCCTTTGCCCGCCGCTCAAGCCTAGATCGCTGCAGCCCGCACACGGACGGACCCATGCGCATCGCCATCTACACCGGCTCCTTCGATCCGCTCACCAACGGCCATGTGGACGTCATCCGCCAGGCGGGCGTCGTCTGCGATCGCCTCGTCGTCGGCATCGGCGTCCATCCCGGCAAGACGCCGGTCTTCACCGCCGAGGAGCGCGCCGATCTCATTCGCGCCGCCTGCGCCGCCGATCTGAAGGCGCAAGGGTGCGAATTGCAGGTCGTCACCTTCTCCGGCCTCGCCGTCCAGGCGGCGCGGGATCATGGCGCCAAGATCGTGGTGCGCGGCCTCCGCGACGGCACGGATCTCGATTACGAGATGCAGATGGCCGGCATGAACGGCGTGATGGCGCCGGAGGTGAAGACGGTGTTTTTCGCGGCCTCCCCGGAGGTCCGCCACATCACCGCCACGCTTGTCCGCCAGATCGCGGCCATGGGCGGCGACATCAGGCCGTTCACGCCCGCGGTCGCCGCGACCGCGCTTGCGCAGCGCATGGCCGAGCGCGCGAAAGCGAAATAACAGGCTGCTTTTCTTCAAGTACGACGCGAAAGGATTTTCATGCGCATCGATCGCCGCAAGCTCATCGCCGCCGCCGCGAAGACAATTCCCGCCCTCGCTCTGGCCGCGACGCCCGTGGGCGCGCTGGCCGCCGGCAATCCTGCCGACGTCGTCAACCTCTACACCAAGGACGGCAAGGTCTCGATCCAGTTGCGCCCCGACCTCGCGCCCAAGCACGTCGCCCAGATCGAGACGCTGGTGAAGCGCAAGTTCTATGACGGCATCGTGTTCCATCGCGTCATCGACGGCTTCATGGCGCAGACCGGCGACCCGACCGGCACGGGTACGGGCAAGTCGGACCTGCCGAACATTCCGGCCGAATTCTCCAAGGCGCATTTCGGTCGCGGCACGGTCGGCATGGCGCGTTCGCAGATGCCGGATTCGGCGAACTCCCAGTTCTTCATCTGCTTCGGCGACGCCGGCTTCCTTGACGGCCAGTACACTGTCGTCGGCGAGGTGATCTCCGGCATGGACGTCGTCGACAAGATCAAGAAGGGCTCGAAGTCCGACAATGGATCGGTGACCGCGCCCGACAAGATCGTGAAGATGCGCATGGCCGCCGACGACAAGTGACGTTTCGCGCCGCAGGCGTCGCGCTGTCGATTGCGACAGCGTTCGCCTGCGGCGCTGGCTGGATCGCTGCCGCGCAGGCGCAGCACGCCTATGAGGTCGGTCCGCCGAACCCGTACCTCGAGGCGAACCCCATGGGGCCGCCGCGCAACGAGAGCGACGCAGACCGTTTCTGCATCGGCAGTTTCAACGTCGAAACGCCTTACGCGATCAACACCTGCTACCCGCCGTTGTCGGACCAGTTCACGATGACGCTCGCGCTGGGGCCGGACAGGCCGGCGGCGGCCAATGCGATCGCGCGGCCGACCGACGTGCCGAAGGCGATAGCCGCTTGCTGGAGCCCGCCGTCGCCGCCGGGGGGCGAAACCTGGCAGGCGACGCTGCGCATCGTCTTCGCCGCCGACGGGCGAGTGGTCGGCAAGCCCCGCATCGCCTACATTTCCGCGCCCGACGCAGCGACGCGGTCAAGGTTGCGCGCAAGTCTGGCGGAAGCTCTGCCCCGCTGCGGGAAGTTCCGATTTACCGTAGCCCTCGGCAGGGCTATAGCGGGTCGTCTGTTCGCCATACGCTTCATCCTGAGGGGACGAGGCTGAAGGGCGCAATCGTTTCAACAGGAGGTCCCATGGCGGACGAAGGCAACACGCTCACACTCGAGACGACCAAGGGCCCGGTTGTCATCAAGATGCGTCCCGATCTTGCGCCGGGCCACGTCGCTCACATCAAGAAGCTCGTGAACGAGGGCTTCTACGACGGCATCGTGTTCCATCGCGTGATCGAGGGCTTCATGGCGCAGACCGGCTGCCCGCACGGCACCGGCACAGGCGGTTCGAAATACCCGAACCTCAAGCAGGAGTTCAACGCGGCCCCGCACGTGCGCGGCACCTGCTCGATGGCGCGCGCCCAGAACCCGGACTCGGCGAATTCGCAGTTCTTCATCTGCTTCGACGACGCCCGCTTCCTCGACAAGCAATACACGGTCTGGGGCGAGGTCGTGTCGGGCATGGAGAACGTCGACAAGATCAAGCGCGGCGAACCCGTGCGCGATCCCGACAAGATCGTCTCCGCGAAGATGAGCTGATTGCGAGGGCCGTCCTCCGAGACGCGATGCGGCGCTTCGCTCTCAGTGTCTGGCCTGTCGTTCAAGAATCCTCACCCTGAGGAGCCGCGTGGCGGCGTCTCGAAGGGTGGCCGGGACACGTAACTCTGAATCATGCTTCGAGACGGCGGCTTCGCCGCCTCCTCAGCATGAGGGGCGCGGGTTCGCAGCGAATTTCGAGCCAGACTCTCGGGACGAGGGCGCGTATTAGCCCCTCACGCTGAGGAGGCCCGAAGGGCCGTCTCGAAGCGCGAGGGGCTTTCATGCGCGTAGACCTCTTCGACTTTGATCTTCCGCCGGAGCGCATCGCGCTCCGGCCCGCCGAGCCGCGCGACGGCGCGCGGATGCTGGTGGTGAAAGGGTCGTCGCTCGAAGATCGCATCGTGCGCGATCTCCCGGATTTCCTGCGGCCCGGCGACGTTCTCGTCGTCAACGACACGCGCGTCATCCCCGCGCGCCTCGAGGGCATTCGCGCGCGCGGCGAGAATGTCGCGCGCATCGAGGCGACGCTCATCAGGCGCGAGGGCTCGAACCTCTGGCGCGCTCTGGCGAAACCCGCCAAGCGTCTGGCGCCCGGCGACCGCATCCGCTTCGGCGAAGCGTCCGAAAGCATGGCCTGCCTGCTCGCCAGCCTCGACGCCGACGTGGTCGAGCGCAACGAGGGCGAAGTCCTCCTCTCCTTCCATCTCGACGGCGCGGCGCTCGATGAAGGCATCGAACGCCTCGGCCATATGCCGCTGCCGCCCTACATCGCCGCGCGCCGCGCCGACGACGACCGGGACGCGCGCGACTACCAGACGATGTTCGCCCGCGAAGCCGGGGCGGTGGCCGCGCCGACCGCCGGCCTGCATTTCACGCCCGAACTGCTCGCCGCCGTCGAGCGCAAGGGCGTCGCCGTCCATCGCGTGACGCTGCATGTCGGCGCCGGCACGTTCCTGCCGGTCAAGGTCGAGGACACCGACGCCCATGTCATGCATTCCGAATGGGGCAGCGTCAGCGCCGAGACCGCCGCCGCGCTGAACGGCGCGCGTGAAAAAGGCGGCCGCATCGTCGCCGTCGGCACGACGGCGCTGCGCATTCTCGAAAGCGCGACGACGGAAGAGGGCGTCGTGCGGCCCTTCTCCGGCGAGACCGCGATCTTCATTACCCCGGGCTATCGTTTTCGCGCAGTCGACGCGCTGCTCACCAATTTCCACCTGCCGCGCTCGACGCTGTTCATGCTGGTCGGCGCGTTCGCCGGGCTCGACCGGATGAAGGCGGCCTATGCGCACGCGATTCAAACGGGCTATCGCTTCTACAGCTACGGCGACGCTTGCCTGCTAACCCGCGCGGGTTGACGCGCGGCCGTCCCCGCATTGTCATGCCCGCGAAGGCGGGCATCCAGTGGCCACGCCGACAATTTTCGAGTCGCCCTGGATTCCCGCTTGCGCGGGGATGACAGCGTCGGGGAGGAACCATGAGCCGCATCGAATCCCTCGATCAATTGCGCGCCGTGCTCGGCGAACCGCGTGAAGCGACCAAGGCCAAGGTGCTGTCGCATCTCGACGAGCAGTCGGCCGATTTCATCCGCGCCTCGGCCTTCGCCGTGGTTTCGACGGTGAGCGGGGATGGCGTGGTCGAGGCCTCGCCCAAGGGCGACCAGCCGGGCTTCGTGCGGATCGAGAACGACACGACGCTGCTGATGCCCGAGCGGCCCGGCAACAATCTCGCCTTCGGCCTGACCAACATTCTCGACACCGGCCGCATCGGTCTGATTTTTCTCAAGCCCCGCACCGGCGAAACCCTGCGGATCACTGGCCGCGCAGAGATCTTCGACGATGCGGAGTTGCGTGAAAAACTGGGGACGCCGGAGCGCCCGGCCTTGCTCGCCATCCGCATCCATATCGAGCGCTGCTACTTCCACTGCGCGCGCGCCATGCTGCGCGCAAAATTGTGGGAGCCGGAAAGCTGGCCGCCGGCGCAGCGCATTCTCTTCGGCAAGATCATCGCGCCGCGCGTCGGCGGCGACGAGGCGATGGCGCAGGCGATCGACGAGCGCGTGCAGACGGGCTATTCGACGAACCTGTGGAAGAAGTAGGCCCGATTTTCACCCTTCCCGCAGCGGCGCGCGCGACAGGTCGTTGAGCGCCGCGATCGCCTTGCCGAGCAGTTTCATGAATTGCGCGGCCTCCTTTTCGCCGAGGCCGCTGAGCAGGATGCGCTGCGTTTTCGCAACCGCCGGCGCGATCTTCTCCAATACGGCGCCGCCCTTGTCGCTGATGCGCAACTCGCGCGCGCGCCGGTCCTTGCGGCTGATCTCGCGCGCGACCAGGCCTTTCTCCACGAGCCGGTCGACGACGCCGCCGATCGTGGTGCGGTCGAAGGCGATGAGGCCGGCGAGCCTCGCCTGATCGAGCCCCGGCGCCTCGGCGATCTTGGCCAGCGCCGCATATTGCACGGGCGTCAGGTCACAGCCGGCGGCTTCCACCTCCGCGTGAAAGACTGCGACGGCGATCTGGTGGAAACGTCGCGCCAGATGTCCGGGAGCCTCGGTAGCGTCCATTCTTCAAAATCCCGATGTGGCCATTATTGACAAGCATACCAATCATCAGTACGCTTATCAATAAGCCGCCTCCGCGACGTTTTCGCCGTGCGGCGCCAGAATGACAATTTCCGGGAGACAGATCATGCAGTTTCACGTCGACGGCTATCGCTATGGCGACCCCGAGCTTGCGCCGGCCTCCGCCCATCCCGCCCCGACGGACCGGCCGCCGGCGGAAGTCGACGTGCTGATCGTTGGCTGCGGCCCGGCCGGCCTCACGCTCGCCGCGCAACTTGCGGCCTTTCCGGACATCACCACCTGCATCGTCGAGCAGAAGGACGGTCCGCTGCAACTCGGCCAGGCCGACGGCATTGCCTGCCGCTCGATGGAAATGTTCGAGGGCTTCGGTTTTCGCGAGCGCCTTCAGCGCCAGGCCTATTGGGTGAACGAGACGACCTTCTGGAAGCCGGACGACAACAAGCGCGAGAACATCGTGCGCTCCGGCCGCATCCAGGACGTCGAGGACGGCCTGTCCGACTTCCCGCACGTCATCATGAACCAGGCGCGCGTGCATGATTTCTATCTCGAGTTCATGCGCAAGTCGTCCCATCGTCTCGAGCCGCTGTATTCGCGCCGCTTCGCCGGCCTGACGGTCGCGAGCGAGGGCAGCCATCCCGTCGCCGTTACGCTCGAACGCGTCGACGAGGCGCACAAGGGCCAGACCGAAACGGTGCGCGCCAAATATGTCGTCGGCTGCGACGGCGCGCGCTCCGGCGTGCGGCAGGCTCTGGGCCGCGAGCTGAAAGGCGATTTCGCCAATCAGGCCTGGGGCGTGATGGACATTCTGGCCGTCACCACATTCCCCGACATCAGGCTGAAATCGCTCATCCAGTCGGCGACCGAAGGCGCGATCGTGCTGATCCCGCGGGAGGGCGGCTATCTCGTGCGAATCTATGTCGAGCTCGACAAGGTGGCGAAGGACAAGCGCGTGCCGAACAAGGAGGTGACGATCGATTATCTGATCGCCGCCGCCCAGCGCATCTTTCATCCCTGGACGCTCGACGTGAAGGAAGTCGCATGGTGGTCGGTCTACGAGGTCGGCCAGCGCCTCTGCGACAAGTTCGACGACGTGATGGACGGCGAGACGAAGGCGCCGCGCGTGTTCATCGCCGGCGACGCCTGCCATACGCACAGCGCCAAGGCGGGGCAGGGCATGAACGTGTCGATGCAGGACACGTTCAACCTCGGCTGGAAACTCGCCGCCGTGTTGCGCGGGCAATGCGCGCCGGAGTTTCTGCATACTTATTCCGCCGAACGTCAGACGATTGCGAAGAACCTGATCGACTTCGACCGCGAGTGGACGCAGATGCTGTCGAAGCCGCTGAAGTCGCCGGAAAAGCCCGATGGCGTCGAGCCCGCGCAGATCCAGGAATATTTCATGCGCCACGGCCGCTACACGGCGGGCGTCGCCACCGTCTACAAGCCCTCGCTGCTGACGGGGCAGGGCCAGCACCAGCATCTCGCCAAGGGTTTCGAGATCGGAACGCGCTTTCACTCCGCCCCCGTCGTCCGGCTCGGCGACGGCAAGCCGCAACGCCTCGGCGACACGCTGCTCGCCGACGGCCGCTGGCGCCTCTTCGCCTTCTGCGGCCGCGAGGATCCGACGGCGGCGAATGCGCCGATCCGCGAGCTGTGCGAATGGCTGGAGAACGATCCGGCTTCGCCCGTAAGGCGCTACACGGGCGCCGGCGCCGACATCGATTCCGTGATCGATTTTCGCGCGGTCTTCCAGCAGAACCACCGCGACCTCAGGATCGAGGACATGCCGGCCTTCCTGCTGCCGGCGAAGGGCAAGCTCGGCCTGCGCGACTACGAAAAGATGTTCTGCCCCGATCTCAAGAACGGGCCGGACATCTACAACCTGCGCGGAATCGACCGCGACCGCGGTTGCCTGTTGATCGTGCGCCCGGATCAGTACGTCGGCCACGTCCTGCCGTTCGATGGGCGGAAGGAACTGGCGGCCTATTTCGATGCGTTCATGAAAGCGCGGTGAGGCCGATCGTCATCGCGAGGAGCGAAGCGACGGGGCAATGAGCGCCAAGGCGGGGCCCTGGATTGCTTCGCTCCGCTCGCAATGGCGGACCATACCTCCCCGCAAGCGGGGAGGGACAACGCCTCCTACTTCTTCTCCCCGGCCTTCGGCAGCGCCAGCGCCTCGAAATCGGAACCGCCGAGCAGGCCGACGCCGTTATACAGCCCGAGCTTCTCGCGCGTGTCGGCGATGTCCATGTTGCGCATGGTGAGCTGGCCGATGCGGTCGGCGGGCGTGAAGGCGCCGGCGCCGCTTTCCATCGTCAGTCTTTCAGGGTGATAGGTCAGGTTCGGGCTCGTCGTGTCGAGAATCGAATAGTCGTTCCCGCGCCGCAGCTCGATCGTCACTTCGCCCGTGATCGCGCTCGCCACCCAGCGCTGCGCCGTCTCGCGCAGCATCAGCGTCTGCGGATCGAACCAGCGGCCCTGATAGAGCAGGCGGCCGAGGCGGCGGCCGTTGTTGCGGTACTGCTCGATCGTGTCTTCGTTGTGGATTCCGGTGACCAGCCGCTCGTAGGCGATGAACAGCAGCGCCATGCCGGGCGCCTCGTAGATGCCGCGGCTCTTCGCCTCGATGATGCGGTTCTCGATCTGGTCGCACATGCCGAGCCCGTGCCGCCCGCCGATGACATTCGCCTCGGTGAACAACGCCAGCGCGTCGTCGAACGTCTTGCCGTTGAGCGCGACCGGCTGGCCCTGCTCGAAGCGCACCGTCACCGTTTCGCGCGCGACCTTGACGTCATCCTTCCAGAAGGCGACGCCCATGATCGGATTGACGATGTTGATCCCGGCGTTGAGATATTCGAGGTCCTTCGCCTCGTGCGTCGCGCCGAGAATGTTCGAGTCCGTCGAATAGGCCTTCTCCACGCTCGCCTTGTACTCGAAGCCGGCGGCGGCCATGTATTCGCTCATCTCCTTGCGGCCGCCGAGCTCGTCGATGAACTGCTGGTCGAGCCAGGGCTTGTAGATGCGCAGCGAAGGATTGGTCAGCAGGCCGTAGCGGTAGAAGCGCTCGATGTCGTTGCCCTTGTAGGTCGAGCCGTCGCCCCAGATGTTGACGCCGTCTTCCATCATCGCGCGCACCAGCGTCGTGCCGGTGACGGCGCGGCCGAGCGGCGTCGTGTTGAAATAGGTCGCGCCGGCCGTGGTGATGTGGAAGGCGCCGCACTGGATGGCGGCGATGCCTTCGGCGACGAGCTGCGGCCGGCAGTCGATCAGCCGCGCCGCGACAGCGCCATAGGCGAGCGCCTTGCGGGGAATGTCGTCGTAGTCGCTTTCGTCGGGCTGGCCGAGATTGGCGGTGTAGGCGTGGGGCAGGGCGCCCTTGGCGCGCATCCAGTGGACGGCGGCCGATGTGTCGAGGCCGCCCGAAAAAGCGATGCCGACGCGCTCGCCGGCGGGCAGCCGTTGCAGAATCTTGCCGTCCACGTTCCGTCTCCTTGCAACATCCCGAGTGTCATCCCCGCGAAAGCGGGGATCCAGAGCAACGCCGGCGATCCGGGCCCTGGGTCCCGGCTCGATCGCTGCGCGATCGTCCGGGATGACACTCTTCGCAATCGTCGGTCGCCCGTATAAGGCCTCGCGCCGCGCTAGGCTACCTCGGGGCCGCGCGCCCCGCCTTCGCCGCGATCCAGATCACATGCCGCGCCCCGCCGCCCTTGCCGTTGGCGCGGGCGCGAACCTCCTCGACGGCGAAGCCGGCCTGCTTCAGCCGCTTTGTGAAGGCTGCGTCCGGTCCCGAGGACCAGACGGCCAGCAGGCCGCCGGGGCGCAGCGCCGCGAAGGCGCTGCGCAGGCCGCCGGCGGAATAGAGCCGGTCGTTGGACTCGCGCGTCAGCCCGTCCGGGCCGTTATCGACGTCGAGCAGGATCGCGTCCCAGCCTCCGCGCCCGGCCTCAATCAGGGCGCCGACGTCCGCCTCGCGGATCGTCACGCGGGGATCGTCGAGGCTGCCCTTGAATACCTCGGCCATCGGCCCGCGCGCCCAGGCGACGACGGCGGGGACCAGTTCCGCGACGACGACGTCTGCCTGCGGCCCGAGCTTGTCCAGCGCGGCGCGCAGGGTGAAGCCCATGCCGAGCCCGCCGATCAGCAGCCGCGGCGCGGGCCGTCCCTGCAGGCGTTCGCAGGCGAGCGTGGCCAGCGCCTGCTCCGAGCCGCTGAGGCGCGAGTTCATCAGCTCGTTGTCGCCGAGCATGATCGAGAACTCCGTCCCGCGCCGCTTGAGGCGCAGGGTTCCTTCGCCTCCGGGGATGTCGGCCGTGTCGATATGGACCCAAGGGATCATGGCGGGGTGCTTACGGATTGCGCGACCGCGCGGCAAGCCGATGCAAGGATCAGATTCCCTCCCCCACATGGGGGAGGGAAGTGGACGCAGCCTGTTTCCGGGGGTCTCTATCCTCGGCGCCCACACCCCTCTATGAAGCCGCCATGACCGGCTTCTCCCTGAAAATCGCCGCGACCGACGGCGCCGCCCGCACGGGCGAGATCACGACCGCGCGCGGAAAAATCCGCACGCCCGCCTTCATGCCCGTCGGCACGGCGGCGACGGTGAAGGCCATGTATGCCGGGCAGGTGCGGGAGCTCGGCGCCGATATCGTGCTCGGCAACGTCTATCACCTCATGCTGCGGCCGGGCGCAGAGCGCGTCGCCGAGCTCGGGGGCCTCCACAAATTCATGAATTGGCCGCACCCGATCCTCACGGATTCCGGCGGCTTTCAGGTGATGTCGCTCGCCAAGCTGCGCAAGCTCGACGAGAAGGGCGTGACCTTCCAGTCGCATATCGACGGCTCGAAGCATGTGCTGACGCCCGAGCGCTCCATGGAAATCCAGGCGCTGCTCGGCTCCGACATCCAGATGCAGTTCGACGAATGCATCCGCCTTCCGGCCGCGCGCGACGACCAGGAGCGCGCCATGCGCCTGTCGCTGCGCTGGGCCGAGCGCTCGCGCAAGGCCTTTGCTGCGCAAGAGGGCAGGGCGATCTTCGGCATCGTCCAGGGCGGCGACGATCGCGCGCTGCGCGTCGAGAGCGCGAAAGCGCTGGCCGGCATGGATTTTCACGGACTCGCCGTCGGCGGGCTGGCGGTCGGCGAGCCGCAGGACGTGATGCTGGCGATGATCGAGACGGTCGAGCCGCATCTGCCGCAGGACAAGCCGCGCTATCTCATGGGCGTCGGCACGCCCGACGATATTCTTCAAAGCGTGGCGCGCGGCGTCGACATGTTCGACTGCGTCATGCCGACGCGCGCCGGCCGGCACGGCCTCGCCTATACGCGCTTCGGCCGCGTGAACCTGAGGAACGCGAAACACGCCGCCGACCCGCGCCCGCTCGACGCGGAGTCGAGCTGCCCGGCGGCGCGCGACTATTCGCGCGCCTATCTGCATCATCTCGTCAAATCCGGGGAGATTCTGGCGATGATGCTGCTGACCTGGAACAATCTCGCCTACTATCAGGACCTGATGGCCGGCGCGCGAAAAGCGATCGCGGAGGGGCGCTACGCCGATTACGTCGCCGAATGCAGGGAAGGATGGGCGCGCGGCGAGAGCGCGTAGAGGAATGAAGATGCAGAGTTTCACCCGCCCCGACCGCGCCCTCGTCGAAGCCTTCCGGAACGCGCCGACCGCCGTCGTCAGCGACAATCTCGACCGGCTCGCAGGCCTCACGGGCCTGCGCCCGTTCCATCGTCGCGGCCATCTCCTCGGCCCCGCGCGCACCGTGCGGACCCGTCCCGGCGACAACCTGTTCATCCACAAGATGCTCGATGTCGTCGAGCCTGGCGACGTCGTCGTGGTGGCGGGCGAGGGCGACGTCTCGCGCGCTCTCGTCGGCGAGATCATGAAGGCGATCGCCGAGAAGCGCGGCGTCGCGGGCTTCGTCATCGACGGCGCGATCCGGGATTCGGCGGCCTTTGCCGCCTCCGACTTCCCGTGCTTCGCGCGCGGCGTCACGCATCGCGGCCCCTACAAGGACGGGCCGGGCGCGCTCGACGTTCCGGTCGCCATATCGGGAACCGTCGTCTCGCCCGGCGACATCGTCGTCGGCGACGAGGATGGCGTCGTGACGTTTTCGCGCGAGATCGCCGTCGATCTCGCAGCGGCCGTGGGAAAGCAATTGGCGCGCGAGGCCGAGATCATGCGGGCCATCGCCGACGGGACCTATACGGGCGCCTACGCGAAGAAATAGGCCGGTTGCCCCGCCGCCGCGCCTTCGCCTAGCATTCGGGGAACAAGCGCAAGCGGGGCAGGGCGTGGGCGATTATCTCGGGAAGCGGTTCGACGTGCGCGTCGAAAGGGATGTGAAATACGCCGTCGGCGGCGTCGATTTCACGAAGGGGCTGCGCTATCGCGACCTTAAGCTCGACGTCTATAGCCCTGTCGGCGACGCGGGCGGCGCGCGCCCGGCGCTCATTCTCGCCTTCGGCGGCGCGTTCCATCGCGGCTCGAAGGAAACGGACGAATTCGGCGACGCCGAGGGCTATTCGACGCCGGTCGCGGAATATTGCCGCCTCTTCGCGGCGCGCGGCTATGTCTGCTTCTGCATCGACTACCGCCTGACGCAGGAGGATTGCGAGGGCGGCGTCACGCCCGTGCTCGATCCGGCCGAACCGATGAACAAGGATCGCGTCAATGTCGTGCGCGGCATGTTGGGCCTGCCGCCCGCGACCGACGACGAGCTTGCGCGCGGAATCGAAGCGGCGACGGATGACATGGTCCATGCGATCGGTTTCGTCCGCAGCCGCTCGCGGCATTACGGCGTCGACATCCATCGCATCGCCATAGGCGGATTTTCGGCGGGCGCGGTTATTTCGCTCGCCGCCGCCTTCGTCGAGCGCGCGCCGGTCGCCGCTGTGATCTCCCTGTCGGGACGACTGTCCGAGACGGCGCGCAGGACGTGCGTGACCGGCGCGGCGGACGAACCCGCCGTGCTGATGTTCGTCGGGGACCGCGATCTGCCGGTCATGGCCGAGGCGGCCCCGCCGATGGCCGCGCGCTTCGAGGAAGTCGGCGCGCGCTACCGTCTGGAGCGGCTGGCCAATTCCACGCATTTCTATCCGAAGACGACGCCGACCTCGGGCGGCGCGGACGTCGAGACGACGATGGCGAGCTTCCTGAAAGAGGCGTTACGGCTGGGCTGAACGACCGCGAAGCGGTCCGAAAATAAAAAGAGCGGGGCAGCCGACGCTGCTCCCGCTCCCATTCTCTGCCCGTGTCCTTGAACCGGTCTCCGCGTGGCTCTGCGGCTCTTCCGACGCCCGACGGCGTCGTGCGGATCCCAGCGTCCTCCCTCGACTTGGACTGCGGCATCCGGCGATCCGGACGCGGCCCTTACGGTTAGGCGCTGGACCCTAGACAAGGGTTTTCTCTTTGTCGACGGGTCAAGATCAAAATTCGTATAAAATTTCATCCCGCAGCGCACAATTCGGTCTTTGTCAGGCCGCGAATTGTCATTTGTCGCCGACCTGACCGTCTCGCGCCGGACGACGAGCGGCCGTCCAGCCGGCGGCGCGGTCGCAAATGACGGGCTTCCCTTGTGTTTTGCCGGGCCTTGCGTTTGAACTGGCCCTGACGCGCCGCAGCAGATTCGAGACGACGACCGATGCGCCTTTCCCGCTATTTCCTGCCCATCCTTCGCGAGAACCCGAAGGAGGCCGAAATCGTCTCGCACCGCCTCATGCTGCGCGCCGGCATGATCCGGCAGGAATCGGCCGGCATCTACGCCTGGCTGCCGTTGGGCCTGCGCGTGCTCAACAAGATCAACGCCATTGTGCGCGAGGAGCAGAACCGCGCCGGCGCCATCGAAGTCCTGATGCCGACCATCCAGTCGGCCGAACTCTGGCGCGAATCCGGCCGCTACGAGGCCTATGGCAAGGAGATGCTGCGCATCCAGGACCGGCACGAGCGCGAGATGCTGTACGGGCCGACCAACGAGGAAATGATCACCGAGATCTTTCGGGCCTATGTGAAGTCCTACAAGGACCTACCGCTCAATCTCTACCACATCCAGTGGAAGTTCCGCGACGAGGTGCGCCCGCGCTTCGGCGTCATGCGCGGTCGCGAATTCCTGATGAAGGACGCCTATTCCTTCGACCTCGACGAGGCCGGCGCGCGCCATTCCTACAACCGCATGTTCACCGCCTATCTGCGCACCTTCGCGCGCCTCGGCCTGAAGGCGATCCCGATGCGCGCCGACACCGGCCCGATCGGCGGCGACCTCAGCCACGAATTCATCGTGCTGGCGTCCACCGGCGAGAGCCAGGTGTTCTGCCACAAGGATTTCCTCGATTTCGAAGTCCCGCCCGCGAATATCGATTTCGACGACGCGGCGACCATGCAGGGCGTGTTCGACAAGTGGACGAGCCGCTACGCCGCCACCGAGGAAATGCACGACGCCGCGAAATTCGAGGGCCTGAGCGAGGTCGACAGGGTCTCTGCGCGCGGCATCGAGGTCGGCCATATTTTCTACTTCGGGACCAAGTATTCCGAACCGATGCGGGCCGTCGTCAACGGCCCGGACGGCAAGGAGACGCCCGTGCAGATGGGGTCCTACGGCATCGGCCCGTCGCGGCTGGTCGCCGCGATCATCGAGGCGAGCCACGACGACAACGGCATCGTCTGGCCGGAATCGGTCGCGCCGTTCAAGGTCGGCCTCGCCAACCTGAAGGTCGGCGACGCGGCGACCGACGCCGCCTGCGCCGACCTCTACGCCAGGCTGGGCGCCGCTGGCGTCGATACGCTCTACGACGACCGCGACGAACGCCCGGGCGCGAAATTCGCCACCATGGACCTGATCGGCCTGCCCTGGCAGGTGATCGTCGGCCCCAAGGGCCTCGCGGAAGGCAAGGTCGAGGTGAAGAACCGCAAGACGGGCGAGAAGGCGATGCTGTCGCCCGACGACGCGCTGCAGAAGGTTTGCGGATGAGGACCGTTCGCGCCGCATGACCGACGCCGCTTTCGACACCTCCGCGCCGGCCGCAGCGCTCCCTTCGCGCACGAAGCCGTTTGCGCCGTTCGAGTGGACGTTGGCGCTGCGTTACCTGCGCGCGCGTCGCGCCCGCGGCCTGGTGTCCGTCATCGCCGGCTTTTCTTTCCTCGGCATCATGCTCGGCGTCGCCACGCTCATCGTCGTGATGAGCGTGATGAACGGCTTCCACAAGGAGCTGCTCGACAAGATCGTCGGCGTCAACGGGCATATCTTCGTGCAGGCCGCCGACGCGCCGATGAAGGATTACGACGAGATGACCGAGCGCATCCGCAAGGTCAAAGGCGTCGCCATGGCCCTGCCGATGATCGAGGGCGCGGCCGGCGTTTCCTCGCCCTTCGGCCAGACCGGCGCGCTGGCGCGCGGGGTGCGCGAGGCCGATCTCGAAAAGCTGCCGGGCGTGGCGGGCAACATCAAGACGGGCGAGATATTCGGCTTCGACAAGGTCGACGAGGACCATCCCGCCAGCGTCGTCATCGGCCGCCGCATGGCGGACAAACTGTCCGCGCGCGTCGGCGACACGATCAGCATCCTCACGGCGCGCGGCGCGCAGACGCCGTTCGGCGTCGCGCCGCGCATCAAGGCCTATCCGGTGCGCGCCATCTTCTCGATGGGCATGGCGGAATTCGACGGCGTCTTCGTGTACATGCCGCTGAGCGAGGCGCAGGCCTATTTCAACCGCGACGGCGAGGTCTCGGTGATCGAGGTCTTTCTCGACAATGCCGAGAAGATCGACGAAATGCGGCCGAAGATCCAGGAGGCGGCGGGCCGCCCCGTCATCCTCACCGACTGGCGGCAGGCGAACGAGACCTTCTTCAATGCGCTCAAGGTCGAGCGCAACGTCATGTTCATCATCCTCACGCTGATCGTTCTGGTGGCCGCGCTCAACATCATCTCCGGCCTCATCATGCTGGTGCGCGACAAGGCCCACGACATCGCCATCCTGCGCACCATGGGCGCGACCAAATATTCGGTCATGCGCGTCTTCCTCATCACCGGCACGTCGATCGGCGTCGCCGGCGTGATCGCCGGCACGCTGCTCGGCCTCGCGCTCGCGCACAACCTCGAGGCGATCCGCACGCTGCTGAACCGGCTGCTGCACGCCGATCTCTTTCCGGCGGAAATCTACTTCCTGTCGCGCCTTCCCTCGGTGGTCGATCCGCGCGAGGTCGTCGCGGTCGTGGTCATGACGCTGATCCTGTCGATCCTCGCCAGCCTCTATCCCGCCTGGCGCGCGGCGAGCCTCGATCCGGTCGAGGCGCTGAGGTACGAATGATGCAGATGGCCCATTTGTCCCTCGTGGCGCTGCAGCGCGCGCGCCCATGACCGACGCCCTCCGTCTCGTCGGCGTCGAGCGCCACTACCAGCAAGGGGATTCGCGCCTCGAAATTCTGCGCGGCGCGGATCTCACGCTGCGCACCGGCGAGGCCGTCGCGCTGACTGCGCCGTCAGGCGCCGGCAAATCGACGCTGCTGCATGTCGCGGGCCTGCTGGAGCGGCCCGACGCCGGCGACGTGCTGGTCGAGGGCGCGTCCACCAGCGCCATGTCGGATGACGGCCGCACGGCGCTGCGGCGTGGGGCCATCGGCTTCGTCTACCAGTTCCATCATCTGCTGCCCGAGTTTTCGGCGCGCGAAAATATCATGCTGCCGCAGATGATACGCGGCCTCGACAAGAAGGAGGCGGGCAAGCGCGCCGACGAGCTTCTTGCTTATCTCGGCCTGGGCGCGCGCGGCGCGCATCGGCCGGCGGAATTGTCGGGCGGCGAGCAGCAGCGCGTCGCCATCGCGCGCGCGGTCGCCAATGCGCCGCTGGTGCTGCTGGCGGACGAGCCGACCGGCAATCTCGATCCCCGCACCGCCGAACATGTGTTCGAGACGCTGATGACGCTGGTGCGCGCGACGGGGCTCGCCGCGCTCGTCGCCACGCATAATTTCGAACTGGCCGCGCGCATGGATCGTCGCATCACCTTGCGCGACGGGCGGATCGTCGAGCTGGAATAGGGACGCTAGGCTTCGCCCGTCAATTGCGCGATGCGCTGCTTGAGCAGCAGGACCTTGGCGCGCAGCCTGGCGTTTTCCAGCATCAGCCGATCCAGGCGGTCGCCTTCGTCCTCCAGCGTATGGCGCTCGACCGCCGCTTCGCCGGGCTCCACGAATTCCGCCCCCACGATGCCGTCGCCGCGCCAGGCCACACGCGCGTGAAACGTCCGGCCCTTGTGCGGAATGTGCAGGTCGAATTCGTTGGGCAGCGGCATGCGGTCGGGGATTTCGAGGCGCACGCCGGCGGGCGAGAAATTCTTCACGATGCAGCCCACCGAGGGCGCGTTGGCGAAAATCACTTGCGCGCTCAACAGGCTGCGGATTCGCTCGGCCTTGCGGGGCTGTGTCATGGGCTGGTCCCGTTGTGCATCGGCGCCAATCCTAGGCCTGGTCCGATTAAGACTTGATGAGCAAACGACGGCGCCGGAATTCGTGCGTTTTCGCCGGAAGCGGCGGGCTCCGTGCAAAAAATCTCAGGCGCCGCCATTGTGAGCAAAGAATCTGTGCGCTACTGTTTCAGTTGTCACAATTTTATGGACGCGAGTTCAATGTGACAGGCCCCGGCGCTTGCCCCCCAATTTGAGCGTCGGGGCCACTTTTCCTGCCATTCCAAAGATTTGCCGCTGTGCCGTTAACCCTGTTCGTGGGCGTTTTGCGCATTCGGTTGAAAGGAACAGAAAGTGAACATATAGTGTCTGAACAGGGTATGGATGGGGAGGCGAAAATGCGGGCGACGGTCGGGGATCTCGTGGAAATCTTGGCCATCGGCCTGTTCGTGGCGGGCGTCGGCGCAATGGGCGCCGCGCTTCATGCGGTAGCTTGACCGGGCGCGATCCGGGCTGCGCGATCACGCTTCAACCGCGCCGCGACTCTCCCTAAAGTCCGACCTCCGCTCCGGAGGCCGTTTTGGATATTTGTCGCGACGTCGGTTTCGTGCACCTGCACGTCCACTCGTCCTATTCGCTGCGCGAGGGCGCGCTGGGCATCGCCAGGCTGGCCAAGCTCGCGGTCGCCGACGAGCAGCCGGCGCTGGCCATCACCGACACCAACAATCTGTTCGGCGCGCTGGAATTTTCCGAGAAGCTCGCCAAGGAGGGCGTGCAGCCGATCGTCGGCGTGCAGCTCGGCGTCGATTTCGGCGACCGTCCGGCGCCGGCGAGCGGCCTCGAGCTTCCCGTCGCCGGCGCCGGCGGCCTCGTCCTCATCGCCCGCAACGAGACGGGCTACGAGCAATTGATGCGGCTCGTCTCGCGCGCCTGGCTCGACAGCGAAACGACGGGCGAGCCACGGGCCGCCATCGCCGCGCTCGCCGACGACGCCTCCGGCCTCATCGCGCTGACCGGCGGCCCGGCAGGTCCGATCGACAGCCTGGTCCGCGAAGGCCAGGTCGATCTTGCCCGGGCCCGTATCGAGCGCCTGAAGGATATTTTCGGCGACCGGCTCTACGTGGAGCTGCAGCGCCACAGCGACGAGACCGAGCGCGCCGCCGAACGCTACCTGCTCGACATCGCCTACCGCGGCTCTTTGCCGCTGGTCGCAACCAACGAACCGTATTTCGCCGCGCGCTCCGATTTCGAGGCGCACGATGCGCTGCTGTGCATTTCCGACGGCGCCTCGCTCGGCGACGACGCCCGCCGACGGCTGACGCCGGAGCATCGCTTCAAGACCCGCGCGGAAATGCGCGCGCTCTTCGCCGACCTGCCGGAGGCGACCGACAATTCCGTGGCGGTCGCGCTGCGCTGTTCCTACCGGCCGAAGACGCGCAAGCCCATCCTGCCGCGCTTCACGACCGGCGACATGGCGGGCGCCGATGCGGAGATCGCGGAGGCGGCGGAATTGCGCCGGCAGGCGGAAGAAGGTCTGAAGGCGCGTCTTGCGGCCCATCCGCCAGCGCACGATTTCACGGTCGCCGACTATGAGCAGCGGCTGGCGTTCGAGCTCGACGTCATCGAGAAGATGAAATTCCCCGGCTACTTCCTGATCGTCGCGGACTTCATCAAATACGCCAAGGACGAGGGCATTCCGGTGGGGCCGGGGCGCGGTTCGGGCGCGGGCTCGCTGGTCGCCTACGCGCTCACCATCACCGATCTCGATCCCATGCGTTTCGCGCTGCTGTTCGAGCGCTTCCTCAATCCCGAACGCGTGTCGATGCCGGACTTCGACATCGACTTCTGCCAGAGCCGGCGCGACGAGGTCATCGCCTATGTGCAGCGCCGCTACGGCGCCGATCGCGTCGCGCAGATCATCACCTTCGGCTCGTTTCTCGCGCGCGGCGTCGTGCGCAATGTCGGGCGCGTGCTGCAGATGCCGCTCGGCCATGTCGACAAGCTCGCCAAGCTCATTCCGCAGAATCCCGCCAAGCCCGTGACGCTGAAGGAGGCGATCTCGAGCGAGCCGCGCCTGAGGGAGGCGGCCGACAGCGACTCGCAGGTCGCCCGCCTGCTCGAGATCGCGGAAAAGCTCGAGGGCCTCTATTCCAACGCCTCGACGCACGCCGCCGGCGTCGTCATCGGCGACCGGCCCCTGCATGAACTCGTGCCGCTCTATCGCGATCCGAAGTCCGACATGCCGGCGACCCAATTCAACATGAAATGGGTCGAGCCCGCGGGTCTGGTGAAGTTCGACTTTCTCGGCCTGAAGACGCTCACCACGCTTTCGACCACGGTCGCGCTTCTCAAGAATCGCAAGATCGACATCGACCTGTCCAAGATCCCCCTCGACGACAAGAAAACATACGACATGCTCGGACGCGGCGAGACGGTCGGCGTGTTCCAGCTCGAAAGCGCGGGTATGCGCAAGGCGCTGGTGGAGATGCGCGCGGACCGTTTCGAGGACATCATCGCGCTCGTCGCGCTTTATCGTCCGGGCCCGATGGCGAACATTCCGACCTATTGCGCGGTCAAGCTCGGCGAGGAGGACGCCAATTACATCCACCCGAAGATCGAGCACATTCTCAAGGAGACCTTCGGCGTCATCATCTATCAGGAACAGGTGATGCAGATCGCGCAGGTGCTGTCGGGCTATTCGCTCGGCGAGGCCGACATGCTGCGCCGCGCGATGGGCAAGAAGATCAAGTCGGAAATGGATGCGCAGCGCGCGCGCTTCGTCTCGGGGGCGGTCGAGGGCGGGCTGGAGAAGGCCAAGGCCGACGAGATTTTCGACCTGCTGGCGAAATTCGCCGACTACGGCTTCAACAAGAGCCATGCCGCCGCCTACGCGCTGATCGCCTACCAGACGGCGTGGTTCAAGGCGAACTATCCCGTGGAGTTTCTCGCTGCCTCCATGACGCTCGACAAGGGCAATACCGACAAGCTCGCGGAATTCCGCAACGAGGCGCGACGCCAGGGCGTGCGTGTCGATCCGCCGTCCATCGTGCATTCCGGCGTCGATTTCGACGTGCATGAAAAGCAGGACGACTCGGACGTCGCGCTTTCGATTCGCTATGCGCTTTCCGCCGTGAAGGGCGTCGGCGAAGGCCAGGCCGAAGCGATAGTTCGTGCGCGAAAGGCGCGGCCGTTTCGTTCGCTGGGCGATGTGGCGGCGGCGATCTCGCCGCGCGAGGTCAACAAGAAGGTGCTCGAAAGCCTCGCCGCCGCCGGCGCCTTCGACGAGCTGGAGCCGGACCGCGCGCGCGCCTTCGCGGCCGTCGAGCCGATCCTCGCCACCGCCAACCGCATGGAGGACGAGCGCGAACGCGGACAGAGCGCGCTGTTCGGCGCGGGCGGCGCCGAGCCTTTCGTCACGCCGAAGGCGCAGGCCTGGTCGGCGGCGGAAAAGCTGAAGCGCGAATTCGACGCGGTCGGCTTCTTCCTTTCGGGCCATCCGCTCGACGCTTACGAAGGGGTTCTCGCGAAGTTGCGCG
Source organism: Rhodoblastus sp. (assembly GCA_046349085.1). Lineage (GTDB taxonomy): Bacteria > Pseudomonadota > Alphaproteobacteria > Rhizobiales > Beijerinckiaceae > JAJXWB01. The sequence goes on from JAXMDA010000002.1 coordinate 184,534, forward strand.
TGCAGCCCTATGCGGAATTTGCGCGCGCGGTGAAGAAGGGCGCCTCCGCCGGCCGTCTCGCCGCCGCCGTGCTCGACCGCGCCGAGCGCCGCACCAAGACCGGCAACAAGATGGGCATCGTGCAATTGTCCGACGCTTCGGGACAATACGAGGCGATCCTGTTCCAGGAGGGGCTCAACCAGTACCGCGATCTTCTGGAGAAGGGCGCGTGCCTGCTCGTCAACCTGCAGGCGCATGTCGAGGGCGAGGACATTCGCGCGCGCATCATTGCCGTCGAGCCGCTCGATCAGGCCGCCGCGCGCATCCAGAAGGGCCTGCGCATCTTCCTGCGCGATCCCGCGCCGCTGCCCTCGATCGAGCAGCGCCTGAAGGGCAGGGGCGAGGGCGACGTGTCGCTCGTGCTGATGCGCGGTCCCGGCGACGAGGTGGAGGTGAAGCTGCCGGGCAAGTTCCCCGTCAATGCGGCGATCGCCGGCGCGCTGAAGGCGATTCCGGGGATCGTGGCGGTGGAGCACGTGTAGCGTTCGTCGCTCCGCTCCTCGCAACGACGGGAAGCGGAGGTTTATACGCCAATCATCCGCGCGCCTGCTTCCCCCAACCGCCCGAACAGCGCCTTCATCAGCGTCTTCTTCTCCGGCGCGTCGATCACGAACAGCCGCGCCTTGCCGCGCTGGTTCATCAGATATTCGTCCGATGTCGAGATGGCGTCGATCAGCCCGAGTTTCAGCGCGTCCGTCGCGTACCAATAGTCGCCGTCGCCGACAGCTTCCACATTCAGCGCCGGCCTGTTCTCGCGCACGAAATCCTTGAAGGCGACATGCGTCTCCTCGAGCTTGTGACGGAAATGCTCGCGGCCTTCGTCGGTGATCGGCGCGAGAACGGAGATCGGCCGCTTGTGCTCGCCCGCCGTCAATTCCTCGTAGTCCACGTCGATCTTCTTGAGCAGGCGATTGACGTTGGGAACCTGCGCGACGACTCCGATGGAGCCGACCACCGCGAAAGGCGCGGCGACGATGCGGTTGGCGACGACCGCCATCATGTAGCCGCCGCTGGCGGCGACCTGGTCGACGCAGGCCGTCAGCTCCACGCCCGCGCGCCGCACGCGCTGCATCTGCGCCGCCATCAGCCCGTAGGCCGACACAAGCCCGCCCGGCGAATGGAGCGTCACCACGATCTCGTCCTTGCCCGCACGCGCCGCCATCAGCGCGGCCGTGATTTTTCGCGCGAAGGCCGCATGTCCGCTGGCCATGGGATCGCCCTTGAAGGCGACGAGATAGACGCGCTTCGCGGAATCGTCGTGCAGCTTGGCCGCCTTCTTGCGCTCCTTCAGGAAGGCTTTCGCGCCCTTCGCGCCATCCGTCGCGACGCGGATCTGGGCTTCCATGAGGTCGAATCGCTCGTCGAGGCTCGACACCTTCACATCCTCCTCGCGCCGCTTCTGCGTGCGCGCGCCGAAGATGATCGGGATGACGACGACAAGCGCGATCATCGCGGCGATCCAGAAAGACCTGAGCGCGAAACCTCCGAAATCGATCCAGAAATTCATGTGTGACTCGGGCTGGCGTGAGCGGGGCGGGTGAGGGTTACATAGGGGTTGCGGGCCGTCATTGCGAGCGCGGCGCCACGCTCCGTTATGTCGCCCTAGCCGGAGCGAAGCGGAGAGCCGGCGTCCGGAGGCCAGGCCTGCGCTGGACCCGGATCAGCCTTCGCCTGTCCGGGGTGACATGGGTGGTCTGTGAGGCACGCGCGTTGCGCGGCGCGTTTGGCGTCGTATCATCCTGCCCAAAAAATCCCCGGGAGGAGAGATGAACAAGCCGCTTCGCGTCAATTCCGACGCCATCGCGCCGGATACGACGGGCCTCAATTTCTACACGCTCGACCGCTCGCTGCAGGACCTGCTCGACATCCATCTCGAGCCGAGGCTGCGCGCGCATGTCGAGCCGCATCTCGTCGAGTTGGGCGGCCTCGTCGGCGGCCGCCTCGACGAATGCGCGCGGCTCGCCGACCGCCATACGCCCATCCTGCACCAGCGCGACAAGTTCGGTCGCGACGTGCAGACCATCGAATATCATCCCGCCTATCGCGAGCTAGAGGACGCGGCCTTCGGGCGCTTCGGCATCCACGCGCTGTCGCATCGCAAGGGAGTCATGGGCTGGCCGGACGTCTATCCTGCCGCCGCCAAGCACGCCTTCACCTATCTCTTCAACCAGGCCGAGTTCGGCATGGGCTGTCCGATCAACGTCACCGACGGTTCGGCCATGCTGCTGTCGCGCTACGGCGACGACGCGCTGAAGGCGAAATATCTCGACGGCCTGACGACGACCGACATGGGCGTCCTGACGCAGGGCGCGCAATTCATGACGGAGAAGGAGGGCGGCTCCGACGTCGGCTCGCTGACCACCGTCGCGCGTCTCGAGGACGGCCAGTGGCGCCTCTACGGCGAGAAATGGTTCTGCTCCAACGCCGACGGCAAGGTGGCGACGCTGCTCGCGCGGCCGGAGGGGGCGGGGCCGGGCACGCGCGGCCTCGCGCTCTTCCTCATGCCGCGCTTTCTCGACGACGGGTCCGCGAACGCCTATCGCATCGTGCGCCTCAAGGAGAAGCTCGGCACGCGCTCCATGGCCTCGGGCGAGATCAAGTTCGAGGGCGCGATCTGCTACCCGCTCGGCCGGCTCGACCGCGGCTTCGTGCAGATGGCGGAAATGGTCAACTGGTCGCGCCTGTCGAACGGCGTGAAGTCGACGGCGCTGATGCGCCGCGCGCTCACCGATTCCTTCCACGTCGCGCGCAATCGCTATGTCTTCGGCAAGCTCATCGTCGACATGCCGCTGGCGCGCCGGCAATTGCTGAAACTCATGCTGCCGGTGGAGCAGGCCCTGTCCCTCAGCTTCGTGACCGCGACCGCGCTCGACCGCGCCGAGATCGCCGGCAGCCAGGAGGCCGCCGCGCTGGTGCGGATGCTGACGCCGGTCATGAAGTTCCGCATCACGCGCGACGCCCGCAAGGTCGCGGGCGACGCGCTCGAGATGCGCGGCGGCATCGGCTATGTCGAGGAATTCGCCAGCGCGCGCGTGCTGCGCGATTCCTATCTCGGCTCCATCTGGGAAGGCACGAGCAATATCGTCGCGCTCGATTCCATCACGCGCGCCGTCGGCCGCCATCACGCCGAAAGCGCGCTCGGCGCAGACCTCTTCGCGCGCATCGGCGAGACGGACGTCGCCCCGCAGGCGCACCGCGATCGCCTGAAGGACGCCGTGGACCGCGCTATCGCGCTGGCGCAGAAGGTGGCGGGGCAGGGCGAGAACGAAGCGGAAGCGCGCCGCGCCACCAGCGTGCTCTATCACGTCGCCAGCGCCGTCACGCTCGCCTGGGAGGCGCAGCAGACGCACGAGCGCCGCGGCGACGCCCGGCGGCTGCTGTTCTCGCGCCTCGTGCTCGATCATCGTCTGAGCGCGCCCGATCCTTTCGACCTGCAGACCGGCGCGCGCGAGGCCGCCTTCGCCGACGCGCTGCTGTCGGAAGCGCCGGTGTCGCGGGCGCGCGCGGCGGAATTGCTCGCGTGATCGCGTCCCTCGCCCGGCGGCTTCCGTTCTTCTACGGCTGGGTCATCGTCGCCGTCGCCTTCGTCACCATGGCGATCGGCGTCAACGCGCGCACGTCCTTCTCGCTGCTGTTTGCGCCCATCGTCGCGGAGTTCGGCTGGGAGCGCGCCACCGTCGCCGGCGCCTTTTCCTTCGGCTTCCTCACCTCGGCGCTCCTGAGCCCGGCGCTCGGCAGGCTCATGGACTCCCGGGGCCCGCGCTTCGTCATCGAGATCGGCATTTTTCTGGTCGGCGCGGGTCTCCTGCTCGCGCCGCTGACCAGCGCGCCCTGGCACCTCTACCTCACGCTCGGCATGCTGGTGGGCGGCGGCAGCGTCTGCCTCACCTTCACCGGCCAGTCGCTCTATCTGCCCAACTGGTTCCTGCGCCGGCGCGGCCTTGCGATCAGCGTGGCGTTTTCCGGCGTCGGCGTCGGCTCCATTCTGCTGCTGCCGGCCTTCCAGACCTGGATCGAGCGCTACGGCTGGCGCACGGCCTGCGTCATTCTGGGCGTGTCGCTGATCGCCGTGCTGGCGCCGCTCAATCTTTTCGTCGCCCGCAAGCCCGCCGATCTCGGCCTGGAGCCGGATGGCGACGCCGCCACGGCGGCCGGGGGGCCGGTCAAGCGCAGCAATATCGTCGACGCCAAATGGGCGGCGATCGACTGGACGCTTGGCCGCGCCATCAGGACGTTTCGCTTCTGGATGCTGGCGGTCGGCTATTTCACGGGTCTTTTCACCTGGTACGCGGTGCAGGTGCACCAGACGAAATATCTGGTGGAGATCGGCTACTCGCCGACGACAGCCGCCTGGGCGCTGGGCGCGGTCAGCCTCGCCGGCATTCCCGGCCAGATCGGGCTCGGCTGGCTGTCGGACCGCATCGGGCGCGAATGGGTGTGGACCATCGGCTCCTTCGGCTTCACGCTCACCTATCTCGCGCTGATCGCCATGAAGGGCGCGCCGACCCCCGGCTGGCTCTACGCCATGGTCGTCGCCCAGGGCCTGCTCGGCTACGGCGTCACGGCCGTGTTCGGCACCGTCGCCTTCGAGATTTTCGAAGGCCGGCATTACGGGTCGATCTTCGGCTCGCTGTCGCTCGCCTCGCTTGCCGGCGGGGCGGCGGGACCCTTTGTCGCAGGCGCGATGTACGACCGGCTCGGCGCGTACGACCAGGCCTTCTGGCTCTGCGTCGCGCTGACCTTCGTGTCCTCGGCCGCCATCTGGTTTGCCGCGCCGCGCAAGGTGCGCGCGGTGGCGGGCCGCATCCCGGCGCAGGCGCAAAACTGAGGGCGGTTGAAAGGCCGCCGCCGACCTGTGACAAAATTGTGGCGCCTGCCGCCAATCTCTCGCCGCATCCCTTGACTATCGCGAGGCTTGAGGCCGCTGATTCGCGGCGCGCGGACTAACGCATGACTCGTTACGCGATGTCGGCAGGTTCTAAGCCCGGTGGTCCCGCCAGATCGAGCGGGATGGCGCGGGGATTCAGCATCGCGCGCCTTGTCGGCGTATTTGCGGTGTTTGCCGCATTCGTCCTCGTGGCGACGCGCATGGTCGAGCGCGAGGCCGATCCGGCTGCGCCGCAGCCGCGCGCCACGCGCAAGGTCGCCTTCGAGAACGCGCCCGCAACCATCGTTCCCGGCAAGCGCCGCAAGTCCGAAACGCCTGAAATCGCGCTCGCCAAGGGACCGCTCGACGAGGATTCCTCGCTGGATATGGCGGCGCAGGTCTGGTCCCGCCTGATCCCGGAAGAGGAACTCGCCCGTCAGCTCGCCATCTTCGGCGACGGCGCCGACAAGCTGCAATTCGGCCCGGTCAACGTGCGCCGGCGCCTCGTCGAGACGGTGATCCGCGCCGCGCAGCGCGCCGATTACGACCCGACCCTGCTGATGGCCATCGCCGACAAGGAATCGAGCCTGCGCGCCACCGCCCGCGCCAGCACGTCGTCGGCTTCCGGCCTGTTCCAGTTCATCGACAGGACCTGGCTGCAGGCCGTCCGCCTGTTCGGCGCGCAGCATGGGCTCGAGCGCGAGGCCGCGCTGATCGAGGGGCCGGACGACAAGCCGACCGTTGCCGACGCCGACGAGCGCGCCCGTATTCTCGCGATGCGCGAGCGCCCCTATCTCGCGGCGGTCATGGCCGCCGAAATGCTCAAGCGCGACGGCGGCAAGGTCGCCGAAAACGTCGGCCGTCCGCTGTCTGCGGGCGAGACCTATCTCATCCACTTCCTCGGCACGCGCGACGCCCGCACCTTCCTGTCGCGGCTCGCCGAAGCGCCGAAGGGCTCGGCCGCCGCCATGCTGCCCAGGCCCGCGAAAGCCAACAAGCCGATCTTCTACGAGGGCGGCAAGGCGAAAGCTGTCGCCGACGTGCACAAGAAGTTCGAGGACATGATGGGCCTGCGGCTCGACCGCTACAATCAGGTCCGCGACATCGCCGGCGCGATGGCCTTCAGCGGCGACTGAACCGCCGCATCGCCGGAACCGCCCCGTCGCCGCCGCGTTTTGCCCGCAATCGGCAAATCGCAGGAGGCGGTCATGCATCTCTCGAACGAAAGTCTTCTGGTCACGCTGCTCGTCGGCGTCGTCGCCGGCTGGCTCGCCGGCCTGCTTGTGCGCGGCTTCGGCTTCGGACTGATCGGCGATCTCATCGTCGGCATACTCGGCGCCCTGTTCGGCGCCTGGCTCCTGCCGCGGCTCGGCGTCCATTTGGGGGTCGGCCTGGTTTCAGCCATCGCCAACGCCACGATCGGCGCGGTCATCCTTCTCATCATCATCGGCCTGTTCCGCGGCGCCCCGGCCTTCGGCTGGCGATCGCGCTACTGATAAGAGGCGAAGCCGGGACAGCCGGCGTCCGGCCGGCAAGGCAACGATAGTCGGGGCCGGCCGGAGGCCGGCGGTCCCGGCTCTGCGCTTGCCACTACGCCGATCCTCCGGTATACGCGCGCCATTCCACAGGCGGAGCATTTGCGTTTCCTGATTGAAGGATACGCGTCCGGTGGCCGGATTTCCGGCCTCTCAGCTTCGCCGAGGCACAACCGGAGAATGATGAATCATGGCGCTTCCTGACGTTTCCATGCGCGGCCTGCTCGAGGCCGGCGCGCATTTCGGCCATCAGTCGCACCGCTGGAACCCGAAGATGAACGAGTACATCTTCGGCGTCCGCAACAACATCCACATCATCGACCTCGCCCAGACGGTGCCGCTGTTCCATCAGGCGCTGAAGGCCGTGTCCGACACGGTGGCCAAGGGCGGCCGCGTGCTCTTCGTCGGCACGAAGCGCCAGGCGCAGGACCAGATCGCCGACGCCGCCAAGCGCTCGGCCCAGTACTACATCAACTCCCGCTGGCTCGGCGGCATGTTGACCAACTGGAAGACGATTTCCGGCTCGATCAACCGCCTGCGCAAGGTGGACGAGCAGCTCTCGACGGGCGCCTCGGGCCTCACCAAGAAAGAGCGCCTGATGCTGTCGCGCGAGCGCGAGAAGCTCCAGAAGGCGCTGGGCGGCATTAAGGACATGGGCGGCCTGCCGGACCTGATCTTCGTGATCGACACCAACAAGGAGCAGCTCGCGATCAAGGAGGCGAACCGCCTCAACATTCCGGTCGCCGCCATCCTCGACACCAATTGCGATCCGGACGGCATCGCCTTCCCGATCCCGGCCAATGACGACGCCGGCCGCGCCATCGCGCTCTACTGCGATCTCGTCGCCCGCGCCGCCATCGACGGCATCTCGCGCGGCCAGGGGGCTTCGGGCGTCGACATCGGCGCCTCCGAGGAGCCGACCGCCGAGGAGCTGCCCACGCCCGTGGCCGCCAACGACGCCGGCGACGAGCCGGCGGAGGCTTTCGAGATCCTGTCCGCTCCGCGCGGCGCGCCGGACGATCTGGCCAAGCTGCACGGCGTCGGCCCGCAGCTCGTCAAGAAGCTGAACGACGGCGGCATCTTCCACTTCTGGCAGATCGCGGCGATGAAGCCCGAGGACGCGGCCAAGGTGGACGCCGACCTCAAGCTCAACGGCCGCATCGAGCGCGACGGCTGGATTTCTCAGGCGCGCGGCTTCCTCGCGGCCTGATTTTCTTCGGACCGCGGGCCCCAGGCCCGCCGAAGTTGCGAGCCTGAAGGCTCGCGGTCCTTTTCGCCCGCGTCCCCGGACGCGGGCTCCCTCTATTCAGGAGTGTTTCCCATGGCCACGATTACTGCCGGCATGGTGAAGGACCTGCGCGAGAAGACCGGCGCGGGCATGATGGACTGCAAGGTCGCGCTCACCGAGGTGGGCGGCGACATCGAAGCCGCCGTCGACTGGCTGCGCAAGAAGGGCCTGTCCAAGGCCGCCAAGAAGTCCGGCCGTGTCGCCGCTGAAGGCCTCGTCGCAGCAGTGGTGCGCGACAAGGCCGGCGTCGTCGTCGAGGTGAATTCCGAGACCGACTTCGTCGCCCGCAACGAGGAGTTCCAGGCGCTGGTGCGCTCGATCGCCGGCGTCGCGCTGGAGAAGGGCGAGACCGACGTCGCCGCCCTGTCCAACCAGCATTATCCCGGCGGCGCCGGCACGGTGGCCGACGCCATCTCCAACGCCATCGCCACCATCGGCGAGAACATGACGCTGCGCCGCGCCGCGATGCTGTCCGTCGCCGACGGCGTCATCGGCCAGTACGTGCATTCGCCGATCGCCGACGGCCTCGGCAAGATCGCCGTGCTCGTCGCGCTGGAATCGAAGGGCGACCCGGCCGTTCTCAGCGTCCTCGCGCGCCAGCTCGCCATGCATGTGGCGGCGACCTCGCCGGTCGCGCTCGACGCCGCCAGCGTCGATCCGGCCGTGATCGCGCGCGAAAAGGCCGTGCTCGCCGACAAGAACGCCGGCAAGCCCGCGCATGTGCTCGAGAAGATCGTCGAGTCCGGCCTCAAGACCTACTTCAAGGAAGTGACGCTGGTCGATCAGGTCTCGATCCACGCCGACCACGCCGGCAAGACCGTGTCGCAGGCGGTCAAGGAGCTCGAAGGCAAGGCCGGCGCGCCGATCGTCATCAAGGGCTTCGTGCGCTACGGCCTCGGCGAAGGCATCGAAAAGGCGGTCGACGATTTCGCCGCCGAAGTGGCTGCCGCCGCCAAGGGCTAAGCGCCAGGACACGAACCGCGAGCCTTCAGGCTCGCATTGATTGCCGCGAGCCCGAGGGCTCGCTGACCAGCGCCGTCCGCATCGCGGGCGGCGTTTTCTTTTGTCTGCGATATGACCTTCGTCATGCCGCCGGAGTGACCGTCGGCACTCTCGCTTCAGCTTCGCGCGAGTCAATCTGCGCATGGTCGGACGGAAGGTTTCGTTCGGCCAAAGGCGCAGAATTCGCGTCCGGGCCATTCCGGTTGGCGACCCCGGAACTACGGAACGCACAAGAGTTCATTCACGCGCCGAAGCGTCGTTTCTGGCCGGGACGGCGTCAAGGACCTGCGGGCGACCGCAGGAACGTGCGAATGAGCGGAGGAGCGGCGACCCCCATGCCGCTCCTCCTTTTATTTTCAGCGCCCGCCATAGCTTCTATGCTGCAATTTCACGCGATGGAGGTTTCTTGGCGCGCGTCCTGATCCCGCTCCCGGCCCGCGATTACGATCCGACCGAAGCCGCCGTTTCGTGGCGCGTGTTGCGCGATCTCGGCCACGCGATCGTGTTCGCCACGCCGGACGGCGTCGCGGCGCCGGCCGACGATCTCATGCTGCATGGCCGCGGCCTCGATCCCTGGGGTTTCGTCCCGGGCCTCGACCGTCTCGTCGTCATCGGCCGCTTCATGCGCGCCGATTCGGCTGGCCGCGACGCCTACGACGCCATGGTCGCGAGCGCGGAATGGCGCGCGCCGATCCGCTGGGACACGGCGCGTGAGAAAGATTTCGACGGCCTGCTGCTGCCGGGCGGCCATCGCGCGCGCGGGATGCGCGATTATCTCGAAAGCCCCGTGCTGCAGGCGCTCGCGGTCGATTTCTTTCGCGCCGGCAAGCCCGTCGGCGCCGTCTGCCACGGCGTCGTGCTGCTGGCGCGCAGCATCGATCCGGCGACCGGCCGCTCCGTCCTGTACGGACGCAAGACGACGGCGCTGACCTGGGCGCTGGAGAAGGTCGCCGTGCGCGTCGGCCGCATCGTGCGCTGGTGGGACCCGACCTATTATTCGACCTATCCGGAGCAACCGGGCGAGCCTGCGGGCTATCGCAGCGTTCAGGCGGAAGTGACGCGCGCGCTCGCCGGTCCCGCCGATTTCCGCGACGTCCCGCCCGACGCGCCGGACTTCGCGCTCAAGACCAGCGGCCGCGCCCGCGACCGACGCGACGACCCGCGGCCGGCCTTCCTGGTGGAAGACGGCAATTATGTCTCCGCGCGCTGGCCGGGCGACGTCCATACGTTCGCAGCGGCGTTTGCGCGCCTTTTGCCTTCGGCGGCAAGCGCTGCATGACCTTCGCGCCTTGCCGCCTCCCTGCGCAGACCCTATGAAAGCGCGCCGCTTCGCGATCGGAAGCGGCGACGATTCGCGCGAGACAGGCTGAAATGAACACGTCCCCGGCGCAGCCCCGTTGGAAACGCGTGCTGGTCAAACTGTCCGGCGAGGCGTTGCAGGGCGGCCAGTCGCATGGCCTCGATCCCCAGACCGTCACGCGCATCGCCAAAGACCTCGCCGCCGCCGCCAGGGCGGGCGCGGAGGTCGGCGTGGTGGTCGGCGGCGGCAATTTCTTCCGCGGCCTGCAGGGCGCCGACAAGGGCATCGAGCGCGCGCGCGGCGATTCCATCGGCATGCTGGCGACGGTCATGAACGCGCTGGCGCTGGAGCAGGCGATCGAGGCGCAGGGGCAGGCCGCGCGCACGCTCTCGGCCGTCGCCATGCCGTCGATCTGCCAGCCCTATTCACGGCAGGCCGCGCTCGCGCATCTGGCCAAGGGCCGGGTGATCGTGCTGGGCGGCGGCACCGGCAATCCCTTCTTCACCACCGACACGGGCGCGGCTCTTCGCGCGGCGGAATTGTCGTGCGACGCGCTGATGAAGGCGACGCAGGTCGACGGCGTCTACACGGCCGACCCGAAAAAGGATCCGAATGCGCGTCGTTACGACACGCTCACGCATGACGAAGCCATCGAAAAGCGCCTCGCCGTCATGGACACCGCGGCTTTCGCCCTTGCCCGCGAGAACCGTATTCCGATAATCGTCTTCTCATTGGCCGAGCCGGGCGCGATCCACAGCGCCTGGGAGGGCAGGGGACGGTTTACGCTGGTTTCGCCCGCCGCCGCCTGAACGGCGGCTTCCGTCCGACACGACAGGTGACGACATGTCCGCGACTTTCGATCTGAACGACCTCAAGCGGCGCATGCAGGCGTCGATCGCCGCGCTCAAGCACGAACTGGGCGGCCTGCGCACCGGCCGTGCGGCGGCGAGCCTGGTCGAGCCGGTCCATGTCGAGGCCTACGGCCAGTCCATGCCGCTCAATCAGGTCGCGACCATCTCCATTCCCGAGCCGCGCATGATCGCCATCCAGGTCTGGGACAAGGCCATGGTGATCGCCGTCGACAAGGCGATCCGCGCCGCCAATCTCGGCCTGACGCCCACGGTCGAAGGCCAGATTCTTCGCGTGCGGATGCCCGAACTGAACGAGCAGCGCCGCAAGGAGTTGGTGAAGGTGGCGCACAAATACGCCGAGGAATCGCGCGTCGCCATCCGCCACATCCGCCGCGACGGGCTCGATGTCCTGAAGAAGCAACTTAAGGACAAAGTTATCGGCGAGGATGACGAGAAGCGTCACGAGACCGAGGTGCAGAAGGCCACCGACGCGGCCATCGTCGAGGTCGATCAGGTGCTCGCGACGAAGGAAAAGGAGATCATGCAGGTCTAGCGGCCGGCATGTATCCAATCCCGCATTTCCGGGAGTTTCGATGAGCGACGGCGAGAAGCGCGAAGCAGGCGGGGCGATCTCCGGGTCGCCGGCGCCGTTGCGCGTGAAGGCGCCGCGCCATGTCGCCATCATCATGGACGGCAACGGCCGCTGGGCCGCGCAGCGCAAGCTGCCGCGCTTCGAGGGCCATCGTCGCGGCGTCGAGGCGCTGCGCCGCACGGTGCGCAACGCCATCGATCTGGGCGTCGAATATCTGACCGTCTATTCCTTCTCGTCGGAAAACTGGTCGCGTCCGATCGACGAGGTCACGGGCCTGATGGGCCTGCTCAAGCGCTTCATTCGCAACGACCTCGCCGAACTGCACGCCAACAACGTGCGTATCCGCGTGATCGGCGCGCGCGAGGGGCTGCCGAGCGACATCGGCCCGCTGCTCGCCGAGGCCGAGGACGTCACCCGCGCCAATACCGGCCTCGTGCTGGTCATCGCCTTCAATTATGGCGGGCGGCAGGAGATTGTCGCGGCCGCGCGCGCGCTCGCCGAAGACGTCGCCGCCGGCCGTCTCGATCCCGCAGCCATCGACGCGGACCTGTTCGAGAAGAAGCTGCACACGTCCGATATTCCCGATCCCGATCTCGTCATCCGCACATCGGGCGAGGTGCGCACGTCGAATTTCCTGCCCTGGCAGTCGGCCTATGCGGAATTCGTCTTCACGCCCGTGCTGTGGCCCGATTTCGACCGCGCCGCCTTCGAGCAGGCGCTCGACGAATTCAAGCGGCGCGAGCGGCGTTTTGGCGGCGTGGACGCTGTCCGACCCGTGAAGAAGACCGCTTCGTGACCGAAGCTCCGGGCCATCAGGCCGCGCCCGCCAAGGGCCCGAATTTCTCCGACCTGCGCACCCGGGTGATGTCGGCGCTCGTGATGATCGCCGCCGCCGTCGGCGCGCTGGTGGCGGGCGGCGCGCCCTTCATCCTCTTCTGGCTGGCGGCGGCCATCGCCATGGTCTGGGAATGGCAGAAGCTGCTGGGCGAGGAGCGTCGCCGGCCGCGCTTCGTCCTCGGCGCGGCGTCCCTCGCCGTCGCCTGCGCCTTCGCCACCCAGAACGGCGCGGATTACGCGCTGCTGATCCTCGTCCTCGGCGCGCTCGCCGTGGGCTGGCTCGGCCCGCTCGGCCTGCGCGTGTGGGCCGGCGCCGGCGTCCTCTATGCCGGCGCGCTCATCGTCTCGATATCCGCCATTCGCCCGCCGCTGCCCGCGCTGCTGGAGCCGCCCTATAATCTCAGGGCGATCCTCTGGTTGTTCGCGGTGGTCTGGGGCACCGACATCATGGCCTATTTCGGCGGGCGGCTGATCGGCGGCCCCAAACTCTGGCCGCGCGTTTCGGCGGGCAAGACATGGTCGGGCACGATCGTCGGGATCGTCAGCGGCGCGCTGGCCGGTCTGGCGGTGGCGGCCATCCGGCCGGAGGGGCCGGTAGCGGTGGTTCCGCTGCTGCTGGTCGGGCTTGCCGGCGGCGCCGCCGCGCAGGCCGGCGATCTTCTCGAATCTTCCATCAAGCGTCGCTTCGGCGTGAAGGATTCCAGCCAGCTCATTCCCGGGCACGGCGGCGTCATGGACCGGCTGGACGGCTTCGTCGCCGCCGCCGTCTTCGTCGCGGCGCTCGGCGCTGTGCGGGGAACGCCGACGGTGGCCGAGGGTTTGTTCGTATGGCCATGACCACGCAAGGCGACGCTACGCAGCGCAAGATCGTTCTTCTGGGCGCGACCGGCTCCATCGGCCGCTCCACCATCGACATCGTCGAACAGGCGCCGCACGCCTTCGCGGTCGAGGCGGTCGCGGGCGGCCGCGATGTCGCCGCGCTGGCCGAACTGGCGATCCGCGTCGGCGCGCGCTTTGCGGCAATCCGCGATGAAAAGCTCTATGGCGAGCTGAAGTCGGCGCTGTCCGGCAGCAAAGTCGAGGCGGCGGCGGGCGCGAAGGCGGTGGTGGAGGCGGCGCTGCGTCCCGCCGACATCGTCGTCGGCGCGATCTCCGGCGCTGCCGGCGTCGAGCCGACCTACGCCGCGCTGGCCGAGGGCCGCACCATCGCGCTCGCCAACAAGGAATGCCTCGTCTGCGCCGGCGCCCCCTTCATGCGCAAGGCCGCCGAGACCAACGCCGTCATTCTCCCCCTCGACAGCGAGCACGACGCGCTCTGGCAGGCGCTCGGCGGCGCTGATGCGAAAAGCGTCGAGAAGCTCATCATCACCGCCTCGGGCGGCCCGTTCCGCACATGGACGGCCGAACAGATCGCCGGCGCGACGCGCGAACAGGCGCTCAAGCACCCCAACTGGTCGATGGGCCAGAAGATCACCATCGACTCGGCCTCGATGATGAACAAGGGGCTGGAGTTGATCGAGGCGCACCACCTGTTCGGCGTGCCCGTCAGCCGCCTCGACGTGCTGGTGCATCCGCAGTCGATCATCCACGGACTCGTGGCTTTCGCCGACGGCTCGGTGACCGCCAGCCTCTACGCGCCGGACATGCGCGTGCCGATCGCCCATTGCCTGGGCTGGCCCGAACGGCTGAGGACCAACGCCAAGCGGCTCGATCTCGCCGAAGTCGCGACGCTGACCTTCGAGAAGCCTGATCTTGGGCGTTTCCCGGCGCTGGCCGTCGCCATGGACGCGCTGAAGCAGGGCGGGGCGATGCCGACCGTGCTCAACGCCGCCAACGAGATCGCGGTCGCCGCTTTTCTGGCGGGCGAATGTTCCTTCCCCGAAATCGCCCGGATTGTAGGCGAAGCCTGCGAGAAGGCCGCGCGCGACGGTTCCGCCCGCGAGCCTGCCTCCATCGAGGAGGCGCTGGCCGTTGACCATATTGTCAGAGAAAGTTCCCGGGCCTCCTTGGCCGCTAAAGCTCGATCCGGCATGGTAACGGTTCAGTAACCATTTCGCCCTCGCCGCGCTTCGGCCCGGCGATGAAATGCGGCGAAACCGGAGGCCACATGTTGGATGCGTTGTACTCGACCGGGCTCTACGTGATCCCGTTCATCCTCGTCCTCACCATCGTCGTTTTCGTGCACGAGCTCGGACATTTCTGGGTCGGCCGGCGCTGCGGCATCAAGGTGGACGCCTTTTCCATCGGCTTTGGCCCGGAACTCTTCGCCTTCGTCGACCGCCACGGCACCCGCTGGCGCGTCGCCGCCTTGCCACTGGGCGGCTACGTCAAGTTTCACGGCGACGCCAACGGCGCGAGCATGGCCGACGATTCGGCCATCGACGCCATGCCCGCGGCAGAACGCGCGACGACCTTCGCCGCCCAGCCCATCTGGAAGCGCGCCGCGACAGTGGCCGCTGGCCCCATCGCCAATTTCATCCTGGCGATATTCATTTTCGCCGCGGTCTTCTTCACGCTCGGGCGTGCGGTGCTCACCCCGCGCGTCGACAGCGTGGCGGCTGGCAGCGCGGCGGAAGTCGCGGGCTTTCTGCCGGGTGATCTCGTACTTGAGATCGACGGACAAAAGATCGGCAGCTTCAACGACTTGCAGCGAATCGTCACCACCTCGCCCGATCAGGCCCTGACGTTCCTCGTGGACCGCGGCGGCAAGGGCGTGACGCTGACCGCGACGCCGCGCCTGAAGGAGATGGATTCGCCGATCGGCAAGGCGCGCATCGGCCTTCTCGGCGTCCAGGCAGGCGGCAAGCCCGAGGATTGGCGCACCGAGACCTACGGCCTCGTCGATTCGCTCAGGCTCGCGGGGCAGGAGACCTGGTTCGTGGTGCGCCAGACGGCCGGCTACCTCGGCGGCCTCATGATCGGCAAGGAAAGCCCCGACCAGCTTTCCGGCCCGGCCGGTCTCGCCCAGGTCTCGGGCGAAATGGCCAAGCTCGGGGTGAGCGCGCTGCTCAATCTGGTGGCGATTCTCTCGATTTCGATCGGTCTGCTTAACCTTGCGCCGGTCCCGCTGCTCGACGGCGGCCACCTCCTCTTTTACGTCATCGAAGGGATCCGGGGCCGCGCGCTCAACGAACGGGCCCAGGAGATCGGTTTTCGCATCGGAATCGCCGTTGTCGGCGGCCTGATGGTGCTGGCGACCTACAATGATATCGCCCGGTTGGGCCCGCCGATCCTGAAGTGGATCCTGCGCGGTTAACCGCCTGCTGACCATGTTTGTGTCGCGTCGGCCACGCCGGCCCAAAAAGGCCGGCTGAAGGGTAGATCGGCATTTGCAGGTTAACGTAAACCGAGTAGAAGCAACGTGCGGTCGAGCCTGTGAAAGGCTCGACCTTTCAAGATTGAACGGCTGGCGCGCCGTGGAACCCAGGTTCTGGCGCGCGAGGTCGGTCGCCCAAGGCGGCCATGAAGGAACAGGGATCGGCGTAATGCATCGTACGCAACGAATTTGGACCCGCCTCGCCTTGGTCGGGTCTTTGGTCGGAGGGCTGGGACTTTCGGGTTCGGCTCACGCCCAGTCGGTCACGGTGCAGGGCAACAGTCGCGTCGATTCGGAGACGGTGCGCTCCTATTTCACCAGCACGGACGCCGCAGGCGTGGCGGCGGGCGAAAAGGCCTTGCGCGACAGCGGCCTGTTCTCCTCGGTGCGCGTCAGCCGCCGCGGATCGAACGTCGTCGTTCAGGTTTCCGAGAACAACATCATCAATAACGTCGCCTTCGAGGGCAACAGCAAGGTCAAGGGCGACCAGCTCCGTCCGGAGCTGCAGCTGCGCTCGCGCGGTCCGTTCAGCCCGTCCGTGGCCGCCGCGGACGTCGAGCGAATCAGGGAAATCTACAAGCGCTCCGGCCGCGCCGCGGCCAAGGTCAGCTATCGCACGGTCAATCTGCCGAACGGCCGCATCGACGTCGTCTATACGATCGACGAGGGCGACAAGACCGGCGTCAAGGTCATCAACTTCTCGGGCAACCAGGCCTATTCGACCGGCAAGCTCGTCGGCCTCATGCAGACGACGGAAATGAACTTCCTGTCGTTCCTGAAGAACACCGACGTCTATGATCCCGATCGCATTTCGTCCGACCTCGAGCTGATCCGCCGCTACTACCTGAAGAACGGCTACGCCGACTTCCAGGTCGTCGGCAACGAGGCGCATTTCGACCCTGCCCAGGGCGGCTACGTCGTCAACATCGCGATCAACGAGGGCCCGCAGTATCGCGTGTCCAATGTTTCCGTGCAGTCGCATCTGCCGGAGGTCCCCGGCGAAACGCTGATGCCGCTGGTCCGCCTGTCGGCCGGCGAGATCTACAACGGCGACCTCGTCGAGAAGTCGGTCGAGGCGCTGACCAAGGCGCTTGCCCGGCGCGGCTATGCCTTCGCGCAGGTTCGCCCGCGCGGCGGCCGCAACGCCGGAGCGCAGACCGTCAGCATCGACTTCGTCATCGACGAGGGCCCGCGCGTCTACATCGAGCGCATCAATGTCCGCGGCAACACCCGCACGCGCGACTACGTGGTGCGCCGCGAGTTCGAGATCGGCGAGGGCGACGCCTACAATCGCGTTCTGATGGACCGCGCCGAGCGCCGCCTCAACAACCTCGGCTACTTCAAGAAGGTCCGCATCACCAACGAGCCGGGCTCCTCGCCCGATCGCGTGGTCATCAACGTGGAGGTCGAGGACCAGCCCACCGGCAACTTCTCCGTGTCGGGCGGCTATTCGACGTCGGACGGGTTCATCGCGGAAGTCTCGGTCAGCGAGTCCAACTTCATGGGCCGCGGCCAGTACGTTCGCGCCGCCGCCACGCTCGGCCAGCGCACCAAGGGCCTCGAGTTCAACTTCACCGAGCCCTATTTCCTCGACACGCGCGTGGCCGTCGGTTTCGACCTCTACGTCAAGAAGAACACGACGTCGAAATACAGCGTCTACAACACGACGACGGCGGGCGCCACGCTGCGCGCGGGCATCCCGATCACCGACGAGATCACCATCGCGCCGCGTTATTCGATCTATTCGACCTACCTGACGATCCCGAACGACACGGCGCACCCCTACAACGACTGTAGCTATCCGATCCCCGGCATTACGCCCGGCCCGACGGGCTTCTTCCCGGCCAGCATCTTCGTGAACTGCGCCACCAACGGCGAAGCCTCGATCGCGATCAAGGCGCAGCAGGGCACGACGATCACGTCGATGTTCGGCTATACGGTCGCCTACAGCACGCTCGACAACCCGAAGAAGCCGACGGACGGCGTCTACGCCGCGCTCAACGTGGACGTGGCCGGCGCAGGCGGCGACCCGCGGTTCGTGCGCACCACGGGCGACGCTCGCTACTATCGCGAGATTTTCGACAATGTCGTCGCCTTTGCCCGCATCCAGGGCGGCGCCATGGGCGCATACGGCGGCTACCACCTGCGCGTGACCGACCAGTTCAACCCCGGTCCTTCGCTGGTGCGCGGCTTCGCGCCGGGCGGCATCGGCCCGCGCGACATCTCGAACCCGTTCAACTACAAGGGCAACTCGCTCGGCGGATCGAAGTACCTCGGCGCCTCGCTCGAAGCGCAGTTCCCGATCTTCGGCATGCCGCGCGAACTCGGCCTCAAGGGCGCCGTCTTCGCCGACGCCGGCACGGTCTGGGGCTACAGCGGCCGCACGAACTTCACGACGGCGCAGGATGCGATCCTCTATGGCGTCCCCCCGGCGCTGGCGGCTGTCGGCTGTATCCCGGCCTATACGGCGCCGTGGTTCGGTCCCGGCACCTGCTTGCAGGTCGGCGGCGACACCAAGAAGATCCGCACCTCGGTCGGCGCGTCGCTGCTCTGGGACTCGCCGATGGGACCGATCCGCTTCGACTTCGCCAAGGCTCTTTCCAAGTCGGCCTACGACCAGACGCAGTTCTTCCGCTTCTCCGGCGGCGGCAGCTTCTGATCCCTGCCGACAAGACATCGAGCGGCCCCTTCGGGGGCCGTTTTCGTTTGGCCGGCGTCCCGCGCCCGCATTTGCTTTCGACGCGTTGGCGCTACGCGGACGCGGCGCTATAAGGACTCACCGCCGCATCCGGCGGAGTGGGGCGCGTGGAAGGCGATCTTTCGCGCAAGGCGCGCTCTGCGCTTATGGAGCCGATCAGCTCTCCGGCATTTGAGCGAGTCCGCTCACATGCCGGCTGATCCAGCCTGCGGACGGCATGAGCGAGCCCTTCTTCTTCACCCTGTCGAGCACGCCGACGGTCGGCGACATCGCCGCGCTGGCGAACGCCGAATTCGACTCGCAATTCGCGGCGCGCCGCATCGAGGGGCTGGCCGCGCTCGAGCGCGCAGGGCCACGCGACCTCGCCTATTTCGACAACCCGCGCTACGGCGATGAACTCGCGGCCACCCGCGCCGGAGCGTGCCTGTTGCGCGCCAACGCCTTCGAACGCGCGCCGGCGGGCGTCGCCGCGCTTGTGGTCGACCATCCCTATCGCGCCTTCGCCCGGCTCGCCGCGCGCCTTGTGCCCGACAGCCTGCGCGCCGCCCCGATCTTCGCAAAGGGCGTCTCGCCGCAGGCGCAGGTCCATCCGCACGCGCGCCTCGAGCCCGGCGTCGACGTCGAGCCGGGCGCCGTCGTCGGCGCGGGAGCGGAGGTCGGGTCCGGCACGCTCATCTGCGCCAACGCCGTCGTCGGCGCCGGCGTGCGCATCGGCCGCGACTGCACGATCGGCGCGGGCGTCAGCCTGAGCCATGCGCTGCTCGGCGACCGCGTCATCCTGCATCCCGGCGTGCGCGTCGGCCAGGATGGCTTCGGCTTTGCGCTGGGTGGCCGCGGCCATCTGAAGGTGCCGCAGATCGGCCGCGTCATCATCCAGGACGATGTCGAGATCGGCGCGAACTGCACGCTCGACCGCTGGCGCCTCGCGCGACACGATCGTCGGCGAGGGGACGAAGATCGATAATCTCGTGCAGATCGGCCACAACGTCGTCGTCGGCCGCCATTGCGTGATCGTTGCGCAGGTCGGCGTCGCCGGCTCCACCGAACTCGGCGATTTCGTCATGGTCGGCGGACAGACAGGCATCGCCGGGCATCGGCGTGCGCCGGCGCGCGCATCGCCGCGCAATCGGGCGTCATGCGCGACGTCGCCCCCGGCGCGAGCGTCGGCGGGACGCCGGCGCAGGATCACCGCCTGTTTCTGAAGGCAGCGCCGCAGCGGATCGCCGCGCGGGCGGGGAGAAGTGGTGGCAGGCGAGACGCAAACGGCAGGCGAAGCAAAAGAACTCCGAGGCCTTCGACATCCAGAAGGATGCTGGCGTCGCTGCCGCATCGCTATCCCTTCCTGCTGGTCGACCGCATCGTCGACATCGATGGCGACAGATCCTGCGTCGGCATCAAGAACGTCACGATCAACGAGCCGCACTTCCAGGGACACTTCCCGGAGCGCCCGGTGCATCCCGGCGTGCTCATCATCGAAGGCATGGCGCAGACGGCCGGCGCCATCTGCATTCAGGCGCACGGCAAGGGCGAGAAGCCCGGCCTCGTCTATTTCATGACCATCGACAAGGCGAAGTTCCGCAAGCCGTGCTGCTTGGCGACCGGCTCGAATATCACATGAAGAAGCTCAACCAGCGACGCAACATGGTGGTATTCCGGCCGCGCCATGGTCGACGGCCAGCTCGTCTGCGAGGGCGAGATCAGCGCGATGCTCGCGCCGCCGACGGCCTGAGTTGCGCAGCGTGGCCGCCGACATTCATCCGACCGCCATCGTCGCGCCCGGCGCGCGGCTGGGCGCGGACGTGAGCATCGGGCCGTTCTGCACAGTCGGCGAAGATGTGCAGCTGTGCGACGGCGTCGAACTGGTCTCGCACGTTGTCCTCGCCGGGCGCACGAGGATCGGCGCGCGCACGAAAATCTTTCCCTTCGCCTCGCTCGGTCACCCGCCGCAGGACATGAAATATCGCGGCGAGCCCTCGACGCTCGCCATCGGCGCGGATTGTGTCATTCGCCGGCCGCGACCGCCAATCCCGGCACGCAGGGCGGCGGCATGGCGACCGTCATCGGCGACCGCTGCGCTGCTTGCCGCCATGTCGGACACGACAGCCGCGGCGACGACGTCATCCTTTCCAACAACGTGATGATCGCAGGCCACGTGCGCGTCGGCGATTTCGCGATTCTCTCCGGCGGCGTCGCCGTGCACCAGTTCTCGCGCATCGGCGCGCCACGCCTTCGTCGGCGGCCTCTCGGGTCTGGAGGGCGATCTCGTTCCTTACGGTCGCCTTCAACGTCGCGCGCATCTGGCGGGCCTCAATCTCGTCGAGCTGCGCCGGCGCGGTTTTCCGCGCTGACATCGCCGCCTTACCGGCGCGCCCTATCGCCCTCATCTTCGAAGGCGATGCGCCGTTTTCTCGCGCGCATCGACGAGACGGAAAACATTGGGGGCAGGACGCGCATGTGTCGCGCTCGTCGCCTTCCTGCGCGAAGGCGGCGACGCAGGCCGCTATTGCCGGCCGCGCGAAAATCGTTGAACGAGAGCCATCCGGTATCGTCATTGCGAGCGCGGCAATCCGGGAGCGGCGACCTGGCCCCGGATTGCTTCGCTGCGCTCGCAATGACGGAGAAGTCCATGCGTCTCTTCCTCGTCGCGGGCGAAAAATCCGGCGACCTGCTCGGCGCCAAGCTGATGCAGGCGCTGCGACGCCTCCGCGCCCGACGCGACAATCGAGGCGTCGGCGGCGCGGCCGATGATGCCGCGAGGGGATGACGAGCCTGTTTCCGCTCGAAGACATCGCGGTCATGGGCTTCACGTCGATCATCGCGCATGTTCCGCGCCTGCTCGGGCGCATCGAGGAAACCGCGCGCGCTGTCGTCGCCGCGAAGCCGGACGCGCTGGTCATCATCGACAGTCCCGATTTCACGCATCGCGTCGCGCGCAAGGTGCGCGCGCGCGCGCCCGACATTCCCATCGTCGATTACATCAGCCCGTCGATGAGCTGGCGGCGAGCAGGCATCGAAAATGCGCGCCTATGTCGACCGCGTGCTGGCGCCTCGCACCCGCTCGAGCCGGCAGCGCACGGGCAGCTCGGCGGGCCGCCGTGCACGTCTTTGTCCGGCCACCCGCTCGTCGAGCATCTCGACGAACTCCGTCGAACGAAGACGAAGCGCGCCAACGCCAGATCTGATCCGGCGGTGTTCCTGCTGATGCCGGGCTCGCGGCGTTCGGAGATCGAGCGGCTGATGCCGGTGTTCGGACAGGTGCTGCATCGCGTCGCGCAGCACGGCCGTCGCATGGAAGTGATCCTGCCCGCCGTCTCGCATCTCGAGGACGCCATCCGCGAGGAACTGCGCTCCTGGCCCTACAAGCCGGAAGTCGTGCTCGGCGACCGGCCGAAGCTCGCGCGCCTGCGCGCGCGCGCGCTCGTCGGCGTCCGGCACGGCGACGCTCGAACTCGCGCTGTCAGGCGTGCCGATCGTCGTCGCCTACAAGGTGTCGCGCGTCGAGGAACTGGCGAAGCACTTCATCAACGTGCTCGATCGTGCTCGCCAATCTCGTGCTCACCGAAAACGTCGTGCCGGAATTCCTGCAAGCGCGACTGCAACGAGGTCGCGCTGGCGAATGCGCTCGCGCCGCTTTTCACGCATGGCGCGCAACGCGACCGGCAGGTCGAGGCGTTTCGCAATATCGACCGCCTGCTCGTTTCCCGCCACCGGGCGGCGCCGAGCATGGCGGCGGCGCGCAATGTGCTGGAGGTGGCAGGGGCGGACGAGGGGTCCCGGTCCGCAGGGGCTGAGAACCGGCTGTTCTCAACGGCCCATCGCATAGAATTCATCGTTGGGCGCATGCTCGTGACGTTCGCGAGGCGATTGGACAGGCCAAAGAAGGCGGTGATCGCCGCAATGTCCCATGCGTCCTCCTCGGTGAAGCCGTGCGACTTGAGGACGTCGAGATCGCCGTCGCCAACCTTGTTTGCTTCGGTCGAAACCTTGATAGCGAAATCGATCATCGCCTTCTGACGGTCGGTGGTCGCCTTCCGGTAGTTGCTGGCGACTTGATCTGCGATGAGTGGATTTTTCGCGCGGATGCGCAGGATGGCGCCGTGCGCCACCACGCAATATTGGCACTGGTTGAGGCTGCTGGTGGCGACGACGATCATCATCGGCCTTGGTCCGATTGCCGGGCTTTTCCATCAATGCATCGTGGTAGGCGAAGAAAGCGCGGAACTCGTCGGGTCGGTGCGACGGGCAGGAAGACGTTCGGAATGAAGCCGGACTTTTCCTGAACGGCGAGAATGCGTTCGCGGATGTCGTCGGGCATGTCCGACAGTGCGGGGACGAGATCGGCTGACAGGCGCCAGCGTTGCTCATGGTCTGGCTTTCTCGTTCGGCTCGGGGTCGAGGCCGATCTCGCCGGCCGCCTGCGTCGCCCTTCAACGTCATGATCAATTTAATCATCGACTGTCCGGCGAGATCAATCCTGCATGGCCAAGCGTCGGCGCCGCCCGGTCGCGGACGAAAAAACCGCGCGGATCGCTCCGCGCAGCGGTCAAACCGGCGCTTTCGATCAGCGCTTGGACTGCGGCACGTAATCGCGACGCGGCGCACCCGTGTAGGTAGCGCGGGCGGCCGATCTTCTGGTGCAGGTCCTCGATCATTTCCTTCCACTGCGCGATCCAGCCGACGGTGCGCGCGACCGCGAACAGCACGGTGAACATCGAGGTCCAGGAAGCCCATCGCCTTCAGCGTGATGCCCGAATAGAAATCGATGTTCGGATAGAGCTTCTTCTCGACGAAATGTTCGTCGGCGCAGCGCGATGGCTCCAGGCTCCCGGCGACGTCCAGGCGGCGGTCGTCGCCGGTGCCGGCTCGCCAAGGGCCTCGTGGCAGGTCTTCTGCATGATCTTCGCGCGCGGGTCGTAGTTCTTGTAGACGCGATGGCCGAAGCCCATCAGGCGGAACGGATCGTTCTTGTCCTTCGCCTTGGCGACGTATTTCGGAATGTTGTCGACCGTGCCGATCGCTCAGCATCTTCAGCGCGGCTTCGTTCGCGCCGCCGTGCCTCAGGGCCCCACAGGCAGGCGATGCCGGCCGCGATGCAGGCGAAGGGATTGGCGCCGGGGAGCCGGCCGAACGCACCGTCGAGGTCGAGGCGTTCTGCTCGTGGTCGGCGTGCAGGATGAAGATGCGGTCGAGCGCGCGCGAGGATCGGATTGACCTTGTACTCCTCGCAGGGCACGGCGAAGCATGCGCAGGAAGTTCGACGTGTAGTCGAGCGAGTTCTGCGGATACACGAAGGGCTGGCCGACCGTGTATTTGAACGCCATCGCGGCCAGCGTCGGGATCTTCGCGATCATGCGCATGGAGGCGACCATGCGCTGGTGCGGATCGAAATGTCGGTCGAGTCGTGATAGAGGCCGACATCACGCCGACGGAGGCGACCATGACCGCCATCGGATGCGTCGCGGCGGAAGAGCCCTGGAAGAAGCGGGCCATCTGCTCGTGCACCATCGTGTGGCGCGTCACGCGATAGTCGAAATCGGCCTTCTGCGCGGCGGTCGGCAGCTCGCCGTAGAGCCGCTTGAGTAGCAGGTCTCGAGGAAATCGCCGTTCTCGGCGAGCTGCTCGATCGGATAGCCGCGATAGAGCAGCGCCTTCGTCGCCGTCGATGTAGGTGATCTGGGATTCGCAGCTCGCCGTCGACGTGAAGCCCGGGTCGTAGGTGAACATGCCGGTCTTCGCCGAGCGAGCCGATATCGATCTGGCGGACGGCCCGATGCCCACTTCGGCACGACCTTGGCTTCGTAATTCGCGTCGCCGACTTTGATCGTGCCCGTGCTTGCGGTGTAACCGCCTTCGTGTTGGAGCCGAACATCCGCGGTAGCCAGCACGCCGGTCGCGGCATGCTTGCGCCGCGCATTGCATCGGCGATTGTGCATCGCATTATGGGTAGCGCATCCCCGGGCCGGTTCAAGCGCGCGCGGAGCTTCGCGCGCCTGCGACTTTCAGCAGGGCGCGGCCTTGGGCTCGCGGCTCAGGCGCCCGCGCTGTCGGCAATCCGCCCGAGGCTTTTCCTCGCGGCCAGCGTCTCCAGGGCGTCGAAAATCCCCGGCGACGTCGTCTTGCAGATGGCACGGCGCGCAGCGGCTGCGCGAGATCGCCGAGCTTGGGCGCCGCTCGCCTCGGCTTCTGCACCGGACGGCCGCCAGAAATCGATGCGACTGTCCATTCGGACAGGGCGGACAGGCACCGCGTGAAGCGCCTTCGCATCGTGGCCCTTTTCCGCAAGCGCGGCAGCTTTCGGCTCCAGCGTCAGCGGGCGCTGGTCGAACAGGTAATCGGCGCTGTCGGCGAGCTGCACGGAAGCCGCAGCGCGCTCGCTTCAGGCCCAGCATCGCCTTGCGCAATTGCGCGCGCCTCGTCTCGTCGAGGGCGCGAGCTTCTCCGGCCCGCGCGGCAGGTAGGGCAGGGTGTCGATCAGCGCCTGCGTCAGTTCGGCGTCGTCGGCCGCGCGCATGTAATGGCCGTTCATGTTCTCGAGGAAACTTCACGAAGTCGAAGCGCGCCGGCGAGCGATGCACCTGCGCGAGATCGAAGGCTTCGATCATCTCTTCCGTGGAGGAAAACTCGCGGTCGCCCTGGCTCCAGCCCAGACGCACGAGGTAATTGCGCAGGGCGGCAGGCAGATAGCCCATGGCGCGATAGGCGTCGACGCCGAGCGCGCCGTGACGCTTGGAAAGTTTCGCGCCGTCCGCGCCGTGGATCAGCGGAATGTGCGCCCACGCCGGAATGGTCCAGCCCATGGCTTCGTAGATATGCGTCTGGCGCGCGGCGTTGGTCAGATGGTCGTCGCCGCGGATGATCTGCGTGACGCGCCCATGTCGTGATCGTCGACGACGACGGCGAGCATGTAGGTCGGCGTGCCGTCGGAGCGCAGCAGCACGAGGTCGTCGAGATCCTTGTTGGGGAAGACGACGCGGCCCTGCACCGCGTCCTCGATCACGGTCTCGCCGGTCTGCGGGCGCCTTCAGGCGCACCACCGGCTTGAAGCCTTCGGCCACCGCGCCGCGACCTGTTCAGGCGTGCCGCGCGCCAGCGTCCGTCGTAGCGGGGCGGGCGTCCTTCCTTGCGCGCTCTCGCGCATCTCGATCAGCTCAACGCGCTCGCGCATGGCCAGTGATGGCGCCCCGGGCGAGCAGCTCCTGCGCAACCTCGGCGTGACGCGGCGCGCGAAAACTGGTAGATGACCTCGTCGTCCCATTTCAGCCCCAGCCAGGCCAGACCGTCGATGATCTCATGATCGCGGCGTCGGTCGCGACGCTCGCGGTCGGTGTCCTCGATGCGCAGCAGCATCTTGCCGCCGGTCTTGCGCGCGTAGAGCCAGTTGAACAGGGCGGTGCGGCCGCCGCCGATGTGCAGGAAGCCTGTCGGCGAGGGAGCGGAAGCGGGTGACGGGGGTGGACATAGGCGGCCTGCGGAGCGGGCGCGACTGCGACGCTCTGTTCGGGAAAAAGCCGAATTTCGTCGCTGCGCGACGGCGCCCTGTAACATGGGCGGGTCCGGGCCAAAAGGGGCGGGGCGCGGGCAGCCGTTTCGATGACGCGTTCGATTGACGGTTGGGGCGTGGCGAGGTCGCCGTAGGTCATGCGCAGGGACAGCGCGAAGCCTCGATCGGCTTGCGCGAGCGAAGCATTGCCTTCGTTCGGGCGGCGCAGGGCGGCTCGCCGCCGCGCTCGAGGAGGAATACGCCTATCGCCGCCCCGCGCTCTGGTTGCCGGTCGCGGCAGGCGCGGGGGCGATTCTTTCGCTCACAGCCGACCACGAACCCTCGCTCGCCGCGGCCGGCGTGGCGCTGGCGCTGTTCTGCGCGCTCGCCTGGGTCCTGCGCGCGCGCCGCGCGAAGCTCGCCGTCGCCGCCGCGCTCGCGGCGTATCGGCCGGCTTCGCCGCGCAGGGCTTGCGCACATGGCGCGTCGCCGCGCCCGTGATCGCGCGCCCGATGACAGCCGAGATCACCGGCTTCGTCGAACAGGTCGATTTGCGGCGCGCCGGCGCGCTTCACGCTGCGGCTGACCTCGGCGGAATATCCGACAATTCCTCCGCCATGCCTTTTCGCGTACGGCTGACGACGAACCGTGCGCCGGACTTCGAGGCGGGCGCGCATATTTCGCTCAAGGCCCGGCTGATGCCGCCGTCGCGCACGCCGCGCTGCCGGGCGGCTACGATTTCGCGCGCGACGCCTGCTTCATGCGGATCGGCGGCGTCGGCAACGCGCTCGGGCGTATCGAGATGCTGGAGCCGCCCGAACCTGCGCCGCTGGCGCTGCGCCTGTCGGCCGCGGTCGACGAACACGTACGCTCGTGCAGCGCGTGACCGAGCGAATGCCCGGCGACGTCGGCGCCATCGCCGCGGCCATGGTCGCCTGGCGGCATGACCATCTTTCGCGAGAGGCCCAGGAGTTGATCCGCGAAGCCGGCATCTTCCACATCATCACCATCGCCGGCGTGCAGATGACGCTGGTCGCCGGCATCTTCTTCTAAGGTGGGCTGCAGCCGCTGCTGGCGCTGTCGCGAACGCTGGCGCCCGATCAAGAAATGGGCGGCAGTTTTGGCCATCTTCGGCGCCATCGCCTACGACGTTTCCTGGGGCTCGCGCGTCGGCGCAGAGCGGGCGCTGGTCATGACTTGCATCATGCTGCTGGCGGCCGTGTTCGACCGGCCCTCGGTGTCCATGCGCAATCTCGCGCTCGCCGTCGTCTTCGTCGTCGCCGTCGAGCCCGAGGCGCTGATGGGCGCGAGCTTCCAGCTTTCCTTCGCTGCGGTCGCGGCGCTGGTCGCGGTCTGGGAGGCCCGCCTTGCCGCACAGGCGCGCGCGCGGGCAGCCGCTCGGAAACGTGCGGCCCGGGCGGCTTGGCAGATGGACGGCGTGGATTTCGCCGTCGCGCTGGCATGGGCTCGGCGCCGTGCTCTTCGCCGCGATCTGCGCGACGTCGGCCACCGCCTCGTTCATGGCCGCCAATTTCCACGAACTTTCGCCGCCACGTGCTGATCGGCAATCCGCTCACCCTGATGATCATCGAATTCTTCGCCGTGCCGGCCGCGCTCGCGGGCTCGGCTCTCTACCCTCAGGCTCGACGGGCCGGTATGGCTGTGGCTCGGCCTCGGCATCGACATCATTCTGGCGGCGGCGCGGATGCTCGCGGCCATGCCGGTAGCCGCATTGCGTCTGCGCGAATTCGCACCCTGGGCGCTGCCCTTCCGCAACCTCGCCGTTCTGTCGGCGACGATCGCGCACCAATCTGTTTCGCCTGACGGCGCTGCCTTTTCTCGCCGGCCTCGTCGGCGCGACGCACGGGCCGCGATGGGACGTTGCGATCCAGCCAACCGGCGAGGAGCGCCGCCGTGCGCGGCGCAAACGGGGAACTCGTGACCATCAGGCAGTTCTCAGGCTTCACCTCCGAGCAATGGCTGTGCGCGCCAGGCGCCGATGGCCGGGAACCGCGCGCCGCGCGCGGCGGGCTCTGCGGCAGCTCGGCTGCACGGCGCGCCCGCCGACGGCCGCGCGCTGGCGCTCGTCTCCGGCTTCCACCGCGCCGGTCTCGCCGAGTTGTTTGCGTGCGAGGCCTTGTCGTGACGCCGCTCTATGCGCCCTGGGGCTGCGCCGCGCCGCTGGTGATCGACAGGAAGAAGCTGAAGACCGGCGCGATCACGCTGCGTTTTGACGGCGAGACGTAGCGATCATGCAGACCGCGCGCATCCGGCGAGGACAGGCCGTGGTCGCCGGCCGAAGCGCCGGCCGGCGCCGCCGAGCAGGCTGGTCGAGCCGTCGAGGCCGCGCAGGCTCGGCTGATCAGCAGGCCAGACCGACAGGTCGAGCAGCGGCCCGGGACCAGCCGGGACCGCTGGCCTCCGGCCGGCATCGCTCGACGTACCCGCCGGGGCCAGCGGTGGCGCGGTCAGCGCGGCGTCGCCGGCGTAGCCTCGTGAAGTCGCGCCCGCATGGCGGTGCGGGCGCGGCCCAAGCGGACCCATTCCGTAGCGAAGAATTGCCATTCCCGCGCAAGCGGGAATCCAGAGGCCAGTTCTACAGACGCTGTCGCCGGGACTGGATTCCCGATCACGCTGCTGCACCGTCGAGGTGTTTCCCACATTTTTTTTTTTTTTTTTTTTTTTTTTTTTTTTTTCCGTTGGCTTGGCGAATGCCGTGCTACCTGCGCTGCTTCAATACTTCCTGAGCAAAGCTCACCAGCTTGCCCCTGGATGCGCATGGTCAGGGCCGAAGATTGCGTGTCTCGTATTCGGGATGCAGCGCTTCCAGCACGATCGAGGCGCCACGCTTGCGCAGGCGCTTCAGCGTCGCTTCCTCGTCGTCGATCAGCGCCACCACGATATCGCCCAGGATCGGCCGTGTCCTGCTTCTTCACGATCCTGTCGCCGTCGAAAGTACCGGCCTCGATCATGGAATCGCCGCGCAGCGCGAAATGGTCGCCGGTAGACGGGAAATCCGGCGGCATCGGAATGCGTGTGGCCCGGCTCTGGATCGCCGAGATCGGCGTGCCGGCCACGATCCGCCCATGACCGGGATCGAGACCATGCGCCGGGCCGTCGTCGTCCTCCGCGCCGCGCGAGGCGCGCGCACCCGGCCGAGATTACCCTCGATGACGGAGGGCGAGAAACGCCCGCCGCCGCCAGGGCCAGGCGTGGCCGATTCCGGCAGACGGATGACTTCCAGCGCGCGCGCGCAGTTCGGCAGGCGGCGGATGAAGACGCGCTCCTCGACGCCATGATGAGGCGGTGAATGCCGGACTTGGACCGCAGATCGAGCGCGTCCTTCATCTCGCAATCGGAGGAGGGCGGCACCCCGTCTCCTTCAGGCGCTCGTGGATGAGCTTCACCAGCAATTCGTTCTGCTTGCGGGTCAGCATGTGCCCGAATCGCTTTTCGCGCGCCGGTCAGATCGGCGGCCCTGCTGGCTGCATACAACTGGATGCACCCTTAAACAAAGCATGAACAGAACGCTATATGTTCGCGCTGTGTTCTATCAACACGGATTATGTCGCGCTCGCCCGCTGAACCGCGCCTATGCTCGGCTGAAGCGGGCCCGTCCGCGCCCGCCGATGCAGGAGGGCCACATGTACGCCGCCATCCGCCAGGCCAGGGCTGGCCCGGCCATGCCGACGGCTCGCGCGCATCATCAAGGAAAGGGCGCGGTGTCCGTCGTCTTGACGTGCCGGGATTTCGGCTATTACGTCGTCTATTCCTCCGACGACACCGTGACCGCGATCAGCGTGTTCAACACCGTGGAGGGGGCGGAGGAATCGAACAAGCGCGCCACGGCCTGGATCGAGAAGAACCTCGGGCCGCTGCTGGCGGGCGACGCCCCCCCCCCCCCCGCGAGGGGGGGGCGACGGCCGGGCCGGTCATCGTGCATTCGCTGCCCTAGGAGGGCGCCGCTACGACGCCTCCGGCGCTGGTCATCGCTTTCGACGACGACGCCGAAAGCGATATCGAAGATCAGGAACGGGCGGCGTTCAGCCCGGATTTCGCGCTCCGCCACGGGCCAGCAGCGCGGCGGAGGGCGGCGTGGCGATGAGCGTGGCGATCAGCGGATGCTCGGTCGCCATGCGGGGCGCGGGCGGTCTTGTCAGGGCAATGGCTTCCTCGCGCACGGCCTTCGCAAGGGCGAGCTGCGCCTCGACCGCGTCGATGTCGCCGTGGCGATGGCGCGGGTCCGGCGTCACCATCAAAGGCCCGAGCGGCGTGAGGCCGGGCCGCTCGGCGGGCGTCGCCGGCGCCTGGCCTCCAGGATGCCGAGGGCGGCGCGGTCGCGGTCGAGCCATTCGTCCTCGTTGTCGAAAGAACGGGGGAGCGTTGGGACCCGAGTCGCAGATCTGCTCATGGCGGGGCGCTCGGCAGAATGTAGAGGACCTTCAGCCTAATCCGCGAAAGTTGCCCGGCGATTAAGCCGATGCCCACAATTGCCGTGGTTGGCGCACTTCGCGCCTCGCGCAAGACCTGCGCGAAAGGGGAGGATTTCATGGGTCTGGTGGAGGGCAAGGTCGCGATCGTCACGGGCGGCACGAGCGGCATCGGCGCGCGCACGGTGGAACTGTTCGTCGAAGAGGGCGCTAGCGTCGTCTTTACCGGCCGACGCGCGGCCGAGGGCGGGGCGCTGGCGGCAAAACTGGGCGGCAAGGCGCTTTTCATGGCGGCCGACGCGACCTCGGAAGGCGGACTGGATCCGCGTCGTCGGCGAGACGAAGCAGAAATACGGCCGGATCGACTGCCTGTTCAACAATGCCGGCAGCCCCGCGCCGACGGGCGGCATCGCCGGCGTTCCGGTCGATGGCTTCGACGCCGCGATGGCGCTGCTCGTGCGCTCCGTCATGCTCGGCATGAAGCATGTCGCCCCCGTCATGGTCGCGCAGAAGTCGGGGCTCGATCATCAACAACGCCTCGATCGCCGCGCATCTGGCCGGCTATTCCTCTACTCCGCCGTCTACAGCGCGGCCAAGGCGACGACACCCTGACCACCTGCGTCGGCATGGAGCCAGGCGAGAGCAACGTGCGCGTCAATTCGATTTCGCCGGGCGCCATCGCCACCGGCATTCTCAAGGCGCTCGGCACATGGACGCGCCGGCCAGGCCGATCAGATCGCGGAAGGCATGAAAGCCGGCTTCGCGAAGGCGCAGCCCATTCCGCGCGCGGGACTTCCCGACGACATCGCGCAATGCGCGCTATTCCTGGCGTCGGACCGCGCGAGGCTTCATCAATGCGACGGATATCGTCGTCGATGGCGGCGTCATCGGCGGACGGGCCTATTCGCCGCATCAGGAAATGCTGCGGCAGACAGGGGCGGCGCTGGGCATCGGGTAGGCGGCGCGACAATGACTCTCCGCTCGCGGGGAGGTCGCGCAGCATAGCTGCGCGGGCGAGGAACCGATTGCCGCCGGGCGAGGAGCCCACCCGTCCGCCTTCGGCGGCCACCCTCCCATGGCGCCGGGGAGGATAATCCCCGGAACGGCTGCGTCGGCATGCGGTCGAGACGCGATTCCGCCTCGTCCCGCAGGATCGGCAGGCCGATGGTCATGCCGTTCTGCCCCGTGGCGGAGCGCGGCGCGATAGGGCCGAACAGCCGGTCCAGATCGACAGGTTGAAGCCGAAATTCGAATGCGTCTCGGCCGGCTCGATCAGATGATGCACGCGATGCATGTGTCCGGCGTCACGATCAGGGCGCGCGCCAGCGGCTCCACCTTCGGCAGCGTCGCGTTGGCGTGGTTGAACAGCGCGAGGCCGTTCAGCAGGATTTCGAAGGCGAGCGCCGCCCAGGGGGCGCGCCGAGCGCGAGAACGGCCGCGCGGATCTTCAGCGCGAAGGAGATCGCGATCTCCAGCGGATGGAAAGCGCAGCGCCGTCGTCGAGGTCGTAGTCGAGATCGGCATGGTGCATCGGTGCAGCCGCGGGAAACGGGCAGGCGGTGAAAGACGACATGCTGCGCGAAGATGACGAAATCGAGCGCGAGGATCGAGGCGAGGCCCGCAAGCCAGGCCGGCGCGAGAACATTGAACAGCCCCATCCCGCGCTTGCGACAGCGCGACGCCCGCGAGCACCACGGGAAACAGCGCCCGCAGGACCAGCGCATCGACGGCGACGATGGCGAGGGTGGACGGCCAGCGCCCAGCCGCCAGAAATTCAGGCGTCGTGCGGCGCAGCACCTCCACAGCGCCACGGCGGCGAAGATCGCGAAGGCCGAAGGCTCCAGCCGGATTTCCCAGTCCTGCGCCACTTTCCCGCCCTGCTTGCCTTGGATCAGCCTGCATTTGAGTAAGATCGCTCAAATGCGGCGGCAAATCGTTTTCGCTGTCGAGCGCGCATATCGCGAAAAACCGGCATCCACTTTTCGCTGCGCGCGCTGGCCACTTCGCGTTGACTTCCCCGCATAAAAACCGAAAACACGGGGCGAATTCGGGAAGTCCATGCCATCGAAGTCACGCTGATCGACAATTACGACAGTTTCACCTTCAACCCGGTGCACTATCTGGGCTCTCTCGGCGCGGATGTCACGGTGTGGCGGAACGACGCGCGCCTGGTCGCTGACATCATCGCGGACGCTCCCGACGCCATCGGCCTTGTCGCCCGGCTCCTGCACGCCGCGCGAGGCGGGCGTCTGCCTCGATCTTCATCCATGCCGCGAGCGCGACGATCCCGATGTTCGAG
Source organism: Rhodoblastus sp. (assembly GCA_046349085.1). GTDB lineage: Bacteria > Pseudomonadota > Alphaproteobacteria > Rhizobiales > Beijerinckiaceae > JAJXWB01. Next base: position 217,068 of record JAXMDA010000002.1, read on the forward strand.
TTCGCCTCGGCCACCAGTCCATGGGCGAGGCGTTCGGCGGCGACGTCATCCGCGCGCTGCTGCCCATCCACGGCAAGATCGACGAGATCCGCCATTGCTGGCCAGAAGCTCCACGGCGTCAACGGCCCCTTCAAGGCGACGCGTTACCACCCTGGTCGTGGACCGGAGGACCCCTGCCGGCCGAACTGATGGTGACGGCGAGACGGCCGACGGGCTCATCATGGGGCTTTCCCACCGCACGCGCCCTCGCACGGCGTACAGTTCCATCCGAGAGCATCGCTTCGAGCACGGCAAGACGATTCTCCCGCAATTTCCTCGATCTGGCGCAGCGCTGGAACGACACCCAACGCAAGGCCGCCTGAGAGATGGACTCCGTTCAACCCTACCTGGCCAAGGTTGCGACCGGCGCGCGCCTGACCTTCGACGAGGCGCGCGCGGCCTTCGACGACATGCTGTCGGGCGAAGTCACGCCCTCGCAGATGGGCGGCTTCCCATGGCGCTGCGCGTGCGCGGCGAGACGGTGGAGGAAATCACCGGCGCCGTGACCGCGATGCGCGCAAAGATGTGCTGCGCGTGAACGCGCCCGAAGGCGCGATCGACATCGTCGGCACCGGCGGCGACGGCCACGGCCCTACAATGTCTCGACTGCCTCCGCGCTGATCGTCGCGGGCTGCGGCGTGCACGTCGCCAAGCACGGCAATCGCGCGGCGTCTTCGCGCTCCGGCGCGAGCGACGTGCTGACCGCGCTCGGCGTGAAGATCGGCATTCCCGCGGATGCCGTCGCCCTCTGCGTGCGCGAGGCGCATGTCGGCTTCATGATGGCGCAGGACCCACGCTGCCATGCGCCACGTCGGCGCGACGCGCGGAGCTGGGCACGCGCACCATCTTCAACACTCGGACCGCTCTCCATCCGGCCGGCGTGAAGCGTCAGTTGCTCGGCGTCTTTTCGCGCGAATGGCTGGTGTCCATGGCTGAAACCCTGCGCGCGCTCGGCTCCGAGCGCGTGTGGCTGGTGCACGGCGCCGACGGCCTCGACGAGGCGTCACTACGACCGGCGTCACCCATGTCGTCGAACTCAAGGACGGCAATATTCACGCTTTCGACATCACGCCCGAAGATGCGGGTGAAGCGCGCGAGCCTTCGCCGATCTGAAGGGCGGCGACCCGTCGCACAATGCGGCCGCGCTGACCGCGGTGCTCGATGGCGCGCACGGTCCCTATCGCGACATCGCGATCCTGAATTTCCGGCTGCCGCGCTCGTCGTCGCCGGCCGCGCCAACACCCAGCGGAGGGCGCGGCGCTCGCCGCGCGATCGATCGACGAGGGCAAAGCGCGCCGCGCTTGCGCGTCTCGTCGCCGTCTCCAACGCCGACGGAGCCACTGACCATGCCGGACGTCCTGCGCAAGATCGAGGCCTACAAGCGACGCGAGATCGCCGAGGCCAAGGTGCGGATGCCCTTCAAGACGCTGGAGCGCCAGGCGCGCGAGCACGATCCGCCGCGCGGCTTTTTGCGCGATCGAACGGCAGCACAGTCAGGGCCGCATCGCGCTGATCGCCGAAATCAAGAAGGCGAGCCCGTCCAAGGGCGTCATCCGCGAGGATTTCGATCCCGCCAAACTCGCCAAGGCTTACGAGCAGGGCGGGGCGACCTGTCTCTCGGTGCTGACCGACGCGCCCTCGTTCCAGGGCTCGCTCGCCAATCTCGAACTCTGCGCGCAAGGCGGCCGTCATGCCGGCGCTGCGCAAGGATTTCATGCTCGACTTCACCAGGTGGCCGAGGCGCGCGCGAACGGCGCTGACTGCATTCTCATCATCATGGCTTCGGTCGACGATCTCGGCCGCCAAGGCGCTCAACGCCGCCGCGCACGATCTGCGCATGGACGCAAGGTCGAGATTCATGTCGAGGAGGAGTTGAAGCGCGCGCTGCAGCCGAGGCCCGCCTCATCGGCATCAATCGCGGATCTGCACACGTTCAAGGTCGATCTGGCGACCACCGAGCGCCTCGCGCCGAAAGTGCCGAAGGACAAGATCGTCGTCGCCGAAAGCGGCATCGAGACGCACGCCGATTGCGTGCGGCTGGAGCGGGCGGGCGTCGCCACCTTCCTGGTCGGCGAGACGCTGATGCGCAAGAAGGACGTCGCCGCCGCCACGCGCGCGAACTGCTGGTCGGCGAGACGGGCTGGCGCCGGCGCTTTACGAGCAGGTTGATGACCGTCTCGACGCCGGCGAGGCGCGATGGTCGATGTTTCCGAAAAGGCCGCGACCGATCGCATTGCGGTTGCCGAAGGCCGCGTCGTCATGGCGCGCGAGACGCTCGCGCTCTGCACGTCCGGCAACGCGAAGAAGGGCGACGTCTTTGCTGCCGCGCGCATCGCCGGCATCATGGCGGCCAAAAAGACGGCCGAACTCATCCTGCTCTGCCACCCGGATCGCGCTGACCAAGGTGACGGTGGATCTCGAGGCCGACGAGGCGCTGCCAGGCGTGCGTGACGGCGACGGCGAAGACAACCGGCCGCAGATCGGCGTCGAGATGGAGGCGCTGACGGCCGTGTCCGTCGCCTGCCCGACGATCTACGACATGCTGAAGGCCGCCGGATCGCGCCATGCGCATCGAAGGTGACGCTCATGGAGCAGCGCGGCGGCAAGTCCGGCGACTGGCGGCGCGAGACGTGAATGCGCAGCGTTTCACGCGTGATACTCCAACACGACCTTCATGCTGGCGAGCCTGCGCGGCAGGCGTCTCGAAGCATGGGGATTGCGGCCATCCTTCGAGACGCCCGCTTGCGCGGGCTCCTCGGGATGAGGCGCTTGGCTGCGTAGAGGCGCATCGAGAATGGCCCCAAGAATCTCCTCCCGTATCCGACGCGTCAGTGAAATCTCGACGAACTCCTCGCCCGTCGCCGGATCGAAACCCTGCCGCTGAACCATGCCTTCGGCCGCACGCTCGCGCGCGACCTCGTCTCGACCCAGCACGCAGCGTCTTGCGACGTATCGGCGATGGACGGCCGGGCGCGGTGCGCGCCGAAGATTGCCGCCCTGGAGAAGCGCGTGCTTCTGGCCGGCGAAAGCGCAGCGGGCCGGGCTTTGCGGCCAGCGTCAAGCCGGGCGAATGCGTGCGCATCTTCACCGGCGCGCCTGTGCCGCAAGGGCGCCGACGCCATTCTCATTCAGGAAGACGCCATCGCCGACGGCTTCGTCATCGGCGCGCGCGAGCTGATCCGCGAGGCCTGCATATTCGTCGCGCCGGCGTGGATTTTCGCGACGGCGAAATTGGCCTTTAAGGCCGGCGCGCGGCCTTGGCCCTGCGGAACTCTCGCGCTCGCCGCCGCGATGAACCATCCCACCGCGCCCGTTACGCGCCGCCCGCGCGTCGCGATCCTGGCGACAGGCGACGAACTACCGCCCGGCCAGACGCCGCTCCCGATCAGATCGTCTGCTCCAATCCTTTTCGCAGTGGCCGCCTACATGTCGAAGGCGCTGGCAGCAGGGTGATCGACCTCGGCATAGCCGGCGATGATTTCAAGGCGCTCGAGCGCGGCATTGCGAAGGCGTTGAGGTCGAGGCCGACATTCGTCACGCTCGGCGGCGCCCTCGGTCGGCGACCACGATCTCCGCAGTGGGTGTCGGCGCTGACGAAGAGGGCATGGCCGGCTTCGGCGCATCGCCATGGCCGGGCAAGCCGCTGATCCACGGGCGTCTCGGCGACATGCACATCATGGGACTCGCCGGGCAATCCGGTGTCCTCCATCGTATGCAGCCCTTCATCTTCCTTGTTCCGCTCGTGCGCAACTGGTGGGCGACCACGACGCCGGCTGACCGGACGCAGCCCGCAACTCGGCGTCGATATGAAGGCGAACACCAGGAGGCAGGATTACCTGCGCGCCACGCTGGCGAGCGACGCCGAAGGCCGCGTGGTGGCCACGCCGCACGCGCTGCAGGATCTGTCGCTGCTCTCGATCTTCACGCGCTCGCAGGCGCTGCTGATCCGCCCGCCCGGCGCGCCGGCGGCGAAGGCGGGGGATGGGTGCAGGATATTGCGGCTCACGAGCGGCGGGCCCTAGTTCGCGCCGCCCATGCCCGCGCTTGTCGCGGGCATCCACGCCAAGCAGCGTCGTGTTGAGCGAGCCCGCGCAGCAGGCGTCTCGAAGCATGATCCAGAGTTGCTGCAGCCCCGGCCACCCTTCGAGACGCGCCTTTCAAGCGCCTCAGGGTGAGAGTTCTTGAATTACGAGGACGCGTGGCGAGGCGCGCCTACCGCCCGCGCTTGGCCTTGGTCGCGGAAGCGCACGGCTTCTTCCGCCGCGCGGAACAGCGCTGGTCGACTTGTTGACGCATTCGCGATGCTCGTAGGCCGGCTCTGAATCGTAGACGATGCCGGCGCTGGCCTGCGCATGCATCTTGCCGTCCTTCACGATGGACGTGCGCAGCACGATGCAGGTGTCCATGTCGCCCGTCGAGGAGAAATAGCCGATGCAGCCGGCGTAGATGCTGCGCTTGTCGACTTCCAGTTCGTCGATGATCTCCATCGCGCGAACCTTCGGCGCGCCGGATACGGTGCCGGCGAGGAAGCCGCCGACAGCGCGTCGATGGCGTCGCGCGCCCCTCGGGTCGAGCTGGCCCACGACGTTCGACACGATGTGCATGGCCGACGTAGCTGTAGCGCTCGATCGTGAACTGGTCCGTCACCTCGACCGTGCCGATCCGGGAAACGCGGCCGACGTCGTTGCGGCCGAGATCGAGCAGCATCAGATGTTCGGCGCGCTCCTTTTCATCCGCCTTGGCAGGTCGGCGGCGAGCGCCTCGTCCTCGGCGACCGTCTTGCCGCGCCAGCGTGCCGGCGATGGGGCGGATCGTCACTTCGCCCGCGCGCACGCACGAAATTTCGGGCTGGAGCAGACGATCTGGAAGCGCCGAAATCGAGATAGCAGGAAGGGCGCGGGATTCACGCGGCGCAGCGCGCGATAGAGCGCAAAGGCCGGCAGCGTGAAGGGGGCGGTGAAGCGCTGCGACAGCACGACCTGGAAAATGTCGCCGGCGCGAATGTATTCCTTCGCCTTCTCGACCATGGCGAGAAAACGCGGCTCCGGCGTGTTGGAGACGGGCTTTCGGCGAGCAGATGCGGATCGGTCGTCTCGTCGTGCGCGAGCGGCCCCTCGAGCCGCGCGACGACGGCGTCGATGCGGCTCGAGCGCGCGGTCGACGGCGCGCGCGGGAAAGGCCTTACGTCGCGCGCGCCGGCGGCGACGATCGAGATTTCGTCGCGCACGGAATCGAACACGGCGATCACCGTCGGCCGGATCATGATCGCGTCGGGCGTGCCGATCGGATCGGGCTTGGCCGGCGCCAGGCGCTCCATCTCGCGCACCATGTCGTAACAAGACCAGCCGAACACGCCCGCCGCCATCGGCGGCCATCCTTCCTTCTGCGGAATGGCGGATTCGGCGATCAGCGCGCGCAGCGCGACCAGCGGCTTCTCGGGACAGGGCTCGAAGGCGTCAGGCTCGGTGAGCGCGCGGCGGTTGATCTCCGCGCGCCCCGCGCTGGCGCGCCAGACGATGTCGGGATCGAGCCCGATCATCGAGTAGCGGCCGCGCGCAGCGCCGCCTTCGACGGATTCGAGCAGGAAGACGTTGCCTCTGCGGCCCGCCGATAGCTTCCAGGAAAGCCGGGGTGGGCGTCTCGAGATCCGCGACGAGCCGCGTCGAGACGAGCTGCGCCGCCCCGGATTCGTATTCGCGTGAGAAGCCCGCGAAATCAGGTTCGGTACTCACTGGTCGCCGCCGCCGCCCGTCGCCGCGCGCGGCGGCTTCGTTGATGCGCACGCCGAAGTCCTTTGCAGGCGCTGCACATATTCGGTCAGCAGGTCGTCGGCGATCACCGCCTTCAATTGCTTCGCCATGTCTCGATTGGCTTCAGGATCGGGTTGAACTCCGGCGTCGCCGTGTCGAAGATCTGGAACACCATGCGGCCGCCCGGCGCGTTCGCCGATCCCGCGCCATGATTGGGCTGGTTGAACACGGCGACGATCGCCTGCGGCTCGAATCCGTCCGCGCCGGTGCGCGACGCGTTGGAATTGTGCTTTAACTCCAGCTTTTCGTCGGCCGCGATCTTCGACAATTGCCCGCCGTCGCGCAGTTTCTTCACAAGTTCGGCAGCCTTGTCGGCAGGCGCTTGTCGGTGGTGTCGGCGCGCCAGGCGGCTGCGACCTTGTCCTTCACCTCGTCGAACGAAAGCTGACGCGCCGCAGATCCAGACCTTCTGCACTTCAGACCAGACATAGCCATTGTCCCTGGTCGAGATCGTTCGTTGTCGACGCCGTTGTCGGAGGCGAAGACGGCGCGCGGCAACCAGGTCGGCCGGCGCGGCAGAGATCCGCAACGGGCAAGCCGTTGCGATCGAGGCGCGCTCGTCGATGGCGTCGATCGTGCCGCGCGTCGGGACTCGCCCGCAGCTTTCGCCACTTCCGCGAGCGATTTGCCCGAGCGCGCGCTGGTCCTCGATCTTGTCGTGCAGGACCTGCACGCTCTTCTTGGCGCGTTCGCGCGCGATCTCCACCTTGATCTCGCCGGCGACCTCCGCGAATGGCCGCGCGACGCCAGGCGTGATCGCGGTCACGCGCGGCGCCACGCCGAACTTGCCGGCGACCAGCGCGCTGACCTCGCTCCAGCTCAGCGCGAAGGCGGCTCCGCTGTCGCCGGGTCGGACACCTGCGCGCGCGTCGGCGAGCCAGTCCTGTCCTTGGGCGAAAGCTTGCGTTCGCTCGCCACGCTGTCGAAGCTCGCGCCGCCCTTGATCTTGGCGGCGGCGGCCTGCACGCGGCTGGTTGGAAAGCCGATCTACTCACCTGGATGTCGCGCTTCTCTACCAGGCGTTCGAAGCGCGTGTCTTTGGCCGTGTCGTACACCTTCTGCGCATCGGCGTCGGACACGTCCCTCCGGCTTGGAGCGCTCGTCGGCGTTACGGCGAGCGTCACGATCCTGCGATATTGCGGAGCGAAGAATTGTGCCTTGCGGTCGTCGTAGAATTTCTTGAGCTCGTCCTCGGACGGCTGCGCGGCTTCGCCTGCGTTCGTCGACGTCAGGATTACATAGTCCACGCTGCGCGCCTGGCCGCGGTAGCGGTCTACGGCGGCAAGCATCGCCTGCGGCGTCTCCAGAGCGCCGGCGAGCGCCTCGCCGAGTTCCTGGCGCAGGTAGGTGGCCTTCTGCTCGCGCACGAAGCGTTCGTTGAACCCGTTGTCGCGCAGCACGGCGTCGAAGCGCGCGCGGTCGAAACCGCCGGTTATGGGGTCTTTGAACAGGGATCGGTCTACGAACGGACTTGGCGAGCTGCTCGTCGGACATGGCGAGCCCGAGGCTGCGCGTCTTCTGATCGAGCGCGGCCTCCGTGACGAGGCGTCCGAGCACCTGACGGTCGAGGCCGGCCTGCCGGGCCTCGTCATTGAAGTCACCACGCGGCGCATACGTTGCTGCAAGCGCTGCAATTCGCTCTGGTAGGCAGATCGATAGGCCTCGACGAGATTTCCGTCGAGCCGACGGTGCTGGGCATGCGCCCTGGCCGAGATCCGCGGAAAATGTCGCCAATGCCCCAGATGGCGAAGGACACGATGATGACGCCGAAGACGATCGTCATGATCGCCTTGCCGAACCAGCTTTGAGACGCCGTGCGCAGGCCGTCGAGCAACGTGAATCCTCCGGAAAAATCGGCGCGGACCATATAGAGCGCGCCGATGCAATGCGGGCCGGCCGCGATATATGGGCGGCATGGTCTCCATCAAGCGTGTCTACGACCTCGAGAGGAAAGCGACGGCTATCGCGTTCTCGTCGATCGCCTGTGGCCGCGCGGCCTGACGCGACGAGGCGGCCATCGACGATTGGGCGGAGATCCGCGCCGAGCGGCCCCTGCGCAAATGGTTCGGCCACAAGCCGGAGCGCTGGGCCGCCTTCGAGAAGAAATATCGCGCCGAACTGCAGGAGGGCGGCGGCCGAGGCGCTGGCCGCGCTCAGGAAGCGCGCCGGGCTGATCACCCTGCTGACGGCGACCCGAGCCTCGACCATTCGCATGCGCGGGTTCTGCGGCGGCTGCTCGACGAGGACGACTGCGGCGAACGGCTCATTGGCGCGAAGCGCAGCCTGCTATCGCCCGCCGCAGATCGTTTAGGAGACCGAAATGTCCGCGCCTCGCCCGCTCGTTGCTGGAAACTGGAAGATGAACGGCCTGAAGGGGCGCGCTCGCCGAGCTGGAAGCCATTCGCGACGCGGTGAAGGCAGGCGGGGCGGGGCGCGCGGAAGCCGCGCTTTGCCCGCCCTTCGCTTGTCGCCGCCGCCGCGGACGCCGCGGGGCGCCGCTGGCCATCGGCGCACGGGACTGTCACGCCAGGGTCTCGAAGGCCAGCACCCCGGCGATATTTCCGCGCAAATGCTGAAGGACGCCGAGCCGCCTACGTGATTGTCGGCCATTCCGAGCGCGCCGCGCCGACCATGGCGAGACCGACGCCGCCGTGCGCAAAAAGGCCGCCGCCGCCATCAAGGCGGGGCTCACCGCCATCGTCTGCGTCGGCGAGACGAAGGACAACGAGCGGGTCGGAGGCAAGGCGCTCAAGGTCGTCGGCGGCCGAATCGACGGCTCGCTGGACCCGGATTTTCCTGCGACCGATCTCGTCGTCGCCTACGAACCGGTCTGGGCGATCGGCACCGGCCGACGCCGACGGCGGCCGACGTCGCGAAATGCACGCCCATATCCGCGCCAAGCTGGAAAAGACCTACGGCCGCAAGGGCGTGGACATCCGCATTCTCTACGGCGGCTCGGTGAAGCCGAGAACGCCGCCGAGCTGATGGGCGTGAAGAACTCGACGGCGCGCTGGTCGGCGGCGCGAGCCTCAAGGCCAAGGATTTCATGGGGATTGCGGGGGTGTACAGAAAGTAGCCGGGACCGCAGGCTTCAGCCCGCGGGCCGGCCGGAAAACCGGCGATCGGCTAAAGCTGGCCATCGCGCCTTGCATAGGCTAGAAGGCCGCCCATATCGGCCTCTGGCCGACCCGAATCGGAAATCACATGCAGACCGTTCTCATCGTCATCCACCTCATGGTGGTCGCAGCGCTGTTGTCGTCGTGCTGCTGCAGCGCTCGGAAGGCGGCGCGCTCGGCATCGGCGGCGGGGGCAGCGGCGGCTTCTTCACCGGCCGCGGCCAGGCCAATGCGCTGACCCGCGCCACGGCGATTCTCGCGACCATCTTCTTCCTGACCTCGATCGCGCTGACCGTGCTGGCCAGCATGAACCACCAGCGAAGTCGATCTTCGACGGCTCCAAGCCCGGCCAGACGTCGCCCGCCGGCCAGCATCCCGCCGCCGCCGCTGCCGGAGGGCAAGGGCGGCCTGCTGAACGACCTGCAGAAGATGCGGGATCAAGCCCGCCGCGCCGGCGCCCGCGCCCGGCGGACCCTCGGTCCCGCGGTCGCAGTAACAGTCCAACAGGGCAGGGGCCGGGCGACCGGCCTTCTCTGGGCCTCGCAAGACGGACATGTGGGAAGCGCAATTCGGCGCTCCCCAGATCGATTCAAAGGGATTACGGCTCAAATCCCATGGCGCGGTACATTTTCATCACCGGCGGCGTGGTCTCCTCGCTCGGCAAGGTCTGGCCTCGGCGGCGCTCGGCCCTGCCTGCAGGCGCGTGGATACACGGTCCGTCTTCGCAAGCTCGACCCTACCTCAACGTCGATCCGGGCACGATGAGCCCGTACCAGCACGGCGAGGTCTTCGTCACCGACGACGGCGCGGAGACGGATCTCGACCTCGGCCATTACGAGCGCTTCACCGGCCGCCCGGCCAACAAGCAGGACAACATCACCACCGGCCGCATCTATCAGGACATCATCTCCAAGGGCAGCGCGGCGATTATCTCGGCGCGACCATCCGGGTCATCCCGCACGTCACCAACGCCATCAAGGAGTTCGCGCTGTCGGGCAACGAGGGCGTGGATTTCGTGCTGATCGAGATCGGCGGCACGGTCGGCGACATCGAGGGCCTGCCGTTCTTCGAGGCGATCCGCCGGCCTCAGCCCAATGATCTGCCGCGCCCGGGCATTCCTGCTACATCCACCTGACGCTGCCGCCTTTCATTCCGAGCGCGGGCGAACTGAAGGCCAAGCCGACGCGGCATTCGGTGAAGGAGCTGCGCGCGCTCGATCGGCATCCAGCCCGACATCCTGCTCTGCCGCACCGACCGCCCGATCCCGCCGGAGGAGCGCCGCAAGCTCGGACTGTTCTGCAACGTGCGCGAGAGCGCCGTGGTGGAGGCGCGCGACGCGCCTCCAACATCTACGACGTGCCGGCCGCCTACCATGCGGCGGGCCTCGACCGCGAAGTGCTGCATTCCTTCGGCATCGAGCCCGCGCCGCTCCGGACATGAGCCGCTGGAACGCCGTCGCCGGGCGCATCCACAATCCGGAGGCGAGGTCACCATCGCCTTCATCGTCGGCTCAAGTACACGGGCATGAAGGACGCGTACAAGTCGCTGATCGAGGCGCTGGCGCACGGCGGCATGGCCAATCGCGTCAAGGTCAATCTCGACTGGATCAGGCGGTGTTCGAGGGCCGCGACGCGCGCATCTATCTGGAACATGTCCACGGCATTCTCGTGCCCAGCGGCTTCGGCCAGCGCGGCTCCGAAGGCAAGATTCTGGCGGCGCGTTTCGGCGCGCGAGCGCAAAGTGCCGTATTTCGGCATCTGCTTCGGCATGCAGATGGCCTGCATCGAGGCGGCGCGCGCGCTGGCCGGCGTGCCCAACGCCGGTTCCACCGAATTCGGCGCGACGCCGAGCCGGTCGTCGGCCTCATGACCGAATGGATGCGCAGCAACGAGCTCGAGAAGCGCGGCGCCAGGGCGATCTCGGCGGCACGGTACGGCTCGGCATACAAGGCGCGGCTGAAGGAGGGCTCGAAGATCGCCGGCATCTACGGCGACACGGAAATCGGAGCGCCACCGCCATCGCTACGAGGTGAACACCGCCTACCGCGAGCGGCTGGAGGAATGCGGCCTGATCTTCGCCGGCCTCTCGCCCGACGGCCTGCTGCCCGAGACGGTCGAATATGCCGACCATCCCTGGTTCATCGGCGTGCAGTATCACCCGGAACTGAAGAGCCGCCCCTTCCGAGCCGCATCCGCTGTTCGCGAGCTTCATCCAGGCGGCGAAGATGCAGAGCCGGTTGGTGTGACCGACCCTATCCACGCCCTCGAAATCCGCATCGCGCACCAGGATCGCACGATTGCGGGCCGAACGAGACCGTCACCGCGCAGTGGCGGAAGATCGACGCGCTGGAGCTGGTGAAGATGTTGCGCGAGGAAGTGCGCAACTCATTTCCCGCGCGCAGCGAGCCCGAGCCGCCGCCGCCGCACTATTGACCGGGCAGGGCAGGCCGATAAGGCGCACACGCCTCACCGGAGGCCCGGCCCATGTCCCCTGCTCGCGAACCTGCGCCCGTCGATCCCCTCATCGCCCTCGGCGTCGTCGCCTCGACGGCGGTCACGGACGCCGCTTACGTCTTCTTCAACGCCGCGGTGGGCGCGCGCCGCGCGAAGAGCGCCGTTGCGGCGGCGTCGTGGTCGTCGATGCTGGTATCTGCTCTCGGCCTTCGCCGTCATCAGCTACACGTCGAATTGGGCCTATGTGCTGTTTGCGGCGATCGAGGCGCCCTGGATCGGCGGCTATCTGTCGATCACCGCGCTCGACTGGGCCTCGCCGGTCTCCAATCGCTTGCCCCATTGACTGCGCCGGCGCCGCGGCGGCTGGCGTGGCCGGAATTTCGACGGTCGCTGCCGGGAGTATCGACATGGACTCAAGACGTGATCTGCTTCGAGGCGCGATTCTGAGCGCGTTGGCGCTCGCGGTCTGACGGATGCCTCGGCGCGCGTGTCTACCCGCTGAATTATCAGCGCGGCGCCAAAAATCCGGTGCGGTCGCACGGGATGCCGGCCAGTGCTGGGGCGGCCTGCACGGTCCGACTGGCCCCGAGAGGAGGAGATCGGCTAGGCTCAGCGCGGCACGGGGACCGGCGCGGCGCGCACCTGTCCGTAGCCGTAGCCCTGCAGCGCGAGGCGCGGAATAGGCGTTTGAATAGCCGCCGCTTGCGCCTGCTGGCCCGGCGCATTGGGGCCGGACAGCGCAGCGGAATATTGCGATCCGTCGCCGAAAGCGGTCGGCGGCGGCACCAGCGGGTTCTGCTGCGGGTTGAACATGCGCTGCCGGGGTCGACACCCTGCTGCGGAGCCCTGGCAGGGAACAGGCGAATAGCCCGATTGCGCGAGGGCCATGTAGACGGGCTGCTGCGCGTGCATCGGCTGCGCGTACATCGGCTGCTGCCCGTACATCTGCGGCTGCTGCTGGCGTTGCGCGAACAAATGTACGCAGGCCGGATTTTCCTGGTTCGCCTGGTTGGCGCAGTCGAGCACGATCTTCGTGCTGCGCGCGCGATGCCTGGTGCGGCGCGCGGTGCGGCGCTGCTCTGCTGCTCGGCTTAAATGCGGGCTGCGGGCCCGCGATCTCCGGCCCGACGGAATAACCCAGCGCCGCGCCGGCGATCAGACCGATCGGACCGCCGACCATCGCGCCGGCGATGGCGCCGACCGTGCCGTTGATGAAGCGGGATTGCTCGACCGCGCGACTCCGCCAGCGCGAGCGCCGGCAGCGCCGGGGCTGTCGTCGGGAGGAGGAGCGGAAGCGGCTTGCGCATGGTTTGGACGCCTTTGTTGCGTCCATTGATCGCGCCGCGTCCTTACCGAACAGCGCGCAAGTGGGCTAATGCCGGTTAAGCCTACGAAACCCTTGCGCGCCGCCCGCACGCGTTTGCTCCGGCTGCGCTGAAGAGATGGCGCACGCAAGAGACTGTGTTCAAATGCCTTTCGTCATTGCTTTCATCGTCGCCGTCGCCGCCTTCATGGGTTGGCGCTGGTCTGTCAACCTGTCCAGCAGCGCCGTCGTGGCCGATGAGCACCGATGCCAGGCCGGCGCGGCTTTCTGCGCCAGGGCCATGCCGGAGGCGCTGGCCGCCGGGCGAACCGGCGGCGGCGCTTTCCGACGCAGGCGAGATGCCTCGACGAATATCCCGCCTGCATCGAGCGCCCGGACGTCGCGGCATAGGGACGCCGAAGCCGTCCGGCTATTGCCTGGCGCGCGGGCCGGACGGCGAGATCGCCCACGTCGAGCCGGTTTACGCGCGCGCCGGTAGCGCATTTCGCCGCCGCTCAGGCGTGGACGGGCAGGGCGCGCTCGGCCGTGTCGATATCGCGCCAGTGTAGTCCGTCATCAGGGCCGCCGCGCCCAGCAGAGATCAGCGCGCGGAGGCGAGGATGTAGGCGGCGATCGCGGCGGAGATCCCGTAATGGCCCATCAGCCATGCGGCGATCAGCGGCGCCGGCCGCCGGCGATGACGGAGGCGAGCTGGTAGCCGAGCGGCGCCGCTGTAGCGCGTCTGGCCCTTGAAGGATTCCGCGATCAGCGCCGCCTGCGGCCCGTACATCATGTCGTGCGGGATCAGCAGGGCCAGGATCGCAATGAAGACGACGGCCAGCGCCGCCGTGTCGATCATGCGGAAGTACAGGAAGCCGAAGGCGCCCGTCGCCGCCGCGCCGATCATGTACATGGCCTTGCGGCCGATCCGGTCGGACAGCCAGCCGAAGAACGGAATCGCGAAGAAGGACACGACGGAGGCCACCCGAGACCGCGAGCAGCAGGAAATCGCGGTTCAGCTTCAGATGGCCCGTGCCGTAGGAGAAGATGAAGGCCGTGAAGATGTAGAAGGGCGCCTGCTCCGCCATCCGCGCCAGCGCGCTGAGCACGATCTGGCCGGGATGGGTGCGCAGCACCTCCACCAGCGGCGTGCGGGAGACGCGCTGCTCGTCGACGATGCGCCGGAATGTCTGCGTCTCCTCGATGCCGAGCCGGATGTAGAGGCCGACCGCGACGAGGATGATCGACAGCGCGAACGGGACGCGCCATCCCCAGGCGAGGAACTGCTCGCCGGACATGCCGCTGAAGGCGAGCACGGCCAGATTGGCGACGAACAGGCCGACCGGCACGCCGAACTGCGGCCAGGAGGCGATGAAGCCGCGCGATTCGTTGCTGCGCGCCCATTCCATCAAACAGCAGCACCGAGCCGCCCCACTCGCCGCCGACGCCGATCCCCTGGATGACGCGCAGGACCGTCAGGATGACCGCGCCCCACACGCCGATCTGCTCGTAGGTCAGCACGAGCGCCACCGCGAAGGTCGCGAGCCCCATCAGCAGCAGCGTGGCGATGAGCGCAGCCTTGCGGCCGAGGCGGTCGCCGTAGTGCTCGAATCGCCGCGCCGACGGGCCGCGCCACGAACCGACCGCGTAGATCGCGAAGGCCTCCAGCGTGCCGGTCAACGGGTCGGATTTCGGGAAGAAGAGGGCGACAAGCCCCGTGACGATCGAGTAGAGGAAGAAATCGTACCATTCGATCGAGGTGCCGGTGGCCATCTGCTGGCGATGACGGCGCGGCGCAACTGGCCTGTGTTCGTCTGTCGTGAGCAGCGCGGCCGGCGGTTCAGCCAGGATAGCCATAACGTGTCTCCGTGCGGGAGGCGGCGTTCGGCCGGGCGCTTGCTGACATCTGCGGCGTCGCGACCTCGGTCGAGGCCGTCGTGGGGAGCGAGATAGCGGCGCGCGAAGCCGCCATCAACCCCGTTCGCATTAAGCGGGCGCGCTCGCCTTGTTTTTGGCGTTTCGCCGTCCGCCAGGTTCCGGCCAAAGCCGCCGCGCGTTCCCGCCCGGCGGAGGCGAGGGCCGGCGCAGCCGGAATCGCCTGAGGAGTTGGCATAGGTTCCTTTTCGATCTGGCACTGGCTGATTGTCGGCGGCGTCGCGCTGTTGCTGTTCGGCGGCAAGGGCAAGATCTCCGACATCATGGGCGACGTCCGCCGGGGCATTAAGTCCTTCAAGAAGGGCATGGCCGAGGACGACAAGGAAGAGGCCGCGCAGCGCTTCACCCGCCGAGCCCATGAAGACCATCGACCACCAGGCCGCCGCGACGGTCGACAAGGCCGCCGACGCGCTGGAGTCTGATCGCGCGCCCGTCGGCCCGCGCGGGGTCGCCACAGAATGCTGGACTTCGACGTCGGCAAACTCGTCGTCATCGGCGTGGTCGCGCTCATCGTGATCGGGCCGAAGGACCTGCCGCGTGCTGCGGCAGGTTGGGAACGCCGTGGGCAAGATGCGCCGCATGGCAAACGAGTTCAGGGCCAGTTCATGGAGGCGATGCGCGAGGCCGACGTCGAGAACCTCAAGAAGGAGGTCGAGAGCGTCGCCGATCTCGCCAAGGTCGACGTCGCCTTCGATCCCATCCGCGACATGAAGGAACAGATCACGTCGGCCGTCGAGGGCGAGGGGCCATCCGCGCCGGCGACCATGGAATCCCGAGATCGCCAGCCTCGACATCGAGGCCATACCCCGCCGCCCGACAGGCTGGCGGTGGAAGCCGCTTTCGAGGAGAAGCCGGCGATCGAGCCGCCGAAAGCGGACACGGCCGAAGCGCGCGGGCCTGAAATCGAATCCGCCAAGCTCGCGGACAAGAGCGCATGAGCCAGGCCGATATCGACGCCACCCGCGCGCCGCTGATGGAGCATCTGATCGAACTGCGCCAGCGCCTGATCCGCGCGCTCGTCGCCTTTCTCGTGATGTTCATCGTCTGCTTCTTCTTCGCCAAGAACATCTACAACCTGCTGGTGCTGCCCTATCAGCACGCCGCCGAGTCGAGGCGAAGCTGATCTACACGGCGCCGCAGGAATTCTTCTTCACGCAGATCAAGGTGGCGATGTTCGCCGCCGCCTTCCTGTCCTGTCCTGTCATCTTCTCGCAGATCTACGCCTTCGTCGCGCCGGTCTCTACAGAACAGGCGCGACGCCTTCAACCCCTATCTGTTCGCCACGCCCGTGTTCTTCCTGGCCGGCGCGCTGCTGGTGTTCTTCGTGGTGATGCCGAGATCTGCTGCATTTCTTCATCGGCATGCAGCAGGCCAGCCGAACCAGGGAAGGCGCAGATCGAACTGCTGCCCGCGTGTCGGAATATCTCGGGCTGGTGATGACGCTGATCTTCGCCTTCGGCATCATCTTCCAGTTGCCGGTGGTGCTGACCCTGCTCGGGCGCGTCGGCATCATCGACACGGCCTTTCTGCGCTCGAACCGCCGCTACGCCATCGTCATCGTCTTCGTCATCGCCGCCGTGCTGACCCCGCCCGACGTGTTCAGCCAGCTCGCCCTCGCCATTCGGCGTGCTTCTCTACGAGGCCTCGATCATTTCGGTCGGGATGATCGAGAAGAAGCGGGCGCAGGAAGCGGCCGAAAAGGCGGATTGACCTTCGCCGTCATGCCCGCCTTGAGCATCCACGACGAGCCGCTCAAACCAACTTCGCCCATTGCCTCGCTCCTTCGGAGCCGCTTGGCGTGGATGACGGCTCAGGTGTTGACCCCTTCTCCCGCTTGCGGGGAGAAGGTGGCGCGCGCAGCGCGACGGATGAGGAACTTTTCCGCATCCGCAATCGCTGGACCCTCATCCGACCCTCGCTGATGCGAAAGCCTCTCGACTTTGTGGGAGAAGGAGACGCTTTCGGGGATTTCAGATGTTCGACATCAAAGCCATCCGCGACGACAAGGCCGCCTTCGACCGCGCCCGTGAGCGCCGAAACCTGCCGCCGCTCGCCGATCATCTCATCGCGCTCGACGACAACAGGCGCGCGGCAATCGCCAAACTGCAGACCGCCTGCAGGAGCGCCGCAATGCGGCGTCGAAGGAAATCGGCCTCGCCATGCGCGGAAAAGGATATGGCCAAGACCGCTGAAGGCGGAAGTCGCCGCGCTGAAGGAAAACTGGCCGGCCATGGAGCAGGCCGAGCGCGAGGCGAACGAGGCGCTGAACAAGGCGCTGTCCGAAATCCCGAATTCGCCGCTCGGCGAGGTTCCCGAAGGCAAGGACGAGCACGACAACGTCGAAGTCTCCAAGTGGGGAACGCCGCGCGACTTCGCTTTTCAGCCGAAAGAGCATTTCGACCTCGGCGAGGCGCTTGGCCTGATGGATTTCGAAAGCGCGTCGAAAATTTCCGGCGCGCGCTTCGTCGTTTCAAGGGGCAAGCTCGCCCGCCTCGAACGCGCCTCGCGCAATTCATGCTCGACACGCATACGGATCAGCACGGCTACAGCGAAGTGGCCCGCCGCTACTGGTGCGCGACGATGCAATGTTTGGAACGGCGCAGTTGCCGAAGTTTGGCGAAGATCAATTCCACGTTGCGGGGACGATTGCGCGATCGTGAGTATGTAGAGCTTCTGACCAGCGCCGCCTCGGCGATCAAGAATAGTATGAATGACGTGGAGTCGCGCGGTCGAGCGATGGTGATGCTCGAAGATCGCCTTCACGAATTCCATCCATTAGCGCACGCAGGGCTGCCCGCGCGCTCATCCCCACCGCCGAAGTCCCCCTCACAAATCTCGCCCGCGAACAGATTATCGACGAGGCCAAACTCCCGCTGCGTCTCACCGCCGGCACCTACTGCTTCCGCGCAGAAGCCGGCGCTGCCGGCCGCGACACGCGCGGCATGATCCGCCAGCACCAGTTCTACAAGGTCGAGCTCGTCTCCATCACGACGCCCGAACAGGCGCTGGAAGAACACGAGCGCATGACCGGCTGCGCGGAGAAGATCCTGCAATTGCTGGAGCTGCCCTATCGCAAGGTCGTGCTTTGCACCGGCGACATGGGCTTCGCCAGCCAGAAGACCTACGACCTCGAAGTCTGGCTGCCGGGGCAGGGCAAATATCGCGGATTTCGTCCTGCTCGGTCTGCGGCGATTTCCAGGCGCGCCGCATGAACGCGCTACCGGCCGGCGGATGGAAAAGACACGCGCTTCGTCGCCACGCTCAACGGCTCCGGCGTCGCCGTCGGCCGCGCGCTAGATCTGGCGGCTCTCAGCGTGCGGGGTGATCGAAGATGCATCGCCTAACGCCGGTTGTGCGCCGCTTGCGGCGAGACGCGACGCCTGCGGAAAAGCTGCTCTGGCGCGCGATCAATCGCGAGCAGACGGGTTTCAGGTTTCGTCGCCAGGTCCCGCTTGGCGGCTATGTCGTGGATTTCGCCTGTCACGAGGCGCGGCTGGTCATCGAATTGGATGGCGCGACGCATTCGACCGATGAAGAACTAGCCCCGACGCCCAGCGTCAGAAAAGGATCGAGGCAGAGGGCTACGCCTTCCTCCGGTTCCGCAATGCCGAGCTATTCGAAAATCTCGACGGCGTCATCGAAACGATATGGTTGAAGCTGCGCGTGCTTCGTCCGAGACTTGCGGCCGACGAATCCTGATTTCAGCTTGAACCGCCGCGGACCGGAGCAGACATGCGCATACTCATCACCAACGACGATGGCGTCCACGGCCCCGGCCTCGAAGTGCTGGAGAAGATCGCGGCGCAATTGTCCGACGACGTCTTCACCGTCGCCCCCGAGACCGACCAGTCGGGCGTCGCCCATTCCATGTCGCTGTCGGATCCGCTGCGCCTGCGGCAGATCAGCGAGCGGCGCTTCGCCGTGCGCGGCACGCCGACCGACTGCGTCATCATGGGCGTGCGCAACATTCTCAAGGACAAGAAACCCGATCTCGTTCTCTCCGGCGTCAATCGCGGGGCGAATGTCGCTGAGGACGTCACCTATTCGGGCACCGTCGCCGGCGCGATCGAGGGCACCATCCTCGGCATTCCCTCCATCGCGCTGTCGCAGGCCTATGGCCCCGTCTCCGGCCGCTTTTCGCCGCACTGGGCGACGGCGGAAACGCATGCGCCGGCGCTGCTGCGCAGGCTGATCGCGGAAGGAACGCCGCCCGGCGTGCTGCTCAACCTCAACTTTCCGGATTGCCCGCCGGACCAGGTGGCCGGCGTCGCCGTGACGGCGCAGGGCGTGCGCTCGGCCGAGCTCTTGGACATCGACGCGCGCATGGATGGGCGCGGCATTCCCTATTACTGGATCGCCTTCCAGCGCGGCCCGTATACGCCGGGCGTCGGCACCGATCTCGAAGCGCTGGCGGCGAAGAAGATTTCCGTCACGCCGCTGCGCCTCGACATGACCGACGAGCCGACCATGACGAAGCTCGCCGAAGTGCTCGGCTGACGCGCTTGAGCGACCAGGCCGCATCGGCAGTCGAGGCGCGCGGCGCGCTGCTGCTCGCGTTGCGGCAGGCGGGCGTGCGCGACGTCGACGTGCTGCGGGCGATCGAAACCGTACAGCGCGAAATTTTCACGCCCTTCGCGCTCCACGATCTCGCGCAACGCAATTGTCCGCTGCCCATCGCCTGCGGCCAGACCATGGAGGCGCCGGGCGATCTCGCGGAAATGCTGGACGCGCTGCAGCTCGACGCAAGTCATCGCGTCCTCGAGATCGGCGCGGGCTCCGGCTATTCGACGGCGGTGCTGTCGCGCCTCGTGCGCGAGGTCGTCTCGTTCGAACGGTTCAACTCTCTCGCCGTGGAAGCCGGCGCGCGACTGGAACAGCTCGGCGTCGTCAACGCCGTCGTGCATTGCGCCGACGGTCTCGCCGCGCCGGAAAAGTTCGGCCGCTTCGATCGCATCATCGTCCATGCGCGTCTGCCTGCGCCGGACCTGCGCCTCATCGGCGCGCTCGCCCCCGGCGGCCTCATGCTCTGCGCGCTGCCTGACGAGAGGGTGCAGGGGCAGCATGTCGGCGAGCATTGCGCGCTGCTTCATGCCGACGGCGCCGTCGTGCGCAGGTTCCGCGCCGGACGATTCGGTCCTGCGCTCGCGGGCGTCGCCGCCGCGCTGTAAAGCGGCGCGCGCGCCGCTTCCTGCGTTCACGATTAATATTTCCGATTTTTTCGCGAAACCCCGTTCACCTTAAACCGTCCATTAACCGCGAATGCGCTTAATGACGGCGAGAAAGTGGCGTTCGATGGGTTGCGTGATGTTTGCTGACAAGCCCTTGTTCCGTGTGCGGCTCGGTCTGCGTTTGCTGATGGCGACGGCGGCCGCGGCCCTTCTGACCGGATGTTCCGACGCCACGCGGCTGTCGTCCAATCCCTTCTCCAATCCCTTCGAAACGGCCTCGTCAGGCCCTGTGGACCGCGCGCCGACCGGCACGATCGCGCCGCGCGCGCCATCCTCTTCATCGACGAAAATCGAATCCAGGCCGCTCGCGCCGCCCTCCGGCGCGAGCTCGCTGCCTGCGCCCGTGACCACGCCCCAGCCCGTTGCGCCGCAGGCCGCGGCAGTCTCGCGCACGAGCGCCGCATCGCTCGACCACTGGAGCGCCGAAGGCGGCACGCCGATCGTCGTCGCGCAGGGCGAGACCGTCCGCACGCTTTCCGACCGTTACGGCGTGCCGCAGGATGCGCTGCTGCGCGCCAATGGCTTCAATGCGGCCGCGCAGGTGCAGCCCGGCGCCCGTCTCGTCGTGCCGGTCTATCGCGCGACCGCCACGCGGACGGCGACCCCCGCGCCTGCGCCGGTCGCCAAGTTCGAGGCGAGCAAGGTCGAGCCGAAGAAAGCCGAGGCGCCGAAGGAAAAGTTTCGCCTTGTGAAGGGTCCCGAGCCCGCCGCCAAGTCCGCCGCGAAGACCGCGAAGGTCGACAAGGACGACGACGAGGACGAGGTCGCTGAAAAGAAGGCGCCGGAAAAGAAGGCGGTCGACAAGAAGAAGGTCGCCGAGAAGCCGGCGAAGGCCGCGCGCAACGATGACGACGACGAGGACGAAAAGCCCGCCGTCAAGCAGGCGCCCGCAAAGGACATCAAGCCGCAGCGCCAGAAGCAGTCCGCCGTCGAGCCGGCGCCTCAGCCCGAGGCGAAGGCCGAGCCGAAGAAGGAAGTGCGCAAGATCGAGATCAAGCAGGCCGAGGTGAAGAAGCCCGAGGTCGATCGCACCGAGACGACCGCCAGCCTTCCGAAGGAAGAGCCGAAGCCGGCCGCTTCCGGCGAAGCCAATCCCGAGTTCCGCTGGCCCGCGCGCGGCCGCGTCATCCAGGGCTTCAAGTCCGGCGGCAACGACGGCATCAACATCGCGGTGCCCGAGGGCACGGCGGTCAAGGCGGCCGAGGGCGGCGTCGTGAAATACGCCGGCAGCGAACTCAAAGGTTACGGCAATCTCGTGCTGATCCAGCATCCCAACGGCTTCGTCTCCGCCTACGCCCATAACGGCGAACTGGATGTGAAGCGCGGCGATACGGTCAAGCGCGGCCAGACGATCGCCAAGGCCGGCCAGACCGGCAACGTCTCCTCGCCGCAGGTCCACTTCGAACTGCGCAAGGGCTCGACGCCGGTCGATCCGACGGGCTATCTCGCCGGTCTTTGACGAACACGAATTCCTCCGGGCCGCGAGACACGATCCGGAGAAATAAGCGGCGGCTCCAAAGAAAGGGCCGCCGCTTCTCTTTTTGCGGGGCCTTCATGCGCAAAGCGCGACGTGCCTTGCTCGGCCGTCCGTGCACAATGGCGCGATGAATCAACCGCTCCGCCATCTCGACCGCCTCGGCGTCCTCATTGTCCTCATGCTGTGCTCGAGCTGGGGCTTCAACCAGGTGACCGCCAAGATCGCCATGGTGGACATTCCGCCGATGACGCAGGCGGCGCTGCGCTCGGCCGGCGGTTTTGTGCTGCTCGCCGCCTACGCCTTCTGGCGCTACCCGGATCTTCTGCGGCGCGACGGCACGCTGTGGGCGGGCGTATGGAGCGGCGTCGCCTTCGGCGCGGAATTCGTCGCGCTGTTCATCGGCCTGCAATGGACCACGGCGAGCCACGGCATTCTCTTCCTCTATTCCGCCCCGTTCTTCGTCGCGCTGGGACTGCCGTGGATCACGCCGAACGAGACGCTGAGCCGCCTGCAGTGGATCGGCCTCACGCTGTCCTTCGTCGGCGTCGCCGTCGCGCTCGGCGTGTCGGCCGGTTCGCGCGACATGTTCATCGGCGACGCCCTGAGCCTGCTCGCCGGCGCGCTGTGGGGCGCGACGACGCTGATCATGAAGGCGACGCGCCTGCGCTTTGCGCCCCCGGAGAAGACGCTGCTCTACCAGCTTCTCGTCTCGATTGTCGTGCTCGGCGGCTTCGCGCTGTGGCGCGGCGAGGCCTGGCCCGCGCATGTGTCGCTGAAGGCCGGGCTGGCCTTCGCCTACCAGACGATCTGGATCGTCAGCGTGACGTTCGCCGTGTGGTTCTGGATGGTCCAGAACTATCGCGCCGGCGAATTGTCGGCCTTCACCTTCCTCACGCCGATCTTCGGCGTCGCGGCCGGCCATTTCATTCTCGGCGACGAGATCACGCCGGGCTTCGCGCTCGCCGTCGCGCTGGTGGCGGTCGGCATCCTGATGGTCAACTGGCCGTCGAGAAAGGCGGCGTAGTTCACTCCGCCGCAATCGCTTGCGGCGCAGCGCGCGCGCCGCGCAGCAGTCGGCCGGGCAGGGCGCCGGTCGGCTCGCCGTCGCGGTAGGTGACGGCGCCGGCGACGATCGTGGCCTCGTAGCCCTCGGCCTTCTGCAGCAGGCGCTTGCCGCCGGCCGGCAGATCGTAGGCGACGGATGGCGGTTTCAGGCGGAGCCGCGCGTAGTCGATGATGTTGATGTCGGCGCGCAGTCCCGGCGAGATGCGCCCGCGGTCATGCAGCCCGATCAGCGCGGCGGTATCGGCCGTCTGCATCGCCACCATCTTTTCGAGCGCGATGCGCGCGCCGCGCTTCCGGTCGCGCGTCCAGTGCACGAGATTGTAGGTCGGGAAAGATCCATCGCAGATCATGCCGACATGCGCGCCGCCGTCGGACAGGCCGGGCACGGTATGGGCGTCCATCAGCATGTCGTAGGCCGGATCGAGCGTGTAGCGCGCATAATTGAGGAACGGCACGTAGAGAATGCCGCGTCCTTCGTTCTCCAGCATGGCGTCGAGCGCGAGCGCCGGCGCGCTGGCGCCCTGACGCTCGGCAATGCCCTGCAAACTGTCGCTCGGCAGCGGCTCGTAGTCGAAGTCGCCATCCATGCGGAACATGTTCGACCAGTTCTGCAGCGTCGAGCGCGCGAAGCCCGGTTCCGCGACCGGCGGCGTCGCGAGCAGCCGCGCGCGAAAATCCGGATCGCGCAACCGCGCCACGCGCTCGGCCAGCGGCAGCGCCGCAATTTCGCGATAGACGGGATTCTTGCTGAAGGGGTTCATCGTCAGTTCGAGGCCAAGCAGCACGCCGACCGGCCGCCCCGCGACCTGTGCGCGAATGGTCAGGCCCTCCGCATTCGCTTCCGCCGTGCGGTCGAGCAGCAGGCGCCACTTGTCCGGCGCCACATGGCCCTGCAGCAGCGAGAACGACAGGGGGCGCCCCGACTTGCGCGCCATCGCGCGCATCAGCGCGAATTCCGCCTCCGCATCGGTAAAGTCGGAGACGAATTGCAGCGCGCCCGCGCCAGCGGCCTTCAACCCCATTGCGATGCCGACGAGTTCGTCTTCCTCCGCCGTCAGCGTCGGCGTCGGCCGCCCTTCGCTGTCCCGATGATTGAGCGTGCGCGAGGTGGAGAAGCCGAGCGCGCCGGCTTCGACAGCGGCTTTCGCAATCGCCGCCATTTGCGCGATATCGTCAGGCGTCGCCGGCTCGCGATTGGCGCCGCGATCGCCCATCGCGTAGACGCGCAGCGCGGCATGCGGCAGTTGCGAGCCGATGTCCATGTCGAAGCGTCGGCGCGCGAGCGCGTCGAGATAGTCGGGATAGCTCTCCCAGTTCCACGGCAGGCCCTGCGAAAGCACGGGGAAGGGAATGTCCTCGACGCCTTCCATGAGACGCACGAGCCGGTCGTGGTCGTCGGGCCGGCATGGCGCGAAGCCCACGCCGCAATTGCCCATGATGACGGTGGTCGCGCCGTGCCAGGACGAGGGCTGCATCCGCTCGTCCCAGGTCGCCTGGCCGTCGTAATGCGTGTGCACGTCGACGAAACCCGGCGTCACCAGCTTGCCGCGGGCGTCGATCTCCTCGCGCCCACGGCCGGCGACCTTGCCGACGGCGACGATCGTGTCGCCCTTGATCGCGATATCGCCCTCGCGCGCCGGGGCGCCTGTGCCGTCGGCGATCGAGGCGCCGCGAATGACGAGGTCATAGGCGTGATCGGCCATGACGTTTCCTCCAATGGATGGCGCGTCTGAGGCGCGCTTTCTTGTGTCCATCGGATGCGCAGAGGCGCCAAACGTCAAGCGCGGCGTGTGAATGCGGGCCGTGCGCGAGGCGCGGAACGAGACAAGCACTGCCGAAACCGCGATAATGGCAGGCATGAAACATTCACGCGTCGCGACACTCTGTCTTTCCATCGCTGTCGCGCTCTGCGGCCTCGGCGCCGCGACGGCGCAGCACCGGCACGACCATTCGAGCGCAAGCGCGCCGGCGCCGGCGAAGGTCGAGGACAAGCGGGAGTTTGTGAAATATCCGCCGCAATTGGTCGAGCACACGCTCGCCAACATGCGCGATCACCTGCTGGCCCTGCAGGAAATTCAGGACCATCTCGGCATGGGGCATTTCGACGTCGCCGCAAAGATCGCAGAAAGCCGCCTCGGCATGTCGTCGCTCGGCCTGCACGGCGCGCAAGATGTCGCGCCCTACATGCCGCAGGGCATGCAGGACGCCGGCGTCGCCATGCACAAGGCCGCGAGCCGCTTTGCCGTGGCGGCGACGGATGCGGGCGTGACGAACGACTACAAGGCGGCGTTGACCGCGCTCGGCCAAGTGACGGCGACCTGCGTCGGATGTCATGCAGGCTACAGGCTCAAATAGGCCTCAGGCGGTCTTCTTCCCCAGCCGCCCGGCCAAATCCTGAATGTACTGCCACGCCGTACGGCCCGACCGGGACCCTCGCGTCGTCGCCCATTCCAGCGCCTCGGCCTCGATCTCTTCACGCGGCGCCTTCAGGCCGAAATGATCGCAATAGCCGAACACCATCGACAGGTATTCGTCCTGGCTGCACTTGTGGAAGCCGAGCCACAGGCCGAAGCGGTCCGAGAGCGAGACCTTCTCTTCCACCGCCTCGCCCGGATTGATCGCGGTCGAGCGCTCGTTCTCCATCATGTCGCGCGGCAGCAGGTGGCGGCGGTTGGAGGTCGCGTAGAACAGCACATTCTCCGGCCGCCCCTCCACGCCGCCGTCGAGCGCCGCCTTCAGCGACTTGTAGCTCGTGTCGCCGCTGTCGAAGGAAAGGTCGTCGCAGAACACGAGGAAGGAATAGGGCGCGTCGCGCAACATGCCCATCAGCGTCGGCAGGCTGTCGATGTCCTCGCGGTGGATCTCGATCAGCCGCAGCCGCGCCCCGCCGATGCCCCGCTTGAGAATGTCGGCGTGCACCGCCTTCACCAGCGAGGACTTGCCCATGCCGCGCGCGCCCCACAGCAGGGCGTTGTTGGCGGGCAGCCCCCTGGCGAAGCGCTCCGTGTTTTCCGCGAGCAGGTCGCGCACGCGGTCGACGCCCCGCAACAGGGAGAGGTCGACGCGATTGACCTTCTTCACCGGCATCAGCCGCTGCTTCGACGCGCTCCAGACGAAGGCCTCGGCCGCGTCGAAATCGGGGACGGTCGGCGCGGGCGGCGCCAGCCGCTCCAGCGCGGCGGCGATGCGGGCGAGAAGGTCCTGGCTGTCGGGAGTCTTGTGGGTCATGGCCGCGTGATAGCGGCAATGGGCCGCGCGTGCAAAGCCGGACGGGCGTTGGGCAATCGGCAGCAGGCGCGCAGGCCCCAATCGCCAGCCGCATTGGTCCGCGGCCGGGCCCCGGGTTAGTCTCCCGCGAAAATCGTCGGGGACGGAGCGCAAGAGTGGAATTCGAAGATCTCGTCATGAGCCGCAAGAGCGTGCGCGGCTTTCTGAAGAAGCCGGTGCCGCGGGAAACGATCGAGGACATCATCGCGGTCGCCAAGCGCGCGCCGTCCTCGATGAACACGCAGCCCTGGCACATTCACGTGCTGACCGGCGCGCCGCTGGAAGAGGTTCGCCGCCGCAACATGGAGGCCATGGCGGGCGGGGCGACGGTCAACCGCGACATTCCCATGCACCGCGAATATGACGGCGTGCATCGCCATCGGCAGGTCGAGATCGCCAAGAAACTCTTCGCCGCGATGGATATCGCGCGCGACGACAAGGCGAGGCGCCAGGACTGGGTGCTGCGCGGCTTCCGCCAGTTCGACGCGCCGGTCTCGCTGGTGCTCTGCTACGACCGCGCGCTGGAAGGCGGCGCCGTCGGCTATTTCGATCTCGGCGCGGTCTGCTATGGGCTGGTGCTCGCCGCCTGGAATCGCGGCCTCGGCACGGTCATCAACGGCCAGGGCATCATGCGCTCCGACATCGTGCGCGAGGTCGCCAACATCCCGCCGGAGCAGGGCGTCATGACCTGCATCGCCATGGGCTGGCCCGACGAGACGTTTGCCGCCAACGCGGTCGTGTCGGACCGCGAGGCCAACGACAGCTTCGTGCGCTACCACGGCTTTGCGGAATAGAGCGCGGCGTTGGAGGGCGGATCGTCATTGCGAGGCAACGGGGCGCGCGTACGCGCGCCCCGTCGGCTCGCAATGACGGCGCGTTAAGCTAAGTCAGCGCGCCCGAGGCGCCGGCCGCGCCTCTCACATCTGCAATTCGCGGCTGAGCGTGATCCAGCGTCCGCCCTTGATCTGGTGCAATTGCGCCGTGAGCGCGTGCAGGTGGTTGTCTTTTGAATAGGACAGCGGCTTGTCGCCGAAAATGTCCGCGCAGCCCTTGCCGGATTCCAGCGCCGCCAGCATGGTCGCGCCGTTCAGGTCCTTGCCGGCCATCTTCGCATAGCAGGCGAAATTCATGATGGCGTTGTAGCCGTAGATCGTCTGCGTGTTGGGATCGCCGCCGAACATCTTGCGATGCGTCGCAATCCAGGCCTTGACCGGCGGCGTCGCCAGATCCTCGTAGGGCGTCTCGTAGAGGCCGGTCGCGTAGAGTCCTTCGACCGTTTCCTTGCCGAGCGTGATGACGTCCTGCACGTTGGCTGCGGCGGACGTCGCCCAGACAGGATTGAAGTCCATCTTGCGGCCTTCCGTCATCGCGCCGATCGTCTCGCGCACGATGGTGGCGAGAAACACGAGATCGCAGCCGTCCGCGCGCATCCGCGCGACCTGCGAGGAGAACTCGGTCGCGCCGCGCTTGTAGGTCGTGACGCTGGCAGGCTTCATCTTGGCCTCGTCCATGTAGGCCATGAAGCCGGTGTAGATGTTCTTGCCGAACTCGTCGTCCTGATACATGACGCAGGGCTTGGTCGCCTTCGTGCGTTTCATCATCTCGCGCATGGTCGCCTTGGTCGCCTCGGGATAGGGCTGCGACGTCGCGAACTTCAGGCGGTCCTGCGGCTGCGCGGGATCCATCTGGTAGGTGAATTCGGCCGACGAGATCGGGAAGAGCTGGAACACGCCCGCCGCCAGCACGTTCGGCTGCGGCGCCAGCGTCGTCGGCGAGCCCAGCGTGCCGACCATCGCAAACACCTTGTCGAGCTCGATCATCTTCTGCGTGGCGAGCACGGCCTTCTTCGGATCGTAGGCGACGTCTTCCATGACGAGACGCAGCTTGCGGCCGTTGATGCCGCCCGAGGCGTTGATCTCCTCCACCGCCATCTTCATGCCGTTGGAGCCGTTGACGCCATAGGCCTTGATCGGGCCGGACAGGTCCTGATGCGTGCCGATGACGATTTCCGTATCGGTCACGCCCTGGTTGGCGAATTTCGGCGTCTGGGCGTAGGCGCCCGCCGACGTGAGGCCGAGCGCCAGCGAGGCGACGACGATGCGCTGCATGTTGGGTTTCCTCCCTCTTCGGCGGTTTTCCGCCTTGTCGAGGCCAAGTCTGCCCGGGCCGCGCGCCGCTGGCAATCGGCGCCCGTCAATCCATCTCGCCGAATTCTTTCCCCGCCGGCGCCGGCGCCAGCCGCAGCAGCCGCGAATCCTCCACCGCCGCCTGCCGGTGCTTCACCGCCTCGCGGTAGGCGGGGTCGCGCAGCATGTCGACGAAGGCCTGCACGTTTGGATATTCCGCGATGAAGACCGTGTCCCATTGCTCGGAATCCTGCGGGCCGATCAGCATGAGCTCCGGCTTGCCGAGCCACACCTGCCGGCCGCCGAGGCGCCGGAACACCGGGCCGCTTTCACGCGCATAGGCCTTGTAGGCCTCGGCGCCCGAGACGTCGCGGCCATCGGGGTAGGCGGCCTTCTTGCGGAACTTCACGAGGTTCAGCATGTGGATCGGCCCGGGCCGGTCCATCTCGCGAAATCGCGCGAAAAGCTCCTTTGTCGGGTCGAGATATTCCGTCACTCTTCCACCTCCGCGAGCGTGCGCTCGATCCGCCGGTCGGGCACGAGCCACATCAGCGCGACGGCGACATAGATGAGATTTGACACGATCGGCGCGACGAAGGCGAGGCCTATCGCGCTGGCGTAGAGGACCGGCGAGATCTTGCCCTTCAGGTCGCCGCCGACCGCGCGCGCCAGCAGCGAATCCGGCCCCTGCGCCCGCACGATGGCGGATTGCAGGACGGCATAGGCGATGGCTGGGCCGAGAAGGGCGACGCCGTAGAGGGCGGTCGGCCATTTCGAGAAATGATTCTCGCCGAGCCACGCCGTGGCGAAGGGAACGAGCGACAGCCAGAACAGGAGATGCATGTTCGCCCACAGGATCGAGCCGTTCACGCGCGTCACGGTCGCAAGCATGTGGTGGTGGTTGTTCCAGTAGATCGCCACGTAGACGAAGCTCAGCACATAGCTGAGAAAGGCCGGAATCAGCTTGACCAGGTCGCCGGGCTCGCCGCCGTGCGGCGCCTTCAGCTCCAGCACCATGATGGTGATGATGATGGCGATCACGCCGTCCGAGAAGGCCGCAAGCCGTTCCTTTTCCAATGATTCGCCTCGTTCTGGAGCCCGGAGCCGGCCGCGATGCTAGCTTGGGCGCGCTATCGGGCCAATTCGGCCCGTCCGCCATTGCCTTGGGCGGGCTTCTGGCTATAGTCCGGCCGCAATTTCCGGCCGCTTCGGCCCATTTTACGGGACGCCCATGAACTTCATCACCCCCGCCTTCGCCCAGGCCGCCTCCGGCGGCGGTTCCGGCGGCGCAGAAATGCTCATGCAGATGGCGCCTTTCGCCATCATTCTGGTCATCATGTATTTCCTGATCATCCGGCCGCAGCAGAAGCGCGCCAAGGAGACGCAGGACATGCTGGGCGGCATCCGCCGCGGCGACACGGTCGTGACGACAGGCGGCATCATCGGCAAGGTCACCAAGGTGACCGACAACGCCGAGGTGGAGGTCGAGATCGCCCCGAACGTGCGGGTGCGCGTCGTGCGCTCCATGATTGCAGACGTGCGCGCCAAGGGCGAGCCGGTGAAGGATACGGCGGCGTCCTGACGGGACCCGCGAACGAACGAGACCCATGCTGCGCTTCGCTCCCTGGAAGGTCGCTTCCATTGTCGGCATGACGCTGATCGCGCTTCTGATCGTGATCCCGTCGATGCTCTCGCCGTCCGCGCGCACTGCGTTGCAGGCGCGCATGCCCTCGTGGCTGCCGGCCAAGACCATCACGCTCGGCCTCGATCTGCAGGGCGGCTCGCACATCCTTCTCGAGGTGGATGCGCCGGCGGTCGTGCGTACCCAGGTCGAGAACCTGCGCGACGACGTGCGCCGCATTCTGCGCGAGGAGCGCATCGGCATCACCGGCGGCATCGCCATGCAGCAGCGCGGCGTGCAGTTCCGCCTGTCCAATCCCGCGGACGCCGAAAAGGCGCTGCCGAAGATCCGCGCGCTCGGCCAGCGCTCCGGCGGGGCGCTGCTCGGCGCGGCCGGCGCGGCGTCGATCGACGTCAACGCCACCGAGGGCGGCGTCGTGCAGGTGACGGTGACCGAGGCCGGCGTGCAGGACAAGGTGCGCCGCGCTGTCGACCAGTCGATCGAAGTGCTCCGCCGCCGCATCGACGGCTCCGGCATGAAGGAGCCGACCATCCAGCGCCAGGGCGCGGACCGCATTCTCGTGCAGGTGCCGGGCCTTCAGGACCCGCAGCAGCTCAAGGACCTGCTCGGCACGACAGCGAAGCTCGAGTTCCGCCTTGTCGGCCAGCCCGGCGACAATCCCGCCGACATCGAGGATCTCGAGCAGACCGAGGGCGGCAGGCTGCCGGTCGAGAAGCAGGTGATGGTGCAGGGCGAGGACCTGACCGACGCCCAGCCCGGCTTCGACCAGCGCAACGGCGAACCGGTCGTCAATTTCCGCTTCAACCTGCGCGGCGGCCAGAAATTTGCGGAAGTCACCACGCGCAACGTCGGCAAGCCCTTCGCCATCGTGCTCGACAACAAGGTGATCTCGGCGCCGCGCATCATCTCGCCGATCACCGGCGGCTCAGGCCAGATTTCCGGCCGCTTCACGGTCGAGCAGGCCAACAACCTCGCCATCCTGCTGCGCGCCGGCGCGCTGCCGGCCAAGCTCACCACCATCGAGGAGCGCACCGTCGGTCCGGGCCTCGGCCAGGATTCCATCGACGCGGGCGAACGCGCCTCCTACGTCGGCGCGGCGCTGGTTGTCGTCTACATGCTCGTGACCTACGGCGTGTTCGGCATTTTCGCGAATATCGCGCTCTTCGTGCACATCCTCTTCATCTTCGCCGCGCTCGTCATGCTCGGCGCGACGCTCACCTTGCCCGGCATCGCCGGCATCGTGCTCACCATCGGCATGGCGGTCGATTCGAACGTGCTGATCTACGAGCGCATCCGCGAGGAAAACCACATGGGCCGCTCGATCCTGTCGTCGCTGGACGCGGGCTTCAAGCGCGCCTTCGGCACGATCGTGGACTCCAACGTCACCATGTTCGTGGCCGCGGTCATCCTCTACTTCCTGGGCTCGGGTCCGGTGCGCGGCTTCGCCGTGTCGCTGGGGCTCGGCATCCTCACCACCATCATCACCGCCGTCACCATGACGCGCATGATGATTGCGGTGTGGTACCGCTTCGCGCGGCCGACCAAGCTGCCGATCTGAGCGGGGAGACGAAATCATGAAGCTCCTGCGCCTCACGCCCGAGAACACGAAATTCCCGTTCATGCGGTTCCGCCGCGTGAGCTATCCGTTCTCGGCGTTTCTTTCGATCTGCTCCGTCCTGATGTTCGTGTTCTGGGGCATGAACTTCGGCATCGACTTCGCCGGCGGCACGCTGATGGAGTTGCGCGCGAAGAACGGCACGGCCGACATCGCGCTTCTGCGCAACCTCGCCGAGCATCTCGGCGTCGGCGACGTCGGCGTGCAGGCCTTCGGCACGAAGTCGGACGTGACGCTGCGCTTCGGCGTGCAGCCCGGCGGCGACGCCGCGCAGGCCGCCGCCGTCGACAAGGTGAAGACGGCCGTCTCCGACGGCTACGAAATCCGCCGCGTTGAAACGGTGGGTCCGAGCGTTTCCGCCGAACTCGTGCAGTCCGGCACGCTTGGCGTCGTGCTGTCGATCTTCGCGGTCCTGAGTTACCTCTGGTTCCGGTTCGAGTGGCAGTTCGCGGTATCCGCCGTCATCGCCACCATGCACGACCTCTTGCTGACGGTCGGCTTCTTCTCGCTGACGCAGCTCGAATTCAACACGACCTCGATTGCGGCGATTCTCACCATCGTCGGCTATTCGCTGAACGAAACCGTGGTCGTGCTCGATCGCATCAGGGAAATGATGCGCAAGTACAAGAAGATGCCGACAGACCAGTTGATCGACGTCTCGATCAACGCCGTGCTGCCGCGAACCCTCATGACGGCGACGACGGTGCTGCTCGCGCTCTTCGCGCTCGTCACCTTCGGCGGCCAGGTGATCCGCTCGTTCTCGCTCGCCATGACCTGGGGCGTGTGCGTCGCGGTCTATTCCTCGATCTTCATTTGCTCGCCGATGATGATCTATCTCGGGCTGCGCACCGAGGGCGGCGCGCGCAGCGAGACGGCCGGAGCCAAGGACGAGGCGGCGGCCGAAGCGGCGCGGTGAGGGCGTGACGGACGACCGCCCCGCCGGCTTTCTGCCCGGCCGTCACCCCATCGACGCCTACGGCGAGGGCGGATTCAAGTTCGGGGGCATGTCGCATCGCGGCTCGCTGCTTGCGTTGCCGTCGGGCCTTTACGCCTGGAACGCCACGAACCCGGCGGAGATCGACGAGGCGTCGCTCGCGCGCGTCATCGCGGAGGACGCCGGTTCGGTCGAGCACCTGCTGGTCGGCACCGGGCTCGATCTCGCGCCCCTGTCGCCAACGCTCGTCCAGCGCCTGCGGGCGCTGAAAATTGTCGCCGAACCTATGGCCACCGGAGCTGCGGCGCGTACATACAACATCCTGATGGGCGAAGGGCGGCGCGTCGCCGCCGCGCTCATCGCGGTATGACGCGCCAAGCCTGGAACCGATGACCGCCGCAACCGCCGACAATCGCGCCGACGCCTCCGCAGCGGACAGCCGCGCCCGGAAAATGGCGGACAATTACGCTCATTGCGAACAGCTCCTGCGCCAGCATGACCGCGACCGCTGGCTCGCCTGCATGTTCGCGCCCGCCGCGCTGCGGCCGCGACTGCACGCGCTCTACGCCTTCAGCCTGGAGATCGCCCGCGTCCGCGAGACCGTCTCCGATCCCATGCCCGGCGAAATCCGAATGCAATGGTGGGTCGACGCCATCGAGGGCGAGACGCGCGGCGACGTGCGCGCCCACCCGGTCGCCGCCGCGCTGATCGACACGATCCGCGCGCTCAGCCTGCCGCGCACGGCCCTGACCGACCTGATCGAGGCCCGGCGCTTCGACCTTTACGACGAACCGGTCGTCGACGTGAAGGAACTGGAGACCTATTGCGGCCGCACGGCGTCATCGCTGTTCCGGCTTGCCTCGATCATTCTCGCTGAAGGCGGCGAGCCGGGGGGCGCCGACGCGGCCGGCTATGCTGGCGTCGCCTATGCGCTGACCGGTCTCATGCGCTCGTTTCCATGGCTCGCGGCCCGCGGGCAGATCTACGTGCCGGCCGAGATGCTGGAACAGCACGGCGTCACGCCCGCCGCCGCGCTCGTCCGGCCGGCCAAGCCCGGTCTTGTCGCCGCGCTTGCCGACCTGCGCGCGCTCGCCCGCCGCCGCCATGGCGAGGCCTTGGCCGCGCTGTCGGGCGTGACGCCGAAGGCGCGCGCCGCCTTTGCGCCGCTCGCCTGCGCGCCGCTCTATCTCGCGGCGATGGAACGGCCGGACTACCAGCCCTTTTCCAGCCGCATCGACGCGCCGCAATGGCGCCGGCAGTGGGCGATATGGCGATTTTCGCGGAAGTATCGCTGAGCCTCAGGGCAGAACCTTGAGATTTTCGTCGGTCATCGCCACGAGCAGCAGCCGCCCGTCCGTTCCGACGCGGAATTGCCCGTATTTCGCCCTGGCGAAATCGTCGGCGCGGCCTTCCTCGAAGAAATAGGCGTCGGTGCCGACGAACCAGCGGCGCGACTTTTGCCGCAGCTTGACCGCGATCTGGTTCGCTTCCGGTTTCGCGCCCGGACTTGCCAGTCCCTGAATTCTCGCGATCGAACGGGCGTCGACGTCGGCCAGCGCCAGAACCTCGCCGTTGACGTCGCGCGGCGCCGGCAGGCGGTCGACGTCGAAGGCGACCGCCATGTAGTCGCCCTGGATCAGCGAGCGCGGATCGACAGGCCGTAGGGCGATGTAGACGACGCGGCCATTGGCGAGCGTTTCTTCGGCGCTGCGCACGGCGGTTCCGCCGATGGCGGCGGTCGCGACGGTCCCGAGCGCGATCAGGCCGAGCGCTGCGCCGCCGAGCGCCTTCGGCAGGGCGGGCATGGCGTCGCGCGAGCGAGTCAGAAGGAGAACGATCCCGAGCGCGGCGCCGAGCGCCATCAGGACATAGGCCTTCTGCGTCAGCGGCCAGTTGAGCGCATAGTAGAAGGCGCTGACGATCCACACGCAGGCCAATGCAGCCGCGCCGGCAAGGCTGCGCGAATTTGCGAGCGTCGCGCAGGCGAAGATCGCGATGGCGCCGCCGAGCGCGGGCGAACGAAAGGTCAGCGCCGCCATGACGGCGGCGACCGCGAACCCGAGCGGCGTGCGCAGATCGGCGCGGCGGGCGAGCAGCAGCCCGGCGCCGGCAAGCCCGAGGACGACGGAGGCGGCCTGCGCCGGGCCCGCCCAGGGTTTGTGGAACAGGTCGGCGATCTCGCCGAATACGCCGGCGCCCGCGCTTGCCAGGAACGGCCGCCCCGCCACCATGACGAGCGCGATCAGGCCGCCCGCCGTCCAGCCCGCGAAGAAGGGCCGCGCGTCCTCGCGAAGCCGGACGCCGAAGGCCGGCGCCGCCAGCCCGACCGACCCCGCGACCGCGCCGAGCGCGGTAAGCGCAACGGCGATCTCCAGGTGCGAGAAGGCGGTGCGCGCATAAATCGAGGCCATGAGCGCCCACAGCGCCCAGAATCCGAACAGCATCCGCATCCAGCGCGCCTTGACCGCGAAGCCCACGACGATCGCCAGCATCGCGAGGACGAAACCCGCATCCTTCTTGAACCAGCGCGCCAGTGCGTAAACGAGGAGCGCCGTCGAGACGCCGGACATGATCAGTCCGAACATCTGCCGGAAGCTGAACGGCTTGCCGCCTCGCATGATGAACACGGCCGGCGCCAGCGTCGCGACGCCAATCAGCGCCGCGCTCGACGGCGTGTCGAGCATCCGTCCGAACAGCAGGCTGTAGACTGTGAGGACGGGAATGGTCGCGAGAAGAGCGCCGAATCCGCTCAGCGCTGCGAGCGGCCATGAAATCCTGGCGTCCAGATCGGGCTTTTCGCCTTTTTCACTCTCGGCCCGCCCGTAGATCGTGCGCAACAGCGCGACGCTGCCGAAGACGATTCCCGTGGACAGAACGGCGAGCGACAGCGCGCCGCCGATTTCGAACTTGTCTTCGAAGAACGTCTTGTAGAGCCGGGCGATCACCAGCGCGTCGACGCCCGCGACAGCCAGCGTCATCACCCCGAACTCGAGGGGGCGCGCGAAAGCGAGACCGCCGGCCGCCACGCACAGGACGAAGGCCGCCGCGACGAAGGCCGGGTCGCCGCTATTGTCGAAACGGAACAGGCCCTCGAAGCCGGTGGCGGCGATCAGCGAGATCGCGCCGAAGGCGGCCAGCCGGAACGCCCAGGTCGTGTCGCCGAGAAAGCGCGACAGACGGACGTAGGGACTCAGGACCGTTGCGACGGCGAGCGCCATGGCCCAGGCGGGCGCGAAATTCTCGAAGCGCGCGCCGGAACTTTCCTGCATCCGCCAGAGCCCGATCGCGGCGCCGGCGACGAGCGTCCACAGAACCCAGACCACGTCATGACGCGCGGCGATCGCAAAGGGCAGGGCGAGCGCGGCCCACAACGCGAACAATTGCCAGGCGTCTGCGCCGCTCGGATAGGTCTGGCCGATCAGCGCGAACAGGCCGCCGACGGCCGATGTCGCGACCAGCAGCGCCGGCGCGCGCGCCTGCGGCAGCAGGGCCGCGGCCAGCGCCGACAGCGCCAGCAGGCCCGCGATGAGCTCGAGCTTGGTGAGCCGGTGGAAATGCGCCCAGTTGGCGGCGATCCAGCAGAAGATTCCGAAAGCGAAGAGCCCTGCCGCGCCGACCGCGGTCAGCGCGCGCAGCGTCGCGGCGGGAATGTGCGGCGGCGCGTTGTCGTCCTGAATTGTCATGGCGTCCCGATTCCGTTCCCCGCATCGTGCGAAGAAAGCTCGAGACTGTCGAATAGGCGCGGCAACAGTCGAATGCGGCGCCGTTTCGCACGTCGCATTTCGACGGCGTCGGCAGTCTCAGGGCCGGATGTAGGTCCAGCCCTGTTCCTGCAACTCGGTCAGGCGCACGATCCCCGCCTGCACGACGCCGGCCTGCGGGACGATTTCGATCTTCTTGCCCTCGGCCTTCTCCATGTTCTCCATGGTGTTGCCGCAGGCCGTGAAGGTGAGGTCGGGGATGCTCGCCTTCATCGACTTGAGCCGCTCCTTTACGGGCGAAGTGTCCTCACGCAGCATGTGCAGGCCCGGCCCGTAGGCGACGACCTCGATTTCCGCCTGGTCGCCCTTCTCGCTGTAGTAGCGCACGACATTGACGATGTTGTTGAGCGCGAGCGTCATGCGCGCGGGATCGTTGTCGTTGATCTGGAAAGCGATGCGATGCTCGCGCTTCTGTTCGGCGGCGGAAGCCGGCGTATGGAGGCAAATCGCTGCAATGGCTGCGGCGATCAGCGATCGACGTAAGGACGGCATGGACAGTCTCCTCCGCGGAAAGGTCCCTCAATTGCGCCGGCCGGGCAAGCGCGGCGGCCTTCGCGCCCGCTGATTGCGAAGTTTCAGCTATCGGCTAAGCTTGACCTTCGTCGCAGCTCGGGGAGAGGCGCAATGGCGCGAACAAGGGCATGGGGGATCGCCGCCATGGCGGCCGGGTTTGTCGTGATCGGCGTCGAGGCGGCGTCGGCGAGCTGCGTGGTGCGCGGCGGACGCTTCGATCCTGCCCAGAACGATTCGCCCACCTGGGCCGCCGCCGTGTCGGGCGGAACCTGCACCATCAACTTCCGCTCCCTGGGCAATATGGTCTTCACGGGAACGAGCGTGGTTTCGCGCCCCTCCGGCGGCTCGGTGGCCCTGGCCGGCATGACTTCGGCAAGGTATCAGGCGCGCGCCGGCTTCAAGGGCTCCGACAGCGTCGCCTTCAAGGTGTGCGGCTCGCATCGCGCGGGTTCGGGATGTTCGACCATTACGGTGAACATGGCCGTTCAGTAGGTCAGCTTCCGACAAGCCACCGGGCCAGATCGCGCTCCGCCCGCGCCGATAGCGCCATCTTCTTCGCGCGCGCCTTTTCGGGGCCGCGCAGGCGCTTGCCGTCCGGATGCTTCACCGCCTCGGTCAGTGGCGGAAACAGGCCGAAGTTGACGTTCATCGGCTGGAAGGAGCGGGGGCCGGCGTCGATCTTCTCGATATGTCCGCCAGTGATGTGGGCGATCAGCGCGCCGATGGCGGTGGTGAGCGGCGGGCTCGAAACCGGCCGTCCCTGCCGCTCGGCTGCCGCCATGCGGCCCGCGATCAGCCCAACCGCCGCGCTCTCGACATAGCCCTCGCAGCCCGTGATCTGGCCCGCGAAGCGCAGGCGCGGATCGGCCTTGAGCCGCAGCATGGGATCGAGCAGGGCGGGCGAGTTCAGGTAGGTGTTGCGGTGGATGCCGCCGAGCCGGGCGAATTCCGCCTTCTCCAGCCCCGGAATGCTGCGGAAGATCTCCACCTGAGCGCCGTGCTTCAGCTTCGTCTGGAAACCGACCATGTTGTAGAGCGTGCCCAGCGCATTGTCCTGACGGAGCTGCACGACCGCATAGGGTTTGACCGTCGGGTTGTGGGCGTTGGTCAGGCCCATCGGCTTCATGGGTCCGTGCCGCAGCGTCTCCGGCCCGCGCTCGGCCATCACCTCGATCGGCAGGCAGCCGTCGAAATAGGGCGTGGGTTTTTGCGCTGACTGCCCAAGGTCGTCAGCGACTTCCCACTCCCGGAACTCGGTCTTGGGGCCGCCGATCAGCGCGGCGATGAAGGCGGCGTACTGCTCGCGGTCGAGCGGACAATTGATGTAGTCGGCGCCCGTGCCGCCGGGTCCCGCCTTGTCGTAGCGCGACTGAAGCCAGGCCTTGGACATGTCGATGGATTCGCGGTGCACGATCGGCGCAATGGCGTCGAAGAAGGCGAGCCCCGCCTCGCCGGTTGCCCGCCCGATGGCGGCGGCCAGTTGACTCGACGTCAGAGGCCCGGTCGCAATTATCACGCTATCCCAATCGCTTGGCGGAATATCCTGAATCTCTTCGCGAGCGACCTGAATCAGATCGTGAGCGGCGATTGCCCGCGTCACCGCGCCGGAAAAGCCTTCGCGGTCGACCGCAAGCGCCCCGCCGGCCGGCACCTGATTGGCGTCGGCGGCGCGCATGATCAGCGAATCCATGGCCCGCATCTCGCGGTGCAGGACCCCGACCGCATTGGTCGCGGCGTCGTCGGAGCGGAAGGAATTGGAGCAGACGAGCTCGGCCAGCCCGTCGGTCTGGTGGGCGTCCGTGCCGCGCGCCGGCCTCATCTCGTGCAGGACGACAGGGACGCCGGCCGAGGCGATCTGCCAGGCGGCCTCGGAGCCTGCGAGGCCGCCGCCGATGACGTGAATGGGTTTCATCGCGACGGGATTAGCGTCTGGCGACCGGAACGCAAGCCTTCAGGCGCCGCGCCCAAAAAGAAAGCGCCCGCCGGAGGGAGGATACCGGCGGGCGCTGCTGGGCATGAAACTCGGCCGGGAGGGAGGAATCCGGCCTTTGTGTCATGCAAACTCAGTAATGCGAGGATTTCTTCGCGACGTGCTCGATATCCGCGCGGACGATGCCGAGGTCGTGCAGCTCACGATCCGTCAGGCGGGAGAGTTCACGCACGGACGCGCGATAGCGGCGCCATTCCTGAATCTTGTGCGCGATTTCCTTGATCGACATGGTTCTGTTCCCATCACGTTGCGCGGCGTGTTGTCCCGTCGCTCATGATGCGATGCAACATAGTGGAGGGCTGAACCATCGTGTAGATGAGATTAGTCAAATCAGCCATGCGTTATGAGCATGATATTGAGCTAAATCAAAGGGTTTTAGATTTTAGTTACGCCTGTGGCGCATGTTTGAAATCGCAGAGCGAAATCAGGGCCTTGTGCGACGCAGCAATATCTAGCGTCGCCAAAAGTGAAAGGCGCGCTCGCGGCGCGCCATGAACATGTGCTGAATTTGCAATTGCTGGGCGATGCGGCAAGCCGTCGCAAGAGCGCGGGTCAGGCCGGCGAGGCCAGCGGCTTGCCCTTCTCGACAATGTAGGTCGAGACCAGCTTCACCTTGCCGCCGCTCTTGGCGCCCGCGTGCGGCGTGTTCGGCGGGATCTGGAAGCCGTCGCCGGCCTTCAGCGTCTTCGTCGGCTGGCCCTCGATCGGCAGTTCGATCTCGCCCGAGACGACATAGCCGGCCTCGATGCCGGGATGCGTATGCCGGCCGACCATGACATTGGCGTCGATCTCCACTTCCATCGTCACGGTCTCGTAGCCGGCCATCGGCCCGTCCATGCGCGACAGCAGCTTGCGGTTGAGGCCGGGCGTCGCCGCCGGCGCCTGCTGGGCGGAGGCGTCCGTGGCCAGGAAGCCGGTGGCGGTGATCTCGCAGATGGCGCAGCCGGCGACGAGACCGGCGAAACCGCGACGTCAGAGACTTAGGCGACCGCGCGCGGCGGCGGGGGAGTTGGAGGAGGGGGCGGCGCCCGCCCTCACTCCGCCGCTTCCCCGCTCACCGCCTTCATCGGCCGTCGCCCCAGCACTTCCTTCAGGAACCGCCCGGTGTGGCTGCGGCTCACCTTCACCACATCCTCGGGCGTCCCCTGCGCGACGATCTCGCCGCCGCCGTCGCCGCCTTCCGGGCCCATGTCGATGATCCAGTCGGCGGTCTTGATGACTTCCAGATTGTGCTCGATCACCACGACCGAATTGCCCTGGTCGACCAGCTCGTGCAGCACTTCCAGCAGCTTCTTCACGTCGTGGAAGTGCAGGCCGGTGGTCGGCTCGTCGAGAATGTAGAGCGTGCGGCCGGTCGAGCGGCGCGCCAGCTCCTTCGACAATTTCACGCGCTGCGCCTCGCCGCCCGACAGCGTCGTCGCCTGCTGGCCGACGTGGATGTAGTCGAGGCCGACGCGCGGCCAG
Organism: Rhodoblastus sp.; assembly: GCA_046349085.1. GTDB lineage: Bacteria > Pseudomonadota > Alphaproteobacteria > Rhizobiales > Beijerinckiaceae > JAJXWB01. Next base: position 256,806 of record JAXMDA010000002.1, read on the forward strand.
CGTCTGCATCTTCTCGCGGATCGCGGGCACGGCCTTGAACAGGTCGGCGGCTTCCTCCACCGTCATGTCGAGCACGTCGGCGATCGACTTCTCGCGGTATTTCACCTCCAGCGTCTCGCGGTCGTAGCGCTTGCCCTTGCAGACGTCGCAGGTGACGTAGACGTCGGGCAGGAAGTGCATCTCGATCTTGATGACGCCGTCGCCCTGGCAGGCCTCGCAGCGCCCGCCCTTGACGTTGAACGAGAAGCGCCCGGGCTGGTAGCCGCGCGCCTTGGCTTCCGGCAGGCCGGCGAACCATTCGCGGATCGGCGTGAAGGCGCCCGTGTAGGTCGCCGGGTTCGAGCGCGGCGTGCGGCCGATCGGCGACTGGTCGATGTCGATCACCTTGTCGATGAATTCGAGGCCCTCGATCTTGTCGAAGGGCGCGGCGTGTTCCAGCGCGCCGTTGAGCCGCCGCGCCACCGCCTTGTAGAGCGTGTCGATGACGAGCGTGGATTTGCCGCCGCCGGACACGCCGGTGATGCAGGTGAACAGGCCAAGTGGAATCTCCGCCGTCACGTCCTTCAGGTTGTTGCCCTTCGCGCCCGTCAGCTTCAGCCGCCGGCCCGCCATCGCCTTGCGGCGCTTGCGCGGCGTGGAAACTTCGCGCGCGCCGGTCAGATATTGGCCGGTGAGCGACTTCGGATTGGACATGATGTCGGCGGGCGTTCCCTCCGCCACGATCTGGCCGCCGTGGATGCCGGCGCCGGGGCCAACGTCCACCACATGGTCGGCGGTCAGGATCGCGTCCTCGTCGTGCTCGACCACGATGACGGTATTGCCGAGATCGCGCAGGCGGCGCAGCGTTTCGAGCAGGCGGGCGTTGTCGCGTTGGTGCAGGCCGATCGACGGCTCGTCCAGCACGTAGAGCACGCCCGTCAGGCCGGAGCCGATCTGCGAGGCGAGGCGTATGCGCTGGCTCTCGCCGCCCGACAGCGAGCCCGAGCCGCGCGAAAGCGTGAGATAGTCGAGGCCGACGTCGACGAGGAAGTCGAGGCGCTCGCGGATCTCCTTGAGGATGCGCGCGGCGATCTCGTTGCGCTTGGAATCGAGCTTTTCCGGCAGGACGGCGAACCAGTCCGCGGCGGCCTTCACGCTGAGATCGCAGACATGGCCGATGTGCTGCATGTCGATCTTGACCGCCAGCGCCTCCGGCTTCAGCCGGAAGCCCGCGCAGGCCTTGCACGGCGTCGCCGACATGTAGCGCCCGATTTCCTCGCGCGCCCACTCCGATTCCGTCTCGAGGTAGCGGCGCTGCAGGTTGGTGACGACGCCCTCGAACGGCTTCTTCACGTCGTAGGCGCGCAGGCCGTCGTCGTAGGAGAACTTGATCGCCTCCTCGCCCGAGCCGTGCAGGATCACGTCCTGCGCCTTTTTCGGCAGCGCTTCGAAGCTCGTGTCGAGCCGGAACTTGTAGTGCCGGCCCAGCGCTTCGAGCGTCTGGACGTAATAGGGCGAAGTGGATCGCGCCCAGGGCGCGATCGCGCCCTTGCGCAGCGTCAGCTTCGGGTCGGGCACGACGAGATCGGCGTCGATCGTCTGCTCCGAGCCGAGGCCGCCGCATGTCGGGCAGGCGCCGAAGGGATTGTTGAACGAGAAGAGCCGGGGCTCGATCTCCGGAATGGTGAAGCCGGAGACAGGGCAGGCGAATTGCGAGGAGAAGACGATGTGCGCGCCGTAATGGGTGGAGACGTTGGCGGCGTCCTTGGCAGGCGCGTCGGTGGGCGCCCCGGCATCCGCAAACTCAACCACCGCCAGCCCGCCAGACAGCTCCAGCGCCGTCTCGAAACTCTCCGCCAGCCGCGCGGCGATGTCGGAGCGCACGACGATGCGGTCCACCACCACGTCGATATCGTGCTTGAACTTCTTGTCGAGCGCCGGCGCCTCGGCGATCTCGTAATATTGCCCGTCGATCTTCAGCCGCTGGAAGCCGCGCTTCATGTAGTCGGCGATTTCCTTGCGGTACTCGCCCTTGCGGCCGCGCACGACAGGCGCGAGCAGGTAGAGCCGCGTCTTTTCCGGAAGCGCCATCACGCGGTCGACCATCTGGCTGACCGTCTGGCTCTCGATCGGCAGGCCGGTGGCGGGCGAATAGGGAATGCCGACGCGCGCCCAGAGCAGGCGCATGTAGTCGTAGATTTCCGTCACCGTGCCCACGGTCGAGCGCGGATTTTTCGACGTCGTCTTCTGCTCGATGGAAATCGCCGGCGAAAGCCCGTCGATCTGGTCGACGTCGGGCTTCTGCATCATCTCCAGAAATTGCCGGGCATAGGCCGACAGCGACTCGACGTAGCGGCGCTGGCCCTCGGCATAGATCGTGTCGAAGGCGAGCGACGACTTGCCGGAGCCCGACAGCCCCGTGAACACGACGAGCGCGTCGCGCGGAATGGTCAGGTCGACGTTCTTGAGATTGTGCTCGCGCGCCCCGCGCACGGAAATCGCGCGCATGTCGGCGGCGCGCAGGACGGCGCTCCTGGGCAGGGCGAGTTCGCGCTGGCGGGCGGAAACGGGGGCGGAAATCGTCGTTTTGGCCGCTGCCTTCCTGGGGGCGGCGGCCTTCTGCGGCTTCGGTGTCTTCATGGGTCCGGACGGGGTCGGCTGATCGGCCCCTAATGTAGGGGCGGCCCCGGGTCCGGTCGAGGGTTCGCGGAGATATCCCCAGCCTGATCGACGCGGAAAACCTCGCATTCGGGTTGCTATGCCCTCCGCGCGGCCCTAAGAAACGGACAGAGGGATAGAAGCGCACGCGCGCCGCAGAACGCGCGGCAAGTTCGAGGGACGCCCATGGCCACTTCAATCGCCGCCACATCCGCGCCCGCCGAGCGCAAGCCGCTTTACAAGCTGCTGTATGTCCAGGTTCTGACCGCCATCGTGCTCGGCGTGATCGTCGGCTGGCTCTTCCCCGGCTTCGCCACCAACGACTGGGTGAAGGCGATGGGCGACGGCTTCATCAAGCTCATCAAGATGGTCATCGCGCCGATCATCTTCTGCACCGTCGTCTCGGGCATTTCGCATATTCAGGAGGCGAAGAAAGTCGGCCGCGTGGCCGTCAAGGCGCTCGTCTATTTCGAGGTTGTCTCGACCTTCGCGCTCGTGCTCGGCCTGCTCATCGGCAATATCGTCAAGCCCGGCGCCGGGTTCAGCGGCGCGGCGGCCAACGCCGACGCGGTCAAGCAGTACACCGGCAAGGCGCAATCGAGCGTCGAATTCGTGATGAACGTCATTCCGGATTCGGTCGTCGGCGCCTTCGCCAAGGGCGACGTGCTGCAGGTCCTGCTCTTCGCCATCCTGTTCGGCTTCGCGCTGATGGCGCTGGGCGAGCGCGGCCACACGGTGCGCGCGCTGGTCGACGACATGGCGCATGCCGTGTTCGGCGTCATCTCCATCGTCATGAAGGCGGCGCCGATCGGCGCGTTCGGCGCCATGGCCTACACGATCGGCAAGTACGGCGTCGGCTCGATGGTCAACCTGCTTGGCCTGATCGCCACCTTCTACGTCACGGCCATTCTGTTCGTCCTTGTCGTCCTCGGCGTGATCGCGCGGATAGCGGGCTTCTCGATCTTCAAGTTCCTCGCCTACATCAAGGAAGAGCTGTTGATCGTGCTCGGAACCTCGTCGTCCGAATCCGCGCTGCCGTCCCTGATGGAGAAGCTCGAGCGGCTGGGTTGTTCGAAATCCGTCGTCGGCCTCGTCGTGCCGACCGGCTATTCCTTCAACCTCGACGGCACCAACATCTACATGACGCTGGCGACCCTGTTCATCGCGCAGGCGCTCGGCATCGACCTCACCTTCGGTCAGCAGATCACCATTCTGCTCGTCGCCATGCTCACCTCGAAGGGGGCGTCCGGTATTTCCGGCGCGGGCTTCATTACGCTGGCCGCCACGCTCGCCTCGGTCGATCCGCGGCTGGTGCCGGGCATGGCGATCGTGCTCGGCATCGACAAGTTCATGTCGGAATGCCGCGCGCTGACCAACCTCAGCGGCAATGGCGTCGCCTGCGTCGTCGTCTCCTGGTGGGAAGGCGAACTCGATCGGCAGAAGCTGGAGGCCGGCCTCAACCGCCGCATCGATCCGACCGACCTCGAAACGGCCGTCACGACGGGCTGAAACCAAACGACCGGGGCGCTTGCGCGTCCCGGTTGTCCTTGCTAGAACATAAAGCGAACATCGTAGCCTTGGCCGTCAGCCGTTTCCGCTGTGGACAAGGCCATTCGCGCGGGTTTTCACGAAATCAATTGCGCGCGGACCGGGGTAGTGTGGCCCCTTCAGATTCAGCCGTGGAGATTGTTCATGTCCGGCAGCGTCAACAAGGTCATTCTCGTCGGCAATCTCGGCCGCGATCCGGAAGTGCGCACCATGCCTTCGGGCGACAAGCTGGTGAGCTTCTCGCTCGCCACCACCGAGAGCTGGCGCGACAAGAACACCGGCGAGCGCCGCGACAAGACCGAATGGCACAATGTCGTGATCTTCAACGAGAACCTCGGCCGCGTCGCCGAGCAGTACTGCAGGAAGGGCTCGAAGGTCTACATCGAGGGCCAGTTGCAGACCCGCGAATATCAGGACAAGGACGGCAACCAGCGCAAGGCGACGGAAGTCGTGCTCCAGCGCTTCCGTGGCGAGCTGACGCTGCTCGACAGCCGCAATTCCCGTGGCGGCGAGGAGGGCCAGAGCTTCGAGCGCGGCTCGTCCGGCGGCGGCTACGGCGGCCGTTCCGGCGGTGGCGGCGGCGATCGTCGTCCGGCTGCGGTCGGCGGCGGCCGCTCGATGGACCTCGACGACGACATTCCCTTCTGAGCGGCGATTGATCGGCCGCCCGTCATTGCGAGCCGACGTGTGGCGCGCGGCGCGCGCCCGATGACAGGCTCCGCGAAGCCATCCATCCACCGGGACCTGATCCAGTTCCGGTGGATGGATGGCTTCGTCGCTTCGGCAGAAACCGCCTTCGGCGATTTCGCCTGAGCCCCTCGCAAGGACGGGCCGAACAGGCGTGTGCGCTGGATTTGAGCGCCCGGCGCCGCGCGAGAGATCCCAATTGGGATCGCCCGACGCGCTCCCGCGAGCGGAAAGGCTCGCGGCCCGTTACTCCTCGATCTTCGCCGTCTCGCCGGCTTCCGGCCGCGCGACGCGCACCGGCTTCGTCAGGAAGGACGGCATGTGGTCGCCGAAGCCGACCACGGCCGGGCCGTCGTCGTGGTCGTCGCGGCGCGGCCGGCGATCGCGGCCCCTGTCGCGGCCACGGCCGGCGTCGTTGTCCGGGCGGGGCCGGCGCTCGCCGCGCGGCGCCTCGGGCGTCTCGGCCGACGCCTCCTCGCCGTAGCGGGCAGGGCGAGCCGAACGGGCGGCGCGGTCCCTGTTCTCCTCACGCGGCGGGCGCTCGCGGCCCTCGTTTCTCGGCCGGCGCTCGCGGCGGGCCGGCCGCTCCGAAGCTGCGCGCTCCTCGCGGCCGCTCTCCTCGCTGGCCACGGCCGAGGGATCGAAGGGCTCCATCGACGCCTCGATCTCGCCGGCAGGACGCCTGTCGCGTCCGCGCGGGCCTGTGCCATAGCCACGGTCGCGATCCCGGCCGCGTCCGCCGCGCCGTTCGCCGTCGCGGCCGCGCCGCTCGTGGCGTGGCGTCTCGTCCGGCGGCAGTTCGTTGAGCTTCGGGCCGATCCAGTCGATCTGCTTGGCGATCAGCTTCTCGATCTGGTCGATGTACTTCTTGTCGTCATCGGTCACGATGGTCAGCGCCGTTCCCGAGCGGCCCGCGCGACCCGTGCGGCCGATGCGGTGCACGTAATCTTCCGAATGCGTCGGCACGTCGAAATTGAACACGTGGCTGACGTCGGGAATGTCGAGACCGCGCGCGGCCACGTCCGAGCAGACGATCAGCGCGACGTCGCCGTTCTTGAAGGCGTCGAGCGAGGCCATACGCGCGAGCTGGTCCATGTCGCCGTGCAGCGCGCCCGCCGAAAAACCATGCTTGACGAGCGACTTGTGCAGGATCGCCACGTCGCGCTTGCGGTTGCAGAAGATGATCGCGTTCTTCAGGTTCTCTTCGCTGCGGATCAGCTTGCGCAGCGTCTCGCGTTTGGCCGCGTGGCCGTGCGAGGCGACGAGGCCCTGGCGGATCGTGGTGGCGGTGGAGGCGGCGCGCGCCACTTCCACGCGCACGGGATTGTGCAGGAACTGCTCGGTCAGCCGCGTGATTTCCGGCGGCATGGTCGCCGAGAAGAACAGCGTCTGGCGCGTGAACGGAACGAGTTTGCAGATCTTCTCGATGTCCGGAATGAAGCCCATGTCGAGCATCCGGTCGGCTTCGTCGATCACGAGGATCTCGATGCCGGTCAGCAGCAGCTTGCCGCGCTCGAAGAAGTCGAGGAGGCGGCCGGGCGTGGCGATCAGCACGTCGGCGCCGCGCATGATCTTGGCTTCCTGGTCGCCGAAGGACACGCCGCCGATCAGCAGCGCGACGTTGAGGCGATGGTTCACGCCGTACTTGGCGAAGCTCTCCTCCACCTGCGCGGCGAGTTCGCGCGTCGGTTCGAGGATCAGCGTGCGCGGCATTCTTGCGCGGGCGCGCCCCTGTTCGAGGCGCGAGAGCATGGGCAGCGTGAAGGCGGCCGTCTTGCCGGTGCCCGTCTGGGCGATGCCGAGCACGTCGCGTCCGGCGAGCGCTTCGGGAATCGCTTGCGCCTGAATGGGCGTCGGGGTCGTATAGCCGGATGCTTCGACCGCCTGGAGGACCTTTTGCGAAAGGCCCAATTCGTTGAATTGCATCAAATGTCCTGAACGCGGCTTCGTACTGTCGGGAATGGAGGCGCGGGCCGCGACTAAAGCGCCAGATTGCCGGGAGGACGGGAACGTTGCGAGCGCTGGACGCGCCGCTTGGGTATCCGGCCCCGTGGAGCCTGCCCGCTTCCGTTGCTATGCAATAGGCTGAAATTCCCGAAAGTCAAGGAATTGCGGGCCGGGCCGTTGGCCAGGGCTGATATTGGGGTCGAAAGTTCTCAAGGAAACATCGGATTGAGCGATTGGGCCGAGAAACCGGCAGAAATGGCTGAAGCGCGGGCTGGCCGCGGGGCCGCGCGCGCCTTCATCGCGGCGAATCTGCCTCTGAAACCCGCCCCCGGCCTGCCGGAGATCATGATCCACACGGCGACGCCCGCCAGCGGGTTGCGTCGCCTGGCGGCCGGCCGCAACCCCTATTGGGCCTGGTGCTGGGCCGGCGGCCTCGCGCTCGCCCGTCACACCGTCGCCCGTCCACAGACCGTCGCCGGCCGGCGCGTGCTGGACCTCGGGACGGGCTCGGGCCTCGTCGCCATCGCCGCCGCCCGGGCGGGCGCCGCGCATGTCCTCGCCGCAGACAGCGACGCTGACGCTCTCGCCGCGGTCGAGGCCAACGCCGCCGCCAATGGCGTGACGATCGAATGCCTGCACGGCGATCTCCTCGACGGTCCGCCGCCTGCGGCCGACGTCGTGCTGGTCGGCGATCTCTTCTACGACCGCGCGGTCGCCGCGCGCGCAACCCTCTTTCTCGAGCGTTGCGTGGAAGGCGGCGCGCAGGTTCTCGTCGGCGATCCCGGCCGCGCCTTCCTGCCGCTCGCCCGGCTCGCGCCGATCGCCGACTATCCGGCGCGCGACTTCGGCGACAGCGGCGAGGACGAGGGCAGGGCGCGGGTGTTTTCCTTTCGCGGTCGTTCGGAATTGTCGTCCCGGCCGCAGCGAAGCGACGAGCCCGGCGCCAAGGTCTGCGCCGCGCGTCCGGGATGACACGCAGGCGGCGTACATGATCTAAGAGCGCTCGAAAGGAACATCCATGTCCGAACCGCTGCTACTCGTTCCCGGCCTCGCCTGCACCGGCGATCTCTGGGCGCCGCAGATCGCCGCTCTTTCGGGGCGATACGACTGCCGCGTCGCCGATCACAGGCGCGGCGCGACGATGGCGGAGATCGCGGCCGACATTCTCGTTCACGCGCCGCCGCAATTCGCCCTCTGCGGCCTGTCGATGGGCGGCTATCTCTCCTTCGAGATCATGCGCCAGGCGCCGCAGCGCGTGCGCAAGCTCGCGCTGCTGGACACGCAGGCGACGCCCGAGGGCGAGGCGCAGCGCGCCAATCGCCTCGCCCGCATGGAGGCCGCGCGCAAGGGCGGCATGGGCGCTCTCGCCGAGCTGCAATGGGAGCAGCTCGTGCACCCCATGCGTTACGGGGACGCGCGCCTGAAGGACGATGTGCGCCGCATGGCCCTCGAAACCGGAACAGAAGTCTATCTGCGGCATTGCGCGGCGATCATGAGCCGCGCGGATTCCCGCGCCGGCCTCGCGGCAATCAAGGTCCCCACGCTCGTGCTGACCGGCGACGCGGATCAGCTGACGCCGCCTGAAAAGGCGCGGGAGATGGCGGGCGGAATCGCCGGCGCCTCGCTGATCATCGTGCCGGATTGCGGGCACATGTCGACGATGGAGCGGCCCGAGGCCGTGAATGAGGCGCTGATGGCGTGGCTCGCCGGCTGACTATTTCGGCTTGCCGGTGCAGGGGTCGAGCACGACCTGGCCCGCCTGCTTCCGGATGGTCGCGGTCGTGGTGTAGTCGACGTTCGGCTTGTTGTTGAACAGCGCGTAGAGCTTGGAGTTCGGGTCGCGCGAGGCGACGTCGAGGAAATGCGCGCCGCCGAGGCTCGCCAGCGCGATCGCGCCGGCCATGACGGCGACGCGCTCGACCAGACCGCCGCGCGTGTCGCGAATGAAGTCCCTGATGCCGGCCATGCGCTCGTCTCCCCTCGCCGGAGACTTTCGCGCATCGTGGTAAATGAAGGGTTTATTAACGCGCCGTCAGCGCCGTTCCGGCATCATGCGCAGGAGAAGGCCGTCCTTCAGCGCGACCTGATGATAGATCGCCGCCGCAATATGGCCGACGGCGAGCGCGATCAGCGCATAGGCGGCGATCTCGTGGATTTCCGTCGTCGGCCCGATCCAGTCCTTCGTGCGCTCGATCGGCGAGGCGATCTGGAACAGGCCGAAGTTGACCCCGCGCCCCCGCGCGAAAAGCGGCGCGAAGCCGATCAGCGGGACAACGATCATCAGAAGGTAGAGAGCGCCGTGGCCGAGCTTGAGAGCGAGCGTCGCCAGCGCGCTCGAATTTGCGGGCGGCGACGGCATGGCGTGACCGGCGCGCCAGCCGAGCCGCACGACGGCGAGAACGACGACGGCGAGGCCCACGAGAACATGCGCGTTGAGATAAGGCGGCCGCTGCTCGCGCGGCAGCAGGTCGATGGTCAGACCCATGACGAAGGCGGCGACGATCAGGATCGCGCTCGCCCAGTGGAGGCTGCGTGCGAAAGAATCGTAGCGTTGCGGAAGCGCCGATTGCTGCATGATTCAAGACCCCTCTTGTCCACGCGAGATTGGCGGGACGGCAGCCCCGCGCCTAATAAATCTTTCGTCATGTGGCCGCAGCCTTCAGCGTTTTGGAGAGCTTTCGTCCGCCGCTGCGACAACGTGCCGCCATAGTTGCGCAGGCAAGCGCACGCCCTCGCGCGCAATGCGCGCGCGTTCCGCCTTGCGGCGGTCGCCGGGCAGCCGCACGCCGGGCAGGGCGCGCAATTCCGCGAAGAAGGACGCCGCATGCGCGCGCCACCCCGCGGGGTCGCCGAACTTGTCCGGATCGAAGGCGATGAGCAGCGCGCCGCCGTTCGGCGGCCCGGTGTCTTCGAGGGCGCCGCGTGAAAACTCCTCGCGGCCGGCCTCGGGGCTGGTCGGCTGGCCGATCAGGACGCCCGCGAGCAATTCCACCATCAGCGCGATCGACGACCCCTTGTGGCCGCCGAACGGCGATTGCGCGCCGAGCAGGATTTGCGCGGGGTCGCGCGTCGGCGCGCCATCCGGCCCCACGCCCGCGCCCTCGGGCGCGAGCTTGCCGTCGCGCGCCGCGATCTGCAGTTCGCCGCGCGCCGTGGCGGCGGAGGCCTGATCGAAGATGAAGCCGCCGTCTGCGGTCGGGAAGCCAAAGGCCATCGCGTTGGTGCCGAAGAAGCGCTGGCGCGCGCCGGCCGGCGCGACAAAGGGCACGTAGGCCGTGCAGATCAGCGCGCCGAGCCCTTGTTCGACGAGCGGCTCGATATCGACCCACAGCGCCGAGAAATGATGAACGTCGGTGATCGCCGCCGCTGCGATTCCGTTTTCGCGCGCGACGTGCGCGACCTCGTCGCGCGCGACTTCCGTCGCCAGAGGCGAAAGGCCGCGTCCGCCGTCCACCCGCACCACGCCCGGCGCGAGGCGTGTGACGTTTGGCGCCGCATCGCCTTTCGCCTTGCCGCATTTTAGAGCGGCGACGAAGCCCGGCAGGCGGAACAGCCCATGTGAGGCGGACCCATCCTGCTCGGCGCGCACGAGAACTGCCGCAGCCGCGCGCGCATGGGCTTCGTCGCAGCCCGCCGCGATCAGCGCCGCGCGCGATGCAGCCTCGATCGTGGCGAGATCGAGCGTGACGAATTCTGGGGGCGGGATGGACATGGCGTCCGAGATAACAGGCCGCGCCGCCCGCTGGCTATCCCGCTTCGCGGCGTTGCATCCAGCGGCGCCGGCGCCGCCAAGGCGCGGCGCGCGGCGTCAGAGGTCCACGATATCCTGCGCGAAAGCCGCGCGCTCCTGGATGAAATGGAAGCGCGCCTCGGGCTTGTTGCCCATCAGGCGCTCGACGGAATCGGCCGTCTCGTCGCGATCCTCGGGCGAGATCATGACCTTCAGAAGCGTGCGCTTCTTCGGGTCCATGGTCGTCTCCTTCAATTGCGCCGGCAGCATTTCGCCGAGCCCCTTGAACCGCGACACTTCGATCTTGCCCTTGCCGGTCAGCACGCTCTTCTCGAGCTCCAGCCGGTGCGCGTCGTCGCGCGCGTAGACGCTCTTCGACCCCTGAGTCAGCTTGTAGAGCGGCGGCGCGGCGATGAAGAGATGGCCTTCGTCGATCAGGCGCGGCATCTGCCGATAGAAGAAGGTGATGAGCAGCGAGGCGATATGCGCGCCGTCGACGTCGGCGTCGGTCATGATGATGATGCGGTCGTAGCGCAGATCGTCGTGGCGGTAGCTCGCGCCGACGCCGCAGCCCAAAGCCTGCACGAGATCGGAAATCTGCTGGTTCGCCGCGAGCTTGTCGCGCGTGGCGGAGGCGACATTGAGAATCTTGCCGCGCAGCGGCAGCACGGCCTGGTTGCTGCGGTCGCGCGCCTGCTTGGCCGAGCCGCCGGCCGAATCCCCCTCGACGATGAACAGTTCAGAGCCGGCCGACCCGGAATTCGAGCAATCCGCGAGCTTGCCCGGCAGGCGCAGCTTTCGCGTCGCGGTCTTGCGCGCCACGTCCTTTTCGGCGCGGCGGCGCAGGCGGTCCTCGGCGCGCTCGATCACGAAATTCAGCAACTGCGTCGCCTGCGACGGCGAGCCCGCAAGCCAGTGATCGAAAGCGTCGCGCACGGTCGCTTCCACGATGCGCGAGGCTTCGACCGTCATCAGGCGGCTCTTGTTCTGCCCCTGGAATTCCGGCTCGCGGATGAACACCGAGATCATCGCCGCCGTCTGGCCGATGACGTCGTCGCCCTGGATATTGCCGGCGCGCTTCGACTGGCCGATGCGCTCGGCGTGGTCCTTCAGGCCGCGCAAGAGCGCCAGCCGGAAGCCGGCCTCATGCGTGCCGCCGTCGGGCGTCGGAATCGTGTTGCAATAGGAATTGGTGAAACCGTCGTCGGCCGGCAGCCAGCAGATCGCCCATTCCAGCGAGCCGTGTCCGCCCTCGCGCTCCACCTTGCCGGCGAAAGGTTCGGGCGTGACCGTTTCCTTGCCCTCGATTTCCCGCGCGAGATAGTCCTTGAGGCCGCCGGGGAAGCGGAACACGGCCTTGTCCGGCGTATCCGTGCCTTCGACCAGCGAAGGCGCGCAGTTCCAGCGGATTTCCACGCCGCCGAACAGATAGGCTTTCGAGCGCGCCATCCGGAACAGTCGGGCCGGGCGGAAATGCGCGCCCTTGCCGAAAATCTGTGCGTCCGGATGGAAGCGGACCTTCGTGCCGCGCCTGTTCTTCACCGCGCCGAGTTGCTGCAGCTTCGAGGTCGGAAGTCCGCGCGAAAAAGTCTGGCGATAAAGCTGCTGGCCGCGCGCGACTTCGACTTCGAGCGTATCCGACAGCGCGTTGACGACGCTGACGCCGACGCCGTGCAGGCCGCCCGAGGTCTGGTAGGCGCCGGAATCGAATTTTCCGCCGGCGTGCAGCATGGTCATGATGACTTCGAGCGCCGACTTCTTCGGAAACTTGGGGTGCGGATCGACCGGCATGCCGCGCCCGTTGTCGGTCACGGTGACGAAGCCCTCGGCGTCGAGATCGACCTCGATGAAGGTCGCATGTCCTGCCACCGCCTCGTCCATCGAATTGTCGATGACTTCCGCGAACAGGTGATGCAGCGCGGTCTCGTCCGTGCCGCCGATATACATGCCGGGCCGTCGCCGGACGGGCTCGAGCCCCTCCAGCACCTCGATCGAGGCGGCCGTATAGCCGGCCTCGCCGGGCGTGCCGGCGCGGGGCGCGTCTTTCTTCGCGGGTGTCGCGGGCGCAGGCTTGCGCGCCGCGCCGCCAAACAGGTCGCCGTTCTGGGCCATGCCGCGTTTTACGCTGATTCGGTTCGTCATGGGGCTCTATGCCACGCCGCCGGGCAAAATGCGAACGAAACGGAAACGGCAGCGGTTACGCGACTTTAAAAGCTCCCGCGCTACACCTGCCGTCATGCCCGCGCTCGTCGCGGGCATCCACGCCGCGCCGCTTCGGGAAGGCTGGCAAGCAAGGACGGACGATGATGCAGCCATCGCTGACGCCTCCCGGCGTGGATGGCCGGGACAAGCCCGGCCAAGACGGCGCACGGCGTACAGACAATCCGCTCACCATCGTCATCTGCCTCGACCATGCCTCGGTCACCGGCGGGCAGGCCAAGGTCGCCTTCGATTCGGCGATCGGCCTGAAGGCGGCGGGCCACAGGCCCATCGTCTTCGCCGCGGCCGGCCCGGTCGATCCGCAGCTCCGCGACAACAGGATCGAGGTTGTCTGCCTTGGCCAGACCGATCTTCTGGGCGCATCGTCGAAGCTCGTGGCGGCTGCGCAAGGCATATGGAACACGACGGCGCAGCGCGCCCTGTCGAACCTGCTGGCGGGCATGCCGCCGGGACGCACGATCGTGCATGTCCACGGCTGGGCCAAGGCGCTGTCGCCCTCGATCGCGCCCGCCATTCGCGCGTCGGGCCTGCCGGCGATCTTCACGCTGCACGACTACTTCCTGTTCTGCCCGACCGGCGGCTTCTACGACTATAACGCCCACCGCTTGTGCGAGCGCCGGCCGCTGGGGGCGTCCTGCCTCGCCACCAATTGCGACGCGGTCTCCTATCCGCGAAAAGTCTGGCGCAGCGCACGCCTCGCGATGGCGAACGGAATCGTCGGCCTGCGCGACGTCTTTTCCGACTTCATCTGCATCTCCAACGTGCAGCGCGAGATCATCGCGCCCTATCTGCCGAAAGGCAGGCGCGTGCACGCCATCTCCAATCCTGTCGCGGCCGAAAATTGCGGGCCGAAGGCGCAGCCCGCGTCGGGCGACATGATTTTCGTCGGCCGCGTCTCGCCGGAGAAGGGGCCGTTGCTGTTCGCCGAAGCCGCGCGCATGGCGGGCATGGTCCCGACCTTCGTCGGCGACGGTCCGGCCGCCGCCGAATTGCGCGAAAAATATCCGGAGGCGCGCGTGCTCGGCTGGCAGAAGCCCGAGGAGGCGCGCAAGGCGTTGCGCGCGGCGCGCGCGCTCGTCTTCCCCTCGCGCTGGTATGAAGGCCAGCCGCTGACCGTGCTGGAAGCCAAGGCGTCGGGAACGCCGGTCATCGTCTCGGACGTCTGCGCCGGTCGCGAGGAAATCGTCGATGGCGAAATGGGCCTGTGGTTCAAGTCCGGCGACGCCGCCGATCTCGCGCGGGCGTTGAAGACCATGCAGGACGACGCGACAGTCCGAAGAATGTCGAACGCCGCGCACGCCGCCTACTGGCGCGACCCGCCGACATTGCAGCGTCACGTCGAGCGGCTGGAAAAGGCCTATCGCGGCATGCTCGCCGCCGCGCCATCGGGCGCGCTGCAGGACGCGACGGGAGCGGCGGCATGCGTCTCGCCGTAAACGCGCGCGTCACCGCCTTTTCCATGGGCGGGCAGCAGCGCGTGACCGCCGAAATCCTGAAGCGCCTCGGCCCGGTCGAGGCCGTCGCGCCGACAAAGCCGCTCGGCGGGCCGCAGGGCCACGCCTGGGAGCAATGCGTGCTGCCGTTGCGCACGATCGGCAAGCTGCTGTGGTCGCCCTCCGCCACGGGTCCGATCGTCAAGCGCGCGCAGGTCGTCACCCTGCACGACGTCGCCTACCTGGACGCGCCCGAGTTCTTCTCCGCCAGTTTCGCGCGCGCCTATCGCCTGCTGCTGCCGCCGCTGATGAAGCGCGCGGCGCGGGTGGTGACTGTCTCCGACTTCTCGCGCAAGCGCATCGCGCATTGGTACGGGCTCGACCCGTCGCGCATCGAGATCATCGGCAATGGCGTGAGCGCGCAGTTCCGCCGCTACGACGCCGACGCCGTCGCCGCCACGCGCGCGGCGCTCGACCTGCCGCGCCGCTACTTCCTGCTGCAGGCGACCTCCGACCGCCGCAAGAATCTCGCGCGCGCGCTGGAGGCCTGGGCGGCCGCGCTGCCCGACCTGCCGCCCGACCTGCATCTCGTCGTCTCCGGCAATCTCGCGCGCACGCATGTGTTCGGCGCCACGGGGCCAGTCGGCGATTTCCCGCGAACGAAGCTCGTGGGCTATGTCGCGGACGAGCACATGGGACCGCTGCTCGCCGGCGCCGAGGCCTTCCTTTTTCCGACGCTCTACGAGGGGTTCGGTCTGCCGATCATCGAGGCGATGGCGTGCGGCGCGCCGGTGCTGACCAGCGCGGCCACCGCCACGCAGGAAGTCGCGGGCGACGCGGCGCTGCTGGTCGACCCCGCGTCCGTTGCGCAGATTGCCGCCGGCATGAAGGCGCTGGCCGGCGATTCCTGGCTGCGCACGCGCCTGTCGGCGGCTGGCGAAGAACGCGCCAGGCTCTATTCCTGGGACGATGCGGCTGCGCGCTATCGAAGGCTTTTCGCCTCGCTCGGCGCCGATATCGCCGTGTAACGAAACTTTCAAAGTCTCATGCCTTAATTCTTGGCATGAGACCGACGCCGGCCAATTCCGCCCTGCTTCTGCGTTGCGCAGACGCTGCGGGCTATGGCGCGGTCTCCTTCGAGCAGGACGACCTGCCGGTCCTGCGTCGCGCGAAAAGGCGCCACGGTTTCTGGCGCGCCTTTCTCTCCATCTTCTTCGTCATCGTCTGAACGGCGCGCTTTGACGCGCCTGTGCGATTTGTCTCAGCCTGCGCGCGCGAGGGACGGGAGAATGCGCAGCATGAAAGCTGCCGATCCTCCAAATGGCGCAATCACGCGCCGCGCGCTCTTCGGCGCATTCTGCGCAACCGTTGCTTGCGGCGCGAAGCCGGGTCGCGCGCTCGGCGCAGAGGCCGGCGAAGCGGCGGGCCTGATCGCCGAAGTGCGCAAGAGCTTCACCCTGCGCGGCAAGCCAATTCCCCCGGAAATCTTTCGCGATTTCGGCGACGGCAACCTCGCGGATTCCGCGTCGATCTGGACATCGGTCGATCTCGACGCCGCCGTTGGCAGCAATCTTTATTTCGATCCGATCAGGACGAACGGCGCCTGGACCGTGCAGGGCAGGGCGGCAGGCAATGGCCGCGAAGCCGAAGAGACGGCGTATCGCTACATCGGGACGACGAAGAACGGGCTGCTCGTCGTCGTCGCCAGTTACAATGGCGGCGGCACGGGAGTATTTCACACGCTGCACATTCTCGACCTCAGCCCCGCGCGCGCATTCGACGACGAAGGCAAGGTCGCGACGCGCATCGCGCTCGCCAATCTGCGCAGCGTCCCGCTGGGCGACCGCTGGGACGGCGATGCGACGATATCGGGCGATGAAGTCCGCATTGTCACGCGCGCCGGCGCGGGGAATGCGCCGAAAACGATTCAAGCGAGACGTCCATGACAGCAATTCGCGCTCTTGCCGCTCTCGGCCTTTTCGCGGCGACCGCCTTCCCGTCGGCGCCGCTGCGCGCCGATCCGCTGGAAGACGATTACCTGAAGGCGCGCAACGCCTACATCGCGCGCTTCGATGCGGGCGACAAGGAAGTCGACTACAAGAAGGTCGAGGCGCCGTTGAAGCGCGCGGAGGCAGATCTTCAGAACAGGTTGCGCAAGATCGTCGGCAAGCCGGACATCAGGGGCGCGTCGGGCGAAGGCAAGCTCAACGAGATGAGCCTGATGAAAGGCGACATCGAATTCGGCGCGCTCGACGCTCTGGTCTTCGGGCTGGATGGCGGCAAGAGCCGGGCTTATGTGACGACGACGGGCCTGCTCGGCGCCTGGTTGAACGAGCACAGGGACTGGTGGGACAAGGGAGCGCCTAATGTGCCGCAGGATGCGGCGGCGGCGCTCGCCTTCGACGGCTTCTACACGCAGGCGCTGAGCCACGACGCCGCTGTCGTGAAATTCGCGGAACTCGCCATCAAGCCCCCCGAAGGCGCCGGCTTCGCGCAAGCGATGCTCGACCGGCGCCAGCAGGACGACGGTCCCGGCGCGCCGGACGAGATCATCGTCTCGCTCGTGCGCGGCGGCCGCGTATACATCGTGACGGCGCCCGCGACGCCGAAGCCGCCCGTGATCGCCGCCTGCGAGAAGGTGTGGAAAGACTACCTGAAGAAGGCGGACGCCGCGCAGGAGCGCTACCAGCAGTCCGGGCTGAAGGACGAGGCGGCCTCAAAGGAGGGCGAGACGCTGCGTTCGGACGGCGACCGCGCGTTTCGCGCTTGCTACGGCGAGAAGATCAAGGCGTCGCCCGTCCATGCGACGCTGCTCGCGCGCGCGCAAAAGCTCCTCGACACCTTGCCCCGCTGACGCGGTCTTAGCGCTCCGCTTGCGGCGTGCTACGCAGACGCATGACCGGCCCTTCGCCTCTCGCCATCGTCGGCGGCCTCGCCTTCATTCTCGTCTGGATCGCTGGATCGGTCGGCTGGACCGTCCTGCAGATGTCGGCCGCCGCGATGGCCAACGATTCCGGGCGACTGACGCCCGAGAAACATGTCGCGCTTCTTGTCGCCATGGCGATCGGCATTGCGCTCTGCGCCTTCGCGGTCGTGCCCGGCGGCCTCGCCTTCTTCTGGGTCGGGAAACGCGCGCTGCTGACCTGGGTTTTCGGCGGCATGGTCGGCGCCGGTCTCCTCGTGCAGGCGATCGCGTTCGCGCTGTTCTTCATCTAGGCGACGCCTGAAAGCAAAAGGGCGGCCCGAGGGCCGCCCTTCGCAGGTCTGAGTCCGAAAGGACTAGACCGAGTAGTACATGTCGAATTCGACCGGGTGCGGGGTCATTTCGAAGCGCATGACTTCCTGCATCTTCAGCTCGATCCAGCTGTCGATGAAGTCGTCGTTGAACACGCCGCCGGCCTTCAGGAAGTTGCGGTCCTTGTCGAGGTTGGCGAGGGCTTCGCGCAAGCTGCCGCAGACCGTCGGAATCTTCTTCAATTCCTTCGGCGGCAGGTCGTACAGGTCCTTGTCCATCGCCGGGCCGGGATCGATCTTGTTGGCGATGCCGTCGAGACCGGCCATCAGCATGGCGGCGAAGGCGAGATAGGGGTTCGCCGTCGGATCGGGGAAGCGGACTTCCACGCGCTTGGCCTTCGGGTTCGAGGTGTACGGAATGCGGCAGGACGCCGAACGGTTGCGCGCGGAATAGGCGAGCAGCACCGGGGCCTCATAGCCCGGGACGAGGCGCTTGTAGCTGTTCGTCGACGGGTTGGTGAAGGCGTTCAGCGCCTTGGCGTGCTTGATGATGCCGCCGATGTACCACAGGCACTCCTGCGACAGGTCGGCGTACTTGTTGCCGGCGAAGACCGGCTTGCCGTCCTTCCAGATCGACTGGTGCACGAGCATGCCCGAGCCGTTGTCGCCGAAGATCGGCTTCGGCATGAAGGTCGCCGACTTGCCGTAGCTCTGCGCCACCTGGTGGATGCAGTACTTGTAGATCTGCATGTGGTCGGCCATCAGCACGAGCGTGTCGAACTTCATGCCGAGTTCGTGCTGCGCGGAAGCGACCTCGTGGTGGTGCTTCTCGACCTTCACGCCCATCTGCGCCATGGCGCCGAGCATCTCGGAGCGCATGTCCTGCGCGGAGTCCATCGGCGGAACCGGGAAATAGCCGCCCTTGGTGCGGATGCGGTGGCCGAGGTTGCCGCCCTCATAGGCGGTGTCCTGGTTGGTCGGCAGCTCGATCGAGTCGAGCACGAAGCCGGTGTTGTAGGGGTCGGCCTTGAAGCGCACGTCGTCGAACACGAAGAATTCGGCTTCCGGGCCGAAATAGGCGGTGTCGCCGACGCCCTGCGTCTTCATGTGGGCCATCGCCTTCTTGGCGATGCCGCGCGGGTCGCGGTTGTAGGGCTCGCCCGTCGAGGGCTCGAGCACGTCGCAGACGATCGACAGCGTCGGCGCCGCGAAGAACGGGTCCATGGTCGCCGTCGCCGGGTCGGGCATCAGCGTCATGTCGGATTCGTTGATCGCCTTCCAGCCGGAGATCGAGGAGCCGTCGAACATCGTGCCTTCGGCGAAAATCTCCTCGTCGATCAGCGTCTGGTCGAAGGTGACGTGCTGCCACTTGCCGCGCGGATCGGTAAACCGCAGGTCCACGTATTTGACGTCGTTGTCCTTGATATACTTGAGGACGTCCTTGGCGGTCTTCATGTGCTGCCTCGCTGCTGGAAAGATTGCGTTTTCTGGAACTGCGGGATGGTCAGATCGCGTCCGTCCCGGTCTCGCCGGTGCGGATGCGGAGCGCCTGTTCGATGTTGGAGACGAAGATCTTGCCGTCGCCGATGCGGCCGGTCTGGGCCGCATTGCGGATGGCTTCGACCGCGCGCGCGACGGCGTCGTCCGCCAGCACGATCTCGATCTTCACCTTCGGCAGGAAGTCGACGACGTATTCGGCGCCGCGATAGAGTTCGGTGTGACCCTTTTGCCGGCCAAAGCCCTTGGCTTCGGTGACCGTGATGCCCTGCAGGCCAATCTCGTGCAGCGCCTCTTTCACCTCATCCAGCTTGAATGGCTTGATGATCGCCTCGATTTTCTTCATTCGCGTGCCTCGTCCCCGACGCGCGGCCTTCCAAATCGGTCAATTCCGTCCGAATTCGTCCAACCGCAGCGCTCATTAGCACCGGCCGTGCCAACCCGCCAAGGCGATTCTCCGCCGCAGTTGATTACTTCGTAGGCATTTTTGGGGGTAAGTCGCCTGATTATTGGGCGCCGCGCCGAGGCGCGCGGCAGGGCCCGAATGGCCCGCACGGCGACAAAGAGGGAGGCCCGCAGACCAACAAGCTGCGGGCTGTGACAGGGAGGTTGTCTGTCCGCATCCGGACGCGCTCAGCCATGGCCGGCCCGGCGCGTCCGATGCAAGGGCGGCGAGGCGGGCCTCGCCGGACTCATTCTGCCAGCGCCGGCTCCTTCACGGGCTCCGCCTTCTCCAGCAGCCCCTCGACCGCCACTGTGACGCCGGGGCCGATCTGCTGCAGCGAGACGATGCTGCCGTCCTTCAGCGCGACGCCGTCATGGTACGCGCCGCTTTCGATGCGCGCGAAAACGACCGTCTCCCTTTCGCCGAGTCCATAGCGTTCACGAATGGGCGTCGGAATGTCGGTGAGCTCCAGCTTCGTGTCATACTGAACGCAGATCGCGCACGACCGATCGCCCGGCGAGACCAGTCCGATCGACCCGCTGGGGAAACGGGACGTCGTATAGGTCTCGCTCTGACGGGCCGGACGCGAGGCGTACATTTCCAATGAATAGTCGCACATGTCGCTGTCTCCGGTTTCCGCGGGATCGTCTCGGAACGGCCGATAGAAGGCCCTCGACGCATCAGCGCCGCCCGTTCTCTTGGACGAAATCCCGGCTCAGTGGCGGCGTAACGGGCCTGCCGGCGCTTCGGGCCAAAGTGACGAAGGCGACACGCCTCCTGGCCTTCCGGCGCTGCGGCGGACGAACGTCAGCCGCACCTTGAATCCGCAACTAGTGTGTCGTCGCGAAGGTTCCAGCGCGTGAACAGAAAATTCCGAAGCCAGCCTTGACTTGGCCTTGCAATGGGGACGGCGTGCGCTTTTTCGCGGCGCGCTCCAGCGTCGACGACGGGCCCGGCGGTTCTTGATGGCGCCATCCACGCGACTGTATGGTCTGCAGTCACGCGCAAGCGGTGAAACGGCGCCTTTCAGGATCGGGCATATGAAAACGACACATCTCATGCTGGCGGCGATGGCCGCGGGTCTTGCCGTCTCGGGCGCGGCGCCGGCGGGGGCCTGCGACGCGTCTGCGGTCGGGCAATTCGTCGGCTCCGCGAACGCGTGCTTCGGCGTCGCTTCAGGGCCGCGCCAGGACGCGCGCATCGAATTGGCGCAGTACTACGAGCGACGCGGGGGATACGACGACGGCTATGGCGGCGGCGGCGGCGGTGGCTACCGCTATTGCCGCACCTGGGCCCAGGGAATGGTCGCCATCGGCCTGGAAGCGGCGCGCAAGGGTTGCCTGCAATACGGCCCGCAGGGGCTGCACACCAATTTCGACGCTCATATGGACTTTTGCCTGGGCAGTTCGCCGGGCCGCACGCAGCGGGCCGCGGCGCGCGCCAACCAGTTGCTCTACGCCTGCGATCGCTGAGAGCGCGTGACCCGCGGCGGGCAGGGCTCTAACGGGAGGCGATCATGCCGACCGCACTGACGCCGGTCCGCGCCGACATCACGACGCTGGACGTCGACGCCATCGTCAACGCCGCCAACCAGAGCCTTCTCGGCGGCGGAGGGGTAGACGGCGCGATTCATCGCGCCGCCGGTCCGGAGCTTCTCGCCGAATGCCGTGCGCTCGGCGGCTGCGCCGCCGGCGACGCCAAGATCACGCGCGGCTATCGCCTGCCGGCGCGCTATGTAATCCACACGGTCGGACCGATCTGGCGCGGCGGCGACCGCCGGGAAGCGGAACTGCTCGCCTCCTGCTATCGGCGCTGCCTCGAAATCGCCGTCGAACGCGAGCTCGCCACGATCGCCTTTCCCTGCATCTCGACCGGCGTTTACGGCTATCCGGCAGACGCCGCGGCGCAAATAGCCGTGGCGACCGTGCGCGCGGCGGCCGGCTCGCGCATCGCGAAAGTCGTCTTTTGCTGTTTCTCTGAAAGCGACCGTGCGCTTTACGCGGCGCTCTGCGGGACCGGCTGACGCGCGTTGACGCCGATGCGTCAATCGGCGACGCTTACGCCATGCTTTCGAAACCTCTCCTCTTCTCCGCCGCCGCCGCTCTGACGGCCATCGTCTCGGCGCCCGTTTCCGCGCAAGCGCCGGCTGTCGTCGGGCTCGAGGCCTGGAAGGCGGTCGTCGGCAACACCATCGTCGGCAAGACGCCGACAGGCGAAGCCTCGATTGAATATTTTGCGCCCGACGGCGTCGCGAAGAACAAGATCGACGGCAAACCCGGCGAGGGCGAATGGACGCTGCGCGGCGACAAGGTCTGCACGGATTACGCCGACGACGATGAAGACGAGGAAGACGACGAGAGCGACGACGATTCGGGCTCCGACGAAGAGGCCGACTGCTACGCGCTGTCCGTTCAGGGCGATGCGCTGACGCTGACCGACGAGGCCGGCAAGGCGCGCGTGTTCAAGATTCTGCCGGGGAATGCGGAAAAGTTGTGAGATCGGCGTAGGGCCGGGATAGGCGGTTCGCGGGCAATGTCTGCCCGAAGAAGCGAGCGCCGCGGCGCCGGTTCCGCGCGCCAGCGACATCCCGCGCGTTCAGAGGTGTCGGCATGAGATGGCTCAAGCTTCTCCTGCAACGTCTGTTGGTCTTCGCTCTCGGCGCGGCGACAGTCTGGCTCATCGTGTTCGTGATTTTCGATTTTGCGGACCAGCGCCTGCCGGCGACGCTGGCCGTGGCCGCTACATATGGCCTTGCCGCCTACGTGGTCCTGCCGCGCGCCATAAGGCTGGGGCTGCGAATCCTGAATCGAGGACATGTGCCGAGCTTCACGATCACGGGCGACGGCTTGCCGGGAGATCCCGTCAATCTCGTTCTGATCGGCGACCTGTCCCAACTGCGGCGCGCATTCGCGGATGCCGGCTGGTCGCACGCCGACCCGCTGGGGCTGGCGAGTTCGTGGCGCATGGCCAGGGCGTTCGTCCTGAACCGGCCCTATCCGTCGGCCCCATTCAGCACCCTGTATCTGTTCGGACGGGGCCAGGACATCGGCTTTCAAAAGCCGATCGGCGATAGCCCGCGAAAGCGTCACCACATCCGCTTCTGGGGATTGCCGTTCGAACTCGCCGAGGAATCCATCGGCACGCCATCCTTTTGGCTGGCTGCGCGCCGTCCTTCCGATCACGAAAGGGTGTTGTGGATAGGCGCAGGCACGAAAGACACCGGCATTTCCCTCACCCGGCTGAGCTTCCAGATCACCCACGCGACCGACGCCGACACCAACGAGGAACGCGAGTACATCATGGGGGAGCTGAAAAGCGCCGGCGTCGTTGAGAACGTGCGTTCTCATCTCCCGCGCGAACGGCTGACCATCGGCAAGGTGAACCGTTACCTGACCGACGGCGAAGTAGCCGTGGCCGACCTCGTGTGATCGGTCTCGACTTACCCGTACGCGACAGGGCAATCCGGCCGGCCGCCCCATTCCGCCCAGGAGCCGTCGTAGACAGGCGCCGAGCGGTTCGCCGCCGTTTCCAGCGCCAGCGACAGGATGGCGGCCGAGACGCCAGAGCCGCATGTGGTCAGCACCGGCTTCGTAAGGTCCACGCCGGCGTTCTTGAAGGCGGCGGCGAGCGCGGCCGGCGGCTTCAGGCGGCCGCCCTCGATGATCTGGTCCCACGGCAGGTTTTTCGCGCCCGGCATATGCCCGGACTTGAGGCCCGGGCGCGGCTCCGGCGCCTCGCCGCGGAAACGGTCGGCCGCGCGCGCGTCGACGACCTGCGCGCCGGTCGCCAGCGCCTTCTTCACGTCGTCGATGCTGGCGACCGCGCCGTGGTCGAGGCGGGCGGTGAAGTGGCGCGGCTGCTTGCGCACCGGCCCTTCTTCCAACGGCCGTCCCTCGGCCTTCCAGGCCGGCAGGCCGCCGTCCAGCACGAAGACGTCGGTGACGCCGAAGGTGCGCAGCGTCCACCAGACGCGCGGCGCGGAAAACAGCCCGTAGCTGTCGTAGACGACGACCCGCATCCCGTCGCCGAGGCCCATCGCCCGCATCGCGCTGGAAAAGGCGATGGGGTCCGGCAGCATGTGGGGCAGGGGCGATTTCTTGTTGGAGATCGCGTCGATGTCGAAATGCACGGCGCCGGGAATATGGCCGGCCAGATATTCGGCCTTGGCGTCGCGGTTCAACGTCGGCAGGTGCCAGCTCGCGTCGACCACGAACAGGTCGGGCGCCGCCAGGTGATCGGCAAGCCACTGGGTCGTCACGAAATGCTTGTGCGCGCCGTGGGCCGCCATGGTTCCATCCTTGTCAGTTTCCGCACCTCGGATTTAGCGCGATCCCCCTTGCGGCGGCAAGGCTGGCCGAGGTCTTGACGCGGCGTGCGCGCGCGCACCGAAAGCCGGTTCGGAACAATCCATCCTCCCCTTCGTTGACAGCGACATTCGCGACTGGGGAAGACGACCATGGACCCGACCAAGCAGACCAGCGGCCTTACCGTCCCGATGCTCTCGGTCCTGTCCGTCCTGATGGCGACCGCGTGGCTGGTCGTTCACTGAGCGAATTTTTCGGTCGCGTGCGTCAGCGCGACTCGTAGGGCGGGACGATATTCGACTTCCGCTCCATCCAGCCGGGAACCGGCAGGTTCTTCGAGCGCAGGAATTCCGGATTGAACATTTTCGCCGCGTAGCGGCCGCCGGAATCGCAGAGCGGCGTCACGATCGTGTGGCCGGGCCCCATGTCCTTCGCCAGCCGGATCGCGCCGGCGATATTCACGCCGGAGGACCCGCCAAGCAGCAGGCCCTCGTTCTCCGCCAGGTCGAAACAGATGCGCAGGGCCTCGGCGTCCTCGATCTGGTACGCCTTGTCCACCACGACGCCTTCGAGATTCTTCGTCACGCGCCCCTGGCCGATGCCTTCGGTGATCGACGATCCCGAGGACTTCAGTTCGCCGGTCGTGTACCAGGAATAGAGCGCGGCTCCCATCGGATCGGCCAATCCGATTTGAATCTTCGGATTGCGTTCCTTCAGCGCCAGCGAGACGCCGCCGAGCGTGCCCCCCGAGCCCACCGCACAGATAAATCCGTCGACCTTGCCGTTCGTGTCGTCCCAGATCTCCGGGCCTGTCGTCAGGCGGTGGCCCTCGCGATTGGCGACATTGTCGAACTGATTGGCCCAGATCGCGCCCGTCGCGCTTTCGCGCGCCATCTTTTCGGCGAGACGGCCCGACAGCTTCACGTAATTGTCGGGGTTGGAATAGGGGACGGCGGGCGTTTCGATCAGCTCCGCGCCTTGCAGGCGCAGCATGTCCTTCTTCTCCTGGCTTTGCGTCTCGGGGATGACGATGACGGTGCGATAGCCGAGCGCATTGGCCACCAGCGCGAGCCCGATGCCCGTATTGCCGGCGGTGCCTTCCACGATCACGCCCCCGGGCTTCAGCAGCCCGCGCGCTTCGGCGTCGCGCACGATGGCGAGCGCTGCGCGATCCTTCACCGATCCGCCGGGGTTCATGAATTCCGCCTTGCCGAGAATGCGGCAGCCCGTCGCCTTCGAGGCGGCCTGCAGTTCGATCAGCGGCGTATGCCCGATGGCGTCGATGACGTTTGGCGCGAATTGCATGGCGTGCGGATCCTCTCTCCTTCCTGCCTAAAGGCATGGGCGCCGATCGACAAGCTACGCGGCGCGGCGGCAGGCTTGATCTGCAAGTTTTCGCGCCTAGTTCCGACCCCGCGCCGCGCGGGGGCGCGGCTTGTCCAGTGGAGGACGATCATGGCTGCGCCTGCGCTCAATCAACATGTCCCGCAACCCCCGGCCTTTGACGCCGATGCGCTCAATGCCTTCGTCGGTCGGATGCTCGGCGATCTCGGCGCTCTGACCAATTCCGTTCTGACGCATATCGGCGACCAGCTCGGCTTCTACAAGATACTTGCCAGCGAAGGTCCGATGACGGCGGACGCGCTGGCCACGCGCGCGCGCGCTCTGCCGCGCCTCGTGCGCGAATGGCTGTCGGCGCAGGCCGCGCAGGGCTACGTCTCCTACGACGAAAAGGGCGACAAGTTCTCGCTGTCCGCGGCGCAGGGCATGGTCTTTGCCGATGAAGGCAGTCCCGTCTACATGGCGGGCTTCTTCGACATCGCGCGCGGCCTGTTCGACGACGTCCCCAAGCTGCTCAACGCCTTTCGCACCGATGGCAAGCTCGCCTGGCACGAGCATAACAATTGCTTGTTCTGCGGAACGCGCCGTGTGTTCCAGCCGGCCTACAACCATCACCTGCTGGCCGAATGGCTGCCGGCGCTCGACGGCGTCGTGGAGAAGCTCGAGCGCGGCGCGTCCGTCGCCGACGTGGGCTGTGGACACGGCGCTTCGACCATCATCATGGCCAAGGCCTTCCCCAATTCGCGCTTCCACGGCTTCGACTACCACCCGCATTCCGTGGAGGCGGCGCGGGCCGCGGCGCAGGCCGAGGGGCTGGGCGACCGCATCGCCTTCGAGGTCAGCACGGCGAAGGCGCTGCCGGCGCGCGGCTACGATCTCGTCTGCTTCTTCGATTGCCTGCACGACATGGGCGATCCCGTCGGCGCGGGAAAGCGCGTGCGCGAGGCGCTTGCGCCCGATGGAACGTGGATGGTCGTCGAGCCTTTCGCCAGCGACAGCTTGCAGGGCAATCTCACGCCGGTCGGCGCGGTCTTCTACGCGGCGTCCACGCTCGTCTGCACGCCGGCCTCGCTGTCGCAGGAGGTCGGACTGGCGCTTGGCGCGCAGGCAGGCGAGGCGCGGCTGGCGTCCGTCATTCGCGAAGCGGGATTCGGCAGCGTGCGCCGCGCGGCGGAAACGCCCTTCAACATGGTGCTGGAAGCGCGGCCGTGATCAGGACTTCACGCGCGCCGCCAGCGTGTAGTTGGGATTGGCCGAGCAGGTGGTCGCGACGCTGAAGAAAATATCCTGTTGCGACCAGCCGCCGCCGTCTTCCCATGCGTGCGTGGAAGTCTGGTTGCAGGGCAGCAGCGTGAAGATCGTCGGCGTCGAGTTGGCGGCCAGTTGCACGCCATTGACGAAGAGATACTGGGCGGTCGACGCGCTGTTCGTGCTGTAGACGTTCGGGGTGGCCGACTTCGTGTACGTCGTGTAGGTCGGCTGCCCGTAGCGGTTCGTGCCGGTCTGCACCTGCGTGCCGGACGTCACGCAGTTCTGCGTCGTGACCGAGCCGCTCGTGGTCGAGTAGCCGGCCATGCCCGGGCCGCATCCGTCGGTGTAGACGGTCATCTTGAGATAGGCGTTGTCGTAGGACGAGCCCATGGCGACGGCCGTGTTGACCAGACCCGCGACCATTGCGCCGCCGGTCAGGAAGCTCGCCGTGGTCGTTCCCGTGCCGCGGCCGCTCTGCGCGCTGAGCGTCACCGGCTGGTAGACGTAGCTCGCCAGCAAGGTGTCGCTCGTCGCGCCCGCGGTGTGGATGTACAGCTCCACCTTCTTCCACCACCAGCCATAGGCGCCGGTCAGGGAGAAGGACACGGTCGACGCGGTCTGCGCCGAGGGAAGCTCGACCGTGGCGCTGGCCGAGACCGTCATCGTGTTGACGCGGGCAATCTTCATGAAGAACGTCGGAACGTTCGCTTGCGCGACGCCGGTGAGGGACCCGTCGAAATTTTGGGTCGGCGCCTGCGTCCAGCTCGCGCTGACGCCGGAAGCGCCCAGGCTTGCGTTCAGAATCTGCGTGGCGACCGTTGTGCGATTGGCCGAGGGCGCCTGCAGCGCGGCAAGCATCGCCGCGTCGACGGCCGCCTGAAGTTTCTGCTGCATGCCGACGCTGCGGCCGTAGTCGATCGAGGCCCCGACCAGCATTGACGCCACGAGACCGGTGAGCGCGAAGGCCGCCGAAATCGTGCCGCGCTGATCGCGCAGGAATCCATGCCTTTGCGGCTGGTTTCGAGGCGCCGTTGCGGCGGTTGGGAGCGAGTGCGACATGGCTTTGCGTTGGGCTGCGTGTCGATGCCCGGCACTCTTGCGCGCAGTGCGTGAAGACCACGTTTAGGCAAACTGCCGCATTTGAACGAAAAGCGCTGAATTGACGCAGGGGCAATGCTGATCGAGAAATTTCCAAGCAACTGATTTCAGGAGAGCATGGCGGCGGCGCCCGGATCAATCGGGACTGTTTCGCGTCGTAAAAAAAAACTTATCGCCGGGCGAAAATGATGTGCCGGACGTCGATGGCGCCCGAGCGGAAACCCGCTTCGCAATAGGAGAGGTAGTACTCCCAGAGGCGGCGGAAGCGTTCGTCGAACCCCTGCTGCACGATATCGGGCCAGGCGGCGCGAAAGCGGTCGCGCCACTGCGCAAGCGTCAGCGCATAGTCGCGCCCGAACGCCCGCTGCGCGACGAGCGCGAGATCATGGCCCGCGCCGAGCTTCTCCAGGATGGTGCGCGTGGGCAGCATGCCGCCGGGGAATATGTAGCGACGGATGAAATCGAGTTCGCGCCGGTAGCGCGGAAAGATCTCCTCGTCGATGGTGATGATTTGCAGCGCCGCGCGTCCGCCGCTGACGAGCCTGTCGCGCACCTGCGCGAAATAGGCGGGCCAGTAGGCCTCGCCCACCGCCTCGAACATTTCGATCGAGGCGACGCCGTCGTAGACGCCGCGTTCGTCGCGATAATCCTGCATCCGCACCTCGACGCGCTCGGCGAGGCCGGCCTTGTGCACGCGCTCGCGGGCGAAATCGAATTGCTCCCTGCTGATGGTGAGCGCCGTCACCCTGCAGCCGCGTTCGCGCGCGGCATGTTCGGCGAAGCCGCCCCAGCCGCAACCGATCTCGAGAATGTGCTGGCCCTCGCGCGCGCAGAGCGCGTCGGCGAGCGCCCTGTACTTGCGTTCCTGCGCGTCGGTAAGGTCGCCGCCGGCGGCGAGATCGAGCGCCGACGAATAGGTCATGCTCGCATCGAGCCACTTGGCGTAGAAGGAATTGCCGAGGTCGTAATGCGCGTGGATGTTGCGCCGCGCGCCCGCGCGCGTGTTGCGATGCAGCCAGTGATACGCCATCTGCGCGATGCGCACCAAAGGCTTGCCCGAAAGCAGTCGCGCGATTGCGTGCTGGTTGACGCAGAACACTTCGAGAAAGGCCGTGAGATCCGGCGTCGACCACTCGCCGCGCATGTAGGATTCCGCGACCCCGATATCGCCGTGCGCAAAGGCGCGCGCAAACGCGAGATCGTGAATGTCCATGCGCGCGTGAGGACCGGCCGCCTTGCCGCCAAACGAAAAGACCCGCCCGTCGGGCATGGCGATTTCGAGACGGCCGTTTTCGATCAGCCCGGCGAAATCGAGCACCTTGCGCGCGGCGAACGGATAGGCCGCAGCGTCGGCGCGCGCCGCGGAATCGAATTGTCGAACAGGCGGCAAGGTCATTGCGGCGCTCCGACGGAATTCGCGAAAGACCCGGATCAGCCGGCCTTTGAACGGCAAATGCTCAAGGGCGGAAA
Source organism: Rhodoblastus sp. (assembly GCA_046349085.1). Classification (GTDB taxonomy): domain Bacteria; phylum Pseudomonadota; class Alphaproteobacteria; order Rhizobiales; family Beijerinckiaceae; genus JAJXWB01. Next base: position 285,648 of record JAXMDA010000002.1, read on the forward strand.
AAGCCGATCGAATTCAAAATGCAGGGCGCGCGTCCGCGAAAGACCGGCTTCCAGCTTCTCGTCGCACGCCCTTGTTCCGCGCGATCCCCGAGCGGAACCCTCAGGCTTCAGTCTGCATCCCTCGCGGACACGGCGCAAGGGCGGGTCATGATCAATCCTTGAGCTGCTGGAACGCAGCCAGCGCCCGCGCGCGGGCGCGCGCATGGTCGACGATGGGCGCGGGATAGTCCCGCGGCGGCGTCGGCGCGTCCCAAGGCTTCTGCACGAAGCGGTCGGGCAGGTCGCTCAGCTCCGGCGCCCACCGCCGCACATAGGCGCCGTTGGCGTCGAATTTCTCGCCCTGAAGCACGGGATTGAACACGCGAAAATACGGCGCCGCGTCTGCGCCGCAACCCGCGACCCATTGCCAGCTCGCGGCATTGTTGGCGGGGTCGGCGTCGCACAACGTGTCCCAGAACCATGCCTCGCCGATGCGCCAGTCGATCAGCAGATGCTTCACGAGAAAGGACGCGACGATCATGCGTACGCGATTGTGCATGTAGCCTGTCGCCCAGAGTTCGCGCATTCCGGCGTCGACGATCGGATAGCCGGTGCGGCCGCTGCGCCAGGCGGCCAGAACCTTGTCGTCCGGCGGGTTCCACACGAAGCGATCGAAGCGCGCGTCGAAGTTCCGGGTTGCGAGATCGGGGTTGGCGAACAGGAGATGATAGGAGAATTCGCGCCAGCCGAGTTCGGACAGAAACTTGTCGCACCCGCGTTGCAGGCGTGGGTTGGAGGCGGCCGCATGGCGCGTCGCCGCCCAGATTTGCCGCGGCGAGATTTCGCCGAAGGCGAGGTGCGGCGACAGCGTCGATGTGCCTTCGACAGCGGGAAAGTCGCGTTGATCGGCGTAGTCGGACACGCGCTCGTCGAGAAAATCCGCGAGACGCCGTGCCGCCGCGCGCTCGCCCGGCGTCCACGCCGCGCGCAGGCCGCCCGCCCAGTCTGGTCGTGTCGGCAGGAGCCCGAGATCGTCGAGCGCGAGCGCGCCCTGCGGCGCCGGCGCCGCCGTAATTCTGCGCGGCGCAGGCAGGGGCGGCTGCGGCTCCTGCGTCGCCAGCATGGCGCGCCAGAACGGCGTGAACACGCGGAACGGCGCGCCGGCCTTGGTCTTCATTGTCCAGGGTTCGGCGATCAGCTTGCCGTTGAAGCTATCGACAGACAGGCGCGCGCCGAGCGCCGCCTTGATCGCCATGTCGATGGCGATGCCGGCCTTGTCGTAACGCCGCGTCCAGACGAGCGAGGCGGCCTCGGTCTGCCTTGCGAGCTTTTCGAGAACGGGCTGCGCGCGCCCCCGGAAAATATCGAGCCGGCTGCCGATCCTGCGCAGATCCGTGTCGAGCGCGAGGAGCGAATGATGCAGCCACCAGCGCGAGGCGCCGCCGAGCGGCCGCAGGCCGCTCGACTCCGTGTCGAGAATATAGATGCAGAGAACCGGTCGCCCGCTCTCGACGGCCGCAGCCAGCGCGGAATTGTCTGCAAGCCGCAGGTCTTCGCGGAACCAGACGATGGCGGGGGAGGGCGAATTCATCGCCCTTTTATACGCCGCCTGCGCGATGCGGATCGACTATTGATCGCGCCAGTCGAAGGCGAGCGGCGCCTCGCGAAAGGCGAAGCGGTCGAGATGGCGCGCGACCACGCCCTTCAGCGCCTCGAGATGCGCGGGCGAGGAGGCGTCGATCCGGCATTCGAGATCGGCGAGATGCGCGGCGAGCGTGAGCTTGCCGTCCGCCGGCCAGTCGGCGCCGCGCGAATCGCGCGGAAAGACGACGGCGCCGCGATCGGGCGAAAACTCGACCTTCAGGTTGTGACTCCAGTGCTTGCAGAGCTGCTGGAGATAGCGGCTGCCGTTGGTCGTCGGCACATGCGCGACGCTGACGTTGCTCATCTCACAACCCCTCGATCTTTCGCGCGGCCTCGTCGAGGACGGCGGTGACTTCGCGGAGCGTCGCCTTGTCCGCGCCATCCTGCATGAGCCGCCCGCGAATGGCCATGCGCAGGTTCAGCATCGCGCGGCGCACGGAAGCGCCGTCGAAGCGTTCGCGCACGGCGGCGAGTTCAGCGAGCTTGGCGAATACGGCGTCGACCTCCGCCTTGTTGGCGGCAAGATGCGCGGCGCCTTCCGGCGTGATGGCGAAGGCCTTGCGCGCGCCCTCCGACTTCTGCTCGTCGATATGGCTCATGTCCTGCAACAAGGTCAGCGTCGGATAGACGACGCCGGGGCTCGGCGCATAGGCGCCGCCCGTCAGCTCCTCGATCGCGCGGATCAGGTCGTAGCCGTGGCGGGGCTGGTCGGAGATGAGCTTGAGCAGCACGAGCCGCAGCTCGCCCGAATCGAACATCCGGCGACGGCCGCGCTCGCCGCGCTCCTCGCTCATGAAGCTGCGCGCGAAGCCGTGTCCGCCAAATCCCCGGGTCATGAAGAACAGGCCGCGAGGCCCGCATCCGTTTCCGTAATTGTGTGCATGTCGCATTGGACGATTCCTTTCTTGATGCGCTAAAGATATATCTTAACATGTCGAAAATAGGGCGGGGCGCTGCATTCTGTCGTATGGCGCGCTTCAAAGGTTGCCGCGCGCCGGCCGAGCGCGAGATCAGGGACATGTCCGCTTTCTTCCTGCCCAAAACGCATATCGACCTGCTGGTTTCCGCGGCTGTCGAATGGAAATTGTGGGCGCGCCTTCCGCATGCCGGCGCGCCTGGCCTTGTGGCGATGGCCGCCGAACATGCGGACGCGATGGGAAGGATGCTGTGGAGCGAGAACGCCGCTTCCGTCCGCCACCGCTACGACCTGTCGCCGGACGGCGAAGAATCGGTCGCCTATGCCGAACTCGTCGCCGGCTATCGCTGGACGCGATGGGTCGAGGCGAATCCCGCGGCGGTCGTGGGGTTCGTCCGCTGCTACGACTACCAGAGCTGCGAGCGCGCCGGCTGGCGCGCGTCAGACGCGCGCGACTTCACGGCGCGGCTGATGGCCGAAGCCGCAGAGCGCCTGGCGAAGTCGACGCTCGGCGAGGGGTATCCGTGGTTTGCCGCCGATCCCATGCGCAACGACGACGATGAGGTCGCGCGCCGGTTCGCGACGAAGGCCGAAACCTGAGCCGCCGGCATTTTGATAAACCATATCAGGCAGATGGCTCCCCGAGCAGGACTCGAACCTGCGACCCAGCGATTAACAGTCGCTTGCTCTACCGGCTGAGCTATCGGGGAACGTTCCGGTGTGGGCCGTGGCTATAACAAGGTCGTTCGCGATTGCAAAGCGCTAATCGCATCCCGGCGACAAATCCGCTTCTTGCGGAACCGCTTCGGCCTGCGCTATAGCGGCCCCACGAGGCCTCGTGGCGGAATGGTTACGCAGAGGACTGCAAATCCTTGTATCCCGGTTCGATTCCGGGCGAGGCCTCCATAATCCGGTCGCGCCTTCGCGCGCCGCGATCGCGGATACGCGAAAAGTCCCCGGAAAACTGCACGAAGCGTAGAGGGCAGGGCTCCTGCCCGCGCGGCAATGCGCGATACGCAGACCTGACGTCGCCGACCGGCGAGGGGGCGGTCGAAAACGGCTGGTCGAATCTTCGTTGAACGTCGGCGCCCCTGTCTTCCCGTTGCGCCCGGCTTGCCGAATTTCGCCCGGCGGTCCCTTCAGGACGCGCGTCGCGCGCGCTCTGTCCCCAAATGTCAATGTTGCAGCGCAAGGCGTCAAGCGCGCGGCGGAACAAGTCGTTATAATAGAAATGAAGCTCAACGAGGCCGAGCTCAATAAGGCCGATAAGGAATCAGGAAATGAAGCGGTATATTTCAATCCTCGCGCTCGGGTGCGCAATGATCGGCGCTCCCGCGTTGGCGGCGGACCTCCCGCAGCGCACCGCGGCGCCTGCTCCCATGCTTGCGCCGACGCCGGTGTATAGCTGGCAGGGCTTCTACGTCGGTCTCAGCCTCGGCTACGCCTGGGAAAACGTCGCGTATAACAACTTCGGGGCGACGACCAACAACTTCAACCCGAACGGCGTGATCGGCGGCGGCTACGTCGGCTACAACTTCCAGGTTGCGCCTTCCGTGGTCTTGGGCGTCGAGGGCGACGTCGAGGGCGGTTCCGTCCGTCAGAGCGTCAACCCGATCGCGCTCGCGATCCCGCTTGGCAGCAATGTCACGCTCACGAACGACTTCCGGGCTTCGGTCCGCGCGCGCGCGGGCATCGCGATGGATCGCGCGTTGCTCTACGCAACCGGCGGCGCGGCCTTCGGCAACTTCAACCTCAAGTCCAATTGGGGCAATGCGTTCAGCGAGCAGTGGAACGTGGGACGCTCCGGCTGGACGCTCGGCGCAGGCGTCGAATACGCCTTCACCCCCAACTGGATCGGCCGCGTCGAGTACCGGTTCACGTCGTTCGGCAATTTCAGCCACTTCTCGCCCATCGTCGGTCCGACGACGCAGCGCGTGAACGACAACTCGGTGCGCGCCGGCATCGCCTACAAGTTCGGCGGCGGCTACGCTCCCGTCGTCGCCAGGTACTGAGTTCCAAGACGCAATCGCGCCCGGAAACGGGCCCGGTTCATCCAAGACGCAATCGGGCCCGGAAACGGGCCCGATTCATATGCGGGGCCGGGCGCCCCGCCACACGGCTAGACATTCGCGGATGCGTCGGCCGTCTTGTTCTGGCGCTTGGGCGTCAGGCCGCTGGCGATGGCGATTCTTTCGTATTCCGCACGCACGATATCCGGCGAATAGAGCCGCTCCAGCCGGCGCACGGTGAAATGGCCCTTGGCCAGCGACTGGAAGTGATCGGTGAAGGCGACATTGACCGCGGCGCCGCCGACGGCGCCGATCAGAGGCACCGCCTGCGCCACGAGCTTCTGCGAAACGACCACGCCGAAACGGCCGGCGATCTGGCCGAGCAGGCGCACCAGCACCGGCGCGGCCTCGTCGACAACGCCTTTCTGCGCGACATAGGCGGCGGCTTCCGACACCGACTTGGCGAGCAATCCGCGCATGGCGAAATAGCCGCCGTCCATGAGGTCGGCGCCCGCGCTTTGCCCGCCGAGGGCGAAGACCTGCAGGCAGGCGAGCGCGGCCTCGGGGTTCGTCAGATCCTCGCCTTCGGCGCGCGCGATATCGGCGATGGAGCGCAGCATCACGGTCGTCGAGACCGGCAGTTCGACCGGCAGGCTTGCGAGTCCGAAAGCGCCGCCCGCCGCGCCTGAAGCGGCGGCGAGCGTCCGGTGGAAGGCGCGGCTGTCCTTCTGCGGCCTGTTCTTGAGGCTCGACAGCGCGACGTGCATCGCCGCCTTCAGCGCGGAGGCGGCGGCCTTGGACACCGCCGTCGAGATTTTTGCCGGCACGAGCTTGCCGGCCAGTTCGATCTGTCGGCCGAGCAGGGCGGTGGCGCGCGCGGCGAAACTCGTTTTCTCCAGCGCCTCCACCGCATTGGCGAGAGCGGCAAGGTCGGCGGGGCTCATGGAGGAAGATGTGCGGGCGTCGGCCATTTCATTCTCCGCGCGGACAAGCCGGGCGCACGAAAGATCGGGTGGCGTTCCGCTTGTTGCAAGAGCGCAACGCGCCCTCCCGCAGAAATGGGCTTGCGCGCCGTCCGATCCGGCGAATTAACGATTTGGACCCCCGCGCCGTTAACCTCTTGCCCTCGCAGCGCCGCGAAGCCGGCGGAAAGTCGCCTCACGGCTGAACGCGGCGTCGTCGCAAAACACCCGGAATTGAGGGTCTTGGCGGGCGCCCCGAGGCGTCCGGTCGCGGGCCGTTGAGGCTTCGTTATACTAAACCCCGTCAACCCGAAATCTGAACGTATTCGCGTAAAATACGCGCGTTTTGCTTCAAGCGATCCTGACACGCCCCGCGCATTCTGTCCCCAACAACGGGGACCGACATGTTCTTCAAACTTGCCAAAGCGATTTTCGGAGCCGGCCTTGCGGCCGCGGCGGCCTTCGCCGTCAGCCCGAGCTTCGCCGGCCCGGATAATGTAGGCTGGGCGCCGGTCGGCGGCGTCACCAGCGTCCCCTACGGCTGGGTCGACTTCTGCCAGCGCTACAGGGGCGAGTGCGACTCGCCCGCGACCATGCCGCGCAATATCGAACTCGGCGCCAAGGCGCTGCGCGAGATCGAGCGGATCAATCGCTGGGTGAACAAGAACATCGAATCCGTGTCGGACATGGATCATTGGGGCGTGATCGACCAGTGGGACTATCCGACCGACGGCAAGGGCGATTGCGAGGACTATGTCCTTCTCAAGCGCAAGCTGCTGGCCGAGCAGGGTTTCCCGATCCAGTCGCTCCTCGTCACCGTCGTCAAGGACAAGAACAACGACGGCCACGCCGTTCTCACCGTCCGCACCGACCACGGCGACTACGTGCTCGACAACATGAACGACGAGGTCAAGGGCTGGAAGCAGACGGGCTATCGCTTCGTGAAGCGCCAGAGCCAGAGCGACATGAACACCTGGGTTTCGATCGGCGAGCCGACGAGCGCGCCGGCCTACGTCTCCCGCTGATACTTCGGGGCTCGAATGACGACCCGGCGCCGCAAGGCCGCCGGGTTTCCCGCGTTCAGCCGCGGTTCAGCAGCGCGGGCCTATGCAAGGTCCCGCGTCAATGCGGCCGTTGACCAGACGACTGAATCGACGGACGTTCGGCGCGCGAGGATTTCGCATCGCCCACAGGGAGAATTTGCATGTTGATCCGTTTCACGGCCCCTGCGCTCGCGCTGGCCGTCGCCGGCTTTGCGATGGCCGGGCCGGCGCACGCCCAGGCCAATGTCATGCAGGAATGCGGCAAGGAATATCAGGCGGCGAAATCCGCCAACACGCTCGGCGGCAAGAGCTGGAACGAGTATCTGAAGGACTGTCGCGTCCGTCACGCGGGCGACCAGGCCGCCGCGCCGGCCGCGAAACCCGCGGCGGAGAAGCCGGCGACCAATCCGTTGAAGCCTGCCGACAAGGCGGCTGCGGCCGCGCCCGCCGCGCCAAGCGGTCCTGCCGTCTTTCCCTCCAAGGTCGACGCCAAATACGCCAGCGAGACGCCCTCCAAGCAGCGCATGAAGACCTGTCTCGACCAGTACAACGCCAACAAGGCGGGCGCCGGCAATGGCGGCCTGAAGTGGATTCAGAAGGGCGGCGGCTATTACAGCGAATGCAACAAGCGCCTGAAAGGCTGACCGCCCGCGCCTGACGAAAGCCCCGGATGCGCCCCGGACAAAAGTCCGGGGCGTCTTCCCTGGCGTCAGTGAATGGCGCCGCCGACATAGGCGGAGGCCGCCACCGCGACGCCGACGCCCGCCAGGATCATCGAGGCGTACCACGGCCACCGTTGGCCGCGGGTGATGATGGCGACGGTGGCGACCGCGATCGATATGTGGAGCATGGTGACCGCGATGGTCAGCACGTGGTGGCGATGCGCATGGCCGTCGCTGGCGTGCAGACGCGCTTCCGCCTTCTTTTCGAAATCCTCGGCCTGCTTCTTGATGTCGTCCTGCTCGTCGCCGTAGCGCTTGGCCTGCCTGGCGAACTCGTCGGCTTTCGGCCCGCCGCCGGCGGCGGCGATCTCGTACATGTTCTTCTTCATGCTCTTGGCCTGGAAGAAGTTCCACGCGTCCGTCGCCTTGTTCTGCAGCAGCACGGCTTCATTCTTCGCGACCGTCACGCCCGAAGTCTCGATTGTCTCGAGCGAACCGACGGAGGCGGCGAGCACGGCGAGGATCGCCACGGTGATCGACACCTTGGTGATGAAATTGTCGCCGGAATGAGCGGCGTGCTCGGCATGTTCAAGCTGCTCGAAATGTTCGGTCGTCGCGTGTTCGGCCATCATTCCCCCTCTGCGCGGTCTGCGGCGCGCTCCAGTCCGTCCGCTCCCCTCGTTATCGCGGCGAAACCGCGAGATGCAAGGGAGAACAGGATCGGACGGACAAACGAGACGCGGCGGATGTGGCCGCGAGGGATGCCGCGAACGCGACGAATTGGTAGCTGTTCAACGCTGTCTGGCCGGCCCGATCGCGTGGACAGGGCGTGTGCGACGCCATATAAGGGCGGCGTTCATTTCAGCCGCCCTACGGGAGCGTTCGATGCAGGGTCAGGTAGCCGCTGTTTCCGCAGAAGATTTTGCGGCGCTGCGCCGCACGGCGATCGACTGCCAGATCCGTCCTTTCGGCGTCGCCGACCAGCGCATCCTCAGCGCCTTCCTCGACATTCCCCGTGAAAGATTCGTGCCGGCCGGCTTCGAGCCCGTCGCCTACGCCGATATCGAACTGAACTGCCCGCTGGCGGACGGCAAGGGCGTGCGCCCCATGCTGATGCCGCTGGTGCTGGCCCGCCTGCTGCAGGCCGCCGAAATCGGCCCGGGCGATCGCGCGCTCGACGTCGCCGGCGCCTCCGGCTACGCGGCCGCGGTTCTGGCGGGTCTCGCCGCCTCGGTCGTGGCCCTCGAATCGGACGAGGCGCTTTCCAGGGCGGCCGCCGGCAATTTCGAATCGCTCGGGATTTCCAACGCGCAGGCCGTCTGCGGCCCGCTCGTCGAGGGGTGCGCCGCCAAGGGCCCGTTCGACGTGATCATTGTCAACGGCGCAGCGCAGCAGGGGCTCGACAAGCTCATTGCGCAGCTTGCGCCGGGCGGCCGCATGGTCCTGCTCAAGCCTCACGCCGCCGGCTCGGCCCGCGCCTTCCTTTATCGCAAGGACGGCGAGACGGTGTCCGAACGCGCCCTGTTCGAGGCCGCCGGCAAGCTCATTCCCGAATTCGCCGCCGCGCCCGCCTTCGTTTTCTGAGGGATTGTCGCGGCGCAGGCGCGCGGCGCGGGTGTCGTATTTTTGCAGCGCCCGCCCAGTTTCTCGCCCCCCGATCTCGCCCGGCGGGTGCAATTGCTTCCTAAGCCGCTAGAATGCCGCGAGATTCGACTCGATTTGTCGATACGATTTGGGCCGCTTTCGGCGGTGGGCGAGGTTGAACGGATGCGTATGTGCGGAGCGGCGTCGGCCGAATCGTCGGCTGTCTGCCCGGGGCGCAGCGCCGGGCTTTCGGGCCGCGGGCGGACGTCTCTTCGCGTTCTTGCGCTTTCGAGCGTCGCAAGCGCGCTGCTGATCGCGGCGCCGGCCTGCGCCGAGACGATGTCCAGCGCGCTCGCGCGCGCCTATGCGTCCAACCCCGACATCAACCAGCAGCGTGCGGCCGTGCGCGGTCTGGATGAAAACGTTCCCAAGGCGAAATCCGGCTGGTTGCCCAAGGTCAGCGCGACCGCGTCCGTCGGCGCGCAATACACCTATCTGCGCGTGGCCCCGACGCGTATCGACGAAACGCATCTGAACCGCCAGCGTCCGAACGGCTCCAAATATGACGACGCCACGCCGCGCGGCTACGGCGTGACCGCGACCGAGACGCTGTTCGACGGCTTCCGGACGCTGAATTCTGTGCGACAGGCCGAGTCGCAGGCCTTCGGCGCGCGCGAGACGATGCGCAACACCGAGCAGACGATTCTGCTCAATGCGGCGACGTCCTACATGAACGTTCTGCGCGACACGGCGATCGTGAACCTGCGCAAGAACAACATCAGCGTTCTGGAAGAGCAATTGCGCCAGACCCGCGACCGCTTCCAGGTCGGCGAGGTGACGCGCACCGACGTGGCGCAGGCCGAAGCGAGCCTCGCGCAGTCGCGCTCCGAATTCTTTTCCGCGCAAGCGAACCTGCGCGCCTCCGTGGCGTCCTTCCGCCAGTATGTCGGCATCGAGCCAAAGAACCTGGCGCCCGCCAAGAGTGTCGAGGGCTTGCTGCCGAAGCAGTTGAACGCGGCCGTCGACGTCTCGCAGGTGGAGCATCCCGCGATCGGCTCGGCCCTGCACAATGTCGATGTCGCCGCCTATGCCGTGAAGGTCGCCGAAGCCGCGCTCTATCCGACCGTTCAGGTCAACGGCGCGGTCAACCGCCAGCTCGATTCCCAGGGGCTGACCGGCCAGAAGCTGTTCACCGCTTCGGTCACCGGCCAGATCAACGTGCCGATCTATCAGGGCGGCGCGGAATACGCGACGATCCGGCAGGCCAAGGAACAACTCGGGCAGGCGCGCCTCAGCGCGGATCTCGCGCGCGACCAGGTGCGGGCGCTGATCGTCACCAACTGGGGGCAGCTCGAGACGGCCAAGGCGCAGCTCATTTCCGGCCAGGCCAACGTCACCGCGGCGGAGATTGCGCTCAACGGCGTCCGCGAGGAAGCCAAGGTCGGCCAGCGCACCACCTTCGACGTGCTGACCGCGCAGCAGACGTTGCTCAATGCGCGCGTCGCGCTCGTGACCGCGCAGCGCGACCGCGTCGTCGCCTCCTACGCCGTGCTCTCCGCCATGGGACACCTGTCGGCGGACCGCCTCAACCTGACGGCGCAATTGTACGATCCAACCGTCCATTTCGATCAGGTGAAAAGCAAGCTGATCGGCACGGGCACGCCGGACGGCCGTTAAAGCATCACGCAAAGTTTCGATTTGCGCAGTCCACAGGCTGCGCGGCCGCGCGTGTTGCGCGGCCCTGTTGCGCGTGAGACGTTCGTTTCGAACGTACATCGTGATTCGCGGCGTCGCAGCGAATCCTCGCGATGCGGATCGCGCACAGGGCAGAGTACATAGCCGCCATGAACGCAGCCAATGCATCCATTCCCTCGCAGCTCGAGAACGAACGCCGCGCGCACGAGCCCTCGATGGAAGAGATTCTTGCTTCGATCCGCAAGATTATCGCGGACGATGACGCGCTGCCGTTGAGCCGGCCCTCGACCGCGCCGCGCCTGTTCGAAACGAACGTCACGCCATTTGCGCCGCCGCCCCAGCCGACGCCCGTGCGCGCCGAACCGCCGCCGCGCGCAGAGGCGCAGGTCCGCGGCGAACCCGCCGCGCCGGAGCAGTCCGCCTGGGCGAGCGAGCCGCCCGTTGAGGACCGCGTTCCGCCCGCCGCGCCCGAGGTTCGCCTCGACGCGTCCGAAATGGCGTCCTTCGCCGAGGTCGGCCGCGAACTCGCGCGCCTCGATGCGCCGGCGCAATCCGAGGAAGACGTGGAGCAGGGCGAGGCGTTGCGCGCGACGCTCGATGCGCCCGCTGATGACGAGCCGGCCGACGCGCGCGTCGAAATGGCGGCAATCGACGCTTCGGACGACGCCGAAGTGAATCCCGTTCCGCATGAGGAAAGCTATGAGGAGCCGTTCGCTTCGGTCGAACCGGCGGCGCCCGAGCGGCTGATTCCGCCCGAGCCGCCGCGCTTCTTCGAGGCGACGCGCGACCACCGCGCATTCGTCGCGGCGAACCCTCCGGCGGCCGAACGTCCCTCTGCAGGCGCGGGCGCAATGCTTTCGGCCGAAGCCAATGCCTCCGTCGCTTCCGCCTTCCAGGCGCTGTCGGCCAGCGTGCAGATTGCGAGCGTCGAGGCGGTCGACCGCCATGTGCGCGACATGCTGCGACCCATGCTCAAGCAATGGCTCGACGACAATCTTCCCGTGATGGTCGAGCGCCTGGTGCGCGCGGAGATCGAGCGCGTGGCGCGCGGGGGAAGATAGTTTTTGCGTTGATTTCCGGCGGCTTCCGCGTCCCCCGGCTGAAATCTTAACGGGACGCTAACCGTCTTCGTCCAACCATTATTCATGGTTCGCACGCGGTTCAGCGCCAATATCGCTCCCATCGTCTTCCACGTCTTCTCGGCGATGGTCGCCGGCTATTTCATCTGGCACGCGCTTCACGGGCAGCGCGGCCTGAAGACACGCGACGAGAATTCCGAAAAGGTCGCGGAATTGCAGGCGACGTTGGACGGGTTGCGCGCGGAGCGCGCGCGGTGGAAGCACAAGATCGACCTCGTGCGCGGCGAAGCCATGGACCGCGATATTCTGGAGGAGCAGGCGAGGGTGGAGCTCGGCCGCATCCAAAAGAACGAAGTCGTGATCCTGACTCCTATGCCGTCGAATAAATAACTCGATTTCAGTTACGAAAAACGAATTAACTGAAATTGAGTTACGTTTGCAACCCTCTGAAATATGTCAGCTTATCTGACCTGTCGTCCGGTTTGGCGCCTCTCGTCAAAAATCCGGCCCTGCGCTAGCTTTGCATCAAGAACAGGGAAACGCCGACAGGAGGGAGCGCCATGGCGGCGAACGCCAAATCGCGTCAAGCCAAATCCGACACCGAGGCAGAGCCGACCGTGCCGGCCTTCACGAAGGACGAGGAGCTTCGCGCCTATCGCGAAATGTTGCTCATTCGGCGCTTCGAGGAAAAGTCGGGCCAGATGTACGGCATGGGCCTCATCGGCGGCTTCTGTCACCTCTACATCGGCCAGGAAGCGGTCGTCGTCGGCGTGGCCATGGCGTCCAAGCCCGGCGATCAGGTCATCACCTCGTATCGTGACCATGGCCACATGCTTGCCTGCGGGCTCGACCCCAAGGGCGTGATGGCCGAACTCACCGGACGCCGCGGCGGCCTGTCGAAAGGCAAGGGCGGCTCCATGCACATGTTCTCGAAAGAGAAGAATTTCTACGGCGGCCACGGCATCGTCGGCGCGCAGGTGGCGCTCGGCACGGGGCTCGCCTTCGCCAACCGCTACCGCGAGAACGATTCCGTCTCGCTCACCTATTTCGGCGACGGCGCGGCCAACCAGGGCCAGGTCTACGAGAGTTTCAACATGGCCGCGCTGTGGAAGCTGCCGGTCATCTACATCGTCGAGAACAACCGCTACGCCATGGGGACATCGGTGGCGCGCTCGTCGGCGCTCACCGAGTTCTGGAAGCGCGGCGCCGCCTTCAACATTCCCGGCGAGGCGGTCGACGGCATGGACGTGCGCGCGGTGAAGGCGGCGACCGGGCGCGCGCTCGAATGGTGCCGGGCCGGCCACGGCCCGTACATTCTGGAGATGCAGACCTACCGCTATCGCGGCCACTCGATGTCCGATCCGGCGAAATATCGCTCCAAGGAAGAAGTGCAGAAAATGCGCGAGGAGCACGACCCGATCGAGCAGGTGCGCGCGCGGCTTCTGGCGAGCGGCGTCTCCGAGGACGAATTGAAGAAGATCGACGGTTCCGTGCGCTCGGTCGTCTCGGAAGCGGCGGAGTTCGCCACGCAGGATCCCGAGCCCGATCCGTCGGAACTCTACACCGACATTCTGCTCTGACGCGGGCGGCGCGACCGCGCCCCCGCCATTTCCCATACAGATGCGAGATTGCAGATGCCGACGAATATTCTGATGCCGGCCCTTTCCCCCACGATGGAAGAGGGCACGCTCGCCAAATGGCTGAAGGCCGAGGGAGACACGATCAAGTCCGGCGACGTGATCGCGGAAATCGAAACCGACAAAGCGACGATGGAAGTGGAAGCCGTCGACGAGGGCGTGCTCGCGAAAATTCTCATTCCCGCCGGCACGGAGGCGGTGAAGGTCAATACGCCGATCGCGGTGATCGCGGGCGAAGGCGAAGACGCTTCCGCCGCCGCCGCGCCTGCTCCAGCGCCTGCTGCATCGCCTGCGCCGAAGGCTGAAGCGCCTGCGCCGGCCGCGAGCGCTCCCGCCGCGCCGAGGGCCGCTGCTGCGCCAGCCGCTCCCGAATATCCCGAAGGCGCGCCCTTGGTCGCCATGACCGTGCGCGAGGCGCTGCGCGACGCCATGGCTGAAGAGATGCGCCGCGACGACACGGTCTTTGTCATGGGCGAGGAAGTCGCCGAATACCAGGGCGCCTACAAGATCACGCAAGGCCTGTTGCAGGAATTCGGCGCCCGCCGCGTCGTCGATACGCCGATCACCGAGCACGGTTTCGCCGGCATGGGCGTCGGCGCCGCGATGGCCGGCCTCAAGCCGATCGTCGAGTTCATGACGTTCAACTTCGCCATGCAGGCGATCGACCACATCATCAATTCCGCCGCCAAGACCCTCTACATGTCCGGCGGCCAGATGGGCGCCTCCATCGTGTTCCGCGGCCCCAACGGCGCGGCGGCGCGCGTCGGCGCGCAGCACAGCCAGGATTATGCGGCCTGGTATTCCAACATCCCCGGCCTCAAGGTGGTCGCGCCCTATTCGGCCGCCGACGCCAAGGGCCTTTTGAAGGCGGCGATCCGCGATCCCAATCCGGTCATCTTCCTCGAAAACGAGATTCTCTACGGCCAGACCTTCGACGTGCCGCGGCTCGACGATTTCGTCCTGCCGATCGGCAAGGCGCGCATCGCGCGCGCCGGCGAGCATGTGACGATCGTCTCCTGGTCGATCGGCATGACCTATGCGCTGAAGGCCGCCGACGCGCTGGCAGAAGAGGGGATCAGCGCCGAAGTGGTCGACCTGCGCACCATCCGCCCGATGGACGTCGAGACCATCGTGCGCTCGGTGATGAAGACCGGCCGCTGCGTGACGGTGGAGGAGGGCTGGCCGCAGTCCGGCGTCGGCTCGGAAATTTCCGCGCAACTGATGACGGAAGCCTTCGATTATCTCGATGCGCCGGTCATCCGCGTCTGCGGCAAGGACGTGCCCATGCCCTACGCCGCCAATCTCGAAAAGCTCGCGCTGCCCAACGTCGGCGAGGTCGTCGCCGCGGCCAAAGCCGTTCTCTATCGGTGAACCATGGCGGAAGAACTCCATCAGCTCGAGCCGCCGCCCGACGCGCGTGAAAAAGGCGGGCACGAAGTGCTGCGCTGCTTCGTCGTCGACGGCGGGCTCAGCGTGGGACTGCGCCGCTCCTTCGACGAGCCGGGAACCTGGGGCGTCCTGCTCGCCGATCTCGCGCGCCACGCCGCCCGCATCTACGCGCTCGAGACGCAGGTGAGCGAAGACGACGCTCTCCAGGCGATCAAGGACATGTTCGACGCCGAATGGTCGCGCCCGACCGATTTCGGCACGACGTCAGCGATGAATTGAGGCCGACCATGCCGACCAACATTCTCATGCCCGCCCTGTCGCCGACGATGGAGAAGGGCAATCTCGCCAAATGGCTCAAGAAGGAAGGCGACGCCATCAAGTCCGGCGACGTGATCGCGGAAATCGAGACCGACAAGGCGACGATGGAAGTGGAAGCCGTCGACGAGGGCGTGCTGGCGAAAATCCTCGTCGCTGAGGGGTCGCAGGACGTCGCGGTCAACACGCCGATCGCGGTGATCGCCGCCGACGGCGAGGACGCCAGCGCCGCCGCCGCGCCGGCGCCTGCGCCCAAGGCCGCGCCGCAAGCGGCCGCGCCTGCTGCTCCGGCCGCAGCAGCGCCCGCTGCAGCGTCGGCGCCCGCGTCCGCTGCCCCGCAGGCAACGTCTGGCGCCCGTGTCTTCTCCTCGCCGCTCGCGCGTCGCATCGCCAGGGACGCGGGCCTCGATCTGTCCGCCATAACGGGCAGCGGTCCGCACGGCCGCGTCGTCGAGCGCGACGTGAAGGCGGCGATTGCTTCCGGCGGCGCCAAGCCCGCAGCCGCCGCGCCCGCGGCGGCCGCTCCGGCCGCGGCGCCCGCGACCGCCGCCGCTGCGCCGCAGGGCATGTCCGGCGACACGGTGCGCAAATTGTTCGAGGCGGGCTCGTTCGAGGAAATCCCGCACGACAACATGCGCAAGACGATCGCGCGCCGCCTCACCGAGGCGAAATCGACGATCCCGCATTTCTATCTGTCGATCGACTGCGACCTCGGCGCGCTCATGAAGTTGCGCGAGCAGATCAACGCGAGCGCGCCGAAGGACAAAGACGGCAAGCCGGCCTTCAAGGTTTCGGTCAACGATTTCGTCATCAAGGCGCTGGCGCTGGCGCTGCGCGACGTTCCGGACGCCAATGTCTCGTGGACCGACACTGCGATGCTCAAGCACAGGCATTGCGACGTCGGCGTCGCGGTCTCGATCCCCGGCGGCCTGATCACGCCCGTCATTCGCAAGGCCGAGACGAAGACGATTTCCGCCATCTCCAACGAGATGAAGGACTACGCTTCTCGCGCGAAGAATCGCAAATTGAAGCCCGAGGAATATCAGGGCGGCTCGAGCGCCGTGTCCAACCTCGGCATGTTCGGCATCAAGAACTTTTCCGCCGTCATCAACCCGCCGCATGCGACGATTCTCGCGGTCGGCGCCGGCGAGAAGCGCGTGGTCGTGAAGGATGGCGCGCCTGATGTCGCCGACATGATGAGCGTCACGCTCTCGACCGACCATCGCGCGGTTGATGGCGCGCTCGGCGCTGAGCTTCTGGCGGCGTTCAGGCGGTACATCGAGAACCCGATGTCGATGCTGGTGTGAGGAGAGCAGCATGAGCGCCTACGACATCATCGTCATCGGCGGCGGCCCCGGCGGCTATGTCGCCGCGATCCGCGCCGCGCAGCTCGGCTTCAAGACGGCCGTGGTCGAGCGCGAGCATCTCGGCGGCATCTGCCTCAACTGGGGCTGCATCCCGACCAAGGCGCTGCTGCGCTCCGCTGAAATCCTGCATTACGCGGAGCACGCCAGCGCCTATGGCCTGAAGCTCGAAGGCAAGGTGTCGCCCGATCCCGCAGCCGTGGTGAAGCGCTCGCGGCAGGTGTCGCAGCAGCTCAATGGCGGCGTCGCCTTCCTGCTCAAGAAGAACAAGATCGACGTCATCTGGGGCGAAGCGGTCATCTCCAAGGTCGGCGAGGTCAAGGTGACCGCGACCAGGAAAGCGATCGTGCAGCCGCAGAACCCGATCCCCAAGGGCGTGCAGGGCGAGGGGACGTATGCCGCCAAGCACATCATCGTCGCGACCGGCGCGCGCCCGCGCACGCTGCCGGGCATCGAGCCCGACGGCAAGCTGATCTGGACCTATTTCGAAGCGATGAAGCCGGAAAAATTCCCGAAGTCGCTGATCGTCATGGGCTCGGGCGCCATCGGCATCGAGTTCGCGTCCTTCTATCGGCAGATGGGCGCAGACGTGACCGTGGTCGAAGTGCTGCCGCAGGTCATGCCGGTGGAGGATGCCGAGATCGCCAAGGTCGCGCAGAAGAAATTCGAGAAGCTCGGCCTCAAGATCCATCTCTCGACCAAGGTGACCAAGGTCGCCAAGGGCGCGGATTCCATCACCGCGACCATCGAGGACGACAAGGGCAAGAGCCAGGAGATCACGGCCGAGCGGATGATCTCGGCGGTCGGCGTCGTCGGCAATATCGAGAATCTCGGTCTGGAAGCCCTCGGCGTGAAGACCGATCGCGGCTGCGTCGTCATCGACGGCTACGGCCGCACCAACGTGCCGGGCATCTATGCCATCGGCGACGTCGCCGGTCCGCCGATGCTCGCGCACAAGGCCGAGCACGAAGGCGTGATCTGCGTCGAGGCGATCAAGGGCCTGCATCCGCATCCCATGGAAAAGACCATGATCCCCGGCTGCACCTATTGCAATCCGCAGGTGGCGTCGGTCGGCCTGACGGAAGCGAAGGCGAAGGCCGCGGGATTCGAAGTCAAGGTCGGCCGCTTCAACTTCACCGGCAACGGCAAGGCGATCGCGCTCGGCGAGCCCGACGGCATGATCAAGACCGTGTTCGACGCCAAGACCGGCAAGCTGCTCGGCGCGCACATGGTCGGCGCGGAAGTCACCGAACTCATCCAGGGCTTCGTCGTCGCCATGAATTGCGAGACGACCGAGGAAGAGCTGATGCACACGGTCTTCCCGCATCCCACGCTGTCGGAAATGATGCACGAGAGCGTGCTGGACGCTTACGGGCGCGTCATCCACATGTGACGCCCCGCCGCCCCGCAAGGGCGGCATTGTGCCCGCAGAGCGCTATATGCGCTTCCGCCTTTCGCGGGCGTTCCGCAGCAGGCCGGCGCCCGCGGCGCCGATGACGAGCGCGAAATAGGCGGCGACCGTCGCGCGCCGCCATCTTTCGATCTCCGCCTTCTCGACGCGGTCGGGCTTGGCCGGCGCCGGCGCCGCGATCGTCGCGCGCGTCATCGCGCCGAAGCCGACCGCCGAGAGCAGCGGCAGGCCGATCATGAAAGCGACCAGCGCCGGCTTCAGCGTCTGCATGAGCGGGTAGCGGCGCAACGTGATCCAGAGCCCGAGGCACCCGTGAATCCAGCCGGGCGCGAGCAAGGCGACCTGCCAGCCCTGCAACCCGCCGCGCGCCAGCGTTCCGACGATATTCTGATAGGTGGCCGCCGCCGCAAACCAGTCGTCGGCGACGCGCGTCGAATAGACATGGCCGATCAGCAGCCACGGCAGGCTGAAACCCGCCCACAGCCGCACCCATTCGATCACCGGCAGCTTCCAGTGCCGCCGTTCGTAGAGCGTGTCGAGCGCCAGCGCGAAATGCACCGCGGCCGCGCCATAGAGCAGGACAGTGCCGGGCAGGCTGCGCCAGATCGCGGTCGCCGTCTCCAGCCCCGCCTCGGCGCTGCCGAGCGACCAGGCGCCAAGCGCATGGTTGAGCATATGGGTCGCGATGTACACGAACATCGTGGTCCCCGAGACGAGGCGCCAGCGCCGCATGGTCATGACCGCCCCCTCTCTGGCCGCGCGCTGGCGCGGAAGCGCAAAATCCCTTAAAAAATGCACGGCGTGGGCATTTCCGCCGCGCAGCCGCGTTCATTTGGCTGGCGCAGCGCCAGCGTTCAATAAGGAATTGTCATGCACGATCAAGTCGGCCTTCTCGGCACGCCCGGCGTCGGCCTGATGGGCCTCATCATCATCGGCGGCCTCGCCGGCTGGATCGGCGGCAAGATCGTCGGCTTCCGCAACGGCCTGCTCACCAACATTCTCGTCGGCATCTGCGGCTCGGCGCTGGGTTTCAAGTTCGCGGAAATCGCCGATGTCGCGGTCATGGGCCGGATGGGCCATTTCATCGCGGCCCTCGTCGGCTCGATCGTCATCCTGTTCATCTGGCAGGCGTTGACCCGCAATCGGCAAGGGTGATTTTGCCTGATTTGAGCGCGACGCCGCGACGCTCTATATAGGCGCAGACGCCGCGGACCGAGCGGCGCGGGACTTCCCATGGCCACCCTGATCGATACGCTGAACAACGACCCTCGCGCGAAATCGGGCGAGGGCGAACGTCATCCGGAAAAGGCGCATCGGCCGGACAAGCCGATCGCGCGCAAGCCGGCGTGGATCCGTGTGAAGGCGCCCGGCTCCCCGCGATGGGCCGAGACGAACCGCATCGTGCGCGAGAACAAGCTCGTGACGGTGTGCGAGGAGGCAGGTTGCCCCAACGTCGGCGAGTGCTGGGAAAAGAAGCACGCGACCTTCATGATCATGGGCGACACGTGCACGCGCGCCTGCGCTTTCTGCAACGTGAAGACGGGCCTGCCCGGCGCGCTCGACGCCAGCGAGCCCGATAGCGTGGCGCAGGCCACCGCCAAGCTCGGCCTCGAGCACGTGGTGGTGACGTCGGTCGACCGCGACGATCTCGCCGACGGCGGCGCGGCGCATTTCGCCGCGACCATCGCCGCGATCCGCAAGGCGAGCCCGAAGACGACGATCGAAATCCTGACGCCCGATTTCCTGCGCAAGGACGGCGCGCTGGAAGTCGTGGTCGCGGCCAAGCCCGACGTTTTCAATCACAATCTCGAGACCGTGCCGTCCAACTATCTGACCGTGCGCCCCGGCGCGCGGTACTTTCATTCCATCCGGCTCCTGCAGCGCGTGAAGGAACTCGATCCGCACATCTTCACCAAGTCCGGGATCATGGTCGGCTTGGGCGAAAAGCGGAACGAAGTGCTGCAGTTGATGGACGACCTGCGCTCGGCGGATGTCGATTTCCTGACGATCGGCCAGTATCTCCAGCCGACGCGCAAGCATCACGAAGTCGTCGATTTCGTCACGCCCGACGAATTCAAGGCGTACGAGACGGTGGCCTACGCCAAGGGCTTCCTGCTGGTGTCGTCGTCGCCGCTGACGCGATCCTCGCATCACGCGGGCGAGGATTTCCGCAAGTTGCAAGAGCGCCGCAGGCAGTAAGAAAGAGCGCCGCAGGCAGTAGGAGCGCGCCGCGGGCAGTAGGGTCGCTTCAGCCGATCGAGCCGATCGTCATCATCATGACGACGCTGAGCGCGCTGAAAAATACAGCGAACAGCGCCAGCCCGACGATCCTGAACGCGCGTCTCTCGTCGCCCCTGATCGTCAGGGTCAGCGGCGCATCCATGCTGGTTGGATCGAACTTGCGGAAGTCCTGGTCGATGTTGCACGGCGCCTTCGGCATCGCGTCCTCCTCATCGCGTTGCGGTAAACAAGAGGTTTCCACAGCGGCATTGCCGCGCGATTACCGCGCGAGGCCCAATTCGATGCAAATTGTGCGCATGGCTGGCGCCTGCCCGGAACGACTGGAGCGGGCGGCGCAGGCGGCGCCATAATGGCGGACGGCGCGGCGCGCCGAGGCAGGGAGGATACATGGCTGGGGTTCTGTCTGGCGTGCGCGTGCTCGATCTTTCGCGCGTCGTCTCGGGTCCGTGGTGCACGCAGATTCTCGCCGATCTCGGCGCGGAAGTGATCAAGATCGAGCGGCCCGGCGCCGGCGACGACACGCGGCAGATGGGACCGTTTCTCGAAGACGCCGATCACAAGCCGACGAACAACAGCGCAATCTACATGGCCTGCAATCGCGGCAAGCGATCGGTGACCGTGGACATCGCGACACAGGAGGGCGCCGATCTCATTCGCGAGATGGCGCGCGATTGCGACGTCTTCGTCGAGAATTTCAAGGCGGGCGCGCTGAAGAAATTCGGTCTCGACTATGAGAGCGTCCGAGGCGTGCGTCACGACATCGTCTATTGTTCGATCACGGGCTTCGGGCAGGATGGTCCATATGCCGATCGGCCTGCCTACGATTTTGTGATGCAGGCGATGTCGGGCCTGATGAGCACGGTCGGCCCGCGCGAAGACGTTCCGGGCTCGCAGCCCATGCGCACCGCCGTTCCGCTCACCGACATGGTGACCGGCCTCTACGCGACGATTGCGGTGATGGCCGCGCTCTATCATCGCAAGGCGACAGGGCAGGGGCAGTTCATCGACGCGGCGATGCTGGACTCGGCCGTCGCCTTCAACGCCAACCTCGCCGTGGGTTTTCTGCTGAATGGCAAGGTGCCGAAGCGCAACGGCAACACCAACGCCGTCGTCTGCCCGTCCGACGTGTTCGAGGTCGAGGATGGCGAGATCGTGCTGGCGATTTCAAACGACTCGCAGTTCCGCTCGTTCTGCGCGTTGATCGACATGCCGGCGCTGGCGGACGACGATCGCTTCCGCACCAACACGCTGCGCTTTTCCAATCGCGCCGCGCTCTACGAGATCATCGCGCCGCCCCTGAAATCCGCGCCCATGGCGATATGGGTCGCGCGCTGCGCCAGAGCGAACGTGCCCTGCGGGCCGATCAATCACATGCACGAGGTGTTCGCCGACGCGCAGGTCCATCATCGCGGCATGGCGATCCGTCTGCCGCATGGCAGCGGGCAGAAGGTGGGTCTCGTGCGCTCGCCGATCAACCTGTCGCGAACGCCGGTCGAACATCGCGCGCCGCCGCTTCTGGGCGCAGACACCGACGCCGTGCTGACCGAGCTCGGCCGTTCCCCGCAGGAGATCGACAGGCTCCGCAAGGCCGGCGTCATCTGAAGCGCCCACGCTCGCTTTTTGCGCGGCGGCGCGTAACATCGCACGGCGCGGCGGGCGGCGGAGCGGAGGCCAGCATGATCATCACCTCGACGGACGAGGCGCAGGCGGAATTGACGCGCCTGTTCGCACAATCGCGGCGCATGACCGGATTCACCGGCGCGGGCATTTCGACCGAATGCGGCGTTCCGGATTTTCGTTCGCCGGGATCGCCGTGGATGAAACATCGTCCGATCGACTTCGCGCTCTTCGTCGCCGATCCGCTTGCCCGCGAAGAAGCATGGCGGCGCAAGTTCGCGATGGACGATTTGTATGCGGGCGCGCAGCCCGGCCGCGGCCATCGTGCGCTCGCGCGCCTCGTCGCCGATGGCAGGATGGGCGCCGTCGTCACGCAGAACATCGACGGGCTGCATCAGGCGGCGGGCACGCCGGCGAGCAAGGTGATCGAGCTGCACGGCAACGGCACTTACGCGAAATGTCTCGACTGCGGAAAGCGCTACGAGCTTTCCGAAGTGCGCAAAGAATTCGACCGCACGGGCGCCGCTCCGGAATGCGCGTGTGGCGGCCCGGTGAAGTCGGCGACGATTTCCTTCGGTCAGGCGATGCCGGAAGACGAGATGCGACGCGCGCACGAGGAGGCGCTCACCTGCGATCTCTTTCTCGCGATCGGCTCGTCGCTCGTCGTCTATCCCGCCGCGGGATTCCCCGTTGTCGCCAAGCGGAACGGCGCGACGCTCGTCATCGTCAATCGCGAGGAAACGCAGCTCGACGAAGTAGCCGACCTGGTGTTGCGCGGCGACATCGGGTCAATTCTTTCGCCATTCGCCGCGTCGCAATAGCGAGGTATTCCACAGGCTTTGCAACTTAGGCCTTTGTGGGACGGAGCGGAGTGTTATCCTTTCTTTAAGTGATTCTGGAGTGGCTCGGCGATTCGGCGTGATGCGATGCCTGCGGGTGGGGGCTTCGCCGCTGACGTTCGGGGGGTAAGAAATTGGGCGGCAAAGATCCTTTCATACAGTCGGCTCCGGGCGTGGCGGAAGCGACTGCAGACACGGCCCCAGTCGAGCTTGTCGAGCTCGCCGGTCGCATCAAGTGGTTCGACGTTTCCAAAGGCTACGGTTTCGTCGTGCCGGATGACGGCGGCGGCGACGTGCTGCTGCACGTGACGGTGCTGCGCCGCGACGGATTTCAGACGGCCTACGAGGGCGCGAGGATCGTCTGCGAGGCGCAGGTGCGGAGCAAGGGCCTGCAGGTCTTTCGCGTCCTCTCGATGGACGAGTCGACCGCGGTTCATCCTTCGCAAACGGCGCCCGCCCGCACGCGCGTGCAGGTCGCGCCGACGAGCGGTTTCGAGATCGTCATCGTCAAATGGTTCAACCGCATTCGCGGCTTCGGCTTCCTGACGCGCGGCGAGGGGACGGAGGACATCTTCGTTCACATGGAAACGCTGCGCCGTTACGGCATTGCCGAACTCAAGCCGGGCGACTCGCTGCTCGCGCGTTTCGGCGACGGGCCCAAGGGCCTGATGGCCGCCGAGGTGCGCCCGCTCGAGACGGCGCTGCCGGCCTCGCACTGATCGCGCCCCGACTGTCGCGCGGGCGTCTCGGGCGCCCCTTAATTCCGGCCGCGCGACACGCTATTCTTCGCCGATGACCAACTTGAGGCCGTTCCTCGCCGCGACCGTCTTCGCGTTGCTGTGCGCTTTCCTTGCAAGCGCGCCGCCGGCGCGCGCGCAGGAGCTCGAGAAGCTCGAATTCGCCACCCGCAGCGGCGTCCACGCCTTTTCGGTCGAGGTCATGCGCACGCCCGACCAGCAGGCCAGGGGCCTGATGTTCCGCCGCTACATGCCGGACGACCGGGGGATGCTCTTCACCTTCGGCCGCGACGAGCCGGTCTTCATGTGGATGAAGAACACCTACATTCCGCTGGATATGGTCTTTATCGACCGCAAGGGCGTCGTCGCCTCGATCGCGGCGGACACCGAGCCCTTTTCGGAGCGGACCATCGCCTCAGGCCCGCCGGTCTGGGGCGTGGTCGAGCTGAATGCGGGCGCTGCCGCCAGGATGGGCCTTGCGGTCGGCGACAAGGTTCGCCACCCGTTTTTCGACGGCAAGTAGCGGGATCTGGACCAGAGCCGCGCTTGTTCGGCGCTGCGGCGCATGATAGCCAGTCGCGGCGTCCTGGACGTCGGCGGGGTATGGCGCAGCCTGGTAGCGCATCTGCTTTGGGAGCAGAGGGTCGCAGGTTCGAATCCTGCTGCCCCGACCAGCCGCAAGGCGGGACGACAGGCGAACGGACCAAAGGCGAAACATTATGAGCGCACGGATCTTTCGGCCCACGAAGTCGGCGACCCAATCGGGGGCCGGCCGCACCAAGAGATGGCATCTGGTCTATGCGCCGGAAACGCCGCGCGGCGTCGACCCGCTGATGGGCTGGACAAGCTCCGACGACATGAAGAGCCAGATTCGCCTGACCTTCGATACGAAGGAAGAGGCGGTCGCCTATGCCGAGCGCAACGCGATTCCCTATGTCGTCGAGGAGCCGAAGCCGGCCGCCCGGCGCACCATGTCCTATTCGGACAATTTCCGTCCCGGCCGCGTCGGCCAGTGGACGCACTAGTTCAGTCCGCCCCTGGGGAACTGCCCGGGGGCGCGCGAGCGGACCGGTTGCAAGCAAAGATCGCGCGGCGTCGCCCGCGCCGCGAGACCCCGTAGCTCAGCTGGATAGAGCAACTGCCTTCTAAGCAGTAGGTCACAGGTTCGAATCCTGTCGGGGTCGCCAGAAAATCGCAGCACGCAGATCGAGCCGCAACATTGTGCGGCGCGCGCCGGCCGGCTATCGACACTGCCGGTCCTGAAGGGGCGGCGGAGCGCGGGCGATGAGGCTTCAAGGCAAAGTGGCGCTGATCACCGGCGCGGGGCCGATGGGGGCGGCGATCGCGCGGCGCTTTGCGGAGGAGGGCGCGTCCCTCGTCTTGACCGACATTTCCGGTTCGCGCCTGCAGGCGACCGCGGACGAACTCGCAAGCAAGGCGGCGCTCGTGGCGCATCGCGCGGATGTGACGGCGCGCGACGAAGCGCTGGGCGTCGCCGAAGCCGGCCTGGCGGCGTTCGGCCGCATCGACATTCTCTGCAATCTCGTCGGCGGCGTGCGCGACGCCGTGTTGTATCAACCGCTGCTGACCATGGGCGAAAAGCGCTGGGACGAGACATTCGCTCTCAACTTGAAAGCGTCTCTGCATCTGATCCAGCGGCTGGCGCCCGGCATGGTCGAGCGCGGGGCCGGCAAAATCCTGAACGTCTCCTCCGTCAACTATGCGGGGGAAGCCGGGAGTAGCGACTACGGCGCGGCCAAGGCGGCGGTTGCGTCGATGACGCGCTCGCTGGCGATTGAACTCGCGCCCGCCGTCAATGTGAACTGCCTTGTTCCCGGCCTCATCGAGACGCGCGCGGTCGCAAAGCTCGACGGCGAACTGAAGGAGAGCTATCGCGCGCGAACGCTGCTGAAGCGGCTCGGACGTCCGGAAGACATCGCCAACGCGGCGCTTTTCCTCTGTTCCAGCGAGGCCGATTACATCACCGGCCATCTGCTGCCGGTGTCAGGCGGCATGCCGGCCAGCCTGTAGCGACCGGCGCGCTATTCCTGTTCGTCGTCCGCCGGCGCCTCCGATGCGCCGTCGTCGATGCGCTTCATGTTCTCGAGAATCTTCAGCAGGTAATGCAGCGCGTGCGCGCGGTCGTTGATCGAGAAATCGGCGAGCACGTCCTCGTAATAGTCGCGGATCTTCGGCAGCGCGAGAACCTGCCAGACATGCCGGCCGGATTCCGTCATCGTCACCAGTCTCGACCTGCGGTCGCGCTCGTCCTGCACGATCGCCACATGTCCGTCGCGCTCCATGCGCCCGACGAGACCGGCGAGGTTCTGCCGGCTGACCATCAGATATTTCGCGAGATCGCCGATGTTCATGCCGCCGGCCGCCTTCTCGCGCGACAGCGCGCCGAGCACCGCCCATTGCTGCGTCGTGAGCCCCTCCGCCTCGACCGCGCGCGAGCCGGTTTTATGCATCATGTTTGCGCATTGATAGAGCCGGAAAAACAACCTATTGGCCAATTCCATCCGCACATCGTTGCTTGTGTCCAGCGGTAATGGCCTGTTTTGCATACGGTCCCCACTTGTCGCCAGCCGCAACGCATGATAGATATGACAACATCTTGCATAATTTCGCTACTGACGCGACCAAGATCGCGCAAAAGGGCGGCGCCGGCAAATCGGTTTTTGGAGGAGGCAGGGATGGCTCGGTTTGATGGAAAAACGATCGTTCTGACGGGCGGCGGCGGCGGCATCGGCAGCGCCACTTGCAAGCGCCTCGCCGCCGAGGGCGGCAAGTTGGCGATCTTCGATCTCAATCTCGAGGCGGCGAAGAAGACCGCCGCCGAGATCGTCGCCGCCGGCGGCGTCGCCGAGGCCTTCCAGTGCGACATCGTCGACCGCGCGAGCGTCGACGCGGCGGTCGCGGCCGCCGAGGCGAAGCTCGGGCCGGTCTCGGTGCTGGTCAACAATGCCGGCTGGGACATTTTCAAGCCATTCGTGAAGACGGAGCCGGCCGATTGGGCGAAGATCATCGCCATCAACCTCACGGGCGCGCTCAACATGCATCACGCGATCCTGCCGGGCATGGTCGCGCGCCGGTACGGCCGCATCGTCAACGTGGCGTCCGACGCCGCGCGCGTCGGCTCGTCCGGCGAAGCGGTCTACGCCGCCTGCAAGGGCGGCCTCGTCGCCTTTTCCAAGACGCTCGCGCGCGAGCACGCGCGCCACGGCATTACCGTCAACGCCGTCTGCCCTGGCCCGACGGCCACTGCTATGCTGAGCGATGTCGCCGCGACCGCCGCCAGCCCGGAAAAGCTGATCGAGGCCTTCACCCGCGCCATTCCGCTCGGCCGCCTCGGCCAGCCGGACGATCTCGCCGGCGCCATCGCCTTCATGGCGAGCGACGATGCGGGCTTCGTCACCGGCCAGGTGCTGAGCGTCTCCGGCGGCCTGACGATGAACGGCTGACCTGAAAGATCCACGGGAGGAAGAAGAATGAAGTTTCAGGATCTGGTCTACGAGGTGCGCAACGGCGTCGCCTGGATCATCATCAATCGCCCGGAAGTGATGAACGCCTTCCGCGGCACGACCTGCGACGAACTGATCAAGGCGCTCTACAAGGCCGGCTACGACAAGAGCGTCGGCTGCATCGTGCTCGCTGGCGCCGGCGACCGCGCCTTCTGCACGGGCGGCGACCAGTCGACGCACGACGGCAATTACGACGGGCGCGGCACCGTCGGCCTGCCGATGGAGGAGCTGCACACCGCGATCCGCGACGTGCCGAAGCCCGTCATCGCGCGCGTGCAGGGCTACGCCATCGGCGGCGGCAACGTGCTCGCCACGATCTGCGATCTCACGATCTGCTCGGAAAAGGCGATCTTCGGCCAGGTCGGCCCGAAGATGGGCTCCGTCGATCCCGGCTACGGCACGGCCTTCCTGGCGCGCGTCGTCGGCGAGAAGAAGGCGCGCGAGATCTGGTACATGTGCCGCCGCTATTCCGGCAAGGACGCGGAAGCCATGGGCCTCGCCAATCTCTGCGTGCCGCACGAAGACCTCGACAAGACCGTGCAGGCCTGGGGCGAGGAATTGTGCGAGCGCAGCCCGACGGCCATCGGCATCGCCAAGCGCTCCTTCAATATGGACACGGCGCATCAGGCGGGCATCGCCGGCATGGGCATGTATGCGCTCAAGCTCTACTACGACACCGACGAATCCCGCGAGGGCGTCACGGCGTTGAAGGAAAAGCGCAAGCCCGACTTCCGCAAGTTCGCGAAGTAGGCGGCGCGGCCCGCAGCAGTCGAACCTGCTCGCTCTTTGGCGGCGCGGGCAGGCGTCGCTCCGCCGTCATGCCCGGCCTCGCGCCGGGCATCCGCGCGGCGCAGCAACCCGACTCTGCCCAATCGTTGGAATGGATGCGCGTGGATGGCCCGGGGAAGCCCGGCCATGACGGGCGAATTGCCTGGGACAGCCACGTCGCCGCATATCAGGGAGTCCGCCGCATGAATCCCTATCTGGACGAAGACCTCGTCGCTCTCGCCGATCAGGCGCGGCGCTTCGCCGCCGACCGCGTCGCGCCGGGCTTTCAGGAGCGCGACCGCACGCGCACGCTCGACCGCGCGCTGATGAAGGAGATGGGCGCGATGGGCTTCATCGCGCCGGAACTGCCGGAGGCCTACGGCGGGCTCGGCATGGGCTGCCTTGCCGCCGGCGTGATCTGCGAGGAGATCGCGCGCGCCGATCTTTCCATGTCCTATGTGAATCTTCTGGCGTCGCTGAATGCGCAAATCCTGTCGCATCACGGCAAGCCGGAGGTCGTCGAACCCTGGCTGACGAAACTGGTCGCGGGCGAGGCGCTGGTCGCCATCGCGCTCACCGAGCCGCGCGGCGGTTCTGACGCCGCCAACCTGCGCCTCAAGGTCGAACGCGACGGCGACCATTACATCCTCAACGGTGAGAAGACCTCGATTTCCGCCGCCGATCAGGCCGACGTCACGGTCGTCTTCGGCCGCACCGGAACGCCGGAATCCGGCGCGCACGGCGTCACCGCGCTGCTCGTGCCGATGGACCTTCCCGGCGTGACGCGCAGCCGCTTCGACTGTCACGGCCAGCGCGCGATCGGGCGCGGCTCGATCTTCTTCGAGAACGTGCGCGTGCCCGTCTCCCATCGCCTCGGCGACGAGAACAAGGGCTTCGTGCAGGTGATGCAGGGCTTCGATTTTTCGCGCGCCCTCATCGGCTTGCAGGTGCTGGGCGTGGCGCGCGTCGCGCTCGAGGAAACCTGGGCCTATGTCGCCGAGCGCAAGGCCTTCGGCCAGCCGATCTCCGCCTTCCAGGGCGTCTCGCATCCGCTCGCCGATTACGACACGCAGGTCGAGGCGGCGCGCCTGCTCTGCCTGCAGGCGCTGTGGCTGAAGGACAGGGGCCTTCCGCACAGCGCGGAAGCGGCCATGTGCAAGTGGTGGGGGCCGAAGCTCGCCTACGACGTCGTGCATCAATGTCTGCTGAGCCACGGCCACGGCGGCTATGATCGCGGCCTGATGGAACAGCGCCTGCGCGACGTGCTCGGCTTCCAGCTCGGCGACGGCACGGCCCAGATCATGAAGACGATTATCGCGCGCACCCGCGCCGGCCGCGCCGCCGTGCCGGCCTGAACGCGACAAGACCAGGGGCAAAGGGGAGAGGAACATGGAATTCGACGCCGTATTGCTGCCGCCCCGTCGCGCAGCCGCCGTCGCGGGCGGCTTCTGGCGCGACCGCACCATCAACGACGATCTCGACGCGTGCCTGGCCGCCTGTCCCGACAAGACGGCGCTGACGGCGGTGCGCGTGGAAGAGGGCGGCGTCACGCGCTTCACCTATCGCGAACTCGCTACGCTGGCGGACCGCGCCGCCATCGGCCTGTCGAAGCTCGGCGTCGGCCGCAACGACGTCGTGGCGATGCAATTGCCGAACTGGTGGCAATTCACCGTGCTCTACCTCGCCTGCACCCGCATTGGCGCGGTGCTCAATCCGCTCATGCCGATCTTCCGCGAGCGCGAACTGTCGTTCATGCTCAAGCACGGCGAAGCCAAGGTCATCGTCGTCCCCAAGACGTATCGCAATTTCGATCATGAGGCGATGGCGCGCGGCCTGCAGCCGGGCCTGCCGCATCTCAAGCGGGTGGTGGTTGTCGACGGCGGCGGCGCGGACGATTTCGATACGCTTCTGACCAGGCCCGAATGGGAGAAGGATCCCGAAGCCACGCGTATCCTCGGCGCGAGCCGCCCCGGCCCGGACGACATCACCCAGCTCATCTACACGTCGGGCACGACCGGCGAGCCCAAGGGCGTCATGCACTCGGCCAATACATTGATGGCCAACATCATCCCTTACGCGGAGCGCCTCGATCTCGGCGCCGACGACGTCATCCTCATGGCCTCGCCGATGGCCCACCAGACCGGCTTCATGTACGGCCTGATGATGCCGGTCATGCTGAAGGCGAGCGCCGTCCTGCAGGACGTCTGGGAGCCGAACAAGGCGGCGCAGTTGATCCGCGCCGAAAAAGTCTCCTTCACGATGGCCTCGACGCCCTTCCTCACCGACCTCACGCGCGCCGTCACGGAGAGCGGCAATCCCGTGCCGACGCTCAGGACCTTCCTGTGCGCCGGCGCGCCAATTCCCGGCCCGCTGGTCGAACAGGCGCAGGCCGGTCTCGGCGCCAAGATCGTTTCCGCCTGGGGCATGACCGAGAATGGCGCCGTCACGCTCATCAAGCTCGACGACGACGACAGGCTTGCCTCCACCACCGACGGCTGCGCGCTCCCGGGCGTCGAGGTGAAGGTGATCGACGGCGACGGCAAGACGGCGCCGGCCGGCGAGATCGGCAAGCTGGTGGTGCGCGCCTGTTCCAATTTCGGCGGCTATCTCAAGCGGCCGCAATGGAACGGCACCGATCCCGACGGCTGGTTCGACACGGGCGATCTCGCCTACATGACCGCCGCGGGATATATCCGCATTTCCGGCCGTTCCAAGGACGTCATCATCCGCGGCGGCGAGAACATTCCCGTCGTCGAGGTCGAGGCGCTTCTCTACAAGCATCCGGCCGTCGCGCAGGTGGCCATCGTCGCCTATCCCGACGAGCGCCTCGGCGAGCGCGCCTGCGCGGTCATCGTGCCGAAACCCGGCGCCTCGATCGATTTCGCGGGCATGGCCGACTTCCTGAAGTCGCACAAGCTGGCGGTTCAGTACGTTCCCGAAAAGCTGATCGTGCGCGAGGCGATGCCCGCGACGCCGTCGGGCAAGATTCAGAAGTTTCGGCTGCGCGACATGCTGAAGGCGGGCGAACTCTAGCGTCATCATCGCGGTCCGGCGCGCCGGGCCGTTTCTCTACCCGCAATTGCGCGCCGGGCGCGAAGGAGCAGGCACGTGCAGGAAGACGTTGTTCTCGTCGAGCGCGAAGGCCGCGTCGGCGTCGTCACGCTCAATCGTCCCAAGGTGCTGAATGCGCTGAACGACGACCTTATGGACAAGCTCGGCGCCGCGCTGCTTGCGCTCGACGCCGACGACGCCGTCGGCGCCATTGTGATCGCAGGCTCGCCGCGCGCCTTCGCCGCTGGCGCCGACATCGCCGTCATGGCGGAGTGGACCTACAGCGACGTCTACAATTCCAATTTCGTCACGCGCAACTGGGAGACGATCCGCCAGATCCGCAAGCCGGTGATCGCCTCGGTCGCAGGGCTCGCCTACGGCGGCGGCTGCGAGCTCGCGCTGTCCTGCGACATCATCGTCGCCGGCCGCAGCGCCAAATTCTGCCTGCCGGAAATCCAGCTCGGCCTTCTGCCCGGCGCCGGCGGCACGCAGCGCCTGCCGCGCGCCATTGGCAAGGCGAAGGCGATGGACATGTGCCTGAGCGCGCGCGCGCTCGATGCCGAGGAGGCCGATCGCTACGGTCTCGTCTCGCGTGTCGTCGACGATGAGAAGTTGCGCGCGGAAACGATGGCCGTCGCCTCGAAGGTCGCGTCGTTCTCCGGCCCCGCGTTGATGGCGGTGAAGGAATGCGTCAATCGCGCCTACGAGTCGACGCTGAGCGAAGGCGTCCTGTTCGAACGGCGCGAAATGCACGCGCGTTTCGCTACCGCCGACGCGCATGAAGGCATCAACGCCTTCCTGGGCAAGCGCAAGCCGGCCTTCGAGCACCGCTGAGAGCGCGACGCTTCTCTGGAATTGAACGAGCAGGAGTTTCCAATGGCTGCCAAGGGCGCGCGACTGAACTTTCAATGGGACGATCCGCTCGCGCTGAACGGGCAGATCACCGAGGACGAACGCGCGGTGCGCGACACGGCGCACGCCTATTGCCAGAACGAACTCCTGCCGCAGGTGCAGGAAGCCTTCCGCCACGAGAAGACCAACCCCGACATCTTCCGCAGCATGGGCGAACTCGGCCTTCTCGGCGCGACCATCCCCGAGACCTACGGCGGGGCGGGCCTCAACTACGTCTGTTACGGGCTGATCGCGCGCGAGGTGGAGCGCGTCGATTCCGGCTATCGCTCGATGATGTCCGTGCAATCCTCGCTCGTCATGGTTCCGATCAACGCCTTCGGCAACGAGGCGACGAAGCGGAAATACTTGCCGAAGCTCGCGACCGGCGAATGGATCGGATGCTTCGGCCTGACGGAGCCCAACCACGGGTCCGACCCCGGCGGCATGATTACGCGCGCGAAGAAGGTGGACGGCGGCTATCGCCTGTCCGGCGCAAAAATGTGGATCACCAACAGTCCGATCGCCGACGTTTTTGTCGTCTGGGCCAAGGACGACGCGGGCGACATCAGGGGATTCGTGCTCGAGAAGGGCTGGAAGGGCCTGAGCGCGCCGGCGATCCACGGCAAGGTCGGCCTGCGCGCCTCGATCACCGGCGAGATCGTGCTCGACGACGTCTTCTGTCCCGAAGAAAACGCCTTTCCCGACGTCCGCGGCCTCAAGGGGCCGTTCACCTGCCTCAACTCGGCGCGCTACGGCATCGCCTGGGGCGCTCTCGGCGCGGCGGAAGACTGCTACCTGCGCGCCCGCCAGTATGTCATCGACCGCAAGCAGTTCGGTCGTCCGCTCGCCGCCAACCAGCTCGTCCAGAAGAAGCTGGCGGACATGCTGACCGAGATCACGCTGGGCTTGCAGGGCTGCCTGCGTCTCGGCCGCCTGAAGGACGAGGGTGAAGCGCCCGTCGAGATCACCTCGATCATGAAGCGCAATTCCTGCGGCAAGGCGCTCGAGATTGCGCGCGCGGCCCGCGACATGATGGGCGGCAACGGCATCTCCGACGAGTTCGGCGTCGCGCGCCATCTCGTGAATCTGGAGGTGGTCAACACCTACGAAGGCACGCATGACATTCACGCGCTGATCCTCGGCCGCGCCATCACCGGCATAGCCGCCTTCAATTGACCGATCGGAAGGCGCGCGCCGGGCGCAACGCCTCGCCTTCGAAAAATCAAATGGCGCAAGACAAAAGGGGAGAGCATGAAGAACACATTCAGATTGAGCGTCGCGGCCGCCGCGCTGGTTGCGGCGGCGACCGCGGCCTCGGCGCAGACGAAAGTGAAGATCGGCGTTCTGGGCGACATGGGCGGCCCCTACGCCGACTTCGGCGGCCAGGGTTCGGTCGAGGCGGTCAGGCTCGCCGTCGAAGACTATGCGGCGTCGTCGAGCAAACTCGCCGTCGAGGTCGTGTCCGCGGATGCGCAGAACAAGCCCGACATCGGATCGACGATCGCGCGCGGCTGGTTCGAGAACGATAACGTCGACATGTTGGTCGATATTCCCACCAGCGGCATCGCGCTCGGCCTCGCCTCGATGGTGAAGGACAAGAACAAGGTGATGATCGCCACGACCGCCGGCACCTCGGATCTAACCGGCAAGGCGTGCACGCCCAACACGCTGCACTGGGTGTGGGACACGTGGTCGAACTCGCACGGCACCGCGGAAGCGACCGTCAAGAGCGGCGGCAAGAGCTGGTATTTCCTCACCGCCGACTACACGTTCGGCACGACGATGGAAAAGGAAGCCGCCGACGTCGTGAAAGCGAACGGCGGGAGCGTGCTCGGCTCGGTCCGCCACCCACTCAACGCCAAGGACTTTTCGTCCTTCCTGTTGCAGGCCCAGGCGTCGAAGGCGCAGATCATCGGCCTCGCCAATGGCGGAACCGACACGATCAACTCGATCAAGACCGCCGCTGAATTCGGCGTCGTCGCGGGCGGCCAGAAGCTGGTCGGACTCGTCATGTTCATCACCGACGTTCACGCGCTCGGGTTGAAGGCCGCCAACGGCCTGATGCTGACGACCGCCTACTATTGGGACCTCAACGACAAGACGCGCGCCTTCGCCGAGCGGTTCGCCAAGCGCAACAATGGCAAGGTTCCCTCGATGAGCCAGGCCGGAAGCTATTCGGCGACGCTCGCCTATCTGCGCGCCGTCGAGAAGGTCGGCGACACGAAGGACGGCGCGGCCATCGTCGCGGCCATGCGCGGCGTCGGGACATTCGACGATCCGCTGTTCGGCAAGACGACGATCCGCGCCGATGGCCGCGTCGTGCACGACATGTACCTCGTCGAGGTCAAGAAGCCCGAGGAATCGAAGAAGCCCTACGACTACTACAGGATCGTGGCGACGATTCCCGGCGACCGGGCGTTTCGTCCGGCGGCGGAAGGCAATTGCCCGCTCGTGAAGTAGGCCGGTGGATCGAATGGCCGGCGTCCCGACGGGAGGCCGGCTGTTCGACCGCACGCGGTCAAATCGAGTAGTCGAGATCCGTCGCGCCTTGCCTGTCCAGCAGGCTGCGTCGTCCGATCGGCGCAAGCAGGTCGGCGCGGCCCTCCAGGGCGTAAAGGCAGAGGTCGGGCGTATGGGTCAATTGCGCCTGGCCGCCAATCTGGCGCGGCAGGACACGGGTCAGCAGGTTCCTGCCGAAGCCGTCGAGTTTCGGCCGGCAATCCCCGCCCGCGCGCCGCCATTCGAAACGCAGCGCGCCATCCTCGATGCGCCAGGATACATCTACCTCCATGACGGCGTGTGGCGCGGCTCCGCGCATGTCGTTCGCCAGTTCGTTGATCGCCAGCGCGAAATTCTGCGCCGTCTCCGGCGAAAGCAGAACATCCGGTCCCTTTATCCTGACGGCGCGAAGGCGGTGCGCCAGCAGCGTGAACTCGCGCTCGAGTACGATGCGCAGGGAGACGCCGCGCCAGTTGCCGTCGACGATCATTTCATGGGCGCGCGAGAGAGCCTGCATGCGTGCGTCGAAACCGTCGATGAACGTCCGTATGTCGGTCGTATCGGCCGAGCTCTGGCGGGCCATGCCCTGCACGACCGCCAGCAGGTTCTTCGAGCGGTGCGTCAGTTCCCGCAGCACTTCCCGCATCTGCCGTTCGTGCAGCATGTGCCGGGTGACGTCGATCGACACCGTCATCACGCCTTCGAGATTGCCGTCCGTCATCAGCGGTTCGACGCGGCCTTCGTACCAGATCGGCCCGTTTGCGGTCGGGTAGATCGCCTCGAACTGCGCGGCGTCGCCGCTCTCGATGACGCGGCGCTTCACGATCTCCTGCTTGCTCGCGAGGCTCGGCGGCAGCACGTCCTCCGGCAGACGCCCGATGACCTCCTCGCCCCTGAGCGGCGGCGGCGGATTGTACATCCACGTGTAACGCAGGTCGCGGTCCTGATGCGCGACGACGATGCCCGTGCCCTGCAACGCAATCTCGAACCGCCGCCGCGTCAGGTCCAGCGCCTGCGTGCGCTCTCTCACGCGGTCTTCCAGTTCGTCGCGCGCCCGACGCAGTTCATGCACGGCGACGACCCGCGCATCGCGCTCGGCGCGCAGTTGCGCATTTGCGGCCAGAAGTTCGTTGTGCGTGGGCTGCCGGGCGAGTCCGGGAATGAAGGCCCAGATCCCCAGCGCAATGGCCAGAGCCGCCGCAGCGACCAGCGCCGTCAGGACGTTCAAGGCGATATGGTCGTGGAAATAGCCCGCGGCGTAGCGAAGAATTTGAGATCCGGCCAGCGCGACGATGAATACGCACATCAGCGCCATCGGGCGGAGCCGCGCCCCGATACGCGACCGTACCCTGAAGAGAACCCAAAGAAATCCGACGCAAACGGAAGCGGAGGCTGCAAGGGTCATCACATCCGCCGCAAGACGGAGCTGTGACGTTTCCGGCGGTGTCACAATTCAGACCTCACAAGCCGCCGCGCAACCTCCCCGGATTGGGCCAGCGTCAGGCGCTCCGCTTCATCGACTGCGCCGCGCTGGCGTCGAAGAACAGCGCCTGCGAAACCACGGCCTTGACCGTCTCTTCGCGGAACGGCTTGGCGATCAGGAAGGTCGGTTCGGGACGCTCCCCCGTGAGCAGCGACTCCGGATAGGCGGTGATGAAGATCACCGGCACCTCGAACGAGGACAAAATGTCGTTGATTGCGTCGAGACCGGATGAGCCGTCTGCGAGCCGGATGTCGGCCAGAACCAGGCCGGGCCTGTGCTTGCGCGCCATCGCGACGGCCTCGTCGCGCGTGCGCGCGTTGCCGACCACCGTGTGGCCGAGCGATTCCACGAGCGTTTCCAGATCCATGGCGATGATCGGCTCGTCCTCGATGACGAGAACGCGCGAGGCGACCTGCTGTCCGATCTGGCGTGCCGCCTCGTCGAGGAGGTCGCGAATTTCCGCCCCTTCGATGTCGAGAATTTTTGCCGCGTCCTGGTTGGAAAAGCCCTCGACCGCCGTCAGCAGAAACGCCTGGCGGGCGGCAGGGGTAATCGCCTCCAGCCGCCGCTCCGCCGGCCCCGTGACGGCCGCCGGGGGAGCTTCCACCTGGTTCATGGGATTGGCGTTCCAGATGCGCGAGAAGAGCCGATAGGCGGCGACGCGCGGATCCAGCGAGCGGTCGAAGGATGCGGGATCGGCAAGCAGGGACTCGAGCATCGCCACGACATGATTGTCGCCGCTGGCCTGACTTCCGCTGACCGCGCGCGCGTACCGACGCAGGAGAGGGAGCTGCGGCGAGATCAATGACGTAATGGACATGAACTGATCTCTCCGGCTCGAGCTCGGGCGATTCGCGCCCTTCGGGCTGGTTAACTAGGTTCCCCGCTGGCGGGTTCCATTCGCGGGCAAAAATTATTGCCGGTCGAGGGAACTGTCGTTGCAGTGCGGCGTTGGGGGACAAGATGCAAAGGTGACGTCGCGCGCCGGCGGCGGTCAAAACGGGAATTGAGGGGCACGATGCCACATGATCGCAAGCCGCCCGGCGACAGGGTCGATATTGACCACCCCGTCCAGGCTCATCTCGGCGAACAGTTAAAGCGCTATTTTTCATCCATTGTTTCCGAGCCGGTGCCAGACCGGTTCTCGAATCTTCTCGACGAGCTCGAAAAGCGGGAACGCGCTTCGTTGCGCGACAATCGCGACGAAGGCTCGCATCAGCGAGACGGGGAGCGTGGCCAATGACGGCCATTGCTGCGCTGAAGAATGCGTTGCTGGCGGAAATTCCGTCGTTGCGCGCCTTCGCCATTTCCCTGTCGGGAAGCGGCGACCGGGCCGACGATCTCGTGCAGGAGACGCTGATGAAGGCATGGGCCGCCCATGCGTCGTTCGCGGAAGGATCGAACCTGCGCGCCTGGCTCTTCACCATTATGCGCAACACCTATTTCAGCCAGTACCGCAAGGCGCGCCGCGAAGTGCAGGATACCGACGGCGAGGCCGCCGCCCGGCTTGTCTCGCATCCCGAACAGCAGGGTCACCTCGATCTTGCGGACTTCCATGCGGCGCTGGAGCAATTGTCGCCCGACCAGCGCGAGGCGCTCATTCTCATCGGCGCATCCGGCTTTTCCTACGAAGAGGCGGCGGAAATCTGCGGCTGCGCCGTCGGCACCGTGAAGAGCCGCGTCAATCGCGCGCGCCAGCGCCTCATGCAGATTCTCTCGGTGGAATCGGCCGACGAGTTCGGCCCCGACCTCTCGCCGCTCGGCGGCGGCCAGTCCGCGCTCCTTCACAACAATTGACGCCTCTAGCTCGGCAGCGTCGGCGTCTCCTCGTTGTCGCGCAACTCGTCCTGCACGATCTTGAAGATCAGCAGAAGCGGCGAGGCGATCACCGCGCCGATCGCGCCCCACATCCACGTCCAGAAAACGATCGAGACGAAGACGAGAAACGGATTGACCTCGAATCTGTTGCCGACGATCGCAGGCAGCGCCGCATTTTCCAGAACCAGATGCGCGACGAAATAGACGAGGGCGGGCGCCATTCCCGCAAGAATGCTGTCGTGGCTGGCGAGACCCGCCGCCAGCAGGGCCGCAAACACGATCGCCACGCCCAGGAACGGCACGAAACAGGCGACAAAGACGAATATCCCCCACAGGAACGGCGCGCCCAGCCCCGTGGCCCAGGCCAGCAGGGACGTGAACACGGCGAGGGCGCCGTAGACCAGCGCGGCGCTTC
Source organism: Rhodoblastus sp. (assembly GCA_046349085.1). Taxonomy (GTDB): domain Bacteria; phylum Pseudomonadota; class Alphaproteobacteria; order Rhizobiales; family Beijerinckiaceae; genus JAJXWB01. Next base: position 323,220 of record JAXMDA010000002.1, read on the forward strand.
CGAAATAATGCGCCAGCGCTTCCTCGACGCCATTGAGGATACGCAGCGTCGACAATCGACGCTCCCTGCCTTCGCTGGCGAAGACGATCTTGCGCCGCATGTCGGCTTTCCCCGCGACAAAGAAGAACAGCGTCGCAAGAAAGATGAGGGCGCCGCCGACCGCCGGAGTCAGGCCGCCGAGGACGCCGGTGATCGCGTTCATGTCCAGCGAAGGCGCTGCGACGGTCGCGTGCTCTCCTCCTCCGAATATCTGTATCTTCAGCGCTTGCAGCGGCCGGGTCCAGGATTCCACGACGCCGCTCAGCCGGGAGGCGATCGCCGGCGCGCGCTCGATAAGCGACGAAATGCGCGAGGTCAGCGCGCTCGCGGCGAGAACGATGCCGGCGGCGGTCGCCAGGACGAAAGCGGAGGCGGCCAGGAAAGGCGGAACGCCGAGGGCCTGCGCGCGATCTCCGATGCGCGACAGGACGACCCCGACCACCAGCGCCGCGGCCATCGGGGCGACGACCGTGCTCGCTTCGTGAAGGGCAAACAGCAGCCCGAGGATAAACAGGCCGATCGTCGAAAATCGCGCCGCCAACGAATGGCTGTGCTGTGAAGTCGAGGCGGGCTCGACCGCCTTTGCCGGATCAGTCTGCGCGCGCAACGGCTTCATACCCTGTCTGCCCCTCGCAACGGCGCCCATCGGGAAATGCGCAGCGCGCCAATTCGTTCCGGAAACCGACCGGGCGGCGAGCCGTTCCCTGACGCTGCGAGCGCGCGGGGCGGCCCGAGCCATGCAATCACGCGCGTCATGGGACCGGCGCGCGTCCTACGCCTCCGGCGCGTCGGCGCTCTCCCTGGAGCCCGCAGGCGCGTCGCCGGCCTTCGCTTCGCTTCCCGCCACCGGAAATATGATCGCCACCCGCGTCCCGCGGTCGGTCGGCTCGTACACGAGTTGCGCGTCCAGCGTGCGCGTCATGGCCTTGAGAATTTTCGATCCGAGGCCCGTTCCCTTGATGGCGCCGACGCCCGACCAGCCGACGCCGTCGTCCTCGACGACAACCCGGTGCAGCCCCTCGGGCTGAACGGCGGAGCACACGCGCACGGGGCCGCCGACCTCCGTGGGATAGGCGTATTTGAAGGCGTTGGTGACAAGTTCGCTCACCATCACGCCGAGCGCGACCGCCTTGTCTGTCTTGATCGATCCGGGCGTGAGGGCGGTTTCGATCCACGCCGAGGCATGGACGCCGCGCATCGAAGCGCCGAGCTCCTGCACGAGATGGCCGAGATAGTCGGCGATTTCCACGCGGTCGACATGGGCGGAGGAGTACAGGTGACGATGGACGCCGGAAACGGCGGCGATGCGGTTCTGCGTCTCCTGAAGCGCGTGCTGCGCGGCCGGGTCCCGGATCATCGACGCCTGCATGCGCACCATGGACGAGACCAGAGCCAGCGAATTGGCGACGCGATGATTGACCTCCGCCAAGAGCGCCTCCGCGCGGTCGCGCGCCTCGCGAACGGCGCGGTCGCTTTCCGCGCGCATTCGCTTCAGGCGCGCGCGCTCCAGCGCCTGCTCGAGCGCGGCGATCAGAAGGTCGTAGAATTCGCCCGACAGATCCTTGATGACGTAGTCGTCGGCGCCGCGCTTCAGCGCTTCGACGGCGAGCCGCGCGTCCATGGAGCCTGTGACGTACACGATGGGCGGCCGCCCTCCGCGCGGCCCGACGCGATCGAGCATGTCGATGCCGGTCTCGCCCGGCAGCGTGTGATCGAGGGCGACGACGTCGATCCCGCCTTCCGCGATGCGGGCGAGAGCGTCGGCGCTGTTGGTGACGTGCTCCATCGAATGGCCGCGGCGCTTCAGCGCCTTTCGCACGAGAGTCGCAAGCGCGCGGTCGTCTTCGACGTAGAGGACGACGATGGGGCCGGAGAGTTCGGTGCCGTAGGGCAATTCAATCGGGCTCCGGAACCTGCATGACCGCGAGGAAAAGGCCAAGCTGCCGGATGGCGTTGGCGAAGCTCTCGTAGTTCAGCGGCTTGGTGATGTAGACGTTCGCCCCGAGATCGTAGCAGCGCTGGATTTCGCGCTGGTCGTCGGTGGTCGTCAGGACGATGACCGGCGTGCGGCGCGTATGCTCGTTGGACTTGATGTCGGACAGGATGTCGATGCCCGTCTTGTCCGGCAGATTGAGGTCCAGCAGCACCAGATAGGAGCGTCCCATGCTGACGCGGCCGGACTGGTCTGCGCCCAGGAGATAGTCGAGCGCCGACGTGCCGTCGCGAAAGGCGACGATGTCGTTGTTGACGCCGGCGCGTCTGATGTTCTTTTCGATGAGGCGCGCATGGCCTTCGTCGTCCTCGACCATGATGATCGAGACGGGTCTGGGATCTCTGTTCACGTCTTTTCGCTCCTCATGAGCGCGCCGAGATCGCGCGCGATGATGACGGTGAAAGTCGTTCCGCTGACGCCGTCGCTCGTGACGGTTACGTCGCCGCCGAGGCGCCGCGCGAGCGCGCGGGTATGCGCCAGGCCAATGCCGTCGCCGGGCCTGTCCTGCACGCCGGCGCGCCGGAACAGTTCGAAGATCCGCTCCTGATCGCCCGCCGCGACGCCGCGGCCATTGTCCTCGATTTCGAAGATCGCGTAGCCGCCGCGCGTGACGCCGCGGACCTCGATCCTGCCAGGCCGGTTGTCGACCAGGTATTTTGCGGCATTGTCCAGAAGGTTCGAAAAGATCTGTTCCAGCGCCGCCCGGTCCGACACGATATGCGGCAGCTTGCCATTGATCGTCACCGACGCGTCCGCATCGTCGAAGCGCTGGCGGATGGAATCGATGCAGCCCTGAATCAGTTCGTCCGTGCGAAGGGCCGAAGGTTCGAGAACCTTTCGTCCGGCGCGCGAAAGCTTGAGGATTTCGTTGATCAGGTTGTCCATTCGCATCATCGATGAGCGAATGAACCCGAGCGCCTCCGGTATATCGACGTCGGCAGCCTCATAAACCTGCGCGAGCGCGGCGTCGCTCCGGTCGGCGCCCATGTGGCGGGTCAGCAGACCGGTCGCCGTTTCCAGTTCGGAGACGAAACCCATGATGTTGACCAGCGGCGCCCGCAAGTCGTGACTCACGATATAGGCGTAGCGCTGCAATTCATCGTTCGCGCGCATCACGCCCTCGGTGCGCGCCTGGACGCGCTCTTCGAGGTTGGCGTTGACCTCGACCAGCGCCTCGCGCGCTTCGTTCAGCTCGCGCATGTGCCTCAGGAGGAAAAGCGTGGCGGCGGTGGTCAGCGTGAGGATCATGCCGACGCCGAGCGCAATCAGCGTCGTCAACGTGGAGGCCGCCTCGCGCATGTTGTCGGCTTGCCGGACGCGCACGTTTTCCGCGATCTGCTGAAACGCGCTCACCTTTGCGCGCACGGCGTCCATGGCGTCCTTGCCCTCGTCGGACGTCCGTTTCAGCACGTCCGGATCGAGCCTGCCTGCCTTCGCCGCCTCGAGACCGGCTCGAACGATCGCGAGTTTTCTGTCTCCGAGCCGAACCAGCTCCGCGGTTTCCGCAGCGGGGATTGGCGCTTGCGCGAAGGAGGCGATGTTTGTCTGGATTGCGGCCGCGTCCTGCTCGATTTCCGCGATCGCATTCGCATAGGGCTCCAGATAGTCCTCGCGCTGCGTGAGCTGATAGCCGCGCAGCGCCGTCTCGGCGTCGACGAGGGCGGATTGATATTTGAGCAGCAGCGCGTCGAGGCGCGCGGCGCGCAACGCCTCCGCCGCGTAGTCCTGCGTGCGTCGCGAATAGAGGACGGATGTCACGACGATGATGAGCAGGGCGAATGCGCCGAAGGCGAGGAACAGGAGATTGTAGCCGACGAGGCGACGCGATTTCAGCAGCATGCGCGCTCAGCCGGCGTTGGCGACGTCTTGAGTGTGGTTGGTGCGTTCCTGAAGCTCGGCCTTCAGGCCTTCAACGACGACGTCGTCCATGTCTTCGATGCCGATGAGCTTGTCGCGGGCGTCCTTGGTTGCGCAGATCAGTTCGTCGAGCTTGACTTGTATCGCCATGGCGTCCCGGTTCTGAGCATTCTGGATCACGAAGACCATCAGAAAGGTAACGATGGTCGTTCCGGTGTTGATCACCAGTTGCCACGTATCCGAGAAGCGAAAGATAGGGCCCGATACGGCCCAGACAAGGATTGTGCCGACGGCGAGCGCAAACGTGGCCGGACGTCCCGTCAGCGTGGCGATCTGCGCCGCGAATTTCGAAAAGCCGTGATGCGTGCTTTCCTGCGCGAGACTTTCGGTGCGCGCGCTGACCTCGGGCGGCGGCTCGATCGTGCTGCAGTTTCTGTCCATCCGTGCCGCCAGGTCTGATGGCGCGGCGCCCGCGCTTCACGCCTCCGAACGCCCGGCTTGCGTCTTGGTTCCATCATCCCGGCCGGAAATCCTCGCACGGCCGGGCAGCAGGCCAAGGATGCGCCTGACGCCCCGCAAGACGCCGGGCTTTTCCCCACGGACAAGATAGACGCCGGCCTCGAGGCGCTTCAGCGCGACGGAGCGTGTGTGAAAGGCCGCGAGGCTGGGACGATGCGCGACGCTGATGAGCGTCGTGTCGGGCAGAAGGTCGATCAACGCCTGCATGACCCGCGTCTGGCTCTCCTCGTCCAGCGCCGATGTCGCCTCGTCCATGACGATCAGGTCGGGGCGTGACAGCAGGGCGCGCGCGAAGGCGATGCGCTGGCGTTCTCCGCCCGAGAGCACGCGATGCCACTTCTCTTCGTCGTCGAGCCGCGGCGCGAGGTGGGAAAGACCGACCTGGTCGAGCGCCGCGCGCGCATCCTCGTCGCCCAGCGCATCCGGAGGATTGGGGTAGCTGATCGACGCGCGCAACGTGCCGAGCGGCAGATAGGGGGTTTGCGGCATGAACATGACGCGCCAGCCGGCAGGCACCGCGATCTCGCCCTGACCCCAGGGCCAAAGGCCGGCGATCGCGCGGATGAGCGTGCTTTTCCCCGTTCCCGACTCGCCCGTGACGATCACGCGGTCGCCGCGCTGCACGATCGCGTCGGCCTGGTCCACGACGATGACGCCGTCGTCGCGTTGCAGGTTGAGGCCGATCATCGTCATCGCGTCGGCCTCGGTTTCGACGACACGGATGCGAGCGGTTTCCTCGCTGTTGAGGGAGCGGTCGAGATGATCGATGGCCCCGACGAGCGCGGCCAGGCGATTGACCGAAGCGCGCCACGTCGTGAGCTGGATAAAATTGTCCATGACCCAGTTGAACGCGACCTGCACCTGAACAAAGGCGGCCGCGACCTGCATGAGGTCGCCGAGCGACATCTGGCCTGCGATATATTTCGGCGCCCCGACGAGCAGCGGCACGACCGGCAGCAGCGCGGTGTTGACATTGGTGAGCATCGTGATGCGGCCATGGTTCGCCGCGATGCCCCAGAATGTCGAGGCGACCCGGCCGATGGCGCTCTCGAGGCGGCGCTGCTCCTGCTCCTCGCCGGCGATGAGCGCAATGCTTTCCGCGCTCTCGCGCACGCGCGTCAATTCGAAGCGCAGCGCCGCCTCGGCCCCATTGTTGCTTTCGACGGCAGGAATGAGGGGCCGGCCGACAAGCCAGATGGTCACGGACATGAAGGCCGCGTAGACGACGGCGACGAGCACGAATCCGAACGGCGCCGACAACGTCGCGCCGCCAATCGGCGCCGAAACTGCGCCCCCGACGAAGGCGAGCACGCCGAGAAACGTGATAGCCGCAAGGACCGAGTTGAACAGGCCGACGGCCATGTCGACGATGGGCGCAAGCGCCTGCTTCAGATCCTCCGACAGCCGCGCCTCGGGATTGTCGAGCGCGCCCGAGCCGACCTCGAGCTTGTAATACGTGCGGTCGCCGAGCCATCGTTTCACGAGGTTCGTCGCCAGCCATCTGCGCCATTCCGCCTGCAGGCCCAGGCGTTTGCGCGCAAGGAAATAGTTGATGACGCCGCCGATGGCCACGAGACCGGCGAACAGCGCGATCATCGGCGCGATCGCGGCGAGATCGCGATGCTCGATCGCGTCGAAGAACTTCTTGTTCCAGCGATTGACGGCGTAGAGCACGCCGACGTTCATCGCCACGAGCGCGACGACGGCGCCGGTCAGACGCCATGCGACGACGCGCGACTCGCCGGTCCAGAAGGGAAGGGCGATGGCTCGAAACACCGGCTTGCGCCAGCTCTCGTCCTTGTCGCCTGAGCCCTCGGGCCCGATCGCTTCGTCCATCGCTGCGCGCAATTTCCACGCCCCGTCCTTGAGTGAAGCCGCCGGCCTTTCTCAGCCGGGTTGCAGCAATTGAGCGAGCATCGAGAGCGTGAAGAGCGCGAGAAAAACCCCGAAGAGGACGCGGGCGACGCCAGCAAATGTCTGGGCCACGCCGCCGAACCCAAGCACCCCTGCGACCAGTGCGACGACAAGAAAGACAAGCGCCCAATACAGCAGCACTTCGGAACTCCACCGGATTTTTGTGTTGCAACGCGGCAAGCGCCGCCGGGTTCCGACGGGATGGCGGCTCGAAAATTTGAGGGGCGTCTGGAACCGGAACTTGCGGCTCGTGTTGTCAGACCGAACGGGCCGGATGCTCGCCTGACCTGCTGCCCCGCGAAGGGCGGGGAGAAGGTCCGTTCACCAGTTTTCCCGGCCGCGCCGGCGCAACGAACGAAAGGAACGAACAATGGGACGTGGCTTGCTTTTGTGGCTTCTCGGCGTGCCGATTCCGATCATACTGTTGATCTTTCTTCTGTACCGCTGAGCGAGAGGGCGCCGCGCGACGGCGCCCTTCTACGTTTCCGCCGTTCGAGCCCGCCGGTCGAGGCGGGCTTTTTCGTGCGGGGACGCGCACGCCGAACCCGACATGGCGCAATCGATGACGATCTCGGCGGGCGTCGGCTTTCGAATGAAGACATGCGGGGCGTCCGCGAGTTCTTCGCAATGGAGTTCGCCGCCGGAAAGGACGACAGTGCGAATGCCGAGTTCGGCGAGACGCCGCGCGATCCGCGGACCGGATCGGCCGTCCTCGAGATGCAGATCGACGACGGCGGCGTCGAAACGCTCCTTCTCGATGGCGTCGAATGCATCCAGAGCATTGCGGGCGACAACGATGCCGCTGATGGCGCGCCGCGCCGCCTCCTCGCTCAATTCGAGCGCGACGAGCGCGTCGTCCTCGCAGATCAGCAGCGGCATTGCCAAGGTCTTTCGCCCCGTGGCGACGCGGGGAGCGTCGCCGTAGTCCCGCTGCGTTAACGTTCCCGGGTCCGATCGGTTCCGCGGGGCCAATCGCTTCGACAACCGGAACCCTTCAATCGATAGGCCGTTATGGCCGCAGGATTGATGCCTGGCTCACGCACAGGGAAAGGAAAAGCGCCATGGGTAATCTGCTGCACTACGCCGTCATATTTCTCATCGTCGCGCTCGTCGCCGCCTTCTTCGGCTTCGGCGGCGTCGCCGGAACCGCCATGAGCGGCGCGCAGATGCTGTTCTGGGCGGCGATCGTCCTGTTCGTGATTTCGGCGGTCGTCGGCCTCATCCGCAGGGCGTGACGTTCGACCATGTACAAAACGGAAGCGCGGCTCAGGCCGCGCTTTTCGCGTTCAGGCGTCCGCCGTGCGCAATCGCGCGAACCCTCGATCGAGGTCGTCCTGCAGGTCCTCGATATTTTCGAGCCCGACCGAAAAACGCAACGCCGGGCCGCCCGGATTCCATTCCGTCACGCTGCGATACGAGGAACAGTCGAACGGAATGACCAGGCTTTCGAAACCGCCCCAGGAATAGCCGAGGCCGAACAACTCGAGTCCGTCGAGCATGGCGGCGACCGCCTTGCGCGACGCGGGCTTGAGGATCGCCGAAAACAGGCCGGACGATCCCAGAAAGTCGCGCTTCCAGATCGCATGGCCGGGATCGTCGGGCAGGGCGGGGTGCAGCACGCGCGCGACTTCCGGCCGCGCCGCAAGCCATGTGGCGAGCGCGAGCCCCTGCCGCTCCGCCTCGCGCAGCCGCAGCTCCATCGAGCGCAGGCCGCGCAAGGCCAGAAAGACATCTTCCGGCCCGGCGCAGTTCGCCATCGTGTCGTAGGTCTCGCGCAGGCGCGGCCACCATTCGGCATTGGCCGAGACGAGGCCGAGCAGAAGATCGGAATGGCCCGACAGATATTTCGTTCCCGCCTCGATTGCGAGATCGACGCCGCGTTCGTGCGGCGGGAAGAAGAGGGGCGTCGCCCACGTATTGTCCATGATGACGCAGGCGCCGCGCTCCTTCGCCACCGCGGCGATGGCGGGAATGTCCTGCATCTCGAAACTCTGCGAGCCCGGCGCCTCGACCACGACCGCCAGCGTATTGTCGCGCATCAGCGCCGCAATGCCGGCGCCGATCAGCGGATCGTAATAGGTCGTCTCGACGCCGAGCTTCGCCAGCATGGAATCGCAGAAGACCCGCGTCGGGCGATAGGCGCTGTCGGTCACCAGCACATGGCCGCCGGCGCGCGCCACCGTGAACATCGCAAGCGCGATGGCCGAAAGGCCTGAAGGCGCCAGAGCCGTGCCGGCCGCGCCGGAAAGCTCCGACCAGGCTTCCTCCAGCGAATCCGTCGTCGGCGTGCCCTTCGTGCCGTAGACGTATTTTTGCCGTCTGGCGTAGAGCTCCTCCACGTTCGGATAGAGCACGGTCGAGCCGCGATAGATCGGCGTGTTGATGAAGCCATGGTTTTCGAAGGGCGCCCGTCCGGCGTGCACAAGTCTTGTGCGGCTGCCCATCTTGGCGCGTCCGTCCCTGGTCGATTTGGTCATGCAAAAGCTCCCGGCGCCGTCGTTCCTAGCGCCTGAGCGCGCGGGCGTCGAGCGGCCGACTGGCCGCTTGACCGCGCCCGCCGAAACGCTTGTTATGCCGCTTCGGGCAGGCGACCCCGTCCGCCCAAGGAATTCTCGAACCGACGGACGCTCCATGACCCGCACCCGCCGCCCGCTTCTCGCGCTCGCCTCGCTTGCCCTCTCGGCCTCTGTGGCTCTTCCGGCGTCGGTCGCCTGGGCCGGACCGACGCTCGATGCGGTCAAGAAACGCGGCGAACTGGTCTGCGGCTCCAATCCGGGCATCGCCGGCTTCGGCCTGCCCGACGACAAGGGTCAGTGGAAGGGCTTCGACATCGAATTCTGCCGCGCCGTCGCCGCGACCATTTTCAACGACGCCAACAAGGTGCGCTTCACGCCGCTCAGCGCCAAGGACCGCTTCACCGCGCTGCAGTCGGGCGAGATCGACGTGCTGTCGCGCAACACCACCTGGACGCAATCGCGCGAAGTCGGCCAGGGCTTCCTGTTCGGCGCCGTCACCTATTACGACGGCCAGGGCTTCATGGTGCGCAAGAAGCTCAACGTGAATTCGGCGCTGGAGCTCTCCGGCGCCTCGGTCTGCGTGCAGCAGGGCACGACGACCGAGCTGAACCTCGCCGACTTCTTCCGCACCCACAACATGAAATACGAATCGGTCGTGTTCGCCACCGCCGACGAGGCGCTGAAGGCCTACGACACCGGCCGCTGCGACAGCTTCACCACCGACATGTCGCAGCTCTACGGCGAGCGCACCAAGCTCGGCAATCCCGAAGACCACGTCATCCTGCCCGAGGTCATCTCCAAGGAGCCGCTGGGGCCGGTCGTCCGCCAGGGCGACGACCAATGGTTCAACCTCGTGAAGTGGACGCATTACGCCATGGTCACGGCCGAAGAACTCGGCGTGACGCAGGCCAATGTCGACGAAAAGCTGAAGGCGCCCAATCCCGAGATCAAGCGCCTGCTCGGAACCGAGGGCAATTTCGGCGCCGGCCTCGGCCTGACGCAGGACTGGGCCTATCGCGTCATCAAGCTCGTCGGCAATTACGGCGAAGTGTTCGAGCGCAACGTCGGCCAGGGGTCCAAGCTCAAGATCCAGCGCGGCCTGAATGCGCTCTGGAACAACAAGGGCTTGCAGTACGCGCCCCCGATCCGCTGATTTCGGCGGCGGCGCGCCGATGAGCGTGACAGCGGGCGTGACGGCGGCGAAAGAGGCCCCCAAGCCGAAGATCTGGAACGATCCGTTCTGGCGCGGCCTGATCTTTCAGGGCGCTCTGCTCGCCGTCGTGCTCTTCCTGTTCGCGAGCGCCGTCATCAACGCCCGCAACAACATGCAGGCGCGCGGCATTCCGACCGACTTCGCCTTCTGGGACCGTCCAGCCTCCTTCGACATCAACCAGACGCTCATCCCCTATTCGGCGACCTCGCCGAACAGCCAGGTGTTCTGGGTCGGCCTGCTCAACACGCTGCTGGTCGCCGTGCTCGGCATCGTCCTGTCGACGATCATCGGCTTCGCCATCGGCGCCGCGCGCCTGTCGGCGAGCTGGCTGGTCGCCAAGCTGGCCGCCGTCTACGTCGAGACGATCCGCAACGTCCCGCTGCTGCTGCAGATCATCTTCTGGTACAACGTCGTGCTCGGAAACCTGCCCAACCCAAGGCAGGCCGCGCCCTTTCTCGATATCGCCTACCTCTCCAACCGCGGCCTGTTCGTGCCGGCGCCGGTGTTCAGGCAGGGGATCAACGCCGTCTGGATCGCGCTCGGGATCGGCATCGTCGCCGCCTTTATCTTCCGCGCATGGGCGGCGAAGCGCCAGCGCGACACGGGACAGCAGGCGCCGGTCGGCTGGGTCTCGGCGGCGCTCGTGCTCGGCCTGCCGCTGCTGACCTTCCTTTCCGCCGGACGGCCGATCGGCGTCGAATTCCCGCAACTCAAGGGGTTCAATTTCGTCGGCGGGCAGCGGCTCACGCCGGAATTCGTCGCGCTGCTGCTGGCGCTGACGCTCTATACCGCCGCCTTCATCGCCGAAATCGTGCGCTCCGGCATTCTCGCCGTGCCGAAGGGGCAGAGCGAGGCGGCCGCCGCGCTCGGGCTGCGCGCCGCGCCGACGCGAAAGCTCGTCGTCATGCCGCAGGCGATGCGCGTCATCATCCCGCCGCTCATCAACCAGTACCTGAACCTCACCAAGAATTCGACGCTGGCGGTGGCCATCGGCTATCCCGACCTCTTCAACGTCTTCTCCGGCACGGTGCTCAACAACACCGGCGCGGCCGTGCAGATCGTCTTCATGACCATGGCCGTCTATCTCGTCGCGAGCCTCGTCACCTCCGGCGTCATGAACGCCTACAACGCGCGCATGTCGCTGCGGGAGCGCTGACATGACCGCCTTCGTTCGCACAAGCCCCGAACCGACGCTGCCGCCGCCCGCGGCCGCCGCCGGCCTCGTCGCCACGCTGCGCGACCGCCTGTTCTCCGGCCCGATCGCGTCCGTGTTCACGGTGCTCGGCATCGTCTTCCTTGCCTGGGCGATCCCGCCGCTGCTGCGCTTTCTCATCATCGACGCCGTTTGGGTCGCGCCCGACGGCGCCGCCTGTCGCGCGCCGGGGGCAGGGGCGTGCTGGGCCTACATCTGGCGCAAGGCCGGCTATTTCACCTACGGCTCATATCCGTTCGAGCAACGCTGGCGCGTCGACATCGTGTTCGTCGCCGGCGCGATCCTCATCGCCTGGCTGCTGATCCGGCGCGCCCCGGGGCGGGGCATTGCCGCCGCCCTGTTCTTCGTCGTCTATCCCATCATGGCCGTGATCCTGCTGCGCGGTTCGACGATCGTCGGCCTGCCGATCGTGCCGACGGACTTGTGGGGCGGCGTTCTCGTCACGCTCATCATGGCGGTTTCGGGCATCGTCTTCTCGCTGCCGTTCGGCGTCGCGCTTGCGCTCGGGCGCAGGTCGCAACTTCCGATCGTGCGCTTTTTCTCGGTCGGCTTCATCGAGGTCATCCGCGGCGTGCCGATGATCACCGTCCTGTTCATGGCGAATCTGATGCTGCCGCTGTTCGTGCCCGAATCCTGGGCGCCGGACCGGCTGTTGCGGCCGCTCGTCGGCGTCGCGCTCTTCGCCTCGGCCTATATGGCCGAAGTCGTGCGCGGCGGCCTGCAGGCGATCCCCAAGGGCCAGTTCGAGGGCGCGATGGCGCTCGGCCTCAACTATCCCCAGCGGATGCGGCTCATCATCCTGCCGCAGGCGCTGGCCATCGTCATCCCCGGCATCGTCAATTCCTTCATCGCGCTGTTCAAGGACACGACTCTCGTCGCCATCGTCGGCATTTTCGATTTCCTGCGCGCCGTCGACACGGCGCGACTGGATCCCGAATGGGCCGGGCCGACAATCACCGCGACGGGCTATGTTTTCGCCGCGCTGTTCTACTTCGTGTTTTGCTTTGGAATGTCGCGCTATTCCCTTGCTGTAGAAAGGGAATTGGCCAAATCGCGCAACCGCTGACAATATTAACGAGGCGGCCGCTGCATACGCGATAGTAAGCAGAAATTAACAGCTCGCGCCCATCATCCCCCGAGCATTCAACGTGGGGCGCGCGAGCGATGGAATTTGTTGAGACGGCGGTGATCGGTGGCGGTCCCGCGGGCCTGACGGCGGCCTACACGCTCGCCAAGAACGGTCGTGACGTCATCGTCTTCGAAAAGGACCCGGTCTATGTCGGCGGCATCAGCCGCACCGTGAACTACAAGGGCTTTTTGTTCGACATCGGCGGACATCGCTTCTTCTCGAAGTCCAAGGAGATCGTCGATCTCTGGAACGAAATTCTGCCCGACGATTTCATCGACCGCCCGCGCCTGTCGCGCATCTTCTACAACAACAAATTCTACGGCTATCCGCTGAAGGCCTTCGAGGCGCTGTTCAATCTCGGCCTTTGGGAATCGACGCTGTGCATGGCGTCCTTCGCCTACGCCAAGGCCTTTCCGGTGAAGGAGCCCAAGACCTTCCACCAGTGGGTGCGCAACCAGTTCGGCGAGCGCCTGTTCTCGATCTTCTTCAAGACTTACACCGAGAAGGTCTGGGGCATGGAGTGCGACGAGATTTCGGCCGACTGGGCCGCGCAGCGCATCAAGGGCCTCAACCTCGGCGCCGCCGTGATCGACGGCCTGCGCCGCTCGCTCGGCGTCAAGAAGAAGGGCGAGGGCGCCAAGTCGCTGATCGAATCGTTCCGCTATCCGCGCAAGGGCCCCGGCATGATGTGGGAAGCGGCGGCGAAGAAGATCGTCCAGTTGGGCGGTCGCGTGCAGATGGGCCGTTCGGTCGAGCATCTTTCCTACGACGACAAGTCGAAGATCTGGACCGTCTCCGTGCGTCGCGCCGATGGCGTTCTGGAGCAGTACGCCGCGCGCAACGTCGTCTCGTCCGCGCCGATCAACGAACTGATGGCTTCCATCACGCCGACGCCGCTGTCGCTGCTGCATGCGCGCGACCTCAAGTATCGCGACTTCCTTACCGTCGTGCTGATTGGCAAGTCCTCGGTCGAACTGCCCGACAACTGGGTCTACATCCACGATCCCTCCGTGCAGGTGGGCCGCGTGCAGAACTTCCGGTCGTGGTCGCCGGAGATGATCCCGGACGGCGTCTCGACCTGCCTCGGCCTCGAGTATTTCTGCTTCGAAGGCGACGGCCTCTGGTCCGCGGACGACAGGGACCTCGTCGAGCTCGCCAAGCAGGAGATCGACAAGATCGGCCTGATGAAGGCGGCCGACGTCGTCGACGCCTCCGTCGTGCGCCAGCCCAAGGCCTATCCGGTTTATGACGATTCCTACGCCCGCAACGTCGAGGTGATCCGTCTCGAACTGTCCGGCCGCTATCCCGGCCTGCATCTCGTCGGCCGCAACGGCATGCACAAGTACAACAACCAGGACCACGCGATGATGACGGGCATGCTCACCGCCCTCAACATCGTCTCGGGCGAGACCGTCTACAACGTCTGGGAAGTCAACGAAGACGCCGAATACGGCGAGGCCGGCGTGTCCGGCGCCGAGGAGGCGCTCAAGAGCGAGCGTCTCGTTCCGCGCAAGGTCGCCTGATGTCGCTCGACGCAACGGCAGGCGCGCTGAAACCGGCGCGCTTCTCCTATGCCTGGCTGGTCGGCATGGCGATTGACGCTGTCGGCTATGGCGCGGCGAGCGCCGTCGCGCTGGCTGTCGACTGGGGGTCGCTCGTCGTTCTCAACAGCCTGCTGCACGTCGACTATCTTCTGGCCGCCGGCGTTGCGTTCAGCCTGGGCTTGCTGGTCGCCTATTTCCTGAGCGTGCATCTCGTCTTCAAGGGCCGCTCGCGCTATGGCGCGCGCGGCGAGCTTGCCGGTTTCATCGTCACCGGCCTCATCGGCCTCGCGCTCAATCAGGTTCTGATCTTCGCCTTCGTCGCCGGTCTCGCGCTGCCTGTCGCTATCGCCAAGGCGCCGACCGTCGGCATCGTGTTCACGTTCAATTTTCTCTCGCGTCGTCTGCTTCTGTTCACGGGCCGCAGTGCGTGAGCGCGCGCGCCTCCAACGCCGACCTTGCGATAGATAACGACCGCGCCGCGCCTTTCCCCGCGGCGCGTTTCGTTTCCGGCGCGGCGGCCTTGCTGGCGCTCGGCGCCTTCTACGCGCTCGAGCATCCGTTCTCCGGCATCGTCGGCGATTCCAAGATCTACATGGGCCGCGCGCTCGCCGATCTCGATCCGTCCGGCGTCGGACGCGATCTCATGTTCCGTCTCGACGGCCAGTCGCAGTTCAGTCTGTTCACGCCGGTCGCTCGCTGGTTCCTCGGCCATTTCCCGCTTGCGCTCGTCGCCGCGACGATGGCGGCGGCCGGCGGGTTTCTCTGGTTCGCCGGCGCGCTCGCCTTCGCGCGGCGGGCGACGCCGGGCAGGGCGCTTGCCGCCGCCGCCGTCGTTTTCGCCGCGCCCGCCGTTTACGGGCCCTACCGTCTGCTTTCCTATGCGGAGGCGCTCGCGGAACCGCGGCCTTATGCGGAAGCGTTCACGATCTTCGCGCTCGCCGCCTTTCTCGGCGGCCGGCTCGTTCCTGCTCTCGTCCTGCTTGCTGTCGCCGCCGCGCTTCATCCGATCATGGCGCTTGCCGGCGTCGCGGCGATCGGCCTTGCGCTTTGCGTGGAAGACCGGCGCTGGCTCCTGCTCGCGCTGGTCGGGGCAGTTGTCCTTGCCGGGGCTGTCGCTCTCGACGCGCCGATGGCGGGACGCCTGCGCGTGTTCGTCGATGCGCAATGGCTGTCGCTTCTGACGGACCGCAACGCCTATCTGTTCCCGCATCTCTGGAAGGCGGACGACTTCATCCTGCCGGCCATCCAGTCCGTCACGATCCTGCTCGCCGCAAGCCGCGCCGAAGGCCGGTTCAAGCGTTTGCTCTACGCGGGCCTCGCGACGGGCGCTGCGGGCGTGTTCATCGCCGCGATCGCCGGCGCCTTCCTGCCGTCGCTGCTCGTCCTGCAAGCGCAAACCTGGCGCATGTGGTGGCTTGCCGGCTTTCTTTCGGCCTTCTCGCTCGCCTTCTGCGCCATGCGTCTCGGCGCCGGCGAAGCGCGAGAGAAATTCGCGCTCGCCATGCTCGGTTTCGCGTGGGTCATGGCGAGTCAGGGAGCGATCGTCTTCGTCGCGCTGGCCATCGCGGTTCTTCTCGCGACGCCGCGTTTTTCGCGCAACATCGCAATCTCCGCGAAGATTGCGGACTACACCTGGCTCGGCCTCGCCGCCGCCGTTCTCGTTCCGACGGCGTTCATGCTCGTCAAATGGGCGAACCTGCCCGCGACCGAAGGTTTCGCGCCGGTGTTCACGAAGCGCCTGCTCGCGGTCGTCGGGGACGCGTCGCTACTGGGCGCAATCGCGATCGCCGCCTTCGGTCCGCCACGAGCTTTCGCAAGTCTTCCGCGTCGCGCCATGCTCGTTTGCGCATGCGTCGCCGCCGCGCTCGGCGCGTATCTCTGGTACGATCCGGATTCCTACGCGCGCGAAATCGCAGAGGCGCGCGTACAGCCCGACTTGAAGCGCATGACGCCGCGCGACGGCGAGATCCTGTGGCTGCAGGGCTCGCTCGAACCCTGGGTGTGGCTGCGGCGTCCGCATTGGCTCGGCGATATTCAGGGCGCGGGCATCGTCTTCTCGCGCGATCTCGCCATGCTCTACAGCGAGCGCGCCAATGCGCTTGCGGCGGCCGCTCTCGACAATGGCGGCCTTGTGCGCCGCTACGCCGATCTGCCGAAGGAATGGTTGGCGAAACTCGACCGCAGGAGCGTGGCGGCCATCTGCGCCCGCAGCGATGCGCCCGCCTATATCGTGGCGCCTGTCGCCAGCGACGCCGCGCTCGATCCGGCGCTCGCGGCCAGCTTGTGGCGCCCGCCGGCGCTGCGGCTTGAAATTGCGCTTGCAGGCGACAAGGTCGAAACGACGCGCTTCGAGACTTATGCCGTGGTCGATTGCGCCGGTCTTCGCTGAAACGCGCTTACCTTTTGATCCGGTAGATTGCGTTCGGCTGCGCCTTGATGTCGATCGCCTCGAGCCAGTCGGGGACGCGGCCGGCGATCAATTCGGCGGCGAGCCCCTGCGGCGCGCGCTCCGCCATGATCTGCATTCGTTTCATGGCCGTGCAGGCGACGAGATAATCCGCGCCCGAACCCTGCGCGATCGCTCGCGCGTCCTGCGGGCGCGCCATGAAGGCGTCGATCGACAGGCGGTTGCCGGCGTTGTTGCGATGATAGGGCGCGGCGACGACGGAATGATGCGTGAAGGCGAGAAGATGCGCGCCCGCGTCGATGGGCGCGAGCACGAGGCCGGGGCGCGCATCATCGAGCGGCGTCAGCGCGGCGGGGCGCAGGCAGGTCGAGGTGCGGCTGGCTTCCACCGGCGGGTCGGCGGGCAGGGCGACGGCGTAGGCGATCGGCGCGAAGGGCAGGCAGAACAAGGTCGCGAGCGTCGGCTGCAATGGCCCCGCTGCGGCGAGGCGTCGCGCGAGCGCAACAGCGGCGGTCGCCGCCCCGATGGCCGCGAGCGGCGCGACCGAGGAGAAGACGCGCACGGCCCAGAAGGTCATGACGACGCCAATGGCGATCAGGGCCGAAAGCGCGAGCAGGCGTCCGCGTTGCAGGCCTTCTGCGAAGGCCGCCGACGCCAGCGTCGCGGCGAGCGCAAGCGCCAGAGGCGCGCCGAGCGTGAGAGCCGCGCTCGGCTGCGCCGCGCCGAGATCGAGCAGTTTCTGGATTTCCGCGACGTGATCGAGCCAGATCGCGCGCACGACCGGATCGAGCCCGACAAAGGGGTCGCCGAGGCAGGAAGGCGCGACCGCCTTGAGCGCCAGGACTGGAAGCAGCCCGAACGCAAGCGCGCTCGCGAACCGGGAAGCCGCTGTCCTGAGGCGGACGCTCAGCGCGCCGAGCCCGAGCAGGGCGAGCGCGCCGGCAATCCCCCCGACGAGATGCGCGGCGGAATAGGCGTCGCAAGCCGTGTTCGTCCAGCGCTGCGGCCCGATGGTCGCGACGAAGCAGAGCGGCAGCGCGACCAGCAGGCCAAGCGCGAGATGTTTCAGCGCCGGCGCCTGCTCGCCGCCGCGCACGATCCACGCGACGACGGGGATCGCCGCAAGCACGACGAGGAAGGGCAGGTTTTCGAGGCTGATCGCCAGCGACAGCGCCATGGCGCCCGCCGCAAGCCACAAGTTTTTCGCGCGCGATGGTTCGAGCGCCGCCAGCACGCCGCCGCTCGCCAGCATCAGAAGCACGATCTGCGGCGCGTGATGGTCGATGCGGCCGGGAACGAATTGCGCGAAGACAGGCCCGGTGGCGAAGGCGAGCGCGACGGCAGCGATCTGCACGGCGCGGTCGCCAAAGAGACGCGCGACGCGCGCGACCGCGACGTAGAGCGCGGCGAGCAGCAGCAGCGGAAAGGCGAGCCGCGTCGCCGCCTCGGCCTCTGCCGGCGGCAGGAACAGGCCGAACACTTTCATCAGGATCACAAGCGGGACATCGACCACGCGCGACCAGTGCATGAACAGACCGTCAGGCGGCGCGAGACGATGCGCCCGCATGTCGAACCAGCTCTGCCCCGCGAGAAGGTCGCGCACCTGCGTCATGCGCATGGCGTCGTCGGTGTCGCCGAAGCCGCCGGCGGTCCACACGTCGGTCGCCTGCGGCCATGTCATGGCGATCCCGCAGCCGAGCGCGGTCAGGATCGCGAAGACGACGCCGGGCCGGAACGCGGCTGGCGTCGCCGCGCTCGGGGCAATCGTGGCTTCGGCTTCGCTCATGTCCGGCTCCGGCCAATTCGGCCCAGGTCCCGGCTTTATAAGCCCCGCGGCCTTGCGACGAGGTTACTGCAGCTTGCCTTGGCGGCGCGCGCGTGAGAGACCGGCGACCCCGAAAGCCCGAGCCCCATGACGCCCTCAGCCCGACTCTCCGCCGCCATCGACATTCTCGCAGGCATTGCCGACCTGCGCGTGCCCGTGGGCGAGGCGCTGAAGGACTGGGGCCGCCGCAACCGCTACGCCGGCGCCAAGGACCGCACCGCCATCGCCAATCTGATTTACGACGCGCTGCGCACGCGCGCTTCGTCGGCGTGGCTCATGGGCGGCGACAGCCCGCGTCAGATAATGCTCGGCGCGCTGAAGGTTTCGCGCGGCCTTGATGCGAATGCGGTCGCAAGGCTCTGTTCCGGCGAACGATATGCGCCTGCGCCGCTGAGCGAGGAAGAGCGCGTGGCGCTTGATACGGCGACGCTCGACGGCGCGCCCGATCATGTGCAGGGAGACTATCCCGAATGGCTCGCCGCGCATTTCTCGCGCGCCTTCGGCGCAGACGCCGTGGCGGAGGGCAGGGCGCTGGCGCAGCGCGCGCCTGTCGACCTGCGCGTGAATCTCATCAAGACGACGCGCGAAAAGGCGTTGGAAGAACTCGCCCACCTGGCGCCGCAACCGACGCCCTTCTCGCCTCTCGGCCTGCGTATCGCGGTTGCTGGCGACGGCCGCGGTCCGGCGCTTTCGGCGGAGCCCGCCTATGTGAAGGGCCTGGTCGAGGTGCAGGACGAATCCTCGCAGATCGCCGCGATCGTTGCCGCGCCGAAGGCGGGCGAGCAGGTTCTCGATCTCTGCGCCGGCGGCGGCGGCAAGACGCTGGCGCTCGCGAGCCTGATGGGCAACTCCGGCCAGATCTACGCGACAGACGCCGACGGTCGCCGCCTCATGCCGATCTACGAGCGCCTCGAACGCTCCGGCGCGCGCAACGTGCAGGTGCGCGCGCCGCGCGGCAAGACCGACGTGCTTGCCGATCTCGAAGGCCGCTGCGATCTCGTGCTGGTGGACGCGCCCTGCACCGGCGTCGGAACGTGGCGGCGCAATCCCGACGCCAAATGGCGTATTCGTCCGGGCGCGCTCGAACAGCGCGTGAAGGATCAGGAAGCCGTGCTCGAACGGGCCGCGAAATACGTGAAGCCGGGCGGACGGCTCGTCTACGTCACCTGCTCGCTGCTGCCGGAGGAAAACGAGGATCGCGCAGCGGCGTTCCTCGAAGCGAATCCCGGCTTTTCAGGCATCGACATGCAGGAGGCCGCGCGCGCCGCCGAAGCCGGGGCGCTGGTCGACCGCGCCGATTTCGGCGCGCATGGCATGACTCTCCGGCCATCGAAAGTCGGCGCGGACGGCTTCTTCGTCTGCGTCATGCGGCGGGCGTGAGAAAAAACGGACCGCGGACCCCTGCTGTATTGGGGACACAAGCGAGTAACGAGACCCGCGGTCCAAGCTCCGATCAGGCGGCCTTGTCCAGGACCGGCGCGCTCCAGGCGCCCACCTGTTCCACCGCCAGCGCGCGCTTGAGGCGCGCCAGATATTCCATGCGCGGCGCGCCGTCGAAGCCGTCGGCGGCGAGTTCCGCCGTCAGGCGCTTGGCGTCGATCCACTGGAAGCCGCGCGCGTCCAGCGCCTGCGCCAGGGCGGCGAGCCCCGCCTTGCGGGCCGACGTATCGCGGAAATGCAGCGTCTCGATGACAAAGACGCGGCCCACCGCCACGCCATAGCCGCCGCCGACGCGCTCGCCGGACTTGAGCGAAATGTCGAAGGAATGGGCGAAGCCGGCGTCGAACAATTCGGCGAAGGCCCATTTGAGCCGGGGCGGCGTCGGCTGGGCGCGGTCGGCCTCGCACAGGGCGGCCTCGAAATCCTGGTCGAAGGAGATCCGCACGTCGCCGCTCGCGCCGCCGAGCCGCGCGGCCAGCGTCTGCGGCGCCGCAATGGCGCGCAGCGATGGCGACCACCATTTCATGGGACCAAGATGGCCGCTCGGGAAGAGGCCGCGCTCGTAGGCGTCCATGACGGTCGCGGCCGACAATTCGTCGGCGACGCCGCACAGGCCGTCCGGCGCCGTCAGCGCGCGCGCGGGATCGGGCAGGCCGTCCGCGCCGATGGATTTTTCGCGCAGCATGAATTCTGTCGCGCGCAGGCAGCCGCCGAGACCGTCGCGCGGCAGGACCATGCGCGCCGCCCGCCAGACGCGCCTGAGCGCCTCCAGCGGCTTTTCGGCGAACAGCCGCTCGCGCAACGCGCGCCGGGCGCGGGGCGACAGGGGCGTGGGCGCCTCGGCGCCCGGCGAGAACAGGGCCGCGAGTTCGCCCAGCCGGGCGCGGCCGGCGATCAGGCGGTTCACCTCGGTCTGGCAAATCGGCATTTCCAACGTCCGTCCTTCGCCCCTCGGGGCCTGGGACTGACGTTAGGCGCGCTCCTGTTGCCGGCGCTTCAAACGGATCGCTCGAATAGAAGTATAAACCCGTTAGGAACCGGGCATTCGGCGTTGCGCGGGCGGGCCTCATCGCCTAATCCGCTTTTTTGGTTGAGAGGTTCCTGATGACCGCGCTTTCCGCTGCCGACGCCCACCGCGAGATCGTCGAGCGCCACGACAAGGTGCTGATCGTCGATTTCGGCTCGCAGGTCACCCAGCTCATCGCCCGCCGCGTCCGCGAGGCCGGCGTCTACTGCGAAATTCACCCGTTCCAGAGCGCGGAAAAGGCCTTTGCCGCGCTTCATCCCAAGGCCGTGATCCTGTCCGGCGGCCCGGCTTCCGTCACCGACCCCGGCTCGCCGCGCGCCCCACAGGCGATCTTCGAGGCGGGCGTGCCGGTGCTGTCCATCTGCTACGGCCAGCAGACGACCGCCGTGCAACTCGGCGGCCAGGTGGAAGGCGGCCACGCCGCCGAATTCGGCCGCGCCGAGGTCGAGATCGTCGAGGACAGCGCTCTGTTTCGCGGCATATGGGAAAAGGGCCGTAAATATACGGTCTGGATGAGCCACGGCGACCGCGTGACGCGCCTGCCGGAGGGCTTTTCGGTGAAGGCCGTCAGCGAGAACGCGCCGTTTGCCGTCGCCACCGACGAGAAGCGCCGCATCTTTACGACCATGTTCCACCCGGAAGTCGTGCATACGCCCGACGGCGCGAAGCTGCTGTCGAATTTCGTGCACGAGGTGGCGGGCCTGCGCCGCGACTGGACCATGGCGGCCTTTCGTCAGGAATCCATCGCCGCCATCCGCCATCAGGTGGGGCAGGGCCGGGTGCTGTGCGGCCTCTCCGGCGGCGTCGATTCCTCCGTCGCCGCCGTGCTCATCCACGAGGCGATCGGCGACCGGCTGACCTGCGTCTTCGTCGACCACGGCCTGATGCGGCAGGGCGAGGCCGACGAGGTGGTGAGCCTGTTCCGCGACCACTACAACATCCCGCTCGTCCACGTGGACGCGTCCAGGCAATTCCTGGGCGAGCTCGACGGCGTGACGGACCCCGAAACCAAGCGCAAGACCATCGGCCGCCTGTTCATCGAGGTCTTCGAGGCCGAGGCCAGGAAGATCGGCGCGGACGGCAAGGGCGCCCCGGAATTTCTGGCGCAAGGCACGTTGTACCCGGACGTGATCGAGAGCGTCAGCTTTACCGGCGGCCCGTCGGTGACGATCAAGAGCCACCACAATGTCGGCGGCCTGCCCGAACGCATGAACATGAAGCTCGTCGAGCCCCTGCGCGAATTGTTCAAGGACGAGGTGCGCGCGCTCGGCCGCGAACTCGGCCTGCCGCCGGCCTTCGTCGGCCGCCACCCCTTCCCGGGGCCGGGGCTGGCCATCCGCATCCCCGGCGCGATTTCGCGCGAGAAACTGGACATCCTGCGCAAGGCGGACGCCATCTATCTCGACGAAATCCGCAAGGCCGGCCTCTACGACCAGATCTGGCAGGCCTTCGCCGTGCTGCTGCCCGTCCGCACCGTCGGCGTCATGGGCGACGGCCGCACCTACGACCACGTCTGCGCGCTGCGCGCCGTGACGTCGGTGGACGGCATGACGGCCGACTTCTTCCCCTACGACATGAACTTCCTCGGCCGCGCCGCGACGCGCATCATCAACGAGGTGAAGGGCGTGAACCGGGTGGTGTATGACGTGACGAGCAAGCCGCCGGGGACGATCGAGTGGGAATGATCTTGGCCGTTCCCCATCTGTAGACCGCGGGCTTGGCGGCGAAGTCGCCTCTAAACTTCAAGATGGCCCGGACCGACCCAGGCGGTGTTTTCTCCGGGGTATCCGGGCTGCGCCGAGACAAGGCGCACTCCTGAAACTTCGACCGCGTGGCTCCAGTGGTGATGTCCAAAGATCCACGCTTTCACGCCGGCCGCAGACGCCGCCGCGATCAGATCGTCGCAATCCGAGCAGAACGCAGGTCCCAGCCCTTTCAGGCCGTGGGTCGGGTGAGCGGCGGCCGAGTGCGGCACATGGTGCGTGACGACAAGGGTTGGCCCGTCATGCGTCTCAGCCAGCTTGGCGGCGAGCCACGCCCGCGAGAGCCGGTGCTCGGCCAGGGCGTCCTTTGGCAAGAAATTACGGGCGCCGCGCCGAATGAGGCGATGATCGTGAAGGTCGCGCTCGGCGACCGCCATCGCCTGCTCGCGAGCGCCGGCGACGGCGTAGTCTGTCCATAAGGTGGCGCCCAGAACCCGCAGCGCGCGCGTAGGCCCTCGGACCAGAGCTTCGCCCCTGTCGAGCACGACCACTCCCGCGTTCCTCGCCGCCAGCAGCGCGACGCGATCCTCGTCGAAGGAACCGCGATAGTATTCGTGGTTCCCCGGCACGAGGATGACCTGGCTGCCGAGGAAGGCGGCGGCCTGTTCCGCGTAGGAAAGCGGCGACACGTTGCGGGTCGAATGGATGCGGCCGATGTCGCCAGCGAGGACCAGCAGATCGACCGTGCCGACGAACGGCCGCAGGTCAGGCCCGAAGCCCAGGGGAAGGGTTTCGCTCCAGGCGAGCGACTCGTCGCCTTGCCGGATTTCGATATGCGCGTCGCTGAAATACAGCACTCGTATCATTGTCTTTGACCGGGCGGTTGTTCCCTAACCCCTGATATCCGGCTCCACCAGCTTCGCCAGATTGCGCAGGGACTCCTGCCAGCCGAGATAGCAGCCTTCGGGCGGGATGGCGTCGGGAATGCCTTCCTGCACGATCTCCACCTCGGCGCCGACCATGACCTTGCGGATCGTCACGGTCGTCTGCATCTCGCCGGGCAGGTTCGGATCGTCGAAATTGGCCGTGTAGCGCAGCCGTTCGCCGGGCTTCAGCTCCAGATATTTGCCGCCGAAGGCGTGGCTCACGCCGGTCGTGAAGTTGCGGAACGACGCGCGATGCGCGCCGCCGACATGCGGGTCGAGCTGATGGACGGTGCAGGCGAAGCCGTTCGGCGGCAGCCATTTCGCCAGAGCGTCCGCTTCGAGGAAGGCGCGGTAGATCTTTTCGGGCGTCGTGGTCAGAACGCGGTGCAGGCGGACGGCGCCGGGCATGACGATCTCCTTCATTGAACGAGGGATCATCGCGGCAAACATGGCGCCAGTTCGGCAGGCTTCGAAAACGCCGCGGGGACGCCATGCGCGGATGCGGGCTTCCCGGTCCGCCCCGGCGCCCGCTACCATGCGCCCGTCGAAGCATCGAAGGCGGGCGCGTGCAACCCAATCGCTGGATCATTCTCATCGCGCTTTTTGCGGCGCGCGCCAGCGTCGGCTTCCAGTATCAGCTCGTCGCCTCCGCCGCCCCGCACCTGCGGCGCGCGCTCGGGGTCGATATCGACCAGATCGGCGTGCTCATCGGCGCCTATTTCATCACCGGCCTGTTTCTGGCGCTGCCGGCGGGCGTCATCGGCGCGCGCTTCGGGGCGCGGGCGACCGTGCTGGCCGGCCTCGCGCTGATGACCGCGGGCGGCCTCGCCGCCGCCTTTTCGGAGGCCTGGCCGCTGCATCTGGCGGCGCGCGTGGTCGCGGGCGCCGGCGGCGTGCTCGTCAGCGTGCTCATGACCAAGATGGTCACGGACTGGTTTGTCGGCCACGAGACGGCGACGGCCATGGGCATATTCGTGAATTCCTGGCCGGTCGGGCTGGCGATTGCGCTGCTCACCGTTCCGGCGCTGGCGGACGCCGTCGGGCTGCGGGGCGTCTTCCTGGTCAGCGCGGCGCTGGCGGCGTTCGGCTTCGCGCTCGTCGCCGTCGTCTATCGCGATCCGCCGGGTCTCGCCGCGCCCGCGCCGGGATCGGCCGCCGTCTGGCCGGCGGGCGAGGGGCTGGCGCTGCTCGTTTGCGCGGCGCTGGTCTGGGGCTGGTTCAACGCCGGCTTCGCCATGACGCCGGCTTTCGGCCCCGCCATGCTGATCGGGCAGGGCATGTCGGCGGCGGCGGCGGGCTCGGTCGTCAGCATCGTGCTCTGGCTGTCGATCGTGTCGGTGCCGGCGGGCGGCTTTCTGGCCGATCGCACGGGCGCGCCGCGCGCCATCATCGTCGGCGCTTCGCTGGCGGCCGCCGCCTTGACGCTGTATGCCGCCAGCGCCGCCACGCCTGCGCTCGCCTTCGCCGCGCTCGGGCTGGTCGTCGGCTTGCCGGCGGGGCCGATCATGGCCCTGCCGTCGTTGGCTCTCAAACCGGCCGAGCGCGCAGTCGGCATGGGCATTTTCTACACGATCTTCTATCTGCTGATGGTGCTGGCCCCGATCGCCGGCGGCTTCATCGCGCGCGCCGCCGGGTCGGCGAGGCCCGCATTCGAGCTGGGGGCCGCGGGCATGCTGACCGGCCTGGCCTTCTTCCTTGGCTTCGTCGTCCTGCGCGCGCGGCGGGACGCGAAGACCCGGTTGGTCTGAACGACAGGAGCCGCCCGTGGCCAGGAACGCGATCAAGAAGCCCGTCATCTACGGGATCAAGAACTGCGACACGATGAAGAAGGCGCGCGCCTTCCTCGATGCGAAGGGCGTCGCGTACGATTTCCACGACTACAAGTCGGAAGGCGTCGAGCCCGCGAAGCTCAAGACCTGGGCGAAGGAGGTCGGCTGGGAAAAGCTGCTCAACAGGGCCGGCACAACCTTCAGGAAGCTGCCGGAGGCCGACCGCGAAGGCCTGACCGAGGCGAGGGCGCTTGCGCTGATGGCGGCGCAGCCCTCCATGATCAAGCGGCCGGTGCTCGAGGCGGGCGGGCGCCTTCTTGTCGGCTTCCGGCCCGAGGACTACGCGGGCATCGCCGGCTAGGGCGAAACCTCGCTTTCCCCGCGCCATTCTGCTAGACGACCGGCCAACACCCTCAGGTTTGCGCGAAAAGAGACGAGGCATGGCCGATATTTTCCGCGAGGTCGATGAAGAGGTCCGCCAGGACCGCGCCCTCGCGCTATGGAAGAAGTACCAGAACCTCATCATCACGGCGGCGGCGCTGATCGTGCTGGCCGCCGGCGGCTGGCGGTTCTGGCAGGCCCAGCAGATGAAGGCGGCCTACGCCGCGGACGAGAAACTGCAGGCCGCCATGGCGCTGTCCCGCGAGGGCAAGACGCAGGAGGCTGAAGACGCCTTTCTCGCGCTCGCCAAGGATGCGCCGGCAGGCTACGCCGCCATCGCGCGGCTGCGCGCCGCCGGCGAGCTGACCGCCAAGGACCGCAAGGCGGCGGTCGCCGCTTTCGACAAGATCGCCGCCGACGCCGGTTTCGATCCGCTGTTTCGCGACGCGGCGCGGCTGCGCGCCGGCATGATCCGTGTCGACGACGCCGACATGAAGGAGATCGAGGAGCGCCTGTCGCCGCTCGCGGCCGCCGGCCAGCCCTTCCGCTCCTCGGCGCGCGAATTGCTGGCGCTGGCGGCGCTCAAGTTCGGCGATCTCGACGCCGCCGGCCGCTGGTTCGACCAGATCGTCACCGATTCCGAGTCGCCGACCGCCATCAGGCAGCGCGCCGAGGCGTTCCTGGGGCTGGTGCGGTCGGATCGCAAGCCGAAGTAGAACACAAGCCCTCGTCCTGAGGAGCCGGCGCAGCCGGCGTCTCGAAGGACGGCCGGGTCAACATTGCGGCCCATCCTTCGAGACGCGATCCTGCGGATCGCTCCTCGGGATGAAGGGTTCGGTAGTCGCAGAGTTTCAATACGCTCATGTCCTTCACCCTCGCCATCATCGGCCGCCCGAACGTCGGCAAGTCGACGCTGTTCAACAGGCTCGTCGGCAAGAAGCTCGCGCTTGTCGACGATCAGCCCGGCGTCACGCGCGACCGGCGCGAGGGCGAGGCGAAGCTCGGCGATCTGCGCTTCACCATCATCGACACGGCGGGCCTTGAAGAGGGCGACGCCGCAACGCTTTCCGGCCGGATGCGCGCCCAGACGGAAGCGGCGATCGAGCAGGCCGACGCCATTCTTTTCATGATCGACGCGCGCGTCGGCGTGACGCCGGACGATTCTTATTTCGCCAGCCTCGTGCGCCGCGCCGGCAAGCCGATCATCCTGCTCGCCAACAAGGCGGAGGGCCGGCTCGGCCAGTCCGGCGCGCTGGACGCGTTCTCGCTCGGTCTGGGAGACCCGGTGGCCGTGTCCGGAGAGCACGGCGACGGCATGGCCGACCTCTACAGCGCATTGCTGGAAGCCTTGCCGGAACAAACCGCGCCGGCGGACGAGGACGAGGACGAAGGGCGTCGGACCTTCGCCGACGACGAGGACGGCTCCGAACTCGACGTGACCAAGCCGCTGCGCATCGCCGTGGTCGGGCGCCCGAACGCCGGCAAGTCGACGCTCATCAATCGCATCATCGGCGAGGACCGCCTGCTCACCGGCCCCGAGGCCGGCATCACCCGCGATTCCATCGGCCTCGATTTCCAGTGGGGCGAGCGCAAGATCAAGCTGTTCGACACGGCGGGCCTGCGCCGCCGCGCGCGCGTGACGGAGAAGCTCGAGAAGCTCGCCGCCGCCGACGCGCTGCGCGCGGTGAAATTCGCGGAAGTCGTCGTGCTGCTGCTCGACGCGACCATTCCCTTCGAGAAGCAGGATCTCACCATCGCCGACCTCGTCGAGCGCGAGGGGCGGGCGCTGGTCTTCGGCCTCAACAAGTGGGACCTGATCGACGATCCGCACGGCGCGCGCATCAAGGAATTGCGCGAGGAGGCTTCGCGCCTGCTGCCGCAATTGCGCGGCGCGCCGGTCATCGCGCTGTCGGGGGCGACGGGGCAGGGCATCGACAAGCTGATGGCCGCCATCTTCGCCGTGCAGGAAACCTGGAACCGGCGCATTTCCACCGCGCGCCTGAACCGCTGGCTGGAATACGCCATCGAACGCACGCCGCCGCCCGCCGTGTCCGGCCGCCGCATCAAGATCCGTTACATCACGCAACCCAAGGCGCGCCCGCCGCATTTCGTGCTGTTCGGCAACCAGCTCGATCAATTGCCGACCAGCTACGAGCGCTACCTGATGAATTCGCTGCGGGAGAATTTCGAGCTGCCCGGCGTGCCGCTGCGGCTGTCGAAACGCACGGGCGAAAATCCCTTCGACAAGAAGCGCAAATAACCAGGCGCCCGCCTCGCGGCCATGTGCGGATTGGCGCCGCCACGCTGACGTTGCGCGCGCAACCTGCCTTCGAATTCGAGGCAGGACCTATGCGCGACGATCTTCAAGAAGCCATCCGGAACGCCTACGCCGTGTTCCCCGAGATGAAGTGGCGCGGCCGCAACGCGACGGTCTGTCCCTGCTGCGTGTCGGACCTCAACGCGCGCGACCTGGCGAAGACGCCGCGCCGCGAACTGACCGCCGATCTCGTCAGCGAATACCTGGGCTCGGCGCATCATGTCGACGAAGGCTCGGCGGGCCAGGAAGTGCGCCATTTCCTGCCGCGCATCTTCGAACTGCTGGCGGCGGGCGAGGAAGTCAGCATGTCCGGCAACGAATGCGCGCTCATTCGCCTCGGGCGCGGCGCGCTCGGCTGGGGCGAGGAAACCTATCGCGACGTCTGGTCGAAGCGCGAGGTCGACGCCGTCGAACGCTTCGTTCGGGCCTACTGGCTTGCCGTGCTCGCCGAGACGCCGGAACTGTTCCAGCGGCCCGAGACCGGCGAGATATTGTTCGACGACCACCTCGCGGAAGACACGCTGTGCATGGTCGCCAAGGGCGGCGGCGATATCGCTGCGCTGCTCGCGCTGTGGGACGGGGAGACGACGCTCGCCGCCGCGCTGCATGTCGCCAGTCTGGTCAGCAACGCCATGGCGCGTCCCTGGGGGCGCAGGCCGTTGCTGGAAGAGGGCGCTCTCGGCAATCCGCACTGGGAGGATCAGGAGGAGGCGATGCGGATGGTCGTGGAATGGCTTCTGCGCCCCGCGCGATGCAAGCGCCTCCTCGACGCCTTTATGCAGACGCCGCAGAACTCGCCCGAAAGCGTCGTTCTCGCCGAGGCGCATGACGAACTCGAACGCGTCCTCGTCCTGCGGTGGAGCGGCGCGACGACCGGGGCGTGACATAGCTATTGGCATCATTTGGTGCTAATTTCGTGCCTAGGAGAAAGCCGATGCGCACCACGCTCGCTCTGGATGACGATCTTCTCGCCGCTGCTCAGGAATTTACGGGCATTCGGGAAAAGTCCGCGATTGTCCGCGAGGCGTTGCGTGCGTTGATCGAGCGTGAAAGCGCGCGGCGTCTTGCGCTCCTTGGCGGCAGCGAACCGAAGTTGAAAGCCCCTCCGCGCCGTCGTCCGAAATGATCCTCGTAGATACGTCGATCTGGATCGATCATCTGCGGTCGGGCGACAAGGCGCTTGCGAACGCGCTCGGGGAAAGAGCCGTCCTGACTCATCCATTCGTTATCGGGGAAATTGCTCTCGGCAATCTGCGTCAACGCGCGCTGGTCATGACCTTGCTACAGGGGTTGCCGACAGCGAGAGTTGCGACGAACGTTGAAGCGCTTGCTTTCATTGAAACGCACAAGTTGAGTGGAACCGGCATCGGCTTGATCGACGCGCATCTGCTTGTGTCCGTCAAATTGACGCCCGTGGCTAGGCTTTGGACACGCGATCGTCGCCTGCATGAGATCGCGGCGCGGATGAAACTTGCCGCAGATAACGTGAGCTGAGCGGCTTTCCTACGCCGGCTCGCGAAAGCTCAGCAATCGCCCCTGCGGAAAATCGTAGAGCTTGCCGGTCTCGTTCCAATCCGGCGCGCACATGGCCACGATGGCGGGCGCCGCCGCATCCGGCGTCTTCAGCGTCATCGGATCTTCGCCCGGCATGGCCTTGGCGCGCATCGCGGTGCGCAGCGGGCCGGGGTTGAACAGCATGACGCGGATGTTGGAGATGTTCTTTGTCTCCGCCGCATAGCTGCGGCCGATCATGTCGAGCGCGGCCTTGGTCGTCGCATAGAGGCCCCAGTAGGCGCGGGGCTCCGCGCGCGTGCTCGCGCCCGACGACACGAATACCACCCGGCCGGCGTCCGAGCGCTGCAGCAGCGGATCGAGGGAGCGGATCAGCCGCCAGTTCGCGGTGACGTTGACCGAAAACACCTTGTCCCATTCGGCAGGATCGATGTGGCCGAGCGGCGACAGAACGCCGAGCATGCCGGCGTTGCCGACGAGAATGTCGAGCTTGCCCCAGCGCTCGTGGATCGCGGCGCCGAGACGGTCGATCGCCTCGTGATCGGCCAGATCGCAGGGGACCAGCGTCGCCTCGCCGCCGATCTTGCGGATTTCGTCGTCGAGTTCCTCCAGAGCGCCCTGCGTGCGCGCCAGCGCGATCACATGCGCGCCGTGGCGGGCGAGTTCCAGCGCGACCGCATGGCCGATGCCGCGCGAGGCCCCGGTCACGAGAGCGATGCGGTTGGAAAGAGGCGAAGCCATGGACGAACTCGTGTGGGCAGGGGCGGGCGGACCCGACTGGGGGTCGGCCGCCTTCTAGCACGACCGGGCGGAATGTGCGCGAGCGCTCAAGTGTCGCGCCTTCGGGGGCGCCTTGAACGCAGCGTCCGGGGAAGCGTCAGCCGGCCTCGGCCAGCAGCGACAATTGCTGCTTGCCGTTGTCGCCGCCGACGTCGGTCAGAACCGTCGGATAGTCGCCGGTGAAGCAATGGTCGGTGAATTGCGGCCGCTGCGGATTGCGGCCTTCCTCGCCCATCGCCTTGTAGATGCCGTCGACGGAGAGAAACGCCAGCGAGTCGCAGCCGATATAGGCGCGCATCTCTTCGAGATTGTGTGTGGCGGCGAGCAGCTTGTCGCGCTGCGGCGTGTCGATGCCGTAATAGTCGGGATGGGTGATCGGCGGCGAGGAAATGCGGAAGTGAACTTCCTTCGCGCCGGCGTCGCGCATCATGCGCACGATCTTCACCGACGTCGTGCCGCGCACGATGGAATCGTCGATCAGCACGATGCGCTTGCCCGCCACCACGCTCTTGTTGGCGTTGTGCTTCATGCGCACGCCGAGTTCGCGCACGTTCTGCGTCGGCTGGATGAAGGTGCGCCCGACGTAGTGGTTGCGGATGATGCCGAGCTCGAAGGGAATGCCGGCCTGCTGCGCATAGCCGATCGCCGCGGGCACGCCGGAATCGGGCACCGGCACGATCACGTCGGCTTCCACATGGCTTTCGCGGGCGAGCTGCGCGCCCATCGCCTTGCGCACGTCGTAGACCGGGCGGCCGTGCACGACGGAGTCGGGACGCGCGAAATAGATGTATTCGAAGATGCAGGGCCGCGCCGGCTGCTGCGGGAAGGGCCGCAGGCTCTCGATGCCCTCGTCCGAGATGACCACGACTTCGCCGTTCTGGATGTCGCGGACGAAGCGCGCTCCGATAATGTCGAGCGCGACCGTTTCCGACGCCAGAATGTACTTGCCGTCGAGCTCGCCGAGCACCAGCGGGCGGATGCCGAGCGGATCGCGCGCCCCGATCAGCTTCTTGTTGGTCAGCGCCACCAGCGAATAGGCGCCTTCGAGCTGGCGGATCGCCTCGATGAAGCGCTCGACGATGCGCTGCTTGCGGCTGCGCGCCACCAGGTGCAGCACGACTTCGGTGTCCGAGGTCGATTGATAGATCGCGCCGTCGCGGATCAGTTCGCGGCGCAGCGTCAGGCCGTTCGTCAGATTGCCGTTGTGCGCGACGGCGAAGCCGCCCGACGAGATTTCGGAAAACAGCGGCTGCACGTTGCGCAGGATGGTTTCGCCGGTCGTCGAATAGCGCACGTGGCCGATGGCGCTGTCGCCGCGCAGGCCCTGCATCGTGCTGGCGCGCGAGAAATGGTCGCCGACGAGGCCGAGGCGGCGCTCCGAATGGAAGCGCTGGCCGTCGAAGGAGACGATGCCCGCCGCTTCCTGTCCGCGATGCTGAAGCGCATGCAGGCCGAGCGCGGTGATGGTGGCGGCTTCCGGATGCCCGAAAATGCCGAATACCCCGCATTCTTCGCGCAGCGTGTCGCCGTCCATGTCAAAATCCGACAGGCTGTGGCCGGGCGTCGGAAGCTGCCCGCTCGAGAAGGATTTGCTCGGGTGCTGCGTCATCCTACAAGCTCCATGCGAACATCGGTCCGCCTCTGGCAGTTCCTGTCCCCTGCGCCCCGCCTTCTCGTGCGGGGCCTATCTGCGCGCCGGCGCTCCGGGCGTCGAATCCGAGCGCTGGCTCGGCCGCGCCGGCGGCTGCGGCGCCCTGGAATCGTCGCCCTCTGCGGGCGCGTCTTCCGGCGGCGCGCCGGGCTTGTTCTTTTTCAGCTTGGCGAGAATGCTCTCCGGATCGTCCGGCAGCAGCGCCATGATCTGGTCGCCCGTGACGCTGAGCAGCGGCCGCATCTTGGCGTTCTTCACCCATTCGGGCTGCGTCTTCTCGGGCACGAGCCAGTTGAAGAAGATGAAGGCGACGGCGCACAGCAGCAGGCCCCTGGCGGCTCCGAACACGAAGCCGAGCGAACGGTCGAGCGCGCCGACCTTCGAATCGAGGATCATGTCCGAGATGCGGACGGTGACAATCGAGACGACGATGAGCGCAACGAAAAACACGACGCCCGCGGCAGCCGCGAGCGCGATCGTGTCCTTCGATATGTAGGGCTTGAGATAGGGAACCACCAGCGGGTGGAAATAGAGGGCCGCGAGCGCCGCCGCCGCCCATGAGGCGATGGCCAGAACCTCGCGCGTAAAACCGCGCAGCATGGCCAGCAATGCAGAAACGAAAATGACGCCGATCAACCCGAGATCGAGATAGGAAGGCATGAAATCTTGGCCTCGCGCCGATGGGACCAGCTTGGAATGCGGCTCCGCGCGCCGCCACGCCGCCGCCAGAACAGGATTCGGGACCTCGGCGCGATGGCCGCCCTTATAATCGAGTCCGCTGGCTACGTCACCCTGTCCGCGCCCGTTCTCCGGCTGTCCCGCCCGCGCAAGAACCCGCGCCTGTGGACCGCCATTGTCTTCCCGCGCTAGCCTGACGCTCGGGAGGACCCTTCATGAAACTGGCGCATGGATTCGAGACGCCGCTCGTCATCTGCGGCCCGCTGCGCAGTCCGCGCCAGATGCTCGGCGAGCAGGAATACGGCGGCCACGCCTCGATCCACGACGATTCCATGGCCGAGAAGCTCGGGTTTCGCGCGGGTCCGATCGAGGGGCCCACGCATTTCAGCCTGTTCCCGCCGCTGCTCGAACGCATATGGGGCCGCGACTGGTATGAACGGGGCTGCATATCCGCGCACTATCAGAACATGGTGGTGGAAGGCGAGGAGGTTCGCGCCTTTGCAGAAATGCCCGCGCCGGGCGCGACCCGCACGAAAGTCTGGGCGCAGAAGGCCGACGGAACGCCCGTGCTGGAAGCCTCCGCGAGCATCGGCCCCGACCACGGCGAGACGCTGCTCGAAGCGCGCCTGAAGGGCCTGCGCCCGCCGGAAAGGCTGGTCATCCTGGCCGACTTGCGCGTCGGCATGAAGGGCGCGGAAGACGAGCGCGTGCGCATGGACGCCGACCAGAACATGGGCGCGCTCTACCCGTTCTCGCTCAGCCAGAAGCTCGCCGTCATCACCGAGACCTCGCCCTGGTATTCCAGTAGCGCCAATCCCTGGGGCCGGCCCATCGTGCCGCTCGAAATGGTTTCGGTGCTCGCGGAATATTCGAGCGCGAAGGCCAGGTTTCCGGTGAAGGGCCCGGCTGTCGGCCTCTTTGCCGATCAGGAGATCCGCATGATCGACGGGCCGCTGTTCGTCGGCGAGGACTATGTCATCCGCCGCGAGATCGCCGCCCTTTCGGAGAGCAAGCGCACCGAGAGCTACTGGGTGCGCTCGCGCATCTACGACAGGACGGGGACGCGGCAGGTCGCCGAAATGCTGCTCAACCACGCGACGCTGAAGCATTCGTACGCGGGCTACGCGGAGGCGGCGAAGGCCTGACGGTCAGCGCTGCATCAAGCCCTTCGCCTTGCGATACACGCCCTTCGCGCCCGCCCGCAGGCCGCGCCGCGCCGCTTCGACCTCGCCCGCGATGGCGAAGCCGAGGCCCGGCCCGCCGATCAGCAGGCCGGCCATGCGACGGCGCCCCTTCCAGACCGCCTCGATCGAGCGCTCCCCGGGCGTCGTGCAGGAATCGAGCATGACGAAATCGGGGTCGGCGAGCATGAGTCTCGAGATTTCGACCATGAGCTGCGCGCCCGGCGAATAATCGGCATGACGCTCGTCGTAGGCGATCTTCCAGTAGAAGGCGGTTCCGCCGGAATAGACGAGGATGGCGGCGGCGATCGGCGCGCCGTCGAATTCGAGCGTCACGATTGCGCAGCGGTTGTCGCGCGCAAGGCCCCGCAGGAAGCCGCGCGCCAGCGCCAACGTGCGGATGGAGGAGGCGAGCGCGGTGCCGCGCCGGCCTTTCCAACCTGACGCCTCCAGCTCGAAAAAGACTTCCATCGCCGCTTCGACGGCGCCGCCGGCGGCGACGCGGGTGGCGACCTTTCCGGAGTCCGCGAGCTTCCGGCTCAAGCGCCGCAATTGCTTGCGCCGCCGCGGCGAAATCATCTGGTCGAGATGCGCCCCGGCGTACAGCGCGGCGCGCGCGCCGTCGTCGAATTCCAGGCAGTCGGCCGCCCGCAATTGCGCGGCGTGGCGGATGGCGTGCGCCGCCGCGCCGTTGCGCGGCGTCATGTGCAGGGCGAGCGCGCCGGCCCAGGGTCGTCGCTCGCCGACCCAGGCGAGAAACGCCGAGAAGGCCTCGACCGCGTGGTCGCGATCGAGCAGCGGCGCGCCGAGCGCCATCAGCGGATCGCGCCAGGCGCGCGCCGGCGCCAGCGCGCCGAAACGGCCGGCAGGCGCGAGCGGCAGCGCGCCGATCATCCGCATCTTGCCGTCGATGAGCTTGCGCGCGACCAGCACCGTCGGCCGGCGCGACGCGACGAGCTGCCGCGCGGCGGGCAGGATGAAGTCCGGCTCGAAGAACGGATTCGGCTCGGCCGCGCGCGCAGCGAGCCGCGCCCATGCGGCGCGGTGAATGCGCGCCGCGGCCATGTCGAGCGCTTCCACGTGGATCGCGCCATCGCGCAGGGCGCCGTCGCGCTGCTTCGCGCGCCGCTCGCGCGGACCCGTGAACGGCGCCGCGCGTCGTTCGCGCGGACCGACCCATGGCTTGCGTCGCCGATCGGGCGCCTCCCCCGGCGCTGCGCTCGCATCGAACACGGTGGCTCCTTGCCGATAGAACGCGCCGTAGAACCGATGCCGGCGCGCCCCAAAACCCTCGGTCACAAGGATGCAGACAAACTTATTGAATTTCTTTTCCGCGAATTGCGGCGAGCGAGTTAATTCATCGCCGCGAGCGGGTTAATGCGCAGCTTCGCGCACGCGTTCGCGCTGCGGATTGCGCGCGGGCGCGGCCGTGGCGATCTCGGCGACCAGCGCCGAAATATGGCCGCAGCGCTGAAGACCGACGCCGGACGGCGCCTCCTCGCCCTTGTCGCCGGGCGGCGGCGGCAGCACGGCGCGCCGGAACCCGAGTTTCGCCGCCTCCTTCAGACGCAAGCCGGTATGGATGACCGGCCGGATCGCGCCCGAAAGGCCGATTTCGCCGAAATAGCAGGCGTCGGCGGGCAGGGCCGCGCCGGTCAGGGAGGAGACGAGCGCCGCCGCCGCCGCCATGTCGGCGGCGGGCTCCGCGATGCGCAGGCCGCCGGCGATCGACAGATAGACGTCGTGGCCGCCAAGTCGCACGCCGCCATGCGCCTCGAGCACCGCCAGCACCATGGAGAGGCGCTGCGAATCCCAGCCGACGACGGCGCGACGCGGCGTGCCGAGCGTGGTCGGCGTGACCAGCGCCTGGATTTCGAGCAGCATCGGGCGCGAGCCTTCCATGCCCGCAAGCACCGCCGCGCCCGGCGCGCCGGCCTCGCGGCCGGCCAGGAACAGGGCGGAGGGGTTGGCGACTTCCGACAGGCCGGCGCCCGTCATTTCGAACACGCCGATTTCGTCGGTCGGGCCGAACCGGTTCTTCTGCGCGCGCAACATGCGGAAGTGATGCGCGCCGTCGCCCTCGAACGACAGCACGGCGTCCACCATGTGCTCGACCACGCGCGGGCCGGCCACCTGTCCGTCCTTGGTGACATGGCCGACCAGCACGACGCAGCTTCCGGTCGTCTTGGCGAAGCGGATCAGCGCCTGCGCGCTGCCGCGCACCTGCGTGACCGTGCCGGGCGCGGAATCGACGGCGTCGGTGAACATGGTCTGGATGGAATCGATGACGACGAGGGCAGGGCGCTCGCCCTGCATCAAGGTCGCGAGGATGTCCTCGACATGCGTCTCGGCCGCAAGCTGCACCGCGGCGTCGGCCAGCCCGAGACGGGTGGCGCGCATCCGGACCTGAGCCGTCGCCTCCTCGCCGGAAATGTACACGACGCGCCGCTTCTTGCGCGCCAGCGCGGCGCAGGCCTGGATCAGCAGCGTCGATTTGCCGATGCCGGGCTCGCCGCCCATCAGCAGGACGGAGCCCGGCACGAAGCCGCCGCCGGTCACGCGATCGAACTCACGGATGCCGGACACGATGCGCGGCGCCTCGGCGCTCTCGCCGTCGAGGCCCTCGAGTTTGAACGGTCGGCCCTTCGTTCCCTTGCCGGCCGTGGCCGCGCCGATCCCGGCCGCCGCCTGTTCCTCGACGATCGTGTTCCAGTCGCCGCAGGCCTCGCATTTGCCCTGCCACCTGTTGGTGACGGCGCCGCAGTTCTGGCAGACGAAGGACGAGCGGGAACGGACCATGAACATTTGTAGGCGGATTCGCCACGGCCGGCAAGCCGGACAGAGTCAGGCGAGGACGCCGAACCGCCCCGCCCGGAAATCCGCGAAGGCCTGACGGATTTCGTCGTCGCTGTTCATCACGAACGGCCCATAGGCCGCCACCGGCTCCTCGATCGGCTCGCCCGACAGCAGCAGGATCTTGGCGTCGGCCTCGGCTTCGAGCAGCACGTCGCCGCCGGCGCGCGCCAGCGTGACGAACTGCGCCTTGTCGGCCGAAACCTCGCCGTTGATCTTCACCGGCCCCGCGAAGACCGCGAGGTTGAGCGTGCGCCCTTCGGGCAGGCTCAGCCGGACGCTGCCGCCCGCCTTCAGCCGCACGTCCCAGACGTCCATTGGCGTGAAGGTGCGCGCCGGGCCGCGCGCGCCTGCATAGGCGCCGGCGATCACGCGGATCGAGCCCGCGTCGTCGGGCAGGTCGACGACGGGAATGTCCCTGGCCAGCAGGCTCTGGTAGCCGGGCCTGGCCGACTTGTCCCGCGCCGGCAGGTTCACCCAGAGCTGCGCCATCTCGAACCGGCCGCCCGACCGGGCGAAGGCCGGCGCGTGAAACTCCTCGTGCACGATGCCGGCCGCGGCCGTCATCCACTGCACGTCGCCCGGCCCGATCTCGCCGCCAGCGCCGGTGGAATCGCGATGCGCGACGGCGCCGTCGTAGACGATGGTCACCGTCTCGAAGCCGCGATGCGGATGGGCGCCGACGCCGCGCCGCTTGTCGGTCGGCGGGAACTCGGCGGGGCCGCCGTAGTCGAGCAGCAGGAAGGGGCTGACCGCGTCGCCGTGGCTGTCGGGCGAAAACAGAGAGCGGACGGGAAATCCGTCGCCGACCCAATGGCCGGAGGGCGGCGGCGTGACGCTGACGATCTTTCTCATGTCGGGATGCTCCAGCGGGCGTCCTCGCCCGCGCGTTGGCGACGATATGGCGATGCAGGGACGCAAGGAGAAGGTCGCCCCATCCGCGTTGCCGCAAGCGGCTATTTGCGGTTTGAACCCGCCGGCCGCCTCGGCTTAAATCGAACCGCGAAAGCAGGAGGAAGCGAACAGCCCATGGCGCATATCGGCAAGCACGTGAAACTGAACGATCCGGCCTACGTCCACGAGACGGCCTACATCTACGGCAAGGTCCGGCTGGAGAAGGACGTGTCGATCTGGCCCTATGTCGTCATGCGCGCGGAAATGCACGAGATCGTCATCGGCGAGCGCACCAACATCCAGGATTTCGTCATGGTGCATGTCGGCGGCTCGACGCCGACTATCGTGGGAAAGAACTGCTCGATCACCCATCATGTGACGATCCACGGCTGCACGATCGGCGACAATTGCCTCATCGGCATCAACGCCACGATCATGGACGGCGCGATCATCGGCAATAATTGCATCGTCGCCGGACATTCCATCGTCACCGAGAACGCCGTCTTCCCGGATAATTCGATCATCGCGGGCGTGCCGGCCAAGGTGGTGAAGACGCGCGACAACGGCGCGGCGAACGCGGCCAACGCCGAGTGGTATTTCCGGAACGCGCTGCGCTACGCCAAGGGCGAAGATGTGATGTGAGCGACGCCGCGGCGTCTCAGAGGGCGCGCATCGGCCCCATGCGCGCCTTCGGCAGATAGGCTTGCACGAGCTTTGGCCGGCGCGCCAGCGCGGGGCCGAGTCGCAGCAGCGCCTGCGTGAACGAGCCGCCGAAGATCGCGCCGTCGTCCGGCGCATCGTGCAGATAGGCGAAGCCGAGGTCTTCGCAGATGCGGCACTCGTCGTCGGAATGGGCGACGGCGACCATTTCCCGGAATCGTACGCCGCGCAGCGCCAGCCTCTCGGCCGCCGCATGGAAACTGTCGGCGAACAGATGGCGTGTCGACATTTCCCGCCATGCGGGGTCGATGCAGAGCCGCACCATGAAGATGTCGTAGACGCCGGGTTGCGACAGGTCCTCGCAATCCCGGGGATGAATGTCGAAGGGTTCGAGCAGGCCGGCGAGGGCTCGCTCGAAGGCCAGCGGCTCCAGCGCCGCGATCCGCCAATAGGCGACGACATCGTCCGCCGCGTTGGTCAGGGCGCCCCAGCTCTCGGGGTTCGCCTGAAAAACAGGCGCCCATTGAAGCGCCGACCCGACATGGCCATGCGCCTCGACCGGATAGAGCCGCCCCTCGAGCTCGAGGATGCGGCGGACGAGACCGATCGGGGAAAGGCCGTAATCGTCCAGATTGGCGAGACCGACAGTCGCCAGACCCGGTTCGGATGCTGCAGCCGCGAAATGGTCCGGACTCCATGTCATGCCCAAGTCTAAGCATGAACTGCGCCAATCGTTAGCGCCGTTTGTGTCTGCACTGCAAACGCCATGTTTCCGGGCCGGAAAACCCGCTACCGGCCGCAGGGGGAACGCTCGCCGGCGTCCACGCCATAGGCCGCCGCCAGCCGCGGCCGGCGCCGCGCGAGCGAAGGGCCGAGACTGCGGACGACATCGGCGAAGACGCCGCCGTGGCAAGCCCCGTGGTCCGGCGCGTCATGCAGATAGGCGAGGCCGAAGGCTTCGCACAGCCGGGAGCCTTCCTCGGAATGCGCGGTGGCCGCTATTTGCTCGAATGTCACGCCGCGCGCGGCGAGGACTTCGACAACTTCGAAAAACGAATCGATCAATTGCCAGCGCGTTCGCAGGTCGCGCCAGGCAGGGTCGATGCAGATCGACACGAAGTAGAGATCGCGCGCCCCGGGAGCGGAGAGGCTGCGATAGTCGTCGCAGCCGAGGTCGCCGGGATGCAGCCGGCCCGCGCGCGCCTGCGCGAACCTTTCGGGGGCCAGCGCAGCGATCTGCCAATAGGCGACGATGTCGCCCGTCTCGGTGGCGAGAACGCGCCACGTCTCGGGATTCGCCGCGAATACCGGGGTCCATTGCGCGGTGGACCCGATATGCCCGTGGCTCTCGATCGCATACACGCGATGGTCGAGCGCAATGATGCGCTGGACGAGCGTCTTCAGCTCGATCCCGAGCGATTGAATCTCGGCGGCGCCGATTGTCTTGAGCGCGGGCGCCGGCGAGGGGACGGCGTTATTCTTACGGGTCCGCATTCTCGCGATGGATAGGCGCAACAATCCCCGGCCGCCAGACGCCTATTTGTCTGGCGTGTGGCTGGGGCGGCGGGCCGGTCGCGCCGACCGCCCTTGCATCCCGCCCCCCTCGCGCGTAATCCCTGCCGCGACAAATTTCTCCCGCAAGGCAGGCCCATGCACCGCTATCGTTCCCACACCTGCGGCGATCTTCGCGCCGGCGACGCCGGACAGGTTGCGCGTCTTTCGGGCTGGTGCCACCGCATCCGGGACCACGGCGGCGTGCTGTTCATCGATCTGCGCGACCATTACGGCGTCACGCAATGTGTGGCGGACCCGGATTCGCCCGCGTTCAAGCTGGTCGAGAGCTTCCGCTCGGAATGGGTCGTGCGCCTCGACGGCAAGGTTCGCATCCGCCCGGAGGGCACCGAGAACGCCGACATGCCGACCGGCGCCGTCGAGCTTTACATCACCGAGGCCGAGGTGCTCGGGCCGGCGGCCGAACTGCCGCTGAACGTGTTCGGCGACCAGCCCTATCCGGAAGAAACGCGCCTCAAGTACCGCTTCCTCGACCTGCGCAAGGAAAAGCTGCACAGGAACATCATGCTGCGCGGCGCGGTGATCGACAGCTTGCGCCGGCGCATGAAGGAGGGCGGCTTCAACGAGTTCCAGACGCCGATCCTGACCGCCTCGAGCCCGGAAGGCGCGCGCGACTTCCTCGTGCCGTCCCGTATCCATCCCGGCAAGTTCTACGCGCTGCCGCAGGCGCCGCAGCAGTACAAGCAGCTCCTGATGATGGCGGGCTTCGACCGCTACTTCCAGATCGCGCCGTGCTTCCGCGACGAAGACCCGCGCGCCGACCGCCTGCCGGGCGAATTCTACCAGCTCGACATCGAGATGAGCTTCGTCGAGCAGGAGGACGTGTTTGCCGCGATGGAGCCCGTCATGCGCGGCGTGTTCGCGGAATTCGCCGGCGACGACAAGGTGACGCCGAGCCCGTGGGCGCGCATCCCTTACGCGGAATCCATGCGCAAATACGGCTCCGACAAGCCGGACCTGCGCAACCCGCTCGTCATGCAGGACGTATCCGAGCATTTCCGTGGGTCGAACTTCAAGGTTTTCGCGCGCCTGCTCGAGCAGCCGAAGAACCAGGTCTGGGCGATCCCGGCGCCATCAGGCGGCCAGCGCACCTTCGCCGACCGCATGAATAGCTGGGCGCAGAGCGAGGGCCAGCCGGGCCTCGGCTACATCCTGTTCTTCGATCGCGCCAGGGACGAGACGGTGCAGAAGGAGCAGCCCGGCGCGACCGGCGTCGGCGCGCGCGGCCCGCTGGCCAACAACATCGGTCCCGAGCGCGCGGAAGCGATCCGCGCGCAGCTTGGCCTGACCGCCGGCGACGCAGCCTTCTTTGTCGCCGGCGACCCCGACGTCTTCGTGAAATTCGCGGGCGCCGCGCGGACCAGGCTCGGTCAGGAACTCAAACTGATCGACGAGGATCGGTTCGAATTCTGCTGGGTCGTCGACTTCCCGATGTACGAGTGGAACGAGGAGGACAAGAAGGTCGACTTCTCGCACAACCCGTTCTCCATGCCCCAGGGCGGCCTCGATGCGCTGAACGGGCAGGACCCGCTGACCATCAAGGCCTTCCAGTACGACGTCGCCTGCAACGGCTACGAGCTGGCCTCCGGCGGCATCCGCAACCACAAGCCGGAAGCCATGGTGAAGGCCTTCGAGATCGCCGGCTACGGGCGGGAGACGGTGGAGGAGCGGTTCGGCGGCATGTTCCGCGCCTTCCACTACGGGGCGCCGCCGCACGGCGGCATGGCGGCGGGCGTCGACCGCATCATCATGCTGCTCGCGCGCGAGCAGAACCTGCGCGAGGTCGCGCTGTTCCCGATGAACCAGCGCGCCGAGGACCTGCTGATGGGCGCGCCCTCCGACGCCTCGATGAAGCAGTTGCGCGAGCTGCACATCCGCCTGAACCTGCCGGAAAAGGCCTGACGCACACTGTCATCCCCGCGAAAGCGGGGATGCAGCGGCCGCGCCTGCCGGGGCTCAGTAGCAGTAGCGCGCCGAAACCATGCGGTAGCGGCCCCGGCCGACGCGGGCGTAGCAGCCGGTGTCGTAATAGTAATAGCGGCCGCGCCGCTCGGCCTGCTGGCCGATAATCGCCCCCGTCGCCCCGCCGATAATGCCGCCGGCGATGGCCGCGCCCGCGCTGCCGCCGACCGCGCCGCCGATGGCCGCGCCTGCGCCAGCGCCGATCAGGCCGCCGATCAGGCCGCCCTGCTGCGCGGAGGCCGTTTCCACGGGCGCGATGCTGACGAGCGCGAGAAGCGCGGCGGTTCCGATCACATGCTTCATTGATTGACCTCGATGGCTTTGCGGACGGTTCGGCCGCCCCGATTGACGGATCGCGGCGCAGGCTAGCCCAGAGCGAACCCCTTGACCAGAACGCGCTTCGCCGCGCCGCGCTTCAGCTAGCGCGCCTTTGCGTCAATCTTCAGGCGGTCGGCCAGCGAGCCCATCTGCGCGGCCATTGAAAGGTCGACCAGGCCAAGCCCGTCGGGGGCGTAAGCGTGCAGCTCGAGGTCGGGCGCGCCCCTGGCGAAGGCCGAGACGGCGCCGACGACCGCTTCCACCTTCGGATTGGCGTTGGGCTGCACGGAGAAGAGGGCGCGCGTCATGGTCGCGCCCATGGTCGCGAATTCGCCGCGGATCTGCGCCTCGGTCTTGCGTTCGTCCTTGGCGCGCGCATTGGCGTAGCGTCCGAGCAGGCCACGGTCGGTCAGGCCGATATCGACGCGCCAGAAGGTGATGGCGGGCAGGGCAAGCTGCGCCGACTGCATGTCGCCCGAAAAAATGGCGGACGGGACGCGCGACATCATGAGGGAAACCCGCGCCGCGCCCATGCCGGCGCCGTCGGCCTCCAGCCGGTCGATCGACAATTCGCCTTTCTGCGCGTCGAATTTGGCTTCGAGCGCGCCCGACAGGTCGATCTTGTCGTAGCCGAGCGCCGCCAGAAGCGCGCCGCGCGCCGCGCCTGCGCCGGAGAGCGACACGACGGCGCGCTCCAGCCGCGCGGTCAGCTTCGTCGGCGCGACCTCCATCCAGTCGCGCGCCTCGATCACCGCGCGTCCCAGCGAGACTGGGCCGTCCGGCATAGCCATGGCGAGGCCGGCGATCTCCAGGCGGTCGAACTGCGGCGCGGCTGGCCTGGGATCGGCGGAAGCCGCCGCCGCGAGCGGCGCCCTGACGTCGAGACCCGAAATCTCGATGCGCTCAGCGTCGAGTCTCGCGTCGTCCTTGCCCGCGCCGACTCCTTCGAGAACAAAGCCGCCGATCCGCCCGTCGATCAGGCGCGA
Organism: Rhodoblastus sp.; assembly: GCA_046349085.1. Classification (GTDB taxonomy): domain Bacteria; phylum Pseudomonadota; class Alphaproteobacteria; order Rhizobiales; family Beijerinckiaceae; genus JAJXWB01. The sequence goes on from JAXMDA010000002.1 coordinate 365,999, forward strand.
CAGGCCGATCCGCTTGAAGCTGACGGTCTCGGATGTGGCCCTGTCGGCGCCGGGCGTCGTCATGACGATGTCGCGCATGTCGAGCGCGCCGACGTCAAGGCTCGTGAGCAAGTCGCCCGCCATGGCGGCGAGCGCGCGGCGCGCGGCCGGGCTCGGTTCGGGGCCGCCGGGCCGCGGCGCGGCTTCCGCGAGCCCCGCCAGCGGCGCGGCCAGAGGACGGCCGCCGAAATCTTGCCCATCGATGGCGCCGACGGACAGCCTGCCGCCGCCGTCGATCTCGATCTCGACGCCCGCTATCGACATTTTGCGCGTCGTGATCTTCTTCGTCTCGCCCGGGTCGGCGCGCGCGGCGCTGGTCATCCGCAGCAGCGCCGGGAAGTCGACGCCTTCGCCGCGGATCGCGCCGAGCTTGCCGCGATTGGCGACGCCCGCGCGCCGCGCCTTTATTTCCGCGCCCGCGATCTCCACCGTTTCGGCGACGCCTTTCACGACCTTCGACATCGCCACGTCGCGATAGATCGCTGTCTGTTCGTAGTCGCCGGCGCGGGACTCGGCGATGAGTTCGGGGATGACGATGCGCGCGGCCTCGAGTTGCGCGGATTTCTCCTCGCCGGAGCCGGGCGTTGCGGGCGACAGCAGTTTTTGCGCGGCGTCCTTCGTGAGGGGCGAGCCGAAAATCTCGATCCGCTTGGCCCTGTAAGAGCCGAAAGGCGCGGCGACCGACACGTCGTCAAGCTGGAAATCCTCGGCGCGCGCCGGCGCGCCGGCGAGCAGGCCGGCGAGGGCGACAACGAGCGCGCGCAGGGGCGCCGGGCGCAGGAAAATCCTCATCCGGCCAGCGGATAGTCCGATTGCAACTTTTCGATGTCGGCCTGCGTCGGCAATCCCGCCTCGTTGCCGAGATGCTGGATCTTGTGAGCGGAAGCGGCGCGCGCGAACCGGAAATGCTCGCTCCACGGCGCTTTCGGCCGCTCGACATAGGAGGCGATATAGGCGCCGTGGAAAATGTCGCCGGCGCCCGAGGTGTCGATCACCTTTTCACGCGGAACGGGGAGGGATTTCATACGGGAAACTGCGCCTGTTTCGTCGTACCACAGCATCCCGCGCTCGCCGCTGGTGACGCCGCCGATCTTGCAGCCGCGCGATTTCAGGTAGTCGAGCATCCCTTCCTCGGTCAGCTCCATCTGCTCGCAGAGACGCTCGGCGACCACCGCGACGTCGATATAGCCCAGCAATTCCTCGGTATTGGCGCGCAGGCCGCCGCCGTCGAGCGAGGTCAGCACGCCCTTTTCGCGCGCCAGCTTCGCGTAGTGCAGGGCGGCGTCGCTCATGTGCCCGTCGAGATGCAGCGCCTCGACGCCGGAAATGTCGAGGCGCGGAAAATCCTCAAGATAGCTCTCGTCGCGCGCGCGCAGGATCGCGCGCTTGCCGTCCTTGGGCAGGATGAAGGACAGCGAGGAGCGCCGCACTTTGCGCGGATGCAGCCGCACCCGGTAGGTCGCCGCCATATGCGTGAACATGTGGCCTAGCCAGTCGTCGGCGACCGGCGCGATCAGGTCGGCCTTGCCGTTGAGCCGGGCGCAGGCGAAGGCGGCGGATACGGCGTTGCCGCCGAAGGAGACCGCGTAGTCGCGCGCCACCGCCTTGTCGTCGCCGACGGGCATGAAGTCGGTGGCCATGGTGACGTCGATGTAGGTGTGTCCGATGAAAAGCGCGCTCATGCGTCCCCGTTCTTGCGCGTTGAAAACCGTCTACGCGCCTCGCATGGACCGGACCATGTTCGCTGCGCGATGACAAGCGCGGGCGCGCAAGCCTTTTTCAGTCCCTGTAGCTCCGCCTGTAGCGGCGCCCGAGGCTGGTCAGGATCTCGTAGCCTATCGTGCCGGCGCGTTCGCCGAATTCGTCGACTCCGATCGTGGCGCCGAGAAGCTCGACCGGCGCCCCCCGTGTGACGGCGTCCTCGGGCGCGTCGGTCGCGTCGATGCAGATCAGGTCCATCGACACGCGCCCGGCGATCGGGCAGCGCGCGCCCGCGATCGCGACGTCCGGGCCGGGCTTTCCGTCCACGCCCATGGCGCTCCGCGGCACGCCGTCGGCATAGCCGACCGGAATGACAGCGAGCAGCGTCCGACGCTTCGCCGTCCACTGGCCATTGTAGCCGACCCGCGCCCCGGTCTCGACCCGGCGGGTCTGGAGCACGGGCGCCTCGAGGCTCACGACCGCCCGCATCGGGTTCGGGCGACCGGGCGTCGGATTGCCGCCGTAGAGCGCATAGCCAGGCCGCGCAATGTCGAGCCAAGGGTGAGACGGAAGGAAAAGTCCTGAGGAATTGCAGAGAGATGCGGGAATATTCGGAAGCATCGCGCGAACGTGCGCGAAGCGTTCGATCTGGCTCGGATTGTCGGGAGAGGCCAAGTCTTCGGACGAGGCGAAATGGCTCATGACGAGGTCCGGCGCCCGCCCGAGCGCCGCCAGCGCCATCGCGGCGTCGTCGACGGCAAGGCCCAGCCGGTTCATGCCGGTGTCGAAATGCAGCGCCGCCGGGCCGCCGCCGCCGGCCGCCCATTCCGCAATCTCGGCCAGCGATCCGAGCGCGGGGCGCAAACCGGCCTGCCGCATTTCGGCGCCGGCGCCCGGCAGGAGGCCGTCGAGCACGTAGATCGTCGCCTCGGCCGTCGCGGCGCGGGCGCGAAGCCCCTCGGAGAGGCGCGCGACGAAGAAGGTCCGGCATCCCTCGGCCAGCAGCGCGCCGACGACGCGCTCCAGCCCGCAGCCGTATCCGTCCGCCTTGACCACGGCGGCGCATTCGGCCGGCGCGACCATGTCCGCGAGCTTGCGCCAGTTCCGGCGCAGGGCGGCGAGGTCGATGGTCAGGGTGGCGGTCATCGCCGTTGCCGTCATCGCCAGGAGCATGACGCGAAGTCGGACATATCCGGCTTCGTATTATGCGACGTGGCGATCCATCCCCGACTCTTTCGGCGTCCGGTGGATGGATTGCTTCGCTTCGCTCGCAATGACGGATGCATTGGAGCCATCTTACATCGCCATCGGCATGTGGTCGCTCTCGACCAGATTCGAGAAGCGCGTCACTTCGTCCTCGAAGGCCAGCGCCACCGTGCCGGTGGGACCATGGCGCTGCTTGCCGATGATGCATTCGGCGCGACCGTGCGCGCGCTCCATCTCGCTCATCCAGGTCGCATGCTCGGGCGTGCCTTCGCGCGGCTCCTTGTTCTTCAGGTAATATTCCTCGCGATAGACGAACATCACGACGTCGGCGTCCTGTTCGATCGAGCCGGATTCGCGCAGGTCGGAGAGCTGCGGCCGCTTGTCGTCGCGCGATTCCACCTGACGCGAGAGCTGCGACAGGGCGATGATCGGGACATTCAGTTCCTTGGCCAGCGCCTTCAGGCCGGTGGTGATCTCGGTGACCTCCTGCACGCGATTGTCGCCTTTCGACTTCGATCCCGAGAGAAGCTGGATGTAGTCGACGATGAGCAGGTCGAGGCCGCGCTGGCGCTTGAGCCTTCGCGCGCGCGCCGTCAATTGCGCGATGGAAATGCCGCCGGTCTGGTCGATGTACAGCGGCGCGCGCTGCATCTCGTGCGCGGCTTCCGAAATCGACCGGAAATCGTCTTCCGTGATCGAGCCGCGCCGGATCTTGTAGGAAGGCACGCCCGACTGCTCGGCGATGATGCGGGTGGCCAATTGTTCGGCCGACATTTCCAGCGAGAAGAAGCCGACGACGCCGCCGTCGATCGTCTTGTTGTGGCCGTCGGGCTGCACTTCCGCGCGATAGGCCTTGGCGACGTTGAAGGCGATGTTGGTGGCAAGCGCCGTCTTGCCCATGCCCGGGCGGCCGGCGAGCACGATCAGGTCGGAGGCCTGCAGCCCGCCCATCCTGTGGTCGAGGTCGGCGAGCCCGGTGGCGAGCCCCGACAGGTGCCCGTCCCGCTGGTAGGCGGCCGCCGCCATGTCGAGCGCCGTCGTGATGGCCGAGGAGAAGGACTGGAAGCCGCCGTCGTAGCGGCCGGTTTCGGCGATCGAGTACAGCTTGCGCTCGGCTTCCTCGATCTGCTGGCGCGGCGCCGTGTCGATGGGCGCGTCGTAGGCCGCGTTCACGATGTCGCCGCCGATGACGATGAGGTCGCGGCGCACCGACAGGTCGTGGATGGTGCGGCCGTAATCCGCGGCGTTGATGATGGTGGTCGCTTCCGCCGCAAGACGCGCGAGGTACTGGCTGACGGTCAGGCCGCCGAGATCGGCGTCGGCGAGATAGGTCTTCAGCGTGACGACCGTCGCGACCTTGCCGGCGCGGATGAGCTGGCTCAGCGTCTCGTAGACGCGCCGGTGCAGCTCTTCCGAGAAATGCTCGGGCTTGAGAAAGTCGGAGACGCGGTCGAAGGCGTCGTTGTTGACGAGAATGGCGCCGAGCAGCGCCTGTTCCGCCTCGATATTGTGGGGCGGCGCGCGCAAGCCTCCCTCGGAGGGCGCGACGACGAGGCGGCGGTCGGACAATTGCTCGATGGCGGCCATAAGCGGCTTCTCGTTGGCTTCGGTGTGGGCGGGCGTCGCGGCGGCAGGCGAATGTGGCGTCTTTGTGCCATCGCGCGCGCGCTGCGTCAGGGCAGAATCGCCGATTCGCCCGCTGTCCACAAACGCCGAAAAATTTTACGCGATTTTTGCGCCGCGCTCTTGCCTTTGCGCGGCCGCGATGCGCGCGACGATTTCCATGGCGACGACGCCAGCAAGCGCGCAGGCCATGCAGCCGAGCGCCGACAGCCGCAGTCCGAGACGCTCTAGCCCGTAGGCCAGCGCCAGCGGCCCGATGGCGCGGGAGAAGAGGCTGGCCAGCGCAAGATCGCCGATGATCGCGCCATAGCCCTGCCGCCCGAACAGCGAGAGCGCCACCGTGCCGCGCGCGATTGTCATGAGGCCGTTGGACATGCCGAGCGCGGCGGAGAAGCAGAGCGCCAGCGGCAGGTTCATCGTGCCGGACAGCAGCAGGAAAAGGGCGGGCGGCAGCAGAAGCGTCGACATGCGCCCGCCGGCGACGGCCGGAAAGCGCGCGCCCCAGATCATCTCGGCGAAACGCGCCAGCACCTGGCCGGGCCCGAAGGCCATGCCGACCATGATCGCCTCCTCGCCGGTCAGGCCCGCCTGCCGCATCGCGCCGATCATGTGGATCAGCAGGCCGGCGACGACCACCTGATGCGCGGCGATGGCCGTGGCGAAACCGATGAAGGCGCGCCGGCGCGGCTGTCCCTCCAGCGGCGCCTCGTCGTTGGGCTGCGGCGCTCCCTCGCCGCCATGCGGCGCTGCCTCGATGTCGGGCGCGCGGCCGAGGGCCGCGACGTAGATCGGCAGGCAGATGGCGACCATGCCGGCGGCGAAAATCAGGTAGGTCGTCCGCCAGCCCCATCGCTCCGCCAGAAAGGCGGTGATCGGCCAGAACACGGTCGAGGCGAAGCCGCCGAGAAAGGTGACATAGGTGATGGCGCGCCGCCCCTGCGCGCCCGCCACCTGCACGAGGCCGGCAAAGCCCGCGTCGTAGAGCGTGAGCGCCGAGGCGACGCCCAGCAGGCCGCAGGCGATATAAAAGCTGACCGGCCCGCTCGCCATCGCCGCCACGACCAGCGCGCCGGCGGCGAAAGCCGAGCCGAAAGCCAGCGTCGGCCGCCCGCCCCGCCGGTCGATGGCGCGCCCCACCCAGGGCGCGAAGACCGCGCCTACCACCAGCATGGCGGAATAGCCGGCGAAGGCCGCCTCGGTCGACAGGCCGAGGTCGGCCGCCATCATCTTTCCGGTGACGGAAAAGGGATAGTAGATCACGCCCCAGGCGTAGAGTTGCGCCACGCCCACGCCGATGACGACATTGCGGAAGCGGCGCTTCTCCTGCGGCGTTGCTTCTGCGGAATCGGCCATGGCCGATCCTCGCACGCCGGCCGCAATTGTCGAATGCGCGTTCAGCGCAGCAGAGTCGCGGCCGCGCCGGTCGCCGTCACATGGCGCGCCGCATCCCGATCGAAGCTGACGAAAATATCGCCGCCCATGCGGCGTCCCTCACCATGAGGGTTGTTGTATCAAAAACAACAAAGCAGCTCTCATCCTGAGAACCTGACGCGAAATGCGTCGCGATTCCAGATCCCTCATGCTGAGGAGCCTGTGCAGCAGGCGTCTCGAAGCATGTTTCGGAGCTCGGGTCTCGGCCACCCTTCGAGACGCGCCTTTCAGGCGCTCCTCAGGGTGAAGGTTCGAGTTGTCGGACAGGCTCTGTGAAAAGTCTGCGCAGCGGGCGTCTCGAAGCGCGAAGGCGCGCCGCAGGTTTGTCAGGAGATTGAAGGCCGCAGGATTGCTGCGGCCTTCTTTTTCCAGCGCGGCAGGCCTCAGCCCTCGCCGCCGGCCTCCGCCAGCGCGGCGCCGACTTCGAGGCCGAGATCGTCCATCGAGGTTTCCTCGCGGGTCGTGACGCTCTCGCCGCGCTCCTGGCGCTCGGCTTCCTCGGCCGAACGGGCGACATTGATCGTCACCTTGACCTCGACCTCCGGGTGCAGGCGCACCGGCACGCCGTGCAGGCCGAGCGTCTTGATCGGGTGCAGGGCGATGACCTGCTGGCGGCCGACGTTGACGCCGCCCGCCGTGATCGCTTCGGCGATGTCGCGCGAGGAGACCGAACCGTAGAGCTGGCCGCTCTCGCCGGCCTGACGGATCACCACGAAGGTCTTGCCGTCGAGCTTGCCGCCGACCTTCTCGGCTTCAGCCTTGAGCTCGAGGTTGCGGGCCTCGAGCTGGGCGCGGTCGCCCTCGAAGCGCTTCTTGTTGGCTTCGGTGGCGCGCAGCGCCTTGCCGCGCGGCAGCAGGTAGTTGCGCGCAAAACCGTCGCGCACGCGCACGACTTCGCCCATCTGGCCGAGCTTGGCGACGCGTTCGAGCAGAATGACTTCCATGATCTTCTCCTTTTGGTCTTTGTTTCAGGTTGGATTTGCGGGCGCTTGCTTGCGCGCCCTCAGGCGGAAGGCGGCGTCGGCCAGGCCGACGAGCGCCAGGAAAAGGAACGGCCAGGGCGGCAGCAGCACGACGAAGCCGTAGAGCGAGAACAGCAGCGCCGGCCTTAAGCCCGCGCCACGCGTCAGGACATGCGCGGTCGCCAGCCCCTGCAGGGCGAAAGCCATGCCGAAAGCGGCAGCGACAACGCCCGCGACGATCCCTGGAAGGCCGCCGAGCAGCGTGAGACCGGCAGCGCCGGCAAACAGCGCGCCGAACGCGGGCGGGATCGACAGGTCGTCGGCCATCGACGGCCAGGGGCGGGGCAGGTTGCCCGAAATCTGCGAGACGCGGCCGGCGAGGTAGAGATTGATGGTCATGGTCGCGAGCTGCGAGGCGGCGACGCCGATGGGCGCGGCCATGACGAGGTAGCGCGTGATCTGCGTCGCGTCGATCGCCCCGGCGACATGCGAATCCCGCAGCATCGCCTCGACGATCGGCTGGCCTTCCTTGACGGCGCTCGCCATCAGCGTGTCGAAGCCGCCGAGACGCCAGGCGAAGAAGGCGAGGCCGCCGGCGACGGAGAGCGCGGCGATCAGCGCCGACGACAGCACGGCCGCCGTCGGCGCGAAATCGCGCTTGCCGGGGCCGCCGGTCGGCGCCAGCAGGGCGGCCGCGGCGATCAGCACGGCCGGCGCGCCGATCGAAAGCAGGTAGAGGAGGCCGAGCGCAGGGTGGAACAGGGTCGCGACGAAGGCCGCGCCAATTGCTGCTGCAGCGGCGCCCACCGAAAGGCCGTAGCCGAGCGCCGCGATCATCAACGGCATGGGCGCGAAATAGCCGAGAAGCACGGTCGCCAGCGATGCGCGGGCGGCGAGCACGAACAGAAGCGCCGCCGCGAGCCCCGCGGCGGCCGCCACCAGCGTCGAGGCGCCGAATGTCTTGAGCTTCGTGTCCGTCATATCGAGCTGTCCCGCCTTTCGAGCGGTTAGGAGCGGGTCGACGGTCGAAATCGGCGACAGCCGATTTCTGACCTGCCCGTTCCAGCCATATCCAGCGGGGATGCCGCCGGACCGACGGGACCGCGAGCCTTCGGCCGCGATCCAGGGTTTGCGTGGAGCTGCGAGCCGGAGGCCCGCAGTCCGATCAGCGGATCACGTAGGGCAGCAGGCCCAGGAAGCGCGCGCGCTTGATCGCCTGGGCGAGTTCACGCTGCTTCTTGGCCGAGACGGCCGTGATGCGCGAGGGCACGATCTTGCCGCGCTCGGAAATGTAGCGCGAGAGGAGACGCGTGTCCTTGTAGTCGATCTTCGGCGCGTTGGGGCCGGAGAACGGGCAGGTCTTGCGACGGCGGAAGAAGGGTCGACGAGCGCCAGCGGACATCAGAAACCTCCCTCGGCAGCGCCTTCTTCACGGCGCGGACGGCGTTCGCCCTGCGGACGGTCGCCGCGGTCGCCACGATCGCCGCGCGGGCCACGGCGGTCGCCGCGCTCGCCGTCGTCGTCGCGCTTGCGCATCATCGCGGACGGACCTTCCTCCAGCGCCTCGACGCGAAGCGTCATGAAGCGCAGGACGTCTTCCGACAGGCCCATCTGGCGCTCCATCTCGGCGATGGCGGCGTGCGGCGCGTTGATGTTGAAGAGGGAGAAATGCGCCTTGCGGTTCTTCTTGATCCGGTAGGCGAGGGACTTCACGCCCCAGTATTCGACCTTGTCGATCGAGCCGCCGAGACCGGCGACGACCTTCTTGAACTGCTCGGTCAGGGCTTCCACCTGCTGGGCGGAAATGTCCTGGCGAGCCAGATAGATGTGCTCGTAGAGAGCCATGTCTGCTTGCCTTTCCATTCTCGCGCGGCCCCGGCGCGGAGCCCTTCGAGCCCATGGGAAAGGCTCGACGGATTTTCGAAGGCGGGAACACGGGAAGAAGGCCCTTGGCGCAGGAATTTGCCCGAAAAGTCTGCAACTTTTCGGGCTCCTGCGAGCCCCTCTGCGCTCAATCGCTGGATCGACGCAGCTTCCGTTCAGCCCCCGGCCGGGACGTCGCGAAGCGCGGTGTCTAGATGATCGGGCCGGGAATGGCAAGCCTTGAACCCGTGTCGCGCGGGCAATTGATCGTCAGCGATCGTCAACGCCGATCATCTGAAGGATTTGCTCGACACAGGCCGCCGCCTCGACGCCGACGGTGCGAATGTGCATATCCGGGGCCTCGGGCGCTTCATACGGGCTGTCCACGCCGGTAAAATTCTTCAGCTTGCCGCTTCGCGCGAGCGCATAGAGGCCCTTTGGATCGCGCCGCTCGCACTCCTCGATGGGCGTGTCGACGTAGATCTCCTTGAACCGTCCCGCTGGAAATAACTCGCGCGCCATTCGCCGCTCGCTGTGAAACGGCGAAATGAAACTGACGAGCACGATCAGCCCGGCGTCCACCATGAGCTTGGCGACTTCGGCGACGCGGCGAATGTTTTCCACGCGGTCGGCCTCTGTGAATCCGAGGTCGCGATTCAGACCGTGCCTGATGTTGTCTCCGTCGAGCAGGTAGGTGTGGCGCCCCTCGGCGTTCAACCTCCTGTCGAGCAGATTGGCGATCGTCGACTTGCCCGAACCGGACAGTCCGGTGAACCAGATGCACTGGGGCTTCTGATGCTTCTGCTGCGCCCGCGACTCTGGGCTCACGTCCACGGCTTGCCAATGAATATTGTGCGCCCGGCGTAGCGCGTATTTGATCACGCCGGCCCCGACCGTCTCGAATGTAAGCCTGTCGATCAGAATGAAGCTGCCGAGCGTCCGGTCGACATCGTACGGTTCGAACGGCAACGGCGCGCCTGTCGACAAGGTGACGACGCCAATTTCGTTCATCGCCAACGTTCTGGTCGCAAGGTGAGCGCCGGTATCGACGTCCTCGCGATATTTGATGTTGGTGATCGTCGCTGTCGTCTCCTTCGTGCCGTGTTTGATCAGATATTGGCGGCCGTGCGTCATGGCGTGCTGATTGAGCCACAAGAGCCGGCATTCGAACTGGTCGGCGCATTCGAGCGGCGCCCCGGCCGCCGCGAGCACATCGCCGCGCGAGGCGTCGACCTCGTCGACCAGGGTCAATGTGACGGAGTCGCCGGCGCGCGCGACCGGCACTTCGTCGAAGCCGCGCAACACGGACTTGATGCGCGTCCTCACCCCCGAAGGCGCAATGCAGATTTGATCGCCCGGGCGCGTTTCGCCCTCCGCTATGCGGCCGCAATAGCCCCGAAATTCCGGATTTGGCCGGTTGACGAGTTGCACGGGCATGCGGAACGCCCTGCGCGCGCGCGTGTCGGAAATCGGTATCGCATCGAGAAACTCCATCAACGTGGGGCCGGCGTGCCACGGCGTCGACAGGCTTCGCATGAAGATGTTGTCGCCTGTCAGGCCGGATACGGGGATCGCCTCGACAGTCGAGATCCCGAGTTCCGCTGCGAAGGCGCGGTATTCGGCGGCAATGCGATCAAAGATCGCGCAGTCGAAGTCGACCAGGTCCATCTTGTTGATTGCCAGCACGACGTGTCGCACGCCCATAAAGTCGACGATGCGCGTATGACGCCGCGTCTGGCTGACCACGCCCTTGCGCGCGTCAATCAACATCACGGCGACGTCGGCGTTGGATGCGCCGGTCGCCATGTTGCGCGTATATTGTTCGTGTCCGGGCGTGTCGGCCACGATGAAGCGCCGGGTGTCGGTGGCGAAGTAACGATATGCGACGTCGATGGTGATTCCCTGCTCGCGTTCCGCCTGCAACCCGTCGACCAGGAGGGCCAGGTCGATGCTTTCGCCCTGCGTGCCGTACTGGCGCGACTCCTTGCCCAGCGACAGAATCTGGTCGTCGAATATGTTCTTGCTCTCATAGAGCAAGCGCCCGATCAGCGTGCTCTTGCCGTCGTCGACGCTGCCGCAGGTGATGAAGCGCAACGTCTCCTTGTCGCTTTGCGCGCGCAGAAACTCGCCGATATCGCGGGAATTTTGCGCACCCATCAGAAATAGCCTTCCTGCTTCTTCTTCTCCATCGAGCCCGGCTGATCCGAATCGATGAGGCGGCCTTGTCGCTCGGAGTTGCGCGCCGAACAGGTTTCGGAGATGACGGCTTCGAGGGTCGTTGCGTCGCTCTCGATTGCCGCCGTCAACGGCCAGCAGCCCAGCGTGCGGAACCGGACCCTGCGCATTTGAGGCGCTTCGCCCTGCTCGAAAGGAAAACGCTCCTGGTCGTCGACCATCAGCCATTGGCCGGAGCGCTCCACGACAGGTCGCTCGGCGGCAAAATACAATGGCACGACTGGAATTTGTTCCGTATATATGTACTGCCAGATGTCAATTTCGGTCCAATTGGAGAGCGGAAATACACGAATTGTTTCGCCCGGGCCGATTCGGGTATTGTACAAATTCCAGAGTTCCGGCCGCTGAGCTTTTGGGTCCCAACGGTGATTTGCCGTGCGAAAGGAGAAGATGCGTTCTTTTGCGCGGCTTTTCTCTTCGTCACGACGCGCGCCCGCGAGCGCGAGGTCAAAACCGCCGCGATCCAGCGCTTGCAGCAACGCCTGTGTCTTCATGATGTCGGTGTATGCGCTGCCGTGCGTGAACGGCCCGACGCCTGCGGCGACGCCCGCAGGATTCTTGTGGACAATAAGTCGAGCGCCGCTGGCGGCGACCATCTTGTCCCGGTGTTGGTACATTTCCTTGAACTTCCAGCCCGTGTCGACGTGCAGCAGCGGCATCGGCGGCGGCGCCGGATGGAACGCCTTGCGCGCTAGGTGGAGGAGAACCGAAGAATCCTTGCCGATCGAATACAGCATCACGGGATTGCGTGCGGTCGCAATCGCTTCTCTGATAATTTCGATGGATTCGGCTTCCAGGCTATTCACTTCGGCGCCGCTCTGTCGGTTGCTTTGCCAAAGAACAGAAGGTAAAGCACGGCCGCATATCCTTGAAGATCGACGCATCACGCCCGGCGTCTCTATCGCTGGCTGCTCGCAAACATCGTCTGGCGTTCCGCCCGATGACGCTCCCCGATCAATGAGTGTTCAGGCAGGTCGCGTCGGAGATGCAGAGCGCTGATCATATGCGGCCTGATAAATGTTTTCGTAAGCGTCGCACATAATCTCGATCGTGTAACGCGTCTCGAAATTGCGCAAGCCGATACGCCCGCAGGCGCGCCTCAACTCGGGATCGAAGAATGCCTGGAGCGCGTCGGCGATGTCCGAAACCGACACGCGGCCGTTCGATAGCGGAACAATGCGACCCGCCGGTCCCCCCTCGCCGTCGATCATTGCAGGTATGTCGCCCGCCGAAGTAGCGACCACGGGCTTTCCCGCGGCAAAAAAATCTATGAGGACGAGAGGCATCGACTCGCCGATAAAGGTGGTCGGCAGGAGCCCGACGTCTGAAGCCGCGATGTAGTCGGCAACGTTGCTCACCTGACCGACAAGTCTCACGTAGGGAGGAAGATTTCCCCTGCGCGTCAACTCGTCGTAAAGGGGCCCTTCGCCGATCAACAACAGGTCGACAGCGCGCCCGCGCTGGTTCAACAACTCCACCGCCGCTATGGCCTCCCGCCATCCCTTGCTTTCGATGGCGCGGCTCGCAATGCAGACGAGCAGGGCGTTCGGTCTGACGCCGAGACTGTCGCGACTCAACGCGCGCGAATGGGGCGGCGGGACGCCATTGTTGATTTTTGCATGACAGTCGCCCATGCGTAACTTTCGCAATACGTCACGATGTTTGTCAGCAATATAGACCCACTCCGAAACAAGAGGCTTCATCGCCGCGACGGTTGCCGGAAAATCGGGGTCGATATTTGGATCGGACAAGAGTGTTTCGTAGCATCCATGCATTGTCACGATCCACGGGACATGTGTTTCCCATCCGTTCAGCGCCTCGAAGACGGCCTTGTCGGCCCACCATATCGACGAATGGATCATTTCGATCTTGAAGTCGCGGATGATGTTTCGAAGCGTTCGCTTGTTCCCGCCGACCCTAAATCGTGCGACATGAGGATCGATCATCCGCAAAACTGCCGGGTGTTCCGGCAAATAGTCGGCGGAGGCGATGAACGCGCGTCCACCGCGCCGGCTCCATTCATTCGCGAGGCGGATGGCGAACAATTGGCCGCCGCCCGGGCTGAAGTCGCTGGTGACCACAAGCAAACTGCGCCTGCCTTCGCCGTCCCGAGCCTCGTAGGGCGTCTCTGCGAGCGCAGTATTTTTGTCAAATCCGGGCTTCTTCGCAAAACGTTCGATATCACCTCGCCAGAATTCTCTGGCCTTCTGTATCGTCGCGCTTGGCAGACGGAATGCGTATTGAATATACGCGCGCACCCGCGCAGCTTCGGAAAAATATAATCCCTGTCCTTCGACGCGACTAGTCACGGTTGCCTCGTGACGTCGGTGGAAATTCAGGGGATCGGCCAAATACTGGATCTTTCCTCCTTTCAAAGCATGGACATAGAACAGCCAATCGCCGCACAATTTCATTGAAAGAAGCATCTTCTTCAAATCGTCATCATACTCGAATTTTCGGAAAACGACCGAGCTTGCATTCGGAATTGTATTGGCAATCGCCAAACAGCTTTCGATCTCCTGCTGATCAGTAGCGCTGTACGAGCGGTCCCATCTGCCGCGGTTGATGCGATCGAGGTAGAGTGGTCGATAGTCGCCCAGTTGCTTGCCATTGTCGTCGATGGGCGTTGAAAGCGCATAAGTCACGAAAATATTCTCGTCATCAAAATGCGGGATCGCCCGTTGAAGAAACTCTGGATCCGAGAAATCGTCGGCTTCGGCAATCCAGATCAGACCGCCTCGCGCCAGCCCCAGACCCTTCAGCCATTGCGCGAACGGACTGCCAGAATTCCGGTCGTTGACATGCAGCCGGGTCGAGGCATGGTTAGCCGCCTCGCGCAGCAAATCAATCGAATTGTCGATCGATGCATCGTCCAGAAGAATAACCTCAAAATCCTGGAAAGTCTGTCTGTAAATTGTATCCAATCGCTGCGACAGAAATTTCTCATAATTGTAGTTCGGCACGACGACGCTTACATGCGGCGGCTCTCCAGTCGCCTGCTTTATTAAAGCAAGCAGCATGGGGCCGGTCGCCGATACGAGATGATTCTTGGCGAGGATGCGTCCCCGCTCTCCTGCCTGGCGTCGCAACGCGACGTCTTCCACATACCGGACTGCGGCGGCGGCCATCGCGTCCGTATTCTTGAAGGGCGTTGCAACGCCCGCTCCTTGGGCTACGAAGGCAGGGACGCCTCCTGCCTCTTCGAAGCATACGATCGGCAAACCATTGAGCGCCGCATGTATACAAACAAGAGGAAATGGATCTTCGAGGGACGGAAGCATGAATACGTCGGACGATCCAATAATCGCTTCCGCCTCATTTGAGAAACCAACGAAATTGACGATATCCGAGACTCCGAGTTCCACGGCCTGAGATCGGCATTCGTCTAAATCCGGTCCGCCGCCGATCCAGATGAAATAAACCTGCCGTGACGACGACCGGCGCACCTTGGCCGCCACTTCCACGAATAGATCGGGCGCCTTTCTCCAATGGGCGACGCCGCAGCCCACGAGTACAACCGCCCCATGGGGCGCGCCGTATTTCCTTCGTATTCCATCCCGTTGTGCGTCATTCTGCGGGCGATGGTCGAGGTCGTGCATGAAGTCGGGAACGAGCCGGCATTTGTCTGCTTCAATCAGATGTTCCGACCGGAGCAGGGTCGTGACCGCTTCGCTTCCGCCGAGAACAAACGAACTTCTCTCGGCTAATCTTACGATATTATCGCCGTGCTCCGTAATCATCTTTTGCAATTCATGAATGTAACTGATGACGGGCTGTTGCCCGTCCCACCAGTCCAGAAACGCGCCGCTTGCCACGGAATTAATCAAAACAAGCTTTAGGTCGGCAGGAATGAAGTCGCGCAGCAGCGTTCTCGCCGCGGGGACCTCGTGCATTTCGGCATGGCCGGCAATATCAAAGACGGGAGCGATCTCGGTAAAGCGGTGCGCGTCGGCGCCACCTCTCAGAGCAACGAACCGGACGTCATACTTGGTGGCCGCCAACAGCCATTTCGCGAGGGCGCGGATCAGCGCTTGGGCGCCGCCGATCTCAAGGTCGTGAGTGACCAGCAAAATGGTCCCCGACGAACGGAGACCATTGGGCGCGACAACCTTATTCGCGGCCGATGGGGCAGGGGCGCAAGCCGGGCTGCGAAGCGTGGGATCGAAATGCTCCCTTTCCGCCGACATGATGACGTGCTGCAAGGGACTGATGGACGAACCGCGAAGTTCGGGATGCTGCTGGAGGTAAGCGTCGGAATCAAATGGGGCCGATATTTTCCGGCCCTCCGCAGTCCCGAAATAGGCGTAGTGGATCACGGGATCCAGACCCGACTCCCGCACCCCCTCGTTCACTGCGAGGTAGGTATTTGGATCGAAAAAGGGATTTGGCAGAAATCCCGCCGCGCTGCCGATCAAGACGTAATGTTGTAAAGGAGCGACTTCCGGATAAGCGCTCAGATATTTTTTTCGATAAAATCCGTCGTTGAACAGTCCAGCCTCTCGCAAAAGAAGTGCATATGAAATTCGAAGCATCAGGGTATCATCATCGATAAATCTTATGTGGTCGTGCTTCAGAGTATATACGGATATCCGTTCAATATTATTTTTGATATTCTTGCTTGCGTAAGTTCCAAACGCAATCTTCGTGGCGGTTGGATACATCGGCATCCGCCCTTCGTTCCGACCATAAGTTATGAAATGCGCAAACGGATTCACCTTTGCGTGAGCGACGTCGACATACTTATTCAAATAAAACTGCGTGCTAAACCAGGGGCACGGATTTCGTCCTTCTTGCCAGCCTATCTTGGCGAAGTGCAGCAAGGGATCTTCTCCCGCCAGATTCACGTCCTCGTACGAGGCCAGATAATACTCTTCGTCAAACTCGGCAGAGATGGTCAAGACGTCTCTGTACGGACCTGCCAGCCGGGATGGATCCGCGTGAACGACCCTGTGTCGTTGCTGTCTAACAAAGTGCGCGAGCGGGTTCTCGCCCGGAGCAAGCTGATCGTGATACCTGGCCAAATAAGCCTCGACGGAGAATTGCGGGTTGGGATCGCGGAGTTCGCACCAGCCGTGTTCTAGGTAGTGGTGCAGAGGATCGATATTGAGCCGACGTACGTCAGGGTTAGTCACCAGATAGAACTTACGGTCGAAGAACGGAGCAAGTCGAGCCGCGCTGCGCCGCGACGCAAACCTCTGCGCAATCTTCGGAACAATAAGATTTCGCATCGACCTGATCGCTCCAAGTTCTATTTTCAGCGTGGCGTTTCCATAGCAGCTTTGGCGCGCTGCGGAAAGCGCCTCAAGGGCTCGTCGTTCTGCAGGCTCACCGGCCTCGTGCGCCCACGAGGTTGACGTCAAGCGAGGCGACGCGTCGCGGTCCCCGACTGAAATGCGGGCGAATTGATCGCAGCCGCGCCCATTGCAAGCGTCGTTGGCGCCCGGCCGTGCGCCTGTCCCCAGCTTTGCAGTTGACATTCCCACGCCGAGCAGAAATGAGACTAAACGAGTAGAATGGTGACAAATCGTGGAACATTTGGTTCAAAGTTGCGCTGATCGCGCGTGGTTTGCGGAGGTCGACCCGCAGGAGTTTTTGGGATCTACGCCGACCATGCTGAGCGACGCCGAACGCATTATGCTGCATTGGCTGGCCAGGGAAATACCCCTGCCGGCGGGCGCAGTGATCGTCGATGCGGGGGCCTTTCTGGGAGGCTCGACGCTGGCGCTGGCGACCGGCCTTCGCAAGAGAACCAAGGATTTCCGCAACGAATACCGAATCCACAGCTACGACATGTTCGTGGCGCCGAATGATCCGTACTCGCTGGAATTGATCGGGCACAACCGAAAGCCGGGCGACAGTGTGCTCGACCTGTATGTTTCCGCCCTTGGAGAATTGAAATCGTCGACTGTAATTCACGCTGGCGATCTGATGGCCGCGCCGGCCCCTGGCGCCCCGACCGCGCTGCAATTTATAGACGTCGCCAAGACCCGCGCCCTAAACGCCAAGATCGTGATCGAGTTTTTTCCTTTGCTGATTCCCGACAAATCTATTGTTGTTCAGCAGGATTACAACGATCATTCATGTCCTTGGATTAACGCGACGATGGAGTATCTGCATGAGTACTTCGATTTTCTTTGCGATATGCGCGGTTCACGCGTTTTCCGGAACACCCGCGCAATTCCTCTGGCCGCCCTTCGAGACGCGGCCTATGGACTGTCGCTTTCGGACGAATTGGACTTAGTGCTCCGAGGCGCCGCCAGAGGCGGGCAAGACGATACTGCCCGGTTTATCTCTGCAGTCAGTGGAGGTTGGTCCGTATTCGAGCGCGACGGCGTAGACGCCGCCCTTTCTTTTCTCGACAACTTGCCCTATCGCCAAACCTGGGAAGGGGAGAGCTATGTAGACTTCGTGAAGACGGCTATGAAAGGCTTGGGCGACAAGTCGAGCCTAGACCGCTATCACCGCGGATATTTTCGCGACTTCCCTTAAGTTTGGTCACGCCGCGCTGGCCGTCCGCCGTTGACGCCAGGAAGGACGCCGCAAAAGCCGCTCATGCCGACCCGGATGCGTCGCTCGCAAAAAGGAGCAGAAGAGCTTGGTTTGATGAGTTCGGCTCCGCGCCTATAGACCATTGCGCATTTTATCCGAAGATACTTGCGCCTTGGCAATAGCAGAGCTGCAGGCAGTTGAATTTCCGTTACATGTCCGGGCGTTGACTTGAGGGTTTTTTCTTCGCAAATTGCCGTGCGGCATATTTAGGAGGGCGATATGGCTAAGGTCCCAAAATTGGCGTTCACGGCGGTGTGCGCAGCGGCATTGAGCATTTTGTCACTCCCCTCATACGCTCAATACAGTAAACAGATTACGTCGCCGCAGGCAGGCGGCGCATCGCCGAACATCGCTGCCGTCGCAGCCCAGCCAATGTGGAAACAGCTCAAGGCATTGCCCGCTGGCGTAAACCTGCAATCAGTCAGCGTGCCAGCGGGCACCACGGCTGCACCGTCGATTTCGCAGGGGAAGGCGGCGAGCGCGGCGCCCACTAACAAGCAAAATCTGCCCGTTACCTTGGGAGGATCAGTTCCGGTCGGCGGCTCCGCATCCTCGGGCGGCAGCGGCGCAAACACTGGTGGAGGATTCGCGGTCACAAAATCAGTGGCCTCGGTGACGGCGTCGCTGGCGCCCACAGCCGGATCCACTGGCGGCGCAGGCATCCAGCCGCAAAATTACGGAAATGGCAACGTTAATACAGTATATCACTATAACGACCTGCTTGTGACGCCCGCCGGAACAGCAGAATCGCCGCATGGCACATCAGTTGGCTATGTACTCTTCACGTTCGACAATTCGAACTGGTACTATTGCACAGCAACTTTGATCAGCAACTCGATCATCGTTGCGGCCGGTCACTGCGCGCACGAGGGCAATAATAGTTCGAACGGATGGATCAAGCAGGCTTATTTCTTCCCGTCTTGCTGGAATTGTAACACTTCGTACCGTTACTACCCCTACGGTTATGCTCAGGTCGCATGGGCGACAGTAACCGGCGGCTGGTATGCCAGCGGCGGCCTGGACCAAGGATACGATATCTCGGTGATGGTCGTGAACAAGCCGACCGGCCAAAGCCAGGAGTTCGGGACTTCTACAGGATATATGGGCTTTTGCTACAACAATTGCCTGCAACCCAACTGGTTCCTGACAGCGCGAGGCTTCCCGAACAATTATTTCGGGGGCAATTGGGTCGCGGAATCCCAGCATCATGTCCAGTCGGATGGTCATGACTTCTTGTTCGGCACCGGCATGGAAGGCGGGTCGAGCGGGGGCCCGTTCATCGCGAACATTGGCACGATTGTCGACAACTCCACAAATCTTGGCCAGTACACCAATCGCAACGTTATCTTCGCCACGCGTTCGTGGGGCTACAATGATACAAGCATCAAGATCGGCGGCGCCTCGTCGCTTTCCGGTCCGAGTAACACCAACAACTTCAAGACCATGTTTAATAATGCGTGTACCCAGGCAAGGAGCATCCACGGCACAAATTCCTGCGCCTTTTTGCCCTGAGCAAGATAGGTGATTGCGCGACGTGGGCGCGTTAGTAGCGCCCACGTCCGCTGAGAACGCTAGCCTCCGGGCTACCGCGGATCTCTGGATGATGTTTGCCACATCTCGCGGATCGTGTCTCGAAGATCGCGCGTGGGACGCCATCCGAGGTCGGTTTCGATGCGACTGCAGTCGAGAACAATACGGCTGACATCGAAGGGTCGGGGCGACGCCTCATGCACCTCGATTGAGCCGCTTGTGACTTGCTCTACGATCGCGACAATGTCGGCGACCGAGTGACCCACGCCGGAGCCCACATTCCAAATGGCGTGATGTGCCGATCTATCACCTACTGCCATGATAATAGCGTCTGCTACATCATCGGCATCGACATAATCACGAATAATGCTCTTTCCGAAAGCGGTGAACGGACGGCCATCTCTGATGGCGCGAAATAGTGCCGGAACGACGCCTTGGACCTTTGATACTTGATGTCGACCCACTGGATTTGAAACTCGCAAAATAGTGGTTGGGAATTTGTAGCTCCTCCCGAAGAATTGGACCGATTGCTCTGCGCAAACTTTAGTCAGCCCGTATGAGGAGATCGGATTTAGTGCCGTATGCTCTGTAGCCCGGACGCCTTCTGGCATATTACCGTAGACCGTTCCTCCTGAAGATATAAAAACAAATCTTAATCTTGGAACAAATTTTGCTTTATCTAAATAGTCGATAAGAGGTCGAACGTTATATTCTAATTCGCTCCACGGTGTGTTGGCATAAGTGCCGGGCACGGAGCTCCATGCAAAGTATATTATGTCGATGTCCTCTGTCGCAGAGCGAATCAAGTTAGAAAATTCGGAGGGGGGCACAAATAATTCGGTCGAATTTGTTGTGGTCTTCGGTGTGCCGGATATGATGTAAATCTTGTCCGTCTTCTCAGTGACGAGTGCGTCTCTGAGGTGGCGGCCCAAAAAGCCATCGCCGCCAATCAGAAGCAGCATGTCAGCTTTCCCCAGCTGAGTTGTCGTGCGCCCCAGCAGGTTTTTGGATCAGCCATTGATCCTGAAGTCCGAACCACGTTCCCGAGTGGAACGAAAGGATCGAAGCTTCAGGAACATGTGTTGTGAGTTGCCGCGCTACATATTCCACAGAGACGACCGCGGTGCCGTAATCGCCACAATCGAGGTCCTGCTGGTCAGACTCGGGTCGATATCCAAAACCGAGTTCGCTGTCGAAATTCTGTCGAAAAAACTCAGGGAATTTTCGCATGGCGAAGTCACCGTGGGTTGTAATCAGCAGAATGCCCCCCGGCGCAAGCGC
Source organism: Rhodoblastus sp. (assembly GCA_046349085.1). Classification (GTDB taxonomy): domain Bacteria; phylum Pseudomonadota; class Alphaproteobacteria; order Rhizobiales; family Beijerinckiaceae; genus JAJXWB01. The sequence continues at coordinate 386,419 of JAXMDA010000002.1, forward strand.
GTCGTAAAGGCGGACGAGCCATCGTCCGAAGGTCCTGTGCGGAAGATGAGAAAACAGCGAGAGGACGAAAATCAAATCGAACGTTGTGCTTAGCTGCAGTGTCTCGGGAAGAGTTGTGGAGACTTCGGCGCCAACGCCGATGCGTTCACGAATGAAGCGACATGCTTCTTCGTGGATGTCGGACGCCACCACGTGATTCTCCGGCAGCAGATTCTTAATATGTCGCGTAACGCGACCATAACCGGATGCAAACTCGAGTACGCGTTTTCCATCGCCCCATGTCCCGCTTCGTCTCGCTATTTCTGCGACTTGCGCGGCATCGCTATGTCCGCCCTGAAAATAAGCGTCCACTGCCGCCATTGGCTGCATTTGCGCTTGATTGACCAGATAGCCCAGCAACTGGTCGTCTTGGTGCAGGGCGCTTGAGACGTTGTATCGTCTAGCGGCGATCTCTGCCGTCTCTGCCATTTGGTCAGTTATTTCTATTGCATGCTGCGATTTGACCATCTTTCCTATCCGGGCCCGAGCGCGACTGGCACCACGCATTTAATTTGGCTGAATCGACTTGTCATCAAAAAACAAAATGCGCCCGAATTGCCCCTTGAAATTTCAGTTGGCTGCAGCTTGCCTAACTGGCGCTATGATGTAATTGAAGCCTCATTCTTCGGAGTTCGGAGTGGCGGCATCCTCGGAAGGCGATGACGCCAGTTCCGCTCAAGAGGGCGCAGTCGTGGCTCGAATTTTAAGAAGAGCCGTCGGTCCTGTTGCCGTTCACAACCCGCACGCGGCGATACGGGATGCCGCCGAAGAAGGCAGCGTGGACAACAAGACCGGGCAAACAGAAGGCGTAGCGGCCAAAGCCGGAACGAGGCGGTCCGCAACCCTGAGATCGATCGGCGCCGCGTTGCATGCGGCGTTGCGCGAGCAGAATAGGATCGAGGCGACTTACGAAAGCCTCCTCAGCGACTCAGAAGCCCGGCTTGCCCGGGCAATTGGTGAAATCGCGGCAGAACGGCGCCGTCACAAGGTGGACTTACGCGCGACACAAGCCGCCCTAGCTGAAACGACAGCGAAGGCGACTGATATAGAAGAGGCGGCAAGTCGATTGCGTTCGGAGTATGAGCGCATGCTTGCGGATGTTGAGCGCGAGTTGCTAGCCAAGGCTAGCGAAGTAGAAAATCTGCAGTCGAAAATATTTCATAGGCAGCAAGAGATAGAAGCGAAAGCAAATCGATTGCTTTCGGAGCATGAACGCAAGCTCGGGGACGCGCAGGCCAATCTGGTCGCCAAGACGAGCGAGGTCGAAGATCTCCAGGTCCGATTATCGCACGTCCGGCGAGAGAGCGAGCGGCTCGAAGGCGAGATATCGGAGCTTTCCCGCACGCTGGAAGCCCGGTCGGAGGAAACGCGCCGTGTGCAGGGCTTGCTCGCCGAAGAACGCGCGCGCCGTGAAGAGACGGATCAGCGCCTCCGCGTCGCTGGCACGCAACTCGCGGCGCTGAGATGCGATCTTGCGACGGCGAGACATGAGTTCGACAACCAAGCCTTGAAGTTGCAGGCTCTCGATCGCCTCTGGCTCGTGCGGATGCGTCGCTCCTTGCTGACAATCGGGCGGCGCCTGTCAGGCTGGCGCCGGCGCGTCGTCCTGAGAAAGAAGGACAATCCGCTGTTCGATAGCGAGTTCTATACGGCGGCCTATCCCGACGTCGCTGAAAGCGGCGTTGACCCTTACTGGCACTACCTCGCGCATGGCGCGCGGGAAGGGCGCAACCCCAATGCGATGTTCCGGACGACTTATTACCTGGAACGCTACCCTGATGTCGCCGAGCATGGCATGAACCCGCTCGTCCACTATTTCGAAAACGGCGCGGCTGAATTGCGAGACCCGCATCCATTGTTCTCGACGCGATGGTACGTCGAACAAAATCGCGGAACCATGCAGCCGGGGCAAAATCCTCTTCTGCATTACCTGGCCGCCGAGCGGGCGCGCCTGGGATGAGATCGGGCGGAACGGACAGGCCGGAAGCCAAATGCGGACGCTGATCCTTGTCGCAGGCATGCATCGCAGCGGCACTTCCGCTTTCACCGGCGCGCTGACATTGGCGGGAGCTGCCCTGCCTGCGGATCCCATGCCTGCAAATTCCGCCAATGAACGCGGTTTCTTCGAATCCATGCCGTTCATGCAGCTGCACGACGAAATTCTGGAGTCGGCGTCGACAGACTGGCGAGACTGGCGGGCTTTTCCCGGGAATTGGCATATTGGTTCCGCCGCCGCCTCGTTTCGCGAACGCGCCATTGAGTTGATCGAGCAGCAATACGGTTCCGCTCCCCTTGTCGCGATCAAGGATCCCCGGATTTGTCGCTTCATGCCTTTCTGGATCGACGCCGCGCGCCGGGGCGGCTTTTTGCCCCGCGTCGTGATTCCGTTCCGCGCGCCCTACGAGGTCGCGCAGTCGCTCGCCACACGCGACGAAATGACCGTGGTGGAAGGGCTGATGCTTTGGCTGCGCCATGTGCTCGACGCGGAGCGCGATAGCCGCGGGCTGCCGCGCGCATTCGTGAGCATGGAAAATTTGCTCGCCGACTGGGAGGGCGCGCTGGACCGCGTCGGACGACAGATCGACGTCATTTGGCCAGACGTGAACGCTGCCGAGATCAGCGCTTTCCTGGAGCCTTCGCTCAGACATCATAACCGTTCCGCCGATGGCGCGGCTGGGGTCTGGGCTACGGAAGTCCATGACGCCTTGTCCGAATTCGTCGAACGCCCGCAATCGCAATCAGGCGCGAGCAGGCTGGATGCGGTGGCGGCGAGTTTTGAGCAGGCGTGCAAACTCTTCGATCCGAGCCTGGGGGCAAGCGCGCCTTTGCCGGAGCTGAACTCGCCGGACTTCACCCGCGCGCCGTTGCGGCGGCGGACAGCCCTTTTGCGGGCGCGTCTCGAGACGCTCGACGCCGAGATTGCCGCGGCGGCGGCGCGTCGGCGCTGATCGCGCCGGCCTTGGGCCTTGCCGCCCGTGCCATTCCGCGCCCGATGATCATTGGCCCGGCTCCTGCGCGTCAGCGCGCATGGAGGCCACGCCATGCTCAATCTGTGTCGTTTTGGGACGGATCGGTCCGGATCTGTAGCGGTCCTGTTTTCCGTCGTGCTCGTTCCCGCGCTCATGCTCGTCGGCGCGGCGACTGACTATGCCCGCGTCGTCGCATCAAAGGCCAAGCTGCAATCGACAGCCGACGCCGCCGTGCTTGCCGCCGGTCTGGACGTCTCCGGGGCGTCGGACGCCGTGTTGCAGGCCAAGGCGCGGGCTGCGATCGACGCCGCCTTTCCGGCGGGCTCGCCCGTGCGTGTCGCCAGCGTCTCGCTGCGCACGGTCAACAACAACATTGTCGTGACCTTGAACGCGGAAACGGCGACCAATTTCGGCGGATTCTTCGGCCTGTCCCGCGTCGCGACGGTGACGACGACGGCCGTGCCGAAGCAGACCGGCCGCAAGATGGACGTGGACTTCCTGCTCGACGCCTCGGCGTCGATGGGTCTTGCAGCCACGCCTGCCGGGCGCGACCAGTTGCGCGCCGCAGTCGGCTGCGCTTTCGCCTGTCACGATCCGGAAGGCGGCCAGACCATCAGCAACCTGCAGGTCGCGCAGAACCTCGGCGTTCTCACGCGCCTCGACGTGCTGAAAAACGCCGTCGGCGCGATGATCGGCCGCATCGCCGCGACGCAAGGGCCGCGCGACGTCTATCGCGTCGCCATCGACACCTTCGACGATACGCCCGTGCGCGCCGTGCCGCTGACGACCAATCTCGCCTCGGCGCAGCAGTTCATCCAGACCTATCGGCTGGGGGGCAACACGTCGTTCTCCGGCGCAATGCCGCTGTTCAACGGCGACGTCGGCTCGCAGGGCGACGGATTCTCCACGCCGAAGAAATTCGCGATCATCGTCACCGACGGCGTGCAGGGCCGGCGCGATCGCGTGGGCGGCTTCCACCCCTTCGACGCGCGCTTGTGCGACACGCTGAAGGGGCAGGGCGTCACCGTCATGGTGCTGAATACGAAATACATCCCCATGCCGACGGAGGCCGCCTACCAGCAGACGGTCATGCCGATCCAGAACCAGCTCGAACCCGCGCTGATGGCCTGCGCCTCGACCGGCTATTATTTCTCGGCGACCGATCAGGCGGACATCGACCTCGCCTTCAACCGCATCTTCGACGCCATCCAGGCGCGGCTGCGGCTGGTGCAATAGCCCCCTCGGATCGCCGGATTTCGACGCGCCGACCTCGTCGGCGCGTTTTCGTTTGACTCGTCATTCCCTTCACGGTATCGAGATTGTATACAATATGTATCCGTGGAGGAAACGATGGACACCGGCGCGCTCCCCCCGTTCCCGCTCAATGCCTGGTACGCAGCGGCCTGGGACCATGAGGTCAAGCGCGACCTGCTGCCGCGCACGATCTGCAACCAGAAAATTGTATTCTGGCGGCGTTCGGACGGTTCGGTCGCAGCGGTCGAGGATGTCTGCTGGCATCGCCTCCTGCCGCTATCGCTCGGCCGTCTCGACGGCGACGACGTCGTTTGCGGCTATCACGGCCTCGCCTTCGACGGCCATGGCCGCTGCACGCGTATGCCCTCGCAGGAACGGCTCAACCCGTCCGCCTGCGTGCGCTCGTTTCCGACCGTGCAGAAGCATCGCTTCGTCTGGGTCTGGCCCGGCGATCCGGCGCTCGCCGATCCCGCGACCATCCCCGATCTCCACTGGAACGACGATCCGGAATGGGCCGGCGACGGCAAGATGATCCCGGTGAAATGCGACTATCGCCTCGTCGTCGACAATCTGATGGACCTGACCCACGAGACCTTCGTGCACGGCTCGTCCATCGGCAATGCGGCGGTGGCGGAAACGCCCTTCGTCACCACGCACGGCGACCGCTTCGCCACCGTCACGCGCTGGATGAGCGATATCGAGCCGCCGCCCTTCTGGCGTGGGCAGTTGGGCAAGCCCGGCAATGTCGACCGCTGGCAGATCATCCGCTTCGAGGCGCCGTGCACCATCGCCATCGACGTCGGCGTCGCGCCGGCCGGCACGGGCGCGCCCGACGGCGACCGTTCGCAGGGCGTCAACGGTTATGTATTGAATACAATCACGCCCGAAACCAACGGCACATGCCATTACTTCTGGGCCTTCGCCCGCAACTACCGCCTGCATGACCAGCGCCTGACGACGGAATTGCGCGAGGGCGTCGCCACCATCTTCCGCGAGGACGAACTGGTGCTGGAAGCGCAGCAGAAGGCGATCGACGCCAATCCCGGCCGTCCCTTCTACAATCTCAACATCGACGCCGGCTCGATGTGGGCGCGCCGTCTCATCGACCGCATGGTCGCGCGCGAGGTTCCGCCGTCCGCGCAGGCCGCGGAGTAGGGCAATGGCCGGGGAACGCGACGAGAAATCGCAATCGCAGACCGTGAAGGCGCAGCTCGCGTTGCGCGAGCTGATCCTCGAAGGCGCGCTGGCGCCGGGCGAGCGCATCGCCGAACTCGCCATGGTCGATCGCCTGGGGCTTTCGCGCACGCCCTTGCGCGCCGCGCTCATCAGGCTCGAGCAGGAAGGCCTGCTCGAGGAAATTCCCTCGGGCGGATACGCCGTGCGCGCCTTCAGCGAGGCCGACATTTTCGATTCCATCGAAATCCGCGGCACGCTCGAAGGGCTCGCGGCACGTTTCGCGGCGGAGCGCGGCGTCTCCACCACGCGGCTCGCCGAACTCAAGGAATGCGTCGCCGCGCTGGAGGAAATTGTCGAGGCGCCCGACATGAGCGCCGAGGATTTCGCGCGCTACGTGCCGATGAACGAGCGCTTCCATGCGCTGCTCGTCGAGCTTGCCGACAGCCCGCCGCTCACGCGCGAGATCGAGCGAGCCACCTCGCTGCCCTTCGCCTCGCCGAGCGGCTTCGTCGAGGCGCAGGCCGCGCTGCCGGAATCGCGCCGCATCCTGCTCATCGCGCAGGAACACCACAGGCTGGTCGTGGACGCGATCCAGAACCGCGAAGGCGCGCGCGCCGAAGCCATCATGCGCGAACACGCCCGCCTCGCGCATCGCAACCTGCAACTCGCGCTGCGCAGCGCCGCGAGCGCCGCCAAGGTGCCGGGCGCCGCGCTCATCCGGCGCCGCGGCTAGGGAGGACATCATGCTGCAAGCGACAAGACGGCGCGAAGCGCGCGTGCTCGCGGCGCGCGATCTTTCGCCCCATGTGCGCGAAATCCTGATCGCGCCGGAGGGCGGCGCGACGCCCTGGACGCCCGGCGCGCATATCGACCTCTCGCTGCCGATGAAGGGCGGAGCGCAGGTCCGCTCCTACTCGCTCGTGGGCGAGGCGGCCGCGAGCTATCGCATCGCCGTCAAGCGCGAGGATCAGGGGCGCGGCGGCTCGCGCTTCATGCACTCGCTCGCGCCGGGCGCGAAACTTTTCGTCAGCGAGCCGAAGAACGCCTTCGCGCTCGATTACTCGCGGCCGGCCTATCTCCTCGTCGCCGGCGGCATCGGCGTCACGCCGATCCTCGGCCAGGCGCAGGCCCTGGCGCGTCATGGGGCGGCCCTGAGCGTCGCGCTGGCCGCCCGCACGCGCGCCGACATTCTGTTCCTCGACGAGTTTGCGCGCGCTGTCGGCGGGCGCGTCGAATGTTTCGTGTCGAGCGAGGGCCGTCGCATTGATCCGGCGCGCGCGATCGCGGGTCTCGCCGGCGACGGCGAACTCTACATCTGCGGGCCGCTGCCGCTGGTGGAATCTTTCCGCAAGGCATGGAGCGAGGCAGGGCGCCCGGCGCACCTCTTCCGCACGGAAACCTTCGGGTCGAGCGGCGAGTTTCAGGCGCAGCCGTTCAAGGTCAATGTGCCTGCGCTGGGCCGCACGATCGAAGTCGCCGCCGATTGCTCCATGCTCGACGCGCTCGAAGCCGCCGGCGTCGAAATGATCTCGGACTGCCGGCGCGGCGAATGCGGCCTCTGCGCGGTCGACGTGCTCGACTCCAACACGCCGCTCGACCATCGCGACGTCTTCTTCAGCGAGGAAGAGCGGCGCGCGGCAAAAAAGATCTGCGCCTGCGTCTCGCGCGCCGTCGGCGGCGAGATTTCGATCGATACGGGCTACCGGCCGGACATCTGAGGCGGCAAGGAATTTGCCACAATCAAGCGATCGTCTTTGCGAGCCAACGGGTCGCGCGAAGCGCGCCCGATGACAGGCTCCGCGAAGCAATCCATCCACAGAACCTGATAGTCTTGGGGATGGATCGCCACGCCGCGCTTTTCGAAGTCGGATATATCCGACTTCGCATCATGCTCCTCGCGATGACGGCGAAGTTTCCGTCAAGAACCGTCTCGCTTTAAGCCTTCTTGCGCTTTTCCAGCGCGATCAGCAGCGAGGCGATCTGCGCGGAATGGTCGAAGCCGCCGGCGAGCGCCGTCGCGCGCGCCTGCGCCAGCGGCATCAGCTCGACGGCGATCTCCTCGCTCTCGTCGAGCGATTGCTCGGCCACGCGCCGCGCGCCTTCCGCGAGCACGATATGAATCCTGTTCGTCTGGTTCGCGGGATTGTTGGTGATCACGCCGACATGCGTGAGCCGTTCTGCCGCGTAGCCCGTCTCCTCCCGCAATTCGCGCGCGGCGGCGGCGAGAGGGTCGGCATCCGTCGCGTCGATGCAGCCCGACGGGATTTCCAGCGTCACCCGGGCCATCCCGTGCCGGTACTGGCGGATGACGACGAGGTTTTCGTCGGCGTCGATGGCGATCACCTGCACCCAGTCGGGATAGGCGAGCACGTAGTAGGGCTTGATCTCGAGGCCGTCCGCGCGGACGCAATCGTCTGCGCGCAAGTCGATCCACTTGTCCTTGACCAGCGTGCGCGTCGCCGTCACGCGCCAGGGCTGCGGCAGTCTCGTCATGGGGCGGCGTCCGGCAGGGAGTCGAAGAAGTCGAGGATCGCCTCGGGCGCTGAAAACTGGCTGGTCGTGGCGCCGAAAGCGAATTGCGGCAGGGCGTTTCCGCCGTAGGATTGATGGCCTCCGCCTTCGACCCGGTAGAGAACGACCGGCGCCGACGCCTTGCAGCGCCATGCGATGCGGCTGATCGCCGTCGTCCGCGAATCGCCGTCGGGCGAGCGGGTGGTTTCGGGCGCCTTGCAGCCGTTAGCGTGCGCGAAAAGCTCCGCCGTGCGCTCGGCGCCCCAGACGTCTCCGTTGCGGCCGCGGAATCCGACGCCGCCGCCCTCGTAGGGCACCAGCGGGTCCGCCGCGCCCGCGATCATCGCGAGCGGCAGTTCGCGCTTCGGCCGGCAGGCCTCCGCCGTCTCGGCGCCGATGCCCGCGATGACCGTGCCGAACGCCCTGAAGTGCTCCGGCGCCTCGCACATCATGCGGAACGTCATGAAGCCGCCGTTGGAAATGCCGGCGAGATAGAGCCGGCGACGATCGGCCACGCCGTCGGCAATGAGACGGTCGGCGAGAGCTTTGAGGAAACCGACATCGTCGGCGCCCGTCCGGAAATTGCGTCCGTCGACCCACACGCGCCCGAGGCCGTTGGGAAAGACGGCGTTGTAGCCGCGCGCCGCGGCGGATTCCCTGAAATGCGTCGCGCGGGCGGCGAGCGCCGCGCCCATGTATGCGCCGTGCAGGACGATGATGGTCGGACGCGGCTTCCCGCCCTGCGCTTCGACAATCGCCGTGCGCGATCCATCCTGCGTTTCGATCGTCAGCGTCCGTTCGTCGGCGCGCAGGGCGGCGACAGGGATCGAGAGCGCCAGCGCGCTCACGACCATTCGGAGAAATGCCCGTCCGGATAGATGCGCCATGCCTTCAGCCCCGACTTGGCGATGACCGTGCGCCCGGCCTTCGCCTGCGCGACGAGATGCTTGAAGACGAGCGGATGGCGCCAGGCCATGGGCTTGGTCGGCTCGCAGACCGCCTGATAATCCTCGTTGTCGGGATCTTCCATCAGGATCGTGCCGACCTTGTCCGGCCGCAGCGTCGGCGGCAGGTCGCGCTCCATCATCCAGTCGCATTCGAAGTCGCGGCAAACCTGCGGGCGCGTCGCATAGGCGTCGCAGCCGCCGCCCTTGATGCAGTGCTTGCACACGACGCCCATGGGCTTGTTGAAGAAATCGATCTCGAGGGCGGTGCAGCACATCGTGCAGGAACCGCAGGATTTTCCGGGAATGGCCATAGGCGCCGTAGTTTGAAACGAATCGTCGCGGCCATTGTGGCCGCAAGCGCGTCACATACAAGCGTGGCAGGCGGTCACGGCGGCGGCGATCCGAACCAGCGCCGGCAGGCGCGGCTGAAACTGGTCGAATCCGTGTAGCCCAGCGCCGCCGCCATATCGTCGCGCGACAGGCTTCGGGCCTCGAGCATCTTGCGCGCGCGATCCCGCAACACGCCATCGAGCGTCTCGCGATAGCCGGCGCTGGCGCCGGCGAACCGGCGTTGCAGCGTGCGCCGCGAGCAGTGCAGGGACCGCGCGGCCTCCGCCTCGCTCAGGCGATGCGGCAGCGCGGCCTCGGCCATGCGGCGAACCGTCTCCACGATCGACGGCGCGCCGAACACGCGCTGCCGCGCCTCTTCCAGCGATGCGATCGCTTTCTCGTGCAGCGCAGGGTCCGCGAATGGCGACGGGCGCTCGCACAATGCGCGCGGCACGTCGAATGCGAACGCGCGGGCGCCGAATTTCACACGGCAAATGAAGCGCGCACGCAGTCTTTCCTCGTAGCTCGGGGCGCCCCACGGAAATTCCATGGTCGCTTGTTCGAGCCCGTCCTCCAGAACCTCGCCAAACCGCACCTGCACGTTCAAGGCGACGGCAAGGGCGATTGTGCGCCATGCGGCCTTCTCCATATGCAGCGCGGGTTCGATTTCGATCCGCGTCGTCCTGCCCGACGCGCGCAGACGGGCGCGAATGAACGGCGCGAAGGTCGGGCCGTGATCTGCGGCGACTGCCAGCGCCGCGGCGATCGTCGGCGCCGTGCGCGTGGCGACGTCGAGCGCGCCCTGCAAGGGATTGGACCAGACCGTTGTCGCCGCCAGCGGCCAGTCCTCGCCGTAGCGGCTCGTGATGGCGGTCAGGGTCGCGATCAGAGTCTCGACCGTCATTTCCGCGCCCGGCCGGTCGACAAGCGTCGCATCCAGGCCGAATCCCGCCAGGAGCGCGGCGCGCTCTTCGTCCGAGCGGGCGTAATGTTTCAGCAGGGCGCGCGCATAGCCGGCCGAAACCGGCGTGCGCGCGCGTTCGTCGGATGCTCCAGCCATTGGCGCAAAATGCCACAAAAATGGCGCGCGCGGAACTGGCGGCAACAAGTCGGGCGGATCATGTTTCCAGCAACGGACCGGAAAAATCCGGCAACGCGACCAGGGAGGAACACGCATGACTTTTGAAGGCATGACCAGCGCCGGCGACCGCGTCGCCTATCACGACGGCAAGCGATACTTGTGGATGCTGTCCTTCGTGCCGCCTCTCGTGCCGACGTTTTCGTACTGGCTTTACGCGCAAACCCACAATGCGCTGGCGACGCTGATCCCGGCGCTTTTTATCTTCGGCCTCATCCCGGCGCTGGACGCGCTGATCGGCGAGGACCGGCACAATCCGCCGGCCGAGGTCGTCGCCGCCATGGAGGCCGACCGCTATTACATGCGGCTCGCCAAGCTCAGCGTGCCGCTGCTGTGGTGGAACTACATTGCGACCGTCGCCTTCATCGGCTCCTACGACCTTCCGTGGTGGTCTTACCTCGCCTTGCTGCTGGGCGTCGGCACGATCGACGGCGGCGCGCTGCTGGTTGGCCATGAACTCGGGCACAAGGCCGAGCGCATCGACCAGATCTTCGGCATCCTCGCCAACAATGTCGTCGGCTACGCGCATTTCCGCATCGAGCACAATCGCGGTCATCACACCTGGGTCGCGACGCCCGAGGACCCCGCGAGCGCGCGTTTCGGCGAATCCATCTACGCGTTCGCGCGCCGCGAATTGCCGGGGGCGTTTCGACGCGGCTGGTCGAACGAGGCCGAACGCCTCGCGCGCAAGGGCCTGCCGGTCTGGTCGTATCGCAACGAAATTCTCGTCGGCTTCGCGCTTACCCTGGTTGTGGCGGCGGCGCTGGTCGCGGTCTTCGGCTGGAAGGTCCTGCCGTTCATTCTCGTCCACCATTTCATGGGTTGGTACGCGCTGACGCAGGCCAATTACATCGAACATTACGGGCTCAAGCGCGATAAGGGCGCCGACGGCCGCTATCAACCGGTCGAACCGCGCCATTCCTGGAACACCAATCACATCGTGTCGAACCTGATGACGTTCCACCTGCAACGCCATTCGGATCATCACGCCAATCCGATGCGGCCGTTTCAGTCGCTGCGCGACTTCGAGGATCTGCCGCGTCTGCCGAGCGGCTACAACGGAATGTTCGTGGTGGCGGCCATTCCTCCGCTCTGGTTCCGGATCATGAATCCCAGGACGCTCGCCTGGGCCGGCGGCGACAGGAACAGGTTGAACCTGGGCTGACGCGGCTCAGCCGGCCTTGTCCATGACAAGCAGGTCCGGTCGCTTCACCTCGATTTCGACAAAAGCGATCGGATGGTCGGAGCCGTTCTGGATATCGTGCTCGACGCCGGCCGGCCGCGCGTAGCTCGTGCCGGCCGTCATCGGCCTGTCCTGCACAACGCCGTCAACCTCCGCGCGCAGATTGCCGTCGGTCAGCATCACGACGAAATAGGGCCAGCCGTGACGATGCATGCCGGTCACGGCGCCCGGCTCGAAGTCCCAGCGCGTGATGCGCACGGCCTCGTCGTCCTGAAGCTGGGTGGGTTTGGCGGGGATGTCGCATTTGAAGGGCATGACGTCAGCATGACGATGCCTGCCGCTGCGTCAATGGGCGCGCGAACTTGACTCGTTGGCGCCCCTGCGCCACTCACGCCGCCAACTCAGGGAGGCGTGGATGGCCAAGGCATTCGTATTTCCGGGGCAGGGGTCGCAGGCCGTCGGCATGGGCAAGGCGCTGGCCGAGGCGTTCCCCGCCGCGCGCGCCGTATTCGACGAGGTGGATTCCGCGCTCGGCGAAAGGCTCTCCGGCCTGATGTTCGACGGCCCCGAGGCCGATCTCGTGCTGACCGCCAACGCCCAGCCCGCCCTCATGGCCGTCAGCCTCGCCGCGACGCGCGTGCTCGAGGCGGAGGCCGGTCTCGATCTCGCGCGCGACGCCAAGTTCGTCGCCGGCCATTCGCTCGGCGAATATTCCGCGCTCGCCGCCGCCGGCGCCTTCTCGCTCGCCGATGCGGCTCGCCTGCTGCGCTTGCGCGGAAAAGCGATGCAGGCGGCGGTTCCGGTCGGGCAGGGCGCGATGGCCGCGCTGCTCGGCCTCGACTACGAAACGGGCGTCGCGGTGGCGGCGGAGGCGCAGGCCGAAGCCGGCGGCGTCTGCCAGATCGCCAACGACAATGGCGGCGGACAGGTCGTGGCTTCGGGCTCCAAGGCCGCCGTCGACAAGGCGATCGAGATCGCCAAGGGCAAGGGCGCCAAGCGCGCCATGCTGCTGGCCGTTTCCGCGCCCTTCCATTGCGCGCTGATGCAGCCGGCCGCCGACGCCATGGCGGAAGCGCTGGCGAAAACCAACATCGTCGCGCCGAGAGTTCCGGTCGTCGCCAATGTCGTGGCGCGCGCCGTGAGCGATCCCGCCGAGATCCGCGACCTTCTGGTCAAGCAGGTGACGGGCACCGTACGCTGGCGCGAGTGCGTCGGCTACATGGCCGCCAACGGCTGCGACCGCTTCGTGGAACTGGGCGCCGGCAAGGTGCTGACGGGTCTGCTCAAGCGACTGGCGGAGGGCGCCACGGGCATGAGCGTCGGCGCGCCGGCGGATGTGGAAGCGTACAAGGCGTCGTAATTTCGGGCGCTCATGCTGGGGAGCGGGCGAAGCCCGCGTCTCGAAGCATGGCGATGCGGCCATCCTTCGAGACGCGCCTTGCAGGCGCTCCTCAAGGATGAAGGTTTCAGTTTCTGAAGGAGCCATTTCATGTTCGACCTGACCGGCAAGACCGCGCTCGTGACGGGCGCCTCCGGCGGCATCGGCGCCGCCATTGCCCGCGGCCTGCACGCGCAGGGCGCGACCGTCGCCCTGTCCGGCACACGCGCCGAGGCGCTGGAAAAGCTGGCAGGCGAGCTCGGTTCGCGCACGCATGTGCTGCCCTGCAACCTTTCCGACAAGGACGCGGTGGAAAAGCTCGTTCCGGGCGCCGAGGCCGCGATGGGCCAGCTCGACATTCTCGTCAACAACGCCGGCCTTACCCGCGACGGCCTGTTCATGCGCATGAAGGACGAGGACTGGGACACGGTCATAGCCGTCAACCTCACCGCCACCTTCCGCCTCGCCCGCGCCGCCGTGAAGGGCATGATGAAGCGCCGCTGGGGCCGCATCGTCTCGATCACCTCCATCGTCGGCGTCACCGGCAATCCCGGCCAGGGCAATTACGCGGCGTCCAAGGCCGGCATGATCGGCATGTCGAAGTCGCTGGCCGCGGAGGTCGCCTCGCGCGGCATCACCGTGAATTGCGTGGCGCCGGGCTTCATCGAAAGCCCGATGACCGATGCGCTGAACGACAAGCAGAAGGAAGCGATTCTCGGGCAGGTGCCGGCCGGCAAGCTCGGGCAGGGCGCCGATGTCGCCTCCGCCGTCGTCTATCTGGCGAGCCAGGAGGCGCAATACGTCACCGGCCAGACGCTGCACGTGAACGGCGGAATGGCAATGATCTGAGGGCCTTGCGCCGGGTTTCCGCGCACCCCCGAGAAGCTTCGCCTTAAGCTCCCGGCTACTGGCGAGCCCAAAGGAAGTGTGTTATCGGACGCGCGGAATTTGTCGGGGCGGGACGCCGTGAGGCGCTGTGAAACGGGCGGATCGCCGGTCGCGCAGAACCCGCCGCGACTTTCATCGATCCGGGGCCGGGCGCCCTAGATAGTCAAAAGAACGGATAAGGACTGAACACATGAGCGATGTCGCCGAGCGCGTGAAGAAGATCGTCGTCGAACACCTCGGCGTCGAGGCGGACAAGGTGGTGGACAACGCCAATTTCATTGAGGACCTGGGCGCGGATTCGCTCGACACGGTCGAGCTGGTCATGGCCTTCGAGGAAGAGTTCGGCGTGGAAATCCCCGACGACGCCGCCGAGACCATCGTGACGGTCGGCGACGCCGTGAAGTTCCTCGAGAAGGCCACCGCCGCCTGATTGGCGGCGTTTCGTCCTCATCGAAGAACAACAGCGGGCGTCTGCACATGTCGTCAATGCGTAGGGTCGTGGTCACTGGCCTCGGCATGGTCAGCCCGCTGGGCGGCGGCGTCGAGACGAGTTGGCGGCGCCTGATCGCTGGCGAAAACGGCTTCGGCCGCATTCAGGGCTTCGAGATCGACGATCTGCCCTGTCAGATCGCCGCGCATGTGCCGCGCGGCGACGGCTCCAACGGCACCTTCAATCCCGACCAGTGGATGGAGCCGAAGGAGCAGCGCAAGGTCGACGACTTCATTCTCTACGCCATGGCCGCCTCCACCGAGGCGCTGGCCGACGCGAAGTGGAAGCCCGAGACCTACGAGCAGCAGATTTCCACCGGCGTGATGTTCGGCTCCGGCATCGGCGGCCTCTCGGGCATCGCCGACACCTCGCTCCTGCTGAAGGAGCGTGGCCCGCGCCGCGTCTCCCCCTTCTTCATTCCCGGCCGCCTCATCAACCTCGCCTCGGGCTACGTGTCGATCGAGCACGGCCTGAAGGGCCCGAACCACGCGGTCGTCACCGCCTGCTCGTCCGGCGCGCACGCCATCGGCGACGCAGCCCGTCTGATCGCGCTCGGCGACGCCGAGGTGATGGTCGCCGGCGGCGCCGAATCGGCGATCTGCCGCATCGGCATCGCGGGCTTCGCCGCCTGCAAGGCGCTTTGCACCAGCTTCAACGACCAGCCCGCCAAGGGTTCGCGTCCCTACGACCGCGACCGCGACGGCTTCGTCATGGGCGAGGGCGCCGGCGCGCTGGTGCTCGAATCGCTGGAGCACGCGCAGGCGCGCGGCGCGAAAATCTACGCCGAGATCGTCGGCTACGGCATGTCGGGCGACGCCTACCACATCACCGCCCCGTCCGAGGACGGCGACGGCGCCTACCGCTGCATGAGCGCCGCGCTCAAGCGCTCCGGCCTTTCGGCCGCCGACATCGACTACGTCAACGCGCACGGCACCTCGACCATGGCCGATGGCATCGAATTGCAGGCGGTCGAGCGTGTGCTCGGCAATTCCGCCTCCAGGACGTCGATGTCCTCCACCAAGTCGGCGATCGGCCATCTGCTCGGCGCGGCTGGCGCGGCGGAGGCCATTTTCTCGATCCTGGCGCTGCGCGACCAGATCGCCCCGCCGACGCTGAACCTCGACAATCCCGCCTTCGAGACCCCGATCGACCTCGTGCCGCACAAGGCGCGCAAGCGCGAGATCCGCGCGGCGCTGTCGAATTCTTTCGGCTTCGGCGGAACGAACGCCTCGCTGATCTTCGTCGGCCCGCCGAACTGATCCGACCGCTTTTTCGCCATAAAACGTGCTAGTGTCGGCTGCTCGCTGAACGCGCAAATCGGGTGGACCGCAGGGTATGAGCACCGTCGAACCGGACAATCGGGCGCCGCCGCCTGCTCCCATGGCGGCGCGCGGCGGCATATTCTCGCGCCGGCGCAGTCTCAAGAGTCCGAACGAGGCGCTGCAGCCGGAAGCCGCCCCGCCGCCGCCAGAACCCAGGAAGAAGAAGAAGCGCCGCGACGGCACGCTTTCCGCTTTCTCCGGCTTCCTGTCGTTCCTGCTCGTGCTCTGCGTCGCCGGCGGCCTCGGCCTCGTTCTGATGCAGCGCAAGATGCGCGAGCCCGGCCCGCTGCCCAGCGACAAGGTCGTCTACATCGCGCCGGGAACGGAAGTGCCCGACATCATCGCGCTGCTCGAGAAGGAAGGCGTGATCGACAACACCGCGCTGCTCAACATCGAGCTGCTGGTCGAAGGCGCGCGCTCGAAGCTCAAGGCGGGCGAATATCTGTTTCGCCAGCAGGCGAGCCTGCGCGAAGTGCTCGACACGCTGGTCAACGGCCGCCAGATCCTTCACGCCGTCACGATTCCCGAGGGCCTCACCAGCCAGCAGATCGTCGACCGGCTGAAGGAAAGCGACGTGCTGGTGGGCGATATCAAGGAGATCCCGCCGGAAGGCTCGCTCCTGCCCGAAACCTACAAGATCGCGCGCGGCACCAATGTCCGCGATCTCGTGCGCAAGATGCAGGAAAGCGAAAAGAAGCTGCTGGAGCGGGTCTGGGCGCAACGCAACCCCGACGTGCCGCTGCGCTCGCCGCACGAAATGCTGACGCTCGCCTCCATCGTCGAGAAGGAGACCGGCAAGGCCGACGAGCGCCCGCGCGTCGCGGCCGTGTTCATCAACCGTCTCAACAAGCGAATGCGCCTGCAGTCGGACCCGACCATCGTCTACGGCCTCGTTGGCGGCCGCGGCACGCTCGGGCGCGGCATTCTCGCTTCCGAAGTCCAGAAATGGACGCCCTACAACACCTATGTCATCGACGGCTTGCCGCCCGGCCCGATCGCCAACCCCGGCCGCGCGGCGCTGGAAGCGGTCGCCAATCCCTCACGCACGCAGGAACTCTATTTCGTCGCCGACGGCACGGGCGGCCACGTGTTTGCATCCTCGCTCGACGAACACAACCGCAACGTCGTGCGCTGGCGCCAGATCGAACGCGAGAAGGGCGCGGCGACCAATGTCGACCGCGCGCAGGACGCGCCTCCGCCGCCGCCTGCGGCCGCGCCCGCCGCCTCGCGGCCCGGCCAGCGCAGCGACGCCGGCCCTGACGCCAACTTCGGCCGTCTGGCGGGGATCGCCAACCCGATCGACGTCGCTCCGGAGCCGAGTCTCGTCGCCGCCGACGGCGCCAGGGCGATCGACCGCGTGGCGCCGACCCTCATGTCCCCGGACGAGTTGAAGCAGCTCGCCTCCTTTGCGCCGCAGCCCTGGACGCGGGCAAAGCCGCTGTCGGCGTTCGTGCCGCGCGAGCCGGCGGTCCAGGAGGCCCAGGCCAGGGCGGCGCCTGGAAAGCTGACCGCGTCCTTCGACGATCCTGGCATCAAGGTGCGCGGCGTCGACGCCGACGATACGCTCGACGGGCCGATGACCGAGCCGACGTCCGCCGAACTCTACCCGGTTCCCGCCAAGACGCTTGCCGAGCAGCGGGCGCAGGCGGCCAAGCTCGGCCTGCCGGCGGCGGCGTCCAGCGCGCAGAATCCCGATATCGCCGTTGCGGCGGCAGCGCCCGCGTTGCATGCCGGCCAGGCGAGAAAGCCCGTCGCCTTCGACGCTTCCGAGGGGACGGCGCTCGATCCGCTGCGCAACAAGACCTGGGATCTCAATTCGGCCAAGAGCGTGACGAACGCGCTGGCTTTTCACTGACCGCTTTTCGTGCGGAAGTTCGGCGAGAGACTCGGCAAGCCGCTCAACAGGTGATTTAAACGCGCCACGAGAATCGAGGCGCCATGACCATCCAGAGCATGACAGGATTCGGCCGGTCGTCCGGGCATTCGGGCGCGTGGACCTGGGCCTGGGAAATTCGCACGGTCAATTCGAAAGGGCTCGACCTGCGGCTGCGCCTGCCGCCGGGCTTCGACGCCGTGGACATCGAGGCGCGCGCCGCCATCTCGGCCGCGCTCACGCGCGGCGCCTGCCACGCCAACCTGAGCGCGACGCGCGAAGGCGCGGGCGCCGACATCCGCATCAATCGCGCCGCGCTCGACTCCGTGATCGCTCAACTCGCCGACGTGCCGCTCAACGCCAATGTTCGACCGGCCTCGCTCGACGGCCTGCTTGCGCTGCGCGGCATGGTGGAAAGCGGCGAAGCCGAAGACGACGAAGCATCACGCGCCACCCTCGCGAAGGACGTGCTCGCTGGCCTGACGGCCGCGCTGGAGGCCGTGACGGCCATGCGCCGCACGGAGGGCGCCGCCATCGGCGCCGTGCTGTTGCAGCGCACGGCCCGCATCGCGGAGCTCGCGCGGCAGGCCGAGGCCGCGCCGGGGCGGAGCGCCGACGCGGTCAAGGCGCGTATCGCCCGCCAGATCGAGGCGCTCGGGCAGTCCCAGGGCCTCGATCCCGTGCGGCTGCACCAGGAAGCCGTCCTGCTCGCCTCGCGCGCCGATATCCGGGAGGAACTCGACCGGCTGCACACCCACGCAAAGGCCGTCGCCGACCTGCTGCACAAGGGCGGGGCGATCGGGCGCCGCCTCGACTTTCTGGCGCAGGAGCTTGGTCGCGAATCGAATACGCTTTGCGCCAAGTCGAACGATTCCGCGCTGACCGCGATCGGCCTCGAACTCAAGGTGGAGGTCGAGCAGTTCCGCGAGCAGGTTCAGAACATCGAATGAGCGTTGCGCCATGAGCGACCCAACCGAAAGCGCCATCCAGTTCAGGCGGCGCGGCCTCATGCTGATCCTGTCCTCGCCCTCGGGCGCGGGCAAGACGACGCTGACGCGCATGCTGCTGCAGGCCAAGGACATCGACCTCACGCTCTCTATTTCCGTTACGACGCGCGCAAGGCGGTCGAGCGAGGTCGACGGCATCCACTACTCGTTCATCCAGCGCGCGCAGTTCGAGCGAATGCGCGACGCCGGCGACCTGCTGGAATGGGCGGAGGTGCACGGCAATTTCTACGGCACGCCGCGCGGCCCCGTCGAAACCGTGCTGGGGCAAGGCCGCGACGTTCTCTTCGACATCGACTATCAGGGCGCGCAGCAGGTGCGCGAGAAGGCGCAGTCGGACGTCGTCACCATCTTCATCCTGCCGCCCTCGATGAAGGAATTGCGCGCGCGATTGGAAAGGCGCGCGGAAGACGCCGCCGCCACCATCGAGAAGCGGCTCGAAAACGCCCGCAACGAAATCCGCCGCTGGGCGCAGTACGACTATGTTCTGGTCAACGACGACCTGCAGAAGACCTACGAGGAGCTGATCCAGATTCTGCGCGCCGAACGGCTGAAGCGCTCGCGCCGGCAGCCCGGGGTTGAGGCCTTTGTCGCGAAGCTGCTGGCGGAGTAGGCGTATCGATCGACAGTCGTCATTGCGAGCCAACGCATCGCGCGAAGCGCGCCCGATGACAGGCTTCGCGAAGCAATCCAGCCACCGGGATTGTCCTTGGTGACTGGCCCGTCATTCAAGACTCCTCACCCTGACGAGCCGCGCAGCGGCGTCTCGAAGGGGGGCCGGGACACGTAACCCTGGATCATGCTTCGAGACGCCTGCTGCGCAGGCTCCTCAGCATGAGGGCGCGGGTTCGCAGCGAATTTCGAGCCCGACTCTGAAGAGGCGGATTGCTTCGTCGCTGCGCTGCGCGCAATGACGGCGGCAAGATTCCAACTCATCATGAACAGAGTTCTATGCTGACGATCGATTGGTCTGCGCCATCGCCCGCGCCAGCGCCACGAACCCCGCCACATCCACTTCCTCGGCGCGCTTCGTCGCTTCAATTCCCGCAGCGGCCAGCAATCCTTCGGCATCCCCGCCCGGCGCGACTCCCTTCAGCGATTGCCGCAGCATCTTGCGCCGCTGGCCGAACGCCGCCTGCGCGACCGCGAGCAGCGCGCGCTTGTCGCATTCCATCGGCGCCTCGCGCGGCCGCAGCTCCACGATCGACGACGTCACCTTCGGCGGCGGCGTGAAGGCGGACGGCGCGACGTCGAACAGGATGCGCGCCTGCGTGCGCCAGCCGCAGAGCACGGCGAGCCGCCCGTAGTCGGCGCGCTCGGCCGGCGTCGCCACGATGCGCTCGGCGACCTCGCGCTGGAACATCAGCGTCAGCCTGTCCCACGCCGGCGGCCAGACGTCGGCTTCCAGCCAGTTGGTCAGCAGCACGGTCGAGATGTTGTAGGGCAGGTTGGCGCAGACGCGCACCGGGCCGTCGCCCGCAAAGCGCGCGCACAACGCCTGCATGTCGGTCTCCAGCGCGTCGCCCTCGATCACCTCGAGACGGCCCGGATAATGCGCCGAAATTTCCGCGAGCGCCGCGAGGCAGCGCGCGTCGCGCTCGATGGCGACGACGCGCCGCGCGCCCTCCGCCAGCAGCGCGCGCGTGAGGCCGCCGGGACCGGGACCGACCTCGATGACCGTCGCGCCTTCCAGCGGCCCTGCCGCGCGCGCAATGCGCCGCGTGAGGTTGAGGTCGAACAGGAAGTTCTGGCCGAGCGCCTTCTTCGGCGCGATGTCGAAGCGCGCGACGACATCGCGCAGCGGCGGCAGGCCGTCGCTCACGCAGATGCGCCGGATTGCGCCAGCCGCGCCGCCAGCCGCAGCGCTTCGATCAGGCTCGTGGCGTTCGCCACGCCCTTGCCGGCGATGTCGAACGCGGTTCCGTGGTCGGGCGAGGTGCGCACGAAAGGCAGGCCGAGCGTGACGTTCACCGCGCGGTCGAAGGCCAGCGTCTTGATCGGGATCAGCGCCTGGTCGTGCGTCATGCACAGCGCGGCGTCGTATGTCTCGCGCGCCGCGGCATGGAAGAGCGTGTCGGCGGGGTAGGGACCTTTCGCGGCGATCCCGAGCGCGTTCAGTTCCGCGACGGCCGGCGCGATGACGTCGACGTCCTCGCGGCCGATCGTTCCGTTCTCGCCGGCATGCGGATTGAGCCCGGAGATCGCCAGCCGCGGCGCGGCGACGCCAAATCTCTCGCGCAGGTCGCGCGCGACGATCTTCGCGGTCGTGACGATGAGTTCGCGCGTCAGGCGCGCGGGAACCTCCCGCAGCGGCACGTGGATCGTCACCGGCACGACCGCCAGTTCTTCGGCCCACAGCATCATGACGGGATGCTGGGTCGTTCGCGTGCGCAGAGCCGCCAGCTCGCCGAGAAATTCCGTGTGGCCGGGATGCGCGAAGCCCGCGCGATAGAGAACCTCTTTCGCGATCGGATTGGTGACGACGGCGCCCGCGCGTCCTTCGAACACGAGAGCGACGGCGCGCTCGATCGACTCGACGGTGGAAGCGGCGTCGGCGACGTCCGGCTTGCCCGGCTCGCCTGTCGCGCGCGCCTGCAACGCCAGCACGGGCAGCGCGCGATCGAAGACGCCTGGCGCTTCGTCGAGCGCGCATGGCGCAATCTCGACGCGCTTGCCGAGCGCCTGCGCGCGCCGGCGCATCAGGTCGGGGTCCGCCAGCAGCGCAAAGCGCGGAAGGCTCGCATCGGCGCGCGCGGCTTCGTAGGCGGCGATCGCAATTTCAGGACCGATGCCGGACGGGTCGCCCTGCGTGAGAGCGAGGAGGCGCCCGCCGCTCACTGCGACTGCTTCAAGCCGTCGTTCTGCGCCACGAAGCCGAGGTTGGCGCCAACCTTCGCTTCGCCCAGCGTGCGCAACTGCAGCGTCATCAGCAGCGTCTGGTTGCGGCCGGGCAGGCCGGTCGCGGAGTTCACCTGATAATTCGACGTGTAGTTGATCGTGAATGTCGTGCAATCGTCCTGATAGCCCGCGCCGAGGCCGAGGCTCGCGATCGACATGACCGGCGCATAGCCCCACACGCCGTTGATCGCGGCGGTGTTGTTGTAGAGGTAGCGCGACATGTCGAACTGGACGTTGCCGTTCACAAAGTAGTTTTTCGTGATGTCGTAACGCGCGCCGAGCGACAGGCCCTGGCGGCGCACGTCGAAGCCGAGCAGCGGCTGGGCCGAGTAATTGGCGTACTGGATCGTCGTCGTCAGCGGACCGAAGGTCGCGCCGGCGACAAGGTCGAGGCGGCGCAGGTGCATGTTCGCCTGGTCGAAGCGCGCCTTGGCGACGAAGGACAGGAAGCCCGCCGGCGCGAAGGCGATGCGGCCGACATAATCGGAGCGGCGCGTGTCGAGGCCGGAGCTCAGGCCGACGTTGGCGGCGTCGGGCGTGGCGTAGCTGTTGGTTCCCGCGAGCTGGTAGGACTGGCCGGCCATCACGTTGACGAAGCCGCCATTGTTCAGGTTCAGCGTGAACTGGCCGCCGTAGTTGACGCGCACGCCGGTCTCGAAGCGGTCGTAGCCGGAATATTTGTTCCACGAGAACAGGTTGGTGTCGTCGAACACGAGGCTCTGCGCGTCGATGTTCACCAGCGAATTCGAGCCGATCACGTTCGGCCGCGCCACGACCTGCACGATCGGCTCGAAGGTCACCGTGCCGATGTTGAGACGCGCAAACAGCGGGTAGCGATATTCGACGCCGACGCCCGGCGTAAACTGGCCGCGCACCACATTGTCGGAGCCGAGGAAATTCGACTGCGAGGCGTTGAACAGCGGCGCGAGCGCCGTGTTGTAGATGCCGTAGACGCGGCTCTGGTCGTAGTTCAGGTAGCTCGTGCTCGCCCGCGCAAAGATGAACGGCGTCCAGACCTGTCCGATCGGGTCGATGTAATTGCGCTTCCACGAAAGCTGCGCTGTCCCGCGCGCATAGTCGCCGCCGACGCCGCGCAACAGACATTGAGACGCATTGCGAATGACCGAGGGCGAGTAGATCTGGCAGACGTTGTAGAGCGCGTAGATGCTGTCGAAGGTGCGCGGCTGGATCGACTCGTAGAGAGCGGCCTGCGCGGTCGTGTAGGAGAAATTGGCGTCGAGCTCGACCTCGCCGCCGAGCGGGAACATGTTCGGCCGCAGCGGGAAGACGCGGTTGTAGTCGAGGATCGGGGCGGCAATCGCCAGTTGCGGCTGGTAGTCGCGCGGCGACAGGCCCTGGAAATAATAGCCGCGCACGTCGAACCAGCTACGTTCGCCCTTTCCCGTCAGGTAGGCGGTCGAGGACGTCTCCCGGAAGTAGGGATTGGCGTAGAGAGGATTGTTGAGCGAATAGTCGGTGAAGAAGTAGCGGTCGCTGAGAATGGTGCCGTCCCAGCCGAATTTCCACTTGTCGTTGATCTCGAATTCGCCGTTGCTCATGACCGCGCCACGCAGGCGGCGGTCGCTGGCGCCGAGCGGCGGCGCCGGGAAGGCCGACGGATTGGTCTGGCTGATGCCCTGGAGGCGGAACGAATAGGTGCCGTTCTCGAGCCGGTGCTTCCATTCGAGATCGCCGAGGAAGCCCTGCTTGGCCAGGACCGTCGGCGTGAACGTCAGGTCGATGTTGGGCGCCACGGCCCAGAAGATCGGCACGCCGGCGCCGACGCCCAGATGCGTGCTGTAGGGCATGTAGCGCGGCGCGAGAATGCCCGAGCGGCGCTTCACCGTCGGGTCGGGCGCGGTGAAGAAGGGCAGCCAGGCGATCGGCTGTCCGAAGAATTCCAGCGTCGCGTCGGTGAAGTAGAGCGTCTTCTCGTCGGCGTCGTGGATGATGCGCTTGGCGCGTACGCGCCACAGCGGCGGAACGGTCGCGTCTTCGCAGGGCTTGCAGGCGGTATAGGTGCCGTAGTCGAAGCTGGTCTGCTCGCCGGAGCGCTCCGCGCGCGGCGAGCTCATGTAGGTGTTCTGCGGCGTCTCGACGCGCAGGCTGTCGACGAATCCCTGCTTGAGGTCGTCGGTCAGCTCCATGTCCTCGGCGTAGATCTTCTGGCCGTCGGCCTCCGTCAGCCTGACATGGCCGACCGCGCGCACCCGCGTCGTCGTGCGGTCGTAGACCACCTGGTCGGCCTCGAGCGTGCGGCCCTTGTAGTAGATCTGGACATTGCCGCGCGCGGTGACGGTGTTCTTGTTGTCGTCCTGGACGAGTTCCTTGGCCTCCACGACCATGCGCGGCGCGTCGGCGCTCTGCGTCTGTTCGGTTGCGGGCCTCGGCTGCGGCTTCTGGGGCGCGGCGAACGCGATCGCGGGCGCAACCAGGCAGGCGAGCGCCAACGCGCCCGCGCGCGCCGCGCGCAGCGCCGCCGACGTGGCCAGAGCGCCAGCTCTCGAACGCTCAACAGGGCAGCGTGCGCGCCCCATCAACCGTCCTCCTGATGCAACAACGCAAGCGCACCCAACAAACTCCCGACCAGCGCCGGCGACCACGCGGCGATCGAGGGGCTCAGAAGCCCCGCATCGCCCATGTCCCCGACCATCTTCGTGGCCACGTAAAGCACGAAGCCGGCCGCTACGCCACCTGCAACCATTTTACCGACGCCACCAAACCTGAAAAATCTTAAGGAAAAGGCCGCAGCAATAAGAACCATGGCGATCAGCATCAGCGGCCGCGCCAGCAGGGTCTGATAGCGCAGCGCAAATGTGCGGCCTTCGAGGCCCGCCTCCTCGGCGCGGTCCCGGAAAACCGGCAATTGCCAGAACGGAACCGAATCCGGCGACATCAGGCTGCGCAGCACGTCGTCGGCGTTCATGTCGGTCGCCAGATAGTAGACGCCGTTCTTTTCGGCCTCGGCGCCGGGCCGGACCACTGTCGCGTCGGCGAGCTTCCATGCGCCGGGAACGAGAAGGGCGCCCGGCGCGTCGATTCGTTCCACGAAATGGCCGTAGGGGTCGTCGAGATAGACCGTAACCTTCTCGAGCCGGCTGCCCTTGTCGAGAATCTTGTCGGCCTTGATGGTCGCGCGGCCGTCGACGCTGCGCTGGCGCAGCCAGACGCCGGCGTCCTTGTCGGCGCCGGTGCGCCCGAACATTTCGATTTCCATCTCGTCGGCGCGCTGCTTCATCGCGGCCGCCATCGGATTGTAGAGAAAGACCGAGCCGAGCCCGATCAGCAGCGCGATCGCCAGCGGCGGCACGAGGAACCCCCAGACCGACACGCCCGAGGCGCGGGCGACGACGAGTTCGAGCTTCCGCGTGAGGTTCACGAAGGCGACCATCGTGCCGAACAGGACGGCGAAGGGCAGGATCTGCTCCGAAGCCACCGGCATCCGCAGGAAGGACATGAACGCGACGAAGCCCGCGCCCATGTGGGAATCGGCCGAGCGGCGCAGCAATTCGACGAAATCGATCAGGAAGGACAGCGCGCTGATCGACAGGAACACGACCAGAATCTGCTGGAGGAAGCGGCCGGACAGATAGCGGCCGAGGGTCAGGCCGATCATGCCTGCCTCGCGCGGTTCTGCACCGCGCCGACCCTGTGCGCCGCCCCGTTCATCGCTCTCGTCGACCGCCGTCTTTCCGTTTCAGTCTGGGTACCGCTAGGCTTCGGAAACGGCAAGCGTTTCCGACGTTTCCGGACGCTCCGGCGGCATTTCCCGGCCGCCCGTTGCGCCCAGGACACTCCATGCCTCACCTTGCAGGCCGAAACCGCCTTTTTCCGGGCGGCGCGGCGCATTGACCGTCACAGTTGCGCAGCCGATATAGTGCGGGCGGCGCGCGCCGCGTTCAGCCAATTTCGCAAGAGGGCCCGATGCCAGCTTCCCCCACGGTCGAATTCGTTTCCTTCGCCGATATCGCCGCCGCCGGCCCCGGCGCCGCGGGCGCGGAGGAGGGGTCGAGCGCCCTGATCGTGCTGGCCGGCGAAAACGCGGCCCTCGGCCCGCAGACGCAGCGTCTCGTCGCCCCCGCGAATGCGGCCATCGAGCGTGCGGCGCGCGCGGCCAAGTTCAAGGGAAAATCAGGCTCGACCCTCGATCTTCTGGCGCCGCACGGCCTTGGCTGGGATCGCCTCATCGTGCTCGGCGCCGCCCCCAAGGGCGACGAATCGGCGCCTGATCCCACCGATTTCGTCAGCCTCGGCGGTCAGGCCATGGGCAAGCTGAACGGCGCGACGCGCGTCGCCGTCCTGTTCGAGCCGCCGGGCGCGGCCGACGCCGGCGCGGCGGCCGATTTCGCTCTGGGCGCCGCCTTGCGCGCCTACAAGTTCGACCTCTACCGCACGAAGAAGAAGGACGATTCGGACAAGGACGCCGTCGCCGCCCTCGCCATCGGCGTCGCCGACCCCGCCGCCGCCCGCGCCGCGCATGGGCCCCGCGCAGGCCTCGCGGAAGGCGTGGTTCTGGCCCGCAATCTCGTCAACGAGCCGCCGAACGTCCTCTATCCGGAAGAATTCGCCAATCGCGCGAAGGAGCTGGAAAAGCTCGGCGTCTCCGTCGAAATCCTCGACAGGCGGGCGATGGCCGACCTCGGCATGGGCGCTCTGCTCGGCGTCGGCCAGGGTTCGGCCCGCGAAAGCCGCGTCGTCATCATGCGCTGGAACGGCGCCACGGCGCCCGGCGAACCCGTCGCCTTCGTCGGCAAGGGCGTCTGCTTCGATTCCGGCGGCATTTCCATCAAGCCGGCCGCAAGCATGGAGGACATGAAGGGCGACATGGCGGGCGCGGCCTGCGTCGTCGGCCTCATGCACGCGCTCGCCTCGCGCAAGGCCAAGGTCAACGCCATCGGCGCGATCGGGCTGGTCGAGAACATGCCCGACGGCGGCGCGCAGCGGCCGGGCGACATCGTGCGCTCCATGTCCGGCCAGACGATCGAGATCATCAACACCGACGCCGAAGGGCGTCTCGTGCTGGCCGACGTGCTCTGGTACGTGCAGGACAAGTACAAGCCGAAGTTCATGGTCGATCTGGCGACGCTGACCGGGGCGATCATGGTGGCGCTCGGCCAGGAATATGCGGGCCTGTTCTCCAACAACGACGAATTGTCGGACCGCCTGAGCCGCGCAGGACAGGCGACCGGCGAGAAGGTCTGGCGCCTGCCGCTCGCCGCCGCCTACGACAAGATGATCGATTCCAAATTCGCCGACATGAAGAACACCGGCGGCCGCTACGGCGGCTCGATCACCGCCGCGCAATTCCTGCAGCGCTACGTCGAGAAGACGCCGTGGGCGCATCTCGACATTGCCGGCACGGGCATGGGCTCGCCATCGAGCGACATCAACCAGAGCTGGGGCTCCGGCTGGGGCGTGCGGCTGCTCGACCGGCTGGTGAAGGACTATTACGAGGGGTGAGGGCCTCAGCTTCCAGGCGAGAAGAGACGGCAGAGGCGCTTCCGCAAGGGGCAGAAAGCGGACATTCCGCCTCTCGTTTCCAGCATCATTCAACTGGAGCTAGGCGCCAAACATAAATCCCGACATGCTGGGCGGATGGGGGCAATCCGATGACCAGGCATGAAGGCGGCTGTCTATGCGGCGGCATAAGATATGCCGCGCTCGCCAAACCAATGCGCGTGACCGTTTGTCATTGCCGGTTCTGTCAGAGGGCGACCGGCTCGGCCTACATGGTCGAACCGGTCTTTTCGAAACAAGATTTTGTGCTTTCGAAAGGCGACCCGCGCCTGTTCGACCTACGCTCGGCGGGCTCGGGCAAGACCATCCACATACACTTTTGCGCGGAATGCGGCACAAAACTCTGGTTGAGCCTCGAACGGTTCCCGGATGTCGTGGGCGTCTACGCCGGCACGTTTGATGATCCCGGCTGGTTTCCGGTGGAACCTGCGTCCGCCCGACATATTTTTCTTGGCGTCGCGCGTCATGACACCGTCATTCCGGGAGGATTTCCGACCTACATCGAGCATGTGATGGATAACGACGGGACGCCGCAAGAGGCGACCGTCTTCGAAACTAGCCGAATGGTAGGCGTTCCGAAGACGTGACGGTCTATCTTGGCGTCTACAACCGATCGGCCCATCAGATGACGCTCGCAATGACAGCGAACGGTCGTTAGTGGTCGCAAAACTGTCGAGACTTCGTCGAAGTGTATTCCGGAAGACCGCCTCGCACGGAGGAGAGCATGGCCGCAGAACGTCCAAGTGCTGTAGCGCCCATCTGCCTTGTCGTCGGCGCACTTTTGGGTCTGGCGGGCAGTTTTGCGCCGTCCGCTGCGCTACGGGGACTGGCATGGGGGATAGACGGTATCGCTCTTGTCGTGGCGGCGGCATTGCTCGCCGTTCACTTCCTTGGCCGGGGCGATCAGACGCTCGCCGCAGGTTTCCTAGTATTCATCGCCGGCGAGGCCCTCGTGCTTTCAGGCTCCGCCATGTCGCTCGAGGCCAGCGCGCCATCCTTTGCCGCGGGCGCCGGCCTTTGGGCGGCGGCATTGGTTCTCATCAGCGCGCCAGCGATCATGCCTCGTCCGGTTCGGGCCCTGGGAGCCCTCGCAGCGCTGCTTTTCAGCGCCACTTCGCTGCAGGTGTTTTTGGGCCGCAACCTGACGCCGCTCTCGGAACCGCTTCCGTTCTTCGCCTATCCCGTGTTCGTCCTCACGCTGTTTGGCTGGGCATGGTGGTGCCGTACCAAGCCGCGAAGCTAGCAAGGCGACGGTCGCCGCCAAGGCGTAAGCGTGAGTTCCGCTTTCGGTCGATAGAAGCCATCGGTCCTCACTCCCCCTTGTCCACCAGCGCCTGCACCTTCCGGTAGAACTCCTCGCGCGCGGCGGGCTCCGGCCCCTTCGACGCGCGCGTCCAGTCGGAATTCGAGGCGATCACCAGCTTGCGCCTGGGGTCGATGAATATCCCCTGTCCGAAAATGCCGCGCGCGGAAACCGAGCCGTCGTCGTAGGTCCACCACTGGAAGCCGTAGCCGCGGCCGGGGATGCCGATGTCCTTTTGCTTGGTCGTCGCCTGCGCGAACCAGTCCGGCGGCGTGATCGCCTTGCCGCCGGCGACCCCGTTGGCCAGCACGAACAGCCCCATGCGGGCATAGTCGCGGGTCGCCGCCTGGATGCAGCAGCCGGCGATCTCCTGCCCGGTCTTGCCGAGGAGCCAGGTGCCCTTGGCTTCCATGCCGGCCGGCTTCCAGATCTTTTCTTCCAGATATGCGGAGAGCGGCTTTTTCGTCGCCGAGGTCACCAGCACGCCGACCAGATTGGTCTCGCCCGTGTTGTAGTTCCACTTCTCGCCGGGCGCGGCGGCGCGCGGCAGCTTGCGCATGTAGCTGACGATGGCGTCGAGCCCCGGTTCCGGCTTGGCCTTGTTGAACTGCGAGACGTCGGAATTCGGGTCTTCGTAATCTTCGTTCCATTTCACCCCGGAACTCATCGTGAGCAACTGGCGCACGGTCACGTCGTCATAGGCGGAGCCCTGCAGGCCCGTCACATACTGGCTGACCTTGTCTTCCAGGCTCTTGATGAAGCCGTCCTGGATCGCCGCCCCGACCAGCGTCGAGGTGAAGGACTTGGCGACCGAAAAGCTGGTCCAGCGCCCCTGCGCGTCGAAGTCCATCGCATAGCGTTCGAGCCTGATCTTGCCGTCCTGCAGGATGACCATCGCCGCAGCGTTCTGCGATTTGAAATAATCGTCGAGGCCGGGAATGTTCAGCGGCTTTCCGGGCGGCAGCGGCGTGGGGTTGGACGAGGGCGCGACCTCCCGGGCCTTGGCGAGGAAGGGCAGGCGGTCGAGCGCGCGAAACGCGGCGTCGCGCTGGGACTGCGACCATGTGAGAACATCGGCATTCGTCGGCAGATGCACGAGAATGCCGCGCGTCTCCTTGTCGAGGCTGGCGAAGAACCCGCCGCCCGCGACCAGCGCGACGCCGATAATTCCCACTACGATGTTGCGCTTGCGCATGACGTCTTCCGTTTCGTTCTTCGGGCGGCCAACGCCCGAATCCGCGCGCAGGCTAGCAATCGGCGTCGGGCTGCGCCAAGAAATGGGGCAAGGATTGGAGCCCATGGAAGTCTGGTTCTATCACCTCCAGCGCCGCCCGCTCGAAAGCGCGCTGCCCGCGCTGGTCGCGCGCACGCTCGCCAACGGCTGGACCGCGGTCATTCAGGCGACGAGCCCGGAGCGGTTGGCCGCGCTCGACGATCTCCTGTGGACCTACGACGACCAGTCCTTTGTCGCGCACGGGACGGCGCGCGATGGCGACGGCGCGCTGCAGCCAGTGTGGCTGACGCTCGATATCGACAATCCCAACGCCGCCTCCATCCGTTTTTTCGTGGAAGGCGCCGACGCGGTGGCCGCGCTGGCGGACGAGGGCGCGCGCCCGAAGGAACGCGCCATCGTCCTGTTCGACGGCCGCGACGAGGACGCGCTGAACAGGGCGCGTATGCAATTTCGTCAGTTGCGCGAGCAGGGCTTCGCGCTGTCCTATTGGCGCCAGAATGACGACGGGCGCTGGGAGAAGTCTGCTTGAGCCTGGATTTCGCGGCGCGCCGTGCCGCCGCGCGCAAGCGCCTCGACGCCATCGACCCGGCGAAAAGCGGCCAGCTCGACGATCCCTACCGACGCGAGTGGTTCCAGGCGGTCTACGACCTCGCGGATGGCGATGAAGCCGCCGTGCCCTGGGCGGACAAGCAGGCGCATCCATTGTTGCGGGATTGGCTGAAGACGGCCTCGCTCGCAGGCCTCCGCGCCCTCGATGTCGGCTGCGGACTCGGCGACAATGCCGAGGCGCTGGCGGCCGCCGGCGCCGACACGACCGCCTTCGACCTCTCCGCGAACGCCATCGCATGGGCGCGGCGCCGGTTCCCCGACTTGCGCGTCGCCTATCGCGCCGCCGATCTTTTCGACCCGCCGCCCGAATGGCGCGGCGCCTTCGATTTCGTGCACGAATGCTACACGCTGCAGGCCCTGCCGAATGCGCTGCTGCCGGAGGCGGGCCGTGCGCTCGTATCCTTCCTGAAGCCCGGAGGGCGCCTTCTCGTCATAGCTCGCTCGCGCCCCAACCCCGCCGCGCCCGAAGGCCCGCCGTGGCCGCTGTCTCGCGGCGACATTCACGCGCTGGCCGCTCACGGCCTGACGCTTGAGGGCCTCGAGGAGTTGGCGCCGCCGAACGAACCCGCGCACTGGCGCGCGCTGTGCCGGCGCGCGGCATGAGCGCGGAACCGAAGCAGCCCGACTACATCGACGACGCCGCGCGCGGCGAATTCATCCGCATCGGCCTCGGCGTCTTTCTCGTTTCCTTCATGAACGCCCATGCGACGCTGTTTTCCATCGTCTTCGCGCGCAACGGCCATGATCTGCACGCCATCGGCGTCATCCTGTCCTCGGTGGCGATCCCCGTCATTTTCTTCGCGCTGATTTCCAGCGAATTTTCAGCGCGCATCGGCGTGCTGCCGACACTGCGGCTGGCGATGCTGCTGACCATCGTCGGCTTCGCCTCGTTCTACTTCACGCGCGCGAGCTTCGGCGGCGCGCTTCTGTCGCGCATCGTGCAGGGCGCCGGGCAGGGGCTGTTCCTGTCGGCGGCCATCACCTACGGCCAGAGCCGGCTCACGCCGGCGCGCCTGCTTTTCCTGCTCGGCGTCTTCTCCGCGATGATGCCGCTATCGCAGGCCTTGGGACCGCCGGTCGGCGAATGGACGCTCGCGCGCTATGGAGAGAGCGCCATGATCGCCATCGCCGTCGTGCCGGGGCTCGCCGGCCTCGCGCTCACATTCGGCGTGCGGCCGATGCCGTCGCCGCCGCGCGCGGCCGGGCTCGATCTCGTCGCAAGCTGGTCCAACAGGCTGATCGCGCCGTTGACGGCCGTTGCGAGCGCCGGCGCGCTTTTCGGTTTTGCGGTCGCCTATCTCGCGCCGGCGCTTGAAGCGCGACACATTCCCATCGCCGCTTTCTTCACGGCGTCCACGCTCACCATGTTTGCGACTCGCTTTCTGGGGCTGCGCCGCGTCGAAGCGGTGGACCGCCGCCTGCTCGTCGCTTCCGGGCTCGCGCTGGAAGCCATCGGCTATGTCTGCGTGTCGGCCGCCGGCCCGCGCGCCTGGGTCGTGGCGGTGGGGGGCATGCTGTTCGGCTTCGGCCATTCCATGATCTATCCGGTGCTCGCCGTCTGGGTCACGGACGGCGTCGAAGCCGCGCGCCGCGCCGGCCCGCAGGCGTGGCTCAACGCCTTCTTCAACCTTGGCATCTACGCGACGCCGCTGCCGGAAACGTGGCTCGTCGCGGCCTATGGCTACGAGGCGACCATGATCGCGCTCGCCGCGCTCGCCGCCGCCGTCGCGCTCTGGCTGGCGGCGAAGGCGATGCTTTCCGCCCGCTGATTCGGAACACAATTCATTCAGTCGGAGTTCACCCGCCGTCGCGTCCCATGCAGTCGCTGGGGCGCAAGATGGAGGGTCAGATGTCCAGAACATCTTTGGGACTTGCCGTCGCCGCCACGCTGGCGTTCGGCGGCTTGGCGGTTTCGACGGCGCCGGCCGCGGCCACGCCGCTGCTCGATCCGGGCGTGGCGAACTCGAGCGACCTCGCCAACGTGAAGCCCGACAAGGTTCGCTGGGTCTGCAACGCCTGGGGCCGCTGCTGGTGGCGGCGCAATTATTGGGGCCCGCCGCGCTTCTATGGCGGACCCTACTGGGGACACCGCCGCTGGGGCCATCGTCATTGGCGCCGCTGGTGACAGACAGCGCTCCCGGCCGTCGTCGGGGGCGCAATTCTCGCCGCGCGGCTCTGCGACCACAAAACGCGCCCCCGCGGCCTCGCTTAAGTCTCGATTAACGATAGACTCACGTTCAGCCGCCGTTAAGCTGCCGCAGCGGCATATGGTTCGGGCAGACACGAAGGGAGACCAGCATGTCCAGATCAAGAACCGTTCTCGCCATCTCGGCGGCTCTGGCGTTCGGCGCCGCAGTTTTCGCCGCCGCCCCCGCGAGCGCCGCGCCGATGGCGGACCCCTTCCTCGGCGGCGCCGCGCAATCGACCACGGCGGTCGAGCAGGCGCGACTCGTCTGCGACGCCTGGGGCCGTTGCTGGCGGACGCGCCCGCGCTATTACGCGCCGCGCTTCTACTATGGCCGGCCGATGTATCGGCGCGGCTACGGCTATCGCCGCTACTATCGCCGCTGGTGACGGGTCAGGCGCTTTCCGCTTCCACGGAAAGCGCCAGCCATTCCTCTTCGGCGGCGGCGAGCGCCGACGCCAGTTCGCCGCGCTGGTTCGCCAGCGCGGCTGCTTTTTGCGGGTCCTTCGTGAAGGCCGAACCGTCTCCGAGGGTCTCGTCGATGCGCGAGATGAGGTCGCCGAACTTCGCGATTCTTTCTTCCAGCGCCTGAATCTTTTTCTGAGAGACGCCGCGCTTCTCCCTGACAGGACTCTGCTTTTTCTCCGCGGCCTTCGCCGGCTTCGCGCCTGAGTCCCCGCCGCGCGAGGATTGCAGGACCAGTTTCGTGTAGTCGTCGATGTCGCCGTCGAATTCCCTCACCGCGCCGTCGGCGACGAGCCAGAGCCTGTCCGCGCAGGCTTCCAGCAGATAGCGGTCGTGCGACACGAGCACCACGGCGCCCGTGTAGTCGTTGATCGCCTCGATCAATGCTGCGCGGGAATCGATGTCGAGATGGTTCGTCGGTTCGTCGAGGATGATGAGATGCGGGCCGTGGAAGGTCGACAGGCCCATGAGCAAACGCGCCTTCTCGCCGCCCGACAACTGCTCGACTCGCGTATCCGCGCGCTCGCCGGAAAAGCCCATCTGCGCGGCGCGCGCCCGCACTTTCGATTCCGGCGCATCGGCCATCAGGCGGGCGACGGCGCGATAGGGCGTGTCCGAAAGATCGAGATCGTCCACCTGATGCTGTGCGAAAAATCCGACTTCGAGTTTCGGCGCGCGCACGACGTCGCCGCCCATCGGCCGCAGCCGGCCGGCGAGCAGCTTGGCGAAAGTCGACTTGCCGTTGCCGTTGGCGCCGAGGAGGCCGATGCGGTCGTCGTTGCTCAATGACAGATTGAGCCGCGACAGCACGACGCGTTCGTCATAGCCGACGGAGGCGCGCTCCATCGCGATGATCGGCGGCGAGAGCTGCTTTTCGGGCGAGGGCAGGTCGATCGGCAGCACGTCCGTATCCACGATCGCCGTCGTCGGCTCCATCTTCTCGAGCATCTTGAGGCGAGACTGCGCCTGTCGCGCCTTGGTCGCCTTGGCGCGAAAGCGGTCGACGAATTCCTGCAGGTGCTTGCGTTTGTCCTCCTGCTTCTTCGCGGCCTTGGCCTGCACCGCCATCGCTTCGCGCCGCTGCTTCTCGAAGCCGGAGTAATTGCCTTTCCAAAGCGTCAGTTTCGCGCGGTCGAGATGCAGGATGTGATCGCAGACGGCGTCGAGCAGATCGCGGTCGTGCGAGATCACGATTGCCGTCGCCGGATATGTCTTGAGATGTTCGACCAGCCAGAGCGAGCCTTCGAGGTCGAGATAATTGGTGGGCTCGTCGAGCAGCAGCAGGTCGGGTTGCGTGAACAGCACGGCGGCGAGCGCCACGCGCATCCGCCAGCCGCCGGAAAACTCCGAGAGCGCGCGGTTCTGCGCGGCCTCGTCGAAGCCGAGGCCCGAAAGAATGCGCGCCGCGCGCGCGGGGGCCGAATGCGCGTCGATATCGGCGAGCCGCGCGTGAATGTCGGCGATGCGATGGGGATCGTGGGCGATCTCCGCTTCGTGCAGAAGCGCGGCGCGCTCCGTGTCCGCCGCCAGCACGAAATCGACGAGCTTCTGCGGCCCGCCGGGCGCCTCCTGCTCGACGCGGCCCATCTTTGCGCGACGCGGCAGCGTGATCGCGCCGCTCTCGGCGGCGATCTCGCCCGAAATCAGCCGGAACAGCGTCGTCTTGCCCGCGCCATTGCGCCCGACGAAGCCGACGCGCGCGCCTTCGGGGATCTGCGCGCTGGCCGCGTCGAACAGGACGCGCGGGCCGAGGCGGTAGGTGAGGTCTGAAATTGTGGTCATCGGCGCGTCCTTATGGCCGCCGAAGGCGTTCGACGCAACGCGGAGGCTAGACCTTCGCCAATCCCGGCACGCTTTCCCGCGCCACCTTCGCCAGCGCCTGCATGGCGGCCTTGCGCGGCATGTCGCGCCGCCACACCAGCCGCACGCGCCGGGCGACATGCGCGCCCTTCAGCGGCACGGCGACCAGCCCGCTCTTCCCCCGCCAGCCGTCGGCGGCCATTTGCGGGGCGAGCGTCACGCCGTGGCCGGCCGCCGCCATGTGCAGCAGGGTCTCGAGACTCGCCGCCCGCATGTCGGCGCCCGCCGCATGGCCGAGATCGGGATGGCCGCAGAGATCGAGCGCCTGATCGCGCAGACAATGGCCGTCGGCCAGCAGCAGCAGGCTGCGCGGGTCGATCTCGCCGACCCGGACCGCCTTCTTCTTCGTGAGCGGATGGCCGGCCGGCGCCATCAGGCAGAAGCGCTCGTCATAGAGCGCGATTTCCTCGAGCCGCTCGCCCGGCGGGTCGGTGGCGATGATCGCCGCGTCGAGCTTGCCGTCGGCAAGCAACGGCAGCAGATGGCCGGTCAGATCCTCGACCAGCCGTATCGGCGCGCGCGCGAGATCGCGAGCCGCGGCGGGCAGCAGATAGGGCGCAAGATACGGCCCGATGGTGGCGATGACGCCGAGCCTGATCGGCCCCTCCAGCGGGTCGCGCGAGGCGGCGGCGGCGGCCTTCAGATCGTCGGCCGCGCCGATCACGCGGCGCGCGTGGGCCACGATCGTCGCGCCGCGTTCGGTCACGCGCGCCACGCGACCGTCGCGCTCGAAAATCTGGACGCCCAGCTCCTCTTCGAGCTTGAGGATCTGTCCGCTCAGCGTCGGCTGGCTGACGTTGCAGGCGGCCGCCGCCCGGCCGAACTGCCCGAGTTCGGCCACGGCCGCCACATAGCGTAGATCGCGCAAATTCATGAGTATCGTCATAACCGATGGCGAATTGCGAAACAATCGATTTCACCGATGATAAAGCGCTGGCTAACTTGCGCCTCCCATAGCGCCGCGACCGCGGCGCGTGACCGATTTCGTTCCAGCCAGGGAGAGAACCATGGACGACAAAGCCAAGTGCCCGTTCGGCGCCGGCAGAGGGCCGAGCAACAAGGAATGGTGGCCGGATGCGCTGAGCATCGAGAGCCTGCATCGCAATTCCCGGCTGTCCGACCCGATGAGCGCCGATTTCGACTATGCAAGGGAGTTCGAGAAGCTCGATCTTGACGCCGTCATGGCCGATCTCAAGGCGCTGATGACGGATTCGCAGGATTGGTGGCCGGCCGATTTCGGCCATTACGGTGGCCTGATGGTCCGCCTCGCCTGGCACGCCGCCGGCACCTATCGCATCACCGACGGCCGCGGCGGCGCGGGCGCAGGGCAGCAGCGCTTCGCGCCGCTGAATTCCTGGCCGGACAACGCCAACCTCGACAAGGCCCGCCGCCTGCTGTGGCCGGTCAAGCAGAAATACGGCGCCCGGCTGTCCTGGGCCGATCTGCTGGTGCTCGCCGGCAATGCCGCGCTCGAATCCATGGGCTTCAAGACCTTCGGTTTCGCCGGCGGCCGCGCCGACGTGTGGGAGCCGGAAGAGCTCTATTGGGGTCCTGAAGGCGCGTGGCTCGGCGATTCCCGCTACAGCGGCGAACGCCAGTTGGACGAGGCTCTCGGCGCCGTGCAGATGGGTCTCATCTACGTCAATCCGGAAGGCCCGAACGGCAATCCCGACCCGATCGCCGCCGCGCGCGATATTCGCGAAACCTTCGCGCGCATGGCGATGGACGACGAGGAGACCGTCGCGCTGATCGCCGGCGGCCATACGTTCGGCAAGACGCATGGCGCGGGCGATCCGTCGCTGGTCGGCCCGGCGCCGGAAGCCGGCGCGCTCGAGGATCAGGGACTGGGCTGGAAAAGCAGCTTCGGCGCCGGCGTCGGGGCCGACGCCATCACCGGCGGCCCCGAAGTCATCTGGACCACCACGCCCACCAAGTGGAGCAACAATTTCTTCTGGAACCTGTTCGGCTACGAATGGGAGCTGGAGAAGAGCCCGGCGGGCGCCCAGCAGTGGCGCGCCAAGGGCGCCGGCGCCACCATTCCGGACGCCTTCGACGCTTCCAAGAAGCATGTGCCGAAAATGCTGACGACCGATCTGTCGCTGCGTTTTGACCCGGCCTACGAGAAGATTTCGCGGCGGTTCATGGAGAATCCGGACCAGTTCGCGGACGCCTTCGCGCGCGCGTGGTTCAAGCTCACGCACCGCGACATGGGTCCCCGGACGCGCTATCGCGGCAAGCTCGTGCCGCAGGAAGTTCTGATCTGGCAGGACCCGGTTCCGGCCGTCGATCATGAACTCGTCGGCGAGCAGGACATTGCCGGCCTCAAGGCGAAGATCCTCGCCTCCGGCCTGTCGGTGTCGCAGCTCGTCTCGACCGCCTGGGCCTCGGCCTCGACCTTCCGCGGCTCCGACAAGCGCGGCGGCGCCAATGGCGCGCGCATCCGCCTCGCGCCCCAGAAGGATTGGGACGTGAACCAGCCGGCCGAACTCGCCAAGGTCCTGTCCAAGCTGGAGGCGATCCAGAAGGAATCGCCCAAGAAGGTCTCGCTCGCCGATCTCATCGTCATCGGCGGCGCGGCCGCGATCGAGAAGGCGGCGAAGGCCGCGGGCGTCTCCGTGACGGTTCCCGTCGCGCCCGGCCGCGCCGATGCGACGGCCGAGCAGACGGACGGCCCGTCCTTCGCGCCGCTCGAGCCGCGCGCGGATGGCTTCCGCAACTACATCAACCCGAAGAAGACGCAGGTCATGAAGCCGGAAGAGGCGCTGGTGGACCGCGCGCAACTGCTGACGTTGACCGGTCCGGAAATGACCGCGCTGATCGGCGGCCTGCGCGTGCTCGGCGCCAACCATGGCCATGCGACGCACGGCGTGTTCACCGACCGGCCGGAGACGCTGAGCAACGACTTCTTCGTCAACCTGCTGGACATGCGCACGCAATGGCGTCCGCTGCCGGGCTCGGAAGGCGTCTACGAAGCGCTCGACCGCAAGACGAGCGAGGTCCGCTGGACGGCGACGCGCGTCGATCTCATCTTCGGTTCGCACGCCCAGTTGCGCGCCTATGCCGAGGTCTATGCGCAGTCCGACTCGCAGGAGAAGTTCGTCAAGGACTTCGTCGCGGCCTGGAACAAGGTGATGAACGCCGACCGCTTCGATCTTCGCAAGAAGTAAGAGGCGCGTCTGTCATCCCGGACGGCCGCAGGCCGATCCGGGACCCAGGGGCGAAGGCGCAGGCGCCGGGTCCCGGCTCTTCGCTTCGCTGCGGCCGGGAGGACGGTTTCGACACAGCGGGCGGCTCATGCCGCCCGTTTTGCCGTCCGCATTGCCCCAAAACCGGCCCGCCGCTATAAGCGCGCCGGATTTCCTGCCAGCGAACAGAAAGAACCGACATGGCGACCGAACGCACCTTCTCCATCATCAAGCCCGACGCGACGCGCCGTAACCTCACCGGCAAGATCAATGCGCTGATCGAAGGGGCGGGACTGCGGATCGTCGCGCAGAAGCGCGTGCACATGACCCGCGCCCAGGCCGAGACTTTCTACGCGGTCCACAAGGAACGCCCCTTCTTCGGCGAACTGGTCGAGCAGATGTCGGCGGCGCCGGTCGTCGTGCAGGTGCTGGAAGGCGACAACGCCATCAAGCGCTACCGCGACGTCATGGGCGCGACCAACCCGGAGAAGGCCGACGCCGGCACGATCCGCAAGGAATTCGCGCTCAACATGGGCGAGAACTCCGTGCACGGCTCCGACGCCCCGGAAACGGCGGCGATCGAGATCGCGCAGTGGTTCTCGGGCAACGAGATCGTCGGCTGACGCAAGCGGCCGGCAGAGCACGGTCCGAAGCCGCAGTTCCGCCCGGACTGCGGCTTCTGTATTTTCAGGCGCCCGTTGCGCCCGCCAGCATTTCCTGCGCGAGCGTATCGAACGTGGCGCGCCAGGCTTCGGCCAGTTCGGGCGTCCAGTAGGCTTGCAGCCGGTTTTGCAGCGTGTTCAGCAGCGCCTGCCGGAACGGCGCGTAATGCGCCTGCACGACGCCATAGCCGGCATGGCGGCGTCCAAGTTCGCGAACGATGGGCAGCAATTGGTCGGACGCGCGCAGGTTGCTGACGATATAGGCGAGAACCTGAATGAACTGCATGGCCTGTTCGCCATGGTCGCGCTCGAACAATGCGCGCAGGTCCGGCGACAGTTCAAACAACTCGTCGTAGAAAGCGAGCCCCATGTCCGTGCGCACGGGACCGAGCTTCGCAAAGGAATCCTCCACGAGTCTCGTCTGCTCGGGCGTCACTGACGGTCTCCGCCTTGACCTGCCGCGCCGGCAGGGAATCTGACCATACGTATGGTAACTTGTAAGGCGGAGAGCCGCCCGCGCAAGTGCTTGCGCTGCTTATTGTTATCGCAGCGTCCGGCGCCGCTCGCGCTGGCCGCCTTGCCGCTGGGGGCGACAAGGGCGATCATGCGGCCAGGAGCAATGGATGAACGCCCCGACGCGAATCGAACGCCGCTATTCCACCTGTCCGCACGATTGCCCGTCGGTCTGCGCGCTGGACGTCGAGGTGCTGGGGCCCGACCGCATCGGCCGCATCCGCGGCGCCGAGGCGCAGAGCTACACGGCGGGCGTCGTCTGCGCCAAGGTCGCGCGCTACGCGCAGCGCGTCCATCATCCCGACCGGCTGACGCATCCGCTGAAGCGCGTCGGACCGAAGGGGTCCGCGCAATTCGCGCGCATCTCCTGGGACGAGGCGCTCGACACGATCGCGGCGAAATTCCTCGAGGCCGAGCAGCGCCACGGCGCCGAAAGCGTCTGGCCCTATTATTACGCCGGCACCATGGGCCGCGTGATGCGCGACGGCCTCAACCGGCTCACCCACGCCAAGAAATATTCGCGCTTCTATTCGACCATCTGCGTCAATCTCGCCTGGCCCGGCTACATCGCCGGCACGGGCCGGCTCGCCGGTCCCGATCCCCGCGAGATGGCCAAGAGCGATTGCGTGGTCATCTGGGGGACGAATGCGGTGGCCACGCAGGTCAACGTCATGACGCACGCAACGCGCGCGCGAAAGGAGCGCGGGGCGAAGATCGTCGTCGTCGACGTCTATCGCAACGCGACGATGGCGCAGGCCGATCTAGCGCTCTGCCTGCGTCCCGGCACGGACGGCGCGCTCGCCTGCGCGGTGATGCACGTGCTGTTTCGCGAAGGATTCGCCGACCGCGAATTCATGGCGCAATACACCGATGTCCCCGATGAACTCGAGGCGCATCTGCAGACGCGCACGCCCGAATGGGCGTCCGCGATCACCGGGCTGCCGGTCGCCGAAATCGAGGAATTCGCGCGCCTCGTCGGCCGCACCAAGCGCACTTTCTTCCGCCTCGGCTACGGTTTTTCGCGCCAGCGCAACGGCGCGGCAAACATGCACGCGGCCTCGTGCATCGCCTCCGTCACCGGCGCCTGGGCCTATGAAGGCGGCGGCGCATTTCACAACAACGGCGCGATCTACAATCTCAAGCAGACGGTGGTGGAAGGCCAGGACGTCGTCGACCGTTCCGTGCGCGCGCTCGACCAATCGCGCATCGGCGCGGTCCTGACGGGCGAGGCGGACGCGCTGCATCACGGCCCGCCCGTGACCGCCATGCTGATCCAGAACACCAATCCCGCCTGCGTCGCGCCCGACCAGAACAAGGTGCTGCGCGGTTTTTCGCGCGACGATCTCTTCGTCGCCGTGCACGAGCAGTTCATGACCGATACGGCCAAGCTCGCCGACATCGTGCTGCCGGCGACCATGTTCCTCGAGCACGACGATTTCTATCCGGGCGGCGGCCATCAATATATCGGCTTCGGGCCGAAGCTGATCGATCCGCCCGGCGAATGCCGCTCCAATCACGACGTCATCTGCGCGCTGGCCAAGCGCGTCGGCGCAGAGCATCGCGGCTTCGACATGACCCCGCGCGAACTGATCGACCGCACGCTGAAAGATTCCGGCTGGGGCGGGCTGGAGGCGCTGGAAAAGGTCAACTGGATCGACGCGCAGCCGCCGTTCGAGAAGGCCCATTATCGCGACGGCTTCCACTGGCCGGACAAGAAATTCCGCTTCAAGCCGGACTGGCCGCGCACGCCCTTTTCCAACAACGGCCCGCAGGGGCCGTGGCGCGACATGCCGCGCCTGCCGGACCACTGGGCCGTGACGGAAGAGGCGGACGAGGACCATCCGTTCCGCCTCGCCACCAGCCCGTCGCGCAATTTCCTCAACTCGTCCTTCACCGAGACGCCCGAATCCCTTGCGCGGGAAAAGCGGCCGGAAGTGATGATCCATCCCGACGACGCGCAGCAGCATGACATCGCCGACGGCGATCTCGTCATGCTCGGCAACGGGCGCGGCCAGGTCCGCCTGCACGCGCGGCTGTTCGACGGCGTCCAGCGCGGCGTGCTGGTGGCCGAGGGCGTCTGGCCCAATTCGAAATTCGTCGACGGCCACGGCGTCAACGTGCTCACCGGCGACGATGCGACCGCGCCTTTCGGCGGCGCGGCCTTCCACGACAATCGCGTCTGGCTGCACAAGAGCGATTGACGGACCGACCATGAAGAAACGCCGCGTCAGACGGCCCGTGGAGCAGGGCGACATCGACGGCCTGTGCGCGATCTACGCCACGCTCAACGCCTGCAAGCTGATGTACGGCCAGAGCGAGAAGCAGGACGAGAAGCTGCTGGAAACCCTGTGCAAGGGGGTCGCCGACCTTTTCCCGAAGATCGTCTGGGAAGGCGCGGGCGTGCCGACGCTCTATCGCCTGTTCCGCATCGCCGACGAATGGGCGCGCAAGAAGCACAAGGCGCGCCTGCATTGGCGCGCGCCGTTGATGCGGGTGAAATTCGAAAGCGCCGAAGATTTTTTCGAACGATTGCGCGAAGGCCTCGCCGCGCACGCGGAAGGGCAGGCCGTCTGGATCGTCGGTCTCGGCGACCCCTGGCACCATTGGACCGTGATCGAGCGCATATCGGGCCGGCGGGTCTATTTCTTCGATTCCTGGGGCATGAAGCGCTATCGCTTCGACAGCTTCACGCTCGACAAGAACAAGGCCGGCGAAGGCAAGGGCAAGAAGATCATGATCGACACGCACCAGACGTTCCTGCTGCGCGTCGGGGAGATTTAGCGCGAGGCGGATTTTGTGAAGATGGCTTGATTCAAGCAGATTTCATCGCACCCTACGCGCTGACCAGAGCCTCGAGCGCGTCGAGAATCTGCGACCGGGAATACGGCTTCGCGATGATCCGGGCCATCGGCGCGAAGGCGTCGCCGCGAACCGATTCCGGTCGTCCCGTCACATAGGCGAAGGGAATGGCGCGACGGCGCAGCTCCTTCGCCGTGGCCGCGCTGGTCGCCTCGCAGAGATTGTAGTCGAGAAGGGCGGCGCCGGGCGGCGTCTCGTCGATCGCTTGGCGCGCCTTCTCGTTTTGCGACGCGACGGCGCAGATCGCATAGCCCGCCTCGCGCAGGATCATCTCCAGATCGAGCGCCTGGATCGGATCGTCCTCGACAATAAGGACGGGAATGTCTGAATTGGCCATGACGCGCTCCATCGAGCGTACAACCGCCGGCCGACGCCCGCGTTCCGGGAAACAGGGCGGGTTTGATTAATATAGTTACAGATGTGTTAAGTATTGAACCGAGCCTCGATCACGCCGGGCGGCGATGCGCCAGCCGGTAGGCCTGGTCGATCCCCGCCTGGCAGCCGCACGCGATCTTCTTCAGGCCGTCGGGATCGGCGATGACGATGCATTCCCGCGACGTCCTGATGAGGCCGTCGCGCTTGAGGGCGATGATCGTCCTGTTGACGAAGCTTCTGCCGACGCTGAGGAGGGTCGCGAGGTCTTCCTGCCGCAGCGCGATTTCGGTCGAGCGCGCGTGGCTCGAAAGCTCCAGCAATCGTCGGCTGCAGCGTTGCGCGAGCGAGTGGCGGCTGTTGCACGCGTAATTGCGCAGCAGGCAATTCAGAAGGAACGCATGGTATCGCAGGACCGCGCCCCTGAACTCCTCAAGCTCTGCAAGGCTGGTGGAAAGCCATTCGCGGTCGATCGTCAGAAAATGCCCGGACACCATCACCTTCGCGGCATGAAGGCTGAATTGCGAGGCAGACAGCGTCGGGCCGAACAGGCCGTTCGAGCCGATCGTGCCCACGGTGACGCGATCGCCGCCGCCGATGGTGACGCTGAGCGCGATCATCGACTGGCCGAGCGGCATCCAGATGCGCGCCGGCGCCGCCCATTCGTCGACCAGCTCCGTTCCGCGCTTCAGCTCTTCCCGCGTCGAGCGCGCGGCGATCTTCTGCAATTCCGCCGGGCCGACCTGCTTCAGCACGTCGTTCGAGAAGGCATCGAATGTCGACAAAGGGACCGTCATGGGGACCGCTGTGTTCAATACTGGACAGACACGACCGTGCGCTCCCAGTACACTGATGACAGCGTGGAAACCCGCCGCGAAGCGCCTCGTTCCCGGCGCAAGTCTGGAGTGCGCAGGTCTGGCATGGATGACCGGAACGTTCAGTTGCCGCTTAAGGGCAAGGCCGTGCTCGTCTGCGAGGATTCCGCAATCATCGCGCTGGATTGCGAAGCGCTTCTCATCAGTCTCGGCGCAAGCGTCGTCCACATCGCCGCAACGATTTCGCAGGCGCGCGCGCTCATCGACGCGCACATCGATCTGGCGCTCCTCGATTTGAACCTGAATGGGAACAGCGCGCTGCCACTTGCGGATGATCTGCGCGCCCGGGGCGTCCCGCTGATATTCGTCTCCGGCTATACCGACATTCTGCAGACGGCCGAACGCTTCGCGACCGCGCAAGCAATCGCCAAACCTTATTCCGTGAAGGATCTGGCGGACGCCTGTCGCAAGGCGCTCGCAGGCGCCGACCGGTGAGCGCCCGCAGAGGTCGCGGAACGGGATTGCGGGTCGCATTGACTGCAATGCGCGCGTTTGCGACCGTCCGGCATGCGTGAAACCGCAAGGGCGAACCCGAAGGCTGCACGGACGGGCAATAATCTTCTGGCGGCGTTGACGCCGGACGATTTCCAGCTTCTCACGCCGTTTCTGGAAGAAAAGAAACTCGAGACAGGCTTCACGCTGTTCGAGCCCGGCGACATCATCGAGAACGCCTGGTTCCCCTGCGACGAGGCGCTGGTCTCCTATCGCGTGTCTTTCGCCGATGGTCGCCTGGTCGAAGTGGCGCTGGTCGGTCGCGAAGGCGCGGTCGGGGGCATCGTCTCGAATGGCC
The DNA here is from genome assembly GCA_046349085.1 of Rhodoblastus sp. Lineage (GTDB taxonomy): Bacteria > Pseudomonadota > Alphaproteobacteria > Rhizobiales > Beijerinckiaceae > JAJXWB01. Next base: position 430,248 of record JAXMDA010000002.1, read on the forward strand.
GGCTCCCGGCTTTTTCGAGGGCGATCGCGCAGAACGGCGGAAGGTTTCTGCGCGTCGGCCTGCGCGATCTCGACACGCTGAAGGGTCGTGCGCCCGGACTGAGAAACATGTTCAGCCGCTATGCGGATTGCCTGATGGCGCAGGTCTATCAGGCCACCGCCTGCAACGCCGCGCATTCGGTCGAGGCCCGATGCGCCAAGTGGATGCTGGCGACGATCGATCGAACCGGCTCGAAAACGCTGGTGCTGACGCACGAGGACCTGGCGGTCCTTCTTGGCGTCGGGCGCAGCTACGCAAGCCGGATTCTGCTCGGCATGAAGTCCGACGGCGTGGTGCAGCTTTCGCGCGGCAGGATCACGGTCGACGACTGCGAGGCGCTCGAGGCGATTGCATGCGATTGCGACTCGCTGGTGCGGGCGCATTTCGAGACGGTCCTGGCGGGCATCTATCCCGACAGCGCAAGGCGCGAATGAAAATCGCGCCGACCGCTCAGCCCATCGCGACCTTCTTGCCCTTGTCGCCGTGCCGGGCGCGGTCCTGCGCCAGCGACCACAGCGCAAAGGCGAGCCAGCCGCCGTTGTAGACGACGCCGGCGGACAGCACCGCCCAACCGGGAATGGGGCCAATCGCGGCGCGCGCCACGACTTCGCCGAAACTCGCCGCCGGCGTCGGATGGATAATGATCTTGCCGAGATAGGCCGCGGTCTGGATGGCGAGAATCCACGCGTAATTGCGCCGCAGCCGCCGCCCCATCGCCTGCGACAGCGTGATGTGATGGCGCGGATGCGTGTAGTCCTTCGCCAGCACGTCCCGCCAGAAGGCGGGCGCCTCCTCGCCGCGCAGCATGGGCGCGTAGAAATGCGTCTCCATCCAGCGCGCGCGGGCGCGCCAGACGTTGAAATAGCGGTAGCGCCGCGCCTCGAAATTCAGGAACACCGCAACCAGCAGTCCGACGAGGATCAGCGGCAGCGGCGAAGCCTCGGGCGAGGAGAAGGACGAGGACAGCGCAATGCCCATGGTGACGATCGACCAGTTGGTCGTGTTGTCGAGCCGCGTGCGCCAGATGGTCGATCGGTAGACCTCGCCGCGATAGAGATGCGCCATCGCGCCCATCTCCGCCGAATCGAAGGCGCGGCGGGGTTCGCCGTCCGGCTCCAGCGCAAGCGACATGTCTTTCCTCCGGGCGATGCGATCTTTGTCGCATGTCGCGTCCTAGAGACTAGGACGATGCGCGGGCGCCGGCCAGATGCCGCGTCAGGCTTTGGCGAGAACGCGATTGCCCGCTATCCGCAGCCTGCCGGCGGCGAGCAGCGCCAGCGCCTGCGGATAGATGCGGTGTTCTTCCTTCAGCACCCGCGCGGCGAGCGTCGCGGCGTCGTCGGCGTCCTCGACCGGCACGGCCGCCTGCAGGATGATCGGGCCGGCGTCCATCTCGGGCACGACGAAATGCACGGTGCAGCCGTGCACCTTCACGCCGTCGTCCAGCGCGCGCTCGTGCGTGTGCAGCCCGCGATAGGACGGCAGGAGGGCAGGGTGGATGTTGAGCATCCGTCCCGCCCATTGGCCGACGAACCACGGCGTCAGCACGCGCATGAAGCCGGCGAGGCAGACGATGTCGATGGCGTTTTCTTCCAGCACGGCCTGCATCGCGCGCTCGAACGCCTCGCGATCCTTGCCATAGGCCCGGTGGTCCACCGTCGCCACGCGAATGCCGCGGGAAGCGGCCCAGTCGAGCCCTGCGGCGTCGGGGCGGTTCGATAGGACCAGCGCGACCTCGGCCGGAAAGCCGGGCGCGGCGGCGGCTTCGACCAGCGCCATCATGTTGGAGCCGCGCCCCGAGATCAGGATGGCGACGCGCTTCTTCATGCTCCAGCCCCGCCTTGGCTGACCGCCGCGAACGCCATCCCCGCGAAAGCGGGGATCCAGCAAGCCGGATCGCAGATATTGCCCTGGATTCCCGATCGCCCGGCTGCGCCGACTGTCGGGAATGACGTTGCCGCTCTCACAGCTTCAGCGCCCCGCGCGTCGTCACCCGCGCCTCGCCCTCGGCCTCGACCACTTCGCCGATGCGGATCGGCGCGAGGCCGGCGTCGGCCAGCGCCTTCTCGCCCTCCGCCGCGCGCGCAGCGGCGACGACGACGACCATGCCGATCCCGCAATTGAAGGTGCGCAGCATCTCTTTCTCCGCCACGCCGCCTTCGCGCGCCAGCCAGCCGAACACGGGCGGCGCGGGAATGCTGGAGAGATCGAGGGCGACGCCGAGGCCCTTCGGCAGCACGCGCGGAATGTTCTCGGGAAAGCCGCCGCCGGTGATGTGGGCCAGCGCGCGGATCGCATCCGTCGCCTTCAGCGCGGCGAGCAGCGGCTTCACGTAGATTTTCGTCGGGACGAGCAGGGCCTGCGCCAGCGTCTGGCCCGCTGCAAACGGCGCGGGCGCGTCCCAGGCGAGGCCCGTGCGCTCGACGATCCGGCGCACGAGCGAGAATCCGTTGGAATGGACGCCCGACGAGGGCAGGCCGAACAGCGCGTCGCCCTTCGCCACCGAGCGCGGCAGCAACGCGCCGCGTTCGGCCGCGCCCACCGCAAAGCCCGCCAGATCGTAGTCGCCACGGGCGTAAAGCCCCGGCATTTCCGCCGTCTCGCCGCCGATCAGCGCGCAGCCGGCGTCGACGCAGCCCGCCGCAATGCCCCTGACCACGGCCGCGCCTTCGTGAGGGTCGAGTTTCCCGGTAGCGTAGTAATCCAGAAAGAACAGGGGTTCCGCGCCCTGCACCACGAGATCGTTGACGCACATGGCGACGAGATCGACGCCGACCGTATCGTGGATGCCGCTCTCGATCGCGATCTTGACCTTGGTGCCGACGCCGTCGTTGGCCGCGACCAGCACCGGATCGGCAAAGCCGGCCGCCTTCAGGTCGAACAGGCCGCCGAAGCCGCCGATCTCGCCGTCCGCGCCCGCGCGCCGGGTGGAGCGCACATGCGGCTTGATGAGCTCGACCATGCGCGTTCCTGCGTCGATATCGACGCCGGCCTGCGCGTAGGTGAGGCCGTCCTTCGGCTTGTCCTGCATGGCTGTCCCCGGGTTTGCGGCGGGATTATCGGGTCGCAGCCGCGCTGGCAAGGCGCGCGCCGGCCTATCAACCGTTTCGCGCGACGCGTGAAGCCGCGCACAGGCGCGAGGCGCGGGACGCGCGTATGAAGATGGGGAGGAGAATCGCCATGTTGCGCACCTTGAGCCTGTGTCTGGCCCTGACCTTCGGCGCCGCCGCCGCCGCGCAGGACTGCGACTACCGGCGCCCGCCGCAATCCGCCGAGATGAAAAAGGCCGAGGAGATGCGGAAGGCCGAGGCCAGCCCCTTCGCGATTCTCATGCTGATGCGATCGATCACCGAGAAGGAGCCCCGCAATGCGCTGGCGTGGCAATGGCGCGGCCAGGCCGAAGCCGCCGGCGGCGATTTCGGCGTCGCCCTGGAATCCGTGACGAAAGCCATCGAGATCGATCCCTGCGACCCCTACGCTCGCGTCATGCGCGCCGGTCTCGCGGAAAAGACCGGCCAGCTACGCGTCGCATACGAGGATTATTCGGCAATTCTCGCGCGCCATCAGAACAACCCGGTCGCGCTGCGGTTGCGCGGCGACCTTCTGTTCAACGTCGCGGAATTTTCCGCCGCTCTGGTCGATTACGACGCCGCGGTCGCCGCCGGCTCGGAGGATGTCGACCTTCTGCTCAACCGCGGCGGACTCATGCAGGAGTTCGGCCGCTTCAAGGACGCCATCGCCGACTACGACAAGATTCTCGCGCGCGAAAAGGAGAATGTGGAGGCGCTCGTCGCCCGCGGCTATTCCGAGTTCTTCCTTGCCGATTTCGCCGCCGCCGAGCCGGACCTCGCGGCGGGCGCGACGCTGAATCCCAATGCCGCAGCCTGGACGTTTCTGGCCCGCGCGCGCCTCGGCAAGGCCGACGCCGCCCGGCTGTTTGTCGAGGATACGAAAAAACTGCAGCGCGCGGACTGGATCAGCACGGTCGCGCGCATGTTCGAGCTGGGCGCCGCCGACGACCTGTTGCTTCAGACCGCCGGCGACGACGACGAGCGCCGCTGCAACATTTATTTCTATCTCGGCGAACTGGCGCTCGCCAAAGCCGACCGCGCGCGGGCGAAAGGTCTGTTCGAGAAGGGCGCCGACGCCTGCCCGAAGGACCCGACCCGCACCAACGGCTCGCTGCGCGAATACGTGGCGCTGACCGAGGAACTCAAGCGCATGAAATAATTGACCATTGGCCACGCCTTCGCTCGCTTGACCCCGGAGGCGCGGCGCCTGCTAAATGCGCAGGACAGGCGCGGGCGCGGCAGGCGGCGTCTGCGCACGGGGAGACGCTTGAATATCCGGAATTTCGGCAGCCTGCCGAACATCATCACCATCGGCCGGCTGCTGCTCGTTCCGGTTATCGTCTCGATGATCGTCGCCGCCCAGTGGCGCGACGCCTTTTTCGTGTTTCTGATCGCGGGCGTTTCCGACGCCGCGGACGGCTGGCTCGCCAAGACGTTCGACCTGCGCACGGAGCTCGGCGCCTTCCTCGATCCGCTCGCGGACAAGGCGCTGCTGATGTCCATCTACGTCGCGCTCGGCATTGCGCACGCCATTCCGCCGACGCTCGCCATTCTCGTGGTTTCCCGCGACGTCATGATTCTCGGCGGCGTCATCACCGCCTGGCTGTTCGACAAGCCCGTCGAGATACGCCCGCTGTTCGTCTCCAAGGTCAACACCACGCTGCAAATCGCCTTCGCCGCCGCGGTTCTGGGCGCGAGCGCCTTCGGCCTGTCCGGCGATTACTGGTTCTGGCCCATGACCTACGTCGTGGCGGCATTGACGCTGGCTTCTGCGGGCGCCTATCTGGGGCCATGGATCAGGCACATGGGCCACTGACACGCATGAGCCCGCCGCCGCCGGTGACGGTCGCCGAACGCGGGCCGCGGCTGGCCGACTTTGCGCCCTGGGCCACCGCAATCGTCGCCGTCGCGCTGTTTCTCTACCTGTTTTCCGGCGTGCTGATGCCGTTTGCGGCCGGTATCGCGCTCGGCTACCTGCTCGATCCCGTCGCCGAAAAGCTCGAGCGCCTCGGCCTGAACCGGCTCGGCGCGGCGCTGTTCATACTGGCCGTCTCGATCGTCGTCGTCGTTCTGGCGCTGGTCTTCATCGGCCCGATCCTCGGCCACCAGCTCTCGGCCTTCGTCGAGAACCTGCCGCGGATCGTGCTGCGCCTTCAGGCGCTGGTCTCGGAATGGAGCTCCCGGATCCTCGAAACCTCGTGGGGCGGGGATATCGCCGCCAAGCTGGGATTAGGCTCCGGCAATCCCGGCGACATCCAGAAGGCGCTCGGCGATTTCGCCGGCGACGCCGCCAAGTGGCTCGGCGGCTTCGCCAAGTCGCTGCTCTCGGGCGGGGCGGCGCTGGTCGGCCTGCTCTCGCTGATCGTCGTCACGCCCGTCGTCGCCTTCTACATTCTCGTCGACTGGAACCATATGATCGATTCCGTGAAGTCGCTGGTGCCGCCGCGCTACCTTCCCGAGGTGAGCAAGGTCGCCCGCGACGTCGACGCCGCGCTCGCCGGCTTCCTGCGCGGGCAATCGCTGGTCTGCCTGTTTCTGGGCCTCTGGTACGGTCTGGGCCTCACGATCATCGGTCTCAACTACGGGTTCCTGATCGGCATTTCCGCGGGCTTTCTCAGCTTCATCCCCTATGTCGGCTCGCTGAGCGCGCTCGTCGTCTCCGCCATCGTCGCGCTCGTGCAGGGCTGGCCCGACTGGACCATGCTCGCCATGTCGCTCGGCGTCGTGATTTCCGGCCAGTTCCTCGAAGGCAACGTGCTCTCGCCGAAGCTCGTCGGCGAATCCGTCGGCCTGCATCCGGTCTGGCTGATGTTCGCGCTGCTGGCGTCGGGCTCGCTGTTCGGCTTCACCGGCCTGATCGTCGCCGTGCCGGTCGCGGCCGCGCTCGGCGTGCTCCTCCGCTTCTTTTTCGCCCGCTATCGCCAGAGCCCGTTCTATCTCGGCGACGAGACCGCGCGGCAGGAAGTGCGGCAAGAGGCGGCCAACCAGCCATGAGCGCGGCCAGTCCCGAGGGCGGCGCGCGACCGACCGCGCGCCAGCTCGCTTTCGAATTTTCGCCGCAGCCGCGCTACGGCGACGACGATTTCCTGATCGCGCCCTCGAATGCCGCGGCCAACGCGATGATCCAGGCCTGGCCGGCCTGGCCGGACCCGGTTCTGGCCCTTGTCGGCGCTCCCGGCGCGGGAAAAAGCCATCTTGCCGCGATCTGGGCGCGCCGCGCGCGCGCCGTCATCGCGCCGGCGGAAGCCGTCAGCGCCGACGCCGACCTCGGCGAATTCTATGGCCGCAACATCCTGCTGGAGGACGCCGGGGGCGTCGCCGACGAGCGGGGCCTGTTCCACCTGTTCAATCTCGTCCAGGAATCGCGCGCCACCATGCTGATGACGGCGAGAAGCGAGCCGGAAAGCTGGGGCGTGCGGCTGCCTGACCTGCGCTCGCGCCTGCGCCGCGCCCCGGTCGCCCGCATCGAGCCGCCGTCCGAGGATCTCGTGCACGCCGTTCTCGTCAAATTGTTCGAGGATCGGCAACTCGCCGTCGAGGCGACCGTGATCGACTACATTGCGCTGCGCATCGACCGTTCGCTCGACGCCGCGCGCGAAATCGTCGCGGCGCTGGACGCCGAGGCGCTGGCGCGGGGCAGGGCGGTCGGACGGGGGCTGGCCGCCGATGTGATAGCAAGGCTTGCCAGAGAAGAAGAACTGTAACGAAAATCCGGCATGGACTCCCGCCGGAGACCGGAGCACGGACCAGAATCATGACTGCCGACACAGACGCCGACCTGCACCAAGAAGCCGCCAGCGAGGTGAAGTCGGCCGCCGACATCCACGTCATGGACGACATCGGCGATATCGCCGAACGCCCCGCCGAGCTCGCGGTCTCGCCCGCACGCTTCATCAATCGCGAATTGTCCTGGCTGGAATTCAACCGCCGCGTGATGCTGGAGGCCTCGAACCGCAACCATCCGCTGCTCGAGCAGCTCCGCTTCCTCACCATTTCCGCCAACAATCTCGACGAATTCTTCATGGTCCGGGTCGCGGGCCTGCGCGGCCAGATGCGCTCCGGCGTGGAGGAGCGATCGCAGGACGGGCTGACGCCCGCCCAGCAGCTCGCCAAGATCCACGAGCGCGTGGCGCTTCTCGCCGCCGAACAGATGCGCCGCTGGCGCGAGCTGCGGCCGGAACTGGCCGCCGCCCGCATCGTCATCGCCGAGACGGAGAAGCTGACGAAGGCGCAGCAGGCCTGGCTGGAGGATTATTTCGTCCTCAACGTCTTCCCGGTCCTCACGCCGCTCGCCGTCGATCCCGCGCATCCCTTCCCGTTCATTCCCAACCTCGGCTTCACGCTGGCGCTGGAGCTGCAGGGCGAAAAGGACAAGCAGCGCCGCACCGCGCTCGTGCGCATGCCCAACAAGATCGATCGCTTCGTGCGCATCCCCGAGATCGTGGGCGGCGGACCGACGCAGTTCATTCCGCTCGAGACGCTGATCCTCATGCATTCCAAGCGGCTCTTCCCGGACCACGAGGTGGTCGGGAAGGGGCTGTTCCGCGTGATCCGCGACAGCGACCTCGAAGTCGAGGAAGAGGCCGAAGACCTTGTGCGCCTGTTCGAGACGGCGCTGAAGCGACGCCGCCGCGGCTCGGTGATCCGCCTCGAAATGGAATCCTCCATGCCCGAGGAATTGCGGTCCTTCGTCTGCGAGGAGCTGGAGGTCGAATCCGACCAGATCTTCGTGCTCGACGGCATGCTCGCGCTCAACGATCTCTCGCAGATCATCGCGCTCGACCGGCCCGAACTGAAATTCCCGCCCTACGTGCCGCGCTTTCCCGAGCGCGTGCGCGAGAACGGCGGCGACTGCCTTCTGGCGATCAAGCAGAAGGATCTCATCGTCCATCACCCCTACGAATCCTTCGACGTCGTCGTGCAATTCCTGCAGCAGGCCGCGCGCGACCCGAACGTGGTGGCGATCAAGCAGACGCTCTATCGCACCTCCTCCGACAGTCCGATCGTGCGCGCGCTGATCGAGGCGGCCGAGGCCGGCAAGTCGGTGACGGCGCTGGTCGAACTGAAGGCGCGCTTCGACGAGGAGGCCAACATCCGCTGGTCGCGCGATCTCGAGCGCGCCGGCGTGCAGGTCGTGTTCGGCTTCATCGAGCTGAAGACGCACGCCAAGCTGTCGATGGTGGTCAAGCGCGAGGGCGGCTCGCTCGTCACCTACTGCCACATCGGCACCGGCAATTATCACCCCGTCACGGCCAAGGTTTACACCGACGTCTCGCTGTTCACCGCCGATCCCGCGATCGGCCGCGACGTCGCGCGCATCTTCAATTTCATCACCGGCTATTCCGAGCCCGCCGGGCTGGAAGCCATGTCGGTCTCGCCGATCGGCCTGAAGAAGACGCTGCTGCGCAATATCGAGGCCGAGATCGCCTATGCGCGCGCCGGCAAGCCCGCGGCCATCTGGGGCAAGTGCAACGCGCTGGTCGATCCCGAGATCATCGACGCGCTCTATCAGGCGAGCCAGGCGGGCGTGCGCATCGAATTCGTCGTGCGCGGCATCTGCTGCCTGCGGCCGGGCGTGCCGGGGCTGTCCGAGAATATCCGCGTGAAATCGATCATCGGGCGCTTCCTCGAACATGCGCGCATCTACGCCTTCGGCAACGGCCACGCGCTGCCGCACGCCAAGGCGCTGGTCTACATTTCCTCGGCCGATCTCATGCCGCGCAATCTCGACCGGCGCGTGGAATCGCTGCTGCCGATCCTCAACCCGACGGTTCACCAGCAGGTGCTCGACCAGATCATGGTCGCCAATCTCATCGACACCGAGCAGAGCTACCGCATCCTGCCCGACGGCTCGTCGGTCCGCGTCGATCTGCCGCCGAATGTCGAGTCGTTCAACGCGCACAAGTATTTTATGACCAACCCGTCGCTGTCCGGCCGCGGCAAGTCGCTGAAGGAATCCCGGCCGAAATCGTTGAAACGCGGATAGCCGCAGAACGGTCGCCAAGGCATGGTCATCTCGAAAACCGAGGCGCAGGGCCGCATCGACGCGGGCGCTCCCGTCGCCATCGTCGACATTGGCTCGAATTCCGTGCGCCTCGTCGCCTACGAGGGCCGTACGCGCGCGCCGACGCCGATCTTCAACGAAAAAGCCTTCTGCGGCCTCGGCCGCGGCGTGCAGACGACGGGCGTTCTGGCGGACGAGGCGATGGAGCGCGCCATCGCCGCGCTCGCGCGCTTCGAGGCGCTGTGCCGCATCATGGGGGTCCGCGACATTCAGGTCGTGGCCACCGCCGCCGCCCGCGACGCGCGCAACGGCCCGCAATTCCTGGAACGCGCGGAACACGCGGTCGGCGCGCCGATCCGTCTGCTCTCGGGCAAGCGCGAGGCGGAACTGTCGGCGATGGGCGTCATCTCCGCCATCCATCAGCCCGACGGCGTCGTCGGCGACCTCGGCGGCGGCTCGCTCGAACTGATCGGCGTTTCCGGCGACAGGACCGGCAAGGGCCAGACGCTGCCGCTCGGCGGCCTCGCCCTGCTCGACGCCTCCAACAAGTCGCACAAGCAGGCGGCGAAAATCGCGCGCGAATATCTCGACGACGCGGAGGCCCTGAAAAAACTCTCCGGCCGCACTTTCTACGCGGTCGGCGGCACATGGCGCGCGCTCGCCCGCCTGCACATGCTCCAGCGCTCCTATCCGCTGAACGTCATGCACAATTACGAGATTCCTGCGCGCGACGCCGAGGATTTCGTGGAGCTTCTGGAGCGCGCCGACATCGATTCGCTCAACGCCGTCGACGCCATTTCCGCGCAGCGCCGCCCGCTGCTCGCCTATGGCGCGATCGTGCTCGACGAGATCATCAAGCGCGGCAAGCCGCGCTCCATCGTCATGTCGGCCGCCGGCGTGCGCGAAGGCCTGCTCTACGAGCAATTGAGCGCCGCCGAGCAAAGCCTCGATCCGCTGCTGTGGTCGGCGGCGGAGTTCAATCTCCTGCGCTCGCGCGCCCCCTTGCACGGCAAGGAGCTGGCCGACTGGTACGACGCCTTCTTCGCCTCGACCGAACTGCCCGACAGCGACGGCGACAAGCGCCTGCGCCGCGCCGCCTGCCTCCTGTCGGACATCGCCTGGCGCGCGCATCCCGACTACCGCGGCGAGCAGGCCTTCGACGTCGTCGCCAACGCTTCCTTCGTCGGCGTCGATCACCCGGGCCGCGCCTTCATCGCGCTGGCCATCGCCATCCGGCACATCGGCCTCAACGAAGCGGTCAGCCCGACCATCCGCGCGCTGGTGACGGCGCGCCTCCTCGATCGCGCGCGCATTCTGGGCGCGGCGATGCGTGTGGCCTATATCCTTTCCGCCGCCATGCCCGGCGTGCTGACGAAGACGCCGCTGCGCGTGCGCAAGAAAGAGCTCGTGCTGGAACTGCCGCCCGACCTCGCCGCGCTCGCCAGCGAGCGCATCGCCAACCGCATGAAGGCGCTGGGCCGGCTGATCGGCCGCGAGCCGAGGGTCGTCGTGACGGGTTGACGGACGGCGAGCTTTCGGGCTCGCAGAAGAAGTCGAAGGCTCGCGGTCCGGAGAGAGAATGCAATGTGGACGCTGACCGAACTTCCCATCGTCCAGGCGCCCATGGCCGGCTCGCAGGGACCGAAACTCTGCATCGCCGTCTGCCAGGCGGGCGGGCTCGGCTCCATCCCCTGCGCCATGCTGACGCCGGACGTTCTGCGCGCGCAGGTCGCGGAAATCCGCGCGGCGACCAGGGCGCCGTTCAACGTGAATTTCTTCGCCCACCGCCCGCCCGCGCCCGACCCGGCGCGCGAGGCGGCATGGGTCGAACGGTTGAGCGGCTATTATTCCGAATTCGGCCTCGATCCCGCCGAGGCCGGCAAGGGGCCGGGCAGGGCGCCCTTCGACGAGGCCATGTGCGCAGCGGTCGAGGAATTGCGCCCGCCGGTCGTCAGCTTCCATTTCGGCCTGCCTGACGAAAGCCTGCTCGCGCGCGTGAAAGCGACCGGCGCGCAGGTCTGGTCATCCGCCACGACGGTCGAGGAAGCCCGCTGGCTCGCCCGGCGCGGCGTCGACGCCATCATCGCGCAAGGCCGGGAGGCGGGCGGCCATCGCGGCATGTTCCTGACCGACGACATCGACGCGCAGCCCGGCCTGTTCGCCCTGCTGCCGCAGGTCGTGGACGCGGTTAAGGTTCCCGTGATCGCCGCCGGCGGCATCGCCGACGCGCGCGGCGTCGCGGCCGCGCTCATGCTCGGGGCCTCCGCCGCCCAGATCGGCACCGCCTACCTGCTGAGCCCGCAGGCCTCGACCTCGGCCGTGCACCGCGCCGCCCTGAAAGCCGGCCGCGACGACACGACCCGCCTTACCAATCTCTTCACCGGCCGGCCGGCGCGCGGCCATCTCAACCGCTATCTGCGCGAGCAGGGGCCGATGAACGCCGCCGCCCCCGCCTTTCCGCTGGCCACCGGCGCCATCACGCCGCTGCGCAATCATGCCGAAAAGACAGGCTCGGGCGAATTCTCGCCGCTCTGGTCGGGCGAGGCGGCGCCGCTCGCGCGCGAGGAGGATGCAGGAGAGTTCACGCGGCGCGTCTGGAAAGACGCCTCGGCGCGCATCGCAACCATCGCGCGCCGGACATGCGACTAAATGCGCGCGGCGGCAGACCCGCGGTCAACACATTGATTTTTGAATAGTCCTGCCCCATTTCGGATACGACAGGCTTTGAAACGCTTCTAAAATGAACAGCGGGGACTTGCGCCCAGCCCATGCTTTGCGTCAAGAGCATGGTACGGAACTATATTTCTAGCTCTCGCGACCCCGCGAAAGGATGAGACAGGCGATGCCGGCGAACGCAGCCACACACTGGCGGAAGTCCAGCTACTGCGCGACGCTCCGCGATTCCGGCCTGCGGCCGACGCGCCAGCGCATTCAGATCGCCGAGCTTCTGTTCGCCAAGGGCGACCGCCACCTGACTGCCGAGACCCTGTTCGCCGAGGCGCGGTCCAACCGTTACCCGCCGTCGCTGGCCACGATCTATAATGCATTGCGCGACTTCGCCGCCCATGGCCTCGTCCGCGAAATCGCGCTCTACGGCGCCAAGACCTGGTACGACACCAAGATCGGGCCGCACTATCATTTCTATCTGGAAGAGCGCGACGAACTCTTCGACATTCCCGAAGAATTCATTCCGCTGATGAACATCCCCGCGCCCGACGGCACGGAAATCGTCGGCGTGGACGTGGTGATCCGGCTGTCGTCGTCCAAGAACGGCGAGGCGACGGCGACGGCGCGCGCCGCCTGAGGCGGCTCGAGCCCCTGCGATCCCGCCGCCCGGTCAGCCCTCGACGTCCCGCCATTCCAGCGTGATGACCTTGGATTTCTCGACGGTCAGCGCCAGCCGGCCGCGCTTGAGCAGCAGCGCCTTCGCGCCGAACAGCTCGCGGCGCCAGCCCTGAAGCGCGGCGACGTCGGCGGAATCCGACGCCGCGATCGCCTCGAGATCCTCGACATTGGCGATCATCTTCGGCGCCACGCTGTGCTTCTCGGCCACCTGGCGCAGCAGCACCTTCAGAAGCTCGACCGTCGCGCTGTCGCGCTGCGGGCGCCGCTCGCGCTCGATGCGCGGCAGAGTCGCGGGGTCGCGCGCAAGGCCGCGCTCCACGGCGGCGAGAATCTCCGCGCCGCTCTTCGAGCGTTCCATGCCGCGCGGAAAGGCCCGCAGGTTGCCCAGCGCCCCGGCGTCGCGCGGCGCGGCCAGCGCGATCTCGACCAGCACGTCGTCCTTGAGCACGCGCGAGCGCGGCACGTCGCGCGTCTGCGCCTCATGCTCGCGCCAGGCGGCGACTTCCATCAGCACCGCGAGATCGCGCGGCTTGCGGGCCCGTCCCTTGAGGCGCTCCCAGGCGTTCTCCGGTTTCTGCTCGTAGGTCGCGGGCGAGGTCAGCGTGCCCATCTCGTCGGCGAGCCAGTCGATGCGGCCGGACTTTTCCAGCCGCGACAGCAAATGGCGGTAGATGTCGCGCAGCCATGTGACGTCGGCGATGGCGTAGTCGATTTGCGCATCGGACAGGGGCCGGCGGGACCAGTCCGTGAAGCGCGACGACTTGTCGAGCGTCACGCGGCAGATCTGCTGCACGAGATCGCCATAGGAAACCTGGTCGCCATAGCCGCAGACCATGGCCGCGACCTGCGTGTCGAACAGCGGCGCCGGCACGAGCTGCGCCAGATTCCACATGATTTCGATGTCCTGCCGGGCCGCGTGGAACACCTTCACGACGTTCGGGTCGGCCATCAGCGCGAAAAAGGGCGCAAGATCGAGCCCTTCGGCGAGGGCGTCCACCGCGACGGCCTCGTCGGGCGAGGCGATCTGGATGACGCAGACCTTCGGCCAGAAGGTGGTTTCGCGCAGGAATTCCGTATCGACGGTAACGAACGGATGGCGCGCGAGCCGGCTGCAGACCTCCGCCAGCGCGCCCGTGTCGGCAATCAGGGTCATGCTGCGCTGCATAGCCGAAACATTCCGCATATGCGAGCGGTCGGCGGCAAAATCATCCAGGCCGGCGCCCCGGCCTTAGTAGAACGATGGCCGCAGCCGCACAGAGGTTGGCGAAGGCGCAGCACCCGAGCGGCCAGGCGTAGCCGCCCGCCAGATCGCGGCCGACGCCGAGCAGCGCCGGCCCGAAGGCCCCGAACATCTGGGTGACCGAGGTCATCAGCGCCACCACCGCCCCGAAGGCCGCCGGCGCGAATTCCTGCTGCACGATCAGGGCGGGCAGGGTGATGACATTGCCGACCGACAGCCCGTAGAGCACGGCCGCGCCATAGAAGACGGCCGGCTGCGGCCACCACACGAGCGCAACGAGCGCGCCCGCCTGGCTCGCGACCGATACTGCCGTGACCAGGCGCCGGTCGAGGCGGTCGACCACGGCGCCCAGCAGGAGACGCCCGGCGACCGCGGCGAATGTCGTCGCCGCCACCGCCGCCGCCGCGCCCGCCGCCCCCACGACCGGCAGGAAAATGTTGATCTCGTGCGTCAGGAACGCCGTCTGCGTCACCCAGACGATGGCGAAGCCGCCGGCGACCGACCAGAAGCGAAAGGAGCGCAGGAGCATGGCCTTGCTCTCGGCCTGCGGTCGCGCCGCCCGGCCGGTCTTGCCGTCTGCGCCCGGCGCTTCGATCAGCCACAGCGCCAGCGGCGCGCCGAGGAAGGCGAGCAGCGCGCCGGCGACCAGCATGGCCGTCGGGAAGCCCTGCGCGGCGATCAGCGCCTGCAGGGCGGGCACGACGAGAATGCCGCCGGCGCTCGCTCCGGTCAGCGCGAGCGAGACGGCAAGCCCGCGCCGCGCGGAAAACCACATGCCGAGAATGGTCGTGATCGCCGCAAGGCTGGTGGAAGCCCACCCCAGCGACATCACGAGATAGACGGCGTAGAGCTGCAACGGCTCGCGCACGACGCCGAGCGCCGCCGTCGCCGCGCCGGTCGCGACCATGCCGGCGGCCACCACGCGCGGCGCGCCGAAGCGCGCGATCCAGTCGGCGACGAACGCGACCATGAAGGCGCTGACGAAGTAGAAGCCCGTGACCGCGCCCGAGACGAGCGACAGCGACCAGCCGCGCAGCGCCAGAAGATGCGCGAGATAGACGCCTTGCCCGTAGAAGCCGAATCCCCAGGCCAGCGTGGCGACGACAAAGCAGACCGCGACCATGCGCCAGCCGCGATAGGCGCGGGAATGTTCTTCGCTCACGCTGTGTCCCGCCTCACCCGTCCTTGTCGACCGACAGCTTCTGGAAGCCCGCCATCATGACCGGCTTCTTCGCCGACAGGACGCGCGAATTGATCCCGCCCCAGGAAATCTCGCCCGACAGCCGCCCCCATTCGATCTTCGGGCAGCGGTTCATGACGACCTGCAGCCCTTTGGCCTCGGCGCGCTCCGCCGCCGCGTCGTTGCGGACGGAAAGCTGCATCCAGATCGTCTTCGGCGGGACGGGCAGGGCCAGGGCCTCGTCCACGACCTTGCCCGCCGCCTCGGAATTGCGGAACACGTCGACCATGTCTACGGGTTCGGGCAGGTCGGCCAGCGAGGCGTAGACGCGCTGTCCGAGGATCTCCTTGCCCGCCAGTCCGGGGTTGATCGGAAACACCCGATACCCCCGGGCGATAAGATATTTGAGCACGATGTAGGAGGTGCGCGCCTCGTTGGCCGAAGCGCCGACCAGGGCGATCGTCTTCGTCGTGCGCAGGATCGAGCGGATGGCGGCGTCTGAATAGGAATCGTGGCGCACGATCTCACTCCCCGCGCTGGATCGTCGACACGATCCGCCAGCGGCCCTTGTCCTTGCCGAAGCAGACCGCGCCGGGCGTGAGCTCGTCGAGACCCAGCGCATCCGTGTAGCCGACCGCGCCGTCGGTCATGGCGATGGCGTTCCAGCCGGACGGCACATTGCCGGTCAGGTCCGTGACGAGCGGCGCAAGATCGCCCGGCTCGAGCTGCGAGATCGCTTCGGCGCCCTGCGCGGGCCTGGCGCGCAGCGATATGGCGACTGAGGCCACGCGAAGATTTTCCGGTTCGACGCCCGCGGCCTTGGCGGCGGCGGCCGCCTTGACGCGGTCGAAGCGCGGCAGCGCCGGCGCGCAGACTTCGCCCTTGGCGTCGGGATTTGCGCCGGGGCCGCCCGCGCCGAGGTTCGCGGCGAGGATCGCGAACATCGTGTCGTTCTGCGCGGCTTCCGGCGTCTCGGGCGACGGCTTGCCCTCGCAGCACATGGCGAGCCGCAGGCGCTCGATCGGCTTCGCGTTCTTTGCGCCCACTGCCTTGGCCTTGCCCGGCGCGCAGGCCTTCAACGGGTTCGCGGGGCAGTCCAGCGCGACGAACCTCTCGGAGAGGAGCTGAGCAAGCGCGGCCGCGTCCTTGGCGTCCACCGCCGCGCGCGTCTCCTTCAGCAGCGCAACGAGATCGGCGTCGTTTTCGGCCGAGCGGTCGTAAGTCGCGGCGACCGGCTTGTAGGGCTTGGCGATCTGGGCGAAGGCGGCGGCCGGGAGGAACAAGCCGAGAAGCACAACGAGGGCCGCAATCCAGCCGTCATGGCCGGGCTTGTCCCGGCCATCCGCGTCAAGCCGATGGGAAATGGCGGCAAAATATCTCAAAGAGCTTCCTTCCGGCGATCCTCGGCGGGAAACGGCGTGGATGGCCGGGACAAGCCCGGCCATGACATGGGGTTCAGCGGTCTTCCCACGACGGCGTCCGCTTCTGGACGAAGGCGGAAATGCCCTCGTCGGCGTCGCGCGCGAGGAGGTTCTCGACCATGACGCGGCTCGCGTAATCGTAGGCGTCGCCGAGCTTCATCTCCGCCTGCTCGTAGAAGGCGCGCTTGCCGATCTTCACCGTAAGAGCGGATTTCGACGCGATCCGTCCGGCCAGTTCGAGCGCCGCGGCAAGGGCGTCGCCGGCCGCGACCACCCGATTGACGAGACCGAAGCGGGCGGCCTCCTGCGCATCGAACATGTCGCCCGACAGCAGCATCTCCATCGCGTGCTTGCGGGTGAGATTGCGCGAAAGCGCGACCATCGGCGTCGAGCAGAACAGGCCGATATTGACGCCGGGCGTGCAGAATTGCGCCTTGTCGCCGGCGACCGCGAGATCGCAGGTGGCGACAAGCTGGCAACCCGCCGCCGACGCTATGCCTTCGACCGCCGCGATGACCGGCTGCGGCAGGGCGACAATCTGCTGCATCATGGCGGCGCAGCGCGACAGCGTGTCCTCGAAGACGGCGCGGCCGCGGTCGGCCTGCTTTCGCGCGGCCGTGATCTCCTTCAGGTCGTGGCCGGACGAGAACGCCGGTCCCTCCGCCGCCAGCACGACGACGCGCACGCCGCGATCGGAGGCGATCTCGGCAAGCGCCGCGCCCAGCGCGTCCAGCATGGCGATCGACAGGGCGTTGCGCGCCTGCGGCCGGGCCAGGGTGAGCGTGAGAACGCCGTCGGCGCGAAGTTCGCGGCGCAGCAAGGGTTGCGGGACATCGGCGGAAAGGGCGGCGGCGGCGGTTGTCATGGCCTGCACAATCCTTCGCTTTCGCTGCGCAGGCAAGGCGCGATCACGCCACGAGCGCGCGTTCCGCGATCCGCCACGCCGCCATGCCGCCCGCGATATGGCGGGCCGAAGTCAGCCCCGCCTCCTGTGCGGCCTGCACCGCCATGGCCGAGCGTTCCCCGTAGGCGCAGTAGAACAGCAGGCGCTTGCCGGCGCCCGTCCGCTGCAACAGGCCGCCCTGGCGCAGATGATCCGCGAGGTCGGGATAGGGCGCATGAATGGAGCCTTCGATCACGCCCCGCCGCTCGCGCTCGCATTGTTCGCGCAGGTCCACGAAGACGACATCAGGGCGTCCAACCAGCGCATGCGCTTCCGCCGCCGACACCGCCCAGCCCCTGGCCGCCACCGCGCCCTGCGCCAGGCCCACATGCATGTTGGCGGGAATTGCGACATCCATCATCTTCGGGTTGGGCAGGTGGAGGCTGGCCATCAGCGCCGCGTAGTCGTCGGCCGATTTTACCTGCAGGCGCGGATTGAACGCCCGCTCCTCGGCGATCGTGCTGACCGTGTCGCCCTTGTAGTCGTGCGCCGGATAGACGAGCGTCGCGTCGGGCAGGCGCAGCAGGCGGTTGAAGATCGAGTCGTATTGCGCCCGCGCGTCGCCGTTCTGGAAGTCGGTGCGGCCTGTGCCCCGGATCAGCAGCGTGTCGCCGGTGAAGACGCGGTCGGGCAGGGCGAAGGAATAGGAATCGTCCGTGTGGCCCGGCGTATAGATGACGTCGAGTTCGACGCCTTCGATCGTCAGTCTTTCGCCATCGGACACCCGCATCGACACGACGTCGGCCTTGGTCTGCTCGCCCATGACCGTGATGCAATGGGTGCGGTCGCGCAGGGCGCCGACGCCGGTGATGTGGTCGGCGTGCATATGCGTGTCGACCGCCTTGACGAGCCGCAGGTCGAGTTCGTTCAGGAGCTGGATGTAGCGGTCGACCTTCTCCAGGACCGGATCGATGATCAGCGCCTCGCCGCCGCGCCGGGACGCCAGCAGGTAGGAATAGGTGGACGACGCGCTGTCGAAGAGCTGACGGAAGATCATGACCGAACTCCAGGCCTATGCCGACTTGCATCGGAGCCGGGCGCGCCCGGCTCGCCCCGTGCGACCGCCCAGCCCCCGCGCCGGGCGCGCGGACTGCGAGCCCGGGCGGGCTATCAATGCGGTTGCGGCACGATCCGTATATAGGGTTTCGGCGCGCGCCAGCCGCGCGGGAACAGGTTCTTCGCTTCCGCGTCGGATACCGCGCCGGAAATGATCACGTCTTCGCCGGGCTTCCAGTTGGCCGGCGTCGAGACCTTGTGTTTCGCCGTCAGTTGCAGCGAGTCGATCACGCGCAGCACTTCGTCGAAGTTGCGCCCGGCGCTCATCGGATAGACGAGGATCAGCTTGATCTGCTTGTCCGGCCCGATCACGAAGACATTGCGCACGGTCTGGTTGTCGGCGGGCGTCCGTTTCGACGGGTCGCCGTCGACGCTTGCCGGAAGCATGCCGTAGAGCTTCGACACCTTGAAATCGCTGTCGCCGATCATCGGATAGTTCGGGGCGTGGCCCTGAGTCTCCCTGATGTCCTGCGCCCAGCGGCCGTGGTCGCCGACCGGATCGACGGACAGGCCGATGATCTTCACGTTGCGCCTGTCGAACTCGGGTTTGATCTTCGCCATGTAGCCGAGTTCGGTCGTGCAGACCGGCGTGAAATCCTTGGGGTGCGAGAACAGCACGGCCCAATGGTCGCCGATCCAGTCGTGGAAGCGGATGCGTCCCTGCGTCGTCTCGGCTTCGAAATCCGGCGCCATGCTGCCGATCTGTAGCGTCATATCTGCCTCCGTGATGCGCGTCACGCCGTGCGTGGCCTCCGTCGCGTAGTTAGCGCGCGGACGGGGGCGGGCGAGGGCGGGCGCTGCGCGTCCCCGCAAAGTCGCCGGACGCGCGGCCGCTCGTGGCAAGGCGCGGCGCTTCCGCTGCGGCGGCGGCCGCGTTAAAGAAATCGCCCGCAACGCCGGACGCCGGAGAATCATGTCGAGCAGCGCCAGTTCCCCGCGTCTTTCGGCGCGTTTTCTGATTCTGCTCGCCGGCTTCCTCGCCTTCGGCGCCGTTCTCTATCTCGGCCTGTCGAGCGCCAACGCCATCGTCATCGCCTTCGTCGTGCTGGGCTGGATCGTCTCGCTCTGCCTGCACGAATCGGCGCATGCGCTCGCCGCCTTCCTCGGCGGCGACAGGTCGGTCGAGACGCGCGGCTATCTTTCCCTCGACCCCATGGCCTATGCGCAGCCCATGCTGACCTTCGGCCTGCCGGTGCTGTTCGTGCTGCTGGGCGGCATCGGACTGCCGGGCGGGGCAGTCTATATCGAGCGCCTGTCGTTGCGCAGCCGCTGGTGGGACAGTCTCGTGTCCGCCGCCGGCCCGCTGGCGAATGCGGCCTTCCTGTTAGCGATCGCGATTCCCTTCTGGCTGGACTGGCCGATGAAGGCCGGCGGCGGCGGCTTCTGGTTTGCGCTCGCCTTCCTCGGCTATCTCCAGGCGACCGCGCTCGCGCTCAACCTGCTGCCCGTTCCGGGCTTCGACGGGTTCGGAATCATCCGGCCGCATCTGCCCCACGACATGCAGCTCCAGGCCGAGCGTTTCGCGGCCATCTCCGGCCTGTTGCTTCTGGCGCTGGTGTTCATTCCGCAGTTCGGCGCGGCGATCCGCAACGCCAGCCTGAGCCTGACCGATTTCGCCGGCATCGACCGCTATTTCATCGCCAAGGGCTATGCGATGTTCCGGTTGTTTCGATGAGATTTCAGATTAAAAAAAGACCATAACGTATTGTAATACATTATATCATTCCGGCACGCTTGCGGTCACGTGAAGCTGTCCGTTCTTGATCGTCGCCTCGTAATTCACGTCGCGCACGGATATGCCCCAGGACGTCATGAACACCATGCGCGCCCGGCACGAGGCCTTGTTGGTCTTGGGATCGAATTCAACGGTGGCCGCGTTCTCCAGCGTGAAGCGGCCGGTCTTCCAGGCGTCTTCCATTTCCTGGACGGCCGCTTTGGCGGCCACCTCGAGCTGCTTCTCGTCTTTCTGGTCGAGATTGCGCTCGCGAAGAATTCGGTCGAGCGCGGGAATGCTGCCGCGCTTCAGGAGCTCCTTCGAGACCTCGTTCGGATATTGCGCGCGCACCGCCGCGATGGCCTGCTCCTTGACGATCTCATTGTCGCAGGCCGCTTCGCCGCCGCAGCCCGCCAGCGCCATCGCCAGCGCGACGCCGAAGCCGGCAAGCGCCGCGCGACCAGACAAGCGGCGGCCAAACGACGCGCGAGCGGAAATCGACATGGCGCGGAAGCAACTCCCCGGACAAGCAATCCTGAGGATTTAGCCGCCGCGCGCGCGCTCGGCAATCGCATGGCCCGCACGCGCGCCGGGCGATGGACATCCGCGCATGTTTCCATATCACTGGCGGCGACGTTTCCGCCCGCAAGGACACTCGATGACCGCGCAGCACAAGCACCTTGGCCCCGACGAACTCACCGTCCTCCTGCGCAAGGAGTTTCCCCAGAGCTTCGCCTTCGACGGCGCGATGCTGATCGAGGAGGCCGTGCCGATGCGCGCGCGCGTGCGCCTGCCGTTCCACGACCGGCATCTGCGGCCGGGCGGCACGATCGCCGGCCCAGCCATGTTCGGCCTTGCCGACTGCGCGCTCTATATCGCCGTCCTGGCGACGATCGGCTGGGTCCCGATGGCGGTGACGACAAACCTGACCATCAATTTCATGGCCAAGCCGCAGCCCGGCGACATTGTCGGAGAATGTCGCCTGCTGAAGCTCGGCAAGAAGCTGGCGGTCGGGGAGGTCTACATTCATTCCGCCGGCCGCGACGACGCTGTCGCCCATGCGGTCGGGACCTATTCGATTCCGCCGCGATAGGGCGCGCGCCGATCCTCTCCGCTATTTACGCGAGCCCTTCGCGGCGCTATCTCTCGAGGCGATGGGGATGGAGTTCCCCGACAACCGCCCGCAAGGGCTGATGACTCCTACCGCAACCAGAGAGCGGTAGGAGTGCGCCATTCGCAGCCCGCCGCGCCCCGGCGGGCTTTTTTGCGCGCCGGCTTCAGAGCAAGGAGCGCGCATGCCGTTTAGCGCCTGTATCGCCGTCGTGACGGGCGGGGCCGTCGGGACCCTGGCCCGTTACGCCGTATCCGTCTGGGCTTTTCCGATCAGCCATCGTCTGCCCTGGGGAACCATCCTCATCAACGTGTCCGGTTCGTTCGTCATCGGCTTCTTCGGCACGCTGACGCTCGCCCACGGCCGGTTTCCGGTGTCCGAAAACCTTCGCCTGTTCGTGATGGTCGGCCTGTGCGGCGGATTCACGACCTTTTCGTCCTTCAGCCTTCAAACGCTGGATCTGCTTCGGTCCGGCGCGCTGATCCGCGCCGCGATCAATGTCGCCGCGTCTGTCGTCCTTTGCGTCGCCGCCGTCGCGGCCGGGCACCTGCTCGCCGCAAGGCTCAATGGCGGCGCGGTCCAGATCGCCCAGATCGCGATCGAGGAAGAAGGATGAGGCCGGCCGCGCGCCATACGGCAAGCCGGTCAGGTATTTTATTACCGCATTGCTTCAGGGCATATTTTTCTAGGCGACCGACGGCAATCCGTTGACGCGGGAGTCGCCTTCCCCTATAAGCCCGCCATCCGGACCGGCGCAGGTTTCCCAAAACCCGGCGCCGGTTCGTTCCGTTTCGCGGCGACCAAAGGAACTCACCGCATGTTTGGCAAGACCTATTCGGCCAAGCCCGCCGATATCGAAAAGAAGTGGCTGCTGATTGACGCCAAGGGGCTCGTCGTCGGCCGCCTCGCCTCGCTGATCGCGATGCGCCTGCGCGGCAAGCACAAGGCGACCTTCACCCCCCACATGGACGACGGCGACAATGTCATCGTCATCAACGCCGACAAGGTGGTGCTGACCGGCCGCAAGCGCGAGCAGAAGGTCTATTACCATCACACCGGCTATCCCGGCGGCATCAAGGAACGCACGGCCAAGTTCATCCTGGACGGCCGCTTCCCGGAGCGCGTTCTCGAAAAGGCCGTGGAGCGCATGCTTCCGCGCGGACCGCTCGGCCGCAAGCAGCTCGGCAACCTGCGCGTCTACAAGGGCGCGGAGCATCCGCACGCCGCCCAGAACCCGGTGACCGTCGACGTCGCCGCCATGAACTCCAAGAACGCCCGGAGCGCCTGATAATGGCCGAGACGCTTTCCTCCCTGTCCGATCTCAAGGCCCCCGGCGTCCAGCCCGAGGCCCCCGTCTACGAGAAGAAGGTCGACAAGCTCGGCCGCGCCTACGCCACCGGCAAGCGCAAGGACGCCGTCGCCCGCGTGTGGATCAAGCCGGGCTCCGGCAAGACCGTCGTCAACGGCCGCGAACTCGACGTCTATTTCGCCCGTCCGGTGCTGCGCATGATCATCGCCCAGCCGCTGGTCGTCGCCAATCGCGTCGGCCAGTACGACCTCATGGTCTCGGTCGCCGGCGGCGGCCTGTCGGGCCAGGCGGGCGCCGTGCGTCACGGCCTGTCCAAGGCGCTGACCAATTTCGAGCCGGAGCTGCGCTCCGTGCTCAAGAAGGAAGGCTTCCTCACCCGCGACAGCCGCGTGGTCGAGCGCAAGAAGTACGGCAAGCGCAAGGCTCGTCGCTCCTTCCAGTTCTCGAAGCGCTAAGCGTCTCGCGACATCAGGACAATCAAGGGCGGTCTTCGGGCCGCCCTTTTCATTTGGTCGCCGCGCCGGCGCAGGAGCGTCTCGGCGCCGCCGCATCGCAATCGGGTCGCGCCGAAATAAAATTGTGGTTGCCGATCTCTTGTCGCGCCGACGCGGCCCAACCGCCGCGGCAGGCGACGCCATGGGACGGCGGCGCGAAAAAACCGACGATGCAACAAGACGATGACGGGGCAGGTCGCGTCGGATCGCGCCGCATTTCTCATGCGTCGGGGCAAGTCCTCCCGTCGGCGCGGCGGCGTGGTTAACATTCGGAAGGACTGAACGCCGCGACCATTTACCCTTCTTCAGAGGTTCGCGTGCAGATTGTTTGCATTCGAAATTCTGCGAACGAGGGTGCGCAAATGACGACGAGGTTTTCGCTCTTCCTGAAAGACGAGAGTGGCGCGACGGCGATCGAATACAGCCTGATCGCGGCGCTCATCGGCGTCGCGGTGATTGCGGCGGTGAAGAGCCTCGGCCTGACGGTCTCGGCGCGTTTCAGCAAGATCACCGCAAATCTGACCTGATCCGCCGCAGCCCGCGACGCCACTACGTCGGCGCGTAGCGAACGGGCGCGGGAACGGCCTGGGATGCACGATCCGACGGGCGCCGTTGACCGGCGCCCGCGACACGCGTGCGCGATCCGTCTATAAGGCCCCGAACCAATCCGCGCGTTCAGGGCGTGACATGACCGCAAGAATCTTCATCGACGGCGAGGCCGGCACGACCGGTCTCGAAATCCGGGAAAAGCTCGGGCCGCACAAGGGCGTCGAACTCGTTTCGATAGATCCCGAGCGGCGCAAGGACGCGGGCGCCAAGACCGAGCTTCTGGCTTCCGTCGACCTCGCCATTCTCTGTCTGCCGGACGAAGCCGCGCGCGAAACGGCCGCCATCGTCGAGAGCCTCGGCGCCGACGGCCCGCGCCTGCTCGACGCCTCCACCGCGCACCGCGTCGCCGACGGCTGGACCTACGGCTTCCCCGAACTGACCGTCGGGCAGGGCGATGCGATCAAGCGCGCGCGCAGGGTGTCCAACCCCGGCTGCTACGCCACCGGCGCCATCGCGTTGCTGCGGCCGCTGGTCGACGCCGGCCTGATCCCGGCAAACTGGCCGCTGACCATCAACGCGGTCTCCGGCTATTCCGGCGGCGGACGGCAGATGATCGAAGCCTACGAGACGCACAAGGCCCCGCTGTTCGAGACCTACGGGCTCGGGCTCGAGCACAAGCACGTTCCGGAGATCGTCAAATGGTCGGCGCTGACGGCGCGGCCGCTGTTCGTTCCTTCGGTCGGCAATTTCCGGCAGGGCATGCTGGTCAGCGCGCCGCTGCAACTCGACGCGCTGCCCGGCAAGCCCAAGGCCGCCGACCTGGAGGCGGCGCTGGCGAAGCATTACGCCGGCCAGCGCTACGTGCGCGTCGTGCGCCCCGACGAGTCCGGGCGGCTCGACGCGCTCGCCCTCAACGGCACGAACGATCTGGAGCTGATGGTCTACGGCAACGAGAACCGGCGCCAGGCCGCGCTGATCGCGCGCCTCGACAACCTCGGCAAGGGCGCGTCGGGCGCGGCGGTGCAGAACGTCGAGCTGATGCTGGGGCTATAGCCCCAGGGGCTCACTCCCACGCCACCACGCGGCAGGCCTGCTCGCCGAGCTTTTCGATGCCGAGGCTCATCGTGTCGCCGGCCTTCAGGAACACCGGCGGCTTCTTGCCGGCGCCGACGCCGGGCGGGGTGCCCGTGACGATCACGTCGCCGACGTCCAGCGTCATGAAATGTGAAATATAGGAGACGATCTTCTTCACGTTGAAGATCATCGTCTTGGTAGAGCCCGACTGCATGCGCGCGCCGTTGACGTCGAGCCACATGCCGAGCGCCTGCACGTCGCCGACTTCGTCGGGTGTGACCAGCCACGGCCCCAGCGGACCGAAGGTCGGCGCGCTCTTGCCCTTCATCCAGTTGCCGCCACGCTCCAACTGGAATTCGCGCTCCGAGACGTCGTTGGCCAGACAGAAGCCCGCGATGTGATCCATCGCCTCGTCCTCGCCGATGTAGGACGCGCGCT
This sequence comes from Rhodoblastus sp., assembly GCA_046349085.1. Classification (GTDB taxonomy): domain Bacteria; phylum Pseudomonadota; class Alphaproteobacteria; order Rhizobiales; family Beijerinckiaceae; genus JAJXWB01. The sequence goes on from JAXMDA010000002.1 coordinate 455,236, forward strand.
TGCCGATGACGATGCCGAGCTCGACTTCCCAGTCCGTCTTCTTCGAACCCTTGGGGATCACGACGTCGTCGTTGGGACCGACGATGCAGTTCGGCGCCTTGTTGAACAGGATCGGTTCGCTGGGAATCGGCATGTTCGATTCGGCGGCGTGGTCCGCATAGTTCAGGCCGACGGCGATGAAATTGCCGGGCCGCCCGACGCAGGCGCCGATGCGCGGCGAGCCGGACACCGCCTTCAATTCGTCCTTCTTCAGCGCCTTGGCGACCTTCTTGATGTGCTTGTGCGAAAGCTCCTCGCCCGCCCAGTCGCAGACGATGTCCGAACAGTCGCGCAGCTTGCCCTTGGCGTCGATCACGCCGGGCTTTTCTTTTCCGGCCTTGCCGTAACGGACGAGTTTCATCGACGCCTGCTCCTGTTTGCGCTGTTGCGCTGACATGCTTGTAAAATCATCATGCGGCTTCGCCGTGTCATGAGCAAGCGCGCCGCACTACCGGGGACAGCGTCAATGATCCGATCCGCCGTCATGGTTACAGCGCTTCTCGCGCTTGGTCCGCAATCGCTCCAGGCCGCCGAGCGTTTCGAAGGCGCATGGGCGCGAACGGCGCGGGAATGCCGCGACAGGGAGGGGCCGGGCTCGGGCGTGCTCATCAATCTCGCCGGCCGGGAGAACGGGCGGGCGGCGCCGCTCTTCGACCAGTACGAACATCATTGCCGCGTCGAGAAGGTCGATCGAGCCGGCGCAAGCGCGAAACTGTCGTTGCTTTGCTACGAATTCTGGGAGGATTACACGGCGAACAGGAACGGCCGGCGCGAGAGCGCGACGCTGACGCCGCTCGGCAAGAACAGGCTGAAGATCGACGGCAAGACCTACGCCCGCTGCGCCAACTGACGCCTCGTCCCTCGCGGCGCGCGAGCCTCGGCGCCCGGCGCGGGCCGCGTACATTGGGAAACGCAGGCGTCCCAGCGCATCGCCTCCGCCTCCGACTTCGCCCAGTCGCGAAAGGCGCGCACGGCCGGCCGGTCCTGGAGGCGCTTGGGATAGACGACGCAATAGACGCGCCCGGACGGCATCTTCAGGTCGAACGGCATGACCAGCCGTCCCGTGCGCAACTCGTCGTAAGCCAGCACATCCGAGGCGAGAAGCACGCCCGCGCCTTCGACCGTGGCGTCGAGCGCATGGTCGGAGCTTGAAAACCGGAGGCCGCGCGAGGCGTCGACATCGGCGACGCCGGCGCGCGCGAACCATTCGGCCCAGCCGATGGTCTTCGTCCAGGTCGACAGGGAATCGTCGTGGATCAAGGGCGCCGCGCGCAGCGCTTCCGGCGTCTCGAACGCGCCGAGGCGTTCGATCAGCTTCGGGCTGCACACCGGCGTGTAGGACGCCTCGAACATGCGCTCGTACACGAGGTCCGGCTGGGCGACGAAATCATTCGCGAGGTTGCGCAAGGCGACATGCACGCCGTCGGTGCGGAAATTGGCAAGGGCGCCGGTGGAGGCGATGCGCGTGTCGATCTCGGGATGCGCTGCGGCGAAGCGATAGAGGCGGGGCGCCAGCCATTTGGCCGTGAAGCCGGGCAGGGCGCTGACCACGAGCATCCGGTCGCGATCGGCCTCGCCGAGCGCGTCGACAGCCTCTCGCATGTGCAGGAAGGCCGTGCGCAAGCCGGGATAGAGACGGGCGCCGGCCCCGGTGAGCGCGATCGAACGCACGCCGCGCTCGAACAATTCGAGGCCGAGCAAGGCTTCCAGCCCGCGAATCTGATGGCTGAGCGCGCCGGCGGTGACGTTCAGCTCCTCGGCCGCCTTGGCCATGCTGAGATGGCGCGCGGCCGCCTCGAAGGCGCGCAGCGCGTTCAGGGGAGGCAGGGGCCTGCTCAAAACCGTCTCACGAGAAAATCTCAACCGTCGGCTGAAACATCATCCTTTGTCACCAGCCATAATAGCGCCCATCTTGATCCGAGAAAGCGCCGACAGCGAAAATATCTCGCGCGTTCGGCGAGGACTTCAGGAGGCCGTCATGGCTTATGTATGCGACGCCGACCAGATCGTTCTTGCAAAGCCGGCAGCGCCGCCCCGGGCGGGCGTTGTGGCGGCCCTCGCCGCCCTGCCGCGCCGCGCGGTAGACTGGATTTCCGCCTGGAACGAGGCGGCGGACGAGGCCGCCGTCGCCCGCGACGTCTATGGACCCTGCGGAGGCAAGCTGACCGACGGGCTGGAGCGCGAAATGATGCGCCGCCTGCTGAAGACCGACTGGACCTGATCGCGCGGCGCGACGGTCGGGACCGTCGCGCCGCCGCTCCGTTAACGGCAACGCCGGATCTTCTTGATCACCACGCGGTGACGGAAATACTTGCGCACGATCACCGTGCGGCAGCGCGGGCCGGCCACGTAGACGCCATAGCCGCGACGATGCCCGCGCCAGCCGCGCCTCTCGCCGCGAACCACGACGCCGACGCGATCCCGGCCGCCGCGCCGGAATTCGCCGCGGTCGCGATCGCCATCGCCGCGCATACGCATCCCGGATCTCTCGCCGCCGCCACGCTCGCGCATTTCGCCGCGCATGCCCCCGCCGCCGCCTTCGCGCATTCCGCCGCCGCCACGATCCTGGGACTGGGCGCCGCGATTCATGTCGCCGCCGCCGCCACGCTGGCCAGCTCCGGCGCCGCCGCCGCCGGGCGTGGACTGTCGCGCGGCGCCCCCGCCGGATTCTCCGCCGCCGCCGCCCTGTTGCTGTTGCATCGCCTGCGCCAGTTGCTGGGGCGTCGCTTGCGCCACCGGATAGGCGACGGATGAAATCAGCAGCGCCGCCGCCGCAACGAGAGATTTGGTTGTCATAGGGGCAGTCTCCTCTTGCATGTTGGAGCCACAGGCTCCGGCTGCCCCGGAGGAGAACGGGGCCGCTCCGCGATGGTTCCGGACGCGCATGTCGCGCGCCCGGATCGCCGGCTGCTCAGCAGCGGATTTTCACGTATTCGCCGGGGGCGTCGCCCAGCGGGGCGAGCTTGCCGCCGCCGGGCTCGCGCGCCGGGACCATTTCCGGCGCGTTCGCCTTCATCCATTCGAGCCAGTCCGGCCACCAGGAGCCGGGCGTTTCCTTGGCGGCCTTCACCCAGTCCTCGAAGGCGCCTTCCGGCTTGCCGCCGGTCCAGTGCTGGTATTTCGGCTTGTAGGGCGGGTTGACCACGCCCGCGATATGGCCCGATCCCGCCATCACGTAGCGCACGGGGCCGCCGAACAGTTTCGCGCCGTTGAAGGCCGATTTCGCCGGGGCGATATGGTCCTCGCGCGCGGCGAGATCGTAGATCGGGATCTTCACCTTGCTCATGTCGAGCTTCACGCCGTCGACCGCCATCTCGCCCTTGGCGAGGCTGTTCTTGAGGTAGCATTCGCGCAGGTAGAACGAGTGGTTGGCCTGCGTCATGCGCGTGGAATCCGAATTCCACGTCAGCAGGTCGAACGCCATCGGCGCCTGGCCCTTGATGTAATTGCTCACGACGTAGGACCAGATGAGGTCGGTCGGCCGCAGCATGTTGAAGGCGTTGGCCATGCGCGAGCCGTCGAGGTAGCCGGTGCGCGCCATGTCCGCTTCCACGTTGCGGATCGTATTGGCGTCCGTGAACACCTTGAGTTCGCCGGGGTCGGTGAAGTCGACCTGCGTGGTGAAGAAAGTCGTCGATGCGATCCGGTCGTCGCCGATCGCCGCCATATAGGCGAGCGTCACCGCCATCAGCGTGCCGCCGACGCAATAGCCGATGGTCGATACCTGCCGTTCGCCGGTGATGCTCTCGACCGCGGAAAGCGACTCGAAAATGCCTTCGCGCATGTAGGCGTCGAAACCCTTGTCGCGATGGCGTTCATCGGGATTCACCCAGGAGACGACGAACACCGTCAGCCCCTGGTCGACGCACCACTTGATGAAGCTCTTCTCGGGGTTGAGGTCGAGAATATAGAACTTGTTGATCCACGGCGGCACGATCAGCAGCGGCCGTTTGTAGACCTTCTCCGTCGTCGGCGCGTACTGGATCAATTCGATGAGATCGTTGCGCCACACCACCTTGCCGGGGGTGATCGCCATGTTCTCGCCGAGCTTGAACTTGGTGGAATCCGACTGACGCAGACGCAGCACGCCCCGGCCGGCTTCGATGTCCTCGGCGAGCATGTTCAGCCCGCGCACCAGATTCTCGCCTTCCTCCTTGAAAGTCGTGCGCAGCAACTCCGGATTCGTGCCGACGAAGTTCGACGGCGAGAGCGCGCTCGCCAGTTGGCGCACATAGAAACCGGCCTTGGCGCGGCTGAGCGTGTCGAGTTCCTCGTCGCGCGCCACCATCTCGTTCGCCCAGTCCACCGTGAGCGAATAGGCCTGCCGCAGGAAGTCGAAGATCGGGCTTTCGCGCCACTGGGGATCGGCGAACCGCTTGTCCCTCTGATCGTAGGGCACGACAGGCTCGACATGCTCGCCGACCATGCGGCGCAGCGTATTGCCCCAGAGATCGATGAATTTGGTCGAGATCGCCGTCTGCGCCTCCAGCGTGCGCGCGGGATCCTTCAGCCAATATTCCGCGACCTTGCCGAGCGAGCGCACCGCGTCGACGATTTCGTTCGTGGCGTTGTTGGGATTCTCTCCGGCCTCGAGCGGCTTCATGTAGGCCGCGACCACGCGCGAGCCTTCCGTCATCATGCGCGAGACGTTCTGCGCGAGCTTCTCGAAATTCGGAATGGTGGCGGCGATCGGTTCGCCGTCGGGCGCGCCGGTCGCTTCCGCGCGCGGCGCGGCAGCCTTCGACGCCGCAGCCACGGGCGCGGGCTTGGGCATGGCGGCGGTCAGCGCTTCCACCAATTCGGCATGGGCGGCGGCGGCCGGCGTCATTTCAGCGTCGGGCGCCGGCTTTTCGACATGGGCTTTGGCCGGCGTCGTCTTCTTCGATGCGGCTTTCCTGGGCGCGGCGGACTTCTTTGCAGCCGCGCGCGCCTTCTTGCCTGCGACGTGTGAGGCGGATGCCTCAGCCATACAAACCTCCCGGAATCAATCTGCTGCCGGCTGCGCCGGCCCGTTTCGGACACAATAGCGGTTTATTCACCGTATTGGCCAATGCTCAAAACGATGTAGAACGGCATTGCGAAGACGGAAGGGCATGACGGACGCGACGACCACATGCGCGATAAAATTGCGGGCCGCAGGCGCGGCCGCGATCGCGCTTGCGCTCGTCGCCGGCCCGGCGTTCGCGCAGGATACGAAGGTCGGCGAGGACCCGGTTTCGGTCATGCTGAAATGGAAGCCGGCGGCGCGCGAGAAGGAAATGCCGGACTTCGTCCGCAAGAGCCGGCCCGCCGAGGACCGTCTCGGCTTCACGCCGCTTACCGGCGAAAACGCCGACCGTCCCAAGCGCAAGTCGCCGGCGGAAATCGAGGCTGAAATCAAGCGGTTCGACTCGGCCGCCGCCGCCGCGCGCGCCCGCGCCGCCCGAGCTTTCGGCGCCGCCAGACCCGCCGCGCGCCCACCGGCGAAGCGCGCAGCGGCGGAATAGCCGGGTCCAGACGGCGTTTTGGCATTCAAACCGCCGCCATTTCGCACTAAAAGCAGTTCGCGCCGCCAACCGGCGCAGGGGAAAAGAGAGCCACAACATGTCGGACTTCTATCGCGTCAAGCGCTTGCCGCCGTACGTCTTCGAGCAGGTCAACAGGCTCAAGGCTCAGGCTCGCAACGCCGGGGCCGACATCATCGATCTGGGCATGGGCAATCCCGATCTGCCCGCGCCGAAACACGTTGTCGACAAGCTGGTGGAGACCGCCGGCAAGCCGCGCACCGACCGCTATTCCGCCTCGAAGGGCATCGCCGGCCTGCGCCGCGCCCAGGCGGCCTATTACGGCCGCCGCTTCGGCGTGAAGCTCAATCCCGACACGCAGATCGTCGCCACCCTGGGCTCCAAGGAAGGCTTCGCCAACATGGCGCAGGCGATTACCGCGCCCGGCGACGTCGTGCTCGTGCCGAACCCCTCCTATCCGATCCACGCCTTCGGCTTCCTGATGGCCGGCGGCGTGATCCGCTCCGTGCCGGCCGAGCCGACGCCCGATTATTTCGTGTCGCTCGAGCGCGCGATCATGCATTCGATCCCGAAGCCGATTGCGGTGGTCGTCTGCTATCCGTCGAACCCGACGGCGATGGTCGCCTCGCTCGACTTCTACACGGACCTCGTCGCCTTCGCGAAGAAGCACGACATCTTCATCCTCTCCGACCTCGCCTACGCCGAAGTCTATTTCGACGGCAATCCGCCGCCGTCCGTGCTGCAGGTGCCCGGCGCGATGGACGTGACCGTCGAATTCACGTCCATGTCGAAGACCTATTCGATGGCCGGCTGGCGCATGGGCTTCGCTGTCGGCAACGAGCGGCTGCTCGCCGCGCTCGGCCGCGTGAAGTCCTACCTCGACTACGGCGCCTTCACGCCGATCCAGGTCGCGGCGGCGGCCGCGCTCAACGGCCCGGACGAGTGCATCGCCGAAATGCGCGCAACCTACAGGAAGCGCCGCGACGTCATGGTCGAGAGCTTCGCGCAGGCCGGCTGGCAGATTCCGGCGCCGGCGGCGTCCATGTTCGCCTGGGTGCCGATCCCCGAGCAGTTCAAGCAACTCGGCTCGCTCGAGTTTTCGAAGCTGCTGATCGAGAAGGCCGACGTCGCGGTCGCGCCCGGCATCGGCTTCGGCGAGCACGGCGACGATTATCTGCGTCTCGCGCTCGTCGAGAACGAGCAGCGCATCCGTCAGGCTGCGCGCAACCTGCGCAAGTTCTTTGAGAACGCCGACCGCCTGCACAATGTCGTGCCGATGAAGGCGACGGGGTAGAGCGCGCCCCGCCACGAAAGCGACAACCGAAGACGCGCGGCCCCGGTCGCGCGTTTTTCATTGGAGCGTGTTGGCTCGCAATGACGGCGCGGTTTCCGCCTAGAGATGAAACGCGCTAGCGGCAGTTCAGGCCGCACCCGGGGTCGCTTGGCTCGCCGCGCAGGATCGGCGCCCGCGTCAGCGTCCGACCGCGCACGAGATTGTCGCGCGCCGCCGGCAGGTCGAAGTTCGGCGCCTCGACCCCCAGCCGGTCGACGCCGATGTCAAAACGCGCCGCATCCGAATTGGTGGGCTGGTTCTTCACGCCGCCGCGCTGCGCAGGGCTGCTGGTCACACGCGCCATGATCTGCGCCAGCAGGCCCGGATCGACGCGGGCGGGCGGCGAGGGCGGCGTGTTGAAATCGCTCACCACCGTCTCGAAGCCCGAGCGCAGAAGCTGCACCGTTCCGCCGCCGTTCGTAACGTTGACGACGCCGTAATGGTGGATCACGTGCAGGCGGCCTTGCTCGTCATAGGCCGCCGAAGCGACGCCGCCGCGCACGCCGATGGTCGCAGCCGGCGTCCTGATCGTCGAGCCATTGCCGTGGCTGACCTTGCCGCCGACGAAGCGCAGCGCGCCGCGCGTCATCGAGGTGGTCATCTCGCCGGCGCCGGACGAAGGATCGAACACGAACTTGTCGATCGTCACGTCCGAATTGCGCCCGACGTTGAGCGCGGAGGAATCCTTGAACGCGATCTGCGCCGAACCGTTGGCGTTGGTGCGGATGCGCTCGCGCTGCACGACGCCCGCGCCGACGCTGAGATTGCGCGCGGCGCCGCCCGGCGGTTCGCCGGTGGCGTCCTGGTTGGCGGCGCCGACGCTGCCGACATTCTGCGCATGAGCCGCGCCGCAGGCCGAAGCCAGCAGGGCGGCGAGAAGAAGCGGGCGGAAATTCATGGCCGTCCCCCTTAGAAGCGCAGCGTCGGGCCGATCAGGCCGGACCAGGCGCTGGCGCGATAATTGGGCAGGTTCGAATTGTTGCGCATGTACTGAACGAGCGCGGCGACGCCGAACATCTTGGTGATCGGCATGTCGAACTGCGAGCCGATGCGCCACTGGCGATCCACGCGCGTCACGAAGGGATCGACGAAGACGTCGGGCGCGTCGAAGCGGGTTTCGAGGTAGCGGACGAACGGCGTCGCCGACCAGCGCCAGCCGATCATTTCCGACGGCGGATCGAACTCGTAGCGCGCGGCGCCCTCCAGGCCGAGACGGCGCGAACTCAGCGTGTTCGTCAGGGACGAATTGCGGCCCCACAGAACCTTGGCGTCGAAGGTCAGGCGATCCGTCGCGCTCCAGCGCGTCGCCAGGGAGCCGGTCCACTGGCTGCCGGTATTGAGCGTGGAGGCGACTTCCAGGAAGCGGCTGGTGGCGGCGATGTCGAGATGGCGCCATTCGACGCCGGGCTCGATCTGGAAGACATTGCCGATCGGAATTCGCGCGGTCACGCCGGCGCCGACGCTGGAGCCGAGGCGGCCGAGCGCCATCGTGGCGTAGGAGCCGACGACATAGGGACGGATGCTCGCGCCGGGCAGGGTCTCGGGCGCCAACGCCAGCCGCGGGCCTGTCGACGCCTCGAACAGAACCGAGCTCAACGCGCCGAAGGCGAATTGCGACGTGCCGACGCCGGCGAAGCGCGTCTCCCAGAGGTCGCCGCGCTGATTCTCGAAATCGTAGACGTGCCGCACTTCGCCGAGCGCGGTGAGGTTGGCGCCGCCGCGCTGGTAATAGGGGCCGGGGTTGGGGATGTCGGCGCCGTACGAGCGTATGAATCCGAATGGCGGGGCGAGCGGCACATTGGAGCTGTAGCCGACGCCGAGCTGCAGCACGCCCGACAGACGGGACGGCTCCATCTCCTTCTGCGCGGCCGGCAGCATGATCTCGATACGCGCGCGCAGGTCGGGCTCGAGGCCGGGCGTCTTCAGCGCGTCGTCGAAATAGCGCAGCGCCATGTCGTAGGACTTCAGCCGATAGTAAAGCGCCCCGAGTTCGTATTTCGCCCGCGTCAGATTGGGATTGAAGAACAGCATGCGCTCGAGCGCGACGATCGCGGCTTCGTAATCGCGGGCTTCGACCGAGGCGCGCGCATAGGCGAAATTGGCGTCGTGATCGCTGGGATTGGCGATGACGCGCGGCAGGAGCGTCGCCTGATCGACGACCACGCTCTGCGCCTGCGCGGCCGCGACCCACGTCGCCGCCAGCGCGCCCGCCAGCCGCATGACGACACGCAGTCCGCGTGCGCCGACATGATTCCAGTTCCGCATCGCAACCCCCGCCGCGACGGCCGTATGCCGGACAGCGCGCCGCATCGCCACTCTAACTCCCGAACGCGCGGGTTTGACCGGCGATTCAACGGGTCTTGCGAGGATTTCGCGAAACATGTGGCAAGTCTGACACAAACCCGCGCCCCGTCCGTGCGCCAGATCACCGGACTGTCGCCGACGCGGGCGGCCGATACAATCCGGCGAAACCGACGGATGCATCTCCATGTTCTCGATCTCGCACATCGCTACACAGCCCTGGTTCTACTGGGCGCTCGGCTCCGCAGCCTTTGCCGCGCTGACCGCCGTCTTCGCAAAGGCGGGCGTCGCCGAAATCGATTCGAGCCTGGCGACGCTCCTGCGCACGCTGGTCGTCGTGCCGCTCGCCGCGCTCGTCGCATGGCTGTCGGGAGCGTTCTCGCTCGCCACGCCGATCCCTGGCCGCGCATGGCTGTTCCTGGCGCTGTCCGGGCTCGGAACCGGCGCGTCCTGGCTCTGCTACTTCCGCGCGCTGCAACTGGGCGAGGCGGCGCGCGTCGCGCCGGTCGACAAGCTGAGCGTCGTGCTGGTCGCGATCTTCGGCGCGCTCTTTCTCGGCGAGGCCCTGAGCTGGAAGAACTGGGCGGGCGTCGCGCTCATCTTCGCCGGCGCGCTGCTGGTGGCGCTGCGCGACTGAGTGGACAGGCTCGAATGTTCTTGTTACGTTCTCATTCCGTTGCGGAGTGAGTCGCATGATGAAACTGTACTGGGCGCCCGGCACGCGCAGTTTGCGTACGCTCTGGATGCTGGAGGAGGCCGGCGTCCCCTACGAGCGCATCCACGTCGACATCCGCAATGGCGGGCAGAACGATCCCGCCTTCCGCCGCATCAACCCGATGGGCAAGGTTCCAGCCTTCGAGGACGGCGCGGCGCAACTCGCCGAAAGCGCCGCCATCTGCGCCTATATCGCCGAGCGCTGCCCGGAGGCGGGGCTGGCGCCGCAGGTCGGCGACCCCTTGCGCGGAAGGTATTTCCACTGGCTGTTCTTCGAGCCCGGCTGCATCGAGCCGGCCTTCGCGCAGAAATTCGCCAATTTCGAACTGCCGACGACGGCCGCGGGCTGGGGCGATTTCAACCGCGTCTTCGACGCGTTGGAGACGGCGCTGAAAACCGGTCCCTGGATTCTCGGGGATAAATTCTCCGCCGCCGACGTGATGATCGGCTCCGACCTGCTGTTCGGCGTCGAACGCTTCAAGATCGTTGAGCCGCGCCCGGTCTTCGCCGCCTATCTCGCTCGTTGCCATGCGCGCCCGGCGCTGCAGCGGGCGCTGGCGATTGATGCGGGCGCGTAGGCTTTCGTGTTTCGCGACGACAGTTCCCTGTGCATTCATTGCCGGTTGACCGCTGACGCAAGGTGCTGCGTGTCCGGGAACAAGATAGTCTTGCCCACCAAGAGATGCTCGCGGAGGCGCTGCCGTCCGTGAGGAGCTGAATGAGGGCGACAGTTCCATGTTCATTCTGAGGCGAATTGAACATCTGAACGACATCCCCATTCTCATTATCGCCGCGCTCATTTTCGGCGCGGTCGGCGTCATCATTGGCTTGATCTCTCGCCGGTTTGTCTTTCCCGGCCAAAAGCGGGAGGAGGGAGAGGAAAAGCTCGCCGATACCGTGCACACCAGCATTCTCGGCTTTTCCGGCTTCATTCTCGCGCTGGCGCTCACATCGGCCTTCGCCAATCTGTCGAAGGTCGAGGAATCAATCATGCAAGAGGCGCTCGACATCTCCCGCCTCGCGCGGGAGCTGGGGGCTCTTGGCGCGCCCGCGGACGCCGCACAAACTGCGTTGAAGAATTATACGCGCCGCGTGGCTGACGTGGAGTGGAAGACGCTCGGCGAAAGCCCGCCCTCGCTCTCGCCCGAGGCCGCCAAGGACCTCGACACGCTATGGCGAGAAATTCGAGGACTGCAGGCGAACGCGTCGCTTGTCCCGGATCATGTTCGCGGGCCGCTCAATACTTATCTGGAGCGCATCGAGTCCACTCGCCGATCCCGGCTGGCCTTTGCGACCTACAGCCTGCCGGAAATCTTCTGGACGCTCATCATCCTGTTCTTCATCGCCGCGGCGATCATGGACGCCCGACATCCGCACAAGAAGTTCGGCGCTCTGATGATCGCCAGTCACATGGCGGTTATCGGTGTCGTCATCGCGCTTGTGATGATCGTCGACAATCCGTTCAGCGGTCAGGCCAGCATCGACTCCGAAATCATCCGCAGCGCGTTGAACCGGTAGTCTTCGCCCGCAGACACTCGAGCGATGTCGCGCGTCCGGGGCGCCAGGCGTCCGGTCATAGGCAAGGCCTTCCGCGCCGGAACCTGTGAGTTATGGCCGCCGCTTGCTGCGCAGGCCCTGGCAAACCTTTAGGATTTCCGCGTGTCTGACCCCAATCTTCGCCTCTTCCTCGACGTCGAACGTTCGGCGCTCGGGCGTCCCTGGCGCCCGCGCCTCGATATAGCCGGCGAGCAGCGCGCGCTGGCCATCGTTCAGCGCCACGGCGTGACGGACATTTTGGCGCGCGTGCTCGCGGGCAGGGGCGTGGGCATCGACGAGGCGCCGGCCTATCTCGATCCGACCCTGCGCGCGCTCATGCCCGATCCCTCTGTCCTGCAGGACATGGACGCCGCCGTCGAACGTCTCGCGCGCGCCGTCACGAACCGCGAGACCGTGGCGATTTTCGGCGATTACGATGTCGACGGCGCCTGTTCGGCCGCGTTGCTGGCGAGCTTCCTCGACGCCTGCGGCGTTCCCCGTCTCGTACGCATTCCCGACCGCATTTTCGAGGGCTATGGCCCGAATGCCGAAGCCGTCAAGGAATTGCGCGCGGCCGGCGCGAACCTGCTCGTCACCGTCGATTGCGGCGTGACCTCGCACGAAGTCATCGCCGGCGCCCGCGCGCTCGGGCTCGACGTCATCGTCCTCGACCATCATCAGGCGCCCGAACGCCTGCCGGACGCGCTCGTCGTCAATCCCAACCGGCAGGACGATTTGTCGGGCCTCGGCGCGCTGTGCGCGGCGGGCGTCGTCTTCATGACTCTGGTCGGCCTCAACCGCGCTCTGCGCGGCATGGGCTTCTGGACCGCGACGCGCCCCGCGCCGGACCTCCTCCAGAGCCTCGATCTCGTCGCGCTGGCGACCGTGGCCGACGTCGCCCCGCTCACCGGCCTCAACCGCGCCCTCGTGGTCAAGGGCCTCGCCGTTCTGCGCGCGCGCGGCCGGCGCGGGCTCGCGGCGCTGATGGACGTCGCGCGCCTCGTCGGCCCGCCGCAAGCCTGGCATCTCGGCTTCCTGCTCGGCCCGCGCATCAACGCGGGCGGGCGCATCGGCGACGCCGCGCTCGGCGCAAGGCTTCTCCTGACCGAGGACCCGACCGAAGCCGAACGCATCGCCGCCGAACTCGACCGGCTCAACGTCGAGCGCCGCGCCATCGAACTGGCGACCGTCGAAGCCGCTCAGGCGGAGGCCGATCTCGCGCTCGGGCGGAGCGGGGAGAGCGCCGCCATCGTCGTGGCGGGAGAGGAGTGGAGTCCCGGCATCGTCGGCCTCGTCGCGTCGCGCCTGAAGGAACGATTTCAGCGCCCGGCCTTCGCCATCGCGCTTGGCGGCAAGACCGGCGTGGGCTCCGGCCGCTCCATCGCCGGCGTCGATCTGGGATCGGCCGTTCGCGCGGCGGTGGACGCCGGCATTCTCATCAAGGGGGGCGGCCACGCCATGGCCGCGGGCGTCACCATCCAGCGCGAGCGGCTCGGCGAATTCCGCGCCTTTCTCGAACAGAAGCTCGCGAGCCGGGTCGCGGCGGCGCGCGAGCGCGACGCGCTCCTCGTCGATTCGGCCGTCACCGCCGCCGGCGCCACGCGCGATCTCGTGCACGCGGTCGCAACGGCCGGGCCTTTCGGCGCGGGCGCGCCGGAGCCGGTCTTCGTGCTGCCGCGCCACCGCATCCTCAATGTCATGCCGGTCGGCGAGGACCATCTGCGCGTCCAGGCGCAGGCGGCCGACGGCGCGCGTCTCGACGCCATGGCCTTTCGCGCCGGCGCCTCGGGCCTCGCCGACGCGCTGCCGGCGCTGCAGGGCGGCCCGGCGCACCTCGCCGTCACCCTGTCCCTCGACCATTACGGCGGCCGCGAGCGCGTGCAGGCCCGCGTTCTCGACGCGGCGCGCGCCGAGTGACCACAAGCGCGAATTTTGCCCCAACGCACATTGCAAGCCGCGCCGTCGCGCCGTATAAGCGCGCCGTTCGCTTCGCGAGCCCGCGCCCATCGTCTAGCGGTCTAGGACGTCGCCCTTTCACGGCGAAAACAGGGGTTCGAGTCCCCTTGGGCGCGCCAAAGGCAAATCCTTCCAAACGGTCGATGCATATCTTCAAACGCGCCCAATGCGCGCGCTCCAATCTCTGCCGATGAAAGCCGCGCCCTTGCGCCGGCCCGGCGCCGCGCTTCGCCGTCTCCTCGCCAGCGAGGCGGGCGGCGGCGTCGTGCTCATGGCGAGCGCGGCGGCTGCGCTCATCGTCGCCAATTCCGCGCTCGGCCCGGCCTATTTCCGCGCGCTCGACGCGTATGTCGGGCCGCTCAGCCTGCTGCACTGGATCAACGACGCGCTGATGGCGCTGTTCTTTCTGCTGGTCGGACTCGAGATCAAGCGCGAAATGATCGGCGGGGAGCTCGCATCCTGGCGCCGGCGCGCGCTGCCGGGCCTCGCCGCCGCGGGGGGCATGATCGCGCCGGCGCTCGTCTATCTCGCATTCGCAGGAAAAAGCGCGCTTTTCGCGCGCGGCTGGGCGATTCCGGCGGCCACCGACATCGCCTTCGCGCTTGGCGTGCTCGCGCTGATCGGTTCCCGGGCGCCGGCGTCGCTGAAAATTTTTCTCGCCGCGCTCGCCATCATGGACGATCTCGGCGCGGTCGTGATCATCGCCTTGTTCTATTCATCGGGCCTTTCGCTGCCGATGCTCGGCGGCGCGGCTGCGTGCCTCGTCGCGCTGTTCGCGCTCAACCGGCTGAAGGTCGTGTCGCTCTGGCCCTATCTCGCGCTGGGACTGCCGCTCTGGGTTTTCGTCCATGCGAGCGGCGTGCATGCGACGATCGCCGGCGTACTGCTCGCCGCCTTCATTCCGCTCGAACTGCCCAACGAGGCGGGCGACGAGCGCTCCCCGCTGCACCGACTCGAACATGCGCTGGCGCCCTGGGTCGGCTTTCTCGTCACGCCGATCTTCGGCTTCGCCAACGCCGGGGTTTCCTTCGAGGGCGCCTCGCTGGCGAGCCTCGCCCATCCGGTGACAACAGGCGTCGCGGCCGGCCTGTTCCTTGGCAAGCAGATCGGCGTCTTCCTCGCCGCCCGCCTGGCCGTCGCCTCCGGCCTCGCCAGCCGTCCGCACGGCGCGAGCTGGATGCAGCTCTACGGCGTCTCGCTGATATGCGGCATCGGCTTCACCATGAGCCTGTTCATCGGCATCCTCGCCTTCCCGGCGGAGGCGGGCCTGCTCGACGAGACCAAGATCGGCGTGTTCATCGGCTCGCTGGCCTCGGCGCTGCTCGGGGCGGGGGTGTTGATGATGGGGAACCGCGCGCGCGGCTGAGCCGTCATCGCGCGGAGCCGAAGGCGACGTGGCGATCCATCCCCGCATCACGACCGGGACCCGGGGTTGGATTGCTTCGCGGAGCCTGTCATCGGGCGCGCTCCGCGCGACCCGTTGGCTCGCAACGGCGGCGGCGTCTACGCCGCGCGCCCCTTGAGATCGTAGGCGTCCGCGGCCTCGACCCGCACGTCGACGATGTCGCCGGGCCTGAGCCGGCGCGACGAGGCGATGTGGATCGCGCCGTCGATGCCGGGCGCGTCCGCCGTCGTGCGCCCCTTGGCGACGCTGCCGCCGACCTCGTCGACGATCGCCTTCACGCGCCTGCCGATTTTTTCGCGCGATATCTTCGCGGATACTTTCTGTTGCGCCTCCATGAGGCGATTCCAGCGCGCCTTCTTGGTATCCGCCGCCACCGGCTCGAGTCCGAGATTATTGGCCGGCGCCCCGGAAACCGCCTCGTATTCGAACGCGCCGACCCGATCGATCTTCGCCTCGACGAGAAAGTCGAGAAGCTGGCGGAAATCGTCTTCGGTCTCGCCGGGAAAGCCGACGATGAAGGTCGAGCGGATGGCGAGGTCCGGCACGGCGCGCCGCCAGGCGCGGATACGCTCGAGCATGGTTTCGTGGTCGCCGGGGCGCTTCATCGCGCGCAGCACGCGTGGGCTCGCGTGCTGGAAGGGAATGTCGAGATAGGGAAGAATCTTGCCGTCCGCCATCAATTCCAGCACGTCGTCGACATGCGGATAGGGATAGACGTAGTGAAGCCGCGTCCAGACGCCGAGCGACCCCAGTTCACGCGCGAGATCGATGAATTTCGCGCGCACCTCGCGCTCGCCGAAGGCTGAGGGCGCATAGCGCAGATCGACGCCATAGGCGCCCGTGTCCTGCGAAATCACGAGCAATTCCTTGACGCCCGCGCGCACGAGCTTCTCGGCCTCGCGCAGCACCTCGCCGGCGGGCCGCGAGACGAGGCGGCCGCGCAGCTTCGGGATGATGCAGAAGCTGCACGTATTGTTGCAGCCTTCCGAAATCTTCAGATAGGCGTAGTGGCGCGGCGTCAGCTTGACGCCCTGTTCCGGCACCAGATCGAGGAAGGGATCGTGCGGCGCGGGAATCGCGCGATGCACCGCCTCCATCACGCTCTCGTAGGCCTGCGGGCCCGATATCGCCAGCACGCCGGGGTATTTCTGCGTGATCTCCTCCGGCTCGGCGCCCATGCAGCCGGTCACGATCACCTTGCCGTTTTCCTCGAGCCCCGCGCGAATCGCTGCAAGCGATTCGGCCTTGGCGCTGTCGAGGAAGCCGCAGGTGTTGACGATGACGGCGTCCGCGCCGGCATGGGTCTTGGCGAGTTCGTAGCCCTCGGCGCGCAGCCGCGTGACGATTCGCTCCGAATCGACCAGCGCCTTGGGGCAGCCGAGCGACACGAAGGAAATGCGGGGAGCGGGACGTTCGTTCATCACGGCCAGATAGAGAAGGGCGGCGCCAAGGGCAAGGAAAAGAGCGCGCTCGCCGCCTCAGAAACGAAAAAGCCCGGCCACGAGGGCCGGGCTTCGTTTCCGCCGGAGCGGAAGGATCTTTGTCAGATCAGTACTTGGCGACCACCGGGCCGGCCACGCCGCCGAAGCGGTAGTTCAGACCAGCGCGCAGCACGTTGAAGTTGTGGCGATAGGTCTGGGTCGTGGTGTAGATCGGGAACGGCGCCGGGCCGGCGAGCTGAATGCTGTTCACGCCAGCAAGCGTGGTCTTGCCGAGGTCGACGTAGAGCCACTCGCCCTTGAGCGACCAGTTCGGCGTGATCGCCCATTCGGCGCCCGCGCCGGCCGTCCAGCCGATACGGGTCGAGCTGCCCCACGCGGCGCCCGCGAGGATCGCGGGAACGGTCGGATACAGGTCGTTGATCGTGTAGGCCGTCTTGGCGTTGCCGTAGGCGAGACCGCCGGTGGCGTAGACCATGAAGGTCGGGGCGAACGGGGTGATGCCGATGCGGCCGCGCAGCGTGCCGAACCAGTCGGTCTTCTGGGCGGTCAGGATCGAGGGATTGTGGGTCACGATGCCGTTGACGCCGACCGGAACGAAGGTGGCGACGGTGCCGGCGCCCTTGATCGAGGCGAACTGGATGTCGGTCTCGAGACCGGCGACGAACCACGGCGTGAACTGCATGTTATAGCCAGCCGTCAGGCCGCCGGTGAAGCCGATCGGCGAGCTGGTGCCGCTGTTCCACGCAGCCGTCGGGCCGGGGACGCCGGTGCCGATGGGCGCGCCGGCGCTGTCGAAGCCGGTGAAGTTCTGCGCGCCGGCCTGCGGGCCAGCCGCGTTCCAGCCGAGACCCGCGTTGAGGCCGATGTAGAAGCCGGTCCAGGTGAAGACCGGGGCGGGGGCCAGAACCGGGGCGACCTTGCGCGAGGGCAGGTCGGCAGCGAAGGCCGAGCCGGCGATGGTGGAAGCAGCGAGCGCCGCGGCGAAAATCTTGGTGAGCTTCATATTGTCCCCCTGGGTAGGAAGCGGTGGGTCGTTTTACTCGGCACGCTCCGCTCACGTGTGCGAAGCGGATAATTCAGGCGCGCCTAAATCGGCGAGCGCTGAAAAGACCGTAGAGAAGCTTTCGGCGCAAGGAAACATGAGAAAGCCCGAATTGGGCTGAATCGGGCCTTGTTTCCGACTCGTGTGACCTGGGAGCCACAATGGCGCTGCGCATTCTCGATGCGAATGAACGGCAGTCACTGGCGAAGATGTTGGTTTTAAAAGAAAAACCCGGCCTTGCGGCCGGGTTTCCCGAGACAGATGCGATTATGTCGTTCGATCAGTACTTGGCGACCACCGGAGCGGCGCCCCAGCCGAACTTGTAGTTCACGCCGGCCCGCAGCGTATGGAACGACGTGCGGAACGTGTGGGTCGAAGCCGTCATGATGACGGTTTCGGCAGCGCCGGCGACCGGCAGGTTGTTCCAGGCCGAAGCCGCATTGATCGTGCTGCGGCCGAGGTCGACGTAGCCGTATTCGGCCTTGAGCGACCAGTTCGGCGTGAAGGCCCATTCCGCGCCCGCGCCGAGCGTCCAGCCAACGCGCGTCTGGCTGAAGTTGGTGATGCCGCCGGCGAGCAGGCCCGGGTGGCCCTGGTGGTTGATGTCGAAATAAGACAGCGAGCTCTTCACGCCGCCATAGGCGAGACCGCCGGTGGCGTACAGCAGCCACGACGGCGTGACGAGGAAGCCCAGACGGCCGCGCAGGGTGCCGTACCAGTCAACGCGCTGGCTGGCGGCCACAGAACCGAAGGCCGCGCCGCCGGTGATGTCCGGAATCAGAGCCGCCTGCGAGTTGCTCCGGAGCCACGCGCCCTGGATGTCGGTCTCGATGCCGGCCACGAAGCTCGGCGACATCTGGTAGTTGAAGCCGGCCTGACCGCCGAACACGCCGCCGTTCGGCGCAGTGCCGAGCGCCCAGGCAGGGCCGCCGACGACGGTGCCGTGGAAATCGTCGGTCGTCAGCAGACGGCCGCCGTTCCCGGCGCCATTGCCCGCAAAGGCGTAGCCGCCGTTGAGGCCGATGTAGAAGCCGGTCCAGGTGAAGACAGGCGCAGGCGCAACATAGGCGGGCGCAACCTTGCGCGAGGGCAGGTCAGCCGCGATGGCCGAACCCGCGATGGTGGAAGCGGCGAGCGCTGCCCCGAAAATCTTGATCAGTTTCATGACGGTCCCCCGATACTCAGAGCATTTTTGCTCGGCGCCCAACTTTTTTCGGGCGGCTGAATTGACGCTAGGCGAGGGATGCCGTCGCGTGAATACCAAAAATCGCACAAAAGCCTTAATGGCCGCGTGTTTTCGGGCGGCGTGGCGCCAGCGCAACAATATTCGAGGCCCTTCAACTGAAGCGGAACACGTTCCGGCTAGCCGTTTGCTTGCAAACGATCATCTCCCGAATCTCGCTTTGTCTCCGCGGAAAAGAAAACCCGGCCACATGGCCGGGTTCAAGTTCGGCGAAAACT
The DNA here is from genome assembly GCA_046349085.1 of Rhodoblastus sp. GTDB lineage: Bacteria > Pseudomonadota > Alphaproteobacteria > Rhizobiales > Beijerinckiaceae > JAJXWB01. Next base: position 473,969 of record JAXMDA010000002.1, read on the forward strand.
TCGCCCTTTAGAATCGGTAGTTTACGCCCGCGCGCACAATATGGTCGCGGTTGCGCGCCTGCAGCGTCACGGGCGCGCCCGTGAACAGGTCGACGTAATTGGCGGAGGTCCGGCCGAGATCGACATACAGATATTCCGCCTTTACTGACCAGTTGCGCGTGAGCGCATATTCCGCGCCCGCGCCTGCGGTCCATCCGAGCTTCGCGCCGCTGTTGTTGTCGAAGCGCGTCAGCGCCAGCGGGCCTGCGGGCCCGACGCCGAAGGCGCTGCCGGGGAACTTGACGTTGCCGTAGGCAAGACCGCCGGTCCCGTAGATCAGCAGGCGGTCGATGGCGTAGCCGACCCGCCCGCGCACGGTGCCGAAGTATCCGGAGCCGGCGCTCAGGTTGTTGTTGAAGAGCCCGCCATTCGAATTGTTCGAGGCGCCGCGATAGTTGATGTCGGTCTCAAGGCCGAGAACGAGCGGTCCGGTTTGCCAATTGTAGCCGATCTGGCCGCCGCCGGTGAAGGCGACCCCGCTCTGGCCGGAGCTGTTTCCGAACGGCTGCCAGTCGTAGCGCGAATTGCCGATGGCCGCGCCGGCGTTGAGGCCGATGTAGAAGCCCGTCCAGGTAAAGACGGGCGGGGCGACATATTCGACGACCGGCGGCGCCTTGCGGCTCGGCAGGTCGGCGGCCGCCGCGGTTCCCGCGCCGAGCGCAAGGATGGAAACGCCCAGCACCGGGCGGAGGAATCTCGACATGAACAGTCTCCTTCTGTCGTCAAAGCCCCGATAGGCGGACTCTCGATGCGGAAATCGGCTGAAGCGGGGAAAAAAGACGGCGGTCGCCAACAAGCCCCGCGGTGTTGCAAAATCGCCCACGCGCTGGTTTCAGGCCGCTTGCCCCAACCGCGCCGTCGGAGCCGGCGCCTTTGCGCCGCACGGCGGGCGCCTCTATGAACAGGAGCGCCGCTTTTGCGCGGCCGTTCGCGCTGCGCTAGTTTCGGCGCACGACAGGGAGCGAAAGAGATGAAAACCGCGCGCGTCTTTCTGGCTGCGATCGGCATTGCAATCGGGCTTTCCGGGGCGCGCGCCGCGGACTACGCGGGCGAGATCGTCGTCGTTCGCCCGTCGCAGGTCTGGCAGGGCCATTTCACCGGCGGCCGGAATCTCGCGCCCGGCGTTCAGCCCACGGCGCTCGACTGGGCGGATGTGACGGCCCGATTCGCGTCCTTGCCGGACTGCGCGCGCTGGATGCGCGACCTGAAAAGGCAATATTCGACCTACGAAGGCTGGAAGGGCTGCCTGCGGATCCGTTGAGACCGCGCTTCAGCAGGCCGTAATGCCTCGCTACCGCACGATAAGGCGTGTTCGCCACAGCGCCGACGACATGTTCGCGCTCGTGGCGGATTGCGAGGCCTATCCGGAGTTCGTGCCGCTCTGCACGGCGCTGCGCGTGCGCCGGCGCGAGCCGCGTGAGGACGGCGCCGAGGTCCTGCTTGCGGAAATGGAGGTGGGCTACAAGGCCATTCGCGAACGTTTCACGACGCGCGTCGCGCTCGACGCCGCCCGCAACGAAATTCTCGTCGAATATGTCGACGGCCCCTTCCGCCACTTGCGCAACCGCTGGCGCTTCCGCGACATCCCGGGCGATTCGTCCGAGCAGAAGCGCTCGGAAGTCGAATTCTTCATCGACTACGAATTCCGCTCGCGCACGCTCGGCGCGCTGATGGGCGCGGTGTTCGACGACGCCTTCCGCAAGTTCACGACAGCCTTCGAACAACGCGCCGACAAGGTTTACGGGCGCGGGTAGGGCAGTTTCGGCCAGAAACCGCCTCGCGCTACAACGCCGCTTCCAGCAGCTCGAGCGCCTGCTCGATCGACGCTTTTCGCACCGCGCCGCGGCCGATCTCGCCAAACCGGCGCTCGACATGAACCGTAGGCCTCCCGCGGCGCGCGCAGGCGAAGTGCACGAGGCCGACGGGCTTTTCCGCCGATCCGCCGCCCGGACCGGCGACGCCCGTGATCGAAACGGCCACATCTGCGCGCGAATTTTCAAGCGCGCCCACGGCCATTTCGCGCGCCGTCGCTTCGCTCACCGCCCCAACGGCGTCGATCGTTTCAGGCGAAACGCCGAGCATGCCGATCTTGGCGGCGTTGGAATAGACGACGAAACCGCGCTCCAGCACAGCGGACGAGCCGGCGATTTCCGTGATCAGGCCCGCCGCCAGCCCGCCAGTGCAGGATTCGGCGGTTGCGATGGTCAGGCCGGCGGCCGTGTAGCGCTCGACCAGCCTTTTCGCGCGTTCCTCGAGCGCTGCGTCGAAGGCCATTCTATTCTCCCGCCGGCAGCCGCACGGTCGCCGTCGCGAGCGCGGCGATTCCTTCCTCGCGGCCGGTGAAGCCGAGGCGTTCCGACGTCGTCGCCTTCACCGCCACGCGGTCGACGGAAATCTTCATGATCTCCGCGAGCTTTGCGCGGATCGCATCGCGATGCGGACCGACCTTCGGACGCTCGGCGACCACGGTGGCGTCGACATGCGCGATCATGCCGCCGCGCGACCGCACGCGATCGGCGGCATAGGACAGGAAAATCGAGGAGGCCGCGCCCTTCCATTGCGGATCGGACGGGGGAAAATGCGAGCCGATGTCGCCGTCCGCCAGCGCGCCGAAGATCGCGTCGGTGACGGCGTGCATCAGCACGTCGGCGTCGGAATGGCCGAGCAGCTTCTTGTCGTGGGGGATCGCGATGCCGCCGAGCCACACGTGGTCGCCGGGTTCGAACGCATGAACGTCGTAGCCCTGGCCGACCCTGACGTCGCTGAGGTCGCCCGACAGGCGCCGCTCGGCCGCCTCGAGGTCGCCTGCGCTGGTGATCTTCATGTTGCCCGGGTCCCCCTCGAAGACATGCACCCTGTGTCCGGCCCGTTCGGCGACGGCCGCGTCGTCGGTCAGCTCGAGCCCGGCGGTCGCGCGATGCGCGGCGAGCAGCAGGGCGTAGTCGAAGGCCTGCGGCGTTTGCACGGCGCGAAGGCGGGCGCGGTCCGGCGTGCCGGTCACGGCGCCCGCGTCGTCCACCGTCTTGATCGTGTCGGTGACGGAAAAGCCCGGCACGGCCGCCCCGAAATCGCGCCCCGCCGCGCGGGCTCGCGAAATTAATTCAGAACTTGCGAATGGTCGTGCAGCATCATGAACAAGAACGATTTTTTGCGCTCCGCTGGAAACAGATTCCAGCCCGTTCCGCACGCTGGCCTGCCGCGTTGCGCCGCCTGCGGCCCAGGGCAGAAGCCGCGCCGCGACATCCTTCGGCAGGGCGCCGACCGCGCCTTCATAGAGCGCCAAATCGTCGGGGTGGATGGTCGCCAGAAGCCGCGCTTCGGGCAAGGCCCGGGCGAAAGCCGCGATCGTCCGGGTCAGGACGGGCATACCGGCCAGCAACCGGTATTGCTTCGGAATCTCGCCGCCGAAACGTGAGCCACGGCCCGCGGCCACAATTAGAACGAGCGTGTCGGCGCCTGCTTGCGAGAACATGGCGCTTCAATCCGACGTTTCCGCGCGCCCGTCAATTTGCCGGCCAGGACATGACAAATATCAAGACTGGCTCTTGGCGCAGCGCAACATAATGTCTATTGTATAGGCATGAATGCAGATGCCCAAAGCTTGGGCGCCCAAACTGCGCAGCCCATCGTCCTGGGCGCGCGGAAGATCGAGGCGCCGGCCTTTCTGGCTCCCATGTCGGGCATTACCGATCTCGGCATGCGGCGCGTGGCCGCGCGGTTCGGCGCGGGCCTGGTCGTCTCCGAGATGGTCGCGGCCAGCTTCTATCTTGCCGCCGACGAGGAAACGCGCCTGCGCGCCGAGGGCGACGGGCTTCCGCTGCATGTCGTCCAGATCGCCGGCCGCGATCCCCGCGCCATGGCCGAAGCCGCGCGGCTCGCGGAAGCGGCGGGCGCGCATGCCATCGACATCAACATGGGCTGTCCGGCCAAGCGCGTTGTCGGCGGCTATGCGGGCTCCGCGCTGATGCGCGAACCGGAACTTGCCGTCGCCTTGGCGCGCGCAACCGTCGCTGCGGTCAAGGTTCCGGTCTCGGTCAAAATGCGGCTCGGCTGGGACGCCGCCCAGATTTCCGCGCCCGAACTGGCGCGCCGCCTCGAATCCGAGGGCGTGGCGCTCGTCACGGTTCACGGCCGCACACGGCAGCAATTCTACAAGGGCCACGCCGACTGGACGGCGATCCGCGCCGTGCGCGAGGCGGTCGCCCTGCCGCTTGTCGCCAACGGCGACTGCAGCAGCCCCGACGACGCTCGAAAAATGCTGGCGGCTTCCGGCGCCGACGCCGTCATGATCGGCCGCGCCGCCGTCGGCAGGCCGTGGCTCGTCGGGCAGGTGGGGGCGAGCCTCTGCGGCCGCGCCTGGCGCGAACCCGCGCCCGACGAAAAGGCCGAAGCCGCGCTCGATCATTATGCGAGCCTGCTTTCGGCCTTCGGCAAGGAGCAGGGCGTCCGTCACGCCCGCAAGCATCTCGCCGCCTATGCCGACGAAGCGGCGGCGTCCGGGGCCGGCCTGCCGCGCGCGCTGCGCGCGCGGCTCGTGACGACGTCGGACGCCGATGAGGCCGCGGCTCTGCTCGCGCGTTGCTGGCTGGACTGCGCCGAGGAGGCCGCATGAATCGCGAAGCCGACGATTTCGTCGTCGATCGCGGGCGCATGGCCCGCGACGGCGGGAAGGCGACGGTCGATCCCGCCCGCCTTCTGTCGGCTTTGCCCAACCCCGTGCTCGCGCTGGACGGCGGCAACCGGATCGTCGACGCCAACGCGGCGGCGGAGGCGTTTTTCGAGATGGGCCTGGCGGCGCTGCGTCGCCAGCGGATCGAGGATCTGCTGCCGTTTTCCTCGCCGGTGCTCGGCCTGCTCGAACAGGCGCGCGAGCGGCGCGCCGCCATCAACGAATACCGCGTCGATCTCGGCACGCCCCGCATCGGCGTCGAAAGGGTGGCGGACGTTCACGCTGCGCCGCTCTCGGATGATGCAAACAGCCTCGTTCTTATGCTGCAGGAACGCACAATTGCCGATAAAATGGACAGGCAGCTCACCTATCGAGGCGCCGCCCGCTCCGTTTCGGCGCTTGCCGCCATGCTCGCGCACGAGATCAAGAACCCGCTGGCCGGCATCCGCGGCGCGGCGCAATTGCTGGAAACGGCGGTCGAGGACGGCGACCGCGCGCTCACCCGCCTCATCTGCGACGAGACCGACCGCATCGTGAAGCTGGTCGGGCGCATGGAAATGTTCTCCGACGGCCGCCCGATCGAGCGCGAGAGCGTCAACATCCATAACGTGCTCGGCCAGGTAAAACTGTCGGCGCAGGCTGGCTTTGCCCGCCACATCCGTTTCACCGAGACCTATGACCCCTCGCTGCCGCCGGTGCTCGCCAACCGCGACCAGCTCGTTCAGGTTTTCATGAATCTCGTGAAGAACGCGGCGGAGGCCATCGGCTCCGACGCCATCGACGGCGAGATCGAGCTCTCGACCGCCTACAAGCCGGGCGTGCGGATGCGGACGCCGGGCTCGACGGCGCTCGTCAGCCTGCCGCTGGAATTCTGCGTGCGCGACAACGGCCCGGGCGTGCCCGAGGACATCATGGCCAACCTCTACGATCCCTTCGTGACGACGAAGACGAGCGGGACTGGCCTCGGACTTGCTTTGGTAGCGAAGATAGTCGGGGACCACGGCGGCATCGTCGAATGCGAGTCCCAACCGCGGCGCACGACCTTTCGGATTCTCATGCCGATGTATCGCGCCAAGGGCGGGGCCGCGCAGGACGGACGCGCGACGTGAAGCCGCGACGCTGGAGAAACAATTGATGTCCGGCCGATCGATACTGGTTGCTGACGACGACATGGCGATTCGCACGGTCCTGAGCCAGGCCCTGTCGCGAGCCGGCTACGAGGTGCGCGCGACCGGGGTCGCCTCCACGCTCTGGCGCTGGGTGGAGGCGGGCGACGGCGACCTCATCATCACCGACGTCGTCATGCCGGACGAGAACGCCTTCGAGCTTCTGCCGCGCATCAAGAAGCTGAGGCCCGACCTGCCCATTATCGTCATGAGCGCGCAGAACACGTTCATGACCGCAATCAAGGCGTCCGAGCGCGGCGCCTACGACTACCTGCCGAAGCCCTTCGACCTGAAGGAACTGGTCGCCATCGTCGGCCGCGCGCTGAATTCGCCGCGGCCCGGCGCCGACCGCGACCCGCATCACCACGAGATGGAGGGCATGCCGCTGGTCGGCCGTTCGCCCGCCATGCAGGAAATCTATCGCGCGCTCGCCCGGCTGATGCAGACCGATCTCACGGTGATGATCACCGGCGAATCCGGCACCGGCAAGGAGCTGGTCGCCCGCGCCCTGCACGACTACGGCAAGCGCAAGAAGGGGCCGTTCGTCGCCATCAACATGGCCGCGATCCCGCGCGACCTCATCGAAAGCGAACTGTTCGGCCACGAGAAGGGCGCCTTCACCGGGGCCAACCAGCGCTCCGCCGGCCGCTTCGAGCAGGCCGAGGGCGGCACGCTCTTTCTCGACGAGATCGGCGACATGCCGATGGAGGCCCAGACCCGCCTGCTGCGCGTGCTGCAGCAGGGCGAATACACGACCGTCGGCGGCCGCACGCCGATCAAGAGCAACGTCCGCATCGTCGCGGCCACCAACAAGGACCTGCGCGTCTCGATCCAGCAGGGCCTGTTCCGCGAGGACCTGTTCTTCCGTCTCAATGTCGTGCCGCTGCGCCTGCCGCCGCTGCGCGAGCGCACCGAGGACGTGCCGGACCTCGTCCGGCACTTCTTCAAACTGGCCGCGGAAGAAGGCCTGCCGCAGAAGCGCATGGAGCCGGCCGCCCTCGACCGCCTCAAGCGCTATCGCTGGCCGGGCAATATCCGCGAACTCGAGAACCTGACCCGGCGCCTCGCCGCGCTCTATCCGCAGGAAATCATCTCGGAATCGCTGGTCGAATCCGAGCTGGGCCAGGATTACGCCGCGCCGGCGCAAGTCGCCGCCGCCGAGACGCCCGCCGCCGCGCATCGCAACGGACGCGAGCGCGACAAGGACGATTCCCTCGGAATCGCCGTCGAGCGTCACCTTGCCGAACTCTTCAAGTCCTACGGCGACGGCCTGCCGCCGCCCGGGCTCTATCACCGCATCCTGCGCGAGATCGAATATCCCTTGCTTTCGGCGGCGCTGGCGGCGACGCGCGGCAACCAGATCAAGGCGGCGGAACTGCTCGGCCTCAACCGCAACACGCTGCGCAAGAAGGTTCGCGACCTCGACATCCGGCTGATGCGCCTTCCGCGCTGACGGCGGCGTTCAGACCGATCGACTGTCCGGCCGCGGCGCGCGGCCCTCTGCGCTGCCGTAACGCAGGAAATGGTCGAGCGGATTGGCGCCGGAGGCGGCGACGTCCGGGTTGCTGCGCAGATACCAGTCCGTGACGAAGTCGGGGCTCGGATCAAGACCGGCGGCCGCGCCGTACTCGAGGTAATGGGCGTAGGGGTCCATGCCCGTCGCGCGGACGAACGGGTAGCGATCGAGATAGAATGCTTCATCGAACAGGGGATTGCGGCGCTCGCCCTTGAGCGCGCGCAACAGGCGCGACGAAAAGCGGGACAGGGCGAGCAGGGCGCCGACGAGCGGCCAGAATGCGCGGGCCGCAAGCTCCTTTCGTTCGACCGTGATCTCCTCGAGGGCCGCCTCGGCCGTCTCCGCGCGCTCCCTTGTCCTGACGAGGACCGCGTTGAGCGCGCGCATGCGGCGGCGATCTTCCGACACGACGGCCGCTTCTGGCGCCGGCGGGATCGGTTTGCTGTGCGCGACCACGTCCGCAACGTCCACGGAGAAGGCGTCGGCTGCTTCGCCCTGCGGATGGATCGCGCAAAGCGCATGGCCCCGCAGCGCGCCGATATCCGCGGCGACGCCGTCGATCGGGCGCAGGCAGACCACGCGCGCCGCGCGGGCAAACAGGCAATTGTGGAGACCCGAGCCGCCTTCGCCGACGATGACGCGCGCCTGCGAGAACAGGGCGATCTGCTGCGCCCAGGGCAAGCTCTCGGGGCTGACCGTGACGAAACCGTCGGCTTCCAGGGCCGCGCGCAGTTCTGCCTCGTTCGCAAGACGCCGGGTGTGCGGGCGTCTCGAGTCGACGAGCGATGCGCGCGAAACGAAAAGCTTCGGCGTCTCCGGCGGCGATGGCGCCGCCACGACGTCCTGCAAATAGCCGACGAAGCGATTCATTGCCGGGTGGAATCGATAGTCCTCGTGGAGAACCGATGGAATGATCGCCATTTCGAGCCGAATGAGTTCGGGCAGGCCGTAGCGGACGAGGCGCGCGCGCGGCATGGGAAAAGCCTGATCCAGCATGCGCAACGCGAAAGCCGGCGTGTCCCACGGCACGACGAGGTTGACCTCTTCGCTATGGCCGAAAACTTCCGTGAAAAGCCAGGCGCGCGGCAGGAAATCGAGCAGCCAGTGACCGTAGACGTCGTAACCGGCAAGCGGCAGCACCAGCGACATGCCCGAAATGTCGCGCGGTCGGGCGTATCGGCTTGCGTCCGCGTCACGATTGGCCGCGCGCCAGCGCCTGAGATGTTCGGGATGAATGCGGGCGTCGTCGATAAGGTCGCCGTCGCGGAAGGCGAAACCCGGCCAGCGCAGTTCGAGGTCGCGGTAAAGGTGAATTCCAACCGGCGCCCCGCCGTCCGCCGCGGCCGGATAGACCGGCAGGAACGTGTCGCGCGCGCGAAAACCGGCGTCGCGTCTGAACTCTTCGATTGCTTCTCGCGGTCCAAGCACGGCGGCTCGATTCTTTTTGACTCCTCACGCCTAGCTTAAGGCTAATATGGCCCGAAAAACGTCGCAATCTGGCAACACCGTTGCGTCGTTGCAACTAGGCCGCAACTCCGCTAGCCCTAGCGGAGGCTGAGCGGATCGTTGGGGGCCGATGTCCGAAGCAGATGCGAAGAGCGCGCCGCAACCGGCGCGACGTCCGGGACGCCGCTTGCGACAACGCTTCGGCGCGGTGGCCGTCGCCTTTGCATTGTTCTGCGCGCTCGCCACGTTCTTCATGCTGTCGGGCCTCACGCCGATCGCGGTCGACGACCGATTGGCCTTCGGCCTGTTTGCGGCCAATGTCGTCTCTCTCCTGGTCGTCATCGCGCTGGTGGTGGCGGAAGGCTGGACGCTCGCCGCCGCCTGGCGACGCGGCGCGGCGGGCTCGGGCCTGCATTTCCGGGTCGTGCGCGCCTTTTCCGTCGCGGCCGCGGCGCCGGCGGTGGTCATCGCCATCGTCGGATCCATCACGATCAATCAGGCGATCAGCCCGGCCTTCCTGCATGACGTGCGCGCGTTCATCTTCAACACGGCGGAGGCCGCGCGGCTGTTCCGCCAGTCGCAATGCCGCTCGCTGCTGCAGGAAGCGCAATTGACGGCGGCCGACCTCGACCGCGCCAAGCCGATGTACGACGCCGACCGCGCGCTGTTCCACGAATTCTTCGCCTCGCGCGCCCGCTATCTCGGCTTCACGCAGGCGGCTCTGATCCGCGAGAACGGCGAGACGCTCGAAAAGGCCGATTTCCCGCCGCAGGGCGAGCAGCCTGCGCAAATGGTGAAACCCGAGGCGGCCGACTTTGTCGAGGCGCGCAAGAACGAACCGACCTGCGTGGTCGCCGACGGCGGCAAGACCTTCATCGCGCTGCGCCCCATCGCCGCCTTCCCCGGCGTGTTCCTTTATGTGGCGCGGCCCGTCGATCCCTTCACGATGGAGTTTCCGCAGCAGGCGGCCAATCTCATCGCCATCTACAATTCCTTCGAGGGGCAGCGCCGCAATCTCGTCATCGCGTTTGCGAGCATGTTCGGCCTGATCTCGCTGATCATGCTGCTGTCGGCGATCTGGCTGGGGCTTGCCTTCGCCAACCGCCTGATCGCGCCGATCCGCCGTCTGATTTCGGCGACTGACGAGGTCGCCACCGGCAACCTCTACGTTCGCGTGCCCATCGACAAGTCGGAGGGCGATCTCGCCCATCTCGGCGAGACCTTCAACAAGATGACCTCCGAACTGCGCGTGCAGCAGAACAGGCTTCTGGCCGCCAACCAGTTGATCGACGAGCGCCGCGCCTTCACCGAAGCCGTGTTGTCGGGCGTGCCGGCGGCGGTCGTCGGCGTCGATCCCGAAGGTATCGTGACAGTGGTCAATCCGGCCGCCGAAAAGCTGATGAATGTGGAGGCCGGAGCGAGCGCCATCGGCCGGCCGATTTCCGACGCGCTGCCGGAAGTGGATGCGATCCTGCAGGATTCGGCGGCGCAACGTCGATCCGTTCAGAGCCAGATTTCGCTGATGCGCAGCGGGCGCGAACGCATCGTCAACGTCAGCGTGACCTCGGGCTCGAGCGACGACGCCGGCCGCAGTTTCGTCATCACGCTCGACGATATCACCGACCTCGTCACCGCCCAGCGCACGTCCGCCTGGGCGGATGTCGCACGCCGCATCGCGCACGAGATCAAGAATCCGCTGACCCCGATCCAGCTCTCCGCCGAGCGCCTGAAGCGCAAGTATGGACGCGTGATCACCACCGACCGCGAAGTCTTCGACCAGTGCACGGACACGATCGTGCGCCAGGTGGACGACATCAAGCGCATGGTCGACGAATTCTCCTCCTTCGCCCGCATGCCCAAGGCGCGGCTCGAGGAGGACGAACTGATCCAGTGCGTGAAGCAGGTCGTGTTCCTGATGCGCGTCGGCCATCCCGACATCGAGATCGTCGAGCACTATGCGCTCGACCGGCTGCCCGCGAAATTCGACCGCCGCCTGATCTCCCAGGCGCTGACCAACATCGTGAAGAACGCCACGGAGGGCGTGGCGGCCGTCGAAGGGGCCAACGGCCCCGGCCGCATCGACGTATCGGTCGCAGTCGCCGACGGCGTCGCGGCGATCGACGTCATCGACAATGGGCGCGGCTTTCCGACGGAGAACCGCCAGCGCCTTCTCGAACCCTATGTGACCACCCGTAGCGAGGGCACCGGCCTCGGCCTGCCTATTGTCGCCAAGATCATGGAGGATCACGGGGGCGGGATCGAACTGCTCGACGCGCCGGCGGGACCCGGCGCCTACGTTCGACTCTTCATGAAGGTTTCGGGCAGCGCGGATTCGCACGCCGCGCCCGTCCCGGAACAGGTTTGATACATCGCACCGATCAGAAAGAAGCGCGACGAATGGCCACCGACATTCTCATCGTCGACGACGAGGCGGACATCCGCGACATCGTCTCCGGAATTCTCTCGGACGAGGGCCATTCGACCCGCACCGCCAAGAATTCCGACGAGGCGCTGGCCGCCATCGAGGCGCGCCGCCCGCACCTGATGTTCCTGGACATCTGGATGCAGGGCTCGCGACTCGACGGCCTGCAACTCCTCAACGTCATCAAGGAGCATCATCCCAACCTTCCGGTGGTGATGATCTCGGGCCACGGCAATATCGAGACGGCGGTCAGCGCCATCCGCGCGGGCGCCTACGACTTCATCGAAAAGCCCTTCAAGGCCGACCGGCTCGTGCTGGTCGCCGACCGGGCGCTCGAGGCCTCGCGCCTGAAGCGCGAGGTCAGCGAATTGCGCTCGCGCGCCGGCGCCATCGACCGCATCGTCGGCAAGTCCAGCGCGATGAACCAGTTGCGTCAGGTCATCGAACGCGTCGCGCCCGCCAATTCGCGCGTGCTCATCACCGGCGCGCCGGGCTCCGGCAAGGAGCTGGCGGCGCGCTCGATTCACGAGGCCTCGAGCCGCGCGGCCGGCCCCTTCGTCGTCATCAACGCCGCCACCATCACGCCGGAAAACATGGAGCTCGAGCTCTTCGGCTCGGAGGGCAAGGACGGCAGGCGCAAGGTCGGCGCGCTGGAAGAGGCGCACGGCGGCACGCTCTACATCGACGAAGTCGCCGACATGCCGCGCGAGACGCAGGCCAAGATCCTGCGTGTGCTGGTCGATCAGAACTTCCAGCGCGTCGACGGGTCCACGCGCGTGCATGTGGATGTTCGCATCATCTCGTCCAGCTCGCGCGATCTCGCCAAGGCGATCGCGGACGGCCAGTTCCGCGAGGAATTGTTCCATCGTCTCTCGGTCGTGCCGATCAACGTGCCGTCGCTGGCCGACCGCCGCGACGACATTCCCGAGCTGATCGACTTCTTCATGGACCAGGTGTCCCAGACGACCGGAATGCCACGCCGCAAGATCGGGCCGGACGCCATGGCGGTGCTGCAATCGCACGACTGGCCGGGCAATATTCGCCAGCTCCGCAACAACGTCGAACGCCTGATGATTCTCACCGCCGGCGACCCGGAGGCGGAGATATCCGCAGAAATGCTGCCCTCCGAGATCGGCGCGCTCGTGCCGGCCACGCCCAACGGGGCAGGGGGCGAAAAGCTGATGAGCCTGTCGCTGCGCGAGGCCCGCGAGGTCTTCGAGCGCGAATATCTCGTGGCCCAGATCAGCCGGTTCGGCGGCAATATCTCGCGCACGGCGGAATTCATCGGCATGGAGCGCTCCGCGCTGCATCGCAAGCTGAAGTCGCTGTCGATCGACTGAGCCCCTGCGGAAATCTTTTTCCGCAGGCGCGAACGGATGGCCGCGCGCCGCGTTTCTTTCTGGGCGCGTCCATCGGCTCACATCGACGGGCGCGCCCTTTCGTTTCCACGGCGCGGCGTCTGCGCGGCCTACCGGAAGGATGAATCATGAGCTTCAATCACACGATCGATACGTCGACGATGAACCTGTCGTCCCTGATGGATCGCTCCGCCCATATCGGCGAAAAGGCCCGCCAGATCGGCGCCGAGATGATCAATCTGTCAGTGCGCAATTTCGAGAGCGCCGCGCGGGCAGGCCGCGAGCTGAGCGGCGCGCGCAGCTTCGGCGACGCCGCCCGCATCCAGATGGATTACGTCCGCGATCTCATGTCGGCCTTCACTGATCATTCCGAAAAGATCGCGGAGATCGCCATGGCCGGCGTTCGGGAGGCCGGGGCCGACGCGAAAGCGGCCGGCGAATCCGTCGTCAGGGCGGCGCAGGAGGCGACACAGAAGACGACGGACGAAACCGCCAAGGGTCTGAACGCCGCCAGGAAATTCTGACCTCGCGGCGCGGGCGTCCAGGCCCCGCCCGTCGGCGGGCGCCGGGCGCCTCTCTACATCCCGCTCTTTCGCCTGCATGATTGTCGAACGAATCGAGGCGGCGGAACGCGAGATGAAGGATAGCGACACGGGCGCCGCGCACCGGACGCCCAGCCTGCCGGATCTGTTCCTCGGCTGGGGAAAGGTCGGGCTGATGGGCTTCGGCGGCGTCACGCCGTGGGCGCACCGCATGGTCGTCGAGGAGCGCGGCTGGCTCGACGCCCGCGAATATTCCGCGCTGCTGGGCATCTGCCAGGTGCTGCCGGGCCCCAATACGCCGAACCTCTGCGTCGTGCTGGGCCAGCGTTACCACGGCCTCGCCGGCGCCGTCGTCTCGGTCCTGGGATTGATGGCGGCGCCGCTGCTGGCGGTGCTGGCTATCGGCGCCGCCTACGATTACCTCTCCGGCGCCAGCGTCGTCCGCATCGCCGTCGGCGGCGCGGCCTCCGCGGCCGCCGGCCTTGTTTTCGCGGCGGGCGTCAAAATGGCGCGCGGCGCGCGTCTCGATCCGTTCCAGATCGGCATATGCGCGGCGGTTTTCGTTGCGGTCGGCGTATTCCGGCTGCCGCTGCTCTGGGCGGTCGCGATCTTCGGACCGCTGTCCGTCGCTTTCATGCACTTCAGGCGCAAGTCGTGAAGTCCGACGTCCTCCTGCGCATGGCGATCGATTTTTCGATCCTGTCTCTCGTCGCCATCGGCGGCGCGAACGCCATTGCGCCAGAAATGCACCGCCAGCTCGTCGAGGTCCTGCGCTGGATGGACGACGCCGAATTCGCGAACCTGTTCGCGCTGGGGCAGGTGGCTCCCGGCCCGAATATCATGGTGCTGAGCCTGGTCGGCTGGAAGATGGCCGGCCTGTCCGGCCTGATCGTGGCGACGCTTGCCGCGCTCGTGCCGACCTGCGCGCTGGCATGGATCACCGGGCGTTTCGTCGCCCATTACGGCCGGGCCGCCTGGTTCGACTCCGTGAAGGCCGGCCTGACGCCGATCGCCATCGGCCTGGTGCTGTCGAGCAGTCTCGTCATGGCGCGCGCCGCCGACCATGATGCGCTGGGTTTCATCGCCACGGCGGCGACAGCCGCGCTCGTGATCCTCACGTCGATTAACCCCATTTTCGCGCTGGGACTGTTCGCCGCCGCCGCCGGCCTCGCCGCCACATTGTGGCCCGGTGTGTAGGACTAAAGTTTTCGAGGCTCGGTTCTTGTTGGAATCCAAAGCAAAGCACACTTATAGTCGGCCTGTTGTCCGCGCGGGGGGCAAACGGCCGGGTGGCGCCGAGATTGCTGGCGGACAAACAACTGCGTCCCGAACGGGACGCCAAGAAAAGCAGGTCAGGCACAATGGCGACTGAACGCGCGCAAAATCTTCAGGACACCTTTCTCAACTATGTCCGCAAGAACAAGATTCCGCTCACGATATTCCTCGTGAACGGCGTCAAACTTCAGGGCGTCGTGACCTGGTTCGACAATTTCTGCGTGCTCCTGCGCCGTGACGGCCACTCGCAGCTCGTCTACAAGCACGCCATCTCCACGATCATGCCCGGACAGCCGCTCCAGATGTTCGAGCCGAGCGAAGAGGCGCCGGAAAAATAGGCGAGCAAGACAAGCGTCCGAATTCGATCGACAGGGGTCTCGACCTCGACGCCCGCGCGGCCGCGGCGGCCGGCGCGCGCGCGCTTGTCGTCGGCCCCTATCCGAACGCTCGCGCGGCGCAGGGCGACGCCAATCTGCGCGCGCCGCAGGCGCGGCTGGCGGAGGCCGAAGGTCTCGCCCGCGCCATCGATCTCGAAATCGTCGGCGCCAGCCTCGTTCTGCTCGCGCAGGTGCGGCCCGCGACCTACCTCGGCAAGGGCAAGGTCGAGGAGATCGCCGCGCTCGCCAAGGAGCAGGAGGTCGAGCTCGTCATCATGGATTGCGCGCTCTCCCCCGTGCAGCAGCGTAATCTGGAAAAGGCCTTCGCCGCCAAGGTCATCGACCGCACCGGCCTGATCCTCGAAATCTTCGGCAAGCGCGCCCGCACGCGCGAAGGCGCCTTGCAGGTCGAGCTTGCCCATCTCGCCTACCAGAAATCGCGTCTCGTCCGCTCCTGGACCCATCTCGAACGCCAGCGCGGCGGCTTCGGCTTTCTCGGCGGCCCCGGCGAAACGCAGATCGAAACCGACCGCCGCCTCATTCAGGAGCGCATCAGCCGCATCGAGAAGGACCTCGAGCAGGTCAAGCGCACGCGCGGCCTGCATCGCAAGAAGCGGCAGGACGCGCCTTACCCGGTCGTGGCGCTGGTCGGCTACACCAACGCCGGCAAGTCCACGCTGTTCAACCGGCTGACACAGGCCGAAGTGCTGGCCAAGGACCTGCTGTTCGCCACGCTCGACCCGACGCTTCGGGCGGTGAAGCTGCCGCACGGCGCGCGCATCATCCTGTCGGACACCGTCGGATTCATCTCGGACCTCCCGACCATGCTGGTCTCCGCCTTCCGCGCGACGCTGGAGGAGGTGATCGAGGCCGACGTCATCCTGCATGTTCGGGACGTCAGCCACGAGGATACCGAGGCCCAGAGCGCCGACGTCGAGCGCATTCTCAGCGATCTCGGCATCGAGCCGCACGATCATCGTCGGCTCGTCGAGGTCTGGAACAAGGCCGACCTCCTGGGCGACGAGCGCCGCGCCGGCCTGTTGCAGGCGACGATCGCGCGCCCCGCCGACGAGCGGCCCGTGCTGGTTTCCGCCATCACGGGCGAGGGGATCGACACGCTTCTCGCCTCGATCGAGCGCCGCATCGCCTCGGAGCGGAAGCTGTTGCGCGTGAAGGTGCCGGCGTCTGACGGCGCAGGCCTCGCATGGCTCTACGAGAACGGCGAAGTGCTGGCGCGCAAGGCGGGCAGGGACGGCTCGCTCGCCATCGACATCCGCGTCGGGCCGGAGCGCGTCGAGCGGGTGCTGAGACGGTTCCCCGACACGAAAACGGCCGTTCCGCGCTGATTTCGGCGGAATTGATCCCGCCGGCGCCGGAAACAGGTCACATTTCAGTCAATAACGCTCCCTCCTATCCCCACCGGCGCGAAACGTATCGCGCCGCCCCTGGTCCGTCAGTCAAAAGGGGAGCCCCCACGTGCGATCAAGCCAAATCGTTCTACTTGCCTCCGCCGCCGGCCTCGCCGTCGCCCTCGCTTCGCCCGCAGCCGCAAGGCAATGCGGATCGGGCCAGATATTTCAGGTGTCCAAGGGACGCTGCATCAGCAAGGCCGCCGCCTCCAAGGCGGGCATTAAAGTGCGCCACAAGCAGGCCGCCGCTCGCCTCGGGAAGAAGAGCCCGGCGGTGGAGGACGCAGACGAGGCGGACGACACATCGCCCGCAGACCGCAAGGCGGCCGAACGCAAGGACTCGCGCGCAGGCGCGGCGGACGACAGGGCGCAGCCTGAACGCGACGCCAAGATCGACGAGGCGGCCGAGCCGCCGGTGCGAACGGTTACGGTCAGGAGCGATCCGTCCAAGGCGCGGGAAGCGTGGAACGCCGCCGTCGCCGCGGCCGGGAAGGGCGGCGAACCGGCTGTCGCGCCGGCGCTTAGTTTCGCGCCGCAGGAAGGCGACGTCCGACGCAATGTCGCGCCCTTCGGCGCGCTGGATTTCGGCGGCCTGCGTTAGCCGTTCCTCTTCGCCTCGTTCCACAGGGCGTCCATCTCGGCGAGCGTGGCCTCCTTCGGCGTCCGGCCGCGGGCCGCCAGCCCGTCCTCGACATAGGCGAAGCGCCGCTCGAATTTGGCGTTGGCGCCGCGCAGCGCCGTTTCGGGATCGACGCCCGCATGACGGGCAAGATTGACCATGACGAAGAACAGGTCGCCGATCTCGTCCGTCACTTGCTCCGCGTCGCCCGATGCGACCGCCTCGGTCACCTCGCGCGATTCCTCGACGATCTTGTCGAGCACGGCGCGAACGTCGTTCCAGTCGAAGCCGACTTCGCCCGCGGCCTTCTGCAATTCCAACGCCCGCGTCAGCGCCGGCCGTCCCGATTTGACGCTGGCGAGCGTCCGGCCGGCGGGAGGTTGCGGATTGCGCGCCGCTTTCAACAGCCTTTCTTCTTTCGCTCGCTTTTCCTGGGCCTTGATCTTCCCCCAGAGGGCGGACACTTCGTCCGCCGACAGGTCGCGCGCGTCGCCGAAGACATGCGGGTGGCGGCGGATCAGCTTGTCCGTGATCGCCTCGACCACGCCGCCGAAATCGAAGACGCCTTCCTCCTCCGCCATGCGCGCGTGAAAGACGACCTGCAGCAGCAGATCGCCCAGCTCCTCGCGCAGATCCTCGCGGTCGCCATGCGCGATGGCGTCGGCCACCTCATAGGCTTCCTCGATCGTATAGGGCGCGATCGTCGCGAAATCCTGCTCGAGATCCCAGGGGCAGCCGGTCTCCGGCGTGCGCAGCGCCGCCATGATTTCGAGCAGGCGTGCAATGTCGCGTGACTTTTCCATCGGAGCCCGGGCGCTGAAACGAAAAAGCCGGCGCTTGCGGCGCCGGCTGGATTTGAAGGGGCAGGGGCGCCCTGCCCGGATTGACCCGGCGCTAGGCCTGGATCGAGATCGCCTCGCGGCCCTTGGGCGTGTCGACGACCTGCATGTTGACCGGCTGGCCTTCGACCAGGCGCTGGACGCCCGAGGACGTCAGCACGGAGATATGGACGAACACGTCCTTGCCGCCGTCGTTCGACTGCACGAAGCCGAAGCCCTTGGTCTCGTCGAACCACTTGACCTTGCCGGAGACCGGGACGGCCGTGGACGGGTCGGGCGCGGCGCGCCGCGGACGGGGGCTGTCGCCGTAGCCGCCGCTGCCGCCGCCGAAACCGCCGGAGCGGGGCGGGCGGACTTCCTGCGCGGTCGAAAGATCGGCCTCGAGGATGCGGGTGACTTGCTGGCCCTTCTGGCCGGTCTGCACGTTGACCTTCAGCTTCGCGCCGGGCGGCAGGCTGTCATAGCCAGCCTGCTGAACAGCGCCGATGTGAAGGAAGGCGTCGCCGGTGCCGTTGCCAAGCTCGACGAAGCCGAAGCCCTTGTCGGCCTTGAACCACTTGACGGTGGCGTCGATTGGCGGGCTGGAGGGCGCCATGGAGGGGGCGCCCATGTCCGGGAATCCGCCGGGCGGTCCACCAAACTGGGGGCGCGGCGTTCTGTTCCGGGGGTTGTAGTCGTAACTCGGGCCGTCGTCATCGAAGCCGCGCTTGCGCGGGGGACGGAAATCTCTACCTTTGCTCATGCCTTATCGCTCGTTTCGCCACTTACGTGCGGTTTCCCTGTTCCGCACGGGTTCCCGACAGAACCGCCACACCTGCGCAAATGCCCATCCCGTCGGTCCTTCGACCAGCCGGAACGGAACGGCCTCCGCCTTTCACTAGACTTCGCTCTCGAATGCCATAAGCCCGCGCAAACCATCTTTTAGCGCCAAAATAAAGTGCTGGCTACTCAAACCCGCGAAAATTCTGAAGCCGGGCCGGCACATTTTTGCGCCAGCGGGCGCCGGCCATGCGGACTTGCAGCCTTGCCAGCGCCACGCCACAGCAGCGGCTCGCAAATACCGAGAGAGAAGGCCGCTGATATCGCACGCGTTTCATGATACATAATTCGCATAATCAATATTATGGAACTTGCGAATAGGTAGACGCTGATCCAAACGCGCATTTACGCGCCGAAATGAAAAGCCCGGCGGAACATCCTGCGAACGCGGAACGAAACATGATCGAAGCTGACGCGCGGCAAATCCAAAGCCGGAGCCAGGGCCGTTCCTCACGAGATCGAATCGCGCCGCCGTCATGGCGAGCCAACGGATCGCGCGCAGCGCGCCCGATGACAGGCTCCGCGAACCACTCCATCCAATGGCGGCGTTGTCTCCGCCCAATGAGGAAACGCTAGAGCTCGATTCGCAGCCCGTCGAAGGCCGGCCTCACATTCGGCGGCAATTCCCGTGCAAGCGTCGCATAATCGAGATCGGTGTGCAGATTGGTCAGGATGGCGCGGCGCGGCTTCAGCCGGCCGATCCAGTCCAGCGCCTGCGCGACCGTCAGGTGGCTCGGATGCCGGCGATAACGCAGCGCATCGATGATCCAGACATCGAGGCCTTCGAGCAGCCTGGCCGAATCCGGCGGTATGTCGCTGACATCAGGCGTATAGGCGAGGTCGCCGAACCGGAAGCCCAGCGCGTCGATGTCGCCGTGTCGAAACAATATCGGCAGCGCCTCGACCGGGCCGCCGGGGCCGTCCAGCGCCACCCTGACGCCCGGCGTGAGGCGATGCTCGCGCAGAAGCGGCGGATATTGGCTGCCTTCCGGCGTCCTGAAGATGTAGCCGAACTTTTCCCGCACGCCCTGCGAGGTCGCCTCGTCCATGTAGACCGGCAGCAGATGGCCTTGTTGGATCACGTACGGCCGGACGTCGTCGATGCCGTGGATATGGTCGGCGTGGGCGTGGGTCAGCAGCACGGCGTCGATGTGCATGACGCGCGCGTCCAGAAGCTGCTCGCGGATATCAGGCCCGAGATCGACGAGCACTTCGGTCGAGCCGGCGATGCCTTGCCGCGAGACATGCAGCGCGCAGCGCCGCCGCCGGTTTTTCGGATTGGCCGGATCGCAGGCGCCCCAGCCCTGGGCGACGCGCGGCACGCCCGCCGACGAGCCGCAGCCGAGGATCGTCGCCGTGTAGCTCATGCGGCGAGCGGCGGCATCTTGGAGAAAATCCGCAGCGCATTGTCCGTTGTCGCGGCGGCCAGCTCCGCCGCGCCGATGCCGCGCGCTTCCGCCAGCACGGCTGCGGTTCTCGCCACATAGGCCGGCTCGTTGCGCTTGCCGCGAAACGGCGCGGGCGCGAGGAACGGCGCGTCGGTCTCGACCAGCAGCCGGTCGAGCGGCGCGGCGGCGGCGATGTCGCGCAGCGCCTGGGAGTTCTTGAAGGTGACGACGCCCGAAAAGGAAATGTACAGCCCGAGCGCCAGCGCGCGCTCGGCCAGCTCCCGCGACGCCGTGAAGCAATGGAGCAGGGCCTTGAAAGCCCCCTTCCCCATTTCGTCTTCCAAAATGGCGGCCGTGTCGGCGTCGGCGTCGCGCGTGTGAATGACCAGCGGCAGGCCGCTCTCGCGCGCGGCCGCGATATGCGTCCGGAACACGCGCTGCGCCACGTCGCGCGGCGCGCGGTCGTAGTGATAGTCGAGCCCCGCCTCGCCGATCCCCACGCATTTCGGGTGCTGCGCCAGCGCCGCCAGCTCCGTCGCGCTCGCCTCGGGCGTGTCGTGGGCGTGATGGGGATGCGTGCCGACCGTGCAGAAAACGTTGTCGTAGGCTTCCGCAATTCCGGCATAGGTCGGGAAGCGCTCGACATGGGTCGAGATCGTGATCATCCGCCCGACGCCAGCTTCCTTCGCGCGAGACACGACGGCGTCGCGTTCCGGCGCGAAATCGGGAAAGTCGAGATGGCAGTGCGTGTCGATGAGCATGGGTTTCAGGACTTCTTCTCGTCCTGCTCCACATAGCGCGGGAAGATCGGCGCCGGCGCGGGCAGGGCGGTCCCCTCCCCCAGCCTGTGCGCCGCGTCCGCATGGGCGAAGTCGCGGGCGTCAGCGGGCTGCGCCAGAATGTCGAGCAGCTTGCCCATCGCGCCGGGCATCGCAGGCTGCGCCATGATCGCCACCACCCGCAGCACTTCGGCCGTCACGCCCAAGACCGTCGCCATGCGCGAAAAATCGGTCTTGCGCTTGGTCCACGGCTCCTCGCTTGCGAAATAGCGGTTGGCGTCCGCCACCACCTTGAAGGTTTCCGCCAGCGTCGTGTGGATGGCGAAGCTCTGCATCGCGGCCCGACATTTCTCGGGCAAGGCGTAGGCGGCCTCGAGGATCGCGCGGTCGGCTTCGGTCAGTTCGCCCCAGGCGGGCGCCCTGCCCTCGCAATTCTTGGCGATCATCGACAGGGAGCGCTGCGCGAGATTGCCGAGGTCGTTGGCGAGATCGGCGTTGGTGCGCGCCACGATCGCCTCGTGCGAATAGGAGCCGTCCTGCCCGAACGGCACTTCGCGCAGGAAGAAATAGCGCATCTGGTCGAGACCGTAGTCGCGCACGAGATCGGCCGGGCCGATGACGTTGCCGACCGACTTCGACATTTTCTCCCCGCGATTGAACAGGAAGCCGTGCACCACGACCTGCCTCGGCAGTTCGATGCCCGCCGACATCAGGAAGGCCGGCCAGTAGATGCTGTGAAACCGCGTAATGTCCTTGCCGATCACATGCGCATCGCACGGCCAGAACCCTGCGCGCGGCGCCTGCGGATCGGGAAAGCCCGTCGCGGTGATGTAATTCGTCAGCGCGTCGACCCAGACGTACATAACGTGCTTCGGGTCGCCCGGCACCGGCACGCCCCAGTTGAAATTGGTGCGCGAGATCGAGAGATCCTCGAGGCCGCGCTTCACGAAGGCGACGATCTCGTTGCGGTAGGTCTCCGGCGTGACGAAATCCGGGTTCGCCTCGTAATGGGCGAGCAGGCGGTCGGCATAGGCCGAGAGCCGGAAGAGGTAATTCTCCTCCTCCATCCATTCGACCGGGCTGCCGGTCGGCGCGAATTTCCTGCCCTCGGCGTTCGTGGTCAGTTCGCCTTCGTCGAAATAGGCCTCGTCGCGGACGGAATACCAGCCCGCGTATTTCGACAGGTAAATGTCGCCGTTCGCCTGCATCCGCTTCCAGAGTTCCGTAACGGCGGCGGCGTGGCGGGGCTGGGTCGTGCGCACGAAATCGTCGGTCGGCGCATCGAGCAGCTCGCCCAGCGTCGCGAAATCGGCGGCGACCTTGTCGACGAACTCCTGCGGCGTCACGCCGTCGCGCGCCGACGTCTGCTGCACCTTCAGCCCGTATTCGTCCATGCCGGTGATGAACAGGACGTCGTGCCCGTCGAGCCGCTTGAACCGCGCGATCGCGTCGGTCGCGATGCGCTCGTAGGCGTGGCCGATATGCGGCGCGCCATTCGCATAGGGAATGGCGGTGGAGATCATGAACTTGGGCCGTGACGTCATGAACGCGGGTTTACAGGGGTTCGGTCCGCAAGGCGAGACGGTATCGAACCGGGCGTCGACGTCGCTGGCTATGCCGGGAGGACGACGACCTTCGTCTTCACCGGCGTACGCGAATAAAGGTCCATCATGTCCTGCGTGAGAAGACCGGTGCAGCCGCTCGTGAGATTGGTCCCGATCGTCTCCGGATCGCTCGTCGAATAGATCGTGTAGAGCGTGTAACGGCCGTTCTGGTAGAGATAGAGCGTGCGCGCGCCGAGCGGGTTGTCCAGGCCCGGCGGCATGCCGCCGGCGTATTTGGCGGCCTCGGGCTGGCGCTTGATCATTTCCTTGGGCGGCGTCCAGATGGGCCATTCGGCCTTGCGGCCGACATAGGCGTCGCCGCTCCACAGGAACCCTTCGCGGCCGACATTCGCGCCATAGCGCATGGCGTGTTCGTCGCCCTCGATGCGATAAACATAGTAATTGCCGGGATCGACGATGATCGTGCCGGGCGCTTCCTTGCTGGGGTAGTGAACCCTCTGGCGATAGAACTTCGGGTCGATCTTGCCGATATCGACCGCCGGAATCGCGAATTTCTTGTCCGCGACGGACCCGTACATCTTCTCCGCCTCGGCGCGGCTCATGCCCTCGGTCGTCATGCAGCCGCCGAGTCCCAGCGCGCCCAGACCGGCGGCGGAGCCGAACAGAAACGACCGGCGGTCGAGACGTTCCGTCCGAAAAGCTTCGTCGCTTCTTTCGACAGCGGCGGCGGCCCGGATAGATATATTGGAGTTTCTCATCTCTTCTCGCCCAATACGCCGGCATAAACCCGCGGAACTGCTTTCATTGCCGACATTGCCGTTACGTAACCCGATTGGCAAGTTAAAGCCCTGCCTGCGCGGCTTTTTCTGCGGCAATGTGGCTATCGGCCAACAGGTCGCCCCTGGTCCCGGACGGCGGCCCTACCGCGTCGCCGCGCCCAGTTCCTCGACGATGCCGAGGATCAGCGCCCTCTTGTCGAGATTGTAGACGTCCGTCTCGCGCACGGACTTGCCGATCTTCTCCCAGGCCTCGGCCAGCGGCGCAAGGCTGCGCGGCCCCTGCCCGGCCGCGTCCTTCACGCGGGCGTCGAGCCAGAGGAGGACCGTCTCGATGAAGGCGTCGAACTCATTGGCCGCCGTCGGGCGGGAAATGGAATCGACGAGGTTCTGGACGCCGCCCCAGTCGATCTTCGGCAGATTGCGCAGCATCTCTTCCGCTATCCTGGCCGACGCCGCGCCCTGGCGCGCCAGAATGCGGACGGCCTCGCGCACCGACCCGTCGGCGCGATGCGCGGCCTTTTCGATCTCGGCGTGCGTGTATTTCCGGAAGGCCTCGCCCTGCGCCTCGATCGCGTGAACGATGTCGGACGGCTTCAGCGGTTGCAGCATCAGCTTGCGGCAGCGCGAGCGGATTGTCGGCAGGAGGCGGCCCGGCTGGTGCGCCAGGATCAGGAACAGCGCCTTCGCCGGGGGCTCCTCCACCATCTTGAGCAGCGCGTTGGCGCTCGATTTGTTGAGTTCGTCCGCCGGGTCGACGATGCAGATGCGCCAGCCGCCGCCCGCCGCGTTGTGGTGGAACATGTGCAGCGCCCGCCGGGCGTCGTCGACCCGGATCTCGGTGAAGTGCTTCGGCGGCTTGGCCTGGAAGTTCCACTCGCGCCGCAGCAGGAAGATGTCCGGCGCGGACAGCGAATCGATGAGATGCGCGGCCTTGGCGTCGGGATCGACGTAGAGGTCGCCCGCCTTCTGCACCGCCGGCAGGCGCGGGTCGGGATGAGCGGTCAGGAACCGGGCGATGCGCCACGCGAACGTCGCCTTGCCGATGCCCGGCCTGCCGCCGATCAGCCACGCGTGCGGCAGCCGGTCGGCCTTGTAGGCCTCGAGAAAATCGCGTTCCGCCGTCTTGTGGCCGAACAGCGTCTTGTTGGCGCGCGGGGCGAGCGCGCCCTCCAGCACGTCGCTTTCCGGCGGCGCCTCGTCGCGGCGGCGCGCGCTCACGACGCCGGGATCCCAAGCGGCGTGGGAAAGGCGCGGCGCGTCAGCGCCCAGATTTCGTCGGCGATCTCGTGCTCGGGCCAGGCCGCGTTGACCACCTTCATCCGCCCCGGTTCGCGCGTGGCGATATCGAGAAAGGCGCGACGCAAGGCCTGATGGAACGACAGGTCCTCGCTTTCGAAGCGGTCCGCCGCCGCGTCGCCTGCCCGCGCGCGGGCGCGGGCGAGGCCGAGCGACGGTTCGATGTCGAGCAGGAAGGTCAGGTCGGGCCGCACCGGGCCGACGACGACGCGCTCCAGAGCGGCGATCAGTTCCGGCTTCGCCTTGCCCGCCGCGCCCTGGTAGGCGCGCGTCGAATCGGCGAAACGGTCGCAGATCACCCAGGCGCCGCTGGCCAGCGCCGGGCGGATCAGCGTGTCGATATGATCGATCCGCGCCGCGCCGAACAGCACCGCCTCCCCGAAGGCGCCGAGCCCGGCCGCCTTGCCGGCGAGCAGCGCGGCCCGCAACGCCTCGGCGCGGGGCGAGCCGCCGGGTTCGCGGGTGACGATCACCCGCACGCCGGCCTGTTCGAGGTGCGCCCTGAGATGGCGCGCCTGCGTCGACTTGCCCGCGCCCTCGCCGCCTTCGAATGTGATGAAACGGCCGGGGACGACTGGCGCGGCTCCGGCTTCGGGCTTGTCGATCAAGGGCGCGTTCATTTCTTCAGGACGTATTTGCGCATCATCTGTCCGACGAATTCCATGCCCGCGTCGAACGAACGCCGCGGCAGGGACCCGACCACGACGTCCTCCTTCGCCTCGAGCGGGATGTCCAGCGCCAGCGCCTGCCCGCGCGTGAGCTTCAACCGCGCGATCACCGTTCCTTTCTTGATCGGCGCCGTCAGCGGCCCGTCGAACACGATCTTGCCCTGCAGCCGCTCGCCGGAGCCGCGTGGCAGGAAGACCTTGACCTTCTGGCTCGCCGCCACCGGCACGTCATGCGGCTCGCCGCCATAGACCGGCACTGTCCCGATCGTCTCGCCGGCGTCGAACAGGCTCTTGGCGTCGAGCGAGCGGAAGCCCCAGAGCAGGAGCTTGCGGGCGTCGTCGGCGCGCTCCGTCGCGGTCTTGCAGCCGTTGAGCGAGACGATGAGGCGCTGGTTGTTCTCGACGGCGGAGCCGACGATGGCGAAGCCGCTCTCGTCGATATTGCCGGTCTTGAGCCCGTCGGCGCCGATGTTCATCAGCAGCAAGGGATTGCGGTTCTGCTGATTGATCTTGTTCCAGGTGAAAGCCTTCTCGCCGAAGTACTTGTAGTAATCGGGATAGGTCTGGATGACATGCGCCGACAATTGCGCCATTTCGCGCACCGACGTCTTCTGTCGGGGATCGCTACGCCCCCAGGCGTTGGTGAAGGTCGAGCGCTTCATGCCGAGTTCGCGCGCCCGGCGCGTCATCGCCTCGCCAAAGGCTTCTTCCGTGCCGGCGAGCCCCTCCGCGATGGCGATCGCCGCGTCGTTGCCCGAATCGACGACAAGCCCGCGGATCAGATCCTCGATTCGCACCTGCGAATGCAGCGAGGCGAACATGCTCGAGCCCTTGGAGGGCGCCCCGCCCTCGCGCCAGGCCTTTTCGGAAATCTCGTAGGTCTGGTCGAGCGTGACCTTCCCTTCCTTGAGCGCCCGGAACAGCAGTTCGGCCGTCATGATCTTGGCGGTGGAAGCTGGCGAGGCCAGTTCGTCGGCGTTGCGCTCGAAGATGAAGGACTGGCTTTCGGCGTCCATGAGGACCGCCTGTCGGCAGGCGACATTGACCGTGGAGGTCTGCGCCTGCGCCGCCCATGACGCAAGAAGCCCGATCGCCGTGAAAGCGCGCAGCAGGAGTGCCGAGGAGCCCAAGATGTATTTCGCCTTCCGCTCGCGCCGCGCGGCAAGCCGGCGACGCAGTCCCCCGATGCCCGGACGGGCGTGCAGAGATTAGCGGCGAACGCTTCGTTGCGGAAGCCTTTGGAAGATCAGCGTTCCGCCATGTCCGCGCGGGCGGCGGCGCGCGACCGCGCGGCGGAGGAGACGCCCGCCATGGCCACGGCGCTGCGCCCGGCGATTGGCGTGCCGGCGCCGGGAATTGTGCCGAGGTCGAACGGCCGGGACGGCGGCAGCGGCGCGGCTGCGAGCGGCCTGCCGACCGGCGCCGCTTCCGCCTGCTGCTCCTCGTCGCCGTCGGCGTCGGTCGCGCTTGCGGCCGTCTGCGGCCTGAGCGCCGCCAGACGCGGCTTTTCAGGCGGGCGTTCGGCGACCATGACCGGCGCGCTGGCCGGCATGCCGTCGATCGTCGCGGGCGAGCCGTCGGTGCGCAGAGAGGCCAGCAAGGCGCTGTCGTTCGAGCCGCGGATCGGGGCCTTGGTCAGATACTCGACGCGGACCTTGGCCGTGCCGAAATGCTTGAACTGAAGGGCCTCGGCGACGCGCTGCGAAACGTCCATCACCCGGCCGCCGTGATAAGGGCCGCGGTCGTTGACGCGCACGACGATGGAATGCTGATTGCGCAGGTTGGTGACGCGGGCGTAGCTCGGCAGCGGCATGGTCGGATGCGCCGCCGAAATCGAGCCCCGGTCGAACACCTCGCCATTGGCCGTCTTGCGGCCGTGGAAATCGGCGCCGTACCAGGACGCCATGCCGACCTGCGCTATGCGGCGCTCGGAAGGATAATAAGTCTTGCCGGCGATCTGGTAGGGCTTCCCAACCATGTACTGGCCGCCGCCCTTCGGCACTTCCTCGCCGTCGGCGACGACGCGCGGCGACGCCGCGACGCCATATTTCGGGTCGATGCCGCCGCCGCCGGATGAATAGCGCTGGTTGTTCTGGGCGCAGCCCGCAAGCGCGGCGGCGCACACGACGATGGCGAACACGCGCGCGCCGGAGCGGGCGACGGAGATTTCAGTACGCATGGCAGGAGACATGAACTTGCACGCTTTACGCAGAAACGAACTCGATCGCTTGCTGTTCGCCACGGCTCGATCCTGTCCCCTGGACGCGCGCACGCAAACTGCAAACGCGCGCACGTTCTACCTATTTGTTTAAGCGACCATTAAACCAGCGGCGCCTTCCGGTCGAGACCTCGGGCGCGGCCGTTCAGGCGCTTTCAACGAGGAGGCTGCTCGATTGGGACAGAATTGCGGCGGGGGCGCCAAAACGCCATGCACACGCTAATGTCACACATTATATTTCATATATAAACCTATGATATTTAATGAATAATATAAACTGTATCCGAAATGCCGCACGGCCGGTTTTTCCGACTGGTTCCCCGGGGCTCCTGAATATTTCAGCCCGACAAAAGCGTTCGCAAGGCCGCCGACGTCCGCGCGCCTGTGCGGTGTCTGAAAGTGCCAAGTTTCCGGCTCAGGCCGACAGGCGCATCCGACGGCGATCATGCATTGTTGCGCCGACCGGGCGCGCGCCATGTCGCCCCCGCTTCAGGAGGTATCGAGAGAATGCGTCGCGCAACCTTGCTCATCGTCACGACCGTCGCAGCCGTGTGGCTGGCCGGCCCGGCCTCCGCCCAGAGCTCCAAACCCCTGGAAAAGTCCATTGGAACCCCGTCCGCGCCCAGCCACCCCGTCCCGTCTCTGGCCGTTCTGAACGCAAGCGGCGCGAAACTCGACGGCGCCAGGCTGGTGCTGACGGGCGTTTCGCCCAACACGATCGTCTTTGCCGACCGCCCGGTTCGCGCGGCTGGGCACGAGATGACCAGCCAGTTCATCATGCAATGGGATCAGGGCAAGGACAGCTTCGAAAAGGACCCGCCCAACGCGACCATTTCCGTTCTCGGCACGAAACCTGGCGAAATCGCCGACGCGGTCGTGGTGCTGAAATCGCCGAAGCTCGACGGAACGACGCTCACGTTCGACGTCTCCGTGCTTGAAGGCTCCCTGTCCGGCGCCAGCGGCCCGGCGGCCCTGTTCATCGACTGGTTCGCCGCCCGCGGCGCATATGGCGGCGGCGTCGCTCATTTCGGCGGCGTTGGCGGGATGACCGTGGCGCGCGGCGGCGGGTACTGGCGTCCGCCGGTCTATCACGGCGGCTGGTATGCCCGTCCCGCCGTCCCGGTCGGCGTTGGCCTCGGCGCCGGCCTTGCCGCGGGCGCGGCGCTGGGGGCTGCTGCGGCCGCGGCGCCGTCCTATCCCTACTGCGGATACTATCCCTATCCGCCCTGTTATTGAATTGCTTCAGATCCCCGCCGACGCCAATGGTCGCCGGGGGTCGTCAGTTCGGCGCATTCGCGAAGCCGCGCGTTTCCGGAATCGGGCGCGCCCCGCTTGCGGCGTCGCGGCCGGGAGCAGGATTGACATTTCCACGCCCAGCAAGCACTTCCGGCTCGCCTTGATAGAGGCGATCAAGGCCGGTTCGAGATCCCGCGCGTCGACGGATGGCCTCGAAGTCCAGCGTTCGGAAGGGTGGCCGAGTGGTTTAAGGCAGCGGTCTTGAAAACCGCCGTGGGCGCAAGTCCACCGTGGGTTCGAATCCCACCCCTTCCGCCATATGCCGCACCCCGTTATTCGAACCCACGGTTGAGGCGCTCGCGTGGCGGGCTCCCCGCCGCGCGAGCGAAAAGACTGGGGTTCGAATCCCGCCCCTTTTGCCAGCCGGCTACTGATCCAGCGACGACGAATTCAGCTTGCGCTGCGCCCAGATCATGCCGAAGGCGATCGCGCAGCAGGCCATCGTCGCGAGCAACTGGAAGACGCCATTGGAGTCGGCGAGCGCGAAACTGTCGTGGGGCGGGATCACCCAGTAAAGAATGCCCAGCACGCTCCCGATCATCGCGCCGAGGCCGCCGCTGGCGCCCAGATAGATGGCGAACACCACGAGCGCGATAAGGCCGGCGACCAGCGCACCGGACGCGACCCCGAGATGCGCGGCCTGGCTCATGAGCGCGGTCGCGCCGCCAGCCCCCGCGCCGCCCACGAAACAGGCGAGCCGGTGCGACAGCGGAGGGTCTTCCGCGCGAAGCCGCAGCATCCGGCGGAAAATCATCTCGCCAGCCCCGATGCCGACCGCTGCGCTCAGAACGAGAACCCAGAGCGGGGCGCCCAGGATCATCTGCGTGTGCCCGATCGCCAGCCCCGCCACCAGCCCAATGAGATTGGACCAGATACGTAGGACAACGGCCGGATCGTCGCTTTCGTGCATTTGGTGGCGTAGCCTGATTCAGGAAGCGCAGTCGCAGCCGCGGTGCGCGCGCCACGGCCGCCGAACCCGATGTTGCGCGACGCTCAAGCTGACCGAGGTCGCCGGATTCCGCAAGGGCTGAACGCGCGCGCCGTTAAGAAACATGCCGAAGCTTGTCCGTCGCTCGCGCTATGCGGTTGATCTGGTGCGAGAGCGCACAGCGCCTCTCTCCGGACCGACGTATAAGGAAATCATACCTCCTCCCTCTCGCCCGGCCTTCGAGCCGGGCTTTTCTTTGGCCGGTTCAGCTTCAGCTCCTGATCTCGACGAGAAAGGCGATGGCCGAGCAGCCGTTCTGTTCGCCCTTCCGCGCGCATATCCGGAACATGTAGGCGTCCTTGCCCATATAGCCCGCCTTGGGCGTGTAGACGAAGCGCGTTGCGCCCTGCTTCACGACGCGGCCGTGCTCCGGGCGCAGGCTCACATCGACGCTGGTGAAGCGATAGCCCGGCCCTTCGCCGAAATTATGCGTGCAGGGCGTGCCGGCGATCGCCACCATGTCCACGGTCACGCCGCCGTTCTTCTCGGGAAAGAAATCGAACCGCGGATAATTGCATTCGGCCCTTGCCGCGCCCGCGGCGGCAAACAGGGAAAGCGTCAGCGCGGCGCGCAAAATTGCGAACATTTGAGCCTCCACAGGCCGCGATCCTGCGGCCTCGAGGCGTCAGAATGGCCAAGGCTGCGCTATCGCGCAGTGCCCGCGCGCACGCGCTGCGCCTTGCGACACTCGGCCTGTTGATTGTTCATGTCTAAACGGTCTATCGTCCGCCATGGACACGCCATGCGGCGCGAGACGTCCTCGGGAGAAGAATATGGCCATCGACGGCAAATGGAATTTGACGGTCAACACGCCCATGGGCGCGCAAACCTCGACGCTCGAAGTGACCTCCTCCGGCTCGAGCCTGACGGGCACGCAGGCCGGCGCGCAGGGCGGGCAGGCGATCAACAACGGCGCCGTCAACGGCGACGAGGCGACCTGGTCGATCGACATCACCTCGCCCATGCCGATGACGCTGACCTTCAAGGGCAAGGTGTCCGGCGATTCGCTTTCCGGCTCGGTGACGCTCGGACCGTTCGGCGATTCGACCTTCCAGGGCGAGCGGGCGTAAGCGCCTCACGCCGCGAGCCTTCGGGCTCGCCTCGACCTGCGGCTGCGGGCCAAGGCCCGCGGCGCCTCACGCCGGCCGCGCGCTGCCCCATTCGTTCCAGCCGGCGAAGCGCGGCGTTTTCGGCAGGTACATCGTATCGACATCCGCAATCGCGAAGCCGTTTGCCGCGATCGTTCGCGCGATCGGGCGCGACAGGCGGCAATTCCCCGCAATGACTTTCCACACCGGATCGAGCCGCCGCTGCCAGCGCGCAACCTCGCCGTCGGGCGACAATCCGTGCTCGCAGAACAGGAATGACCCTTCCGGCTTCAGCACGCGCCGGGTTTCGGCCAGCACGCGCTCGACTGCGGCGACGGAGCAAAGCGTGTAGGTGGCGACCACCGTATCGAAGCAGCGATCCTCGAAGGGGAGATTCTCGCCCGCCGCCTCCTGGATCGACACCGCCAGCCCCTTCGGTCGCGGCGCCTGCTCGGCCATCGCCCGCAATTCGGCCGAGGGATCGACGCCCGTGACGCTTTCGACGCGGGCAGGATCGTAGAACGGCAGATTGAGCCCGCCGCCGACGCCGATCTCGAGCACCCGGCCCGTCGCGCGCGGCACGACCTTCTTGCGCTGGCGCGTGATCGGCCGGCCGCCGCAGGCGCAGCGGATGACACGGGGCAGGACGTAGCGTTCGTAGAGCGAGGCCATCGGCGACGAGATTATCCCTTGGCCGGCGCTCCCGTCACCTGCGGATGCGCGCGGCTCTCGAGGAGACCTCGCGTATAGCGGCGCACGCGCCCTGTCTTTGCCTCCGTCACGCGGGAAAAGGCCCAGGAGATGGCAATGGCGACGAGGAAGGTCGCCAGAAACGCCAGCCAGTGCGCCACGGTCGTCGGCGCGGTCCGGAAACCGTAGCCGAGGAAATGCTGCGCGGCGGCGCACAGAAAGACGACGACCGGCATGTGCACGGCGTAGAGCGAATAGGAGAAGTCCGAGAGCGCGCGATGCGCGGGCCATTCGCACCAGCGCCAGATGGGTCTGGCGTCGAAGCGCAGCGTCAGCAGCAGATTGGCGAAGAGAACCGCGATGACGGCGTCGGCGATGCCGCCGATCCACCAGACTTCGATCAGCGCGTAGCGCACGAACAGCCGCAGG